>NZ_BMZB01000013.1 GCF_014652575.1 Asticcacaulis endophyticus | reverse complement strand
CAAAGTCAATGGGCGACAACATGCCATTGTTGGTGTGTTTGCGCTTTGGGTTATAGAACATCTCGATATATTCGAACACGTCCTGCCTTGCGGCCTCTCGGGTAGCGTAGGTTTTCCGCCTGATCCATTCGCGTTTCAGCAATTGGAAGAAGCTTTCGGCAACGGCATTGTCATGGCAGTTCCCACGGCGGCTCATGCTGGCTTCCAGATTGTGCTGACGTAGAAAGGTTTGCCACTCGCGACTGGTGTATTGCGAGCCTTGATCGGAATGGATCGTGACGGTGCTTTTGGGTTTTCTCCGCCAGACCGCCATCAGAAGAGCCTGCAACGCCAGATCTGTTGTCATGCGTGACTGCATCGACCAGCCGACCACGCGACGTGAAAACAGGTCAATGACGACCGCAAGATATGCCCAGCCTTCATAGGTTTTAATGTAGGTGATGTCGGTCACCCAGATCTGATCGAGGATCTGGACGTCAAACTTCCGCGCCAACGTGTTCTCGGCAACGATGGCAGGACTGCCACCGTAACGGCCAGGACGGCGCCTGTAGCCGATCTGGGCTGCAATGCCGGCAAGGCTCGCTAAGCGTGAGACGCGGTTCGGTGAACAGTCTTCGCCTTGGTCGCGTAGATCATCATGCAGCTTGCGATAACCGTAGACCTTGCCGCTATCTTCCCAAGCCTGCCTGATCAGCGCCGTCTGACGAACATCATCGATGGCCCGCTGGCTCAAAGGGGCCTTCAGCCAGGCATAAAAGCCGCTGAAATGTACACTCAGCGTGCGGCACATAGCCCGGATCGAAAACTCAGGCCTGTGAGCTTCGATAAATGCGTACCTCACCGAGAGTCTCGCGCGAAGTACGCTGCGGCCTTTTTTAGGATGTTGCGCTCCTCCGTCACACGGGCCAGTTCGGCTTTGACCCGCCGAAGCTCAGCGGCAACGGAGTCATCTTCACGCCTGACCTTGGCAGGCTTCGAAAACTCAGCCTTCCACGTGTAAAGCGACTTCGTGCTGATCCCCAGCCGCGCAGCAACCTCTTTGACCGCATAGCCGCGATCAACAACCTGCATCACCGCGTCCTTTTTAAACGCGTCCGAAAACCTGTTTCCCATCTTCATCTGTAGC
>NZ_BMZB01000012.1 GCF_014652575.1 Asticcacaulis endophyticus | reverse complement strand
GAAGGCATTAAGCGCATGGTTGGCGAGGGCCAGTATTGCGTTGACATCTTAACGCAGCTTCGGGCCGTTCGCAGCGCCATCAAGACGATCGAACTTAGCGTGCTCGAAACGCATATGAAGTCATGCCTCGCCAAATCCTGTGCGTGCAGCGACGATGTGACACGCGATCAGCAACTTGCCGAGATCATGATTCTTCTCAAGAAGTACGAATAGGAGGCGGCAATGTCGCACGAACATAAGGCTGGCTCCACATCTGAAGCCGGTAGCGCACACTGCTGCCAGCACAGCAAGTCGGAAACAACGCCTGAGCCACAGAACATTGATCCGACTGCGGCGCGTAAACTCTACACTTGCCCGATGCACCCGCAAATCCGTCAGGAAGGACCAGGCGCCTGCCCTATCTGCGGCATGGCGCTGGAACCGGAAGTCATCACTCTTAATGAGCCGGATAATCACGAATTGAAGGACATGACCCGACGCCTGTGGATTGCAACGGCGCTGAGCATTCCCGTCGCGGTCCTTGCCATGGGCGCTCATGTTGGCATTTCAAAGTATGTTCCTGAAACGACATCCCTGTGGATTCAGATGATCCTGGCCACACCTGTAGCGCTCGGCTGCGGCTGGCCGTTTCTGGTGCGCGGCTGGGACTCGGTTAAGACGCGCCATTTCAACATGTTTACCCTGATCGCCCTGGGGGTGCTCGTGGCCTGGGCCTACTCGGTCGTGGCCGTATTTGCGCCGGGCATATTCCCGCATGCCATGAGTGGATCAATGGTCATGCGGCCAGACGTTTATTTCGAAGCCGCCGCCGTCATCACCACCCTTGTCCTTGTGGGTCAGGTCCTTGAACTTAAGGCGCGCGCCCAGACCGGCAATGCCATACGCGCCTTGCTGAAACTGGCGCCGGCCACCGCCCATCGGCTAAATGGATCAGATGAAGAGACCATTCCCCTCGAACAGGTGAAGGTCGGCGACCTTTTGCGCGTCCGCCCCGGAGAAAAGATCCCAACGGATGGTGACGTGACGGAAGGCAGCAGCCACGTCGATGAGTCCATGTTAACCGGCGAACCCATGCCGGTCTCCAAAGGGACTGGCGATAAGGTCACGGGCGCCACGGTCAACCAATCGGGCAGCTTTGTCATGACAGCCACCCGTATCGGCAATGACACACTTCTCGCTCAGATCATCACCCGTGTCGGTCAGGCTCAGCGTTCACGCGCGCCCATCCAGCGCGTTGCGGATACGGTGTCGGGCTATTTCGTTCCCGCCGTCATCGTGGTGGCGGCTTTAACTTTCATCGCGTGGATCGTCTGGGGGCCTGAACCCAGGCTAGGCTACGCTATCCTGAACGCCATTGCCGTCCTGATCATCGCCTGCCCATGTGCGCTTGGTCTCGCCACGCCCATGTCCATCATGGCAGGCACGGGCCGGGCCGCGAAGGAAGGCATTCTGATACGGGACGCTGCCGTTCTGGAAGCCTTTGAAGGTGTCGATACGCTGGTGTTCGATAAGACCGGCACGCTGACCGAAGGCCGCCCCAAGCTGATCGACGTGAGAACCATAGGTGGCTTCGATGCCGATCGGCTATTGTCTCTTGCGGCCTCGCTGGAAGGGATGAGTGAGCATCCCATCGCCCATGCCATCGTTGAGGCCGCAAAAGCAAAGGACATACCCACCTTTAAAGTAACAGATTTTGAAGCCCCCTCCGGTAAAGGGGTTACGGGCCAGATCGACGGCTCAAGCGTGGCACTTGGCAATGCCTCCCTGATAGCCGAATATGATGGCCTCTCCTCTCTTGCCGCCCCCTACCGCGATAAGGGCCAGACGGCTATCTACGCTTCCGTTGATGGCAAGCCTATCGGTATTATTGTGGTTGCCGACCCGGTTAAATCGTCAACCGTTGCGGCGCTGAAAGCACTTAAGAGTGAGAACTTACGCCTGATCATGCTGACCGGCGATAATAAGATCACGGCCAAGGCGGTCGCCAAAGATCTTGGAATTGAAGAGGTGGAGGCCGATGTCCTGCCGGATGGGAAGGCCGATATCATTGAGCGTCTGATCAAAGAGGGACGCAAGGTGGCCATGGCGGGTGACGGCGTCAATGATGCGCCAGCACTGGCTGCTGCAACGGTGGGCATCGCCATGGGCAACGGCACCGATATCGCCATGGAAAGTGCCGGTATCACATTGATCAAGGGCGACCTTGACGGCATCGTCCGGGCCCGTGCTTTAAGCCGGGCAGTTATGCGCAATATCAAACAGAACCTGATCTTTGCCTTCGCCTACAATCTGATTGGTGTGCCGGTCGCCGCGGGTATTCTCTATCCCGCGTTT
>NZ_BMZB01000011.1:2500-5565 GCF_014652575.1 Asticcacaulis endophyticus | reverse complement strand
CTACCGGGCTGCTCCACCCCGCGACAGGGATATCGGACAAAAGTCCTTCGGGCATTCGCCCTCAGTGTACATTTTGTCCGGGTCTGGACGGTGAAGCTAAATCTCGAAGCGGTTCTTCGATTTAGCTTCGCATTTTATCTGAAGATCGCTTGAGGCGAGGCACAGATATTAAAAAAGACCGGCAAGCTTTGTGTGCCGACCGGTCTTTTTAGGTTTGTAATGAAGGGTATTCACTCTGGTGAGTGATCCAACTCTGTAATTGATAGACCTGGCGACGACCTACTCTCCCGCGCCTTAAGACGAAGTACCATCGGCCCTGGAGGGCTTAACGACCGAGTTCGGAATGGGATCGGGTGGGGACCTTCCGGCATAGCCACCAGGTCAATCAATTACAGAGCGAAGACATTGCATGAAGCGCTTAGCGCTAACGACGTATGGTGTGTTATTCCATAAATTTTGTAGAGGAACGATCAAGCCGATCGGATTATTAGTACTGGTTAGCTTCACTCCTCACGGAGCTTCCACACCCAGCCTATCAACGTGGTAGTCTTCCACGATCCTCAGCGAGACCTTGTTTTGAGGTTAGTTTCCCGCTTAGATGCTTTCAGCGGTTATCTATTCCATACTTAGCTACCCTGCTGCGCGGCTGGCGCCACGACAGGTCCACCAGAGGTATGTCCATCCCGGTCCTCTCGTACTAGGGACAGATCCTCTCAAGTCTCGAACACCCACGGCAGATAGGGACCAAACTGTCTCACGACGTTCTGAACCCAGCTCACGTACCACTTTAAATGGCGAACAGCCATACCCTTGGGACCTGCTCCAGCCCCAGGATGTGATGAGCCGACATCGAGGTGCCAAACTTTGCCGTCGATATGGACTCTTGGGCAAAATCAGCCTGTTATCCCTAGAGTACCTTTTATCCGTTGAGCGATGGCCCTTCCACGCAGGACCACCGGATCACTATGGCCGACTTTCGTCTCTGCTCGACTTGTCAGTCTCGCAGTCAGGCGGGCTTATGCCATTGCACTCGTCGAACGATTTCCGACCGTTCTGAGCCCACCATCGCGCGCCTCCGTTACACTTTAGGAGGCGACCGCCCCAGTCAAACTACCCACCACGCCATGTTCCGGACCCGGATATACGGGCCGCGGTTAGACGTCAGCAACAATAAGGGTGGTATTTCAAGGATGGCTCCACCGAGACTGGCGCCCCGGTTTCATAGCCTCCCACCTATCCTACACATGTTGATGCTAACGCCAAGGCGAAGCTATAGTAAAGGTTCATAGGGTCTTTCCGTCTGACCGCGGGAACCCCGCATCTTCACGGGGAATTCAATTTCGCTGAGCCTATGCTGGAGACAGTGGGGAAGTCGTTACGCCATTCGTGCAGGTCGGAACTTACCCGACAAGGAATTTCGCTACCTTAGGACCGTTATAGTTACGGCCGCCGTTTACCGGGGCTTCAATTCGCAGCTCTCACCACTCCTTTTAACCTTCCGGCACCGGGCAGGCGTCAGACCCTATACGTCGCTTTACAGCTTCGCAGAGCCCTGTGTTTTTGATAAACAGTCGCTACCCCCTAGCCTGTGCCACTTAGTTCTGGTTGCCCAGAGTAAGTCACGCTTATCCCGAAGTTACGCGTGTAATTTGCCGAGTTCCTTCAGCATAGTTCTCTCAAGCGCCTTGGTATACTCTACCTGACCACCTGTGTCGGTTTCGGGTACAGTCTCTGTATGAGTTATTTCCAGGGACAACGCCCCTGCAAGGACAATCCAATAAGCCCTTACAAGTTATGCCATCCGTCACTTCATACTGGCCCAGGAATATTTACCTGGTTCCCATCGACTACGCCTTTCGGCCTCGCCTTAGGGGCTGGCTAACCCTACGCAGATTAGCTTTACGTAGGAACCCTTGGTCTTTCGGCGAGAGTGTCTCTCACACTCTTTATCGCTACTCATGTCAGCATTCTCACTTCTGATACCTCCAGCCACCCTCACGAGTGACCTTCACAGGCTTACAGAACGCTCCGCTACCGCTTGCACTAAGTGCAAGCCCTAATCTTCGGCATATGGCTTTAGCCCCGTTACATTTTCCGCGCAGGATCGCTTGACCAGTGAGCTGTTACGCTTTCTTTAAAGGATGGCTGCTTCTAAGCCAACCTCCTGGTTGTCAATGCAATCCCACATCGTTTCCCACTTAGCCATAATTTGGGGGCCTTAGATGTAGGTTAGGGTTGTTTCCCTTTTCACCATGGACGTTAGCACCCACAGTGTGTCTGCCGGACAGTTCTCTTGGGTATTCGGAGTTTGATTAGAATTGGTACAGCTCGCGCCGCCCGCATCCATTCAGTGCTCTACCCCCCAAGGAATAAATCCGACGCTCTACCTAAATAGATTTCGCGGAGAACCAGCTATGTCTAGGTTTGATTGGCCTTTCACCCCTATCCACAAGTCATCCCAGAATTTTTCAACATTCACGGGTTCGGACCTCCAGTTGGTGTTACCCAACCTTCATCCTGCTCATGGATAGATCACCTAGTTTCGGGTCGTCATGCAACGAACTTAACGCTCTATTCAAACTCGCTTTCGCTACGCCTACACCTAACGGCTTAAGCTTGCTCGGCACATGAAGTCGCTGACCCATTATACAAAAGGTACGCTGTCACACCGCTTGGGTGCTCCAACTGCTTGTAGGCTTCCGATTTCAGGATCTGTTTCACTCCCCTTGTCGGGGTGCTTTTCACCTTTCCCTCACGGTACTTGTTCACTATCGGTCGTAGAGGAGTACTTAGGCTTGGAGGGTGGTCCCCCCATGTTCAGACAGGATTTCACGTGTCCCGCCCTACTCGAGTCTCTTGCTATTTGACGTCTACGGGACTATCACCCGCTATGGTCGACCTTTCCATGTCGTTCGACTTTATATCACAAGAGCACTGGCCTGGTTCCCGTTCGCTCGCCACTACTAGGGAAGTCTCGGTTGATGTCCTTTCCTCCGGTTACTGAGATGTTTCAGTTCACCGGGTTTGCCTAATAAACCTATGTATTCAGTTTATTATACCTTTCA
>NZ_BMZB01000010.1 GCF_014652575.1 Asticcacaulis endophyticus | reverse complement strand
AAAATCTAACCCATCAACACCACCAACCAGAACCAAATCCCATCAGCGGAGCGGCGTAAGTAGTGACTACCAAACGCCTTGTCAATCAACTTTTTGAAAGAATTTCAGAAACCGAAGTTCTTCAGAATTTTGACCGACACCCTCAGACTTTAACACCACTTTAGGCCTTAGTTATCAGTGAGTTACCTCACCGAAGAACGTCGTCGCAAAAGCGTTTGTGTGTGTTTCCGTCGTCGGGAGGTCGGCTTCTATAGGCCCCATCCGGGTGAGTCAACGCCGGTTATGACGTTTTTATGTTTTACCCACAGACAGGGGCTAATCGCCGTCTTTTTCCTGAGTTTCAGCCCGCCTAGCCAATACTTTGCCCCTACCCTTAGTCAAAGCCGTTACTACACCCCGGAATGTGCGCACTTCCTGTTCAGTAAATCGCGCCCGCCCCAGCGCAACGCGCAGGTTACGCACCATCGAGTCTTTCTTTTCCGGCGGAAAGAAAAAGCCTGCCTTTTCCAGTTCATCCTCAAGCTGACCATAAAGGCCATGCACAATATTCAGGTCGGCCGGCGCGTGCATATTTTGGGTAAACTCCGGCTTGGGCGCATCCAGCACCTGCAAGCGCCACTCATAAAGGACGATGTTGACCGCCTGGGCCAGATTGAGCGACTGAAAATGGGGATCGACCGGAATGGTTATAATGCCCTGACACAGGGCGATATCCGAAGTCTCAAGCCCCGCCCGCTCCGCCCCGAACAACAGGCCGGTTTTGGTGTGGTTGTGCGCATCCCTATATAGAGTATCGGCGCACCCCCGCGGCGTCACAATGGGAAGCTGAGTTTCACGCGGGCGGGCGGTCGTCGCATAGACATGCTTCAGATCGGCAATCGCGTCAGCCACCGTCGCAAACACCTTGGCCTCATCCAGTGGCCAGTTCGCCCCTGACGACATCGACCAGGCCCGCTCCTGCGGCCAGCCATCGCGCGGCGCCACCAGACGCAGTTCATGCAAACCGAAATTGGCCATGACGCGCGCGACCGCCCCGATATTGTCGGCCAGTTGCGGCCGATCGAGGATCACACACGGCGGGGTCAGGTTAAGATCGCGCTCAGGCGCAGGGCGTTTATCTTTCATGAGGCGGCTTATAAGGGAACTGGCAACACTCGCAAACCGGCTTTTTAAATAGTGAAGCTAAAACTTGACCATTGACTCACCGCATGATACTCAAGTTTTGACTTTACTTTCAGAAAGAGAGATACACCATGCCCGTAACTCACGCATCTTTCGTTATCGACAAGACCTACCCTCACCCTCTGGCGAAAGTTTTTGCGGCCTTTGCCGAACCGTCCTTGCGGGCGAAGTGGCAAAGCCCGGACGGCGGGGCACGCCCTGGCGACCATATCGCGTTTGAGTTTAAGATCGGGTGCCATGAAAGTGCGCGCTGGGTGATGGGCGACGATACGCCGTTTCCGGGCGCGGTCATATCCTCAGAAGGCATCTTTCTGGATATAGTGGATCAGAAGCGTATCGTCAGTGCCTCAAACATGATGATGAATGGCACACCGTTCTCAGGCTCTTTGCTCAGTTTTGAATTTGCCGAAGAGGGTGCGGGAACGCGCCTGACCTGCACACATCAGGGGGCCTTCTTTGAAAATTCGGACGGGCCTGAGATGCGCAAAGATGGCTGGGAAAAGCTGTTTGAGAGCCTGTCTGCGTTTCTGGATACCGAAGCTTGACCACCGCCGCACAGGTATTTCAGGCGCTGGGGGATGCCACCCGCCGCGACATGATGGAGCGCCTGACGGATACAGCGCTAAGCGTATCGGCGTTGGCCGCCCCCTATGACATGACCCTGACGGCAGTCGGCCAGCATCTGGCCATACTGGAGGCCGCTGGTCTTATTAAGACCGAAAAGATCGGCCGCGTCCGGTCGTGCGCCATAAATCCGGCAGGTCTTGAGGTGCTGGAGCAATGGGCCCGCGCCCGCCGCCCCCTATGGCAAAGGCGGCTGGATAGGTTAGGGGATATGCTGGATGAGGACGACGCCTGATATACGGTGTCGAATCCCCCTTTCATCCCCACCCTCTTTTCGTCTATAGGGAAACCTCCCTCGCTGCGGGAATGGCCCTGTGCGCCCTCCTGCGAAGCGCCGGTCTATTTTAAGGAAACCTCATGGCTAAGATCAAAGTTGCAAATCCGGTCGTCGATATTGACGGCGATGAAATGACCCGCATCATCTGGCAGTGGATTAAGGACAAGCTGATCCACCCCTATCTCGACATCGACCTGCAATATTATGATCTGGGCATGGAAAACCGTGATGCCACCGACGATCAGGTCACCATCGACGCGGCCAACGCCATTGCCGCCTGCGGCGTCGGCGTCAAATGCGCCACCATCACCCCTGACGAAGCGCGCGTAAAAGAGTTTAACCTCAAGAAAATGTGGAAGTCGCCCAACGGCACCATCCGCAACATCCTGGGCGGCGTTGTGTTCCGTGAGCCGATCATCTGCAAGAACGTGCCGCGCCTCGTCCCCGGCTGGACCCAGCCGATCGTGGTGGGCCGTCACGCCTTTGGTGACCAATATAAGGCGACGGATTTCCTCGTCCCCGGCCCCGGCAAGCTTACCATGAAGTTTGAAGGTGACGACGGCAAGGTGCAGGAATACGAAGTGTTCAAGTTCCCCGGCGCCGGTGTCGCTATGGGCATGTACAACCTTGACGAGTCGATCCGCGACTTTGCCCGCGCCTCATTTGAATACGGCATTTCGCGCAACTATCCGGTTTACCTGTCGACCAAGAACACGATCCTTAAGGCCTATGACGGCCGGTTCAAGGACATCTTTGCCGAAATCTTTGAGGCCGAATATGCGGCAAAGTTCAAGGAACTGGGCCTGACCTATGAGCACCGCCTGATCGACGACATGGTCGCCTCGGCGCTGAAGTGGTCGGGCGGGTTCGTCTGGGCCTGTAAGAACTATGACGGCGACGTGCAATCCGATACGGTCGCGCAAGGGTATGGCTCGCTCGGCCTGATGACCTCGGCTCTGGTCACTCCGGACGGCAAGATCATGGAAGCCGAAGCTGCCCACGGCACGGTCACCCGTCACTTCCGCCAGCACCAGAAGGGCGAAGCCACCTCGACCAACTCGATGGCCTCGATCTTTGCCTGGACCCAGGGCCTGTCGCATCGCGCCAAGCTGGATGGTAACGAAGAACTGGAGCGCTTTGCGGCGACCCTTGAAAAGGTCTGCGTCGATACGGTTGAAGCCGGCTTCATGACCAAGGATCTGGCCCTGCTGGTCGGAGATAAGCAAGGCTGGCTGACGACTGAGGGCTTCCTCGACAAGATCTCCGAGAACCTCAGCAAGGCCCTTACTGTCTAGCCAATATCATACCTCCCCAGCTTGCTGGGGAGGGGGACCGTCCGAGCAAAGCGAAGGATGGTGGTGGGGGTTCTGACTTAGCCCCCACCACCACATCTCAGCCGCAAACGGCTTCGTGCGGCCCCCTCCCCGACAAGTCGGGGGGTATAAAATGTAATGAAGGCCGTCCGTTCTGCGGGCGGCCTTTTTAGTTGGCCGCGCTTGACAAGGCTGTCATGGCCGGATTGAGTGGGGCATAATTATAAGACGGGGGCAGGGATGAAACGGATCGCAATCGCATTGCTATCGGCACTTGCCGTCTCAGGGTGCTCAACGCCTCCTGACGCTATAAATCTCGATGCCCTTAATGTCTCTGGACGCACCCAAATCGGTGAAGAACTTATCGTTAAACAACAGAGCTTGGGTACGAAAATGTATGGTGTGGAAATGCACACCTACCAGTGGCCCGGCGTTTATATCGAAGGACGATTTAAAGGGGAGTCGGTGACGGTCAAGCTTAACGACAGTGCCAATATTCTGAATATTATTGTTGATGACCGCGCGCCCATCATTCTTAACCGTCCCGGTCTGATTAGTCACCGCATCGACGGGTTAGGTCAAGGCGAGCACACCATCCGGCTTGAAAAACGCACGGAAACACAAGGCACCACCGGCACATTTTGGGGATTTTCATTGCCTGATGGTGGAAAACCTCTCCCCGCCCCTCTACCGCGCGCGCGGCAGATCGAATTTATCGGCGATTCCGATATGGTCGGATATGGCAACACCTCGACCAAACGCGACTGCACCAAGTCCGAAGTCTTTGAGACCACCGACAGTCAGCAAGCCTATCCGGCACAGGTGGCGCGCACATATAATGCCGACTTCCAACTGAACGCCTATTCCGGCATTGGCATTGTGCGCAATTATGACGGCATGGAGCCTGACCGGCCCATGCCGGTGCTGTATCCACGCGTGCTGTTTAACGATCCGACGCCCTATGACCGCAAAGGCTGGACACCGCAGGTGATTGTGGTTGCGCTGGGCGGTAATGATTTTTCAACGCCGCTCAAGCCCGGTGAAAAATGGAAAGACGTGGCCGCGTTACGCACCGATTGGGAAACGACCTTTGTGAAATTCCTAAGTGATATCCGCGCCCAAAATCCTGACGCCTTTCTGATAATGGGCGCGCTGGAAACCTTTAATGCCGACTATCTGGCCGCTACAAAATCCGTCCTTGCTGCCCGTAAAGTCGCAGGTGATGCCCGCATTGATCTGGTGACCTATCCGCAACTGGAACTTACCGCCTGCGACTGGCACCCGTCGTTGAACGACCACAAAACCATGAAAAATATCGTCGAGGCCTTTATCGATCAACAGCCCGACATCTGGCAGGGAAAATGATGAAACCGATTACAACTGCATTTCTGGCATCTCTGACTATAGCCGCTTCTGCTCAGGCGCAGGTTTCACCAACCCCACTGAGTGAACATGTTGGAGGCCGCACGATTACCGGCATTACTATGCGCCCGATCCCCGGTGCGAAACCTCAACCGATGCGGCTATATCCGGGGCGTTCGATCACACCCACCCAGATGGTGGTCAGTCATACCCATCAGTGGCCAGGTATCTACACTGAGGTCGCATTCGAGGGCACAGACCTGATTGTCAGGCTGAACGATCCCGTAAACATCCTGCGCCTATACATAGATGATCAACCGCCTGTAACGCTGACCAAACCCGGCCAGATTGATTATGAGGTCAAAGGGCTGCAACCCGGCGCTCATAGGATAAGGTTTGAGAAGATCACCGAATCCCAAAGCGATACCGCAAAGTTCGAGGGTTTCTATATTGTTGGGCACGGTCATGAACTGCCCGCGCCCCCACCCCGTCTCCGCCAAATCGAGTTTATCGGTGACAGCTTCACCGTCGGTTATGGCAATACCTCACCCAAACGCGAATGCACCACGGATGAAGTGTGGGCGACGACTGACACGTCTCAGGCGTTCGGCCCGCTGACGGCCAAAGCCTATAATGCCGATTACCAGATCAACGCTTTTTCCGGTCGCGGGGTGGTGCGCAACTATGATGGCTTTGCGGGCGACACCTTGCCCGTTCTGCACAACTACACCCTGTTTGATGGCAAGACGGAATACAAGGCCACAAACTGGCAACCACAGATCATCGTCATCGGCCTGGGCACCAATGACTTTTCAACCGCGCTCAAGCCCGATGAGAAATGGAAAACCCGCGAAGACCTGCGCGCCGAATACCGCAACACCTATGTGACATTCGTCAAAACCTTACGCGATAAAAACCCCAAGGCGCAGTTTATCCTGATGGCCTCAGACCAATCCGACGGTGAAATCCGCGATCAGGTCTTACAGGTCGAAACAACCCTGGAATCACAAGGTGAAACGAAGGTCGATACGATCATTTTCACCGGGCTTGATTACGCAGGCTGTCACGCGCATCCGTCCGTGGCCGATGATTTGAAACTCAAAGGCTTGCTGATGGACTATATCGACGCCCGCCCCACCTTATGGCAGGGCAAATGATCATCTGGCTTTCTTACCGCAGAAACTGAGCACGATATAACCGATCACGCCCGACAGGATCGAGCCCATCAACACGCCAATTTTCACCGCATCCTGGGCTTCAGGATGGGTCGGAAAGGCCAGCAGACCGATAAACAGGCTCATCGTAAAGCCGATCCCGCACAGTAGCGATAGCCCGTAGATTTGCGGCCAGCTTGTGTCCTTGGGCATGGGCGCCAGACCGCTTTTGATCGCTAAAAATGCGGCCGCAAACACCCCGACCTGCTTGCCCAAAAACAAACCGGCGGCCACACCCAGCGGAATGGGCAGCAACAGGGAGTCGAAACTGAACCCTTGCAGCGACACCCCGGCATTGGCAAAGCCAAAGATCGGCACGATCAGGAACGCCACCGGTTTGTGCAGGGCGTGCTCAAGGCGCACCAGCGGCGAATGGTGATCATCGTGCGCGCCCTTGTGGGTATGGAGCGGGATAAACAGCGCCGTCGCCACACCGGCCAGAGTCGCATGGACGCCGGACTTATAGACAAACCACCACAGCACCGCGCCCACGGCTAGATAAAGCCACAGCGGCTTGACCTTAAAGCGGTTCATTAGGAACAGCAGTACCAGCATCGCGCCCGCCGCCCCCAGCATCTGAAGGTTCAGATCAGCCGTATAGAAAATAGCGATAATGATAACGGCGGCCAGATCATCGATGATCGCCAGCGCGGTCAGAAAGACTTTAAGCGCCACCGGCACGCGCGCCCCCAAAAGCGCCAGAACCCCCAGCGCAAAAGCAATATCGGTCGCGGTGGGAATGGCCCAGCCGCGTAAACTTTCCGGCGATCCGGCATTAATCCCGATATAGATCAGCGCCGGTGCCACCACCCCGCCCAAGGCTGCGATGCCGGGCAGTGCCCGCCGTGACCAGGTCGATAACTGCCCCGTCAGCACCTCACGCTTGATCTCAAGCCCGACCATCAGGAAAAAGACCGCCATCAGGGCGTCATTGATCCAGTGCTGAAGGCTCAAACCCGCCACATAGACATGCAGCAGGTGGAAATAATCCTCAGACAACGGCGAATTGGCCACCACCATCGCCGCCACCGCCGCTGCCATCAGGATCAAGCCGCCCGCGGCTTCGCTTTTGAGAAATGACGCGGTCATGGAGAAGGTTTTGCGGATCATGGCGGGCCTTTTGTAGTCTCAACATTGAGTCTCCATCATAAGGAGAATCCCCATCAGGTCACCCTTTTTCGGGCCATATCGTCCGCTTATTTGTGACTAATGACATCGCACTGACACCTTATGGAAGGGAGCGCATAATTATCCAAAACCCATAAGGAGAGACGAAATGCCCCCTCATGATCCAAACCACATCGATACCGACGAGCCTGGTAAACCGCCGGTCAGGGGCTTTCCGTGGGTGATTATCACCGCGGTGGCTTTGGTTGTCGGCCTGCTCATTGCCTTTACAGCGATTAACCCATCCAGCACGACCAACAATGCCGCCGATGCCGTATATCAGGACAACCACAAAGGTTCGATTTCTGATCCGGCGTCAACTCAGGCCGTGGGTGTAAATTAAACCGACTTTCTCCCGCTTGAAAACCAAGCTATGTTTCGCGGATGAACTCTAAGCGGAACATTCTGATTGTTGGCGGCGGCACCGCCGGATGGCTGGCGGCAGCTTACCTCGCCAAATTTTTTGATATTGGCGAGCAGCAGCAACTCAATATCACCCTGCTGGAATCGGCTGACATCGGTATTATCGGCGTGGGCGAAGGCACGTTCCCGACCATTCGCAATACCCTGAAATTCCTGGGCATCGACGAAGCTAAGTTCATGCGCCAGACCTCAGCGACGTTTAAACAAGGCATCCGCTTTGCCGATTGGGTGAAGACGCCCCAAAACGGCCAGCATGAACATTATTTCCATCCGTTCGAGGCGCCGTTCTATACCGAAGGGGCGGGCCTCCTGCCCTACTGGCTGCTGCAGGATGAGGCGACCCGTCTGCCGTTTGCGCAGGCGGTGACCTTTCAGAAGCGTGTGGCCGAAGCGCAACGTGCCCCCAAACGCCCCCACGAAGGCGACTTCACCGGGCCGCTCAATTACGCCTACCATTTCGATTCGGTGAAACTGGCCCATGTGCTGGCTGAACGCGCCAAGGCTTTGGGCGTGCGTCACCTAAGCGGCACCCTCAAGGGCGTTGAGCTGGATAAGACCGGTGCGATTGACCGGATTTTAACCCATGAGCACGGCGCGCTCACCGCCGATCTCTACATCGACTGCACCGGCTTTCGCGCTGAACTTATCGGCAAGGCGCTGGCCGCGCCGTTTCATTCTGTGCGCCAATACCTCTTCACCAACCGCGCCATTACCTGCAAAATACCCTACGACCGGCCTGATTCACCGATCGAGAGCTACACGGTTTCGACCGCCCACGAAGCGGGCTGGACGTGGGATATCGGTCTCGATGGGATGCGCGGGATTGGCTATGTCTATTCCAGCGACCACACTACGGATGCTCACGCCGAAGCCACCTTACGCCGCTATATCGGCCCTAAATCCTATGAATTACAAACCCGCGTCATCCCGTTTGAGCCGGGTTATCGCACCACTCAGTGGGTTAAGAACTGCGTGGCGGTCGGTCTGTCGGGCGGGTTTATGGAGCCGCTGGAATCGACTGGCGTGGTGATGATCGAAGTGGCCATCAGCATGATTGCGGAGTTGTTCCCACACAACGGCCCGATCGATGCGCCCGCCGCCCGTTTTAATGAACTGATGGTCAAACGCTATGACAACATCATCAACTTCCTGAAGCTGCACTATGCCTTAAGCCAGCGCGAGGAACCGTTCTGGCGTGATAATACCGAGCCTGCGTCTGTGCCGGAACGCTTAAGTGAATTGCTTGAGCAATGGCGCTACCGCCCGCCGAACCGGTTTGATTTCCTGCTCGATCTGGAATCGTTCGCGTTCTTTAACTACCAGTACATTCTCTACGGCATGGGCTTTAAGACCGACCTGTCGGGGGGGCGATCCAACTTCCCCAATGCGGCCGAAGCCGAGCGCGTGTTTGCGCGTATCATCTCATTCGGAGAGCGCGCCACCAAAGACCTGCCGTCCCACCGCGCCCTGATCCGTCAGATCTATGATCAGGGCTTTAGTGAGACAGCGGCTTAGTTTAGTCCCTCGCCGGGCGGTGGCTACGCCACCTTGGCCGCCGCCGCAATGGCGGCTTAATTAGCCCCTCGCCGGGCGACAGCTACGCCAAGTGCGCGTCCGAACAAACCTAAAGCTTATATTCCAGCGCAACCCATACCTTGGTGCGTGACGCGGGCATGGGCGGGCCATCGCGTTCAAAGTCGGCATATTTCAGCATCAGGCTGAGGTTCTTGGTCAGATCCGTGGTCGCCATCGCATCCCATTCGCTGCCCACGGCCAGCCCGGTCGTCTCGGTCTCGAACTCGCGATAGATCAGGGTCAGAACCGGTTTTTTCAGGAAGGTCACCGGGCTTTCAGGCGTCAGAACTATACCAACATTGCGGTCAACCAGCCCCGCAGGCATAGTCTTATTGCCCGCCGTGCTGAACGCATCCGCCCAGCCGCGGAAGCCGTGATTGCTGGCGATGGGGGTAATAAAGCCGCGCACGCCATTGCCCTCCAGGCTTTCATACCCCACGCGCAGGGTGGCGATACCGTGGGTCAAACCGCCATCAAAGCTAAAGCTGTTCAGATCGAAATCCGCCGGATTATTGCCGTAATCCTTTTGGCTGGCATAGTTGGCGGCATAGGTCAGTTTCACGCCCGACAGGGTCTTTTCACCGCTTAAACGCGCGCCCAGCGTATTGGTCGAATTGGCCGGAGCCCCCTCGAAATCCAGCGCATAATCATAGACCTGAACCTTAAGCGCCGGGCTATAGGCGTAGGCGACATTGATCAGATGGCTGTCGCTATCCCAATCGGCGGTTTCGGCCGCGGTGCGGTTGACCTTAGACACATAGGCATAGGTCACCGCCCATTTGCCGTGCTTGAAATCACCGCGCAGGGCATCAAAAGTTTGCTCATCCTGACGCCAGCCGGAATTGCCAACAAACCGGCCATCATCGAGCACGATACGCTGGCGACCGGCGATAAAGGTGGCGGCTTTGTTCGGCGTCCAGGTCAGTTGCAGGCGGTTAAGCTCCGTGCCTTCGGGATCGCCGACACCGGCAAAGGTCGTCTTGCCATTGATGCCGGAATTGTAATCGTCCTTAAGTGCGCGCACGTCCTCAAATTCGACCAGCAGTTTCAGCTTATTGAACTCACCGCTCTGAAAGCCAATACGGTTGCGCCACGTCAGGGCTTCAGCCTTTTGTAAGCCCGCCTGATCGTTGGTTTCCGACCGCAGCCGGGATTCGAGAATGGGCTTTGACGCCGCCAAGGCTTCGCTGAAAGTTTGCGCATTGGCGGGCGCATAGGTTGCCGTAAACGCGGCAGCCGTCAAAAGGAAACGACGGAACATACTGTTCTCCTGGCACCCGACCCCGGATGCGGTAAAGCAAAGAAAAAAGCGCTTCATGCCTCAGCATAGAGGCCGTGAAACGCTTTCGTTACACAGGAGGAACTATATGACGCGGGCCTTACGATTCACTTAAAACCCGTCAGTTTTTTAAAGGGACTGTAACCAGTCACCGGCTACAAGTCCCTAAAAAGGTTGATTTTTAACTGCTGGCCGAGTTATCGGGCACGGCATCCAGCTCACCGCTTTCACGAGCCTTTTTACCATAAACCGCCTCAAACAGAGGGGATGCCATGACCGTCGTGACAATCGCCATCAACACCAGCATCGAGAACAGCGCCGGCCCGATAATACCTTTTTGCAGACCGATATTGATGATGATCAATTCCATTAGGCCGCGTGAGTTCATCAGCGCGCCGATCCCCAAGGCCGTGCGGTTATCCTCACCTGACAGACGCGCGGCGGCATAGCAGGCGCCGAACTTGGCCAGAACAGACACGGCCAGAATGGCCAGAGCAATCACCAGCAATTGCACGCTGTTGACCATATCGAGGCGCGTATTCAGACCCGAATAGGTAAAGAACATCGGCAGCAGCATGATAACGGCCAGCGGCTCGACCTTCTTTTTCAGTTCCTCAGCAAACTTGCCGCGTGGCATGACGACCCCAAGAATAAAGCCGCCGAAGATGGCATGGATGCCGACGGCGTCCATGACAAAGGCCGAAATGAAAAACGCCATCAGAGTGATCGCCAGCACCGAATAGCTCATCTCACCGTCGCGCTCGACCATACGGCCCAGTGGCGCCAGCAGGCGCTTGCCGATCGTGACCACAAAGATAGTCCACGCCACACCGCCGACAATCGCCACGACCGCCACACCGGGGCCACCGCCAAAGGTCGCCAGCACCACCGCCAGCACGCACCACGACACGGCGTCATCAAACGCGCCGGCCGTCAGTGACAAAGTCCCCAGCGACGAATTAGCCAAGCCGCGCTCATTGATAATCCGCGCCAGCATCGGAAACGCGGTCAGCGCGATACAGGCCCCCAGGAACAGGGTCGCGTTAAACTGCGAAATACCTTCGGCAAACAGGCCCGGCACCGTCATCAGCCACGGCGTAATCAGGATTGCCATCAGGAACGGCACGGTTATGCCCGACAGGGACACTGCCATAGCGCTTTTGCCTTTTTTGGCAAAGTGATCGGCACGGAACGAGGTTCCGACCAGAAACATATAAAGCCCGACGCCCAGTTGCGCCCCGACATAGAGCACATTCTTGGTTTCCTTGGGGAAGATGGTGCCCTGAAGCTCCGGCAGCAAAAAGCCCAAAAGCGATGGGCCTAAAATAACACCGGCGATCATTTCACCAACGACTTGCGGCTGGCCCAGAAACCGCTGACCCAGCCACCCCACCACACGGCAGGTAAATATGATCAGACAGAGCTGAAGGAAAAAATGGACGCTGAAATCGGTCGGCGTAAAGGCACCATTTGGCCCGTGGCCTGAAAGCGTCGTCGTAATAACTTCGATAGTATGTGCCCAAATATCAGGCGATGCAGGCTGTGCAGACATAACGGTTAGCCGTTCCCTTTGATTTTTTAATTATGGAAAGCGCTCGCGGCTTCCTCCCGAAGCGCACAGGGTTTGCACATTTAAAACCAAGTGCAATCTTTTTATTTTGAAAATAGAGGCCAATTAGCCTTTTGTTTTCCTTGGATAAATTTATGTTGCCAATTCAACACAACGTAGTAACATTGCTACATGACAGCGCCGTCAATATATCTATGTAGCTACGGATTTTGCGCCTGATGGCCACCCTGACCAGCCGCGAATTCAATCAGGATGTCGGCCGCGCCAAGCGCGAAGCCCGCCTTGAGCCGGTCTATATTACCGACCGCGGGCGGCCGACTCACGTCCTGATGAGCTTTGAGGCCTTTCGCCACATGACCGGAAAAACCGAAACCATCGTCGATTTGCTGGCCATGCCGGAGGCCGCAACCCCGATCACCGTCGATGATTCCGGTGCGGACTGGGACAAGGCCGGATCGTCCGGCCTTAAGTTCTGATGTACCTGCTCGATACCCACATCATTCTGGAACTGCGCAAGGCCAAGTCCGGCCAGACCGATAAGGGCCTGACCACCTGGGCGGGCGGCGTGGCGCGCCAGAACCTGTTTATGTCAGCCCTAAGCCTGATCGAGCTTGAAACCCACGTCACCCAGCTTAGCACCCGCGACAAGCTTGCCGGTGCCGCCCTGCGCGGCTGGCTGGACACTCAGGTGATGACGGCCTTTGATGGCCATATCCTGTCGGTTGATGCGGCGGTCGCCAAAAAACGCGCGCACTTAGCCATCAGCGACAGCCGCGATGCGCTGATGGCGGCGACAGCCTCTGTGCATGGGCTGGTTCTGGTGACCCGCAATGCCGCCGCCTATAAGGCCAGCCGCATCAAGACCTTCAACCCGTGGGGCTTCACTCCCGAAATTGCCGCCGAAGACAGCGCAGACTGGCGCCAGATGGCCAAAACCGGCCCGATGTGGTTCCGGAATCTTTTCTTGCGGTTCTAGTCATCAGACGGATAAACTCCCGCCAGCACCTCATCGAAATGGGCGCGCACCAGATTATTGCAGCCGCACGACAGGCCCTCCAGTTCCTCAAGGCCCTTAATGCGTAACCGCCCGCGCAGGGTCTCCAGCGTGCCGCGCCGCTTCATGGCACCGATCACGCGGCCAACATAGCTGCGCCCGACGCCCAGCATTCCGGCCAGTTGTTCCTGTGTCAGGGGCACCTCATGGTCGCCAGTGCGATCAATGGCGGCACACAGCCATTTGGCGGTGCGTTGTTCGATCGAATGGGTGGCATTGCAGGCCACCCCCTGAAACACCTGCGCCAGCAGGCAATCGGCGTAACGGGCAAAGAAATGGCGCAAGGTGGCCGATTGAGCCTTAGCCGCCTCAAGCTGTAACGCGTCAATACGCAGCATAGGCCCCGAAAACTGCACCATCGCCCGCGCATAGGCTGGCAAGCGCCCCTGACTGACAATGCCACCGACCGCACCTTCACGACCGACCAGCGCCGTCTCCACACCACGGGCATCATCCAACAAGACCATGAATGAAACCAGCGTCGGCCCGCACGGAAAATAGGCATATTTGACATTATCACCGGCCTCAACCAGCACCGTCCCGGCATCGACGCTTAAGCGTTCCAGATGCGGCTCCAGCAGCGCCCGGTCGGCGGCTTTTAACGCCTTCAACAGATTGCTGTCACCTATATCAGGGCCTGTTCCGCTGGCCCCATAGCCATTGCCCACCGACAACCGCCTGATCATGTTTGCCTCACCCATTCCCTGCGATAGACCCGGTATGCGCACAAGTGCACATACAATTCCTAGGAAAGATGTATAACGGTCTGCAAATATTCAATTATGATGCTCAGGCGAGCGGTTGAATGTTGATTGTATGAAATAATTTCATATTTCGCCCTCGGAACGGCCGCGTTCCGCCCATCATTTACATCATCCCGGAGAGCTATATGCCGTATAAACAACGGGAAGAACTGAGTGAGTCTGAACTGGACGCGGCGCTGCAAACCTGCGAGCGCGAACCTATCCACATTCCGGGCTCCATTCAGCCTTATGGTCTGCTGTTTGCCGTCCGCCCCGAAGGCCGCGTCATCGTGCAGGTCAGCGCCAATGTTGGGGTCATTTTGGGCACAGTCCCACCAGATGTGCTCGGCACTTCACTTGATGATCTGATCGGCAAGGCGCAGGTTGATTACTTGCTGCAAGTCGCCCGCGACGGCGAGCTTCAGCCGATGCGCTCAACGGTCGTCAGACTGGGCGAGCGCGATTTCGACGCTATCTGTCATTATTCCGGCCCGCTACTGGTTGTTGAGCTGGAATTTCGCCATCAGGCTCTTCTGCCCGACCATGCGTTCCACGATGAAATGCGCACCTTCACCATCGGCATTCGCGCACCGCGCACCCTGAACGAGTTGTTCGATTATGTGACCGCCAGTGTCCGCGATATTACCGGCTTTGACCGGGTGATGCTCTACAGGTTCGATGATGTCTGGAACGGTCAGGTCGTGTCTGAGTCCCGCGCCGACCATATGCCCAGCTATCTGGGCCTGCATTTTCCGGCGTCCGATATCCCGGCACAGGCCCGTGCGCTCTATATGAAGAGCTTTATCCGCCAGATTTCGGATATTTCTTACGCTCCGGTGGCGCTGGTGCCCGATATCAATCCTGAAACCGGCGCGCCGCTCGATATGTCGTTGTGCATGTTGCGCAGCGTCTCGCCTATTCATGTGCAGTATCTGGCCAATATGGGTGTTAAGGCCTCGATGTCGATTTCCGTCTTTCAAAACGGCCGGTTCTGGGGCCTGATTGCTTGCCACCACAATTCGCCGCATCATGTGCCTTACACGGTGCGGCTGGTATCGGAAATCATGGGCCATGTGTTCTCCGCCCACCTGTCGTCGATGAGCGAATTGGCCGATATCACCGCCAGAGAACAGCGCAAGTCGATCCTTGAGCGGATATCCACGGCCCTGCTTGGCAATCACGAACTGTCTGAACTGATTGGCCGTCAGCATCTCGATATCATGGATGCGCTCAAAGCCGATGGCCTCACCATCTGGCGGCGCGACCGCTGCGACAGCTTCGGTCGGATGCCACCCAAAGCCGCCATTGAACAACTGGTCAACTGGCTGGATAGCCACAACCCGGCGTCCGTGTTTAAGACGCGCGCCGTTGATCGCTTCTTTGCCGACAAGAATGACCTGCGTGAATGGAAAGGCGGACTGTTGGCCGCCCCGATCAATATGGGTCGCGGCGAATACATAATTTGGCGGCGCGACAGTCAGGTCGAGAAGGTCACCTGGGCCGGCAAGCCTGAGAAGACAGTGACCGAGACCCGCGCCGGCCATCGGCTGATGCCGCGCAGCTCATTTAAAGTCTGGAAAGAAGAGGTCCAGAACGACGCCGTGGACTGGTCGCTGGATGATATCGAAATGGTCCACGCCATTATCGGCATACTGGCGCAAAACGCCCGCCTGAACGCCGATCGCGCCAATGCCGCCAAGACCGAGTTTCTGGCCCATATGAGCCATGAGTTACGCACACCGCTAAATGCGATCATCGGCATTGCCGCCATCCTCGACCGGCAGGGCAATTTCAACGACAAACAAAAACAGCTCGTGTCTACGCTGGGGATCAGTTCCGATGCCCTGCTCAACATTATCAACAATTCACTCGACCTGTCCAAGATCGAGGCGGGCGAACTGACGCTGGAGACACGGGCCACCGACATCCGCCGCGAACTGGGTGATGTGGCGACCATGCTGACGCCGCGCGCGCTCGAAAAACACATTGCCCTGCGCACCACTATCGCGTCCGACGTGCCTGAATATTTCCTGAGCGATGGGGTCAGATTGCGCCAAATTCTGGTCAATCTGGTCGGCAACGCCATCAAATACACCGATACCGGGCAGGTCAATATCGCCGTAGACTGCCTGTCCGATAAGGGCGGTGCCTGGCTGACGCTGACGATTGCCGACACCGGCATCGGCATGTCCGAAGATCAGATCGCGCGTATCTTCAACCCCTATGCGCAGGCCGATGACACCATCACCCGCCGCTTTGGCGGTACAGGGCTTGGGCTGACCATTACCAAGAAACTGGTTGAACTGATGTCGGGCGATATAAAGGTCGTCAGTACCTTGGGTCAGGGCAGCACGTTTGAAGTGCGCCTGCCGCTGATCAGCCACATCGCCACCGCCCATCCGCCAAAGGTCAGCATTCCGACACCCCGCCCGGTTAAGTCATCGTCGATCGTAATGCCAAATCGGCGCAATATCCTTCTGGTCGAAGACTATGAAGCGAATGTATTAGTAGCGCGCACCCTGCTGGAGAATCTGGGCTATGAGATCGACATCGCCAAGGATGGCGAAGCGGCGGTTTCGGCCTTTGCGCGCGGCAGCTATGACCTGATCCTGATGGATATCAACCTGCCGCGGCTGGACGGCTATGAAGCCACGCAGGCCATCCGCCGGATCGAAGCCGACAGCCTTAAGGTCAAAACGAGTGGCCAGGGCGCGCGCATAATCGGTATGACCGCTCATGCACTGGGGGATGCCGCCCAAAAGTGCTATGACATGGGCATGGACGGTTATATTGCCAAACCGTTCAGCCTTGATGATTTCGAGCAGATCGTGGCCAAATTCATTCCTTAAGGGCCCTTTGTTCATTGACCAGCGCCAGCAAACCCGCCGCCGCATGGGCATCGTTCAGCGCCCGGTGATGCCCGATCAACTCAATGCCAAATTCCCGCGACAATGGGGCAAGACCATAGGCTGACAGGCCGGGATAGTGCTTGCGCATCGACGCGCAGGTGCAAAGCTTTGGGTGTTTAAATCCGCGCCCGATGCGCCGGTATTCCGCTGAGATCAAGCCGTAGTCGAAATTGACATTGTGGGCGACAAAGATCGCGCCCTCCATAAAGTCAGCGAACGCATCGGCCACCTGATCAAAGGTCGGCGCGTCACGCACCATGTCATGGGTAATGCCGGTCAGTTCGGTGATAAAGGCCGGTATCGGTCGCTTAGGATTGATCAGACTTTGCCAAACATCGATGACCTCACCACCGCGCACCTTGACCGCGCCGATTTCAGTAACCCGGTCATAAATGCTGCGGCCACCGGTCGTTTCGACATCGACCACGACATAGGTTTGCTGCGGATCAATGCGGTAGCTGAGGCGCACAATTTCAACGTCAAAACCGGCTGATTTCAACAGATTCAGCCGCGCCAACTGGTTGCGCCGGATCTGATCACCCTCGGCCTTGACCTCGACAAAGCGCACTTCGTCGCCCCTGATCAGTAACAGATCCGGAAAGCCATCGCGCAGGCCGTAATAGTTGTGCGCGAACGCCTCAAGCACCGTGGCTATGGCGCACGGAGCGGCATGGGCCACAAACGCATCGATCACCTCACCCCACAGGCGCTCCTCCTCCTGATCCGGCGGTCTGGCAGGCGTCAAGATGTCGGCGATGTGTCCGTCCCGCACTGCCGCAATCTTGGCCACCACGGCATCGGCATAGTCGATATGAAACCGGCCGTCGCGCAGGCATTTCGGCACCGGGTCAAAATCATTGCACACCGGCGCGGTGCTTAGTTCGTCATGAAATACCCGCCAGAATAGCGAAGGCCACAGGGTGTTTTCGACATGATAACCGCGCCAGCCTTCGGCGCTCAGGGCCTGAATGGCCCCCGCCTCCGGGTAGCCGCGATATAGATCATCGACCACCACCGTCCGGCCTGAGCGCAGCAATTCGGTAAGCACTCCGGTGCGCCGCCCGCCGAATTTGCGGCTATAGAAATCGTCGGCAAAGATATAGGCTTCGTCATGGGCCGGATTGGCCATGATATCATCCAGCAGCGCCTTAACCTCATCGACGGCCCCTTGCGCATACAGCAGCCGGATGCGCCGTTCCTGACTGTCAAACGCCTGCGAGCGGCCATAAAGATCAAGCGCGCGCCCATAATCTTTGCACGCCTCAAACCCCTGCCCCAGCCGGTACAGCAGACGATCGCGCAAACCCTGACTGTGATCGCTCAGGGCCGCCGGAAAGGTCTCGATCTGCGCGGCTAAAGGATTGGGATCGATCCCTTTGGCCTTAAGCTCGCTCAAGCGCTGACGGTAGAAATAACCGGCCCGCGCATCGTCGACACTTTCGAATCTGGCAGCGTGAGTCTCGCGCGCCTTAACCGACAAAATGCCCAGATCACGCAGGGTAAAATCGATCAGATTGTCATTAAGCTTGCCAAAATAGAGATAGAGCAAAAACCCGACCCGCTCGCGAAAGTGCGGCACGAAACTGGCCCCAATGTCCTCAATCTCGGTAAAATTATCATAGCTTAACAGGTCATGGACATAGGCGACCATATCGCCCTTCGACCAGTTGCTACGCATATCGGGCAGGCCCGCCACCTTGGCCAGCCGCACCAGATCAGGCTTGGTCATACTGTCAAGGCAGGCGCGGTAATCGCCACATTCCAGCCCGCGCACAAATCCGTGGCGGGTGAGTTGATCCATAGCGGCCGCAATATCACCGATTTCCGGATAGTTGAGATCGCGCATACGGAAAATCGCGGTCTTGCGATTGACCATCCGGATATAAAGACATTGCGCCGGCTCACCCAGTTGCTCAAATCGCGCCATAAATTCGCGCTCATCCAAGCCCAGCCCGTCGCCGTATAAACCGGTGACAAACGCCATCATCTCCCGGAAATGGGTGTGGTAGTATGTCGGCGGTAAAAGGGCTTGCACAGGTCTCATGATCGGGATAACTGTTCTATATATGTTCTACATACATAATGCAAATGTGATTGTTTGATGGTGAATTTGCGTATCCGGCTTTATGACGGCGCTTTGGTCGAAGTGCAGGGTCTACGCGGCCCGCTGACCGCAGTTCAATGCCCGCACAATTCCGCACATTTTGAGATTTCAGGTCATCTCTACGATGCCTGCGGGCGCGCAGCTTTGCCCAGAACGCGGGTGCCGAAAATCCTTATGGTCTATTCCATGGGCTGTCATGTTTTGGGGGCTGCCAGCTTTTGAAAACCGCCTGATAAATAAAGCCTCTTTATTATCAATGGCACCAAACCACATTGCCCGCTTATCAGGTCGCCGCCAGTCTCGGTAATATGAGGGTGGGGCCGGTTTCAAACAGCAGTTGGTAAGCGCTCATGTCCGATCAAACACCGCCGTCCGCCCCTAACGCCCCCCAAAACTGCCCGCGCGAATATCAAGATGACTATATCGGTCAGCAATCCCCGAAACTGGGCGCACCGCTGATCATTGCCCTGATGATCGCCGGCATTATTGGTGCGGCCTATGCCGTGATGTATTTTGGTTAGAGCGCATTCCGAAAAGTGTGAAGCGGTTTTCGGAATCAAATGCGCGTCAAATTTAAGCACTCGCCACATTAAGCAGCTTTGACAGCTTGGCTTTCAGTTCCTGCGGATTGAACGGCTTAGAGATGTAATCATCCATCCCGGCTTCCAGACATTTTTCCTTATCCCCGTGCAGGGCATGGGCGGTCATGGCGATGATCGGCGTGTGCTCACGGCTATCCTCGGCCTGTCGCAACCGGATGCGGCGCGTGGCCTCAAACCCATCGATATCGGGCATCTGAACGTCCATGAGGATAACATCGTAACGCCCGTCCTGCCATTTGCGCACGGCCTCTTCACCGTTCAGCGCGGTGTCGTAGCGATAACCGAGCGTCTCCAGCAGGGTCGTCGCCACCAGCGTATTGGGCGCATAGTCTTCGACCAGCAGAATCCGCGCCTGCCCGCCGGCGGGCACGTCATCAGCGGCTTCGGCAGGAGTCAGAACCGCCGCTGTGCCCGCCATCGGCTTTAGCGAAATCTCCACAAAAAACTCCGCGCCCTGATCGGTGTCACTGATGACCCAGATACGCCCGTCCATCGCCTCACACAGTTTACGGCTTATCGCCAGACCCAGCCCCGTGCCGCCGAACTTACGGGTGATCGAGGAATCGGCCTGAGTGAACTTATCGAAGATATGCTCGGCCTTATCGCGCGGAATACCGACGCCGGTATCTTTCACGCCAATGCGCACATTAACCAGCCCATCAGGCCGCACCGCACCACTTGCGCTGATGCGAATTTCGCCGTGCGCGGTGAACTTGACCGCATTGGACAACAGATTGGTCACGACCTGACGGATACGCAGGCCATCGGCATAAAAGCGCATATCCGGATCGAAGTCATAATCGAGCGCTTGTTCCAGCCCCTTTTCCTGCGCCTTAACCGAGATGATGCTTAAGCTGTCTTCCAGCACCTGTTTCAGATCGCACGGGCCATAGTCCAGTTCGACCTTATCGGCCTCCAGCTTGGCAAAATCGAGCACATCATTGATCAGGTCCATCAGCGCTTCGGCGCTGTCCTTCATCGTCAGCAGGTATTTCTCATGCTTTTCGGGCTGAGTGCGGTAATGCAGCATGATGTTGGTAAGACCCACAATCGCGTTCAAGGGCGTGCGGATTTCGTGGGACATATTGGCCAGGAATTCTGACTTGGCACGGTTGGCACTTTCGGCCTGTTCCCGCGCCACCACCGAGTCCTGAATGTCGGTACATGTGCCGTACCAGATACGCACCTGACCGTCGTCATCGCGCACACTGACGCCGCGTGTCTTGAACCAGCGATAAGCCCCGTCAAACCGGCGCAGACGGTATTCGATATCATAGGCTGCCCGCCCCGCCACGGCGTCGGCCCAGTGCTGCACCGTGCGATCACGGTCATCGGGGTGCAGAACCTCAACCCAGCCCTCCCCCATAAGCTGCTCCAGCGGCAGCCCGGTATAGGACTGCCAGTGCCGGTTCATATAGGCGACCCCTCCGTTAGCCGACGTCGCCCACACCAGTTGCGGCATGGCTTCGGTCAGACCGCGCCAGCGTTCCTCGCTTTCGCGCAGAGCGGCTTCGGCATGTTTGCGTTCCGTGATTTCCTGAAAATAGATTGAAATGCCGCCTTCCTCGACCGGAAAGGCGCGCACGGCAAACCACTTTTGCCAGGGCTCATAAAAGTTTTCAAAGGCGACACTGACCCGCCCGGTCATCACCTTGCGCAGGTTGCGCTCAAGCTCAGTCCCCCGCGCGTCTGGGAAGACATCATCCCAATAGTGCTGGCCGATGCGGGTGTCAGGATCAATGCCCTGCGCCGATAAGGCCGCCCGCGCCGCCGCGTTCATATAGGTAAAGCGCCAGTCCGCCCCCAGCACCTGCACCCCGTCATCAAGGCTTTCGAGCACGCGCGTCACCCGCGCCTCCCCCTCCTGACGCAGGGCGGCCATCTGAAGCTGTGAGCGCACCCGCGCCATCAGTTCACGCGCGCTGAACGGTTTGGTCAGATATTCATCGACCCCGGCCTCAAGCCCTTCGACCCGTGCCTCTTCGCCCGCCCGCGCCGACAGCATCACCACCGGGATTTTGTGCGTGGCCTCAAAAGTGCGCAATCGCGCAAGCAAGCCGAAGCCATCAAGGCGTGGCATCATCACATCGGTCAGCACCAGATCGGGCGCCTTACGCAGGATCGCCGCCCACGCCGCTTCGCCATCAGCCACGGCCTCGACTTCGTAGTGCGCTGACAACAGCCGCTGCACATAGTCGCGCATATCGGCATTATCGTCGGCCAGGACAATACGGGCCCCGGCGGTCGCGTGATCATGGTCCGCCGCTTCGGTCGGCAACAGCGTCGAGGCCCCGTGCGACGGCGGCGACAGGGCGGGCACATCCCCCGGCAGCCAGCGCAGGGCTTCTTCGACATAGGCTTCGGCCCCGATGGCGGCGACCGAACGGCCACCACGGTCATCACGCACTTGCGCCCCCGGCAGGTGATTGCGGCCGAGCGGCAGGATCACGCGAAAGGCGCTGCCCACCCCCAGTTCGCTATCGACCTCAACCCGTCCACCATGCAGAGCCACCAGTTCCTGCACCAGCGACAAACCAATGCCGCTGCCTTCATAGGTACGGCCCCCCGTCCCGGCGACACGGTGAAAGCGCTTGAACACATTCGGCAGTTCCTGCGGGCAGATGCCAACGCCGGTATCGGCAACCGTCAGTTCCGCCTGATGATCCGTGTGTCTCAGGCTGACCGTCACCTCACCTTTCAGGGTATATTTGAACGCGTTGGAAATCAGGTTCAACACGACCTTTTCCCACATGTCGCGGTCAATATAGGCCAGTTCGGGCAAGGTCTCGCACGCAATGCGGAAGGTCAGGTCTGCCTTATCCATGGCCGAACGGAACGTCGAGGCAAGGTCTGCCGTAAACGCCCCCAGATCGGTCGGCACAAAGGCCGCCTCCGCCCGTCCGGCCTCGATACGGGCGAAATCCAGCAAGGTATTGACCAGTTTCAGCAACCTGAGCGCATTGCGGTGGGCGACATCCATGCGGATGCGGTTATCGGGGATGGTCTGATGGTCGGCCAGCGCATCTTCGATCGGCCCCAAAAGCAAGGTCAGCGGCGTTCGGAACTCATGGCTGATATTGGAGAAAAACGCCGTCTTGGCGCGGTCAAGCTCAGCCAGAGCCTCGGCCCGCCGGGTTTCGGCTTCAAACGCCGTCGCACTTGAGATACTGGCGCCGATCTGGCCTGTGACCAGTTGCAGAAAACTCTCATAGGCCTCGTCATAAAGCCGGTATGGACTAAGCCCGACAACTAAAACCCCGGCCAGAGCCTCACCCGACAAGGTGACCGGCAGCAAAACGGCGCGGGTGGGTGCCTTGTCCCAGGCGCCGTTTGGCAGGTCAGTAAACTGTGCCGAAAGATCATCGACTATCACCGCCGCACCTGTGCGGCGCATCTGCTCAATCGGCCAGATGTACGGATTGGCAGCCGCGTGTTCCTGATCCATGCCGCACGCCATCTTAAGCTTGGGCGCGTCCCCGGTCAGGCAGTAAAACAAGCTAAACGGCATATCATGAGCGTTTGAGCATAGGGCCTTATCCGCCTGAGCAAACACATCTTCGGCGGTGCGGCAATTGGCGGTTTTTGCGGCCAGATCGCGCAGCAACGCCAGTTGCCGCTCCCCGATCACGCGTTGGGTATCGTCTGTATTGGCGCAGATAATGCCGCCCACGCCGCCGTCATCATCGGGGATCGGGCTATAGGAAAAGGTATAGTAGGTTTCTTCGGGGTAGCCATTGCGCTCCATAATCAGAAGCTGGTCTTCGACATAAATCCCTTCATCGCCGGTCATAGCCTTATTCAGCAAAGGCTCGATATCGGACCAAATTTCGCGCCAGACCTCGGACACAGGCCTACCCAGCGCCCACGGGTGCTTGCCGCCGATGATCGACTTATAGGCATCATTGTAAAAATAGATGAGTTCCGGCCCCCAGCCTACCCAGATCGGCTGACGTGAAGTCAGCATAATGCGGATGGCGGTCTTTAGGCTGCGCGGCCACAGTTCGAGCGGCCCGACCGGGGTATTGTCCCAGTCATGTGCCCGCATCAGCCGCGCCAGTTCCGCCTCGCCTTTCAGGAAGTCGGGTGCTGCCGATAACGAAACCTTCCCGTCATGACGCCCCTGATCCATAGTTTCGAAATCCGTATTGTCGTGAAGCCAAGCTACCGGCTCCATAGCCGATTCCGCCCATACTCATCAGAATATCATAAATAAGCTATGAGGCTTTAGGCCCCTGTATATGCGACTGACATTAAGCTTTGTTTGCGCTTTAGTCGCGCGGGCCCAGCGCCTGAGACAGGTCCTGCAGGATACGGCGCAGGGTCGCCATATCGGCCGCCCCGATCAATGCGCCGCAGTGATCCTCAAGCGTTTGACTAAGTTCGATCAGCGTCGCCCACACGGCCTGTCCGCGCGGGGTAAGCACGACCCGCTTGGCGCGGCCGTCATCGGGATCAGGCACAACCGTCACATAGCCCAGGCTTTCGAGATCTCCCACCAGATAGGCCATGCTTTGCTTAGTGATCTGTGCGCGCTCGGCCAGATCGACGACGCGTGAACCTTCGGGGCGGATATAACGCAACAGGCTGGAGTGGGCCGGGCGAATATCGGGAAAACCACGCGCCGCCAGCCCGCCGTAAACCTTAGTCTGCAAATATTCGTAAGGGCGGCGCAATAGCGCCCCAAGGGTCGCCTGCGCATCGGGCAAGGGTACATTACTCATAATTCACGGCGTAGCATATTGACAGATAAACTGTCTATATGTAAATGGACAGACTTTCTGTCTATTAAAAGGAAATTTACATGCCGCTCGATCTCAACGATCATCACTTTAAACCGCAAACCCAAGCTGCCTTCATGACCCGCGACCTGACCGAACAGAACCTTGCCATTGTCGATGCTCACATTAAGGGCGAAGGCCGCGATCCATCATCCGTCATGTCACTCTATGCGGACGATATCGTGCTCGATATGCCGACACGCGGCATCACCCTGCGTGGCAAGGCCGCGATCGAGGCCAATTACCGACGCATGTTCGGGGCGATGGAACTGATATCCATGACCCCGATTGAGCGCTTCGCCACCTTTGACCGCGTGATCGATGACTGCGTCGCCCGTTTCAAGCTGGTGCGCGAAGGCTTTGATAATGCGCCCTATCCGATAGGTTCCACAATCGACCTGCGTCTGTTACATGTCTTCCATATGAAAGACGGCAAGATCGCCCGTGAAACCGTCTTCGAAGGCTGGACACGGATAGATTAGGGGGAAACGCTATGATTGCGTCGTGGTTTTTACGCAGTGCCATTATTTTCGGTATCATCGGTATGATTATGGGCATCGTCATGGGCATCAGCCATGACCACACCCTGTCGCCGGTACACGCCCATATCAATCTGATCGGCTGGGTCGGGTTGTTTCTGGCCGGACTGTTTTATGGCAGTCATCCAGCGGCAGCGGGCAAACTGGCCACGGCACATTTCTATGTGGCGGTCATCGGGCTTATCATCATGGCGCCCGGTATTGGCGGCTCAATTCTTGGCCTGCCCTGGGGCGCGCCTCTGGCCGGTATCGGCTCAATCATTACCCTGATCGGGTTCATCCTGTTTGCCATCGGTGTCTTTCGCCACAGCGGTGCCAGAATAACCACAGCTTGACCTTTGCAATCCGCATGGGCCATCCTCCGGCCAATATAATAACCGGAGGATCGCACATGTGGCGCGCAGGATTACTCTCAGCCGTTTTACTGGTATCAGGTTCAGCACAGGCTGAGACCAGACCGGAGGCACCGATCAAGGTGCTGATCGTCACCGGTGGCTGCTGCCACAACTATTCTGAACAGCGCCAGATCTTAGAGGACGGCCTCAAAGCCCGTCTCAATGTGACCGTCAGCCACCTTTATTACGATCCAAAACCCGGTGAACAGGCCACGCGTCCCAAGCTGCCGATCTATGACAACCCGAACTATGGCGATGGCTATGATGTCATTGTCCATAATGAATGTGCCGCCGATGAAAGCGACCCAAAGATTATCGATACGGTTTTAGCCCCGCATCAAAAGGGCGTTCCCGGCGTCAACCTGCACTGCGCCATGCACTCCTATCGCTCGGAGACCTATCGTCAGCCGGTAACAGCGGGCGAGGCCAGCGCCAAATGGTTTGAATATACCGGCATCCAATCGTCCGGCCACGGCCCGCAATCACCGATTACCCTGACGGTGGCGAAAACCGCCCATCCGATCACTGAGGGGCTAAGTGGTTGGACGACCAGTAACGATGAGCTTTACAACAACCTGACCACGTTCAAGGTCACGCCGCTGATCTATGGCATTCAAACCGACTCATCTGTTGCCGCTGACCGCGATAAGACTTTTACCGTCGCCTGGACGCACACCTATGGCCCAAAGAACGTCCGCGTCTTTTCGACCACCCTCGCTCACAACGAAGCCAATATGCGCGAAGACGCCTATCTTGATCTGGTCGCAAATGGCGTCGCCTGGGCCAGCGGGCGGGTGAAGTAGCCCCCCTCCGACGGCTTCGCCGCCACCTCCCCCGGCACGCCGGGGGAGTATCTCTTTTACATACCTCCCCAGTTCACTGGGGAGGGGGACCGCCGCGATTTATCGCGGGGGTGGTGGGGGCTTACGGGCAGTTGCCGTCGCCTTCGACCGCCATCAGCTTGACCGACGTATAGGTCAGGTCGAGCGCCTTTTCCGAAGATATCGCAAACGGTACGCCGATCTGCTTCATGTCAGCGCCCGCATCGCGGAAACAACCCAGCTTGATCTTCAGCGTCTTGAACTGCCCACCCGTGGGGGCCAGCGCCTTCGACACATCGACGCGGCCCATGATGAACGGATCACGCCCAACGCCGATAGTCACGGGGCCTTCAGCGGCCTTATCCATCTTATAGGTGATCGACAGGGCCAGCTCACCGGTCGTTTGACGGCTCAGGTCAACCAGCGGCCCCTGGAACAAGGCGGCCCCAAGGCCCTGACCGTTGAACACCAGACGCCGACCGGCTTCCTGAGCACCGGCATCGACGATGGTCTGGTTGGCGATACCCTTCGGGCTCTTAAGATTGCCCTCACCCTCAACTGCGCCGCTCAGATCAGCGATGGCGAATTTCCACGGCGCGCGCACGCGACCGGCGGTGAAGTAGTTATCGACATTGACCACATCGGCATCGCTCAGGCCCGACACTTCCGACAGTGACGCCAGATCGCCCTTATCGGCATAGGTCAGCCCAAAGCCATAGGCAAACAGCGGATCATAGCCCGCCATGCCGACATTGAGCGGTTGCTGCACGGCGGTTTTCGGCCATGAGAACGACAGCTTGCCCTTGAAATCATGACGCGCCTTGCCCGCCGCATCCCCGATGATAAGGTCAGCCACCCCAGCCCCTTCGGTGCCGGGCAGCCAGGCCGCCACAAAGGCGTTCGAGGCATTCAGTTCCGGGTTCACCCACATCGGACGCCCCGACAGGAACACGGTCACCACCGGAATACCGGCAGCTTTCAGCTTTTTGATCAGTTCCAGATCCTTGGCTTCGCCGGGCTGGTAATCAAGGTTCGGGCGGTCGCCCTGGAACTCGGCATAGGGGTCTTCGCCGATGACGACGATGGCCACGTCCGGCTTCTTGCCTTTATAGGAACCGTCGACCGACAGGGTCGCCTTGCCACCCGCCGCAGTCGCCGCGTCCTTGATGCCGCCAAAGATCGACTGACCGTGCGGGAAGTCGACATTGGTATTGCCAGTGCCCTGCCACGAAATCGTCCAGCCACCCGATTGCTTACCGATATTGTCGGCCCCATCACCGACGACAAGGATATTGGCCTTACCCTTAATCGGCAGCAACGAGCCATTGTTTTTCAGCAGCACCAGCGATTCGCGCACCGCCTGACGGGCGACCGCGCGGTGCTCAGGGCGGCTCAGATTTTCCCACTTGCCGGTGATGGCGCGGTCTTTCGGCGCGCCAAATTCAAACAGGCCGCCCTTGATCTTGGCACGCAAAATACGGCGCACGGCATCATCGAGACGAGCCTGAGAGATCTCACCCGACTTGGCCTGAGCCAGTGTGTTCTCATAGATGCCCTTCCAGGAATCCGGGGCCATGAACATGTCAATCCCGGCGTTAAACGCCTGCGGACATGAACTGTTGGTGCAGCCCGGCACCTGGCCTTGCGCGTTCCAGTCCGACACCACAAAGCCGTCAAAGCCCATCCGGCCTTTCAGCACGTCGGTCAGCAGATATTTGCTGCCGGTCAGCTTTTCACCGTTCCAGCTCGAAAACGACGCCATGACCGACAAAACACCGGCTTCGATCGACGGCGGATAACCGGCATTGTGGATCTTCGCCAGTTCTTCCTCACTGATCACGGCGTCGCCCTGATCCTTGCCGCCCAGAGTGCCGCCATCGCCCAGATAGTGCTTGGCAGACGACATGATGCGGCCGAGCTTAATGCCTTCATCGCCGCCCTTATCGCCTTGCAGACCCTCGACGACCTTACCGGCATAGGCGGCGACATCGGCGGGGTTTTCAGAATAGGATTCGTAAGCACGGCCCCAGCGCTTATCGCGCGATACGGCCACCGTCGGCGCAAACGTCCAGTCAACGCCGGCCAGCGCCATCTCATAAGCGGTGACTTCGGCGATCTTTTTCATCAGGTCAGGATTGCGCGTCGCCCCCAAACCGACATTGTGCGGGAAAATGATGGCACCCACCAGATTCGAGTGACCATGCACGGCATCGATCCCGAACAGCAGCGGGATCTTGGCCTTGGACGGATATTCGAGCGAAGAACGCCAGTAAGCGTCCGCCAGATCGAGCCATTCCTGCGGCGTAGCGCGCTCATTTCCATTAGGGGACGACGATCCGCCCGCCAGAATGGAGCCAAGCGGATATTTTTTGAGGTCTTCGGGTTTGATCGAGGCGATATCGCCCTGAATGGTCTGGCCGACTTTTTCTTCGATCGACATCTGCGCCATCAAAGCGTCGATTTTGGCTTCAACATCGGCATCGATCAGACCGGCATCCTTAAGCTCCGGCCACACCGGATTGACGGCTACGGGTGCCGGTGCCGGGGCAACCGCAGGGGCCGCCGCCATCGGGGCTGCATCGGTGTCCGCGCCGCTGAAGGTCGCGCAGGCGCTTAAGGCCGTGAGCATTAGTCCGGCCGTGCTTAGCTTCAGCCACGCCTTGAACGGCGACGATTTGGTGTGTGCAGATTTCATCTCAGCTTCCCATCTGGGCCCGATACCAATGATACGGGCGTTTTTTATACGTCATATCTTATGCAGGACCATGAGGAAACGCTTACGACATCTATTCAGCGCCCGTCTTTTTGACATAGGCGCCAAAATATCCATCCCGTCACAATGCCAAAAGCCGTCGTGACGCCGCCTCTCCCTGTACGCGCGGACATCGCAACACATCAGACATTACCCTGATGATATTGCGGCCCATTACCTCTTTAATGACAGCGCTATCAGCCGCCGTCAAGGCTTAGAGCACTCGCAAATGCGAAGAGCTATTATTTTGCATTGCAGTGTGATCTTAAAAATTAAATATATAATTCAATATACTAAAAAATGTTCACCGCAGCATTAGCGCGCCGATTTCGCGTCAGGGATGATTTTTGAAATATTTTTCAAAAATATATTTGACAGCGCTGTCAGATAGGCCTAATTCTGAAGCCTGTTGTTGCCGCGTAAGCGTGCCGTCTCCCGGCCCTTACGCACTATGAGTTTAAAGCCGGACTTTGGTGAGGGTCTTTCCCTTTTTCACCTTCATCGTCTGGGTTCGGTTTTAAATACCTTCTGGAATTTGGCATTTTCGAAGGTAATGGCCTTTAGATCCCGGTGGCTTCTGTCACCGGGACTTTTTTATTAGATTATCAGTCCCTCGCCGGGCGGCGGCTTCGCCACCTTGGCCGCCGCCTCAGTGGCGGCTTGAGCGAATAATCATTCGCTCTAAAAAAACCATCAGGTTCAGACCGGCCCGACTGAATTGCGCTTGATCAGTTCAAACGGTAACATTCGGTCGGTGTCGCGTTTAGTGCCATCCGCGTCTTCTACCTCCGCCTTGGCCAACAGGATGTCGGCGGCGGCATAGGCGATATCTTCGACCGGCTGGCGGATCGTGGTGACATGCGGCCAGATCAGGATCGATCCCGGCGCATCGTCGAACCCGCAAATGGATATATCTTCGGGGATGCGGATGCCCATTTGCTGAGCGACGCCCATAATCCCAAATGCCATGTAGTCATTGCTGGAGAAAATCGCCGTCGGTCGCGGCTTCCCCTCCGCAAAGAATGACTTTCCGGCCTCTATGCCCGATTCATAAGAGAAAAAGCCTTGCTTGACCCAATCAGGGCGCGGGGTGATTCCGGCCTCGCTCAGTGCCTTCGTAAAGCCTTGATAACGCAAATGCGTGCCGCCATGTTCGGGATGGCCGAGCACAAAACCGATATCGCGGTGGCCCATGGCGATCAGGTGCTGGGTCATTTCATAGGTGGCGCGGGCCTCATCCATGCGCACAATCGGTGAGCGTCCGGGATTGAGGAACGGTGAAATCCGCACATAGGGCACGCCGGCCGCCTCAACGGCATGCAGCACCACCGCCATGTCACATAAGGGCGGTGTCAGGATCACGCCGTCCAGCCGAATGGTCGCCAAAAGCCCCGCGATATTGCGCTCAAGATCAGGCGAATGGGCATCCTGCGGTTCGATCAGCAGGTGATAGCTGCTTTCCCGGCAGCGCCGGATCGCCCCGTTTTGCACGGCATTGATATAGCTGGGGTTGGGGTTGTCGTAGAAAATGCCAATCAGAAAACTGCGCGCCCCCGCCAGCGACCGCGCCAAAAGATTGGGCCGGTAATGCAGCAGATTGGCGGCTTCCTGAACCTTAACGCGGGTCTCGGCGCGGACATTGGGTTCATTATTCATGACGCGGGAGACGGTCTTGATCGACACCCCCGCCAGACGCGCCACGTCATTTATCGTGGATACCGTGCCGCTCGCCGGTAAATTCACACCGGGCTTAAGCTCCGAAGACGCCTTGATATCCACCAATAAAGTCCCTCTCGCGTCCGTATCCGGATCAGTCCGCGAACGCATTGCGGGCCTGCCGTTTTGATTATTATACGATTTTAGGACTTCAAATTGTCTTAAGCGCGTGATTTGTCAATCAGCGATCAGCATATGACTGCTTTTTTGACAGCGCTGGCAGGGCATCCCCGCCAGCGCTGTAATGACTTAGGCCTTTGAAAAGGCAGCCACAGCCTCAGCCGTAAGGCGCGTGATTTCGGCCCAATTGCCGTCCTGCATGGCTTTGGCGGGGGCGACCCACGATCCGCCGACGCACAGGACGTTATCGAGCGCTAAGAAATCGGCGGCATTTTTGGCATCAATTCCGCCGGTCGGGCAGAACTTGACCTGCGGCAGCGGCCCGCCAATCCCTTTCAGCATCGGAATGCCCCCAGCAGGCACCGCCGGGAAGAATTTCAGGTGGGTAAAGTTCCACTCCAGCGCCTGCATGACTTCGGATGCGGTCTGCACACCCGGCAGCAGCGGCAGGCTGTCCTGCTTGGCCAGTTCCTTGGTCAGCCCCGGAGAGACCAGGAACTTGGCCCCGGCCTTGGCGGCTTTTTCGGCGTCGTGCGGCGTCAAAACGGTGCCCGCACCAACAACAGCGTCGGGACGTTCTTTGGCGATGAGTTTAATCGCATCCAGCGCGCAATCGGTACGCAGGGTGATCTCCAGCACCGTGATCCCTCCTGCAATCAGCGCGTCCGCCAGCGGCAGGGCCTGATCAAGGCTGGGGATAACCATGACCGGCAAAACCGGCCCTGTGGTCATGTATTTCGGGACGTTTGCGTGAGTGCCGGGATATTTGCTCATCGGGGGATTTCCTTTTTCTTTTTACGATTGCCGCTTAAGCGACATTTTTTATAGACCTATTCAGCCCGTGATCTCAGCGTCCGTCAAGGCATGGGCTGACCCCAGCAAGGCCGCGCACGGGTGGGTGATGATGTGACTGGGGATACCGGCCACCAGATCGGCCAGAGGCGCCTTCGCCTCCATACGCGCGCGGAAGCGGCCTTCGTCGATAAACCGGAGCAGGCGCGGCGCGATCCCGCCCGCGATAAACATACCCGCCGTCGCCCCATGACAGAGCGCCAAATCGCCGCACACCGAGGCTAAGATATCGAGGAAGGTTTCGACCGTGTAGCGGCAACCCTGCCCATCTGGGCCTTCGATATTGGTGATCTGGGCCGGGGTAAGTTCCAGCGCCTTTTCACCGCGCACGTAGGATACGGCCTGATAGAGATTGACCAGGCCGGGGCCGGACAGCAGATTCTCGATCGTCACCCGACCGAGTTTTTTGCGCAAAAAGCGATGAATATCGGCCTCAAAATCATTGACCGGCGCCCAGGACGCATGGCCGCTTTCGGTCGACAGGCAATAGGGCCCGTAAGCCCCACCGACCAGAACCGACGCGCCAAAACCTGTGCCGGCACCCATTACCGCATGGACATCGCCAAAGCCTTTGGTGACCGGCCCGATGGTTTTTATATCGTCGCCGTCCATATAGGGCAGCGCATAGGCCAGGGCTGCATAGTCATTGATCAGGCGTGATTTTTTAGCGCCCGACGACTTGGCCAGTTCACTTTCCGTCACCAGCCAGTCGAGGTTGGTAAACTTGATCTGCCCGTTCTTGACCGGCCCGGCCACTGCCAGCACGGCATAATCCAATTCTGGACGGCCCCCCAGATCACGGAAATAGTCAGCGATCACGGCATAGATATTGGGATAGCCGTGCGTCTCGAACGACTTGAAATCACGCAGCTTCGTCTTGCCGTGATCGCGCTCAGCAATGGCAAAACGCGCATTGGTGCCGCCTATATCACCGACTAAACCACGAAAGGTAACGGACGCCGCAGACGACGTTATGGGGGACTCAAAATGGGCTGTCATCTAACCTTACCAGAAGACCGCGCCGCCCTCATCCGCAGCGCCTACGACGCGCCGGAACGGGGCGAACAGCTCGCGTCCAAGACCATCAACTTCGGTCTCTTTCACAGCCGGTTCGCGGGCCAAGAATGACGCTTCATTACCTATGAAGCTTAAGGTCCCATTTTCGCAATCTACCCGCAACACATCTCCTGACCGCAGTTTTGAAATCGGTCCGCCATCTTTGGCTTCTGGAGTGAGATGAATCGCTGAGGCTACCTTACCTGATGCACCCGACATCCGTCCATCGCTAACCAGCGCGACCTTACGGCCCTGATCCAGCAAGCTTGACAAAGATGGCGTGAGCGAATGCAACTCAGGCATACCATTGGCCTTTGGCCCCTGGAATCTGACGACGCAAATAAAATCCCCATCGGGGATATTACCGGCCTTAAAAGCCGCCAGGAAATCATCCTGATCGTCGAAAACCGCGCACGGCGCTTCGATAAACTGATGCTCCGGCTTGACGGCGGAAATCTTAGAGACGGCAATACCGAGATTGCCCTTCATTTCACGCAAGCCGCCCTCAACGCTGAACGGGTTGGTGATGGGGCGCAGCACGGCCTCATCGCCGGACGCTTCCGGTAGGTCGCGCCAGATGACCTTACCGTCCTGCAATATCGGCTCACGGCAATAGTCGCCCAGCCCCTCGCCCCAGATGGTCTGGACATCAGCGTGCAGCAGACCCACACTCAGCAGTTCGCGCATCACAAACCCTACCCCGCCCGCGGCATGGAAGTGGTTAGTGTCGGCTGAGCCGTTAGGATAGACCCGCGCCAGCAATGGCACAATGCGCGAAATGTCGTTCAGGTCTTCGGGGGTCAGGATGATACCTGCGGCCCGCGCCATAGCGGGCAAATGCAGGGCGTGGTTGGTCGACCCACCGGTGGCCATAAGACCCACGACGCCGTTCACAAAGGCCTTAACGGTCAGCACATCGGCAAGACACGCCGGTTGCTTGCCATTGGCGGCGGTGAAGGCGGCGCGTTCGACTGCGGCGGCGGTCAGGGCCTCACGCAGTTCGGTATGCGGATGGATAAAGGCCGATCCTGGCACATGCAGGCCCATCATTTCCATCAGCATCTGATTGGAATTGGCGGTGCCATAGAACGTGCAGGTGCCGACGCCGTGGTAAGACGCCATTTCAGCGGCCAGCAGGGCATCGCGACCGACTTCGCCGCGCGCATAGAGCGTGCGTATCCGGGCTTTTTCCGGGTTAGGCAACCCCGACGACATCGGTCCGGCCGGTACAAAAATCACCGGCAAATGGGCGAAAGACAGCGCCCCGATGACCAGACCGGGCACGATCTTATCGCATACGCCCAGCATCAGGGCGGCATCAAAGGCATCATGGCTAAGGGCAATGGCCGCTGACATGGCAATGACATCACGCGAAAACAGCGACAATTCCATGCCGCCGCGGCCTTGGGTCACGCCGTCGCACATGGCGGGCACACCACCGGCGACCTGAGACGTGGCGCCGACCTTACGGGCGGCTTTCAGGATCTTTTCGGGATAATTATGATAGGGCTGATGGGCCGACAGCATATCATTATAGGCGGTGACAACGCCGATATTGGGCACAGTATCCAGCGCGGCCTGCAGCTTATCGTTCTCGGTCGAGGCGGCCACAACGTGGGCATAGTTGGCGCAGGACAGCTTTTTACGGCGCGGTTCCGTCGTCTTATAACGCTCGGTGCGCGCCTCGAACTTGGCGCGCAAATCTTTTGAGCGATCCGTGATGCGTTGCGTAATGGCGTCAAGAGCAGGATTGAGGGTCATGGTCATGTACTCTTAGGCCGCCCAGACGACGTCTAACGGCACAGGGGATTGTGCGATAAAGGCACCGATGGGGGATGTATAGGGATCGTCAGATAAAATGGCGCTGCGTAAAACCTCAAGCTTTTCAGCGCCAGTGATCAGCAGCAAGATGCGCTTGGAGCGATTGAGCGCAGGCACGGTCAGGGTGATGCGCGGTAGTTTTGGTTCAGCCTCTGTGCCGGATGGGGCGACCGGCAAGACCAAAGCCGTCGTGTCATAGACCTCAGCATTGATCGCATGGCCCGGAAAGATCGAGGCATAGTGGGCATCCGCCCCCATACCCAGCAGGGTCAGATCAAAAATCGGTTTGTCGCTTGTAACCTCAACCCCTTCGATAGAACGGATCACAGACTCAGCCTTTTTCGCGCACTCGCCCGCATCATCCATATCCTGAATCAGGGTCACGAAATTAAGCCCCGCCTGAATCGCCGGAGTCAGCGCCGTGGCCATCATCAGGGTGTTGGATGAGGCACTGTCCAGCGGCACAAACCGCTCATCAACCTGAGTGAGGGTGATCTTTGGCCAGTCGAGATTAAGCCCGCTTAACCCCTCATAGACCGCCTTGGGCGTCGATCCGCCCGCACCTGTGATCAAGGCATGGCCCTTAGACGCGACTTCGGATTTCAGCACGCCCGCAACCTGAGCCACCACATAGGCAACCGCATCCGCCACCGCGTCAAACGCATGCACCGTTACCGAGCCTTTGAGGCCATCAAGGGTCAGGGTGTGATCAGTCATTCCAGCTACGCCCGTCACGGTCGAGCAGGGTGTAGGCCGACACGGGGCCGTAAGAGCCTGCCGGATAAGGCTGCGGCCGCGGGTAAACCTTGGCCCAGCCCTCTTCGATGCCATCGACCCACGCCCAAGCGGCCTCGACCTCATCGCGACGAACAAAGGCGGCATTATTACCGTTGAGCGCATCAAGGATCAGCCGCTCATAGGCAATACGGCGGCGCGGGGCTTTTGTACCATTGCTATCAAAGGCATTGGTCAGCGACAGCGACAGGGCCAGAGGCTGCAAATCCATGCCACCCGCGGCAGATAATCCTGGGGCCTTATTCATCACGGTCAGCGAAATATCTTCTTCCGGCTGGAGGCGGATCACCAGACGGTTGGCCAGCACCTGCCCGCCAAAGATCGAGTGCGGCACGGCCTTAAACTGCACCACAATTTCCGTAGCGCGGCTTGGCAAATGCTTACCTGTGCGCAGGTAGAACGGTGTACCCGCCCAGCGCCAGTTGGCGATTTCGGCCTTAAGCGCCACATAGGTTTCGGTGCCCGACGGTGAGCCTTTTTCGGCTTCATAGCCCGCAACCGGCTTACCTTCGGCAAAGCCTGCGCCGTACTGGCCGCGCGCGGTATGGGTCAGCACATTATGTTCATTGATCGGCTTCAGGCTTTTGAGCACCTTGACCTTTTCGTCACGCAAAGCATCGGCATTGATGCCCGACGGCGGCTCCATCGCCAGCAGACACAGGAGTTGCAACAGGTGGTTTTGCAGCATGTCGCGCAGGGCACCGTATTCATCGTAATAGCCCAGACGCTCACCGACGCCGACGGTTTCGGCGACCGTAATCTGAACGTGGTCAATGCTTTGCGCGTTCCACAGCGGCTCAAACACCGTATTGGCAAAGCGCAGCGCAATCAGGTTCTGCACCGTTTCCTTGCCCAGATAGTGGTCGATGCGGAAGACGCGCGCTTCGTCAAAGGCAACCGCCACCGAGTCATTGATAACCTTTGAGGACGCCAGGTCGCGGCCCAGCGGTTTTTCGATAATGACGCGGTTAGGTTTGGCGTTTAAGCCCGCTTTCAGCAGGTGTTCGCAGATCGGCTTAAATAGCGATGGCGACACCGACAGGAAGAACACAATATCAAGATTATCCGTCTCACCCAGTTCGGCCTTGAGCTTAGGGCCCCATTCGACGTCCCCGACATCGAGCGACAGATGGCTGATGCGGGCGGCAAATTTGTCAATGGTACCGTCTTCGAGGTCAGAGCCAGCGCGCTTGGTCACCGCCGCCTTGACGCGCTCAACAAATTCATCGCTACCCACGGCTTCGCGCGCGACCGACACCAGCCGCACATCATCAGCCAGAAACCCGTCCTGATCGAGCATGGCCAACGACGGCCACAACATGCGCAGGGCCAGATCGCCCGTGCCGCCCACCAGAACAAACACACGCTGGCGCCCAGATGCAGACGAAGATGGTGAAGATAATCCGTTCAGAGACATAAAGCTTATCGTTCCTGGGCCGAAAACAACGGCCCCTTCTTGAGTGAGAGCCTGCTGGTGCGGTTGATCCTGCGTGCCAAATCGACCAAAGTCGATGACAGCGCTGTCATACAGGCTATTCCCAACAGGGTCAAGTCGCAGACTGACCGCATCGGTGGATTATGCCGCATTCATACATCCATAAAACCAAAAACTTCGTGAACACAATTGGTTATGTTGCACGATTTTTTCTACATGACCGTCAATTGTCCGCCTGCGGAGCAACTTACCCTGTATTCCTGAGCGCGCTGGCCGTGCCGTTGACGGTCAGTTGCAGGGCCAGTTTGACCAGCTTATGCTGATTGCCGTGACGGCGCTGGGTCATCAGTTCGACCTGCATCCGGTTGAGGGTATCGAGTACCGGCTTTGAGCGCTCAATTGAGCCGCGCAAGTGTTCGTGGGTCGACAGCAGGGTCTTGGCTCCGCGGATACGCAGGATGAGCGCAATCGTGTCATCGAACTCGAACTTGATCTTATCAAAGATACGCTGGGCCTCGACCTTATCGCGCGCCAGATGATCGACATAAAGCCCTGCGATTTCCATGTCGGCCTTGGCCAGCGCCATTTCCATATTGGCGAGGAACACATCAAAGAAATCCCAGGTCTGCACCATGTCAGCCAGCACCGAATCTTCAACGCCGGTGTCGCGCACCGCCGCCGCAAAACCGTACCAGCCGGGCAGTACAAAGCGCGACTGCGACCACGAAAACACCCACGGAATAGCGCGCAGATCTTCAATCTGACCGCTGGTGGTTCGCGACGCCGGACGCGAGCCGATCTTAAGGTCGGTGATTTCCGAGATCGGCGTGACATTGCGGAAGAAGGCCAGAAAATGTTCATCCTCATAGACCAGATCGCGGTAGGCCTTGAATGAGGCGGCGCAGATTTTGTCCATCACCGGCCCGAACTTCGCTTCGGCCTTGGCTTCCTTGGTGTCCTTATCGACCTTGGGTTTGACTGAGGCGAGGAACACCGCCGCGGCAAAGCTGTCGAGCGTCTTGCCCGCTGTGGTGGCATTGCCGAACTTACGGGCGATCATTTCGCCCTGCTCCGTCACCTTGATATGGCCGCCGACCGTGCCCGCAGGCTGAGCCAGAATGGCACCAAAGGCAGGCCCGCCCCCGCGTCCGACCGACCCGCCGCGACCGTGGAACAGACGCAAGCCCACGCCGTAATGCTCACAGACCGCCTTGATGGCCGAGGACGCCTTATGTAGCGACCAGCGCGAGGCCGTATAGCCACCGTCCTTGTTGGAATCCGAGTAGCCGAGCATGACTTCCTGCACCGCCGGACGCCCCAAAAGCGAGCGCATGGCAGGCAGGCCTAACCACCGCTTCATGATGTCGGGGGCGGCTTCAAGGTCGCCGATGGTTTCAAACAGCGGGGCGACCTTGATCATGGTGTGTGGCTGCGGCCCGCCGTAGACGAGGCCTGCCTGTTTCAGCAGCACCAGCGGCTCAAGGATATCCGACACCGACTTGCCCATCGAAATAACATAGGCGCCGATGGCCGATGGCCCGTAGGTTTTGATGACCTCAGCCGCCGCATCAATGATCTTAAGCTCGCGCCTTGTCTCCGCCGAATATTTGGCAAACGGCCAGCGCAGCAGCCGGTCATTGGTCAGTTCCGCCACCAAGGCCGACACCCGCTCATTTTCCGACAGCGACATATAGTCGAGCAGTTCAGACGACTGGGCGAACAGTTCCGCCACCACCCGCTCATGAACCGAGGAGTTCTGACGCAGATCAAGCGCCATCAAGTGAAAGCCGCAACTGCGCGCAATCTGGATGGTGGCCTTAAGCGTGCGCCCGATCAGGCGCTTACCGCCATTAGCGATCAGGCTGTCGCGGATGACCTTAAGGTCGCGCACAAATTCATCAACGGTCTCATAGGGGGTGGCGATTTCCTGCGGCACATAGCCGGAGCCCAAACCGCGCTGCTCCCCGATAATGACCTGAGCGGTCTTGGCCAGACGGGCCTTCACATAGGACAGAGCCCGACGATAGGGTTCATCGACGCGGTGGACATTCGTGTCGGACGATTTGCGCGACAACTCCATCAGGTCGTCGGACACCTTGGTCAGTTCTTCGGAGACCGTCAGCTCGGTATCAAGCTTGTTGATCTGGTCGAAGTAAAACCGGAAAATGGTGCGGGCCTGCTCGCGGAAGGCATAGCGCAAGGTGGTCTCATCGACATGGGGGTGGCCGTCACGGTCGCCGCCGATCCAGGAGCCGAGTTTCAAAATCTTCGGCAGGGTCTCATCCAGCGCGATATCACGGTCCCACTGGGTATAGAGATTGACCAGCGCCGGCAGGATCGACCGGCGCACCACGCCCAGCGAATTTTCGATCTCATCAAAGACCGTAATCCGCTCCGGCCGGTGCAGGCGCGTGTTCCACAGCAAGGCGATGGCTCGGTAAAGGTCTTCTTCGATGGCGCGGCGCTCAGAGGCCGAATTGCAGCTTTCATAACGCGACAAAAGCTGAGTGATTTCATATTCGCGCTCAACGACACTGGCACGGCGCATTTCGGTCGGGTGGGCGGTAAACACCGGTGAGGCATGGATGTTTTGCAGGGTCTTTTCGATCCGGGCCTGATCAATGCCGTCTTTGCGGGCCGAGGCGACCGCATTGGCCAGGCTGATGGTCTGAACCGAACCGTCCGAGGCCTCAAACGTGTCCTCGCGGCCCAGATTAGCGACATCTTCGGAGATGACGCTGAGTGTCGACAAACAGGTCAGGACGCGGGCGGCATGGGCGGCGTCTGACTCTGAAAAGCCCGACAGATCGAACGCGCTCGATTTGAGGATATTGAGCTTCGACAACACCTCACCGCGGCCAAAATCGGTAATGGCTTCGTTCAGAAACCCTTCCAGCATGGCGGTGTTTTGTTTGACGTGGTCGATGACGGGATCGGTCATGGTCTGCCCCTGCACAAAAAAACAGGCCCGTTAAGACATAGTGCGCCGTAAGGATTGCGCCGGTGTTCTTCTGTGGGAGCGAGAACTTCAGGGCGCAAAATGGCAGCAGATATGGTTATTCAGGCGGAATTTACCCTCTTCACGGTCACTATTAGCGCCAATTTTGTGCGTCGCAAGGTAACAATCGGCAAGATGGCGCCAACAATCCGTGAGCTGAAAAATTTACCAAACAAACTCAATAGGTTGGAAAATATCCCGTTTGAAAAAATTTTATCCTAATTTTTGCGGTAGCGCTAACATTTTTACTGCACCGGCGAACGGGTTACGATTGCAACAATTTATCCGGCAATTTCAGCGGGTTATAGTCTGACAATTACCCTTCTTATACCTCCCCCAGCTTGCTGGGGAGGGGGACCGCCGCGATTTATCGCGGGGGTGGTGGGGGCTCTTTTTCTTCCCTCACGACTTCCCCATAAACTCCGGCTTAAAGAACAGCGCCGCCTGAAACGACTGACCGATGCGGTAAGCTTTTTCGCGCAGGATCTCTGCCCGCAGTGCATCAAAGCGCTCACCCGTCACCGCCACCCATAGCTCCAGCCAGCGCTCGAACATGGCCGGGTTAAGATCGAGCGGAAAATGCTTGGCCATCGGGCGGCCTTTATAAGCCGGAATATCGGGATGAGCGCCGTTGGTAATGGTCATCCAAAATAGCGTCAGATTGTCGAAATGCTCCGGCCAGTCATGGACGGCCGCTTCAAATACCGGCCCGATCAGATCGTCTTCGCGCACCCGGCCATAGAAATCTTCGACCAGCCCGCGCACTTCATCCATTTTGAACAGAAGCTCTTTATACGTTTCTGGCACATTAACACCCGTTAAACATAAGCCGACACCAAATCCTAAGCCTTGCCGGTTAACCTCATCTATTTAGGCCCGTCTGCGCCCGATTGCTATGCGGCAATTGGACATGCACCTTCGGGTATGGTCTGCAAACCAGAGGTAACTATGGCCAAGGCGATTTTCCACCGCCGTCAGCGTGTGTGGGTGGAGCCGGTCGGCACCTGGGCTTTGATCGATAAGGTCAATCCCATTTGGGCCAAGGGCTTCGATGAACCCATCCGCGTCACCTATGACTGCGGGCTTGGCCGTGAATTTCGCGCCGAAGAACTGAAATCCGAGAGCGATGTCGAGCAGGCCCGCGATATCGGCCAGTGGCGGCTGATGCGCGCCCGCAACAAATGGCACTCCGCCGAAGAATCCGGCCATCACCCCTTCCCCGGCACCTATCCGGTTGTGGTCACCGATCCCAATGACTGGGGCGGTTGGCGCGTGCCCGGTGCCGAATATGACCGCGATCCGGCCCTGATCGAAATGCAGGCCCGCCTGATTACCTTGTCGCCCAAGCTTCTGAAACTGGCCAAGGATTTGGTGACCTATGTCCGTCAGGAAACCGAGGACCTGCCCGAAGAGGTGATGGAACTGGCCAAGCGCGCTGAAAATCTGCGCCATCTGGTCGAAACTGAAGCGCCCGAAGCTGGCGTGCAAAAGGTTCAATCCGCCGATCCGGCCGCGAGGTAATTTAAATCACAGGTTCGACGCTTCCAGCCAGTCAACCGCCTCATCGAAGCTTTCAAAGCCCCGGAATATCTCATCCGGAAACAGAGGGGTGATGGTCGACACCCGCGCCAGATCGAGGGCTGATTTCGACACGATCGCTGTGCGTCCTTTGTGGATCACGTCGCGGGTCAGAAACTGCCAGCGCTTGGCCAGATGTTCGATGTCCTCAAACTCAATAAACCCGGTAAAATCGCGCAGATCAATCAGCCGCCGCCACGCCCAAGGCCGGTCAAGCTTACGCGCTGCACTGAAGATCTGATCGACCAGATTAGTGCTTTTCATATTGCCGATGATGCGCACAATGACCAACCTGCGCTTCGGGTCGAGGCGAACCCGAAACCGGTAGCGTGTTGACGCAGGACGACGTGACGAATGGGGCATATGTGGTTTTACCGATGATACCCGATTTCATAGCGCCCCTACGTCAACTTGGGAATGAGGCGGCATCCACCACACCCGAATTTACCTGAATTTATCCCCAAGCTTTCTGAGCATTACGCCTGAATGGGGAAGTTTAGATCTGAAATTCGCCGGATACACCCCCATCACATGGCGGTAATTTGAATTGCCTTGGGCGCTTAGGTTTGAAACAGTAGAATCACAGTTTTTAATAGCCACCTTGAGTCTAAGCCATGCGCACCGAAATCGCCCGCCCGATCCGCCTCACCGATTATAAGGCACCGGCTTACCGCGTCAGCGCGACCGACCTTACCTTCCGGCTCGACCCGACCGCGACACGGGTCACGGCCCGCTTACGTTTTGAACGCATCGGCGACGGGCCGCTGGTTCTGCTTGGGGAGCGGCTGAAACTTATCACGATTAAGCTGGACGGTGCCGACCTTGCGCCCGATGCCTATGAGATCACGGCGGAGACCCTGACCATCCACGACGTCCCGGCGCAGTTCGTGTTGGAGACCGAGGTCGAGATCAACCCGCAGGACAATAAAACGCTTGAGGGCCTCTATATGTCCTCCGGTCGCTATTGCACCCAGTGCGAGGCCGAAGGCTTTCGTAAAATCACCTATTTCCCCGACCGGCCCGATGTGTTGTCGAAATATACGGTCCGCGTCGAAGCCCCCAAGGCCGGGTTCCCGCACCTCCTGTCCAATGGTAATCTGATCGAACAGGGCGATGCCGAGGCTGATCGCCATTACGCCGTCTGGGAAGACCCGTTCAACAAACCATCCTATCTGTTTGCGCTGGTCGCCGGTGAACTGGACGTGTATGAGGACACGCTCACCACCATGTCAGGCCGCACAGTCGATCTGAAAATCTATGTCGATACCGGCATGAGCGCACGCGCGGCCTATGCGATGGATGCCCTGAAACGGTCAATGACGTGGGATGAGCAGGCTTACGGGCGCGAATATGACCTCGATCTGTTTATGATCGTGGCGGTGCGCGATTTCAACTTCGGGGCCATGGAAAACAAGGGCCTGAACATCTTTAACGCCTCGCTGTTGCTGGCGGACCCGACTACCGCCACCGATGCCGACTATGAGCGGATCGAAAGCGTCGTCGCCCACGAATATTTCCATAACTGGTCGGGCAACCGCGTCACCTGCCGCGACTGGTTCCAGCTTTGCCTCAAGGAAGGGCTGACCGTCTATCGCGATCAGGGCTTCTCCGCCGATGAGCGCGGTCACGCCGTCCAGCGCATCAAGGACGTCAAGGCTCTGCGCGCCCGTCAGTTCCCGGAAGATGCAGGCCCGCTGGCCCATCCGGTACGCCCGTCGTCATATCTTAAGATCGACAATTTCTACACCGCCACCATCTATGAAAAGGGTGCAGAGATCGTCGGCATGTTGAAAACCGTGGTCGGCCCCAAGGTGTACCGCGCCGCCCTCGACCACTATTTCACCACCCATGATGGCACGGCGGCGACGCTGGAGGATTTTCTCAAAAGCTTTGAAGCGGTCACGGGTGACGATTTTTCCCAATGGCTCAACTGGTACACCCAGGCCGGTACGCCGCGCCTGAAAGTCACGCCGAGCTATGACGCCGTGGCAAAAACCCTGACGCTGAATCTTGCCCAATCGACGGCCCCAACCCCGTCGCAACCGACCAAGGCGCCGGTGCCGATCCCGGTGCGCTTGGGGATTTTAAGCGAAGACGGCATCCCACAGAGCTTCGGTTTTGAGGGTCACAGCCAGACCGAAATCACCTATGTTTTGAGCGAGGCAAGCACCGCGATCACCCTGACTGATGTGGCCGACGCCCCGGTTCTGTCGGCCCTGCGCCATTTCTCCGCGCCCGTGATCCTTGAGATCGAAGAGCCACAATCCCACGCCTATGCCCGCTTCCGCGGCGATATGGACCCGTTTAACCGCTGGGAAACCGCGCAAAGGTTGGCGCGCGATCTGATCCTGAGCGGCGGCGATCCGGCCCCCTATGCTGACGCCCTTAAAGCCACCCTGCTCGACGGCGCGCTGGAACCCGCGTTCAAGGCCCTGATCATGGCCTTGCCCACCGAGCAAGGTCTTGCGCAGGACATGACGCCGGTAGATCCCGCCGCCATCCACACCCACCGCAAAGCCGTTAAGGCCGCCCTGTCAGCCACGCTCTATCCGACCTTGCGCGACCTTTACGATGCCATTCAGCCGGCCGTGACCTTCTCACCGGATGCTCAGAGTGCAGGTGGGCGGGCTTTGCGCAATGCCCTGCTCGATCTGATGATGGCCGGTTACGGCACGGCTGATGAGACCCGCCAATCGGAACTGTCGGCACTGGCCAGCGCCCACTATGCCCGCGCGGACAACATGACCGACATGATCGCGGCCCTGAGCGCCCTGATGTCCGTGCATGGTGAGCCTTATGAGGCAGCACTCGATGGCTTTTATGCTCGCTTCAAACATGAGCCGCTGGTGATCGACAAATGGTTCGCGTTGCAAGCCGCCTGCCCGCATCCCGAAACCCTGTCGCGCATAGACCGCCTAAGCCGCCACGCTGATTTTGATCCGAAGGTGCCTAACCGCTGGCGGGCGCTGGTGCAAAATCTGGCCTCTAACAACCCGTCGGTGTTCCACGGCGTCTTTGCGCCCGATAGCTATGGTTACGGCTTTGTGGTCGATCAGATTCTGACGGTCGATGAGTTCAACCCGATGACGGCGGCCCGACTGGTCGAATCCTTGAGCGGCTATAAGCGCTATGCCTCACCTTACCGTGAGGCGATGAAGGCCGCGTTAGAGACGATCATGGCCGCCCCTAAGCTGTCGAAAAACGTCGCGGAACTGACCGCCAAGGCGCTGGACCAAAAATAATCATAAGGCACAGCAGCGCTTAAATCCGGCTTAAACATAACAGGTTATATTCCGCTTACAGATATAAAGTAGGCGTACCAGAGGGACGTGTCTTGGGCTTAGAGCGCGTAAGATTCCTGATCGTTGATGACAACAGTCACATGATCGGCATTGTGAAAACCATCCTGCGCGGCTTTGGCGCCGTGCATGTGTTTGAGGCAAAAGACGCCACCGATGCCTTTTTCCGGCTGAAAAACGACGCCATCGATATCTGCGTGGTTGACTACCAGATGGACGTGCTCGACGGCGTTGAGTTCGTGCAGATGGTGCGAAATTCGTCCGACAGCCCCAACCGCTATGTGCCGATCATCATGCTGACCGCCCATTCGGAGCGCACCCGCGTCACCAATGCCCGCGACGCCGGGGTCAATGAGTTCTGCGCCAAGCCTGTGACGGCCACCGAACTGCACCGTAAGATCGCGGCCATCGTCAATCACCCGCGCCCGTTCATCAAGACCACAACCTATTTCGGCCCGGACCGCAGACGCCGCAAAGACCCGCAATATAAGGGCCCGGAACGCCGCCAAAGCGGGCAAGTGAGTTAGCCGCGCACCGCCGCTTCGATTTTAGCGAGGTCGATTTTGCCCATGTCCATCATGGCTTCAAAGGCGCGTTTGGCGACCTCACCGCCTGCGGCCATCGCCTCGGTCAGGACGCGCGGCGTGATCTGCCACGACAGGCCCCATCTGTCCTTGCACCAGCCGCAGGCGCTTTCAGACCCGCCATTGCCCACGATCGCGTCCCAGTAGCGGTCGGTTTCAGCCTGATCGTCGGTCGCGATCTGGAATGAGAAGGCTTCGGTCTGTTTGAAAACATCGCCGCCATTTAGCCCCAGACAGGGTATGCCGCAGACGGTGAATTCGACCGTAAGAACCTGACCGGCTTTACCGCCGGGAAAATCGGACGGCGCGCGATGTACGGCGGTCACCGCACTGTCGGGGAAGACCTGCGCATAAAACCGGGCAGCGTCTTCGGCATCATGGTTGTACCACAGGCAAATGGTGTTTTTGGGCGTTTGGGGCACGGCAAGGCTCCTCTCTGTTGCGACCGAGATTACCACGCAGACACACCTTGTCGCCTAAAAAGGGGCTAGAATTTTGAGAAAGATGGTAGTTGGAAAAAAATAAGTTGTTATTTAAGTCAGGCGGCGAAATAATTTAAAATTACAATTTTAGCATGCAAAACCTATCATCACAATCACATTGGCCATTATAATAAAATTGGATTACAATGCCGAAACTTTGGCTGACATATGCGTGGAAAGACAACGAAACAGAAGATGTAGATCACATCGTTGCCGAGCTAAGAAAAGCTGGATTGGATGTCACATTCGACCGAGTTCGCCTCCTTGCTGGACGTCGTCTCTGGGAGCAAATTTCAGCAGGGATCAGCGATCAGACTGTAAATGGGTGGGCAATCTTTGCTACTGAGAACAGCTTAAAAAGCGAACCGTGCCAAGAAGAATTGGCTTATGCATTGGATCGCACCTTGCGAACGCGAGGAGCGACATTTCCCCTGATTGGCCTATTCGCCGGGGAGTTTGATAGAGCATTAATTCCGTCGGCACTGGCCACCCGGCTATGCGTAAACCTTCATAGTAACGAGTGGAAACAACAAATAATTGATGCCCTTGTCGGCAAACCTACAAGTAAGCAACTTACCCCTGAACCTTTCGGGTATAAACTGCATAACCGTGAAAATGGGTTTGTACTTGAGGTTTGGCCCAGAACAGGCACTTGGACACCTGTTATAGCATTAGTCGATGAGTCCGAAAAAGAGTGCCTGAATATACTTATGCCAGGCCCGAGAGGCATTATTAGTGGTACAGCATCGGTAATTTGTAGCAAATTTGTTATTAATGGAAGCTACGGCATTGTCATGCAAAACCCTGTAAATAGCTCAACAACAGCTCACATTTTTTTATCGAAATTACCTCGTAAAATTATGTTTGGCCCCCAATCTGGAACTACATTTACATTGGATTTCAATTTACCAACAAATTTTAATGCAAAGATGCCCATATCTTTTAAGGGCGAGCTTAGCACACGGAAATAAGTCTATTTTGACTTAAAACTTAGGTGTCCTCGCACGCCGCCCTATCCATCCACAGGGCCCATTGTCTGTGGTTACATCCATCAACCTAAACTTAAGACTCTCGACATAGGATTAACGAACCGTTTACCTTGTTTGTTAACCTCGAATCACATCAGGACGCCGTGTCTATGTCGCGCCACAACGCCCTGTCTTCTGACCAGAGGACAAAACGAGTGTCGTCAGTCAAAAAGCCGAAATCGCCGCCAGACACGGGCAGCGCGGCTTCCCATGCCCAATCCCCCCCCGATGCCAAACCCGCCCGCGCGGCCTTTGCCCCGGTTTCGCCGCGTCTGCCGCTATGGATGCGGGTATCGACGCTAGCGCTGATTTTGGGGGCCATGCTGACCATGGCGGCCTCGACGCTTCAGGTCACCAATTCATTATCCGCCGAAAAAGACGCCGATGGCGAGAAGCTGCTGCTCAATGCCCGCCTGAGCGCCAGCCGCTCTGAGGGCCGGCTTGATACCGCCCGCACGGCCATGGAAGCGACGCTGACACAGATCAGCCTCACGCCGTCTGAGCCCTTAAGCGCGGTTGAGGCGGGCCTTAAACTGTCACGCGGTACGCTGCTGTCCGTGGCCATAGTCGGCCCTGATGGCAAACTCATTGCCCACGCCGGTCAGGATGAGCCCGACCTGATCCGTGACGCCGCCACCCGTAGCGATAAGAGTCTTGAGGTGCTGACGGCCTCATCCCGGCTGGCGCCCGCGCCGCGATCCTATGTGGTGATAAGCTCCGGCCCCGGCCGCCCCAAGGTGGTCGGACGGTTGAGTGAAACGCTTGACGCCACCAATGCCGCCGTCACGCTACAGGCCCTGATCAATGCCCGCGGCACGATTGTACAATCGACCGATGCCCGCCTCAATGGCCAGGACGTGCAAAAGGCTTTGGCGGTATCGCCTGAACAGTTGCGCCAGCGCGCCGACAATGGCGACCTGATTCAGGGGGCGCGTACCGACGGCGGTTTTGTTAAGCTGGCGGCGGTGCGCGACGGTGAAACCGGCCTGATCACCGTCTATGGTCAGCCGACTGAGCCGTTTTATTCGCCGCAGTCCAGCCTGCTGAAAGGGCTGACCCTGATCGGAGCGCCGCTGCTGATCGGGCTGCTGTTCGGGGCGTTGCTGGTGCTGCAGGACCGACGCAAGCGACAGGAAGCCCAGGGCTATCAGAGCAATGAAACCCGCTACCGGCTGGCGGTTGATGCGGCGCGCTGCGGTATCTGGGACTGGGATCTGGATGTCGGCGCGATCACCATGTCGGACGTCATGGCTCAGAAACTGGGCCTGAGCGGCATTAGCGAAGCCTCCACTCAGGATATCTTATCGCGCATTGCCGCCGAACAGCGCGGGGATGTTACTCGCGCCCTTTATGAAGCCCGCCGGTCAGGCAAGCTGGCGGTCGCCTTTCGCGTGCCGATGGACAGCGGCAATATCCTGTGGCTGGAACTGCGCGGTCAGGAACTGGGCGAACGTGACGCCAACGGCTTTACGCGTCTGAGCGGAGTGATGCTGGACGTCAGCGAACAGCGCGTCGCCCAGATGCGGGCCCAGCGGGCGGAATCGCGGCTGCTGGATGCTATCTCATCCGTTTCGGACGCCTTTGTGCTGTGGGACCGGCGTCAGCGGCTGGCCATGTGGAACGCGACCTTTGCCGAAACCTTCAGCATCGATGCGCGCTTCCTTAAGGTCGGCACGGCCCGCGACCTGATCGAGCAGGTCATGGACATCGCCATCCGCCGCAAGCAGACCGTGTCGGATGGCTCAGCGATTGAGGCCGAACTGAATAACGGCCATTGGGTGCAGATTACTGAAAACCGCACCGCCGAAGGGGGCCGGGTCATGACCGCGGTTGATATCACGGTCGTCAAAAACCAGGAAGAAATGAGTCGCCGCTCCGAGGAGCAGCTTCAGGGGCTGGTCGAAAAGCTGGAGCAAAGCCGCAAGATTCAGGCCGACCTCGCCAAAAACTATGAGCATGAGAAAATCCGCGCAGAATCGGCCAATCACGCCAAATCAGAATTCCTGGCTAATATGAGCCATGAACTGCGCACGCCGCTTAACGCCATCAACGGATTTTCCGAGATCATGTCGCAGGAGATGTTCGGCCCTATCGGCCATCCGCGCTATAAGGAATATGCTGGCGATATCCTCAATTCCGGGCAGCATCTGCTGGCCCTGATCAACGACATTCTCGATATGTCCAAGATCGAAGCCGGCAAGCTGGATATGAACTTTGAGCCGGTCGCCATTGATGATGTGGTCGAGGACACCCTACGGCTGCTGCGCCAGCGGGCTGAGAAATCGGGCCTGAAACTGAAAATTCATCTGCCGTCATCCCTGCCGGACATTGAGGCAGATTACCGCGCCTTGAAACAGATTTTGCTGAACCTGCTGACCAATGCCATCAAGTTCACCCCCCACGGCGGCAGTGTGACGGTGAGTGCGGTGGCGACGGATAACAGTGTGCACCTTAAGGTCATTGACAGCGGTATTGGTATCTCTGCGCGGGATATGCAGCGCCTGGCCCGTCCGTTCGAGCAGATCGAAAACCAGATGTCCAAAACCCGCGAAGGTACGGGCCTTGGGCTGGCGCTCACTAAATCGCTGATTGAGATGCACAATGGCCGCATGGAATTTGATTCCGAAGTGGGCAAGGGCACGGTCGTCAGCGTTATCGTCCCCATCCGCCAGCCGGTTCAATCGGATGGGCCTGAGCGGTCATCCTCGGCGGCGTAAATAAAATAGGCGGGTATAAGTACATTAGCCCATTGGTTGATTTTATAAAAAAATACAATCTAAGATTGCTACCGGTATAATCAATAAGATGATCTCAATCGTATGAATAACCATGCGGGGGATATCCATGGCTTCTAGAAAAATTGGCGTTGATGCGCTGACCGATCGTCAGAAAGAGATATTGAAATTAATTTCTCAAGGTTATCAGCAGAAAGAAATCGCCAACAAGCTTGGTCTCGAAATATCGACCATCAAAGGGCATGCTGAAGAGGCACGGTTCAAGCTGAGTGCGTCGACAACCCGTATCGCCGCTCGCATTTACGTTAATCATACCCCCCTACAAAAAGCCGGGGGGGCCCAAAGTACTATCGAAATTACCAATGCTCACAGTCACACTAATAGCCATGAGCACGCCAACCTATACATCGAACGAACCCAGCCTCACCATAATGAAGTGCGATCTTTTGAGAGCCATTCAGGCAGTGACGCCATCATCCAAGCACAACGAAGTCATCTCAACGGTGGAAGTCGTATTCACCGTGATGAAGAACGAGGGGGCGGAATCAGCCGTTTCCCTTCTAGCATATGGGTTGATGGACTTGGGGAACTACGACGATGGATTGCCGGACTCATTAGACGGTTAAAAACCTCAAGTCCAACCCATTGGCTCGCCTCCATCTTAGTTTTGGCGATCTTAATCCCTGTTGTAGCCGCACTACTGATGGGGGCCGCTATGGTTGTACTGCAGGGTATTTATGAAATTAAATCCAGCATAGGGCCGTCCAATCCGCCGTCATTGGACTCCACACAATAAGGCACCACACATGAAAAGAAATGAAATGGTTCAGAACGGCGCAAGGCAACTCTTCGCCGCTGAAGATTCCCTTGAGCAATCTGTTGTTGACGTCGCCACGTTGATAGCATCCTTAAGTCAAATGCGGCTGGATGGCCAACTGTCTGCCTGCTATGGACAAAAGGCACTCAAAGCTGTCACCGCATCGTTAAACATGGTTGTTGATGCCAGGGGGGTGCTGCTTGAAGCGCACGAAGAACTCAAAGATGTTAAAACTCAGCTAGGTTGCCGAACGGTAGCCGTGGGTAATATGCCAAAGCCGTCGGCGGGTATGACCCCGGATGTTTGGGTTGAGACCACTGAAGACAATACCAACGAACAAATTGCGGCGTAAGTTTTAGATGCTTTGGGTGTACGGATGGCTATCGGTAGCAATCTTTGTTTGTTCTTATGCCCTATGGCGTGGCGGCCCTACTGAAAAAACGGGGGCCGCCATAATACTCGTGGGTTGGTTTGTATCGCTAGGAATAGCTATTGGATCAAATAACTCAAGCGCACTATGGATCAATATAGTCGATATAATCGTCTTAATAGCGTTGGTTTTGTTGTCGTTGAAATCGCGCAAAATATGGGTTTTGATCGCAAGCGCCATCCAACTTGACACAATATTCTTTCATATTGTAGCCAGCATCACCCACTATGATGTCTTTAGTTACCTTACGGCTACAGGGCTTTGGTCTGGGGAAGGATTGCTGGTATGTTTGGCTGCGGGCGTTATAAGTCATCGGCGTGAATTACACCAAAGCCTGCATCAGCCCTGAGAAGGCTTTACCCTAGCTGCGATTTTACGGTGTAACTCAGTTGCCGCCACAGGTTTGGCGCAAAACTCATCCGCCCCTTCGCCTATCGTTGGGCTCGCATCCACCGGCTCCTGCGCCACCTCCCCACGCAAGCGTGGGAAGGAGAGTTAAGACTTTCCCGCCTCACCGGTGGCGGATGCGGCAGCCTTAGTCGCCTCTTCGCGGGCCTTCTTTTCGGCCATCTGGGCCTTCCACAGCAACCGGCGCAGCTTGAACGATGACTTGATAAAGCGGTCAGCAACGATAGCGCGCTCTTCTGCAGGCAGCTTGGCCGCTTCGTCCACCAGAGTCTGCTCGATCCGCACCTTACCCTTGATCTCCAGATCGCGCGCCTGCGCCAAAAGCGTCATGATTTTCGGGCCATCATAGGGTTCGGTCTTGGCCACTTCGGCGGCTTGTTTGCGCAGTTCCCACGCCGCTTCCATATCGGCTTCACTGGCCAAAGCAGCGGCGCGCACGGCGGTAATGATACGCTCACCATTGGCGGGCGACAGGCCTTCGGTCGCTTCGGTCAGGGCGGTCACCGGCTCAGGGCCTTTGGGCCGGAAATGCTTATAGCCCCAAAAGGCCCCGCCCGCGCTCAACGCAAACACGTTCAGCGCCAGCGATATGCCCAAGGCCCACTTCAATTTGGAATTACCGGATGCCACGATATCAGTTCTCCAGATCGACAATACTGGTCTGCACCAGCACGTCCTGAACGCGCTGATCGACAATGCTGTGCAGGCTTAAACTCATGCCTAAGATAATTCCCGCCGCGCAGGCCGCCGCCAGCGAGGCGCCGGTCATCCACACGAAGGGTGATTTCAAAGTGCTGCGCGGCGTAAAAGGCAAAACCGCGGCCCCGCCACCTTGCGGCATCAGCAGGCCCAAGGTCTGCCAGTGCAGCGCTTCTGACGCCTGCGGTGCTTTGAGGAAGCCCAATAAGCTATCGACCTCTTGTGCTTCACGCATCATCTGGTTGGCCTTCTGCGGCGACTTGCGGCAGAACTCCAGCGCGGCGGCGCGTTCATAGGCTGGCCAGCGGTCAGGATTGGCCCCGTAGGCGCTGACGATAGCTTTGAAGCGTTGTGAACCAATGATCTTAACTAACATGCGCAACTCCTTTCCTTCACGCGCTACGCTTGATGAGACGGGCGGAGGTTTCCGCCGTCTCAGGTGACAACACCGTTTTCAGGTGCCGCCGGCCGCGCGCCAGAAGGCTTTCCAGGGCATCCACACTGATATCCATCAGCGTGGCGGCCTCAATATTTGACATTTCCTGATAGTAACACAAAACAATCGCCAGACGTTGCCGCTCTGGCAGAGTATCCAGCGCCTTCGCCACCTGCTCGGCGGTTTGCTTTTGCTCAAGCTGAGCGGATGGACCGGCCTGCCCGTCGTCCATCTCAAGATCATCGGACGGCACGGTATCTTTGCGGCGGCGTAGCCGATCGTAGCACAGGTTCAGCGCCACCTTATGCATCCAGGTATCGAGCCGCGCCTTACCCGGCACCCAGCTTCCGGCCTGCTTCCACACCCGGATCAGGGTTTCCTGCGCGACGTCTTCGGCTTCGGTCGCGTCCCCCAGCATCCGCTTGGCCAGCGACAACATGCGCGGCAGCTTTTTGGACACCAGCAATTGCGTCGCGCCGATATCGCCGCGGCTGATTTTCGCCATCAGATCTTCGTCGGGATCGCCACTCATGCGCGCGTGTCTCTTATCCCCTCTGGCGTCCTCACAGACTTTGCCCCCATAGCCGTCTGCGACCACCACCCCCGCAAGATATCGTACCTCACAGGTCATGCGCAACCTGCCCGCCGAAAGGGCTAAGAGTCAAGTACCCACGCCGGATTAGCGCCGCCTGTGCGGTCGCCGCATCACCCTTTTCGTGTTTTATAAGGTATCGCACCATGACCTTACCGAAAAACCATTACCCCGGCCCGCTTTGGGGCCAGATTACAAAAGTTTAACGTAGGTGTTCAGATTTTCCGTCGCGAGCTATTGCAAGGGGGCAAGCCCCCTTGACCCGTGAGTAGGTGTCGGTTGACACGACCGCGCCTCACTCTGCCCATCAAAGTATAATCTGAGACAATCTTCTTCTTATACTCCCCCGGTGTACCTGGGGAGCGGGGTGGCCCGTGCCATGTCACGAAGTGACAGAGGGGGGCCCTTCAACGCTTCAAACGCTCCAATGCCAGCAGACGTATCCCATCCGCAACAGCGTCAACATCCCTGAATACATCCGCCGCCGGAACACGGTAAATCATGATGCCTTGTTGCATAAGCCATAGATCACGCTTTGCGTCGGCGGCTGGCTGGTCACCGAGATTATGGAAACCGCCATCGACTTCGACCGCCAGCCGTGCTTTGAAACAATAGAAATCAAGCACATAAGGCCCGGTGGCATGTTGGCGGCGAAATACGGGCTGATCCGGCAGCCTGAGTTTCAGACGCTGCCACAAAAGGTATTCCGGCGGAGTCAGGTTTCGTCGCAACGTCCGCGCCAATGCGTATTTCGGTTGCGCCATTCCCCCCTCCTGTTTGCCCCCCTCCGTCTTCGAGACCTTGCGGTCTCAAATCCACCTCCCCCGCCACGCCGGGGAAGTATTATTTTAGCGGTATTTCCTTGTACTACGCCACATCATGAACATCAGAACAGTGGACGCCAAAGCCCAAAATGGACTGAAAGCGGCGACATAAAGCCATATGGTTTTATAGATTTGCCCAGGAAGAAAATAAATCCACTTCCAGAAACCAATTGCGGCCCAGCCCCAAAATACTAAGCCTCCGACTACCAGCAGTACGGCCCTGTCCTGACGGCCACGAATGAGCAATACCCATAAAGCAATCGCACAAGTGACATAAATTGCGCTAGCCGATGCCCAGTATAGTGCATTTCCCAGTACCGGCGAATAACTGCCAACGTAAATCTGCGGCACCGTATAAATCCAGCCCATTGCCAACACCAAGCACAGACACAAGCGATATTTCATTCCGACACTGCCGTAGACACATAGACTTGGTTGATTGGCTTATCGTGCAAGACAATTAGCGCTTCCCGGTATTGGTTCATCTCGCTTTGTCCCAAGGCACCGAAGGAGATCTGGACTTCATCCTTACGCATGGAAACAAAATATCTACCGGTATTGCCCTTTAGTGATAAGGCCCTGACTAAGTAGGGCTTATCAGAAGATGTGATTAAAATCTGGCACTGACATAAGGTTTGCGCTTCATCCAAGCCTATCTCGCGAAACGGCACATTCTTCAGCGTTGCAACGGCTTCATCAAGCTTATCAGCAGAAACTTTATAAAACTTTGAGCTGTCCAGTTTGCGCCATCCTGCCCATGTGTCTGGCGTTCTAACCCAGCTATCAGGACGACTTTGACAACCGGTCAGCAGCGCTGTTGCCACCAAAATAATGCAGATGTTTTTCATATCTCTCCCCCTACCCCGCCCCCAACCTGTTGGGGGCGGATGGATCAAACCCCATCCGGGTCGATGATTGTCTCAAACGCCTGCCGGGCGCGTTTGCGGATATCGCGCAGCTTTTTCTCCAGCGTATCGAGCCTGCGGGTATGGATGGCGCGGGCCAATTTGCCTTGAAACGCTTCGGGTTCATGGGTCGGATCGTGATCCTGCTCCAGCGAGACCCGCATCAACTGCGCCAAAGCCTGCTGCACCCGCCAGGCCGTTGCCAGACACTCCAGATCATCGGCTGACGCTAACCCCGTGCGCGAAAATGCCTGTAACGCCGCCAGCGTCCCGACCCTAAGCGGCCCGCCGGATGACGCATGGATCAGTTGCAGATATTGCGCCGCAAATTCGGCATCGACCTGCCCGCCGACACTGAGTTTAAAATCCCAGAACCCCTTGGCCGGACGCTCTTTTTCCATCAGGGCGCGCATATCCAGTACGTCCTGCGCCGTGGTCGCACGATCCCTCTGGCCGCGCAAAATCGTCTCAACCTTAAGCTTGACCAGATCGGCAAAATCCACCGACGTCGCCCACACCACTCTGGCTCTCGTCAGCGCCTGAAACTCCCAGGTATCGGCGCCCTTGGTGTAGTAGTTCTCAAGCGCCGCCAGCGACACCGCCACCGGCCCTTTGGCTCCGGTCGGACGCAGTTTCATATCGATTTCGTACAAAAGCCCCTCATGGGTCGGGGCCGACAAAGCCGAAATCAGGCGCTGGGTAAAGCGCGCAAAATAGGTCTCCGACGCCCAGCCCTTAATCGTAGACACTTCCGACGGATCATCGGGCAGATAGATGGTCATCAGGTCAAGGTCAGAGCGCGCCGTCATCTCCTGCGACCCCAGTTTCCCAAGCGCCACCACCGCCACCTGACCGCCCAGATCACCGGCCTGACGCGCCACATCGGCGAGGCTTAGGGGGGCCAGATGAGTGATGCAGGCATCGGCCAGGCGCGCATAAGCCGCCCCCGCGGCCTCAGTCGTCAGGCGCGCATTGATGATCTGCATCCCGATGCGAAACTGCTGCTCACGGCCCACCCGGCGCAGGGCGTTCATCACCGATTCCAGATCAGCTGGCACCCGGTCAACTTCGTCCTGAACCAGACTATCGAGTTCTTCGCCCAAGGGATCAAAGAAACCGGCATCAAGCATGGCGTCAAACACGGTCGGATGACGCGCCAGCAAAATCGCCAGACGCGGCGAGAAGCCCATGATTTCGACCACCATCTTAAACAGGCGGTGATTGGCCAGAAACAGCGACTGGATCTGCACACCGGCCGTAAGCCCGGAGAAAAACGCCGCAAAGCGCTTAAAGGCAATCGACGGCGTACCGGTCTCATTCAGCGCCTCCAGCAGGCGCGGCACCAGGCGCGTGAACAGTTCGCGCCCGCGCTCGGTCCGCGTGGCGGGGATGCGGCCATGATGCCATGACCGGACGGTCGCTGCCACGTCATGGGGATCATCAAAGCCCATGCGTTCAAGGGTTTTAAGCGTCTCCGGGTCGTCCTCAACGCCGGTAAAGACCAGCGACCCAAACGACGACGACAGGTTTTCCCCGTCCGAAAACAGCTCGCCATAGTGGCTATTGACGGTGCGCAGGGTGCGCGACACCGCCAGATCAAACCGGCTCAGATTGGAAAATCCGGCCATGACCCCTACCTTAAGGCGGTCAGTATCGTTTTCCGGCAGGGTATGGGTCTGCTCATCATTGAGCATCTGGACGCGGTGCTCCCAGTCGCGCAGACGGCCATAGCACTGCTTGAGCTCCTTAGACACTGCCGGGGCCAGATGCCCGGCCTTGCGCAGGGCATCGAGCGCGTCTGTGGTCCGCCGTGACCGCAAGGATGGATCGCGCCCGCCGAGAATAAGCTGCTGGGTCTGGGCGAAAAACTCAATCTCGCGAATGCCGCCCGCCCCCAGTTTCAGGTTCGCCCCCGCCGCATACAGCCGCTCATCGGCCTTGTGGACATGGATCTGGCGCTTGATCGACTGAACGTCGGCAATGGCCGGATAATCAAGACTGCGCCGCCAGATAAACGGCGACAGGCTCTGCATGAATTCTTTGGCCTCAACCATATCACCGGCGCAGGCGCGCGCCTTGATGAAGGCCGCCCGCTCCCAGTTTTGACCGACGGTTTCATAGTAATTCAGGGCAAACGGCACCGACACCACGGTCGGGGTCGAGGACGGGTCGGGCCTTAAGCGCAGATCAACCCGAAAGACATAACCATCCGCCGTCCGGTCGCTCAGGATATTGGACACCCGCCGGGCGATCCGGTCGGTTAAGCCTTGCGGCTCCACCCCATCGGCCAGCGGCAGGCGCTCCATCTCACAGAAAAAAGTGATGTCGATGTCGGATGAATAGTTCAGTTCTCCCGCCCCGTGCTTACCCATGGCCAGCACAAACAGGCCGGGCAGGATGCCGCGCTCATCATCGGCGGGGGTGGGTAATAACCGCTTTTTATCGCGTTCTTCGCGCACGGCCACGGCCAGAGCGGCCTGCGTCACTGCATCAGCAAAACGGGTAAGGGCTGCGGTCACATGATCCAGCTTCCAGACCTCACCCAGATCGGCCAGGGCGGTCAAAAGATGGGTGTCGGCCTTAAGCTGGCGCAAGGTGCGCTTAGCGGCCTCGGCATCGATCGCTTCTGCCGACAACGCCCGTTCCGTGATGGCTTCGGTGGCTTGCAGTATGGTTTTAAGGCGCGCTTCGGGGGCGGCGGACAGGGTTTCATAGAGCCGCTGAGGGCTGCGGCGCATCAGACCGGACAGGTAGGGTGACGCCGACACAATCGGCTCAAGCGCCGGACGCGCTGTTTCAAGGAGATCAGTCCAGTCTTCGATCTGCGCGGCCTCAGCCACGGTTTCAAACGTGAAACCGGCAGCCGCATCATCCAGCACCGGCCCGCACGGCTGCATCAGATCGGCCAGAGGCGAAAACAATACGTCAGTCATGATCTTGGATAACTGGTTAACCCTGCAAAGGCTATAAAAAGAATCTGCACATACTAAAGTACACAAAAACGCTAATGAATCCAACGATCATCGGGTTAGGAGAGAAATTCCAATGGGCGAAGCCCGAAGAATCAAGGATCGATTATCTAAAGAAGCCAGATGTGTTTATTGCGGCAATCCTCCGACGACGAATGAACATATGCCTCCCAAAATCATGTTTGTGGGCAAACACCGGCCACAAGGTCTTGAATTCCGTGCTTGTGAGGAATGTATGAGGTGCCCCTAGATTGCTAGACACCTTGCGCCTTCAAAATGCGTTGTCTGTTTTC
>NZ_BMZB01000009.1 GCF_014652575.1 Asticcacaulis endophyticus | reverse complement strand
TCTCCTTGCTTCCGTTTTATAACGAGCAAAGCGTCTACAATTCTAGGGGCACCTCACCTTGCTTCCGTTTTATAACGAGCAAAGCGTCTACAATTCTAGGGGCACCTCAGTAACAATGGAACCGGCATGGCGGATCAAGTTGCAGCACTTTATGCTCGTTTAGAAGCATTTGATGAAATGAATGATATTGCTTCATCTGAATGGAAAAAATTATGCCTAGCAATAGCTAATAATGCACCGAAACTTGCCTCTGAAATAACAGCATCCATGAGTCCTTTTTACATAAAGGATAAAAATGGCAAATTTGTCGAAGTTTACGCCGCCAAAATGGAAGGCGTGCTGACGAAAACCTATGCAGATATATTTAGTTCCAAATTAGGAATGGCTTTGTACAGAGAACACGTTGGTGAGCCTCTTCCGTTAAATGGTTCAGTATTTTCCAGCCATTTTTTCAATGTTGGAGCAAGTGAGGAATTTATCAGTGCTGTGAAAGAAATTTGTCCAATTGTGCAGACGTTATCAGCAGGCAAATTCGAAGTTTCAGGACAATTTAAATACTTCCTTGGGACAAACCATGAGTCATTATGTGTGGCGTATTCACAGTTCCGGGGAAATTTTAGTGTATTTTCAGTGGCTACTTCAAAACCAGAAATACTTAGAGAGGCGTTGGTTAGCGCTGGAGCTACTGAATTAAAACCGGGCGAATTATTTTCAAAAATGCCAAATTCTAAATAATCGCTTTACCCCTGAGTCGGGGGCAAAACCAGCGCCGTCCGAAGCCCCGGTCCCTGATCGCCAAACTTGCCCGGCCCTTCGTCGATGACCAGACGGCCTTTGTGGGCCTCAGCCACCGCAGCCACCATCGACAGCCCCAAACCCACACCGGGCAAAGACCGGCTCTGTTCCAGCCGCACAAAGCGCTCCACAATCCGCCCCCGATCCGCTTCAGGCACGCCCATGCCCGTGTCAGTGATCGAGAACTCGATCTCCCCGCGCGAGGTCTTGCGCAGCCGGAACGTAATCCCGCCCACAGACGTATATTTAATGGCGTTATCGAGCAGGTTAGCCAGAGATTGCGCCAGAAAATCACGGTTCCCCATCACCCAGACATTGGGCTCGATTTCGACATCGAACTCAAGCCCCTTATCGGCCGCTGACAGTTCATAAAGCTCAGCCATATCGGTCGCCAGTGCGGTCGCATCAAACAGCTTCGGATCAGGCGCCTGCCCCGCCGCCTGAAGGCGTGAAATGGCAAACACGGTCTGGAACGTCCTCAGCAACTGATCGGTTTCGGTCAGTGCCCGCGACAAGGCATCCTCGGCCTTGGACGGGTCTTTTTCGACATCATACAACGACAGTTCAAGGTTAGACCTCAACCGCGACAAGGGCGTGCGCAGGTCATGGGCGATGGCGTCACCGGCATATTTCAGGCTGCCGACATTCTTTTCGACGCGGTCAAGCACCTGATTGACCTGAGCCGCCAAAGCATCAAATTCATCGCCCGAATGACGCAGCGGTACGCGCACCTTAAGATCACCCTGCTCGGCACTTCTGAGCACGCTCATCAGCCCCTGAACCGAACGCGACACCTCCTGATTGATGATCATGCCGGCAAACAACCCCATGAGCACCACCAGAATCGCGCCGCCCCACAAGGCCGTAAAGCCCTTATCAAAGCCTTCATCCGTCCACGACATATCCATGGCCACAAACAGATAACGATCCGGATCGATGCGCAGTCCTTGCCCGCGATAGCGGTATTTGCGCATGGAACCGTCATTATTATAGCTGCGGAAATTGATGACAAAATCGCTGAGGCCCGGCGCTTCGCCCATTTCGATCTGAGGCGTATCGACCTGGGCGCGGATGCGGCTTAGGACTTCGGTCGACATCTCCAGCGAGGCGCGCTTATTCTGCGCGACCATTTCGCCGTTTGAGTTATAGATGCCCTTGATGAAGAACCATTCGGTGATGTCGTCCTGACGCAGGCGGGCCTTGACCTCGGCCTCCCCCCGTTCGCGGTAAAGCTGTTGCAGACTATCAAGGCGGGCCGAGACCTGCGCATCGGTTACCGCCCGGTTTTCCGCCGAGGTCGCCACATAGACATAGGCAAAGATCAGCACCGCCACGAACGAGTAGACGGTGATGAAGACCAGAGTCAGCCGGAACGGCGTCTGCTTGAAATAGGTCGGACGAAACAGCCCCCCCGCCCAGGTCAGGAATGACCCGAGGGCGTTGAGTGGTTTGAAGGGTTTGGGCGTAAGAGGTTTAGGTGCGGGCATCACGCCTTCAACTGATAGCCTTCGCCGCGCACGGTGTGCAGCATCGGCTTATCAAAGCCCTTATCCAGCTTGGAACGCAGGCGCGAAATATGGACATCAATGACATTGGTCTGCGGGTCGAAATGATAGGCCCAGACCTTTTCCAGCAGCATGGTGCGGGTCACATTCTGACCGACATGGCGCATCAGGAATTCCAGCAACTGAAACTCACGCGGTTGCAGGTCAATGAGCGTCCCCGCCCGCTTAACCTGACGGTTGATCAGGTTCATTTCCAGCTCCCCGACCTTAAGCACGGTCTCGACCGGGTCCTTGTCCTTGCGCCGCGCCAGAGCTTCGACGCGGGCCAGCAGTTCAACCAGAGCATAGGGCTTGACCAGATAGTCATCGGCCCCGGCTTTCAGGCCATAGACACGGTTTTCGAGGTCACCGAGCGCGCTTAAAAACAGTACCGGCACATCAATGCCTTCGGAGCGCGCAATCTCCAGCATCGATACCCCGTCCAGCCCCGGCATCATGCGGTCAAGTACCACCACATCGAACGCCACATCCCCGCGCAGGGCCTTTAACCCCGCCTCCCCGTCATGGGTGACGGTGGCCGTCATGCCTGCCTCTTTCAGCCCCCGCTGAAGGCTTAAGGCCGCTTCGGTGTCATCTTCGACAATCAGAACGTGGGTCATTGAGGCTATCCAAAAATAATCAGCCCCCTGAACCTATTTGATTCAGGGGGCTGATTACAAATGAAATAACCGTAATAGATACTCCCCCGGCGTGCCGGGGGAGGTGGCGCGCCGAAGGCGTGACGGAGGGGGCCTATACTTAGACTACTTCAGACTGAGCGGCACCGGCACATTGATGCCCTCGGAATTGATCAGCAACAGCACGCTGGGGCGTCCGGCCTTTTTCAGAATCTCAATCACACGGGTGAGGTCAGCCGCCGTCGTTACCGGCTGATTATCCGCCCGCACGATAACCATTCCGGGCTTTATGCCTTTCTTGGCCGCATCCGAATCCGGGGCCACCGAAGTGATGACCAGGCCGGTGACGCCCTCTTCGATGCCATAGCTCTTGCGCGTTTCCGGCGAGACCGGCTTGAGGCTGAGGCCCAGAGCCCCCGGCGCATTGGCGGGCGCGTCCGGCGAAGATTGATCCGCACCACCCGGCAAGCCCTTGTTCAGTTCTTCATCGGTAGGACGCAGCGCCGCCGTGACGGTCAGCTTGACCGGCTTGCCGGAGCGCACCACATCCAGCGTAACCTTGTCGCCCACGCGCACAGCCCCGACCCGGCGGGTTAGTTCGGTGTTAGACTTGATCTTTTCACCATTGACGGAACGAACGATATCGCCCGGCTGGACCCCGGCCTTATCCGACGGTCCGCCCTTGGTGACGTCGCTGATATAAGCGCCCTCAAGGTCAGTGATGCCGAGGCTTTCAGCCACTTCGTCGGTGATCGGACGCACACTAACGCCGATATAGCCGCGCTCGATCTTACCGCCCTTGATCAGCTTTTGGGTGATAGTGTGCGCGATCTCAGCCGGAATGGCAAAGCCCACCCCAGCAGACGCGCCCGACGGCGTGATGATGGCGGTGTTGACACCGATCACGCGGCCATAGAGGTCAAAGGTCGGACCACCGGAGTTACCGCGGTTGATCGGCGCATCGATTTGCAGGTAATCGACATATTGCTCACCGATGTCACGGCCATAGGCCGAGACGATACCGGCAGTGGCGGTGCCCGAAAATCCGAACGGGTTGCCGACCGCGATCACCCAGTCACCGACGCGCGGCTTGGTCTCAAGTTCAAAATTCACAAACGGAAAATTCTTACCTTCGACCTTAAGCACCGCAAGGTCTGTGTTCGGATCGCGCCCGATGACGGTGGCTTTCAGCTTTTGATCATTGGTCAGCTTGACCATGATTTCGTCGGCTTCGGCGATGACGTGGTTGTTGGTGACAATATAGCCGTCACCGGAAATGAAGAAGCCGGAGCCTGCGCCACGCACCTCTTGTTCAGGCGCTTCCTGACCGGGCTGAGCCTGGCCGGGGAAGTTGAAACCGGGGATCATCGGCATGCCCTGCGGCACCTTGACCTTGCCCTTGGTCTCGATCGACACGACAGCCGGTGACACGCGATCAATGATGTCGGCAAACGACATCGGCGCGCCTGCGGGCGGCTTAACCGGCGTCAGGTCTTGCGTCTTGATCAGACGGGCGCCGTCATAGCCACCCGTGAGGTTATCGAGGTTGGCAATCCCCGTCATGGCACCGGCGGCCACCGTGGCGCCCAGCGCCAGACCGACAATGCCGCCGACCAGGCTGGTCTTGTTCTTCAGAAGCGACTTCAAATCGAGTTTCCCCATCATAGTTACCTTTGCGGTTCAAAGCGTAAATCGCCGAACCCTTAAATTGGATCAAGTGACATATGGCGATTGTGAACCGCGCTTACGAGGTTTTTCAAGTCTATTTGTCAGGAAGCCATATAAACTTAAGCGTGAGGCAAAATCGTGACGGTGTTCAGGGTTTATTGATGAGGTCATCAAGGGCTTTTTGCTCCTGCTCATCCAGATCATAAGTCTTTGTTTTTCGTTTAGTTTTGGCCATAACCGCCAGCGTTGATGCACCCAAAAGCACCAAAGCCAGCGGCAAAAGCCATAAAATCAGATTGCCTGCCGAAAACCTTGGCCGAAAAAGAACATAATCGCCGTAGCGGGCGGTCAGCCCTTCGCGGATATCTTTATCGGTCTTGCCGGACAGGATCTCAGACCGGATTTCCCGGCGCATGTCGGCGGCAATATCGGCCTGCGAGTCGCCAATCGCCTCATTCTGGCAGACCACACAGCGCACTTCTGCGTACAGCGACCGCGCGCGCTGATCCTGACGCGGATCAAGCATAATCTCGGAGGAGGTCACGGCGGTCGCCATCTGCGACAGACCGATGATGACCATGGCCAAAGCGGTCAGTACTTTCCTCATGACGCCTCCTGCTTAAGCGCCTTCGATGTCGTCGCCACGCCCAGACGCAAACGCCGATCGAGCAGCGACAATATCCCGCCCAGCGCCATCAACAGCGGCCCGACAAAAATCAGCCGCACCCACGGATTATAGAGCGCTCTCACCTGCCACTGCGGCTGACCGGCGGCGTTCAGGCTCGATTCCCCCAGCACGAAATAGAGGTCATTAAGCGGGGTAAAGCATATCGCGACCTCGCTCATGGTCTGGCGCGACGCCGGGTAAAACCGCCGTTCAGGGGCGGCATCGCACACGGGTTTCCCCCCCGTGCGCCGCACGGTCAGGTCAGCGGCTTCGGCCAAGAAGTTCGGCCCGTCATAGCGGCGGATGCCGTCAAATATGACCTCATACCCACCGACTGTCAGGCTTGCGCCCGCGCTCAAGGACGCCGCCGTGCTCAGGCGGGCATGGCCTTCAAAGGTTGCCCCAAGCACAAATACCCCCAGCCCGACATGGGCCAGAATCATGCCGTGGGTGCCAAGCGCCAGCCCCATAAACCGGCGACGGCTCTCCGTCACCGTCCCTTTGAACAGCCCGACCCGATCGGCCAGCATTTTGAACGACCCGAAAATGAGCCAAAAACCCAGCAACAGCCCAAGGATAAACACGATCCGCCCGCCGACATCTATGCCCTTGACGCCCAGCGTGGCGATAACGGCACAGACCACGCTCACGCCAAACGCCGCCGCCAGCCGCTGCACCACGCCCTTTAAATCTGCCCGCTTCCACGACAACAGCATGGCCAGCGGCGCCAGCAGCAAGGCCGCCCCGATGATCGGCCCGAAGGTCAGCAAATAATAGGGCTCACCGACCGAAATCGTCTTGCCCGTCGTGGCCTCCATCAGCAGCGGATAGAGCGTGCCGAGACACACCGATGACAGGGCCGCAAACAGCAACAGATTATTGACCACCAGCGCCGATTCGCGGCTGACCGGGGCAAACACGCCCGATGATCCGAGCGCGCGCGACCGGAGGGCATAGAGCGCAAACCCAAGGCCAGAAGTTACAAACAGGATGATCAGCAACAAAATCCCGCGCTGCGGATCAACCGCAAAGGCATGCACCGAAGTCAGCACGCCAGAGCGCACCAGAAACGCCCCCATCATCGAAAAGGTAAAGGCCAGCAGGGCCAGAAACACCGTCCAGGCCTTCAGCGCATCGCGTTTTTCCATGACGATGGCGGCGTGCAAAAGTGCTGTCCCAGCCAGCCACGGCATCAGTGAGGCGTTCTCGACCGGGTCCCAGAACCACCAGCCACCCCAGCCCAGTTCATAATAGGCCCAGAATGATCCCAGCGTGATCCCAACCGTGAGAAAGCTCCACGCCAGCAAGGTCCACGGCCGTACATAGCGCGCCCACGCCCGGTCGATCTTGCCTTCGATCAGAGCGGCGACTGCAAATGAAAACACCACCGAAAACCCGACATAGCCAAGATACAGCAGCGGCGGATGAAACGCCAACGCCGGGTCCTGCAACATGGGGTTCAGCGACTTACCCTCAAACGGTGCCGGATAGACCCGCGCCAAAGGGTTAGAGCTAAACAGGGTAAAGCCGGTGAACATGGCCCCCAGCACGCCCTGCACCGCCAGCACCTTATGTTTCAGGCTGTCGGGAAGGCCTGCGCCCAGCAGGGTGACCATCGCGCTGAAACTCAGCAAAATCAGGCACCACAGCAGCATCGAGCCTTCGTGACTGCCCCATGCCCCGGAGATTTTATAAAGCAATGGCTTTGAGGTGTGGGAATTGGCCGCGACATTGGCGACCGAAAAATCAGAGGTCAGAAAGGCGTACAACAGTGCCGCAAACGACAGGGCCATCGCCACCGCCGCCGACAGGCTTAAACCTTCTGACAGCCGCGCAAAACCTGCAAATAGTTTGAGGCGCGACACCGGCACCACCAGCGCCTGCGCGACCGACAGCACAAACGCCAGCGCTAAACAAAACGTCCCCAGTTCAGCGATCATTGGGGCGCGGCCTTGATTGGAACCTCAGAATTTGGCCGCCATTCGCCCTGCTCTTTCAGCGCCTTGGTCACTTCCTTGGGCATATAGGTTTCGTCATGTTTGGCCAGCACGGTTGAGGCTTTAAACGCCTTGGCCTGCGTCAGCCTCCCTTCGCACACCACGCCCTGGCCTTCGCGGAACAGGTCGGGCAGATCGCCCTGATAGGTAACTGTCATGGCATCGAGGTTATCCATGATCTCAAACGTCACCGACCCATCAGGATTTTTGACCACCGATCCGGGCGATACCAGCCCGCCCAGACGCATGGTGGTATTGAGCGGAGCATTGGCCGCCACCGCCTGCCCCGGCGTGTAGAAATAGACCACGGAATCACGCAAGGCATAAAGCGTCAGCCCGACTGCCGCGATAAGGATCGGCGCCACCCACAAAAACAGCGTCAAGCGCCGCCGTGCCTTGATTGATTTTGGCCAAAAACCCATACCCTCACCCACCCTCACGACCGACCGGGGCCTTGGCTTTGTCTAAAATAGCCGCCACCTGATCGGGATTGTTTTTATACTGGGCGCGAATGGCGGCAAGGGTTTCAGCCTCCGCCGCCGGATCTTTCAGCACACGATGCGCCCGCAACAGCCGCGCCCAGCCATCAGGATCATTGGGCTCAGTTTTCAGCCGTGCGGTCAGGTTATCGACCATGCCCTGAATCTGAGCATTGACCTGATCTTGCGCCGTTCGGGCCTCATCAAGCGCCGTCATATCCTCCGCAATCGTCTCCCGGCGCGGATCACCGGCGGGCAGTTGCATCAGCACCTTATCAAAGGCCATTTTCGCCTCATCAAACCGACCGTCATCGCGCATGATTTTCGCCGTGTAATAAAGCCCTGAAATATCATTCGGATCGCGCTTCAGCGCCTCATTAAAGGCTTTGCGCGCACTGTCATCGGCCACACCATCCGCCGCCAGCACCAGTGCTTCGCCAAAATCCGACCACCCTTCGGCCCGCGTCGGATCGAGCCTGACCGATATTTCCAATGAGCGCGCCCCGTCAAAATAGTCACCGGCCATGACCTGATGTCGGCCCAGTTGCTGCCAGTAGCCGGAGTCATTTTTGTGATCGCCTGCGCGCGCTTTCAGCACTTCTGACATGGGTTTTGGCGGCAGGGCATCGGGGTTAGTTTGGGCCATAGCTGTCCACGCCGCAAGCCGCTGCGCATAGGGCTGATCGGGATAACCCGGCATCCCCACAAAAACATAAAGCCCAAAACTTAAGCCCGCCACCAGAGCCGCGCTGACCATAACCACAGCCGGTTTCAGAGGGGCGGAAGCCTCGCCATGATCGCGGGCGGCTTTCAGCAAGGCCCGCCCGGCCTCGGCCTTTTCCTCAAGCGCCAGATCGGCCTCGATCTGCCCGCGGGCTAACCGGCGATCGACATCGTCCACGAAGCGGGCATAGAGCGCCTTCTCTCGCGCCAAATCCGACACCGGCGCACGGCCTTTCAGCCACAGCACGGCCACGGCGAACACCGCCCCGCTCAAAGCCGCCGCGATAACTGAAAACAGGATCATGCCCGCTCATACTGACTGATTGCGCTCAAACCTTGGCTTTAACACCAATTTAGCGGCCTCAGGCAACCGATTTTGACGGGTTGAGCAAATCGGACGATGCGACACGACGACGCGCCAGCGCCGCCCGCTCCTCACCAAACAGAGTGTCGATCAGGTCAATCACCGCTTCAAACAGGGTCATGACCGCGTCCACATCCAGCCCCGCATCGTGGTTGGCGATGCTGATCAGGTCGTCCATGTAGCCGTCAAGAACCATCTCAACCTCCTGCACCGTCTTGGTCAGCAGCGAAGCATAACCACCATTTGCGGCGGTGTGTTTGATGTCTTTCAGGAAGGTCAGGATGGCTTTGGCATTGGTAGTCGCCGCCTCATCCATAGGCGTGCGCACATCGGGATAGTCCTTACGCACCCGCCCGCTGACCTTTTCCGCCCTCATCGGCAGGGCCAACTGAATGAGCCCGGCGGCCGTTTTCAGGCGCCCTTCGACCAGTTCGGCAATGGTTTTGTGCGCCGCCGCGACCCGTTTGCCCCATGGGCCGTCACGGGCCAGTTCGATATATTGCTCCAGCCCGGAAAGTGCCATCAGGCAGCGCGAAATATCCGCACCGGCCGTGGCCATAAAGCTTAAGTCTTTGGATTTGCTGTTCATCAGCCGCTTGAACGTATCGGTGCGTTCTTCGGCCAACAGCAGTATCCGCTCCCCGAAATCGGCAAGTTCCGACTCGGCCAGAAAGCGGTCGTTCGGACGGTCCGCAACGGTGGCGATAATCTTGATGATCATCGCCCCATCGTCCATATTGGCAAAGATCGCCTCAATAAAGCGCACCCCGGCATCCTCTGAAAACGCGCAGGCATCTTTGTACCACAGCCGCAAAGTCGCGGCCTTTTCGGCATCGATCCGCCCCATCCAGTCGGGCAGCCGGTTGAGGTACTGCCTCAGCAGCCGGTGCAGATCAAGGTAATGGGCAAATTCCGAAATCTCACGCAGATCGCGCTCATCATGGCCCTTGGGCACCACAGTTAGCGGGTCATCGCGCAATATCCGCGCCCCCGCCGTCACCAGCCGGAAAAACGGCACCGGCGTCGGGTCATCATCACGCAAACTGCGCGCTGCCATGCCGGCCTCACCGCACAACTGAACCTCAGTCGTCTGCAACTCCCGCCACAGGTTGTTCAACAGCCAGTTCGGAAAGACTTCGGCATCCAGCCCGTCCTCGCGCGGCTGAAAAAGCGCCAGATACGGCTCAAACACCAGGTCACGGACGTGCCGCGCCTCAAGCTCCAGCAGCACCAGCCCGCGCACCTGCTTCATCTTAGCATCGCGCGACAAAGCCAATGCCTTATCCAGCGTGCGCAAAGCCCCGATAGGCATGGTTTTCACCAGACCTTTGACCAGACTAAGCTTCTGGGGGGGGATATCGGACATGAAGGGGCGGTACTCAGACTAAGATTTCGTACCAACTATGGCCCGCACAGGGTTAACAGTCGGATAATCCAAGGGGGCAAGCCCCCTTGACCCGGAACTTGGCGCAGGTTGCGGCGGCGGCACTTCTCCTCCCTACGCAGTGGGGAGGTGGCATCGAGTGAAGCGAGATGACTGAGGGGTAATCAGAGTGGTTTAATGGTCTAAGATCATTGCTGTAAACTAATAAACAACCTAATTTACCGCTAAACTAAAGTGATCGCTAACATTAAGGGTCAAACCGGTTCATGTTAAAATTGGTATGCGCATCATGCGGTTCAGATTTGACCACTCCGGTTAAAGTGGCACCATTCACACAATATGGCCCCTATTGTCAGGACACTGAGTCACCCGTGCCTGAAGGCTTCATTGTTCAATGGGAAACCGAGGACTCAGTGCCTGTATATTACCCCGATGGGAATACAATCCGGCGACATATTTCTCCTGCCGGAGCTATTTCTGCACACCCGAAAGATGTAATCAGAGACCAGATACATAGCTTCGGAAATGACTATGGCTGCTGTGGCTCGGATGGCAATGACGGCAATAATCGTGCGTGCTCATGCGGCACTATAGTCGGTACGGAATGGAGTGACTGCTGGACGCAAGCTGAAGTCCGCTTCTTACCTGAGTCCGCTAGTATTATCCAAATCTCAGATTGATACGCCAATACTTTACCTCCCCAACTTGTTGGGGAGGGGGACCACACGAAATCGCACAGCGATGAGATGTGGTGGTGGGGGCCAACGGCGGAGCAATGCCCCCCTCCGTCTGCTCGCTGTGCTCACAGCCACCTCCCCCGGCACGCCGGGGGAGTATAAATCTACACGCGCGCCCCCGGCAGTTTCAGCGTCACCTTAAGCCCGCCGATCGTGGCGCGGTCAAACGTCAATTCCCCGCCATACGCCCGCACCAGTTCATCGACAATACTCAACCCCAAACCCGATCCCGGCGCGCTTTCATCCAGCCGCGCCCCGCGTTTCAGCACTTCGTCGTAGCGTTCCTCCGGCATACCGGGGCCATCGTCTTCGACCGTCACGGTCATAAACGGCACATCGGCCTCAGCCACCGCCGTCACGCGGATATTTTTGCGGCACCAGATGCAGGCGTTTTCAATCAGGTTGCCGATAATCTCCTGAAAATCCTGTTTTTCGCCGCGAAATGCCAGATCTTCCGGTGCGCGCCAGTCGATAACCACGTCCTTACTCCGAAACACCTGCTCCAAAGTGACCGCCAACTCGTCCAGAACCGGCTCAACCGGCGTCCGCTCACCCATGGTCTGAGACCGTGCCGCCGCCCGCGCCCGGCGCAGGTGGTGATCGACCTGACCGCGCATGGTCTCGGTCTGACGGCGGACGATATCGGGCAGATTTTCATCCGCGTCCTGCGACGAACTCAGCAGCACCGACAGTGGTGTTTTTAGCGCGTGGGCCAGATTGCCGACATGGGTGCGCTGACGCTCCAGCACTTCCTGATTGCTATCCAAAAACCCGTTGATCTGATTAGCCACCGGCATGATTTCGGTCGGATAACGGCCATCGAGGCGCACCTTGCGCCCTTCGCGCACATCATGGATTTCGCCGGTTAACTTAAACAGTGGCCGCAAGCCGATCCGCACCTGAAGGAAGATCGCCGCCAACGACCCCAGCGCCAGAATGACCATGGCGATAGCGATCAAAAACCCGAACCGGCGCACCCCGGCATCCATCATCGTGCGGTCTTCGGCCGCGACAAACACAAAGGCCCGCCCCTTGATAAGAGTATAGATGGCCGCCGCCCGCAGCGGTGCCCCTTGCGGCCCCGTCACATCATAAAACGAGGCCCGGCCCGGCGTCGCGCGAATATCGGCAAGCACATCAGCCGGCACAGGCACATCATCATTCCACAATGACCGTGAGCGCGACTGAACCGTCACCTCACCGTTTGCGCCCACTTCGCTGACCTGCCAGTACAGGCCGGAATAAACGCGCTGGGTGCGGGTATCGAAAAAGCTCGGCGGAACGATCTTACCGTCCATATCGAGGTCGGTATCGGAATAGAGATTATCGGCCAGTTGCCCGACATTTTGTTGAAAGCGCTCAAGCTGGGCCTGATGGAAAAAGCCGGTCAGGGTCACGGATGTGACCACCAGCGCCAGAATAAACCATACGCTGGCCAGCCGGATCAGATGCCCGACCAATGAACCGGGTTGCGAGCTTCTGTCCGCCCAAAACACCTTGCGCTTAAGCCATGACGCCAGCCATCCGGTGGGTTTCTCAGGCAAGATCAGACACTTCGTCGGCCAGCGGCTTCAAGCGATAGCCTAACCCCCGCACGGTCTCGATCCGGTCGGTGCCGATCTTTTTGCGCAGGCGACCCATGAACACTTCGATCGTGTTGGAATCTCGGTCGAAATCCTGATCATAGAGGTGCTCAACCAGTTCGGTGCGCGAAATCACCCGGTTCTGGTGCATCATCAAATAGTGCAGCAGACGGTACTCCAGCGAGGTCAGCCTCAGCGGCTCGCCATTGACCGACGCCCGCGCCGCCCGTGGGTCTAATCTCACGCCCCCACAGACCAGCAGCGGCTGGGCATGACCGGCGGCGCGGCGCACTAACGCCCGTAATCGCGCCAGCAATTCTTCGGTATGAAACGGCTTAGTCAGGTAATCATCGGCACCGGCATCAAAGCCCGACACCTTGTCCGACCAGGCGCCGCGCGCCGTCAGGATCAGTACCGGCGTGGTCTTGCCGTCGCGGCGCCATTTCTCCAGGACCGATACGCCGTCAATCTTGGGCAAGCCCAGATCGAGGATCACGCAGTCATAGGGTTCAGTATCGCCCAGAAAATGCGCTTCTTCGCCATCAGGGGCATGATCGACCACATAGCCCGCGTCCTGCAATGAGGTTTTAAGCTGACGTGACAGGTCGGGATCGTCTTCGGCCAGAAGTATGCGCATCTATCGTTCACCCACTATACGGCCGGAATTGGTATCGACCAGAAAATCCACACGGCCCCGTTCGGTCGCCACCCGCACCCAGAATATGGCACCCTTTTCAGGCCCGGCATCGAGCACACGCCCGCGAGACTGGGCGATGGCGATGGCGCGATTAAGGCGGTCATCGCGGCGCGGTTCATTATCCTTATTGTCGCTACGGCGCTCATCACGGGGTCGGTCACGATCCCGACGATCCGAGTTCTGAGCCAGCAACATCGGCGCACTCACGCTGACATCCAGCCGCAAAGCCTGCGCCTGCCCCACTGAGGGCAGACTCATCGCCAGAAGCGCACAGAAAATGGTAATTGCCTGTTTCATAGCGTCATTGATACCCCCGAACACCTGAACCTTAGCTGAACAATATACAGGGAGTAAGTTTATTTTCGTTTGAATGCGGTAACCGACGGCACATAGCCGCCGTCCTTGCGCCAGTCTTCGCAGAACTTAATCAGTTCATCATCCATGTCATCCGGCAGGGCCACGACGATATGGGCAAACAGGTCGCCGCGGTTTCCGGTTTTGGCATCAATCCCGCCCCGGCCTTTGAGCCGCAGCACGCCACCTGAATTGGTACCCTTAGCCAAAGTCACATTGACCGGCCCATCAGGGGTATTGGCCTGCACCTTACCGCCCAACACCGCATCGGGAATGGACACAAACAAATCCATATGCAGGTCAGAGCCCTCCATGCGGAAAATCTGATGCGGATTGACGCGGATTTCAACCAGCGCATCACCCGAAGGCCCGCGCCCCATGGGTGACGGCGCGCCCTGTCCTTTCAGGCGCAGGGTTGCCCCGTCCTTGGTGCCCTTGGGGATGTTGACATCGACCGTGCGGCCATCGGAAAACAGCACGCGGCGGGTATTGCCGATGATGGTGTCCATCAGATCGACATCGAGTTTGACCTTAAGATCAGCGCCTTTGCTGGGTTGCGGTTGACCGCCGCCAAACCCGCCAAAACCTGCGCCTGCACCGCCGCCACGGCTGCCACCGCCGAACATGTCAAAAATATCGTTGAGGTCAACGCCGTCAAAGCTGCCGCGCGCCCCACCCGGCCCATAAGCCCCCGCAGCGCCGCCGGTCCCCGGCCCGGCGCGGCGATAGATTTCGCGGCCGTCAGCATCAATTTCACCGCGGTCGAATTTCTTGCGCTTTTCCGGGTCTTTCAGGAAATCAAAGGCCCCACTGACGCGCTTAAAGCGCTCCTCGGCGACCTTGTTGCCAGGATTGCGGTCAGGGTGCAGTTCCTTAGCCAGCTTGCGAAATGCCTTCTGGATATCATCGGCACTGGCGTCACGCTTAACGCCCAATTCAGAATAAGGATCTGTGGCCACACCGCCTCCGGATACTGGAACATTTGAGCGCATTCCGAAAAGTGTGAAGCGGTTTTCGGACTCAAATGCGCGACAAAACTGGGGGTGTGCTAGGCGCTTTACCTCACAAGGTCAATCTAAGCGGCAAACCCCATCCATAGATTTGTGATTTTTGCGCGATGTCAAGATTGCTGTCCGTATCAAATCCGCTCGGATAATCGACATCGCGCCATGCCGCCGGATAGGTGAAATTTTCCACCCCCACCTCGATTTCACGCCGTAAATCATCGCCCTGATAGAAACTGACGCGGTATAATTCAACCTCTTCACACAGGGGCGGCTCGCCCTCCCAGCCGTCCCCGCCAAAGCGCGCACAGCGATGCCAGATGATCAGCCTATCCCCGCCCGATGTGCGCACCCGGCCATGTACCGGCGCGCGCGGACGAAGACTTAACCCCTGCCACGTCGCCGTGACATCAACGGCCCCCAAAGCTACCCCGCCAAAGCCTATCGCGCCCGCCCGCCACAGACGCGGCAGACCGATCTCATCAACGCTTATATCGGCGCGGATAATCTCATCGGGCAAGACGATAACTTCCGCCCCATTCGCAACACCAGCGTCCAAGGCCTTCAGCGTCCCAAACTGCCCGCGCATCAACCCGCTCAGGCGATAGGTACGAGCCGACAGCAGAGTGGCCGTACGGTACTGGATGATCTCCCATTCGCCGTTCATCGCCCGCACACTTAAGCGATTTCGTCCTGTCAAAAGCTCAGACTCCGACACACTGACGGGCGCATCGCCTTCCAGATAGATATCAAGAAACGCCCCGTCATGCAGGCAGTGCGCCCGTTGCGGGGACAGTGGCATCAGCGTGTAACCGACCCCGCCGGTCACCTGCACCCGCCCGCGCAAACGTAAACTGCCTGTATCCGCACCCGCATAGATATCCGCCCCCTGCCACGGTGCGGCGGACGGGATCAGCACCGGTGTCGCCCTGTGTTCAGCCGCAAACGGCGGTACATCTATCAGCCGCAAACCCGTGATGATCGGCTGGGTGATTGTGCCTCCGGTCGCCACATCCGGCTCAGCATCCGGCCATGTCCGCACCACAGGCGCATGCACAAGGGTCGCCGTCGGTTGCTCGCCCGCCTCTATAGCGGTGATGCGGTAGCTGCGCGTATCGCCCTCAAGCACAAGCCCATCTCCGACCTCCAGCCGCAATAGATCAAGCGGGTCGATATCCAACGTCACCGTATGGCGTACCCGCTGCATGGCCGACAACAGGTAGGCGGCATGATCCGCCGCCTGACCCGCCGTTAATGACAGCGGCAGTTCTACACTCACCCGATCCGCACCCGCCACCTCATCATGGCGCATTGTCACGGCCTGAAGCTGATAGTCGCGGTCCAGGTCATAGGCCCGCAAGGTCAGCAGCCCCGACACCTCGATCAGATCGCGCCGCGCCATGACCGGGTTACGATCCTGATAGGCCAGCTCAGTACGCAGCATATTGCGGTCCACTCCATGCCGCGAGGACAGCAGCGCCACCCCACTGCCGCGCTCGGCAATCTCCAGCCCCAGATAGGACAATACCGGCGACAGGGCCTCAAATGCCGACATCGGCTGCTCGATCACATAGCCGTCGATGCTGCCCTCCACCTCGGTCAGATCAAGGTCGGTGACGCCCGATTGCTGCGCAATATCAGCAATCAGATTGCGCACCTCACCGGCCCCGACACGACCATTCAGCCAGTGTCCGGTGCGCCAGTTTGCGGCATCGCCCCACAGATCGGCCTTCTGCGGGAAATACGGATATGGCCGTGCGTCCCAACACCACACCTCCATGCCTGCGATCATCGGGCCGCCGTAGACCGGACTGACCGGATTATTGGCGGCATCGCCATAATATGACGCCAACGCCATCAGATAGGCCCGTTGTGCCCGATCGTCACGTTCACCGGTCGAGAACGGCGGCACATGACTTTCCGAGCTTTTTGGATCAAGAAACAGGTTGGGCGCGTTCGGGCCCTTATCAATCGCGCCGCAGCCATATTCGATAAATCGCACTGGCTTGGACTGCGGCATCCACGCGGTGGGGGTTGCGGAACGGACGCCACCGACACGATCATGGTGCGCGTTCGACCACCAGCTTAAGACATCCTTGGGCCGGTAAACCCACGGCTCACCATAGGCCCCGTCAGTGATCGGCGTGCGCGTTTGTGTGGCCCTATCCGCGTCTGAGGCATAGTACCAGTCAAAGCCTTCTCCACCGCGCACACGACTTTTGAGGTAGGTCTGATCATAGATATCTGACGCCTCATCCCCATCCAGATGTTCACCGTCTCGCCAGTCGGTCAGGGGCGCATACCAGTCGATGCCGACAAAATCGATATTATCGTCCGCCCACAGAGGATCGAGGTGAAAGACGACGTCACCGCCCGCCTGATGACCGAAATATTCGCTCCAGTCGGCCCCGTAGGATATCTGCGTAACCGGGTCGACGATGCCGCGCACTTCCGCTGCCAAGGCACGCAAGTGACCGACCGCCGGATAGACACCCGCAGCACTGCGCAAGGTCGTCACCCCGCGCATTTCCGACCCCAGCACAATCGCATCAACCCCACCGGCCTGCACACCAAGATCAGCCACATGGCGCAAAAAGCGCTTAAAACCCCACACGCCGTCAAAAAACTGATCGACCTGCGCGGTGACTGCCGCCGTGCCATCCTCAACTGACGTGATCCGCCCGCGCCACGGAAACGCCGCCTGTCGCGCAGCTCCATAAGGATCGGGCAGGTCATTATCCGCCGGTACATCCATCAGCACAAACGGGATCAGCGTGACCTCATAACCTTCGGCTTTAAGCGCCTCAATCGCCGTCACCACCGTCTGATCCGACGGCGTGCCGCCATAGACCGGACGGCCGTCAATGGTACCAATCAGATAAGCGTCTTCACGCGATACTCCGTCTACGGACCATGTCATAGGCGTGGTGAGTTTCACCGCCTGCTCGACACCCGGCTTGATCTGGCACTCACCCACCCGCAGGTCATCGCCAAACCAGCTTATGACCAGATTGACCCGCTTGACGTTCGGCAAATGTGTCTTCAACTGCGCCAGCGACACCATAAAATCGGTGCGGCCATCCTGCGTATTCTGGGTCTCAAAGCGTGCACCGGTCAGGCCTTCACGCACAGCATTGGGCTGGGTCGCATAGATAAATTCCCCCGCCCCAGGGATCAGGCACACCCCGTCGATCAGGCTTTCCAGATCGTCATACTCACCCTTCGGACGGCGAAACACTTCCACAGAAATATTGGGCGGACGGTTGCCAAATTCGGTCAGCGTAAGATCTTCAACCACGATGTAGGCTAAGCCCCGATAGGCCGGCGCATGGCCCTCAATGGCCTCGATCACCGCATCGGGCATCTGGTCGTCGTCACCCAAATACAGGCGGTATACGTACTTCGCCTGATCCAGCAATTGGCCGTCGGCCCAGATACGCCCGATGCCGTCGATCGGCCCTTCGCACAGGCCCACCGCCATCGACAGGCTATAGGTAAAACTCTCGGTCTTGGGCGAGGATTTGCTGGCGCGGGTCGTTGAGCGGTTTTCTTTCAAGCCCGCCGCCCAGATGATCGTACCCGCCACCCGCGCCCGGCCAAAGACCTGTTTTACCGGCTCACCCTGCGCACTTGCGTTGAGGCGCACACCACTAAGGCGCGCCCCAACCGTGCGCGTTGGTGACAGAGAATTGACGATGGTTTTGTCGATGGCCGACCCGATCTGCGCGCCGATAAATCCGCCGACCGGCCCGCCCAGATAGGTGCCAACTGTGCTTAAAATAACCTGTGCCATTGGGAGTCCTTTCTCTCCTCCCCATGACATGGGGAGGTGGATTTTGTGGGCGAAGCTCACGAAAGACGGAGGGGTACAGAGGACGGCTCAGCACCCCTCCGCCTCGCAAGCTCGGCACCTCCCCACTGCGTAGGGAGGAGGTTTTATGGAAAACGAAACGCCGCCACCGCCTGCTTTTGCCAAAACGGCCTAAGCCAGGACGCCACCACCGCATGGCCCCAATAGGCATGGATGATCTGCGCACGGGGATCGCCAAAATCGTGCAGCAAAATCGCCGCATGTTTGGCCACAGCACCGGGCTTCATACGAAACACCACCACATCGCCCGCGCTAGCCTTAGTCAGAGGTATCGGCTCGAAATGCTGCGCCAAACCGTCGATCAGAATTTCACGTCCACCCACCTCAGCCCAGTCCGGGCTATAGGCAGGCAGGGCCATTGGCTCTTCGCAATACATCTCGCGCCACACCCCGCAGATCAGGCCCACGCAATCACAGCCGATGCCTTTCAGGCTGGCCTGATGCTGATAAGGAGTCCCGATCCAGGTTTTAGCCAGTTCGCAAGGGCTCACCGCCCGCTGCCCTGCCGACGTGACGCCCCATCCAGCGCATCGCCCGCACGCGGATACAAGGTCAGGAAATCCTCGCCCGGCAAGTCAGGAAAGCCTCTGAAATTGTGCGTATTCGCGTAAACCTCGCGGCAGGTGCGGTAGCGCTTATCGCACACACCTGATGGCGCGCTCAGGCCGCAACGGGTATCACCGAGGCCTGCGTCACACAGGTGCGTGAACCTGCGCCCAATGACGCGATTAAGTTTCGCCGCGGGGCCTTCGACATGAGCCACAAACGATGCTCCGTCGCCTACCCCGCCGCGCGCTTCAATCCGGCCGAGCGTGCCGGACGACATCAGCACAAACTGATCTGGTGATGTCCAGTCAATCACATATTCGCGGATCGCCGTTTCGTCATAAAGTCCGACCTCGATATCCGCAGGCGTGATGCGGCCATCGCTCAAAATGCCCGACACCGCGCCGGAGCCTTCCGTACCCAGTGTCTGCTGCGCCGCCCCTTTGGTCAGGCCGGTGGCGGCGATGCACAGCACACCCTGAAACGTCAAATCCGCGTCATGATCGGTGAACCCAAGCACCACGCCATCGCGCCGCGTGATCAGCCAGACATGGCATAGCTTCGCCGCCCCGGCTTCCAGCGCCGAGGTCATCAATACGGGTAAGTTGCGCATATTTTATCCCCTGATCTCGATCAACGCCACCGCCGCCACGCGACCGGCCTCAAAGCTTTCCAGCGTCATTTCGATGCGATCGGAATTAAAGCGCACCGGCACATCGAACTCGAACCCCGCCGAAATAGTAGTCCCCACTGCTGGGGCCGCGCTGAACGTCACGACGCCGGTCGAATGATCGACCGAGACGATGGACTCAGTGCCGTTCACCGCCACCATCACCGTGCCCTCTACGGGTTTGGTAATCGGGCGCACAACGGCACCATAGGCCTTGGTCAGTTGAAAGACGGTGCGCACCCCATCGCCGGTGCCAATCACCTGATCGGTGGACGATGGCGCGGCGTTGAGCGCGCCGCTTTTGAAGTCGGCAAAGTCCTTGAACCGAAAGCCATACAGCCGACCTTCGCGCGCTTCATAAAAGGTCAGCAGTTCCGCCGCATCGGTCAGTGACCGCACCCCCGCCCCGATCAGATAGTGCCTGCGGCCTTGCGCCCACGGGCTGATGCGGCGCTCATGTCCTGACGCCAGAGACGTAATTTCCGTCTTGCGCTCAATCGACACCCCCGACCCAAAGGCCAGCCGCGCCGGAAAACGAATATTGTGAAAAGTCATTATAAGCCCTTCTCCTCCCTACGCAGTGGGGAGGTGGATTTTGCGTTAGCAAAAGACGGAGGGGGATTGCGCTGACGAAGGCACCCCTCCATCGCTTCGCAGGCTCAGCGCCACCTCCCCACTGCGTAGGGAGGAAAGTTACCGCAACCCCAATCTGGCGGCGCGATTAAGCGTGCTGGCGATCTGGGCTTCTGAGCGGATTAGCCCTTCTCCGCCACCACTGACATTGAGCGTGATATTGACCTGCTGGCCGCCAGCCCCTGTCTCAATCGAGCCAGACGTGGCTGGTCGAAACAGCTCAGGCCCACGTTCCCCGACAAGGTAAGCCCCGCCGCGTGTCACCGGCCCACCATCCGCCCGAGCACCGGAAAAGATGCCGCCGATCCCCGACAACACATCGCCTAAGCCGCCGCCAGATGACCGCGCTGCCGCGTTAACCGCATTGATCACCGCACTCGCCAATTCGGCCATGGAAATGCCCGTCCCAGCGACCGCGCCAGAGATTCCCCGGCTTTTGAGAAGGCCTGATCAATCGCATCAGCACTTTCCTGAGCGGGGCCTTCCAACCCTTTCAGCGCGACAGCGGCGGCATTGACCTGCTGCGTAAAATTATCGAAACCATTCATTTCTTATTATCCGGAAATAATGACATCAGGGTGTGCAGATCATCACGCGGAAGATTTGGCGCGGCGGGCGGCGTAATCAGCGCCAGCCATTCACTCAGCGATAGCGCCCAGAAATCCGCAGGCTTTAGCCCGATATCCACGACCGCCTGCCGCAAACGCCCCGCCCAGTCTTCGTTCATCGCAAAGCTCCAAAAGCAGCCACAACGGCGTCGAGCGCTTCCTGAAACCCGATATCGAGGGAGGCGATATCTTCCAAACTTAGCGCCGTCAGCACCACCGACAGATCAGCCGCGCTTAAACTTTTCAGCCGCGCCCCCAACGCCTCCAGCCCCGTCACACCAAAATGATGCTCCAGCATGGCCAGCGCCCGCAGGGTGACGCACAACCGCACCTCACGCCCGCCGAGCGTTGCTATGACCTCACCGCGAGTGGGATTAAATGGCGACAAAACTGATCTCTCCCGCCGAGGCCAGTGTCATGGCAAAGGTCGCTTCGCCATCATGATCACCAGCGTAATCCAGCGACGCGATCAGGAACGCCCCCTCGAACCGGCCAAAATCCGGTACGATCAGTTGCCACGTCTTTTGGCTTTGCGCGAAGAATGCCTCGCGCATCAGAGCATCGGACGCCGCATCGCGGAACACGCCCGAACCCGACACAGACAGGGCCTTAACACCCGCACCGGACAGCAGCTCACGCCATCCGCCGGCGCTCTCGGAATCGGTCACATCGACCGTGCGGGCATTGAGCGAAATGGTGCGCGCCCGCAATCCGGCGACCGTTACAAACGCTGCGCCATCGGCAATTTTCAGCAACATATCGCGGCCTTTTTGCAGGGCCATGTGGTTGTCCTTTCTGTTTTTCTCCTCCCCATTCCATGGGGAGGTGGCAGCAAAGCTGACGGAGGGGTATCTTGTTAAGCCACCGCCTCCGTCACCGCCCGTACGCGCACCACGCCGTAAATTGTGCGCTGATCGGTGCCGCGAAACACGTCGACATAACTGACCCTAAGGTTCGCCAGCCGGTTGCCCTCCAGCGTCAGTTGGGCCTGATCAAGTATGACCCGCAGTTCCGCCGCCACAGCCTTGGCTTCTTCGGTGCCGTAAAAGCGCGACACGCAAGATAGCGTCACGATCTGCTCGGTAATCTCATCGCCGTTTCCAGCCAGAGGCCGGGCCTCAACCCGGTCAAGCGTGACATAGGGGTGAATGATTTCTTCGGGCAGTTCGTCATAGACGCGGACGGTATTGCCCAGCCACAGTTTCAAACTATCCTGAGCGCGCAGGTGGGTAATCAGCGCCTGTTGCAGCGCGTTAAGCGGATTCATGATCAAACGGTTCTTTCGATGCGGAGACGAAAATTCTGATCCGCCCTCTCATCAATCGATCGGATAATCCAATAGGCGCCCTTGAGATGAAGCTCATCGTTTGGCGCCATTCCGGCCCGTGTACGGACGAATAAGGTAGCGGTCTGCACAACATAACCGCGGCCATCGGTGCCGGTGACAAAGGCGGGGGTATCCGGCTGAAAATCGCCCCAGATCGTGCCGGTCAGGGTGCGGGTTTTCAGCCGCCCGCCTTGCGCCGTCTCGGTCGAAGTGACGCTATAACAGCGCGCCGGGGTTTGCAGATCGCGCGCCTTGAGGGGGGATAGAGTCATAACCGCACCTGACGATACGGTGATATCCAGGGCTCAACAGAATCAAGCGTCATCTCCCCGCGGGACTGGTAGCCCTCAGCCACCAGATTAAGCACGGCCAGCCGTAACGGTGCCGGTGACGCCTCATCGAGCACAAGCCCAAGCGCCGCATTGAGCCGCGCACTTGCTGCCGCGATCAGGGTGGCAATCAGCGCGTCCTCTTCATCGTGAGACACACGCAGGAACAGCTTCGCCTCTATGAGCGAAACAGGATCGGACATGGTGGGATTCCTTCTTCTCCTCCCTACGCAGTGGGGAGGTGGATCGGCGCTTTAGCGACGAGACGGAGGGGTATTTTAATGGCTACGCAGTACCCCTCCACCATCTACGCTTACGCTTGATGGTCCCCTCCCCATAAATGGGGCGGAGAATTAGCTCACCGCAAATTTCATGACTTTGATCGCATCAAAATTCTGCACGCCACCACCTACACGCTTGGTCGTATAAAACAGCACATAGGGCTTGGCCGAATAGGGATCACGCAGCACAGACAAACCCGCGCGGTCAACGATCAGATAGCCCTTGGCAAAGTCACCAAACGCGATCGACAGGGAGTTCGCCGCAATATCCGGCACGGTCTCGATCTCCTGCACCGGATAGCCGAGCAGCAGCGGTAATTGCCCGGCCTGCGTCGCCGGATGCCAGATGTAATTACCATCAGCATCCTTGAACTTACGGATGCGGGCGGCGGTGCGGCGGTTCATCACAAAGTGCGCATTGGCGCGATACTGCGACTTGGGCGCATAGATCAGATCAATCAGCGCATCGACCGGCGAAGACGCGGCAAAAGCGCCCGCTGCCCCAGACGCGATATGACCGATCTGCCCCCAGGTCGCGGACGCATCGGCGGCTGTGGTATAGTTCAGGAACCCCTTGGGCTTATTGACCCCGTCGCCGTTTACGAAGGCGGCCGTTTCCTGTGCCGCGAAACTGTCCTCAATCTCGGACGCCAGCCACTCATCAAGGTTGATAAACGCATCATCCAGCAGCGCCTGCGTCGCCGCCGGGGCCGCATAAAGTTCCGCCGCCGGAAATTCCAGCAGGTTCAGGGTTGACGGATCGGTCTCCGGACGCGCCGCCGTTTCGGTCACCCAGTTGGCGACGACACCGACGGTCGAGATCGGTTTCTTGAACGTCGCCGACCCGACAGTTCGCACCGTGGCGAGCGAGCGCATGGGCGAGACCTGCGCCAGACGGCGTTCGATAAAGCGTTCGGTCTCAACCGGCGCCATGGCGCCAGACCCCGAAGCCGTTGACAAACCGGCCTTAAGCTCCAGCGTGACACGACCGGATTTCAGATAGCCATCCCAGGCCGATTTGGCCTCAGTGACGCCGGTTTCGCGGGCGTCACCCGCCTCAACGGCCGGACGGGATTTGAGGCTGAGCAGCCGGTTCAGGCGGGCTTCGGCGGCTTGCAAACCGCCTTCGATGCGCTCAAGTTTGTCGTCGATCAGCCCGTCACCGCGCTTGGTCTCGATGGCGGATAGCCGCGCATCATTTGTGGCCTTGAACGCCTCAAACGCGCTTAAGACCTCGTGCAACGCGGCCCGCACTTCGGGCGAGGCCGTGGCTTGTTTAACTTCTTTCATTCATGTCTCCTTAAATGTCTCCTCCCTATCGCTCTGCGATGGGGAGGTGGATTTTTGGCAGCTTGCTGACAAAAAGACGGAGGGGGACGGCACTGTCGCTACCCCCACCACCGCATTTCATCGCTGTGCGATTTCATGCGGTCCCCCTCCCCGGTATGCCGGGGAGGTAAAGTAAAATTATGCCGGTTGCCCCCTCCTTCACGGCCCGCCCAAAGGCGGCCGCGCCACCTCCCCCGCTTCGCAAGGGAGGAGGAAATTCAAACAACTTGATTTTGTGGATCAAACCATCATCATGCTGTTGCCATGTCTGACTTCACACCTCTTGAAACCGCCGTCCTTGACAACATTTGCGCTGATTACGGCGACTTTGGTGAAACGTTACGGGCCCTGCTCGCGTCAGCAAAAGTCAGAGAGCGTGATAAAACCGGGCATGGATTTTACACGACGATAGCTGTCAACAAGACACTGCCAGCGATAGCCCCTGAACTGACCCGAATAGATGGGCCGGATGCACACATGCTGGGCATGGGCGAAGGCATGATCATGGGCTTCATACTGTGGTGGGAAAAAGGTTACCCCCAAAGCCTTGAGGGCTTTCAATATGGTGATGCCAAAGGTGATACGGTCGATCTGAAATCATATGATCTTTCGGCATTACGCTTCAGCCATATTGAACCGCTTCCGAAGGGTGAAACGGAACCATCTTAAATCGCGCACTCGGCAGCATCGGAAAGGTCACAAACGACACCTCCCATAGCTCAACCTCGGTCAGGACGCGCAGCCGCCGCGTCTCATCCGGTCTCGATTTGACCGTGCGAAAGCCGATGGAGAGGCCATCCAGCGCCCCGGCCCGGATCAGGCTTTGCACCAGGCGGCTTTCGGGTGTGAGATCAAACACCTGACCGCGCACAAATAATCCGGTGGCGTCCTCAGACACCTCATCCCAGACACCGACCGGCGTGGCGGAACCATGCTGATAGAGCATTTTCACGCCCTCAGACCCTGTGCGGATCAGCGATGCTTTGAACGCCCCCGGCACCACCACATCGTCATTCAGATCGCGCTCAAAAAACCGAGACGCATAGCCTTCGATGATCATAGATGCCCCCGATCCAGCTTGGTTTCGATACGCTCCAGCGATGCCCGCGTGGCCAGCGACTGTTCCTCCAGCCGCGCCAGCCGCTCGGTTAATCCAGCCTGTTGTTCCAGCCGTTTTTCGGTAGCCTCAATCCGCGCCGACATCCGCCCGACCCACAGCAGAACGAACGCCGTGTGAACTATGACCGTGACCACAACGGTGATAGGCACGCCGAATACCTCAGTCATGGCAGTCTTCCCGCTTCACATCCGCCAGCCCCGCCAGTTGACGCCGCTCGGCCTCGCTCAGGAAACTCGCGCCTTCCAGCCGCGCCCACAAAGCATCGCGCTCCGCCGTCAAGGCAGGCAGGCCCTCAAGGTCGCAAACGAGGCGCGCGCCCCCAAATTTCGGCTCAAGCCACGCACTCAGCGACCGCGTCGTTTTCTCGACCAGCGGCAAAATGGTGTGCCGCCAGAACGCGCCATTGGCCTCACGATAGTTGGCGTAAGAATTATCGCCCGGTATCCCCAAAAGTTGCGCAGGCACCCCGAACGACAGCGCAATATCGCGCGCCGCTGCGTGCTTGCCGTCGATAAAATCCATATCGGCCGGCGTCAGCGACATCGGCTTCCAGTCAAGCCCACCTTCGAGCAGCAGCGGCCGTCCGGCATTATTGACGCCGGCATGGGCCTCAGCCAGTTCGCTTTTCAGCCGCGCAAACTGATCTTCGGTCAGGCGCTCAGAGCCCTTGGCGCCGTAGACCAGCGCCCCCGAAGGCCGCGCCGAATTATCGAGCAGCGCCTTATTCCAGGCGCCCGACGCATTATGGACATCGATCGAAAAGGCGGCGGCCTCCAGCGGCGAAAACCCGTACCAGTCATCAAGCGGATGATAGAGCTTAAGGTGCAATACCTTGAGCCAGCCCGCCTCATCGCGGCCAATGGCGATCTTCTGGCCGCCGACGCTGTACTGGTAAGCTTCGGGCCAGCCCTTACCGTTCGGGACGACCTGCATCCGGTCGGGCCGCAGGTTCCACAGCTCAAACGGCAGACTGTCGATTAATGCCGCTTCAACATATGCATTGCCCGCGGTTTGCAGCGATCCGTAAATCGCCTCGCGCAAGTCAGCCCCGCCTTGCTCGCCATTGGGGCGTTCAATCAGGCGGCACAAAGGATGATCCGTCACCCGCTGACCGTCATGCTCAACCCGAAGCGGCACGGAAGCAGCCGCCTCAATGATCATGCGCACACACCGATAGGCGACGGCATTTTTCATGAAGCCTTCGGACGCCAGCGACGCATAATCGCGCGGCGTCCACTGGGCCTTGCCCATCTGCGACACGGCGATCAGGCTGCGCGCTTCGCTTTGTTTGGTCTCCACCCGTCCGAACAGGCGGTTTAGAAATTTTGACATTTAATCCACTTTTTAAGAACCTCCCCTGATGCAGGGGAGGAGGGAGGCCCGACAGGGCCGGAAGGTGGGGTTAAATTGCAGCCCAAAGACTTGGGGGCACGCCCCCAAACCCCTGAACTAAAGTCGGCTAAGCCTCGGCTCGGCCCGTCCGGTGATCAGCAGCGCCGTCAGCGCCCACACCAGCGCATCGGCCCGGTCGGGTGATCTGGCCGAACCGCCCTCACCACGCCCTAACGCCATCATCTCTTCCTCTAGCTTAAGGAACCGGCCCGCCCCGCAATGCGTCACCCGCCCCTGCTCATAAAGGGCGGCCACCGGCTCGGCGCGGGCGCGTTTACCGACCCGCGCATGGACGATTTCGATCGCCACATCGCACCCCGCCGTCGCTAAAATGCTGCGCACCATTTCGCCGCCCTGATTACCTTCGGCGACCACCCGGTCAGCGCCATGTTTCGCCACCATTTCAACCACCTGATTGGCCCAGCCCAGAGGCGACGGCTTTTCAACCGTCGCGTCCTGGAGCACATAACCGCGCCCGTCTCGGCGCCCCGCAACCACGATCCCGCAGGCATCGCCGTGATCGCTGACCGGCGGATCGACCGCCACCACCACGCTGTCAAACTGCGGCGGCTGGGCACCATAGCAGCGGGCAATATCCTCAGCCCGCCACAGAGCATGATCGTCGCTATCGACAATCGCCCCTTCCAGCTCCTGCGCCGCCAACCGAGTGCCGCCATAAATCGCCAAAAGCCCCGACAGAAAATCCTCAGACAGTCCGGCCTTATTCTCAGCCGTGGCGGAACGCGCCACCTCAACCCCGACCTCTGCCATCAGGGTTTTCAGCGCCCGGATCGGCTTGGGCGTCGTGGTCACGCATAATCGCGGCGCATCTCCCAGCCGCAAGCCCATCCGCAGCATGGCCAGCGTCTCCGCCGGTTGACGCCACGCGCAGAACTCATCGGCCCAGGCATGGTGGAACTGCGGCCCGCGCAACCGCTCAGGCTCCTCCGCCGAAAAGGTGTAGGCGATGGCGCCATTGGGCCATTTCACCCGCCGCCGTGACGGCTCAAAGACGGGGCGCATATCGTCCGCAGCGATGGCCATGAGGCCTGACGGCCCTTCGATCATCACCTCGCGCACATCGTGCAGGGTCGGCCCGATCAGGGCCAGCCGCGCCCGCCTGCTCGCACAGGCCGACAGCCATTCCGCCCCGGCCCGCGTCTTGCCCGCCCCGCGCCCGCCTAAGAACAGCCAGGTTTTCCAGTCGCCCTCCGGCGCCAGTTGCACGGGACGGGCCCAGAAAGCCCAGGTCTTATGGAGGTGTTTGAACTGCTCTATCGTCAGGCTGTCCAGCCACGCCTGCCTCGCCTGCGGCGTCAGCAAGGCGATCGAGTTTGCGTTCAAAAAAGCTGCGCCAGTCGGCAAGGGTATTGCCGCCATCTGGCCCGTTATCTGAGTCATATTCGGGGTCATTCATGTCCGTGTCTCCGCACGACGCTTCAGTGCGCGTGGCCAGATCGTGGAACTGCTCCACGCACTTGCCCACCGTCATCAGCGCCTTGGCGTGTTTTTCGAGGTCTGCCGGTTCCGTGGATCGCTTAAGCTTTTCCGCATCCGCCACCATCCGATCTGCCAGAATGAGCAGCCGGTTGATGTGGTCGCGCTTAAGCGTCTTGATTTCTTTGGGAGGCAGGGCCGGTGTCGTTTCCATGCACCGAATATGACACACCCCCAACCGCCGGGGATTAGAACGGGGATAGCTTTAGAACGCCCCCTGCAACAGGGGGAGTTCTGAGGCTACCCCTTCGGTTCCCAGTCCGAGCGATCCTCAGCCCATTCCATGGCCATAAAATCAATCGCGTCCTCGATGTCGGCAAAGGCGGTTTCCGACACAGTCTGGCCGCGGATTGACACCCCCGCCTTATGGGTGCTGTCTGGGTCACCGGTGATCAGCGGATGCCAGCGCGGCAGATCCTTGCCCTCATGCAGCCGCCGGTACGCGCACGATTTTGGCATCCATTCCAGCGCCTCAATATTGTGCGGTGTCAGCTTGATGCAGTCGGGTACATATTTCTTGCGGTTTGGATAGTCGGTACAGGTGCAAGCGTCGGGATTAAACAGCTTGCAGTGCACCCGCGTTGGGATCACCTCACCGGTGTCTTCATCCTCAAACCGCACCAGACAGCACAGGCCACAACCATCGCACAGGCTTTCCCACTCCGTTCGGTTCATCTCCGACAGGGTCTTGGTTTCCCAGAAAGGTTTGGCGGCGGCGGTCATGGCCGCCTTATCCGCCCGCATCGCGTCAAAATCAAGCCCTTGCCGTTTGCGGTGCGGGATAGTACAGGCTGGCCATGGCCAAAACACCCAGCACCAAAGCCCCTCTGCTCGCCCTCAAAGACATCCGCCTGATGGATGGCTCCCACCCGTTGTTTGACGGGGTTGACATAGCCTTGGAGCGCAATGTCCGCGCCTGTCTGGTCGGGAAAAACGGCGCGGGCAAGTCCACGCTCATGCGCCTGATGGCCGGGCTGATCGACACCGATTCCGGTGAGCGCATCGTCATGAACGGCATGAAGTACGCCTTCGTGCTTCAGGAGCCGGAGCCGGTCGGTGAGACCCTGCTCGACTGGCTGACCTCGGCCGGCGCGGAACATTATACCGCCGAAGCCGAACTCTATGCCTTCGGTCTTGATCCGCAAAAACAGACTTCGGGGCTTTCGGGCGGTGAAAAGCGCCGCGCCGCGCTCGCCAAGGCCTTTGCCGAAGAACCCGATCTGATCTTCCTCGATGAGCCGACCAACCACCTCGATATTTTTGCCATTGAGACACTCGAAGACCGTATCCGGTCGTTCCGTGGTGCCGTGTTGGTCGTAAGCCACGACCGTACATTCTTAGAGCGCGTCACTCAGCGTTGTTACTGGCTCTATAACCGCAAGGTGCGCCAGTTGGATGCCGGTTATTCGTCGTTTGAGGCCTGGTCCGATCAGGTCATGAAGGACGACGAAGAATCCCTCAGCCGCCTGCAAAAGGCGATCGAGCGCGAAACCAAGACCTTTTATTCGTCGATCACCGCCCGTCGGACTCGCAACGAAGGCCGTGCCGCAAGGTTGAATGCCATGCGCGCTGATGCCTCTGCGCGTTTGCTGCAACGCTCCAAGACCATGGAAATGTCGATCGATTCCGGCGGCACGTCGGGTAAGCTGGTCGCCGAACTCAAAGGCGTGTCAAAATCCTTTGGCGACAAGGTGCTGCTCAACGATTTTTCGACCCGCATCATGCGCGGCGACCGTCTGGCTATCGTCGGCCCCAATGGCGCTGGCAAATCGACCCTGATCAAGCTGTTGCTGGGTCAGGAACCGGCCAACAGCGGCGAAATCAAACTCGGCACCGCGTTAGAGGTCGCCTATCTCGATCAGGGCCGAGACGCGCTCAAGGGCGATGAAACCCTGTGGGACATGCTGGCCAATTCGGGTTCGGATCAGATTTTGGTGCAGGGTCAGCCCAAGCACGTCGCCGCCTACGCCAAGGATTTCCTGTTCCGCGACAATCAGTTGCGTCAGCCGGTCAAGTCCCTGTCGGGGGGGGAGCGCAACCGCCTGCAACTGGCGCGCGCCCTTGCCAAATCGACCAATCTGCTGGTGCTCGATGAGCCGACCAACGATCTGGATATGGACACGCTCGATCTGCTTGAGGACATGCTGGCCGACTTTGACGGCACGCTGATCCTGGTGTCCCACGACCGGGATTTCATTGACCGGCTGGCGACCTCGACCTTAGCGCTCAACGGGCGCGGCGGCGCGGTTGAAACCCCCGGTGGCTGGCAGGATTTCCTGCGTCAAAACCCGGATTTCTTTAGTGAGATCAGCTCAAAATCGCGCGAAAAAACCACGGGTAAGACGTTTACGCCAGCTCCGGCATCAGCCCCTGCTGCGCCCAAAATCGCCGCCAAAAAACTAAGCTACAAGGACCAAAAGCGCCTTGAGGACTTAACCGCCTTCATGCCGAAATGGGAAGCCGAGATCAAAGCGCTGGAGGCCGTGTTGGCCGACCCTGATCTCTATGCCAAGAACCCGAAAAAGTTTGACGCCACCATGGTCACGCTCGACCGCCTGAAAAGCGATCTTGAGGCTGGCGAAATGGAATGGCTGGGCCTGGAGGAAATGCGCGAAGGTTTGAAGGGGTAATTACCTCACCTCCCCATTTAATGGGGAGGTGGAATTGCCCGCGAAACCACGTCAGGTTTGTTAAATCTGGTAAAATTGTCTATGATTGGCCTCATGCATTTATCCGCGTGCGTGAACATATATGGACACTGAAATCGGCGCACTTGAAGGCTTCATAAAAGAATTTTGTGCGATTAAAAAACTTCCGTCGCAAACCGATGATCTTTTCGAGTCGCTGGAGATTTACGGTGATGATGCCGACGAATTCATAGTGGATTTCGGGCAGCGCTTTGGTGTCGACGTGTCTGAATACCGGTGGTATTTCCACACAGGTGAAGAGATAAGCTTCAACCCCGGTGCATGGTTTTTCAAGCCGCCAAATAAACGGGTGAGCTACATTCCCATCAGCTTTCAAACGCTACAGGCAGCTATCGCGAAAAGGATGTGGCCCATTGCCTATCCTCCGCACGAATTGCCAAAGGTCAGATGGGATATCCGCATTACCCAAGCGATCACTTTGATCCTAATCGCCATACCTATAGTGGGTTTTGTAATCGCAGCTACAACGTCGCCATAAATTCGGGCTATAGATTATAAGTTAGGCGGATATTAAACTTGACGGCGTAGGGTCATCGCGTTGCAACCTGTTTTTTGTGATCGCGGTGTGATGGTAAAGGCTCTGTTTCGTCTGAGTGTGTGCGGGATTTTGGTGAGTGTGCTGCCTGTGGCGGCCGCGCCTGACCCCATGCTTAACTGGCCCGGAAAACCATCAGATACGGCCCCAAAAGCCGGACAGTATGGTGTACCGCCGTCCCCTTATGGCGAAGTCGGTGGTTTTTTCAAAAAAGACCTGAACTGGGCCGGAAAATCACAAAACCAAACGGCCCCGAAAGCCCAGCCCGCAACCGCGCAAAACATACCCCCTGTGGCCCCCTCCGACATCTTATCCCCGGTTGCAGCATCGTCTGAGCGCCCCGCGCCCTATGTGCCGGAACCGGCTGCCGCCTATATCTACCGTCCGCGCAGCGTCGCCGTCGCGCCCCAAACCACACCGGTAATGACCGTGGCGTCTGTTAACGCCCCCGCCCTGCCCGCGCCGCCACCACGCCTGACGCCAGAGGCCCTGCGCGAACTGGAAGCCGCCGGGGCGGTACGTCATACATCTGCGCCCGCGACCAAACCGGCACCCGCCAAGCCCGTAGCAAAAGCGGTTCCGCCGCCGGTGACCATGGCGCCAATCCCCAACCCTAAGCCTGCCGCTCCTAAGCCAGCGCCGGTTCAGGCCGCTGCCGCCGCAAAGCCTGAAACGAAAGTGGCCCTTAATCCGGTTGCCCCCCCGTCTGGCCCGTCAGCGGCCGAACAGACTCTGACGGTCGCGCCCGATCCTGACGCCTACCACATCCCCCCCACCAGCAAATATTACCGCGGCCCGGCGGTTGCGGCGGGCGAAACCGACAGCGCCACCACCGATCAAAGTGCGCGTTATTATTCGCTGCACCGCGACTACGGTCTTGTGCCCGATAGTCTGTCCAACACCTCTGCGGCTGGTGACAACCTGCCGACGGCCCAAACTGCTGATACCAAACCGTAAAAACTACCGCGTTCCGAAATAGAATATTTCAATCACATGGTCTGCACATGTCATCTGCCTTATTATCTCTGATCGACCTCGCCAAGGAGCCGTCGAGCGGCAAACGCCGTGAGCTCCTGCGCGAAGTCACCAACCTGTTTCTGGCCCATCCTGACGCCATTTCCGACACGGAAATGCAGCTTTACGATATGGTCATGAGCCAGCTCACCGATGAGATGGAGGCCGTGGTCCGCGCCGAAATCGCCCATAAAATGTCAGGGGCCGCTGCTGCCCCGCAAGGGCTGTTGCGCCAACTGATGGTCGATCATATCGATGTGGCCGAACCGATCCTGATGCGCTCAAACGCTCTGTCGGAAAGCGACCTTTTGCACGTCGTCAACACCCAGGGACAGGAGCACTTACGCGCCGTGTCGCGCCGGGAAACCGTCACCGAAAACGTCTCCGGCGTTATTGTGCGACGTGGTGATGACACTACCCTGAACGTGCTTTTGAAAAACGACGGCGCGCGCCTGTCGCGGGAATCGACCGAAGCGGTGGTCGCCCGCGCTCAGGCCAATCCGGAACTGCACGCCGCCGTCATTGGGCGGACCGACCTGCCCGCCGACCTGATGAATGAGATGTATTTCGTGGTCGAAGCCCGCCTGCGTGAGCGCATCCTCGAAGAAAATGCCAAGCTCGATCCGGCCTTGCTGGATGAGGCCATGAGCAAGGGCCGAAACAGCGTCGCCATCGCTCACGGCTCTTACCCTGCGGATTTTGAAGCCATTTCGGCTGAGGTCGAGGCCCTGCGCAAGAACGAAAAACTGACCCCGCCGCTGCTGGCGCGCTATATGCGTGACCCGAATCCGACCTGGTTCCTGGTCGCCCTGTCGCAACTGGCCGATCTTGATTTTCTGACCGCCAAGCATCTGGTGGAAAAGCGCGAAATAGACGCCCTGGCAATTGCGTGTAAGGCTGCCGATCTGGAAAAATCGCTGTTCCTGACCTATGCCATGATCATGCTTAACCATCAGGAAAACGCCATGGCCAAGGCGCAGGAATATGGCCGGCTTTATGCCGACCTGCCGCGCGAAACGGCCTTGCGCACCATCCGCTTCTGGCGCCTGCGCCGGGCGGAGGGGCATGCGGCGTAGCTCGCAGAAAAGTTTTGGCACGATGTGCCAAATACGTTTTCTGCGGGTCAGGTTCGGTGAAAATTTTCTTGGGGCGGCCCTGCGAAAATTTTCGCTTTATTTGTCTGAATCGAAAGTCAGATTCTTGTCAAAAAACGGCAGGACATGGTTCTGGAAGCGGTCAGCGACGCCGCTGACGTGGTCGCCGTCATAAAGCTGATAGCTGTTTTCAATACCGTAATCGCTGAGGATTTTGTGCAGGGCTTCGGTATCGGTTTTCAGCCCGTCGCGATCCCCGACATCCAGGGCAATCGCCTTATATTTTCGCAAGCTCGGCACATATTGATGCACCATCGCGTTGGGCGCATTGGCCGCCCAGCGCGCCAGCACATCGGGCTGCACCACACCGTCTTTGGTCGGCAGATCGGCATAGAACGGTGGTGTCTTTGGGTTAGGTGACCAGGCCGACGCGGTGGCCAAAGTCGCCCGCTCCATGAAGCCCAGCGTCTTAGACTCCTCCGGGCTTTTCAGCGCTTCAAGCTTGGCGGCGGTCTCTGGCGGTGGAGCCCCGCGCGCCGACATGCAGCACGGGCTCATGGCATAAAGCGCGCCGAACACCTCCGGGTGCTTCATGCCGATACGCATGGTGCCGTAACCGCCCATCGAATGACCGGCCAGACCCCGGCTCTCACGTTTGGCGATGGTGCGGTAGTTTTTGTCGATATAGGCGACCACATCGCGGGCAATAAAGCTTTCCCAGTCGCCGGTCGTGACCGAGTTGGAATACATCGAGCCATTATGCACGGTCTGCGAATTGGGCAGGACGATGATCATGTCCTTCACACCCGCCGCAAAGGCTGCCTCGATTGTGGCGGGTGATTTGATCTCGCGCGTCCAGATCTCGTTATTGATCGAATAGCCGTGCAGGGCATAGATGACCGGATAGCGTTTTTGCGGGTTGGCGGCATAGTCGGCCGGAAGATAGACAATCACGCTGCGATCCGCCGAATTACCCTCCAGATTGCCCTCAAGCGATGTGCCGTGGACCGTAATCTTTTCTACGGTCACGGCCTGAGCATAGACTGCCGGCGCACAGGCAATAGCGGCCGCCACCATCAGGTGAGCGAAAATCTTCATCAGCGTCTTCCCGTTTTTATAAGTGTTATTTGACCGCTATTTACTCAGACTATTGCACATCTGTCAAAGCCCGCCATACTAAGCGATAGTCGAAAAGTGTAAGCGGTTTTCGACAACGATATCGCGACAAAACAATCTAATAAAAAACAAATCCAGGGATACTAAGAATGCTCAAAACCACGTCACTCATCATGGCGGGCCTTATGCTGGCCATGACCGCCACAGCCGAGCCCCGTACGCCGGGGTCCAACCCGCTGTTTACCGATATGTTCACCGCTGATCCGGCCCCGTTGGTGGTGGGGGATACGGTCTATCTCTACACCGGCCATGACGAAGCGCGCGGCGAAGAAATGTTCACCATGAAGGACTGGCGCGTCTTTTCCTCCAAAGACCTTCTGACCTGGACCGCTCACGGCCCGATCATGAAAGCCACCGATTTCAAGTGGGCGGCCAAAGACGCCTGGGCGGCGCAAACCATTGAGAAAGACGGCAAGTTCTATTTCTATGCGGCGGTCGAACACGACAAAACCCATCCCGGCAAAGCGATCGGCGTGGCGGTCTCCGACAGCCCGACCGGCCCGTTTGTCGATGCCCGCGGCACAGCCCTGATCAACAATCAAATGACCCCGCAGGGCCCGCACACCTGGGACGATATCGACCCGACCGTGTTCATAGATGACGACGGCACGGCCTGGCTAATCTGGGGCAATTTCAACTGCTATTACGCCAAGCTGAAACCCAATATGATCGAGCTGGACGGGCCGATTAAGCAGTTCGACCTGCCCCATTTCGAGGAAGGCCCGTGGATCACTAAGCGCGGCGATATCTATTACCTGACCTATGCCTCACGCGATAAGTCAAAGGATAAGGACGAGACCATATCCTACGCCACCGCCCCGTCGATCACCGGCCCATGGACGTTTCAGGGTGTGCTGACCGGGTCGGCTAAGAACAGCTTTACCATCCATCCGGGCATCATCACCTTCAAAGGTAAGGACTATTTCTTTTACCATGATGCGTCCCTGACTATCGGTGACCAGACCGGCGCCATCGGCAGACGCGCCGTGCGGGCCGAGCATCTGTACTACAACCCCGATGGCACCCTGCAACCGGTCGAGCAAACCGATGCCGGACTGTCCGTCCCGCGCAAACAATAGCCGTGACTATTCTCAGAGTTTAGAAATAATCGCACACACTTTTTTGTGCATATCCATTCCATAGTTTGTGATCACATCCCCATTGTGACTGTGGATAAGTTTAGGTATATGTTAACTAGGTTTAAAGGGATTGGGGCACCCGCAGGTCTCCTCAGCCAAGGTCTCACCGGGGGTTCGAGACTGACGGCATTAAGGAAACCGCCCGCCACAATTCCCTTTGCTTACTGGATAAATCGCCGCAAGGACTGTTGGATGCTCAGCATCGATGACATTTCAGAAACTTATGGAACGCAGTTTGCGGCGTCCCTGACCCTGTGCGCGTCGGTTATCGACGTGTCTGAAAATAACCTGACGGCCAGTGACGACCTTTGGTCGTACCGCGCCGGAACTTTACGGCCCGCCCACCGGAATCTTCCCGGCGGGCGGCGACCCGCAAGGCCCGCAGGCTTAACCGCCGGACGTTGAAGCTTATCCCTTCGGCGTTCGGTCATCAGACCGGAGTCGGAGGAAAGCAAATGGCTGGACATCCCCAGATCCGCACCAGATATATCACGGCCGTAGGCAGCGGCCTCGTCACCACGGCGCACCGCTTTGCGCGTGACGATAATCCGCACATCGTCGCGGTGAACGGCTTTTATCATCTCAAAGACCTTATCTTCACAACAGCCGATATCGCCGCCCTGCGCCACTGGATCGAAGGCGAGGACTGGGCGGCGTTTGAGGCGTCGCACCTTACGCCCTCCCGCCAGCCGGAAGTCAGATTTGCGGGCCTCAAAATGGATGGCCGCAGCCTTGACGAGATCATTACCCTGATGTCGCCCTATAAACTGAGGATGCAGCGACTGAAGGCGCTGGGGTGCAATCTGGGGTACGACCGCGGCCCTGAGCCTGCCCGCAATGACGATCATCCGCCGAACGCCGCGCCAATGGACCCGTTCGGCGACCGGATCGCCCATAACCGCATCTTAGGCTGGGGGCTGGCAACGGCCAAAAACTACCAGGTCTATCTGAGGCGTAAGACGGCGGGGCTGCGGCAGGCCAAGGCCAGAATCCATGGCCTCTGGCTGATCAGCGCGGTTCTCAGCGTCATCGCCGTCGGTCTGGTCAATCTGTGCAGCCACCTGTGGAAGCCCGCCCATCTATGGCTGCCGCTGGTGGCCATGGCGGGGGTTCTGATCTTTATCGGCACCTTTACCGGCCTGATGATTCACACCACCTATAAGGAGGCCCTGCGGCAGCAAACCGAACTTAAAAATACGGCCACTGGCATCATCCGCGAACTGCACCTTAAGATGGACGCGTTTCTTAAGGCCCGCAAAGCTGATATGGAAAAGCTTTATAAGGCCTGCATCGACGAGTGCGAGCACGCCCGCGACGATAGCTGGGCAGAACAGACGCCCGCCCACTGGCCGCTGCGGCGTAAGCGCTGGGCTGAAATGGCTGAATACATCAACCACCGCCGCCGGGTCGAGGATATCTACCTCGATACCGTCAGCGAGTTTATCCCGATTGGCTATGCGGGACTGACCGCAAAGGCGATCTATAAGGCGCACTTCATCCGTTTCTGGCTGAGACGCGATGCCATCGGCCACGGTATTCAGGCGGGCGGTGTTGCGCTGATCCTCAGTGCGACGACCTTATCTACACTGACCGCCACAGATGGCCTGCCCCGCATGCTGCTGCCGTTGATGGTGACGGCCCTGCTCGCCCTCACCTTTATCTACGCGACCTTGAAAACGCGCCATCTGGAGGGCCTGGTGCGGACACCCGAAGGCACCGACATCATGATGAGCAACCTGAGTGTGGTTACACCTGACGATGATCCGAACCCTACCAGCCCGCTACCGGAACATCTACGCCTCGACGCTATCCGTCAGATGCGCGATGACGACCGGAGACGCTAGGCAGTCTTCAGCGTCCGCGCAAACAAAGCCATGGTCCGCTCCCATGCCAGCTTAGCGGCATCGGGCTTAAAGCGCGGGGTGGTGTCGTTGTTGAAGCCATGTTCGGCGTTTTCATAGGTATAGGCCGCGTAGCGCACCCCGGCGGCTTTGAGCGCGGCTTCGTAGTCCGGCCATGAGGCATTGACGCGTGTGTCGTTGCCGCCCATGTGCACCAGCAGTTCGGCCTTGATATTGGGCACATCGCTAAGCGGCGCGGGTGATCCGTAAAACGGCACGGCGGCCTTGAGCGTGGGGATGCGTGTGGCCAAAAGATTGGCAATTGCCCCGCCGTAGCAGAACCCGACCACGCCGACATGGCCGGTACTGCCCGAAAGGTTGCGGGCATAGTCAGCGGCGGCCACAAAGTCGTTGCGGGTTTTGGGCTGATCCAGTTTCTGGAACAGGGCGCGGGCGTCATCTTCATTGCCGGGATAGCCGCCCAGCGTCGTCAGGGCGTCGGGCGCCAGAGCGATATAGCCATCAAGGGCGACCCGGCGCGCAATGTCTTCGATATGCGGATTAAGCCCGCGGTTTTCATGGACGACCACCACGACGGGCAGCTTGGTTTTTACCGCAGCGGGTTTGACCAGATAGGCCTTGATAGTGCCATTGCCATCGGGCGAAGCGATATCGACGCGGGTGGTGATCAGGCGGCTATCATCGGCGGCGGTTTGGGCGCGGGCAAAGTTGGGCGCCAGGGCGGTCAAGGTCGCCACCGCACCGGCAGCCCCTGCGGTATATTTCGCCGCACTTTCTAAAAAACCCCGACGGCTGATAACGCCATGCACATACTGGTCAAAAAGCTGGAGCACTTCGCGCTTGAACGGCGGTGTGGCTTCATCGGTCATTCCGGCCTCTCCTGTGTGTTTGCACGTGAGGTTACGGGGTTTTGACGGGCGTGGCTATGGGCGCTGTAAGAGGAATTAAATTTATGTAGAATGTGCTCATGCCATTTTTATGCGCTAATAGGATGGTAACCATCTCCTTTTACCACTAACTTCACCTTTACAGGTGGCAAATAATATGACTCGAATTGACGGCCTAAATCCTGAAATCTTTGTATGGGCGAGAGAGCAAGCGGGCCTTGAACTGGCTGAGGCTGCTAAGCGCATTGGATTTCAGAGCTCGGTCAAAAACTCCGCCGAAGACAAGCTCATTCAAATTGAGAGTGGCTTTGCAGCCCCAACTCGTGTTCAACTTGAAAAATTCGCTGAAGTATATCGCCGGCCTCTTGTTACATTTTATCTGAAACAACCTCCACAAATTTCGCTTAAAGGTGAAGATTTTCGAGGCCCTATAAGCACGCTTTCATATCGGGAAAATGCAAATCTGAACGCACTACTGCGCGACATACGCGCGCGCCAAGAACTGGTAAAAGACGTCCTTGATTATGAAGAAGAGCAACAAAAAATTAGCCTTGTTGGTTCCTGTAAAATAGAGCAAGGTGTTGATTATTTTGTCTCTAAGATATCAGAATATCTTGGCTTTGATCATCTTGACCGTTCTCTACGAAAAGGTGGCCCCGACCAACTATTTAAATCCCTACGAGCCTCTTGTGAGGTGAAAGGGATATTTGTGGTTCTTGCTGGAGACCTAGGATCACATCACAGTGCAATAAGCGTTAGTGTATTCCGTGGGTTCGTAATTTCTAACGATACAGCCCCATTTATCGTTATAAATGACCAAGATGCAAAAGCGGCTCGACCTTTTAGTCTGCTTCACGAACTCGCTCACCTCTGCATGGGGCAAACGGGTATTAGCGCTGAGACCTCACTAAATAGCCTATCAGGACGCACTGAAATTATAGAGCGTTTTTGTGATGATGTGGCCAGTCGTTTTCTTCTGCCTGAACATGCACTATCCGCCCCCCCGGTTAATGCGCGTAACGACGTTGCCGCTCTAAAAAATATAATCTCCGGCATAGCTGAACTTTGGGCTGTGAGCGAGCCTATGGTTGCTTACAGATATTGGCGTAAATCATGGATAGAAGACGCTACAGCCAAGGAGCTTTTTAAGCTTTATCGTGATCGTTGGGCAAGTAACAGGGCGGAGCAGCGTGAGCGCAATCGTAATACTGAGGGTGGGCCTAGTTTTTACACAATCAAACAAAGTAAACTGGGCAATGCTTTAATCTCACTAATCCAGAGAAATCTATATGATAATCTGATTAGCCCTTCCCGCGCTGCAAAAGTTCTCGGCGTCAATGTGGGCAGTGTTGAACCTCTTATTCGCCACTACGAAAGCAGTCTCTTCGATAGGAGACGCGCTTGATATATTTGCTAGATGCAAACGTGCTTATGACTGCGCATGATAATTACTATCCTCTTGATACCGTACCACAGTTTTGGGATTGGCTTATAGCGACAGGGCGTGAAGGTCATAAAAAATACCACACGAAATATATGGTGAAGTCACCACCAGCACTAATGAATTGGGCGCTTGGGCAAAACAAAAACATGTCCGCGAGGCTCTCGAATTGGTTGAGAGCGTAGACTTAAACGCGTTGCAACAGGTTTTCGACCAAGGCTATGGTACATATCTCACAGATGCTGATTATGAGAAAATGGGTAAAGACCCGTTTTTAATCGCATATGCTCTTTCCAAAGGTTACACTGTAATTACTAAAGAGACGCCTAAACCTTCGGCACAAAAAGGAAATAGGAAAGTGCCGGATGTTTGCAACTCTGTCGGTGTCACTTGGGCGCGAGATTTTCCAATATTTAAGGCGCTTGGTTTTAAAATTACTTAGATAAGCAAGTAAAGATAAGAACCCTTAACTACCCCCGCCCAAGTCCCGTAGCGGTCCAGTAGAGGCCGCCCAGCAGGTGGCTGAGATACTGCGGGTCGCGGTACATTTCGACATTATGACCCAGCGTCGTCACAAACACGCGCGCACCTTCATAGCTGTGATACCAGGCGATCGGGTGGTCCTTACCCATGCCTTTGACGACCTGACCGGGCCAGATTTTGGTCGGATCATAACTGGTCTCATCGACGTTCAGCACCGGCGTAATCTTCACATTATGCGGGTTGGTGGTGGTGTAGAACTCATCGCTCCAGATCCAGCGCTGCGGCAATCCAAAGGTCGCGGGAAAGCTTTTGTCGACCACCGTCACCACGCCGGTTTGCAGCATGGGATGAACGCCAACGGTGCGCCCGACCAGTTTTTCATACCACGGCCAGCTCCCGGCCGGCAGGGCAATGGCGGCGCGGTGGACGATCATCACATGGCCACCGGCGCGCAAATAGGCCTCGAACTTCGCACGATGATCGGCGGATAAATCCTCGGTCGGGGTGTTGAGCAGCATGATGGCCGCATAGGGCTTAAGGTCCTGATCTAACCCGTAAGCATTGTGGCTCCAGACCATCTCAAAGGCATGGAGTTTCGCCATGCGCTCCAGGCTTTCGCGCGCGACCGGGACATATTCGTAGTGGTATTTGCTGGGCATACCGATCACCAGCACCTTAAACTGCGTGTCTGCCCACACAGCTTTTGGCACCATAATCGCCGCCGCCATGCCTGCTAAAATCGCCCTGCGCTGCATCGCTATCCCCTCAAAGGTTTCCTGCTTTTTATTACCGCAGTGTTCCCTTGATTTGATCGTTTGTCACGCGCGATATTTAAATCCCACGCAGGCGCACCAGATGGGCCTCAGCCGTGGCGGCGAGGCTGTGTAGGCCGTGTTCGATAAAAATTTCCTTGGCCGCATCAAGGGCGTAGGCGGCCTGCGCGCGCTCCAGCATAAATCCGGTGATGTCGCCGCGCGTCACATAAAGCTTGCCCAGATTGGTCTGAAGGATCGCCCAGTCGATGGGATCTTCGAGCGGGCGGGTAGCCTGAAGCTGCTCCTTAAACGCCCGTTCGGCGTCATCCAGCGCCTTAAGGTCGCCGGTGGCTTCGGCACGCTGCGCCAGACACGAAGCCCGCAAGCTCATCAGCCGCGCCCGAATCCCTAAGCCCTTTTGCAAAGGTCGCTTGAGCGCCAGATCATAGACGGCCAGCGCCTTGTCAAAAATGTAGTCGGCGCCGGTCAGGGTCGCCAGCACTTCCAAGCCCCGCGACAGGGCCATCTTATGGCACACCCAATCGAGCGGGCTGTGTTCATAGACCATCAATTCGTCTTCGGCACTGAGCAGGGCAATGCCAATCGATACGGCTTCGGCATTGCCTTCGATCTGGCCCTGATGGATGTGGGCTTCGGCCAGACGGGTGACGATGGCGGCAAAGGTGACGGGCTCATAGGCCGGATCAAGGCGGGCGCGCACGGCCTCAAGGTCCTTGATGACCGCACCCAACAAGCTGGAATCCTGACGGTCGATACCGACCGCCATCAAAAGGTCGGCCCGCTCCAGACGCGCCTGTGCGGCCCAGATCTTGTCGCGGTTGGTCTTGGTCAGGCGGACCTGTTTGTCGAACTTTTCCACGGCGCGATCGATGTGGGCCATGGCGTTTAGGGCGGCGTCCAGTTCGCCCACCCCTTCGCGCAGGGCCAGACGCGCCCCCAGCATCCCTTCGACCAGCGACAGGCGCGCATTCAGCACCGGATCGGCCGGGCTGATGCCCGCCACCGCGACGCGCCCTTCGGCCAGCAGGCCTTCGGCGGAGGTCAAAAGCTCTGCGGTTTCAAACAGGTCGGCCCCGGTCAGGCAGGTCAGGGCCTGCTCCAGAACGGCCTGTACAGCCTGGGCGATGGTCTTGGCGTCTTTGCCGGCGGATTCAGCGGCGGCAGCAGCTTTGCGCATCGCCAGAGGATCGCCGGTTCTGCGAGCATATTCGCGCCAGATGACGGCAGATTCGATGTGGGGATCAAAGCGATTCCTGGTCGAGACGCGGCCAGCCTCAATATCAAGGCTGCGGCCCTGAGAGATCAGCAGTTCAAGGTTTAATAACTCGTACAAACTGGAGTCCGATTCAAAACGGCCCTGATTGCCGAAAATACGTCTTAGTTCGCGACCAAATTCAAACATCGATATCCCCGCAGGCCGTCAGGACACGGATTACGTCTCATAAGGGGACGCCGTGCCAAGCCTCACGCTGGGAATTGCAAACCCCGCGCCGCCCGCCGGTTATACGGATGGGTGACCGTGGATTAAGTGTACGTGCTTGGGGGAAAATGTGGAGCGGTTTTTAGGTCTATTTATAATTTCCAGCAGAGACTAAGCCAAGTTTGTCCAGCCTCATACGAAGGAGCTTCTTGTTCGAACTCTTCACTGAAGCGGCCACGTTTCAGAAACACGTCTAAGACTTTTTGCGCGTCGGGTTTGATCCGATCAGGCCAGCCACTGTCTATCAACTCCTGATCTGTAAGATCACCCGGCGTCGAGTCACATGCCTTATTCATGAGTTGGCATAATTCATTCAGACGACACCACTCTTCTTCGGTCATAGCCGAGTTTTGCCAAGGTTCGTCATCGTTCATATGGTCATAGAACGCATTGAAATATTCGGCAGCACCCCATGAGCCTATGCCTAAAGTCAAAGAATGTACTTCTTCAATTATGCGGTTACGATGTCTTTGGTCAATTAATCGCTCGGAGATACTTTCAATCATTTTGCCCCCCTCCGTCACGCCTGCGGCGCGCCACCTCCCCCGGTACACCGGGGGAGTATAAGTTATCATTAATCCCCCAACCACGCTAAAGCCGCGCAGCGTTAGCGCCCTATAATATTGGGGGAGGTGTTTGAAGCCGCAGGTTTCAAACACTGTGGTGGATAGGGCTCTACGCCGCCCCATAATCCTTAGACATCTGGCGATAAATGTCGAGCAGGTTGTTGGCGTCATAGCGGCCGCCGTGGCTGCGCGGACGCTGTGGCACGGTGGCGGGCGCTGACGGCGTTGACCCCGGCGCTTCGGCAGCATTGAGGCCCTGTGAGATCAGGTTCGGGCGCGGGCCTTCGCCAGCGTTATGGCCGCCTTTGTCGAACACGGCCTCCTGATGGCGGGTCGGCTCCCAGATATAGGCGCCCCAGCCATTGGGGTGCGCATGGACGATGTCATTGACATAGCGTTTGCGGCTTGAGTACTCCGCTACGAAAAACCCGTGGTCAGGATAGCGTTTGGCGTACTCTGCAAAGGTGCGTTCCCAGTCGCCTTCGGCCGCTTGCTGGTAGCAGGAAAATCCCGTGGCATCAAAGCGTACGCCGCGCTGAATGAGATTATCCATCCAGTTTTGCACGATCGGCCAGTGGCGGCCCAGATGATTATGGACGGCGGTTTTGGCAGTTGGCGTGGCATCAGCACAGGCCGCCAGACCGGCCTTGAGGAACTGCGCGAACACATCAAACCCGCCTGCGCCTTCGACCTTCATGTGGTTGCTGTCAGTGATGGGATTGCCGGTCGGTATGGTCAGCGGCACCCGCCCAAATGGCCACAGCGTGCCAAAGGTGGTCTCATTGCCGATCAGGATCAGGTCGGGCGTAACCCCGGCGGCGGTCATCGCGGTCAGGCTGTCGTGGGTGTGGCGATAGACGGCGTCGATCAGGCCGGTGGTGTCCAGTTTTGCCCAGGCGGCGGGGATGTTCTGATGCTCAGGATCGGCCCAGGTGTCGCTGTAGTGAAAGGTCAGGGAATAGTGCATTCCGGCGGCCTTAATGCGCTGGGCAAAGGCGATGGTTTGCTCAATCCCGTACCATTTTTTATCCGGGTAACGCTTGGAATAGCCGTTTTCAGGGTTCACAAACAGCCGCAGCTTGATGGCGTTAAACCCGGCAGATTTCAGGATCTCCAGCGGGTCTTTTTGGACGCCGTCTACGAAATATGTGGCCCCTTCGGCTTCGTCCTGCGGTATCCATGACACGTCCGCACCGATCAGGAACGGCCACGGGCGTTTGGTGGCAGCATGGGCGGGTAATGCGCTCATTGTGGCCAGCCCTGCGCCTAAGCCCAAAGCGCGCGTCATCTGGCGGCGGTTGATGCCTGAATTGCCCATGCGGTCCTCCTGAGATCAAATATGATTATTTTTGAGCAATGGTGACGCGTTTGACAACACTTGGCAAGGGGGCGATTTAATGCATCGGGATTTGAATTTTACGGGAATTACTGATACTGCGGCACCATGCAAACAGAATCCCAAACCTACGAAATCAAGTTTTACCCGCGCGGCCCGAAAAATACCGAGTGGAAAATATGGCCTACCGGCGGCGGCGTGGCTGCGGCCACCGGCGTTGCGGGCAGCTTTACCCTGGCCGAGCGTGATGCCAAAAAAGCGCTGGAGCGCCTGACGGGTAAGGGCGTTTAGACGCGCTTATCCCCCCAGACACAAAAAAGCCTCCGAAGTTACCTTCGGAGGCTTTTCTTATAGCATAACCAAACCCGTTAAGAGTTCAGGTTGGCCGGGGTATTACCGCGCTCGATGGTCAGGGCAATCAGCTTGTCCCAAGCCAGCAGCGAGATCAGGTGCGCATAGATGTGCGTCAGGGCGCCGTTGTCGCGCAGGGCCACCAGCTTATCAGCGGGCAGCGCATTGAGCTTTTCTTCATCGACGCCGAAATATTCAGCGATCTTTTGCGGCTCACCCGGTGTGCCATCCGGATTTTGCGGACGGTAAACGGTTTCGCGCGGCGACAGCAGGTCATAGTCCTTCAGCAGGTTGACGAAGGATTCCGTGCGACGGCGCTCAGTTTCAAAGTCCGTGCAGAACTTCATGGCGTTTTCAACGAACGGTGACGCGGCCCCGTTCTCAAAGAACGGTACGTCGGGATTGTTGGTGGTGACCATGGAGGCGCCGGTGTCAACGCACAGGATCATGCGCTCCTGACCTTCGTCATTGGCGAACACGAACGGGTAACGGCGGGCAAACGCCGGCAGATATGCGTCCGAACGGAACACGCCCGCGTCGGACACGAACACGTTCTGGCCTTGGGTCAGGCCCATAGCGGCGACCGGCATGCGGCTTTCGCCGATGAAGACGATCGGATAGCTCAGAGCGGCGGCCGGAAATTCGGCCACGGTCAGCGGCACGACATTGGTTTCGGCTACGAACGCGTGGGGGGTCGTTGAGGCGCTGATGCCGAGGTTGGCATGAAGCTCAGGGCTCAGGGGCTCAGGGGTTTTGTAAAACAGGACGCTTCCGGTCAGTTGGGCATCTGCTAATGGAGTTTGTTCCATAGTGGCTCTTTATCTGGGCTTAAGGTAAAAACAGTAGGAAATCGCTTCTAGCGCATGGCACGGCTGTGGGCAAGCCGGGTAACAGCCAAGTTGAGTGCCGTGGCGCGAAAACCCCAAAAGGCACCTGCCAATCACAGAGGCCCTGTCTTCTCCTCCCCCGTAAACAGGGGAGAAGGAAGATGATTAGAACCGGTAGCTCAACCCTGCGCGCAGATTACGGCCCGGCTGAACCAGGATATCCTTATTGAACGACGCATGTTCGCGCGCCTCTTCGTCAAGGACATTGCGCACTTCGGCAAACACAGACACGCCCTCAAAGCGCGCCACCTTATAGGCGGCAAACAGATTAACCAGCGTATAGGCATCGGTCGGCAGTTCCTGTGCCGTCAGACGATCCTGCTCACCGGCGTAGCGGGCCTCAACGTGGGCCGTCCAACGCGGATCGGTGTAAGAGACCTTGCCCGTCACGCTATAGGGCGGGATGCGCGCCACCGGCCCCAGATCGCTGTCGCCATGCACATAATCATAGGTCGCATCAAAGCGGACGGTCTTATCGCCGTGCGCCCACAGATTGATGCCACCTTCCAGCTCAAGACCGTAAAAATCGGCATCGGTCTGCACATACTGATAAACCGGCAGTTCGTCCTGTTCGGCACCCGTCGGGCGCAGGTCGATGAAGTTATCGAACTTTGAGGTATAGACATGGGCATCAAAGGTGAAGTCGGAATGTTCATCCATCAACCAATGACCGGTCAGTTCAAGGCTATACCCCACTTCGGTATCGAAATCAGCATTGCCGATTTCATAAGAGCCTGTACCCGCATGAGGGCCATTGGCCAGCAGTTCGACATCGGACGGCGCGCGTTCCGACCGCGTCAGGCTGGCGCCAAAGAAGCTGTGATCGGAGGGTTTATAGAACGCGCCCAGTGACGCCGAGGTGTTGGTGAAATCACGATTAAAGCCCGCGGAGCTGATCTTTTTCTGATCGAGACGTAAGCCCCCTTCGACGCCCCAGTTGCCCTTATCGAGGCGGCCCTGAGAGAACACGCCCAGTTCTTTGGTGGTGCTGGACGGGACAAAGGCCTCAGCGCCAATGGCTTCAAAATCGCGGGTCAGGCCGTTGATGCCGATGACGCCGGACACTTCGCCCATGCCCTGCCGGACCAGATTGGCGCGGAACTCCTTACCGTCCGACAGGAAGCGGGTGCCGATCTCATCGCCTTCCAGTTCGGTATGCTCATAGTCGGTATATCCCGCCGCAAATTGCAGGCTGTTGAACGGGCCGGAGTCGATATTCAGGTGTGAGCGGAAATCATAGCGGGTTTGTTTCAGGTCGATGCGAACGGGGCCTTCTTCCTCGTGTTCGTCTTCCGGTTCGCCCTCTTCGTGTTCATGGCTGTGGCCGGGGACGCCGTACAAAGAATTGGTCTGTTTGGCGCTGAAACCGATAAAGCCGAAATCGCCGACATAGCTCAGACCCGCGCCGTAAGATTCCAGATCGGTAGCCGAGTTGACTTGCGTGTCACCGGTATCGGGTTCTTCACCCTCAGAGTCGGTCAGACGGCGCGATTCCGGCCCGACCGGGGTTTTATAGTCCTCAGTCTTGCGCTTAAGGCCATCCAGCGTCAGCACCCACGGCCCGTTACCGGCCTTGAGGTTGAACGCGCCCTGATAGCCCTCATCCACTGACGACGCCTGCGCCGTGACACGGCCATCCAAGCCATCCTTGGCCGGTGCCCCGGCAATACGGTCATCGATGATGTTGACGATGCCGCCGATGGCATTGCCGCCATAGGTCAGGGCCGACGGCCCACGCAGAACCTCGATGCGCTGCGCTTCCAGAGGATCGGTCGCCGAGGCATGGTCCGGCGACACGGCTGAGGCATCGACCTGCCCCATGCCGTTATTGAGCACCAGCACGCGAAAGCCATCCAGCCCGCGAATGATCGGCCGCGACGCCCCTGGCGCAAAACCGGAGGAGCGCACGCCCGGCAGATCAGACAGCATGTCGCCTAAGCCCCGCGCGGGCATTTCATCGATCTGCGCCTGTTTCAGCACATCGACATTGGACATGAGGGCGTCTTTGGAGACCGCATAGGCCGAGCCCGTCACGACAACTTCTTTAATAGGCTCATCGGCACTTTGTGCCTGAACCTGTGATTGGGCTTGGGCCATGCCCGATAGGGCAATAAGTGAAATACCTGCGCCTAAAGCGATTTTGAAAGACGATCCGGTCATGATAATGCCCCGTTACTAAATAACATTAACGTCCGTGTTATTTAATAACATAACCACTGTCAAGCCGTACCGTCAAGATTCATGCTGCATCTGCACAATTGCGCGACTCCCTTAGAATGACTACATTACGATTATGACTCAGCACGCCTGCGACCACGACCATAGCCACGACACCACCACCATCAATGTCGATGCCCGCCTGAAAGCCGCCGAAGCCTTGTGCGTGGCCTCCGGTGAGCGCCTGACCGCACCGCGCCTGCGCACCTATGAGCTGATCCTGGGCAATAACGGGCCGATGAAGGCCTATGATGTCATCGACCGCTTTCACCCGGAAGGTGCCGCCAAGCCGCCGACCGTATACCGCGCCTTAAGCTTCCTTGAGCAGATGGGCCTTATACACCGGATCGAGAGCCTCAATGCCTTTGTGGCCTGCGCCACACCCGCCAATGTCGATCACCACCACACGCACACGGCGGCCTTTCTGTTGTGCGATTGCTGCGGCCAGAGCGAGGAGATCGCGACCTTAAGCCTGGCCGATATTGAACATCAGGCCCAGCATCTGGGCTTTGAGGTCAAACACATCACGGTCGAGGCCAAGGGCCGTTGCAAGACCTGCCGTTAGGCGTAAGTTTCCCTGTGGCGTAAAGTTTCGCTTGAGAAGATTTTTTCTTAGTGCCTATATCTGGTACGGAAGCTGTGATCACTTAGGTCATGGCCAGCCGCTCACCTCTCTAAGAAGGCCTCCATGCCCTCGGCCGTTACCCTGCAAACCCTTGATGCGGCGGCGCTTCGCCATACGCTGGATCTGCACCAGCGCTATAAAGCCTGTCAGGCCGGTGGTCAGGTGGCTAACCTCAGCTATATCGACCTGACCGGCATGAACCTCGAAGGGGTTGACCTGTCCGATGCCATTCTGACCGGGGCCTGTCTTTATGACGCCGTGCTGCGCGATGTGAATTTTATGCGCGCCAATCTGTATGGGGCTGACCTGCGCAATGCCGATCTGCGCTTTGCCAATCTGGACCGCTCCGACCTGCGTGGGGCCTGTTTGCGCGGGGCCAATCTGACCGGGGCCAGCCTGATCCGCTGCGATCTGCGCGAAGGTCAGATTGCGTTCAAGGATGATAAGGCAGGCCTGCGCCTGATGAAGCATCAGGTGCGCCCCGGTGAACTTGACTATGCTATCTTAAGCGGTGCTGATCTGACCGGCGCGCGCATGAATGGGGCGCTGGCGGTTTCTACTGATTTCCGCGATGCCAATTTGTCAGGGGCGGTATTGTCCCATGCCAAGCTGCGTAAGGCATCGCTCGACGGCGCTAATCTGTCCGGGGCTAATCTGTCGGCGGCAGATCTAACCGGCGCGTCCTTGAGAAACGCCGTCATGTCAGGCGCCAATACCGCCGGATACAATATCTCCGAGGCCGACTTAAGTGGTGTTTTGACTACCCCGGTTGCGGTCTATATCGATAATGAACCGCTGGATGCCCTGATCAGCGAGCACGAATTATGGTGCGTAACCAGTGGCGCGCAAGGCTCCACCACCCGCTTTGCCGGACTCGACTTCCGTGCAGTCGCTGATATGAAAAAGCGCAACCTGACCGCCGTCGATGCGCAAGGGGCGGTGTTTTACGGTCTGGATATGACCGGTGCCCAGCTTCAGGGGGCGAACCTTTCCGGTGCCGACCTGCGCCGCTGCGACTTAAGCCATGCCGACCTGCGTGGGGCGCGGCTGATGCGGACGCGGATGCAACATTGCAACCTGACCGCCGCCAAATTGGGACCGCTGATGCTGGGGGTCGATAAGATGCTGCGCACCGACCTTACCGGAGCCAACCTCAGTCATGCCGACCTAAGCTGCGCCGATTTCACGCGCGCCAAGATGATGGAAACCGTGCTCGATTATGTCCGTGACGACGGCTGTAATTTCTCCCTAGCTGAACGGGAGTAATGACTGAACGAGAGTAGTTGCATCCGCATCTAAAACAGTGCTAAGGCACTGCCTGCATCAAGAGTTGGGCCGACGCCTGACACCAACCTGCTCATCCGGCAAGGTGGTGCCCTCGACCTGGGGGGATGTGGCCTGACCGGCAATTAACGGAGTCACAGCCACACGTCGTTTCGCTCTTTTAATATTAAGAAAGGGCGCTTAACATGGCCAATATTCCGCAACAATTCGCCAGCGACAACTATGCCGGCATCTGCCCCGAAGCCTGGGCTGCCCTGCAAGCCGCCAATGACGGGTCGTCCGTGGCCTATGGCAATGACGACTGGACGATCCGCGCCGCCGATGGCCTGCGCGCCCTGTTTGAGTCTGACGCCCAGGTCTTTTTCGCCTTTAACGGCACGGCGGCCAATTCGCTGGCGCTGGCGTCCCTGTGCCAGTCCTACCACAGCGTCATCTGCTCCTCGTCAGCCCACGTTGAAACCGATGAATGTGGCGCCCCGGAGTTTTTCTCCAACGGCTCAAAACTGTTGGTCGCCCCTACTCCGGACGGCAAGCTGACACCACAGGCGATCCGGGATCTGGCCATCAGCCGCTCCGACATCCACTTCCCCAAGCCGCGCGTGGTGACGGTCACCCAGCCAACCGAAACCGGCCTTGTCTACACGCCTGACGAATTGAAGGCCATATCGGCGACCTGCCGCGAACTGGGGCTGAAACTGCACATGGATGGGGCGCGCTTTGCCCATGCCTGCGCGACGCTTGACTGCGCGCCGGCTGATATCACCTGGCGGGCCGGGGTCGATGTCCTGTGCTTTGGCGGCACCAAGAATGGTATGGCGGTAGGGGAAGCGGTCCTGTTTTTTGACACGGCCCTGTCGGAGGATTTTGGCTACCGCTGCAAGCAGGCCGGACAACTGGCCTCCAAGATGCGCTTTCTGGCCGCCCCGTGGGTCGGGATGCTGGAGAGCGGCGCGTGGCTTAAAAACGCGCAGCATGGCAATGCCTGCGCAAAGCGGCTGGCGGCACAGATTGAGCCGCTAACTGGCGTCGGACTGATGTTCCCGGTCGAGGCCAATGCGGTGTTTCTGCGCGCGCCGGAGGCTGTGTTGCAAGGCCTGCGCGATCGCGGTTGGCTGTTCTACACCTTCATCGGCGGGGGCGCGCGGTTCATGTTCGCGTGGGACGCCAAGGTGGAGCGCATCGACGAGCTGGCCGCCGATATTCGGTCTTTAGTTTAGGGTTGAATGATTTTTGACGAAATCATTCAACTCAAGCCGCCATTGAGGCGGCGGCCAAGGTGGCGGAGCCACCGCCCGGCGAGGGACTAAAAATCATAACCAGCCCTTATACTTAAACCATATCATCGGCAGCACCGCCGACAGTACCATTGCCCCAATCGCCAGCGGATAGGCCACGGCCACATGCAGTTCCGGCATGTGCTCGAAGTTCATGCCATAGATGCTGGCGATCAGGGTCGGCGGCAGAAAGGCCGCTGACGCCACCGATACGATCTTGATGATCGAGTTCTGTTCGATGTTAATCAGGCCCATGGCCGCTTCCTGCAGATAGGTGATATTGCCGGTCACATAGCCGGCATGGTCGGTCAGGGACTGGGCGTCTTCGTGCAGGGAGCGCAGACGGGCGCGAAACACTTCAAGCTCAGTCGCATCGCCGCTGACCTGATCATCGCTCAGCAACAACCCATAGGAAAACAGGCGCTGAAACGACAAAAGACTATCCCTCAGCTTGGCGATATCATTCTGATGCCGCCCCATCTGGCGCAGCAGCTTATCCAGCCCGCGATTAGCCTTGGTGGCAAAAATCTGCGTCGAGATATCATCAACACCGGCAGAGACCTTTTCAACCAGATCGGCGGTGCGGTCGATCAGCACATCCAGCAGATTGGTCAGGGTCATGGCCGCACTGTCGCACAAGGCCGGGGATCGGCTGATCTTATCGGAGAAAATGCGAAACGACTGCGGGTCGATATAGCGCACCGTCACCAGACGTTCGCGCAGCAGGGCAAAGGTTACCGGCCCGCTTTGCAGGTGCGGCTGGCCGCCAAAATAAGCGACCTGAGCGGTCATGAACACCGCCCCGTCTTCGGTATAGAGCCGCGAAGAGGTCTCGATCTCGTTCATGTCCTCACGGGTCGGAATGCCGACACCGAGCGCACCTTCGACAAACAGTTCTTCATCGCGCGTGGGGTTGTGCAGATCAAGCCAGGTCATGGCGTCATCAATATCGCACCAGGCCGAGCCCGCCCCCTGCTGCGGCTCCAGGGCGATCATCTCCTCGACCTCGCGGCCATGATCGATGGCGGCGCGCCGGTCTTCGGCGGGCACATCCCCAAAGGATTTGATGACCGCCAGATGTCCGTCTTCGGAATCGTGGACGCGGCTATAGATTTTCAGCATGACTTTACCTCAACGGCGTGAGGTAAACATGATTTGCGCACAATTTGGAGAGTTGGTTACCGCTTTAAGCGGCTTTTTTCGCGTCAGCCTTGGCGGACTTTACAGACGCAACCTTTTTGTCGGTCTTTGTTTTATCGGCTTTTGTGTCAGACGCCGGTTTAGCCGTGCTCTTGTCCGCCAGTTTTTTGGACGCCGATTTGGTGTCGGCCTTCTTGGCGTCAGATTTCTTGGACGCGGTTTCGGACTTCACCACCGCCTTGGTTTTCATCGCGGCAGGTTTATCGGATTTTTTGACCGGAATGGTCGGCGCGTCGATCAGATTAGCGGCCAGAAGTTTGGCTTCAATGGCGCGGGTGTCGACCTTTTCGATCGCTTTCTTTTCGGCGACCTTGGCGTCATTGGCCTTGATGACCGCATAGGGCACCGGCGCAGTGTTGGCCTCAGCCTTATCGCCCGTAAAGGTCTCGGCAATCGAAGCCGTCAGGCTCTGGCCGATGTTCTGGCCTTTTTGGGCGGCCGCATAGATAAAGCCATAGGTCGGATAGACCGAGGTGCCCAGATCGTTGATCGGCCCGTACCATACCTTAACCTTGGACCAGTCGCCCTTATCCGAAACATCAACCACGGTGACGTCTTTTTCGACCTGACCTCTGCGGCCATTGATCGGTGACCAGTTGGCGTGGGTGATCTGAATGATGCGGTCGGTGACCACCTGTGAGACGACGGCGACGTGGCCGACCCGCATCTTACCCGTGGGCTGGAACACCAGAACGGCGCCCGCCTGCGGAGCCTGTCCTTTGTCGTATTTGCCGGAAGCTTTTTCCCACCAGGTCCAGGCATCGCCGAAAATCTGCATGCCGGTGATCGAGCGGGCGAAGGTGACGCATTGCCAGTAGGGCGATTTCTCAGCCGCCTGAGCCATCGGGGCGGCAGCCATTACGCCTGCGCACACCATAGCCAAACCGGCCTTAATTACTCGCGATACCTTAAATGCCTGCAACGCCTCACTCCACGGTAGTTAATCCAGTCGCGCATCTGATCCAAAAACCGCACTACACTTTTTGGGACGCGCTTTAACACTCTGTGTCTTTGATACATCACATAAAATATTTTACAAATACTTTATGACTATCAAATGGGGAAAAGGTTAATTTTTATGAATAAACCCTTAACCGGACACCGCTCTAAGCCATAAAGCTTACTTCGACGTGCCTTGCAGGCGATAGTTGAGGCGATAACGCACCCCGTCACCGATGTGGCGCACGACGTTACGCATCGGATTTTCGACCACATGGTGGGCCAGCATGGCGATGGGGATAATGGCCACAAATCCGCCCAGCCACCACATCAGCGGCAATGACTCTTCGCTGCCCAAAATCATGCCCGCGGCCTTGGTAAACACCCACTTCCACGGCACATAGACCATGTACATGGCAAAGCTGACATTGCCGAGATAGACCAGAACACGGTTCGACATAATCCCTTTACCGTCTGCCGTGGCCAGCCCGCCGACCGATAGGATCAGCCCGCCAAGCGCCAGCACAACCAGCGCATCCGAGGTCATCAGCGCGGCTGCGCCCAAAATCACCGCCAGAGATACCGCTACGCCGCCAAGGGCCACGGCTTTGGATTCTACTGCTCCTGCCCGCCACGCCAGATACACGGCACAGCCCAGCGCAAAACACGGCACGATCCGCAAAGCACCCCACATAAAGGTCGCACTGGTCAGACGGAACCCGGCCAAGGCTTCAAACGCCCAGTAAAGGATAGTCAGAAACGCTGCCGCCAAGGCCACCGCGACGACGGGCCTTGATCTCAAGCCCCAGGTCACACTGGCAAAGACCGGAAACAAAAGGTAAGCGAACCATTCCGCCGAAATCGACCATGACGGGTGATTCCATGACGCTTCGGGGGCCAGCCCCCACGCATGGACCATGAAAATCTGTGCCGGCAGCGACGCCCACGACGCCACATGGCTGTCGAGCGTCAGCCCATTGACCGCCGCCGCCATCACCAGCGCCAGGGTGAACAGAAGGGTTGCGATATGCAGCGGATAGATGCGCGCCAGCCGGTTGACGATGAATTGCCCATACTGAAACTTACCCGTCCCAAAGCTTTCCAGATAGACATGGCACAGGATAAAGCCCGACAGGATGAAGAACAGATCGACCCCCAGATAGCCGCGCGCAATGATCCACAACGGGGCGGCGCCTTGCAGCAGCGGCCAGTAGCTGAACAGGATAACCCAGACGGCAGCAAAAAAGCGCAGGCTGGTCAGTGGTTTGAGATAATCGGACACGGCATTCTACCTGTTTCGTTTAGATGCCCGTTTTAACCCAAACCCATGAAAAAACCCTGAAGCGGTTAAGCTTCAGGGTTAAATCATCGGATTTCTCAGCAAAAAATTACTTCTGCTTCCAGGCGCCAGAAGCGTCTTTGTAATACTCACCGGCCTTGAGTTTCGGCATAATGACGCTGGAGAAGGTCGCCGCCCCCGCGGCAGCCACCGGCACATTGTTCTTGGCAGCGGCTTCGGCATAGACCTTGGCGCGACCAGCATTGATTTCCTCAACCGCGGCCTTGGTGGCCGCATCACCGGATTTGACAAAACCGAGATAACCGTCGGATTGCTCACCCACGACACCGGCGGCCTTGGCGGCATCAACGGTGGCCTTAGCCGCGGCCTGAGCGAAAGCGGCAGACGGCGACGCCATATTGATGGCCACACCCGCGGCCATCATACCTGTGGCGGCCATCATCGCCGCCGTAACGGAAAACACTGTTTTTTTCATGATAGGTCTCACTTTGAAGGGCGCGAAATTAGAAGAGGTTAGGGTTTTGCTGAACCAGAGCCTTGGCGTCTTCGTCAAGGCTGATGCGGACATCGTGGTCGAGCTTGGCATAGATCGAAATCGGGGCGACCTCGACCCGAACGGTCGGGACGCAGGCGGCAAACACCGGCGCGATCAGCACCAGTAATGCGAGAGGCTTAAGGCCTTTGTGGGTCATGACGAATACTCCGTTTCAAAGGCTCTCGGCCTTATCATGAATGTCTTATATGATTTGCAGTCTGAACCCAAGCTGAACAAATGTGCTCAAGGAGCGCAGCGTTAGCACAAAATAAAAATGCTCAAGGAGCGTACGGGGCCGCGACGCCTTACTTCAACCCCGCCTTTTGCGCCTCAAACGCCATCAGGTCATCCAGCACCTGATCGAGGTTGAGCGTCATATCGAGATTAAGATCAACCCCGGTATCTGACGGCAGGTTTATCGGCTTATCAAACAGACGTCCGCGCAGCACATCCGCATAGCTTACGCGCGCTTCCTGTTTTTTGGGCGGATCATAGCGGCCCTTGATCTTGAAGTTAAAGCCCAGGCGGCCGTTTTCAAGGCTGTTGATCGTGGCTGACATATCGCTGTAGGCCATGTTTTCCAGCGCCTGATAGGCCATGCCTTCGACGACTTTTGAGGCATCGGCGGGCGAAGGGGCCACTTCCTGCGGCGCGTCGGTCGTCACGCCACCCGATGAGGCCACGCCCTGCAACGCGGCGCGCTGGATCGACAGACGCCCCGGCCCGTCGCCTTTTAGTTCGCCTTGCGCAAAGTGGACACGGTTGCCGTTGATTTCAAACGGCATGCGGCCCGTGACCGTGCCTTCGAACTTCATATCGCGGCCCAGATCGGTGGCGGCGATAATCTTACCGAAATCAAGCTCGCTGAAGGTCAGTGCGCCCTTGATCGGCACATTTTCCGCCAGTGGCACATCCATGGGCTCAAGACCGAACTGCCCCCCCGGCGACATGGCGGTGGCGGCCGCAAGCGAAAGGTGATCGCCCAGGAACTGCACCGAGGTATTGATGTCGGTCAGCGGCACGGCAGTCGTCAGTGAGGCCACACTGATGATCTGACCTGGCGGCGTCATCAGGGGCGACAGGCTGGTGAATTCGACGTCGCCGCGCAAATCCTGCGCCTTACCCAGAGGTCCTTCAAAATCGATGTCGTTCAGGCGCAGACGGCCCTGACTGGTAGGCGTTCCCGTGCGCGACCAGTCAAAGCGGCCATCAAAGGTGGCCGAGCCCGTCACATTCTTGGTAGCGACCGTCGCCACCTGCGGGGTCAGGTCAATCGGTTGCAGGCCATCCGGCGCAAACACCATGTCGCCGGTGCTGATCAGGGCATAGCCGTCATCGCTGCGGGCATCCTGCACGATGTCGATGCGCGCCAGATCACCGGGGGCGCGTTCGCGCACCACCGGATTAAGCGGCTTTACCCCCAGCCGTCCGGTCATGCGGACGGCGTCCTGATCGAGCTTACCGGCCAGCGTCACCGGATTAAAGCGGGTCTTAGCCGCCGTATCATGGGCCTCGGCCGCCGCGACGGTTATGCGGAACCCGGCGCCATTGGCCGCGCCCGATTTGGTCGAAAAGGCATTGAAACGGCCCTTGGCATTGGTCACGCGCGCTTCATAATCCGGCGCGTTCAATTTCAGCTCATCAAAGGCCCCGGCCGACTGCCACTGACCGTTTTCCAGGGTGAGGATCGGCGCTTCGGTAGCGCAGATGCTGGCCGTCAGCCCTTCCAGCCGCCCGCCGATATCCGCGCGCGCCGCGCTAAACGGCATACAGTCATCCAGCACAAAGTGGGTGCGCCCGCCCGCAACCGTAAAGCGGCCAGTCGCCTTGGTTTCGGCTGAGGTCACCGGGGCGAAGTTGAATTTGGCATCCGCCGCCAGTTTGCCGCTCAGCTCGCCACTGGCCCCAAAGCCCATATCGCTGAGGAAGGCATTCACTTCGGGCAAATCTTCGCCCTCAAGTTTTACCCCAAAAGCGGCGCGATCCGCACTGGCTATCAGAGGCCGCGCCCCGTCCGGCGTCAGGGTCAGTTTACCGCCCGACGCCGGGGTCACGGTAATCGGCGTTTTGGTGCGGACATCAAAGGCAGCCGGCTTACCCGCCGCCCCGTCCAGCTTGATCGAAATGTCATTGGCCTCAAGGCTAAAGGCCTGCGCGGCGGCCTGTAGCGCCAGAACGGCATCAGACTTAATTGGGGCCACCGGCACCGGCGGGGGATCGGTGTTGACCGGGTCAGGATAGACCACGGCCTGAAGATCCTTACGGCGCATCTGCGCCATCTCATCAAGCCCTTTGTAGCTGCCGTGACGGCTGTTGAGGCTGGTCTTGATCGCGGCGGTCCAGGCCGACGCGTCATTTTCAGCCGCGCCATTAAGTCCGGTTTCAGCCCTGGCATTGCCGCTCACCGTCATATTGACCCGGTCGAGCGACAGGTCAGCCGCCACCATGCGCCCGGCATAGGCGCTACCCTTAAAGCTGATGTCGGATTCGGTCCCCGCCATATGCAGGGCCACCTTTTCAAGGTCGGCGCGAGCATTACTGACTTCAATCCCGTCCTGACGGTAAAGGCCGATGCGCGCCTGCAGCGGCCCGTCGATCCAGACATGGGCACCACCCTGATCAGGGTTCTCAGCCGTGGGGGTTTTGGACGAATGGGCGAAACTGAGATTTAGACTTGAGGCATCCAGATAGACATCGCGCCCGAACATCGCCCCTTGCGTGACCGACTGTGCCCGCCCCTGAAAGCGCGACTGGCCCTCAAGGCGGGTTTCATCGCGCTCAAAACTCAAAGCCGCCAGAATGGAGGCATCGGCGGTTACGCCTTTTAAGGCAGTGTCACCGGTGTTCAGCTCATCCGCCGCCACCTTCATGTGCGTTTCTAACGGGCCTGAAAACTCCGCCAGCGGTGAGGCCTTGAGGTTAGCCGCCTGCTCTAGCTGGCGATACGGCAGGTTGGAGGTCAGTTCAAGCCGCACACCTTTGAGGCGGGTCACGGCTCCCGCCTTATCCGGCTTCATCTCCCAGGCATCGGCGACAAATTTGCCTTCGACCTTAAGGCCGTCACCGACCGAGCGGGCCTTGATAAAGCCGTCGCTTAAAGTGCCCTCCCCCAGCGGCCCGCTCAGACGGGTCGAGGGGATGTTGAGATTAAGCGCCTGCAACCGTCCGGCCTGCATCTGGACGCGGCCGGTGGCATTGATGGTGCCGTAGTCGGTCTTAAGCCGCACCACCGCATTTTCAATCAGGACTTCGCCGGGAGCCTCGCCCTTATTGGACGGCGACGACAATATGCTCTGGATCAGCGGATCGAGCGAACCAAAGTCCAGCCCCTTAGCGGTCAGCGCCAGAGCGATTTCCGGCTTGGTCAGGTGGATGCGCTTAAAGCGCGCCATCGGCTTACCCTGACCGGCAAACAGGTTCAGGTCGTAATCAATGCGGAAATCATTGAGGATCACATCCGGCGATGTCGCCTTGCCCAACCGGATCGAGCCTTCGGCATGATCAAGCCCCAGACGCCCGATCTTAAGCTCGGAATCTATCTGCTGCGACCGCAGCCACCCTTGCGCGATTTCGCGGGCGATTTCCTTGCGGGCCACGACGGCGGCCACGCCAATGGCCGCGACCCCGCACAAGGTAAGCCCGATGATTTGCCCGGCCTTACCGGCCCCCGACTTAGGCGGGCGACCATTGCCGCCACCCTTTTTGGCTTTTTTGGCCGGACGTCCCTTTTCGCCGCCACCGGCCTTGGCATCGCCGCTGACCACGCGCGAAAACGTACCCAGCGTCGACGTGCGCACCGGGAACATCAATTCATCGTTTTGATCAGCGGTCGGATCAGTGGGCGTCAAGAGGCGGGCTCAAACTAAAAGGGAAACAATGGCGGTCGAAAAATGTGAAGACGACGCAAAAAATAATTTGATCATCATCCATAGGTCATTATGGCACATATATTGGTAAAAATTATGGACACATCACCGCATTTCGCACAAGAGGCGCGAATTCCCCCCAAACCCTTGCAGGAAATGATCGCCATTGGCGAATTCTTTGCCGTTTCGTTATAAATTTTAAATGCTTAAAGCATCACTTATCAACAGATCGGTGCTCAGCGCCCAAAGCCCCTGCACTATGCGTATACCCTTTTTTAACAAAATTTAAGGGCGATCTTAATCTTAATCGGCTAAAAAGCGCCCTTCGTTGTTGCCTTCGCGACTGCGGTATGCTTGATCTTAACCCAAGTTTTCGGGCCTCACTTTGGCCCTATTTCGGCGTAAACAGGATGGCACGGAAATTGTAGCTGAGTTTTCAAGCTTCACGACTCAGGCTTTTTCGCTCATAAAGAGCGTCTGTAATGAGACAGATCCGTAATATCCGCACGACTATAACCTTTAAGACTGCCGGGCCCTTATGGGTTCATCTGTAAGTTTTAGTATCGTTTGTCTTTTTTAGTGTTTGACGGGGACTGATGGCTCAACTCGATCCACGCCGACAGCCAGTACGCTTAACGCCCATGGTCTTTGCGACCGTGGCGGCCCTCACGGTGGGCACCTTGATCTGGCGCGTTTTTCAGCCGACACCGGGCATATTGCCGGGTATGGCCCTTGATCCGGGCGCCGTTATGGCGCTGGAAACCGAAGCCTATGCGGTAGCGTCTGCACGACCCGGTTTTGACCAGCCGGAGCAGGTCGCCATTCTGGTTCGCTCAGGTGAGACCCTCTCCCAAGCTATTGCCCGCACCGGCGTAGCCCCGGCTGACGCTCAGGCCGCCGTTAATCTGTTGTCGCAAGCCTTTGATGTCGTCAATGTCCGCGCCGGCATGTCCATTCAGGCGGCCATCGCCAAACCGGCCCTCGGCTCTGGCCAACCCGCTCAGCTTTTGGGCCTGACGACCCGCACCGGCCCTGCCAAACAACTGACCCTGACCACCAGCCATGACGGCGCCATGCGCCTGCGGGTGCTGGAAGAAAACGTGCGTGATGAACGCCGCGTGGCCATTGGCACCATCGACGGCTCACTGTTTACCTCGGCCGCAGCGCTTGGGGCGACACCGGCGGTCACCAATAATGTCATGAAGCTGTTCGCCCATAAGCTCGATTTCGAGCGCGACATCAAGGCGGGAGACACCTTTAAGCTTATCTTCGACCGTAAGGTGACCGAAAGCGGTCGCACAGTTGAGACCGGTAAGCTTTTGTACGCTGAAATCGAAGCCAAGGGCGGCATCAACCGCTTCTACAGCTTTCAGCGCGCGGGTGAAAAAGACGCCCAGTATTTCGATGAAACGGGCAAGAACATCCGCGGTTTCCTGCTGGCCACGCCAGTTGATGGCGCGCGAACCTCTTCGGGCTTTGGCGTACGCCGCCACCCGGTTCTGGGCTTCATGAAGATGCATACCGGCGTTGACTTTGCTGCCGGTTCCGGCACGCCGATTGTTGCCGCCGGTGACGGTGTGGTTCAGGATGCCAAGTGGTGGGGCGGTTATGGCCGCTGGGTGCGTGTGCGCCACACCGGCGACTGGCAAACCGGCTACGCCCACATGTCGCGCATCGCCGTGCAACCGGGTCAGCGCGTCAAGCAGGGTCAGATCATCGGTTATGTCGGCTCAACCGGCCGCTCAACCGGCCCGCACCTGCACTTCGAAGTCTGGTACAAGAACCGCCCGATTAACCCCAAGGACGCCAAGGTTCCGCAAGGCACTATCCTGGGCGGCAAAGAGCTTCAGGCCTTCATGGCCCGCAAGCGTGAAATCGACACCATGATCGCCATGGCCGACATAAAGCGCGGCGACGAAAAGCAGGCTCTGGCCATGAACAGCCCGGCAAAGTCCGCGCCTGTGGCCGCAGCCCCTACGCCGGTCACTCTGGTCAGCCATGAGCGCATCAAAACCTATGCCGCGCTGAAACCGGCCCTGTCATCGACCCGCGGGATGAATTAAGCCGCGAAATCGTTTTAACGTAATAGGATTTTTAGTTCCTTTGGTTTTAGTCTAAGGCATCATATGTCTGGCTATTAACCAAGGGAGCTGCGCGGTGTTTAATTTCTCCGAGAAAATCAGCGAATTAAAATCCTCGATCCTCTACATCGTGTTTTTGGCGGGCAGTTTGCTGATCGGGCTGACCTGGTTGAGCATCGGCCTTTATAACGCGCTCAAGCTGTGGATCGGTACGCCGTGGAGTTCGTTTGTTCTGGCCCTGATCATGCTGGTGCCGGTGATCATACATCTGCTGGTCAAGGCCTTTTCGCCTGATCGCCCCACTAAAGCCAACACCTTGAGCAGTCAAGCCCGCCCCGCCGTCGATCCGTCCGGCGCATTACTATCCCAGATTATGGGCGCGGTCGCCGGTCAATCTACCATAGTGGTGACCGTCGTCACCTTGCTGGCCAGCTTTATCGCGGTGCGCTTTCCGTCGTTTCTGGGCATGTTCGCTCAGGTGGTCACAGCCTTTATCGACGACATGAAACTGCGCCCCACGGCTGCGGCCACACCCCGCAAACCCCGCCGCAAAACAGCCGCTGACACAGAAGAATAAAGGCCCCCAATTCGAGGAAAAGCCTGAATTTTGGATGCAGTATTAGGCATTAAAACGGGGCTGTATATGAATACAGCCCCGTTTTAATAACGACATAATGCGCCAAAAGGCAGAGCTTTTTACCAGGGTTTGAAGTGTTTGGAGAGTTTGAGCCCCTGCCCCTGATAGTGAGAGCCACGCTGTCCGTAAAGCTCCACCGGACGCGCGATCAGCGGCTCATAGACCAGCCGCGCCACGGTCTGCTCATCTTCCAGCAGGAACGGCGTTTCGTGGCAGCGCACCTCCAGCACCCCGCGGGAGCCAGCAGCCTGCGCCTCTTCGGTGCCAAAGCCCGGATCGAAGAAACCGGCATAGTGGACGCGGAATTCGCCGACACTGGGATCGATCGGCAGCATTTCGGCGGCTTCCATGACCGGGATCACGACGGCGGTTTTGGACGCCAATATGTAGAACTCACCCGGATCGAGCAAAAGCTGGCCCTTATTCTGGTACAAGGGCTCCCAGAAATCGCGCGGATCATGGCCATCGACATTATCAAGGTCGATCACCCCGGCGTGCCTGCGGGCGCGGTAGCCAACGAGGTCTCCGGTCAGATCGACACCACAGTCGGAAGTATAAAGCTTGGGCACCGTCCCGCGCTTGACCCGAAGCTGGTTCAGGCGGGTGCCGGTGCGGGCCAAAACGGAGAAAGTTTGCGGCGCGATTTCGACATAGATCGGCCCGCTATAGCCTTCGCGCACGTCATCAAAGGCATCGGAATAGTCCGACAGCAGGCGCACAAACACATCGCAGCGGCCGGTCGAGGATTTCGGATTGGCGCGCGCACTCAGGCCCTGCGGCAGGTTCAGGCTTTCCTGTAGCTCGGCGATGTAGACGCAACCGGCTTCAAACACCGCCCCCTTAGACAGATCCATCTCATGCATGACGACATCGCTGAGGCGCTCCATGACCGTGCGCTTACGCGGCAGGTAGGATGCCCGCACCCGCCAGGCGCGCGTGCCCAGACGCAGGTCGATGCTGGCGGGCTGAATCTGGTCGCCATCAAGGGCTGAGGCGCTCAGGACAACACCCTGATCCACCAGTTCCGACAGGGTTTGCAGGGGCAGGATGCCGTGGGCGGCAGGCGTAAGCGTCATGGGTGTCTCAACTTTATGGGGGGCTTGTTTACGACATTTTTGGGGACACGCAAACCGAAGTTTAAAGCCAAATCCGCAATGACGGGCTTTAAATCATCCCCGAAGCTGTTTAGATTAAGGCCATGATCTATGAAGCCGTCAGTCAGGGCATACGCATCAGCGTCGAGGTGGAATATATCCCGCCCGAAGACGACCTTCCCGCCACGTCGCGGCGACCGCGCGCCTATGTCTGGGCCTATCACATCATCATCGACAATGAACGCGGCGACCGGGTTCAGCTTAAGACCCGGCACTGGACGATCATGGACGGGCTGGGCCGGATTGAAATCGTCGAAGGCGACGGCGTGGTCGGTCAACAGCCGATACTGGAACCGCAGGAAAGCTATAGCTACTCCTCCGGCTGTCCGCTGCCGACGCCGTCAGGGTCGATGAGCGGCTATTACATGTTCGAGGACGAGAACGGCAAACCGCTCAAGGTCACCATCCCGACCTTCTCGCTCGACCTGCCCGAAGCCCGCCGTATCCTTAACTAAACTGCATCCTGAATTAAAAAACCCCACTGTTACCAGCGGGGCTTTGAATCTCAATCATACCCTGACTGAGATCGTGAGATTTGACCGGGCGGCCGGTGCCGTCCAGTGATAGCCGACAAGCGCCGCAGGTACACTAAGTACCTGCCAGCGCAGACTGCGTATCAATAGGCCAAAGACCGCGATCTCAGAGGTAGCGGCGGAGTGAGCGGGACAAATCCACCCCGTCCTTTTTCTTCTTTTGCTGCGGCTGGTAGGCCACGCGTGAATGCTCGACGCAGTAAGGAATACCGTCATCGGCTCTGCGGCCGCAGAAGGTGAATTCATCGGATGACGGATCACCGATCGGCCACTTGCACATCTTGGCGCCGAGGGTCAGCACGGTGGCTGTGCCAGGGCCTTCCACCAGCGGAACGATCGGCAGGGTTGGCGCCTGACGGACGGCAACGACCGGTTCAACGCGGCGGACAGGCGTTGCCTGCGCCTGCGGACGGGCGGCTTCTGGGGCCGCTGCCCGTGGCGGCTTGGCGGGCTTATAGAGCGGACGGGCCGGTTGCGACGGTGCGGCACGGCCCGACAGGCCCAGGCGATGCACCTTGCCGATCACGGCATTACGGGTGACGCCGCCCAGTTGTTTGGCGATCTGGCTGGCGGAATGACCTTCCTGCCAGAGCTTCTTGAGTGTTTCCACGCGTTCGTCTGTCCAGCTCATATTCTAGCCTCCCATTCCCCGTGCAACAGGGGATACCAACCACAAGATATAGACCCCGACCATAGGAAGTTCTTCCCGGCCATCTACATATCGTAAACAAATCGTTAAAAACCGCAATATTTAGTGGCGATAAGCCACAGCTCTGTCCACATGATTCTATATGTGGTGTTCGCCTGTGGATAATGCTTAACAAGATGTTAATTCCCGCAGCAGGTGATCTTTCACCCTGCGCAACAATTTGCTAACGCCCCGATTCCCTAAATGAGCGTCATCGCGTCGTGGCGTCCGCTTAAGTGCAAACCTGCGGATAGTCCGTTTTAGGGCTTTGAGTCTGACGGCGATTACGCATCGCCTTGAGGCATTGTCGATCAGTGGTGCGTCACCTGCATAGCACAAGAAATGTTTCAGGTGCTCGTTCGAAATCTAACCCTTGAATCTTGAGCGCTCCGGCGGACTCATGCCACCCTGCTATCCAATTTTATAATTGAGGTAGGGCGATGTTAGAGATCCTAACGTCGATGAAGCGGTTCAATGAGATGTCTTCGTACATTAGTGCTTTTTGACAAAGGCAATATCAGCAGCTCAGAAAGCTGGCGATCTGTTTATGAGGGCTATTCGCGATCAATTCAGCGTATAGATTTCCCTGAAGGCAGTGGCGCCCTGACGCTTCGACGGAAACGACGCCTCAACAGCGGACAATTTGAACGCAATGGCGTGAAGTATCTGCAAAGTCGGTTTCTGAAAAATATGAGAGACGATGAAGGATGGCAACCTGAAGGAGTTGTAGAGCTTGCTCGCGACCGTCATCAGCCACCCTTAAAATTGTATCCTGAAGGCATAGATTTCATCGAACCGATAGCTTCGGACTTCGGTGGATTCGATCTATACCTGAGATCAGACGATGGTTTTCGGGTCGCAATCGAATGGGAGACTGGCAATATCTCATCTTCCCATCGGAGCATGAACAAGCTTTCAATTTCAATCAAGGCTGGCCTTGTGGATGCAGGCGTACTGATTGTTCCCAGTCGTGCGTTTTATGAGCACTTGACCGATCGAGTAGGTAATATCGGTGAGTTGTCAGGCTATCTCGAAATGTGGGCGGGATTAGGAGCCAGTATCCCTCGCGGAATGCTGGCGATATCTGTCGTTGAGCACGACTCTTTGACCGATGACCTGACTGTTCCCTATCTTCCAAGGGGAGATGATGGGCGAGCAAAGGAGGGACGGGCTAAGCTATAGCCGCCACGCCCGTATCAGTATTGCAGGCGCACTCGTCGTCCACTTCTCCATTAACTCGATAGGCACTAGGTAGCGGGATTCCAGATTTCTTGCGGTGCAAAAGATCCGCTTTGGTGAATAATACATTCTTGTTTTTATGAATGTCTTCCAAATGAATTTTGTCGCCGTCAAGATCCTTAAACCTTGCGATGATTGTCTGGCAGTCCAATTCCGAGCCAACCCATCGTCTGCCATTGAGTTCTGCGGCGATATAGGTTGTGCCCGAGCCGCCGAAAGGATCAAACACCAAGTCGCCGGGATCTGATGCCATGTTAACAATTCTATCCATTAGCTTGAGAGACAAGGCGTTCGCGTCGCGTTTCTTGTATTTCGCGTGACGGACTGGAGGGATATCTGTCCAGACATCAGATAAGTTTACCCCGAGTGGGTTCATCTTGTCTTTGTAGCCGCCGTAATCCCTTAGCTCTCCCCCGCAATGCCTGCAACAAGGTGTTGGGATACGGTCTGGATGAAAGCTTGAGGGCTTACTTCCCTTTACATAATATAGAAGACTGTAGTGAGAAGGATACAGCCTTCCCCTTATTGGCAAGGAGTACTTGATGTCGACCGAAATCCAATGTCGAAATGTCATATGCGAATTCAGATGCGCAGCAAGGTGAACGTTCCACTTGGGAATATTCCATACGAATAGCGAACCGCCTGGTTTTAACACGCGTACCATTTCGTTGAGCCATCGATGGCACCATGAAACATAGGCTTCGTCGCTTAGGTTATCATTTATACCCGAGCTATAATCTTTACCTAGATTAAACGGTGGGTCCGCAAACGCCAAGTCCACGGTCTCGTCAGACATACCACGCATGACCTCTAAACAATCGCCTTCGTGAATTTGTCCAAGGGCTGTTTGAAAAACTGGTTTCATTTTGTGAATCTACAGAGGCTTTTTGTCAGGGGCAATCGTTATGCCGAACTAAATTCATAGCGCCTCGAATGCCTATACCCCTATGAGGCGTATCTAAATCCCACGCCATGTGTCTCATTTGGGTTAACGCCGTATTTTGGGGACGTTACGGTCTCAGGGTTGTAAACCTTATGAGACATTTAAATGACCTTAGTTGCCTATAACTCAACTAAAAAGCCGCTTTTAGTTTATGTTGATGAAGAAGGACATACGAAGTGGCTACGGTTGAACGATCTCAGGGCACTTTCGCAACGCACCTTATGGCCTTACCGAAGCACCGCCTCACGGATAGAGAGATTAGCAAGGTTATGGGCTGGAGCGAGAAACAAGTCGCATAAATTCGTCGTCGCTATGTTGACGATGCCGCTATCGTTGTGGCACTAGGCAAGGGTCTGGCGAACATAGCTGTAAATCAATGTGCAAACTGAGGTGGCAGCAAATGCGGCAAACCCTTACAGATGCGGGTGTAGCTCAATGGTAGAGCAGCAGCTTCCCAAGCTGACAACGAGGGTTCGATTCCCTTCACCCGCTCCAATCACGCAATTCCCGACAATTTATCGTTCAAGATCAATGAGAAGGCTCTAAGCCCCTCTTTTTTTGACGGTTATTGTGCCACCAGATTGTGCCACCCAGACAGTTTCTCATCGTTCGCAAACCCTTATCCTAAAAGGGTTGGATGAGGTGCCCCTAGAATTGTAGACGCTTTGCTCGTTATAAAACGGAAGCAAGGAGA
>NZ_BMZB01000008.1 GCF_014652575.1 Asticcacaulis endophyticus | reverse complement strand
TGGTGTACTGCTGTCACCCATTATCGCATCCGCCGCCATGGCGTTCAGTTCTGTCTCTGTTATCGGCAATAGCCTGAGAATCAGGAGTGTGAAGCTATAAGCTGGCAACGCGAACAGGTGAACGGGTTTGGCAGAGGTGCGCCCCCCGACCTAAACTCTGGCGAAAAGCGGGAACCTAAGCCCCACTCCTACTCTCCGCACGATACTAGACAATGTTGAATGCCGCGGCACTTGACTTCAAGGTCAGTGCTGTGGCTTTCAAGACGGCGCGACCCGGTGCGCCGGTGGATTGAACAATGACCTGCGCCCAGCCGTTGAAGACGCTGCGTTGCCACGGGGCGGCGCTTTGCGTCACCCGCAGTGTGCCCCACTTCGAGCCGCCGACGGAGCGATCCGCTATGCCGGGTATGCCACCCTCTGGCGTCCGCAGCAGATAGGCCAGTGTGTTCACGTCCTTGAAACGCGCGGCTGCCAGTTCAATCTTAAGCGCGCCATCAACGGATTGTGCCGACACCAGATCGCCATTGACGTAGATTTTTTGATCGGGCGAAAGCTGATCGATAAACAGGGCGATCTTATCTCCCGCCGCGATCACCGAGCGGTCAAAACGACCCTGCAGAACGACACCTTTTGTCAACGGGGGCTGAGCTTCGGGCGGCATCCACTGCATAGGGTCCCGCCAGCCCGACGTATCGACCCCATGGCCGACCCATTCCGGGCGTCCTTCAATCACATCCACGGCTAATGAGCGCCACGATCCGACATTTTGATAGGTGTGACGATCAGCCACACAATCGGCTTCGTGGGAATTGGGATCGCCGTTGCCCACGCCCAGAATGCGGATCGGGCCCGTGGTTTCAAAGTACACTCGATCAGACGCCGTCGGCACGATATGTCCCGCCTTGTCCAGGACATTGACCCAAACCACGGAAACATCTTCACCGTCGGCCCGTAAAGTAATCTTATCGGGCGAGAGTCGGGTTTGCGCCGGGACATTGGTCGTTACGACTTCGGCCCGCGCGACCTGTTTGCCGCCCGTGTAGGCGCGCGCTGACAACTTGCCGGGGGCGTAAGCGACCTCCCACTTCAGGTGCGAGTCCTTGACGATGACCTTGCGCCCCAAAGAGCGGCCATTGAGGAACAGTTCCACCGCCTCGGTATTAGAATAAACGCGCACATCCATCGTTTCACCCTCACGTCCGGCCCAGTTCCAGTGGGGCAGGATATGAACCATAGGCTCAAGCGTCCAAACGGATTTCAGATAATAGGCCGTGTCTTTAAGCACGCCGGTCGTGTCGATCATGCCGAACTGAGACGAAATCGCGGGCCACCCAAACGGCGTGGTTTCGCCGCGGTAGTCAAAGCCCGTCCAGATGAACATGCCCGACATCCACGGCCGTTCCTGAACGCGACGCCAGCCTTCTTCGATGCTCAGCGAACTGCCCGGGCGCCCCTGACGATCGTAGGCGTTGAGGTGCGATCTGGCCCGGTCATCAAAATAGATGCCGCGTGTGGTCAGGGTTGAGCCTTCCTCCGACATCATGGCGGGTTTATCAGGATGGGCGCGGTGAAAGGCGTCAACATCATGTTGCGCCCCGTAGTTGAAGCCAATGACATCCGCCCCCAAAGATACGCCTTTGCCGGAATAGCTGGTGGCAACCGTTGTGCGCCGGGTGGGGTCAAGGCGTTTGACAAAGGCCTGCATCTCGATGGCCAGATGCGTGCCCAGGGGATTGCCTTCCAGCGCCCACTCCTCATTGCCCACTGACCAGATGATGACGCTGGGGTGGTTGCGATCCCGGCGAATAAGGCGTTCAAGCTGTCCCTTTATTTCTGGGCTTGTGCCCATCATGCGATGCTCGTCCACCACCAGCATCCCCAGTTGATCCGCCGCCGCCAGCAGTTCAGGGGTCGGCGGGTGGTGCGAGGTGCGATAGGCGTTAACGCCAAAGGATTTGAGCTGATTGAGCCGCCAGGTTTGCAAGCCATCGGGCAGAGCAACGCCCACGCCTGCATGATCCTGATGATTATTGGCGCCCTGAAGCTTTAGGTTCTTACCGTTCAGGAAGAAGCCCTTATCCGGATCGAAGACGATTGTACGGATACCAAAGCGGGTATTGTAGACGTCAACGACGGCACCGTCTTTTACCAGCAACGTGCGCAGGCGGTAGAGGTTGGGCGTTTCCAGAGACCATAGAGCCGCAGTGGTGACCGCAAGCTTTGCGGTGAACAGGCCGGTTTTATGGCCCGCTACGTTAAGGCTTTGCGTCTCCACCTCGGCCACTTTTCGACCGTCAGGGCCATAGACCTCGTGACGCAGTTGGAAGGTTTGATCCGCATCGGCAAGATTGTCGACGGCCACCTCAATATCGAGATAGGCTTGCGCGCCGTTCACCGTCGATTTGACGAACGTGCCCCACTGAGCCACATGAAGGGGCGCGGTCTTGGTCAGCCAGACGTGACGATAGATGCCGGCGCCCTCATAAAACCAGCCCTCTTCACCGGTGGCGTCAACCCGCACCGCGATCAGGTTTTCGCCGTCGAAATTAATGTAGTCAGTGATATCGTAGCGAAAGCCGGAATAGCCGCTGGGCTCGGTGCCCATATAATGGCCGTTCACCCACACGACGCTGTCGCGGTACACACCGTCAAATTCAAGGGATATCCGACGGCCCTTATCAGCGGGCGATACCGTGAAGGCCTTGCGATACCAGCCGACGCTATTTTCAGGGAAGTTACGCCCAATGGCCTTGGAGCCATGGTTGGTGTTGCCGCGCCCATCAAAGGGCAATTCGACCGCCCAGTCGTGCGGCAGATTAACTAGGCGCCAGGCGGCATCGCTGAATTCCCGGCTGGCCGGACCGTCGCCATATCCGGCCTTGGCGAAGAAGAACGCGCGCAGGCCGTGACCAAAATCCTTATTGGCGTCAGTGGCGTGTCCAAGGGCAAAACGCCAGTCCTGATCCAGCCGCTCGCGTGAGCGTATCGCCGGATCGATGTCGTCTGCAAAGCCCGTTGCCAGAAGCGCCTCGCCCGATTGCATCGCCCGGGCCGAACCTGCTAAGATGAGCGGCAGCGCCAAACTGGCACCGCCAGCAAGTAATAATTGCCGTCTATTCATGGTGCGCCTCTGCCTTGTTTTCTTTATTTTATGATCCGAGACATTAAATATATCATTTTTATTTATTCAAGGTGAATTGGCCATATTTAAATGGCCATCATAGGTGTGTAGAAAGCCGGGGCTAAGGCGCATCAGGTTTTCGCGCCCCTAAAGTGCAAGTGTCGCTAAAGGTAAGCGCATACGGGCCTTACACAGTGAAACCCGCACCAAGATCGTCAATATGGAATCCTGGTGTGCTTCGGAAAGGCCCCGCATCATCTTATTTATCGCTGTGTAACCCGCAAAGCCCGTTGGAAGGCGGGCCTGGCTTCGCCCCGCACAACGTAATTAGCCAGGTTTGGAAACTCGTGCGGCATTCCCAGAGATATCCACCTTCGCAAAATAGACACGACCATGAGGTCGCCGACACTGAACGTACCATCCAGCCATTCAGCATCGCCTAGCGCGCTCGACACGTCAGTCAGACGAACCCGCAGCCGCTTCTCGATGACGTGCAGGCTATCTTCGTCCCGTTGAGCGCCGCTGGGAAACCGGCATAAACCGCCATCTGCATGATGATCTCGGTGATTTCGTCCCGTGACAGTCCGACGTTCAGGCCTGCTTCGATATGTACTTTCAGTTGGGGAGCTGCGTTGCCCATGGCCGTCAGCGCTGCGATGGTAGCAATCTCTCGGGCGCGCAGATCGAGTCCGGGGCGACTGTAGATATCTCCGAACGGAAACTCGTCAGATAGGTCGCAAAGTCGGGCGCTATCTCCGCAAGCGAGGCGACGACGTTCTCTCCGGCCTGGCCGTCGATATCAGCGAGCGCGCGCCGCCCACGTTCCAGTCGGCTTTCGCCGGCGTTCTGGTGGTGTTGCGTCATATTCTTTCATCCTCTGTTGTTGACCGGCGTAACCGGCGATCTTGGTGTCGAGGACGAGAAGAGAGGCTTGGAGTTCGGCCGCATGGGTGCGGACGCGCTCACGATGCTGTTCCAGCATTTCGCGCCGCTCCGTCTCCGTACTGACGCCGCGCTCCCGCAGAGCGGCATAACGCAGCATGTCCCGGATCGGCATCCCGGTAGTTCGCAGACGCCCAAGGAATTCTATCCAGATCAGGATTGATGCGTCGAAGTCCCGTTGGCTCGATCGGTCCCTATCCGCATAGGGAAGCAGCCCGATCCGCTCATAGTAGCGGAGGGTATGGGCCGACAATCCCGAACGCTTCGACAGTTCACCAATCTTCATGAGCACCTGTTCTTGTCACGACACATAATGCTAGGGCCGCACGCAATACTATTTTCATGCACCGATCTCCCACTTTATATATTCCATTGTGAAAATCATAATATGAATTCTGATCACTTTCATAGATCGAATGCTATGGATTGATAACTATTGATCAAAAGTGATCACAGCCTTCTGCTGGCGACCTGGTGTCGAGGCTGACGGGCCGGTTGGGTCCATTGGCCACTGATAAGCCGCACTTGCGCAGGAACCAGCCAGGGGCACGCCGGGTCGATGAAGACCGGCGGTTGATCTAGTGCACATGCCTCAAGTGCGGTGGCCACTGGCAGGATCGACCTTACCGCCGTCATCTCATACTGGTGTTAATGACCTCCGAGTGCTTTCTCGCTACCGCAGAGGTCTTGTTCCTGATCGCTGGCCGTTGCCCGAGCGACAGTCCATCGAAGGACGGTACTGCCGCTTGGAGCCGCTCGATCCCAGTATCCATGGCGACGGATTGTTCGATGTCGTATCGGGGCCCGAAGCCGACCGCCTGCATCGCTGGCTGCCGGACCCAGTTCCCGGTTCCCGGCCCGAATTTGACGACTAGCTCGTGTTGAAAGCGGCCTCAATCGACCCGATGTTACGCCGTGATTGACAAAGCTACGGGCCACGTTGAAGGCCGACAGAGCCTCATGGATGTCAGTTCCGCGTATGGCAACGCTGAGATCGGGCACATCTTGTGGGGCCCACGGATTGTCGGCACGCGGGTCGCCACGGAGGTGTTCTTCCTTATGGCGGATTACGTGTTCGGGCTCGGCTACCGCCGCTACCAGTGGCGCTGTAACGCTCGCAACGGGCCCTCGCGACGCGCGGCCGAGCGTTTCGGCTACACATATGAGGGCACGTTCCGCAAGCACATGGTGGTGAAGGGTGAGAACCGGGACACAGCTTGGCACTCCATCCTTGACGAGGAATGGCCCCGTCATCGCGCGGCATATGAGCGTTGGCTTCAACCTGACATGTTCATTTACTTCGGGCTGGCTTGGTCGGATCTCTGATCGACTTCATGCCTAGCGCGAAAACCGTATTGATACGTCCGGTGACGAATTCCACGAACTTTGGGTCACTTTGCCGCCCTATTTGCTGATAATTCTAGCGGCACCAATGATCGAGGCTGACCTTCCAATCTTCTGAATCTAATCGCACCAGCACATTGATTTCTATTATCCACTCCCGCTAAAGATCACATACTCTGAAATCTCGTTATGAAAAACGGCCCCAAATGGCGATATGGTATAAACTCGGCTGCACACTCGAGTATTTTGTTCAAACTCCGACCGTATTTATCTTTAATATTGAAGTTGCGCGCCTTCAGCGCCACCAAGGCTTGGTAGAGCGACTGACCATCACCCCCGACATAGAATTAAATCGTCATACAGCTCCCGACATAAACAACCGCTATTTTAGCGTACATGCACCGGCTGGCCCTTTAACGGTGAAATATGAAGCCGAGGTTTCACTTGAGGTTTTGCGGGCCGACCCAAATACGGTGCCCGAGACACCGGTTGAGCGTCTTCCGCTTGATATCATGCCGTTCCTTCTCCCCTCGCGCTTTGTACCGTCGGATCGCCTAGCCGCATTTGCGCGGCGCGAGTTCGGATATCTGGCCCCTGGCTTTAATCGGATAACGGCGATTTGCAACTGGCTCTACGATAACATTGACTATCAGCGCGGCGCCTCCAACGAGCAAACAACGGCGGATGAAAGCCTTATATTAAGAGCCGGCGTCTGCCGGGATTTTGCACATCTGGGGATCGCTTTTTGCCGGGCGTTGGAGATTCCCGCGCGTTTTGTTAGCTGCTATGCTTATGGTCTTAATCCCAGCGACTTTCATGCCGTTTTTGAAGCCTACCTGGATGGGCGTTGGTGGCTGTTCGATGGTACGCGCCAAGCCAACCTTGATGGGCTAGTTCGCATTGGTGTTGGGCGCGACGCCGCCGAAATTGCTTTCTGTTCACCGTTTGGCGGAAACGTTCAGTACGGTGATGTAACCGTTAGTATGGGCCGCTCCGACGGTTCGCCTGAACTCTTAGGCCGTACGACCGATGCCATATCCACCGAGGAACCGGCGCCAAATGCCGGGGCTGCCTAGCGAAGTCCACTGCACGATTTTCGCGGACATCAACGTTGCCTTTGATGTGATCCAACCTTGAGTTTGCACTGGCGGTTTGTGAAATCGGCGACGCGCCATAAAAGCGCCTCGCGGTGCATGATCTGATGAGCGCCCGTTGCGGGCATCTTGGGGAAACGATTAAATGACATTCGTCGTACCTATTACTTCCAATTTCTAACAAGCAGAGCGTCTACAATTTTAAGGGCTCCTCATCCTTTGCAACTTTAGAGAATTTTTTTCAGGATCGTAGTAACGCGCCCTACACCCTGCTCATGCGCCCCTACGCTCGCCCCCGAGATGGTGGTGGAGCCGCTCGGGGCGGATTTATGTTGGAATTCGGCCAGGGCCGGATGGATGACGCGTCGCGGCAATTGATGTTTACGCACGAAATGATCCATCATTTTATTGGACAACTGAATGGAGATTCTAGTGCAGTCGCCTGGTACGGTGAAGGCTTGGCGGAATTTTATAAGCTTCGCCTGCCGCTAGACGCGGGACTGGTACATGTCCACGATATTGGTCGTGAAATCAATTACATGACCAGCACCTACTATGCGTCGTCTCTTATCGCGACTCCCTACGATGAAATTGCCAAGGCCCGTTGGGATGGAAGTGATGCACAGGGTATCCCTTACTCACGGGGATTTATGTATTTTGCCGATTTGAATGAAAACATCCGCACTAAATCGCAAGGAAAGCGGTCGCTCGATAATCTAGTCCTAGCCATGCTTGAACGAAAGCGTTCGGGACAATCCTATGACGAAACGGCCTGGCGGGCTTTGGTATTAAAAGAGTTGGGGCAGAGTGGAGTTGATAGCCTTGATCAGATGCTTCAGGGACAAATGATCGTGCCTGAGAGCAATGCATTTGGATCGTGTTTTGAGAGACATAGATTAACCCGCAGCAGAACTGATTTAGGAATGTCCGAAGATAGTTTTCTGATGACACCCTACAAGGTAACTCAAATTGTGCCCGGATCGGCCGCGGGTAAAAGCGGTCTACAAAATAATGATGCGATCATATCGTACACAGGCATAAGGGAGCGCATTGCGCACAGCGCCTCCAATGTGGTTGCCGATTCGGTAGTCAATATTGTGGCTCTGCGAGACGGCAAACCGACCTTGTTCAGCTTTTCAACCGAAAGCGCAATGATTACTGAATACATTTGGGCATTGAAGCCGGGATCGCATGATAAATGCGCATTCTAAACCTAGGTGATTGAATCCAAGTAGGCCTGCAGAATTTCTTGTGCTCAGGAATGGGACGACTCAACTTCATTGAGTGGTTGATTTCTAACTTGCCAAGATCTCGGCATGAGCTCATTAGCATTTTCTCGAAAGCGGCCGACGGGCGCCCAGAGGGGACATCTCCGAGTTTCTACGGAGTGAAGCCCCAGAGCGTGTTGATTTCCACCGAGAAGTGACCCACTTGGCGGCATAATTTCCACTGTGGTCATCTATCGCCGTATCTGTAATGCATCTTGTACAATGGCGCCTTACTGTCGGCAGGCCGATCAGGAAATTGCGTGTCGACCGCCTCCATTGAGCTCGGCAACTCAAATGGCAGACTGCCCTCTGCCTTAATTTTCCCTGTTAGCGCATTAAGCAAGGCAAGATCACTGCCGCCAAAATTGGCAATAAGCGCTGACGCCAAAGGCTTGATGTTGGTTAGAATAGCTGGACGATCCAGATACACATCAACGATAACCGGCACATCCTTTGCCAGTTTTTGTATCTCCTGAAAGTCTTCATTGCCGACTTTGAAGTCCAGATCACCTTCGTGCTGAAAGCTTCCGAACATGTAGCCTGTGTGGGTTATCTGATAGGGGGTTGAGGTACGCACAATAGCTACGTCAGCCAGCTTTGGGTCTGAAACCGCTATAAGGCCAGCGGCTTCGATGGCCGCCTGATCCAGGTTTCGTCCATAGACTTTTTGTCCCGCCCTCAACGGAAGGATCGATGATTTGACCTCCAGAACCACCATGGCCCGTGATTGCGCCGCGACGCCCTCACTAAGGTAGGGCTCCACCCCTACCCATTTAGCGGCAACGGCCGGGTCGACGATAGCACTTTCAAACAAGCCGATCTGGAACTTCTGTAGCATGACCCGATACACAGAATCGTCGAGGCGTTTTTCTGTAATCCGACCACTTTTCACCGCCTCGATAACCGGCGCCACCTCCTCGGTGCCTCCGAACTGATCAAGCCCCGCTTCGATCCCAAGCGCAAAACGGTCGAGTTTGCTGAGGTGATCGACGCCCCAAGCTTTTGTCACGGCAAATGGTTCACCAGGTTTTGAGCCTTCTTTACAGGCGGTGTTACAGTCTTCAGTAATCGCAAAGTCCGAAATAACCACTCCGGTAAAACCTTGCTTATGGCGCAGCGCGTCCGTCAGCAGCACTTTTGAAAAGCCCGCGCCAACCTGCTCCACCGGCTTGCCGTCCAGAGTGACGTCTTTAAGGATGGAATAGGTCGGCATGATACCGGCGACTCCGGCATCGAAGACACCTTTGAAGGCCGCGATATGCTTGTCGAGGTCGCCTCCGGGGAAGGCTGCGTAGCGGCCATAATAGTTGTGGCTGTCATAGCCTTTTTCGGCGGGTGAACCATAGCCAACCCAGTGCTTGGCGACAGCAATGACGCTCTCGTTGTTCAGCCCGCTCACCCCGTTCTGAAAGCCCTCAACATAGGCATGGGTCTGAGCCACGACCATTGCTACATCTTCACCAAAGGTTCCATTTACGCGCGGCCAGCGTGGCTCAGTCGATAGATCCGCCTGTGGTGACAACGCCATCTGAATACCCACCGCTCGATATTCCCGGCGCGCGATTTCGGCAAAGCGGCGTGTAAGCTCTGTGTCGCCAATCGCCGCAAAGCCCAAAGTCTCAGGCCATTTGGTGAATCCCTGGCCGGACGCGCTGGCACCGTGGGTCACCTGAAAATGGTGACGCGAGTCGGTCGAGACCGTAACCGGAATACCTAGCCTGGTTTTTTGCGCCAAAAGCTGAAGCGCGTTGTTTTGACGAGCGAATTCTGCGGGGTCAGCCTTCAGCCGTGTCAGAAGGGAATTTACATGCAGGTTTGCGATAAATTCCTCGGCTTGGTTTAGGTCATAGAGGGTACCCGTTCCGTAATCACCATCAAGCGTCGGTGCGGTACCATGCATCATGGCCCCAGCTTTTTCCTCCAGCGTCATGCGGCTAACCAGATCATGTGTGCGATTTTGCGCGGACAGACGCCAGTCCTCGTAAGGCTCCAGAGCTCCACTTCGGTTCAAATCCCGGAATTTCGCACCCTCTACGGTCAGCCATTGCCCGGCATCACCATCCAAAATCGGCTGAACCGCACCAGCTTGAGCAGGCCCCACCTGAACGAACCCGTTCAAGGCCAGCCAACAGACACTTACACTAAGGAAAGAACGCAACATAAATTTCTCCAAAAAAGGGGAGAAAGAGGCGGGGCTGGACCGCCTCTTTCATTTGGCATCGCAATTAATGCCTCTCGATCCGAGCCTGGAAACATCAGGCCTGGATCAGCTTGATAAAAGAAAACCTGCGGGGATATGGAACCGCTGTTTTCTCCCGCGACTGTCACCAGTTCGCGGTCAGACGGACCCCATAGGTACGCGGGGCGCCGAGCTGATAGTAAATGCTGTCATATTCAAGATTTTCGACCGCAACGTTGATCACACGCTCGTTTTCGATATTACGGACATAGGCCTGTAGGGTGTAATGCCCGCCGGACGGCGTATAGCTGAGAGACGCATCCGTCTTGGTGTACGCATCCTGCCGACTAAAGGCATAGTTATAGGACGACAGATACATGGCGCTCTGATAACGGCTTTGAAGGCGCGCCGTCAGATCGCCAGCGGTGAGTGGCCATGTATGCTGGTAGCCACCGGTGATTGTCGTCTTTGGAGCTTGTTGCATCTGGTTGCCCGCCAGATTGTCGTTCCCGCCATTGCCGTCAGAAACGTCAAAACGCGTATATTCGGCATGTAACAGCCCCACCGAAAAATCAAACCGGTCATCGGGTGTGGCCAGCCAGATGCCATCCGCTTCAAGTCCAAACAGTTCCGAGCTACCGGCGTTTGAAACGATTTCGCGTATGATACTTTGCTCTTCCGTGGCGATATTTTGCTTCACCTGTTGGTTTGAGTAGTCATAGTAGAATGCTGTCAGATTGAGCTGAAGCCGACGGTCAAAGAACTGATTTTTTGAGCCTATTTCATAGGCCGTCAGAAATTCCGGATCATAGGTCGAACCGTTGTTGAAACCGCCCGCCTTGTAGCCACGATCGGCCTTGGCATAGACCAAATTCACGGGTGTGCGCTGCCAGTTTAACCCCAGGTGCCAGGTTGTCGCGATTGAGCTTTCCTGACTATCTTCGGGAATACCAAACCCATAAAAGCTCAGGGAACCAATACGGCTTTTTTCATCTTCAGTGTATCGTATGCCGGCCTCTGCCGTTACGGTGGGTGTCAGCCTATAGCTGCCCTGTGCGAACACGGCTTTGGATTCAGCCACAATTTCCGGGAAGTCAAATACACCCCAGTTAAACGGGACATCACCTGTATAGGTCTGAAGATAAGTACGCAGGGCATTGTCTTCCTTAAAATAGAATGCCCCCGCCTGCCATTTGAACGCGCCGTCTCCGTTAGAGCTCAAGCGTAGTTCATGATTGATGGTCTTCGGCGCCTCATTTTGCTGAAACCCTTCAAAATACCCTTCGGTGGCATCCAGTTCCCCCAGGCGGTGGAAGGTCATTTTGCTTGATCCGCCAAGATAGGTCAGCGTGACCGGATCAAAGCTATAGGCGACATTCCATTTATAGGTGTTGACCGAAACATTGGTATAACCGGCCAGATCAGAATAGATCTCAGTATCCGCATCAGGGATGCCCGGCTTGCTCCGCGTGGGATTGCCCGCACCATCCGTCGGCATAGGCACGCCTACACCTTGCGACCCAACTCCGGTTTGTTTAAGAAAGTCAGCCGTGAGCAGAATAGTCAGACGGTCCGTGGGTTCGATCAAAAGATGCGCCCGCAAGGCTTCGCTATCCTCATCATCCGCATCCGGCACAGGGGTACGTTTCAGATAGCCGTCATGTGAGCGTACCGCCCCGGACACGCGCAGGCTGGCGATGCTGGACAAAGGCACATTGATCATGCCTTCAAAGTTTTGCGTATTGAAATTACCTATGTCGGCCATAGCACTGGCCCCGAAGGTGTAGGTTGGCTTTTTGCTAATAATATTGATGGCGCCACCGGTCGCATTGCGCCCATAGAGCGTGCCCTGCGGTCCGCGTAAGGCTTCTATACGTTCCAGATCGAACATCGTCGCATTCAGCCCGACGGGGCGCTGCACGTAGAACCCATCTACGCTGACAGCGACCGCCGGATCCCCCACCTCTGAGTCGTCGCGGCTGGCTACGCCACGGATCGTTATGACCGAGGCGGCCTGATTCTGTGAAAATTGGATACTTGGTGAAACGTTCGCCAGGTCCTGCAGGCTGGCCACACCATTGCGTTTCAAGGCATTGGCATCGAATACGTCCATGGCTATGGCCGTGCGCTGAGCGGCACTGGAGCGCTTCTCAGCCGTGACTATGACTTCCTCAATTACGGTGGGCTCAGTTGCCGCATCGATGCTGGCCGTGGCTTTTGAAAGTACAAACGCACCGCTTTCATCTTTGGTCAGCGTAAGGTTAGCGCCAGACAGAAGCTGACGAAGGGCAACATCTGGCTCCATTGTGCCTTTTACACCTGGTGAGTTTCTGGATTTTACATCTTCGACGCGATAAATAAGCGAGACGCCTGACTGAGCGATAAACCCGTCAAGAGCCGCCTTAAGATCTCCGGCAGGCACATTAAAGGTACGTGGTTGAGCCAGTACGCTGCCCGCAAAGGCAACCGCCAGAAGGCTGGTGGCCACACCTGTCATCAGACGCCGATAAAACTGGCGATTTAGCGTTTTCATATCTTATCCCCTATTCGGCCGTCATCAGCCTCACAGAACTAGGACAAGACACAACGTAAAACCCTTAACACCTATTCCGAAATTTTTATTCCGTCCTCGGAACTTTCTACGGTCAGACCAAACCCCTTGTTCAGTAAACGCGCAAAACCCTCGACATTCTGACTTTCAAAACTACCGCCAATCCGTGTCGAGGCTACCGATCCGGATATGATGAGTTTCTTCTGATTATAACGATTAAACTCAGCCGCCGCATCGGCAAGCGTCACCTGGTCAAATATCAACCGCCCCTGACGCCAGCCCATATCGTCTTCGACGCGCTTTGGCGACCTTGGCAGCAACAGGGTCGATGCACCTTCGGCCATTAAACTATCGCCGCGCATCAAAACGGTCGCCCCCGCAGATTTATCCGCTGGTTCGACCCGGACCCTGCCCTCACTAACGGCCACTTCGACACGGTCGCCGTCCCGGCGCACTGAAAACTTTGTGCCCAGCACGGTTATGCGCCGAGATCCAGCCACGATTACGAACGGATGAGCCGGATCATGAGCCACATCGAAATAGGCTTCACCCGCTTCCAGCCATACGGTCCGCGAGGTTCTCGACACCTTAGCTCTAATATCTGTCGCCGTATTAAGGTCTATCCGGGTACCGTCCGCAAGAACCTCTGGGCGGACCTCACCAATCGGTGTTCTGAACTCTTGTGGGGCTGGCGAAATCGTTCTCAGGCTCATCCAGCCGCCGGTTAGGGCTACGACACTGATGCCGGCCGCCACCGCCCACGTCACCCATGCCTTTTGTGGTTTGGGTCGTGTTTCCAATATGCGCATCTGGCTGGCGCGGTCCCACCCGTACTCTAATCGCCAGAAGGTAATTTTATGTTCTGGATTTTCTTCGAGCCAGGCGTCAAGGCGCACCTGATCGGGCGTCGACCAGCCAGGCTGTTCGCGCCTTAGCAGCCAGCCGGCCGCCTCATCTTCGATCGTCTCGCGTTCAGTCATCGCCTACCTCTTGGCGCTGCGTCCCGTCTTTTTTACGGGCCGCTTAATCTTGCCAGATCCCCCGAGCATGAAATCGACCAGTGCACGCATACCATGTACCATTTGCTGTTCTACTGTATCTAAACTAACCTTGAGCTTATCTGCCACTTCACGTGTCGTAAGCCCTTCAATTTTTCTCAAGCGTACAACCTGCTGACAGCGCGGCGGCAAATTACTGAGACCTGCATGCAATCTTCGGACTTCATCCCGCGCCAGCAAGGTGCGGTCCGGTGTTATATTATCAGCTAAGACAATCGAAGCCTCTAAATCCGCTACATGCTCGAATGAAATAATTTTAGATCGTTTCACACAGTTGATCAGGTGGTTGCGCGCAACGGTAAAAACAAAGGCTTTAGTATTTAAGATGATTTCACCATTTCGGGCGCTAGCATACAGTTTCAAGTAAACCTCCTGCCGCAGATCAGCGATGTCCCCCTCGTTACGCCAGTTCCGGCGTAGATATCGCATCAGGGAGGGCTCCAGCGGCAGAACCTCAGATGCGAACCACTGCTTTATGGCGGTATCGTCATGGTGTTCTACAAAATGTCCGGACCGCCGCGCCATCGCAACCTCACCTTGACCACTGTGTCAGGCTAACAGTGCTGAGTATGGCCGGCTTGTTGAATTACGCCCATAAAGTTGCACTTAAGTAGTATAGGATCTAACGAATATCATAAAACATCACTTGGCGCCCCTTTCGGAAATAGATGCTGACGCTACAATGTATACCTGGCAGCGGACAAATGTGAGTGATTTTTGAGATTTACCTGCGGTTCGCATTCTGAACTAGGGCGTAAATGCCGGTACGGCAGCTACGGCAAATCCGTGCGTCCATGCCGCCTCTCCCTGCCCCCGTTGAGCGAGAGCAATCGACAGTGCGCAACCTTGCGGCATTAATCTTACGCCCTGCGTGCCAAGCGCCGAACGTTACCAGGCAGGTTCAATTCGCCCCGCTATACAACGTCACCGGTAATATCTTCCGGCGCCGCGGACACCACGCTATTCGTGCCTTAGAGCTTTCCCCGGTTCCGTCGAGGCGCTGGCCAGAGCCAGCCCGCCGACAGTGCCCAGCGCAATCACAAGAGCTGCCCCCACTGCCAGAACAAAGAACCACGGGCTGATTGCGATGGCATCGTCAAACTGTGACAACCACTGCCTGAGCGCCAGCCATGCCAGGGGCAAGGCCAGAACACTGGCAATGATGACCGGTCTCAAAAACTGTCCGATTAGCAGCCTGACAACCTTGTCTCGCGAGGCTCCCAGCACTTTGCGCAAGCCTATTTCGCGCACCCGGCGCGACGTATTAAACGCCGCCATACCATAAAGACCGATGCAACCGATCAGGGCCGCAATTCCCGCACCGATGCTGAACAGGTTGGAGCGATCGCGCTCCGGCTTATAGTACTTATCGAGATTGGCGGTTGTGGAGATGATCTCGAACGGTACATCAGGCGCGACCCGGCGCCAGACCTGTTGCAGTTTTGCGCGCATTTGAGGCTCAGATAAGCCCTGATAGCGCACAAATATGACGGGGCTGTTCTGCGGATTGGCATCGAACAAGTAGAGCTTGGCCGGAATTTCCGACGCCGGATGATAAAAGCGCATATCCTCAACCACTCCGACTATTCTGACCTGACGGTTGGCGAAACGTGCGGTCTGACCGATAGCGGCCTGCGGTGAGGGGTAGCCCATGCGTCGCACGGTCAGGCGGCTGATGATGACATTGGTTACGTCTGCCGCTTCCCGACCGTCGGCATCGTCACGCCACATCTGGTCACCGCCATAGCGCACATCAAACAGGCGCCCGGCGACAAGGCGTGTGCCCATAAGCTGAAAATAGTCAGGCCCCACAACCGACCAGTTAACGGTGGGTGACACGGTAGCGCTGTCGGCCTGTCCGGGACGGACAATATTGCTGTTGCTGACCGATTCCTGATCGGCGGGAATAGCGTTGCCAATACTGGCCAGCTTAACCTGCGGCAGGGCTTTGATCGCCGTAAGATAGGCCGCACGCTGCCCGTTTGAAATCAATGGGTCACGGGCAGAGGTAATCAGCAGAAGACCCTCCCGTTTAAAGCCAAGATCGGCCTTTTGCATATGGTCTATCTGGCGCATGAAGCCAATCATCAGAACGAAGGCGATGACGACTGTCGCAAACTGCATGACCACCAGCGCCTCGCGTAACCGAACCCCGACGTGGCCCCCGGCAGGGGTACGGCTGGAGGCCAGAACCTGCGCCGGTTTAAATGCCGATAGCGCAAAGGCCGGATATATCGCGGCAATCAAACCTGCCACCATGACGAGGCTCAGTATGCCGCCCAACCACAAGCCCTCGCTACGATAATCCAGACGCAGATTAAGGCCACCCACAGCATTGATCAAAGGCAGGCTCAGTTCCACCAGCGACAGACCTATTAGAAAGGCCAGCAGCAGGGTCAGAGCCGCTTCGCCCTGAAACTGCCGCCGTAGTGCTCCAGGGTTGGCCCCAAGCGTCTTGCGCACCGCCACCTCACGCGCCCGCAGTCCGGCCCGTGCCGTGGCCAGGTTGACATAGTTTATAAGCGCCAGAACCAGCGCCACAACGCCAACCATCCCGAGTGAGACGATCGCGGCTTTTTGCTGTGGATCAATCAGATGTACATCAGCTAGCGGCACGAGATGCAGCGCCAAAACGTCGCTGCCCTTCGCATCACTTCCGAAGCGGTCGCCGACCTGACGATTGACGAAAGCGGGAAACTGCGCCTGAAGTGTCGCTGCCTGTTTCGGATCGCGAAACTTGAAATAGGTCAGTAGCTGGATCGATCCCCATTCGTGCCAGTTTTCCTCGGCGCTCATGCGTTGGGGCGTCAGCAGACGTGCAAAGTCGAGTCTACTGTCGGTATTCTTTGGCAAATTACGCATAACCGCGCTGACTGTGTATGCTTTGCGACCTTCGGTGTCGCTTAAGGTGATGGTTTTGCCCACGGCATCCGTCGTTCCAAAATACTTGCGCGCCTTATCTTCGGACAGCGCTATGCTGTTAGGTGTATTAAGAGCCGTGGCCGCATCGCCGTGCAACATAGGCACTTTGAAGAAACTCAGATAATTGGCGTCAACCAGTTCGATCTGTTCGGCATAAACCTCCGCGCCCTTATGAACCGTGACGGGATTGCTCCAGTCCCTAACGCCCTCCAGATGCGGATATGCGGCCTTCATTTCTTCGAGTAAACCGCCCATCGAGCCGATGAAGATATCGTCAGGCATTCCCGGAAAAAAATACTGCCCACCGATGACGTGAATTTTATCTCGCTCAGGGCTCCAGGTCTCATAGCTGGTTTCAAACCGATAAAGCAGGCTGAGCGCGATAAAAACCGCGATGCCAAAGCTGAGGCCCAGAAGATTTAGCATCGCATAGAGCGGGTGACGTGTGAATGAGCGGTAAAAGGCGATGAATGTTGAGCGTCCCATTATAGCACCCGCGCAACGGACGTAACGAGTTGTCCATCAAGGATATCAATGCGGCGCGTGGCCTGATCAGCATGGCTGGGTGAGTGCGTGACCATGATGATTGTTGCACCGGCTGCGTTCAGGCCGTGCAGAATATCCATGACCTGTGCCCCATTTTCGGTATCGAGGTTGCCCGTCGGCTCATCCGCCAGAATGAGGTCTGGTTCACCGACAATGGCCCTGGCAATGGCTGCCCGCTGCTGCTGACCGCCGGAAAGCTGGTGCGGAAAATGCCGGGCGCGATGGCCGATGGCCACGCGATCCATAGCCGCCTCGATCACCTGTCGACGAGATCCCTTTTGGCCTGATCGGTATAGGAGGCCGAGTTCAATATTTTCATAAATGGTCAGATCGTCGATCAGGTTGAAGCTCTGAAAGATAAAGCCCAGATGCTGCGCGCGATGCTTGGCCAGTCCCGTCTCCGGCAATTGCGCAAGATCAACCCCGTCAAAAAGATACTGGCCTGAGGTCGGCCGATCTATGGTGCCCAGAGTGTTGAGGAGGGTCGATTTCCCACACCCTGAGGGCCCCATAATGGCAACGAATTCGCCACGCCCAATCGTCAGGTTGATATCATGAAGCGCCGTCGTTTCGATCTCATCGGAGCGGTAAAGGCGACTAATATTTTTCAGTTCAATCATTCGGAGTTGCCCTTGAGTGCAAGATGTTCAGCTTTTTGATAATTTTGTGCGCCGCCCGTAACGATGCGCTCACCGGCTTTCAGGCCGCTAAGAATTTCGGCCTGTTCCGGATTACGGCGACCGACCGTGACGGAGCGCCGTGTCGCCTTATCGCCTTTGGTGTTCAGCACAAATACCGACGCGCCGCCGGTGTCGTTGAGCCAGCTCCCTGCCGGTGCGAGCGTTGCCACCTCGGTCTGCCCCAGAGACAGGCGGGTATCAACGGTTTCGCCGCGTTTAAGATCGGCGGGCGGGTTAGTCACAAACTCCAGTTCGACGACCACCCGACCATTGCTCACCTGCGGAAACACTTTGGACAGCCGGACAGAGACCGGCTGATTATGTATTGACGCCTGAGCCTGCAGGCCGCTTGACAGACGCGAGAGATAAAACTCATCGACCTCAGCACGCAGTTTATAGGCGCCCTCAGAATCGACCTGCCCCATCGTATCCCCGACTTTCACCGCCTGACCGGGCTTGAGGCTGAATGCCGTCAGCCGGCCTTGCGTTGGTGCCGTGAGGATGAGCGCGCTCAGGCCGCCACGGACCTCGCCTAAATTACGACGCAGGTCGTCGGCATTGCGTTGAATTTGCTGGCGTTGTGAGGCGTAGAACTGCGCATCAGTGACGTGCGCTGACTTAAGGGCGGTAAGTCTTTGCTGCAAATAGGTGACTTCGTCGCTATACGGTTTAACCGTCGCCTCACTGATAATATCACGGGCGCGCAAGGTCTCGCGCTTCTGCAATTCCTGCTTGGCCTTGTTCAGCGCGTAGGTTGTGTCAGCCAAAGCCTGCTCACGATTTTCTTGCGCCGTTTTAAGACTCATTAGCTGATTATTGTTGTCGCTCAATCGCGCGGAAATATCGGCTTCACGCGCCGAAACCTCCAGTGTCAGGGACGGATTGGCCAGATAAGCCAGGGCCTGCCCCGGCAGCACGGTATCACCATCTGACACGGCAATGGATTCGACACGACCTGATGTTTCGGCCGTAATATAGGTGGTTTCCAGCGGGACGACTTCGGCCCGCAAAGGGACATAGTCCTGATAAGGTGCGCGCATCACCTCACCGATATCGAGCGTGGCTATGTCGACATTGACGGTATTTGCCGCAGGCATCAGGGCAAAGAGGCTTGCGGTGACCACGGCGACGATGAAAACCGCGCCACAAATCTGATATGGCACCCGGCGATACCATTTGCGCGTGACGCGACGATCCATGGCGGGGGCGGATGAGTGAGAGGGAGTGCTGGTCATATTAGTAGAATAACACCCTCTCATCAATACACATAAATAGTTCATTTTATTTGACTTTTACAGGAATTAAGGCCAAAATCCACGTCTCACCAAGCCTCAAAGTGTCCGAAATCGAACATGCCCTCCGATCCCTTAATCGCCCTGTTTCTCGACGATGATGCCGATATTCTCAGTTCGGCTGAGCTTATATTGACGCGGCAGGGATTTACCTTTTTAGGTGCTCAGACGCTGGATGAGGCGCGCGCTTTACTGAGCACCAACGCCATCGATGCGCTCTTGCTGGACCTGAACTTCCGGCGCGGAGACACGTCGGGTGAAGCGGGGCTCGACTTTTTGCGCGAATGTCTGGTCAGGACTCCCGATCTGGCCGTCGTCATCGTGACAGGACATTCCGGCATGAGCATTGCCATTCAGGCTATGCGGATGGGCGCTCAGGATTTCGTCGTTAAGCCCTGGAATAACGACCGGTTTTTGGCCTCAATCCGGGCAGCCATCGACACGCCGCGCCGTGTGCCTACCAATACTCCCCCAAAGGATCTCAATCTGGAACGCTCCGAGCGCGACTTAATCCAAGCCGCACTGGGGCGGCATCAGTTTAATATCTCGGCGGCAGCCAAAGACCTCGGCCTGACCCGGGCGGCGCTTTACCGGCGTATGGAAAAGCATGGACTATAGACGTCTCCTTTTTGTGCTTGGGGCTCAGGTCGGCATCTTTGCCTTCGGGGCTTTAGGCTGGATGGCCCTGACCCGCAGTCTGTTCGCCAGTGCCCTGTTGTGCGGACTTGCCGCTTTGGCGCTGGTGGCACTCAGTCTGAACACCCTATCCCTGCGTCAAGTTCGGGAGCGTATAGGGCGGTTGGCACCGGGCACTACCTTTACCGCGGAACTAAGTCGCCGCAGGCTACAATTACTGCTTGATGAGACCCCCTCACCATTGCTGTTGCAAACCGGTGAACAGGTCATCGCGGTCAACCGTGCGGCGCGCCGACTGTTCGATGTGGCCTACACCCTACCCGTCGCCAGCCGCAAGGCGCTTCTGGACAAGAACGAAAACCTAGCAGCCGTTGGCCATCAGCTTCGCTGGAAAGGGGCGACCTATGCCGTGCACCGTGCTGAAATGACTGAGGCTGATCGTACGTCGTTTCTGGCAGTTCTCACCGATATATCTGCCGATGTGCGCGCGGCCGAAGCCACAGCCCTTCGTGATCTTTTGCGGGTGCTGAATCATGAACTGATGAACGCCCTGACCCCTGTGGCATCCATGAGCAAAAGTGCCCTCGACCTGCTGGGCGATGACACAGAGGCGTCACGGTCGGCAGCCATACGGGCAATTGAGCGGGTCGTGGCGCGCATAGAGGGTTTGCACAATTTTATTAATGCCTACAGAGCGTTGACATACCTGCCGCGACCCGTGGCGCGCGCCGTCAATCTGGCAGAATGGCTGGATGTCCTGCGCGAAAGCTTTACGGGACAATGGGCTGATAAAGGTGTTGTGCTGGACTGTGACGATCCGCCCGCCATACCCGTCCTTATGGACGAGGATCAGATGTGGCTTTGCGCCGGAAATCTGCTCAATAACGCCGCTCAGGCCGCGCTGGAGGGAACGAGCCCGACCGTGCGCCTCACGGTGAGGGAACTTGACGACACGGTTTGCCTACGTATCGAGGATTCGGGCAAGGGCATTCCTGCGAGCGAGGTCGATCAGGTATTTTTGCCCTTTTACACTACCAAGGCAACTGGCACCGGGGTCGGCCTCAGTCTGGCCCGACAGATTATGCAGGGTCACGGCAGCGAACTGGCCCTCAAAGCTCCAGAGCCCGGCGACCTCAGCCGCCTGAGTGGCGCCTGCTTTGAACTTTCACTCAAGCGCGCAGATATGTACCGGCAAGACTGACCGAGCGTTCACACGCAAATCAAATGATCTCGTGTTGTATGGCCAATTCGGTAAATTACCGAGATTCACGCCCGGATAAGGTACCGCCCAATGCGGTCATGTTAGCGCCTGTCAAAACGCAATCCTGAAAGCGGACGTCGGCGATCCCATGCCATTAATGACTAAGTAAAATTTTAAATTTGAAGACATTTTTTATATCCATAAAACACAGTAAGAGTTCGCTTCATTCGTGTAATGGACGTTCAATGAATCCTGATCAGATTACAAATTAATATCATTCTCAAATAATGGACGACATTTTGCGGATTTAAAATTAATCCCAAACACAAACGGCTTAATAACCATTCTGGTGTATTATTCTATACTTTCACCTGTGAAAATGCGGTGAGTATTGACCAATACAGGTATAGTTAAACCGTGAGCAATCGCAAAAACATCCCGCTTACAGTGTTACCACGGTCTGACGGACGGGCCCGCGATCAGTTCAGCGACCTGGCGATGTCGACGGTAGCCGGGTCGTTCCGAAAGACTGGCAATGTCAATCGCAAAACCTGGATGAGCTTCTCAAACCTGAAGCTCGAAGCCGCGGTATTTTTGCTTATCGCCCTAACCTTCGCTGCCGTCTTAGGCCAGGAAGGCATTACCCGTCAGGAAACCGATCTGGCAGCACGTAGCGGTCTGTATTACCCTTTTACCTACGGAGATCAGGACGAAGGTGGACGCTCCACCATCAGCCACGCTCCATCAAAGCCCCTCAAATGGTCGTGTGATCTGCGCCCGGGCGCTCAATACGCCTATTGCGGTTACGGTCTGCAACTGGATGCCAGCGGCCAGAATACCGGCGTCGACTTTTCTAAGTACAGCGACATTAAGGTCAAGGTCACCTACAAAGGCGTGGGTGATCACATGCGGCTACTGGTACAGTCGGCCGTCCCGGCGTCGTTAAGTGCGCGTGTGAATGGCGCCACCACCATCCCTATGGTCACCGAGTTTGTTGTGGCTCAGGGAGAGAATACGATCCATATCCGACAGGACCAGTTTGCCGTGGAAGAATGGTGGCTCGCGAGTCACAAGCTTGCCCGTGATGAGGTCCCGGTAAACTTCGAGCGTGTGGTATCGGTCGCATTCAGTTCCGGCAGCACCACGCCTTATGGCCAGTTCAACGTCTCCGTAAGTAGCTTTTCATTCAAAGGGACATCGGTATCATCGGCCCATTGGTACCTGATTATTCTGGGTGTCTGGCTGGTTCTGACCGGCGGATTTCTGGTGTTCCGGTTCCTGGGTATGCGCAGAGCCTACGAAGCCCGCCAGCGTTGGCAGGCCGAAGAAAGCGAGGCCTTATCCAAGGCGCGCGCGGCCGCCGAAGCGTCCAGCGCCGCTAAATCGCAGTTTCTGGCCAATATGAGCCATGAGTTGCGCACGCCCCTAAACGCCATTCTGGGCTACACGCAATTACTGCAAAATGACACCCTGACGACGTCTCAGATCGCGGCGATCAACACGATCCACCACAGCGGTGAGCATCTGCTGGCCATGATCACCGATATCCTCGACCTGTCCAAGGTTGAAGCCGGTCGGCTGGAGCTAATTGCGGCACGGTTCGACCTGCACGCCTGCGTCGTCAATGTCAGCCAGATGATCCGCCTGCGCGCCGAAGAAAAAGGTCTGCGGTTTGTGACAACTATCGGCCACGATGTGCCACGATATATTGAAACGGATCAGAAACGCATCCGCCAGGTGCTGATTAACCTGCTGGGTAATGCTGTGAAGTTTACCTCAGAAGGCGAGATAAGCGTTAGCGTCTCAACCGTGTGGACGCATGCGCATCAAACCCGGCTGCGCTTTGACATTACCGATACCGGCGTCGGCATCCGTGATGACCAGTTAGCGCAGATTTTCAGACCCTTTGAACAGGCGGGTAACGCCATTGACCGCAGTTGCGGTACCGGTCTGGGCCTCAGCATCACCCATCAGATCGTGCAGATGATGGGCGGAGATGTGACGGTTGAAAGTACGCTGGGCTACGGCAGCCGTTTTCGTGTCGAAGCGACCTTTGATCTGGCCGCCGATGACACCATAAGCCTTGGCTTTGACGGTGCAGAACCATCTCCGCACTCAGGCGACCTGCCCCCGACAGAGACCGCACCGACCCTGCTGGCCCCGGAAGGCGCGCAGATGGCGCGGCTGCTGGTACTGGCACGCGCGGGAAATCTGCGCGCCATACGTAAGGAAATTCCGTCAATTGTGGCGTTGGGTGAGCCGTATCATCCGTTTGCAGCCCGGCTGGATTCTTTGGCGGCCAGCTACCAATCCCCGGCCGTCTTACGGCTGATTGAGCAGTATGCTCAGGAAAGGGCAGCCGCATAAGGGCTGTTTGTGAAGATTATGCGCAACCCGACCATTCTGGTTATCGACGACAATCCCCTGAATATCGGCGTCATCGTCGATCATCTGGAAGTCCAGAACTATGATGTGCTTGTGGCTCTGGGCGGGCTGGAAGCGCTTGAGCGCGTCCGCTATGTCACCCCTGACCTGATCCTGCTGGATGTTATGATGCCGGATCTGGATGGGTTTGAGACCTGCCGGCGGCTGAAACAACAGCCGAGTACTCGCGACGTGCCGGTGATTTTCATGACCGCTCTGACTGACCTTGACAGTAAGATTGCCGCCTTCAACGCCGGCGGCGTCGATTATGTCACCAAGCCGTTCCAGATCACCGAACTGCTGGCGCGGGTGCGCACTCATCTGGCCCTGCATCAAACGCAGTCCGAACTGAAAGACGAAGTGCGCGCACGGCAGACGATAGAGGTGTCACTGCGCGAGTCTGAACTGCGTCATCGCCGCCTGTTTGAAACCGCCGGTGACGGCATACTGGTGTTCGACAGCGCTACAGGCCTGATCAACGACGTCAACACCCGGTATACCGACATCCTCGGTGGCAGCGCCGATGACCTTCGCGGCCGTAAGGCTGCCGACGTTCTGAACGGCTACACTCATGGTATGGGTACGGCTATTGTCGATGCTTTGAGCACCCAGACTGAAGCCCGCTGGGATGACTGGTCATGGCAACGCCCAGATGGCACAGATGTTAGCGTCGAAATCGTTGGCGCGACCTATCACGCCGGTGACCGCCTCCTGGCTCAGTGCAGCTTTCGTGATATCCGCGCCCGCAAAGAGGCCGAGGCCCGTGTGCGGTATCTGGCTCTGCACGATTCCCTTACCGGCCTGCCTAACCGCACCCTGCTGATGGACCGTTTGGGGCAGTCGATGGCCCATGTCCGCCGCCATCAGGGTCAGGTGGCGTTGCTTTTGCTTGACCTCGATCACTTCAAACACATCAATGACAGTCTGGGGCATCTTGTCGGGGACGGGTTGCTCGAAGAGGTGGCCAAACGACTGCGCAGCGTTCTGCGCGAGTCAGATACACCGGCCCGTCTGGGCGGCGACGAATTTGTCATTGCGGCCAGCGGCATAAGCTGTGCGGCCGACGCAGAAGGACTGGCTGAAAGGGTGCTGGATTGCTTCCGGCCCGTCGCCCATGTCCTTGGTCATAACCTCAGGATCAACGCCAGTATCGGTATCAGTCTTTATCCCGGTGACGGCGATACGCCGGTCGCCCTGCTCCAGGCCGCTGACACGGCCATGTATCAGGCCAAAAAGAAAGGCCGCGGTCAGTACCGCCTGTTCAGCCATGATCTGAGTATGGCGGCCGACCGCTGGCATACCCTGTCCAGCGATTTACACGGCGCGTGCGAGCGCGGCGAATTTGTCCTGCATTATCAGCCGCAGTTTTCACTCGACAAATCGACCATAACCGGCCTTGAAGCGCTATTGCGCTGGCAGCACCCGACCGAGGGTATGATCGAGCCAGGTTTGTTCATCCCCTTACTCGAAGAGCATGGCCAGATGGTCGAGGTCGGACGCTGGGTTCTGCGCACGGCCTGCCTTCAAAATGCTGCCTGGCAAGCGCAAGGCCTCCGTAAAGTTCGCGTGGCGGTTAATCTGTCGGCTCAGCAGTTTTATCGTTGTGATATTGTTGGTGCCGTGAACGAAGCACTTTCAGAGAGCGGTTTAAGCCCACAATGGCTGGAGCTTGAACTCACTGAAAGCCTTACCTTGGATGATAACGAGGCCGTCTTAAAGACCATGAAAGATCTTAAGGCCTTGGGCGTGCAACTGTCGCTTGATGATTTTGGCACGGGCTGGTCGTCTTTGAGCTATCTGAAGCGCTTCCCGCTTGACCGCATTAAGATCGACCGGTCGTTCGTGCGCGACATTGTCAATGACGCGAGTACGGCCGCAATCGTCCATAGTATACTGGATCTGGCCCGCCAGCTTGGGCTTGATTGCGTGGCCGAAGGTGTCGAAACAGTCGATCAACTTGACCATTTGCGCCACGAACAGTGCGCTGAAATCCAGGGCTTCCTGCTGAGCAAGGCTATACACCCTGACGGTATCGCCAACCTGCTGATGTCAAATGCTCAACCCGGCAGGGAAGAAAACTCAACAAATGTTCGCCGCCGCGCCTGATAAATAAGTAATCGGCGACAGCCAAAAAGGTCAACGACACGTTCGGCTCCTCGGCGCCCATTCCGGACATTGCACCCAACTACGTGTGAGCACCCCATAAGCGGACAATTCTACGTCACACGCTTATTCTTTGCCGTCCGCATGGCTTTAATCCGTGCTACACTAGCGGTATGCATAAGCGAGTTGCGGTGGGAGGGCCGGCGGTGAATCCGCCATGTCCGAAGATACACTTTATGCCCGCACCCAGCCATGGAATAAGGGCTTATTTATTGGTCAGAAAAAGCCACTTCAGCCTAAGCACGTGTGGTCAATTCGCGTAAGACTCGAACTTCGCAAGTCACCAAGAGACCTTGCCCTTTTCAATCTAGCTATCGACAGCAAACTCAGAGCTTGTGACCTAGTTCGCCTGCGCGTGAATGATCTCTGTCAAGCTGGGAAGGTTCATGACCGAGCTACCGTTATCCAGCAGAAGACCGGCAAGCCTGTGAAATTTGAGGTCACTGAACACACGCGATTGTCGATAGAGCGGCTACTTGAACAACTGCCTTCCGGTGGTTCAGGATACCTTTTCCTAGGCCGGTCAAAACAGCGGCCTCATATTTCCACACGGCAGTACTCTCGCATCGTTCATGCCTGGGCCGAGAGCATCGGTTTGGAGACGGCTATGTATTGAACCCATACTATGCGTCGAACGAAAGCGTCCCAGCTATATAGAAAAACCGGCAATTTGCGAGCCGTACAACTCCTCCTGGGTCATACCAAGCTGGAAAGCACGGTGAGGTATCTGGGTATCGAAGTTGATGACGCTTTAGAAATGGCCGAGCAGATTGACTTATGGACACCGGCAGGATGTCCGGCTATCCAAGGCTGTCGGAATCCTTGGATAGCCGCGCAGGCGTGTTGCAAACTGTTGCATCAGCGCAAAGCAACCATACGCCTCGCTATGCAACACCTTACCGTCTTCTTCACATCAAAGACATGAGTAAGGCTGGCGTCCGGTAATATCTCACTAAGGGGTCTATTGGATGCTTCAAAATTTCTCAGGGTCAACACTGGCCATCGCTCTTGTTGCCACGACGGCTGGGGGCCTGTCGCCACAACTGGCGGTCGCTCAGTCTGCGGCGGACAGTGCTGTGCGATTCCGCGTCGAAGGATTTGCCGGGACAACGACCGACACACGTCCTATCGGCAAGGAAAAAAACAAGGATAGCAAAGGCCTGCTGCCCTCGATGAGTTTCTCCTATGGTGAAACCTTTAAGGGACAGTTCGATCTGTTGGCGGCCGAACATGCCGGCGACAAAAGCGTCGCGGGCGCTGCCCACCTGGGCTTTAAGGCTTCGGCTCACACCACATTGGGCGTCTATGTCTCAAAAACACGTATCAAAACGCCTGCCAAACTGAATAGCGAACGTGTGGGCCTCGAACTTGTCTATCAGGGCGATAAAACGGCATTCAACTGGATTGCCGGCCATGAAAAAGTGGGCGCCGCTACGGTCGTCGCCGGCACGATTCCCGGTTACACGGTGGTCGATACCTATGGCGACAAGGATGGAGTCTTTAACCTGGCCGACGTCACCTACTACCCGCGCCCCAATTGGGCCCTGACGCTGGGCCATCGTTATGGTAGCGGACGCCATGGTGGTGTCGCAGGCGTTGAGCGTGCCTATAAATGGCAGTCTTCGACGGTGTCGCTGTTCGCCGAGGGCCGTTTCGGTGACAAGGCCTATAGCGGTGCGTGGGTGGGCCTGCGCGTGCGTTTTGGCGGTAATGGCGCATCGCTCAGGGCGGTGCGCGATCAGGAAACCTACACCAACCATCTGAAGGACGATATGTATGGTATCGGCAATTCGCGCCGCCGCACCGATGTCGCCCTGCCACCGCCGCCGCCAGAAGATGACGATAACGACTGTGTCTGCGGGGCCTGCTACGCCACGTAATCACGCCACGCCTGAACGCGTCCAACTATCCCATGTCGCGGAACTTTGACGTATGAAACCGAGAATTCTGCTGGCCTGGGAAGCGGGCGCTGGCCGAGGGCACGTTGTCACCTTAAAGACTGTGGCGGCGGCCCTCGGCGACGCCTTCATCTATGATGCCGCCCTGTGCCGGATGGACCACGCGGCGGAACTGGCCCCCCTGTGTGAGATGGTTTTCCCGGCGGCGCGACTGAGATACGACGCGGCCCGTCGCGAAGGCTTGGTGCGTACCGCCACTTGGGGCGAATTCCTGGGCGACAGCGGATTTCGCGACGCGGAGTTTCTGGCGCGTCAGGTCGGCTGGTGGCAAGCCACCCTGATTGCGCGGCGCAGCGATCTGGTCATTGCCGACTATGCGCCCTGCGCCCTGCTGGCCGCGCAAAGCCTGGGTATACCGACGGTTATAACGGGCACCGGCTATGGCATTGTGGCTGAGGGACTGAAAACATTTCCAATTTTCCTGCCCGAATACAATCAACGACTCTATGACGAGACAGAGATGGTGCAGACGATCAACACCGCTTTGGAACCGCTGAGCGTGCCGAGGCTCGACGTCCTGCCGGATATCTACCGGCGCTCGCAAGAACTGGTGCGCACACTCGATATACTCGATCCCTATGACGGTTTACGCACGCAGGCGCTTTTGCCTCCGGTCGCAGATGTGGCTTCCGTATCGGGTGAAGGCGATGAGGTTTTCTGTTATTTTTCCACGACCGAGTTGGCCGATACGGGCGTGCTTGATGCCATATGTTCGCTGGGACTGCCGACCAGGGCCTATTGTCCGGGCCTTGACAGCGATCGCGCCAACCGGCTGGTAGCGGCCGGTGTCTGTGTTGAAAACGGCCCGGTGCCGGTCGATCTGATCGCGCGGCGGTCGCGCCTTATGGTCCATTCCGGTCAGCATGGCATACTGTCGCTGGGGCTTGCCGCCGGGGTGGCGCAGGTCGCTATCCCGCAACATCTCGAACACCTTTATCATGCACGCCGTTGTGAAAGTCAGGGCTGCGTACATGTGATAACGATTTCAGAGCGCGTGGCCCATAGCGTTCGTCAGGTCATTCATGATCGATATGACGACACGGCTTTTCACCAGGCCGCCCTGGATGCCGCCGCTAGAATAAGACCGCAATTTGCAGTCGATGCGGGGAGGCTTATTCGTGAACGGATCGGGGCCTTGCTATTATGACAGTCTACATCCGCGTCCAACCTGGCAATCTCGGCAATCAGATGTTTCGTTACATGCTGGCGCAGCATCTGGCCGATCAGATTCAGGATGCCGATATCGTGGGTTACCATATGCCGGTCTGGGGATTGTGCTCGGCGGTCGACACGCCACCATGGTGCGCGCCCTTAACCCTACCCGCACGCCACCGCATTGACATCCCAGAGGCGCTGCATCGCCTCGAAACGGGTCAGAACGACGGCCTCGATATTCATGCCTACGCCCAGAGGCTGGAATATTTTGGCGACAATATTGAGCGCTTCCGCAAGGTATTTGATGCGCCGGTCGCAGGCTCACGGATTGATGATGACGAGATCGCCCTCAACGTCCGGGCCGGGGACATTCTGGCAGGGATACATCCCGATTATTTTCCTCTGCCGATCAGCTTTTACAGGTCTCTGTTACCGGCGCTTGGGCTAAAGCCTGTGTTTGTGGGTCAACTGGATGACAGTTGGTATGGACGTGCCCTGCGTGAGGCCTTTCCCGAAGCCCGTTTCCTGACGCACGCCACAGCCTGCGAGGATTTCCAGACTCTGCGACACGCCCGCCATAAGGTTCTGGCGATCAGCACCTTTTCCTGGTTGGCGAGCTGGCTCTCCGCACCCGACAGCATCATCCACTATCCGCTGGCGGGCTTGCTTAATCCCCGGCAAAGACCGCAGATTGATCTCGCGCCACGCCATGACGCGCGTTACCGTTTCTATGACTTTCCACTATGGCGCTATGGCGGTCACGCCGAGGAAATAGCCGAACTACTCTGCGACAGGACCATGGTGTTCAGCGGTTATCAAGAAATTCCGCGGGTGCGGCGATGATGCCAGCCTTACTCGACCAGCTCAGCACGGCGACGCCGCACACGTTCGGCAATCTCCGCATCATCAAGCCACACTTTCCTGATCTGAGTTGTCGTGGCGGCGTTTCCCCAGACCTCCTGGCGGATTTCAGCCTGTTCAAGGAACGCCAGTGTTTGTTTGCGGTTCTGCGCGAGCGAGGCCAGAAAAACCGGCCGAATGTGCGTTTTTTGCTCGCCCGAAGCGATCTCAGCCAGGGCGCGCCGCATCAGAGCGTCCTGAACCGCCTCTGTGCCGGTTTTCAACGCCGTGCGCAAAGCCTCGACATGCTTGAGCAAGGCATCGTCCTTGCGCAGCCGGGCATAGGTGCCAAGGTTCTGAATGTAGCCAACATAGTCACCGTCGCTCAGATTAATTTCGCTCAGGCAATCAAAGATGACGGCAAATTCGGGATGACTGCGCGCCAGGTCGTCAAAGGCCTGCCGCGCCTCGGCTTCGTTGCCGGCACCCCATTGCGCCCACGCGTGATCGACCTGAATGGCGACGGAACCCGGCTCTATAAGGCGCGCCGTATCGAGTTCGCGCATGGCCGCGACGTGCTGACCGTTGTCAGCCAGAATATTGCCATACCAGAAATGGGTCTGAGCATCGCGCGGCGCCAGCGCCAGCGCGCGGCGAAAATCCACACCCGCCTCACGGGAGGCATTGTCCCACCAGTAATGCACAAAGCCAAGGGCACGGTGCGCGCTGGCGAGATCCGGATCATGACGCAAGGCGGTTTCAGCGGCAGCCTTCGCCTTGGGAAAAGCGCTGTCATCCGTCATCGTGCCGAATTCTCGGGCCAGGATGTAGGCTTCCGCCAGCCCCGCCCAACCCGGCGCGTAATCGGGTTCGGCCCGCGTGAGGGTTTCAAAGCCGACAATGGCACGCGCCAGAGTTTCGGGCCGCCTCTGCGCCCAGTCGCCGCGAGCCTGCAGATAGAGTTGGCTGAGCGCTGGATCAGATGGCAGGGTCTGTACGGTCGGCGCGCCTGAGTCACGCGGCCACAGAAGCGCTGCCGCCACGATAACAGCCGTCAGGACAGCCGCGCCCGCCGCCCAAAAAAGCCTGACCCGCTTCGACAGGGCTGCCCCCGTATCCTGCGTATCGGCAGGCGGCTCGTCATCAAGGCTGGATTGGCTGGAAGCCCATCGATCGAGGTCTTGGCGTAACGCAAAGACTGTGGAGATCTTGCCGCCCGGCAGGCGGCGGACCGGCAAGCTGCGCGTACGAGCCCACCTCATAACCGTCGTTCGGTCACGGTTAAAGTATGCGCCGATCGCCTTCCATCCGTCGATACGATCTGATGACATCCCATTCCCTTGCCTGCGTCGCAACTATAGTGTGCGGCTACCGCGATGATCAATCTTCTTGATAGCAGTTTCTAAGGCAAATTTTGGCGACAGAAACGGGCCTGGCCAGCAGCGTGTTTGTCGGCCGGTGTAAAAATACCTAGGCTTTGTCGATTTACTCTCATTGCAATCCGTTAGCGATCATCCACATCGCTTCAGTATAGCAAAAAGTTGAGCAAAGAATTGAACACCAAAATTACCTATTGATAATTTTGACGTTTTTTAAGGCAACTTATTTCAAAATCGTCTTGACCATCATCTCCGCCTGTGTCGCTCTTGCGCCCATAGGAGAAATAGAACCGAGTTGGATGCAGTTGGAGAGAATATGCATGAAAGCGGAAATCGCAGCCTTGCTTCCCCCACTTGAAGTCAAGAAATGTGGAAACAGTAGAACTTGTTTCTCTGAATTTCTCCTCGAAAACTCTCTTACGATACCAATTGATCGCTGAGTCGAACACAATCACTAAAAGATGATCCGGACCTAGAAACGATTATATGATAGTTTTTTTACACTCACTATCAAATAAAGTGTGGACCACGCCATGCATCGCCGAAAAGCCATAATGCGCTTAGTCGCTGTAGGATTAGCGTCCGCGGTCGGCCAACTGCACGCTCAGTCTCTCGCCCCACCGGAAGACCTCACGCAGTGGGATTTGCATTGTTTTTGTATCAATGCCGTCCGCACACCCCATCGCATCATCAAAATGGACGACAATGGACGACTGCTTTTTCTGGCGCGGGAAGGCATCTCGATAGCGGCCCTGCGACAGAGAGGTACACGGGTAACAGACAGCCAGATAAACCTCCTTGAAACTTTCAACATGCTCCGTCGCGAGGGCGATGTAGTCACGACGGCTATTCCGGTTCTGGGTCCGGCTCAGATGGCACCCTTGCGTAAATAGTCCGCGCAATTGGCCGACATAATTGCAAAAACAATCGCCCCGGATATCGCGTTGATCCACGCAGAGCTGAAACGCCGCAACCATGCGAACAGTACGTTTTCCGTCGTGTTTGGACATGCACTGGACGGCCTCTTCTGGGATCGCCTTCGCGATCGCGGCGCATTGCCTAAGACCACACTAACGCTCGAAGAGCCTTTCTGGCGCGGCGCCTACTGGGCTGTTTTTCCAAAGCGAACCGGAACAGTCGGGACCAACCACCTGATCGAAGCGCGCGCGACCCTTGTCATGACCTGGTCCGATGCTGTGACGAACCGACTGAATGCGTACGCCCAAGCCACTGAAACGCGTGAAATGCTCAAATCCTATGGCCACATAGGCGCGGGCGGTCTTGATCAGCAGAGTCCGCTGTTGGCCATTCGAGGAAAGGATGATCGCTTGCACATCATTTCGGACAGGATCGCCAGATCGGTTGTGTCGGCCTTCATCGACAGTGCACAAGGCCGTGCCCTGTTAGAGGCTGTGCCGGCTAAACCCGGTGTCTATTCGGGCGATATCCGCCTGAAATCAAACACGACGGTCTATATCGATGGGTCTGCTGTCATCAAAAGCCCCCTCCTGATTGAAAACGTCGAGAACGTCATAGTCCTCAGCGATGGACTGTTTGTCGATGCCGGCCAGACGATCATCCGCAACTCGAAAAATGTTACGATCGACGGTACGATCCATATCAATCAGAAGCACGGCACCATGGCCTGTTTCAATTCGACAAATGTCAGGGAAATTGGCATCCGCTTGATTGGCGGCGGTCAGTGGTCGGATGGGCTGGGCCATTTCGCCTGTCAGGACGTGGAAATCCGCAATGTGTTCCTGCGCACCTCCGATGACAATATCACGATCTATAACCACCGCTGGGATACCTGGGGCGATAGCCGCAACATTCGCGTCAGCGAGGCAACCCTGTGGGCCGATGTGGCTCACAACGTCATGATGGGCATTCACGGAAACACCCCTTCTGCTCACCATCCTGACGCCGAAGTTATTGAAAACGTCACCTTTCGCAATGTCGATGTTCTGGATCACGACGAAGATGAACCCGACTATCAGGGCGCGATTGGGTTGATGGTCGGGGATGATAATCTGGTGCGCAACATCACCTTTGAGGACTGGCGCGTTGAGCGTATCGAGGAAGGTAAACTGTTCAGCCTGCAGGTACTCTATAACCAGAAATATAACACCAGCCCCGGACGCGGCATCGACGATATTAAGTTCCGCAATATTCACTTCACCGGCTCTGGCGCGTTCGCGCCGTCACTGATCCGGGGCTATTCCCCAGACCGCAAAGTGCGCGGCATTTCCATAGAAAACGTCACGGTCGGTGGCAAAAAACTGACCGGCGCGCAGCCTGATTTACTTGAAATCGGCGATCACGTTGAAGGTGTCTCATTCAAATGACAAAAACCCTGCCGCAGATGCCTGTCTGCGGCAGGGCTCACCTATCAGGCCAGCGCCATATTGATGCTCATGCTGCGCCTTATGCCCACACCGCGAAACGGATAAACGCAGTGCAGCATCCATGACGGCCACAGATAAAACTCCCCGACGACCGGTTTGACCATAAACAGGTTACGCGTCCCGACAGCGGTGCGGCTGTCAATGAACTGCAAGCAGCCGACACTGTTCTGGCGGTGTTTATCAGCCTGAAATTCAGCCTCATAATCCTCCGGAATTTTCAGAAAGAGCACGCAGCTATAGATACAGCCCTGATGATAATGCACCGGATTGAAATCGCCGGCGCGCATGTCATTGACCCAGCCTTCTTTGATCTGGATCTCAAGCTTCTTGTCTTTCAGCTCTTCGGTTTCGCTATAGTTGCCGTAGTTCAAAAGGGCATTTTCACAGCGGTAAGTATAGGTCCGCGCCACATCGTAGAGAAAATCCGTCAGATCCGGCAAGTCACGAATAATATCGGTCATGCGGATCTCCGTCGTCAGATTACCCGCCAGATGCTGTGACCAGTCGCGCGAGCGGCGCTCATCCTGCCCGCTCAGGATCTGATCGACCCGTGCGTTCAGTCCGACCACCACCGATACCGGCGCGGTAGCCTTGATGATCAAGGGACTAAACGGTGCGACGACCTGCATACCATAGTCTGTTGCCACGATCTCACCTCCCCGTTAGCAGCAGCGCAAACGCACGAAACGATCCTTACCGGTCAGCGCAACCCGCTGATCATTGACCACAACATGCCCCGATACTCGCGGCAGCCACAGGCCCAGTTCGGCGTCGCTCTGACCCTGCACCCGGAATGAGGGTGTCTGCCTATAATCCGCGATGAGGAAGCGCTTGGACAGGCTATCGAGCATAAGCGTGCTGCCATGACGCAGATAGCTGCCATCGGCCACAAACAGGCGCTCAACCGTCGAGGGCGATGGTTCAGCCCCCGCTTTGTAGGTAATCGACAGCATGTAGGCGTCCGTCTGCCAGCCCATCAGGGTGGCCGTGGCGTTGCGATGCTTAATGCTGCCGTCAGCCTTGAGGTTGATATAGACATCCGTCACCCGCCCGTCACGGCGTATGCGGGCACCGATCATGTCCGGCCCGTTCAGCCGCTCGATCTCAGGCGCGTTGCCGTCACCCTGCGGGATAATCGCCGTGAGGAACTTTTGCCGCTCAGCCTTATCCGCAGGCAGGAAGGCATAATAGGTCGTGCGCGTATCCGGGGCATGATCCTTATAGCCGGATAGCTCCTCCAGACGCATATTTTCCGGATAGTCCGTGGGCAGTCCGGCATCGGGGAAGGTGGCCGGAAACAGCGGCCTGACCTGCACCGAAGCGTCGCCGTTTTTGACGATCAGGTTCTGGCCCTGACGCTTTGTTTCGCCTTCAGTGTGTAACTGGAAGGCAAATTGTCCGGGCGCGCGGGCTTTGAGATCATCATAGATAAGGATTACCCCATCGACCCAGAGAAAGTGCCGGAAATTACGGGCAAAATTGGCTGATGTCGGCCCTGTGGCGTCTGCGAACACATATCGCAGCCCTGCCGCATCCAGCATATTGGGTATCTGCCCGGGCAGATGTGAGGCGATATAGGTATCCTCAGCCGGTTCAGCCTTGCCGTTAAACGTCGCCACACTGTGGGCTTGAGTCTGCCGGTAATAGCCGTCATATTCCTTGCGCCCATAAGATGAATTACCGGAATCGATCAGCAGGGGCTTGCCCTTATGGAACAGAATGAACGACCCGGCATCGGCATGGCTGTGATTCCAGGTATAGCCTGATCGAACGGCCAGCAAGGTCGCATCCGCCACCCATGACGTCCGAAGCGTCGCCCAGCCCATACTGCGATACCAGGCACTAAGCGGCAGATCTGGCGTTTGCCCTGCCCCATCATTTTCTGTCGCCAGAGGTATCTGAACAAGATAGCGCGGCCGGTAGCGTATGTCCTTGCCATCGCCCGCCGTTGCCGACTGCGTCATGTACCAGAGATCAACCGGCCGCTTTTTCCCCATGAGCCAGTAATTGGCGGCTGTGCGTGAATAGTTCTTATCGATATTGCCGTCGCCAAAATTGACGTGCAGCAGCTTCGCGCGCGTCGGGTAGGCGTTATGGGTCAGAAAATCGACGGACTTTTCCACCACCGGAATATCGGCAGGCGCTTCTTTGAACATCTCCTGCCAGGCCAGCCGGAACTCCAGATAGGTGCCGACCGCCAGTTCAGCATAGTTCACGCTTTCCAGATTACCACCGTCAGTATCAAAGGTTTCAACCTTGGATTCGATGCGGCTGCCCTTATAGTGCCACCACTCAACACCGGCTGTTTCCAGTCGGTCAAGATAGGCCATGGCGCGGGGATCATCGCGCGAAATGGCGACAAGCCCGACACCGGTGCCGAACACAATATGGGCCCACCAGTTATGGCCCATAGTATCCAGAGTGTGGATGCGCTGGCGGCCATCGATCCAGTCGTTAAATACCGGCGTGACCAGCTTTTGAATATAGCCGGAAGCCAGTTCCTGACGCTCGACCAGCGTTAACTCCCCCCGGATCGAGTCATAAATCAGGCCGAACATCTCACCCGAAAAGCCCATGCCCAGATCAGAGTTCCACACCGGATCGCGCTTCAGCAGCGGCGCATCAGTGACAAGATTAGATTGGGCACAGAAGCCGCGCAAAATCTCATGCAGTTTGCGGCGATAACGGGCATCGCCTGTCATGCGGTAGGCAAGGATCATCGGCTCAAGCGCATCGGTCAGCCGCCGCCCATCGCGGATCAGGTCTTTAGTCGGAAGGGCGACTTGCCGGTCGGCCTCGGCTTTGATGTTTTGCCATTGATCAGCAACTTCGGGGTTGTTTGCGACGCGCGCTTTGAAAGAGCGGATCGCGTCATCGGAAAAACTTAGGTGGACGCCGCCCGGCCTTATGGTGAAGCTACGCGTGTTTACCTGTGTGACAGCTTGGGCCTCTTCGGCCCGTAAAACTTGCGGCAAGAAACCCAAAGCCACCGCCGCGACTGAAGTTGAAACTATCCATGCCGTTACTTGGGCTGTCAGGCGGGTGCGCACACGTCTCATGAAATTTCCTCACACCGTCGTTTATAATTTTGGACCATGATAAACGGCCAAAGGGCGGTCTGGCCATAGACCTGACCGCCCCAATCGCAGACTTTGTTTAGCTTAGAAGTCGTATCTGACCGTCAGCCAAACTGAGCGCGGCGCATTGCGCTTGAGCAGGAAGCCCGACTCCGGCAACTGAGCCACGACATCGTAAAGCTGGACATTGTTCGTCAGGCCCGTCGTGACCATCGTATCGTAGGCCGAGACATACTGGGTATCGAGCGCATTGCGGATATCCAGCATGATGCGGGTATCCTTGATGCCTTCGTACTGAACCGAGATATCCAGATTGTCCTGCGTCGGCAGCCAGCGGGTATCGACCGGATTGGTATTGACCTTACGCTTATCCATCCAGCGGTGGCGCAGATTGATGCGGAAGTCATCCCATTTGTAGGAAATCGTGTTGCTGACCGTCCACTTGGGTGTGCGGCTTAAGATGCCGGAATCGATGCGCAATAGGTCATCAGCGGCACCATTGCCGTTCGCACCCGTGTTGAGCCAGGTATAGGCCTCGGTCGTTTTGCCGTTGAGATAGGTCACCGACGCATCCCACGACAGCTTGCGCGTGACCTTCCACTTGAACCAGGATTCAACGCCCCGCGTGAAGTAGGTGTTGAAGTTTTCCGGCAACAGATAGGTCGATACATTGTCCGTATCGACGGCGGTCGGATAGTCGTTGATCGCAAAGCTTTGATAGAACAGGGTCACCTGCCCGTTGAACTTGCTGTCCCCAAAGGTATAGGCCGCTTCGTGGGACTTAACATAGCCCGTAGGCCCTAACGGACGCGCCAGAGTAGCCACGGTCGAATAGCGGTTAATGATCCCCATGGCCGGCTGCTTGCCGTCCATGTAGCGGTAATAGACCTTGTTTTTGGCGTTGATGTTATACCCCACCGCCGCGCTGACATTGAGGTTGGTGACGTTCTTATCGGCTTCGATGATCTTTGAGACGTTCCTGATCATATAAACATTATCGAATACCGTCAGCGGATTACCATCCAGACCGCCGTTCGCCAAAGAACCGGCCCCCGAATTACGGGTATCCCAAGTCTCGGAATAGGTTTTGGCACTGATACGCTGCTGCTTCACGCTGGCGCTTAAGTCCCAGTGCTCATTCGGTGACCATGAGATACCGATGTAGGGAGATATCTCAACAATCTTCGCTTTTTGGAACACCGTCGTAAACAGACCGGAACCGTAAGCCCCCCAGCCGCCTGCGTCCGTCAGTTGATAGGTGGTGCCGGTATTGGTGACGTAGCGCACATTCAGATTTTCAACCTGACCGTCGGCCCAGGCGGATACGCCCAACCCGTTGGCCCAGTTGTCATTGGTCTGTTCGGAGCGTGCAATATAAAGCCCCATATTGATGCTGTAAGTATCCTGACGATAGGTCGCCGTCAGATTGCCGATCACGTCATCAGATGACCGCTCATTATCTTCTGCCCGCGTCAGCATAACGAGGTCCCGGTTAAGACCCGCCGCCGGATATAGGGTTGAGCCCGTTCCGGTCGTAGCGGTTACCGTGCCTCCGCGGACGTCGACTTCGCGGTTAGGTAAAGTGTTCGCCACGAGGCACAGGCTGTTTGCCGTCCAGGCTGCTCCCGGAACCACCGGACACGCGGCACCGGTGCGATAGTTTGTGCCCAGTTGTGAGCCGCTCACATTGTTGGCCACCCGCGCCCGCAGAGCGCCCGTCGAGTCGTAATATTCATAGTAGCCGGGTGTGCGATCCAGATTGTTGATATTCAGGCCATAGCGCTCCCGCGTCGCCGCGGCGGACGCGATCGAGGTCAGGCTTTGGGGCTTATAGGATTGCCCGTCATAGGTCGATTTCTGAAGGCGCAGAGCCCCGGCATAGTTCCACGCACCATTGGTTTGATGCTCCCAACGCAGCCACACCGCATCCTGCTGGTATTGATAGCCGTCTGAGGGATCGAGTGCGTGCGTACCCGGCTTATTATAGTTCGGCACGCTTTGCTTGCCGCCATTCATGAACAGGTTCACATCACGCGGAAAACCGGGAATGGCTTCTGAATCTTCGTAGCCATAGGCAGGCTGCTGGAAGGTGGTCAATTCAGCATTGGTATCGTCAAGGTGCTTGAACGTCACATTGATGGTGCCGGAGCCATTTTCACTTTCATAGCTCTTGTACAGATTGAACTTTAACTGGCCACCGTGGTTAAGGTCCCAACCCGGATTAACCTGACCGTTTGAGCGACGATAGAACCCGCTGGCGCTATAGCCAAAATCGCCCGCCTTGTTCAGCCAGCCGTAATAGCCGTCCACCTGTTTCCACGACAGATGCAGATCCTCGCCCTCGAAACCAATCTTGGTCTGTATCGACGCACCGGGGCGAACCTTACCGGTGATGTAGTTAAAGGTTGCCCCGACCGAGGTGGTCACGGCCGTCGCAGATGAGCCGCCCCGAACGGATTCCACCCGGCTGGTGTTCAGGTCAGAGCGGAAGAAATAGCCATCCTGAAATCCGCTGAATTTGAACGGCACCGTCGGCAAGCCATCTTCCAGAATGGTCGTCCAGAAATAGCCCGATGTGTTCGAGCCCGTGCCGATCGTCATGCCGCGCGTAAAGACTTCGTTGCGCGCGACCCCGTCGTTGGATTCCACAACCACCCCCGGCATATCGCGGAGCATGTCATCGGCGCTGATCGGTGTGAACTTTGACATATCGTCCTCGGTGAGGACCGAATAGGATACGTTGGCCTTCTTGGCCTTGGTATTGGCCAGAACGCCGGTGACGATGACCGTTTCAGTGCCGTCGTCGACCTCATCAGGTACCGCTTGTGTCTGCGCCTGAACCGGAGCCTGCGCCGGTTCTTGCGCTACAGCCGGGACGGCCATAAGCCCGACGCCCAAGGCCACCAGCATCGCCTGATATGAAATCTGCGCAGTCCCGCAGCGCCCGTTACGGGCCTTATCCTTTTCCATCTGTTTCTCCCGCCGGCTCTGTAACCCGGCCTGTTGTTTTAATTGCCTGACCGCCACCCCTTAGAGACCACCATAAAAGTTATCGATAACAAAAAATGGCGCAAAGGGACTGCGATATTCTGATATCGTTATCAGAAAATTTTCTAATCTGTCAAGCCAAACCCGCCCGCACAATCACAACGCCGCCCACCGTTTCCAAATTACCACAGGAGGGCAGAACCAAGCCAATCAACTGAAATCATTAAATAAAAAAGGCTGCGACATATGATGCCGCAGCCCCTGCTCTCAATCGACTAAAACCTTTAGATACTACCCGCCGAACTTATAGCGCACCCCCAGCGAGAAGTTGCGACCATTGGCAAAATGCTGACGCTCAATGTTGGTTTCATAACCGAAGGGCTCACCCACATTCCGGTTAAGCGCCTGATCGGTCAGGTTCATGGCATTAAAGCTCACCGCCACCCGCTCTGTCAGATTATAGTTGAGCGCCAGATCGAGAATCCCATACTCACGGATATAGCGGCCATCGATCGGGTTGATCGACGCTCCAAACAGAATGGCATCCGAACGGTAGGTATAGACCAGACGGGCCGAGAATTTCTCATCCTCATACATGCCGGTCAGGCTGTAATTATGCTTTGACTGCATCGGCTGAGGCATGATGACAAAACGTGGTGCCGTGGCCGTACCGAAGTTCACCGGCAAGGCGGTATCGACGAAGGTGTAAGACCCGGAAACGCCGAAATGGCTCCAGATACCCGGCAGAGCATCAAAGAAATATTGCCCCGATAGTTCCACCCCTTCGACCCAGCCCGGCTCGGCATTGACCGTGCGCGTCACCAGATATTGCGGCGAGGCACACCCTGTTGGCGTCACAACACCACTGGGTGCCGGTGCCCCGGCTATGGTTTCACAGCCGGCGATACCAAAGAAGAAGCTGTCGATTTCCTTACGGAATACGGCTGCGGACACATAGTTGGTGCTGGAGAAGTATTTTTCCAGCGACAGGTCATAACTGTCGGCCACCTGCGGCTTCAGGTCGGGATTGCCAGCACTGCCCGTCCCCAAGGATTCGCTATAGGACAGGGTCGGGTTAAGCTGACCCAGATCAGGACGGGTCAGGCCCCGGCCATAGCCAAATCGCAGCAACAGATCATTGTCGCCCGTCAGATCATAGGTCACGTTCAACGACGGCAGGGTGTTCTTATAGGAAGACGACGCCTCAATGGCAGAAGCCCCGGCACCGGAGCGGAAGAAGCCCTCCGTCTTCACCCAGCGTACACCGACATTGCCCTTAAGCCGGTCGTCAAGGAAGGTAAACTCACCCATAAGGAAGGCGGCGGTGGTGTCTTCTTCGCTATAGCGACGGTTCGCGGTTACTTCAGGTAATGAGGCCTCTGCCGCAATCCCGGCATTTGGGAAACGGTTGCGGACATTATCGCCTAACAGGGCGTCGGAATCGAACACCAGGAACCCGCCGGAATAGCCCGTCTCATCGCGCATGAAGTTGCGGGGCGCATTGACCAGAAGATCCGCCATTGACGACCCGAAAATCATGTTGGCGCTCGTGCGCAAACCACCATCGGTTGTCAGGCGTCGGCCGGAAAAATTGTAGGTGCGGTAATCATCCTGCTGATGCGCAAAGCGAACGCCGAACTTGACGGCGGAGAACGGTCCGGCTTCGGGCATATATTTGCCGGAAAAGGCCGCCGCCCAGGCACTATCGTCCCACTTCTGGTTGGCACCATTATTATAGTCGCGGAAAATCCAGTTGGCCGCATCATCCAGTCTTGGGCCGGAGATATCAAAGGTATGCGGCTCACCCGTGGTGGTGCGCTCAATATTCCAGACGAGACCCGGCGCCGAGTCCATATTGACTGAGCGATTATCCTGAGAGCGCGTGGTTTCAAGATACATCAGGTCGGCTTTGAACTCCAACTGGGACGTCGGCTTCCATTCCACACCCCCGGCCAGAGAGGCCGTATCGTATTCGTGATGCTCATCGCCACCGACTGTATTCAGGGTCGAATTGAGGAAGGTCGCCCCTGCCAGTCGCTGATCGACGACCACGTCATCTGAGCCGCCATTGCTGTTACGGTTGGCCAGCCCTTCGGTATAGTCGAACGGCGTCGTCGTCAGATTTTGAACTGTACCGCCGTCAACGGCATTCAGGCCGCGATAGTTTTGATGGTACAGATAGTAGTTATAATTATACTCGGCATAAAAGCGCAGACTGTCATTTACCCGGTAGTCACTGGCAAGGCTCAACCCTTTGCGGGTACGGAAAATGCTTTCCTGGAACAGGTTATTGGTCAGCGCAGGCGCGACCATAATATTGTCCTGCTGCGCACTGGTCAGGGGCGCGCCTGTAAAGGATGTCAGATTGGCATTCGGGACATTGGCCGTGCTCGGCACACTGGCCAGAAACCACGTATCCGTTCGCCCGGCATAGGCCTGATTAGCGCCCGCCGCAACGGCATATTCAGCATCATCCGCACGGATCGCGCGCTTGAAGTTTGCCCCGCCATTGGCCGGATTATTATCAGAACGCCCACTGCTTTCGCTAAAAGTCCCCGCCGCCATCACGCCGATGCGGCCACCATTGGCCAGATCCCAACGGTTGGCAACCAGACCGAAAATTTCAGGATCAGCCTTTTTGATCAGGTCATTATAGCGCGCCGTAGCCCCCAAAGACACGGTTGGCCCCTTAAAATCACTGGGGTTACGTGTGCGGATATTTACAAGGCCACCAATACCGCCTTCGATATGCTCCGCCGACGGGTTCTTATAAACATCGATGCCCGCAACCATGCCCGGAATAGCGCTTTCGACGTTGAACTCACGCGTCCCGGCGGTGAAAAATACCCGGCTATTGAGCTGAGAGGCTGTCTGCCCCGACAGGCCGCGAATAGTGACCCCGGAGCCTGAGCCCGCAGGGGACGCCCCTTCACCGCCGTACCGGTAGCCCTGAACACCGGGAATGCGCGTCAGGGTTTCCGACACATTGGTGTCAGGCAATTTGCCGATATCTTCGGCCGTAATGGAATCAACGACCTCAAGCGTATTCTTCTTGATCGAAAGCGAGGAGCGCGCCGAGGCGCGAATACCGGTGACCACCACCGTGGTTGTATCGACATCTTCCGCAGATGCCGTCTCCTGTGCGTTAGCCGCAGCAGTCACGCTCATGGCAAACAGCATAGCTGCCCCCGACACGCACGCGCGCATCCGTGTGTATCTTTTCATTTTGTTTCCTCCGGCGCTTAACGTGCATGTCGTCATTATATTGGCCTGTACATATCCCTATGCAGCGCCCGACAACTTTGCCGCCAACCCTAATTTGATATCGTTATCAGAAAGCAGCATCAATTTGATATCGATACCACAAATAAACCTTACGCTTGCATGACAAATGCGTCAATATATATTCAGTTGGATACAGCTAACTGACGCCTTTATGCCACAGATTTTGACACAACTGTCGAATTACAGCGCTGTCAAAACCCGGTCGATCCAGCGCGACGCCAGAAGCGGCCATTGATCGTGCGTTCCGGCGAGGTCACGCAGAGCGAATCCGTGCGGCGCCTGTGGGAAAATATGCGCCTCCAGATCGCCGCCATGTTGCTGCATGGCCTTGATGAAGTTAAGCGCATGATCGACCGGCACTGGCTGATCGTGAAGCGCATAAACCAAAAACACCGGGACTTTGGGCACGCCGTGCGGTTCCTGCGCCATACCGATGGGCCAGGCGTCATAAAAGTCCTGTTTCTCAACCGGCGGATAATCGGGCTTATCCGCCGGGGCCTTGTAGCGACGGTGATTGGCATTGACCGGCGCATAGCCGATCATGACGCCTGCCGCCGCCAGAGGATGCGCCTGACAGGCCATGACGCCCGCCAGATGGCCGCCGGACGACAACCCAAAATGCAAAAGCGGCAAATCATCGCGCGCGTGCAGAAAATCCAGACACAAAAGACCGTCGTTCAGCGCAATATCGGATGACCAGACCTCGCCCGTACCGGCTTTTAGCGCCCCCGGCAACCGATGAACCACCACATAGGCATCGATCCCGATACCCGATAACCACAGGGCAATCTCTATCCCTTCCTTATCGTGAACCAGATCGAGATAGCCTCCCCCCGGATAAATCAGCGCCCGCGCCCGTGGCTTTGACGCCGCCCGATATAGATGCAGTTCCAAACGGTTGATGACGTAGTACCGTCGATCCGGCCACATTCCCTCAAGCGTATTGGGAGTCCCTTCCGAAAGAACAAACACCTCATCGGGAGACGCCGATTTTTCGTCAAAAGGCAGTTCCTGCGGCATAATTTCCTCTTTATAGCGTGATGCCTGCCCCCTAAAATCCGGCGAGACCAAAAGATATCGATATCAATTAAGGCGGAAAACTTATCCTCTGCGCCGTCAGATATTATTTCGGCGCAGGCCCCGTTGAATCGCGATCCATCAGGGTGAATTTCATCAGTTGATGGACGGGCCTAGACGGTTCGCCCGATTTCAGCTCTTTGATCCGCTCGAAAATTGTACTGACCGAACTGCGCCCCATAGCCACGATCGGCTGATGAACCGTGGTCAGTTGCGGCCAGATGGTCGAGGCGACCGGCGTATCGTCAAACCCGCATACACTCAGTTGCTCAGGGATTGAGATCTTTAGCCCGTGCGCGACCGCCATGACACCGGCAGCCATATCGTCATTGGAGGCAAATATAGCGGTGGGCGGGTCTTTCCGATCCAGAAGCTCCCGTCCGGCTTCGAGCCCGGATTTATAGGTAAACTGCCCCTGCACCACCAGCCCCTCGTCCAGCGTAATGCCCGCCTCCGACAGCCCTTTGAGGAAGCCTTCATAACGAACTTCGGTCGGCGTGTGGGTCGGGTTGCCTTTGATAAACCCGATACGCTTATGCCCCAGCTTGGTCAAATGTCGGGTCAGGGCCAGAGCCCCCTGAAAGTCGTCGATACGCACAGCCGAGACTTCCGGCAAGGGGCGCGCCGTCGCCAACGCCAGCACAGGGATGCCCACACGGGTCAGCATCTGCACGGTGGGTGCGGAATCACACAAAGGCGGCGGCAGAATCACCCCATCAACCCCGGCTTCAACCAGCCGGTTGACGGCGTTTTTCTGCGACTGCAACCCGCCGCATTTTTCCAGCAACAGTTGCGCCCCCAGACGCGCCGCCTGATCCAGCCCCCCCAGCATGACCTCATTCAGATAGGACGCCGACGGGTGAGAATATAACACGCCGATCCGAACCCCGCCCATGCCGGCGCGTGTCGACCTCGCGGCCATGTTCATGGTGTATTTCAGGGCCTTGATCGAGGCCATGACCTTTTCACGCAAAGGCTCACGCACATTGACGTTTTTATTAATGACGCGTGACACGGTCATGGACGAGACACCTGCATGTCTGGCCACATCGTGAATCGTTACCGTGCCGCCCTGATCGCTCATACGCTGACGTTTCATTTTATATCCCTAGCGATTCAGATAACGCGAATTAGAACAGCTATTTAATAGAGCAAATTTCGATCATATTGCATCGTAAATTTGCTCTAATTTTTTAGTGGTCGCTCTTTCTGATCCATCAAGTGATTCCACTTGATGGGAAAACGCTCTGGCAGCGCAATAAGGCCTCAAGGCACCACGCTGAAATTATCGAACTGCGCATAGCCGACACGGGTGGCCACAAACGCCGGTGTACCTGACGCGGCCTGCGCAAACAAGCCTATCTGCGTGCCGACCCATCGCCCCGGCTGCGTCATCATGCCCGTCCCTACCGGCGTGAAACTCACCCCGTCCAGACTGTAGCTGAACGCCACCCTGGCGTGGGTCGAGCGCAACATTGACGGCCAGTAATGGGGAAACTGCGGCACAGGGTCTGCGACCGTTACCGGCTCAAACCGGGCGCGCACCCAGACCGGCCCGTCAACACGCACCGGTGCCGTCAGAACCGTCTCGCTGCCTCCGGCATTGGCGCGCGGTCGTGTGACCTGCACCAGCTTGACACCATCTGCGGTATTTTCCAGCCCGATCCAGCCGTAATCATAACCCAGAACCAGCAAACCCGCACGTTCCCCGGCCAGATTGGGCGTTAATGTCAACTTTGTCGCCGCACTGAAACCCATGCCCGGCAGTTTCTGGGTCAGCAGATTGCCCGCTTCCCACAGATTGACCGGTGACGATACGGATTTAAGGCGCAGCGCGCCTTTGACCGACTGGTCAACCCAGTCGTCGCCGGGATTAGAACTCCATTGCCAGCCGAGGTGATAGCCATTGTCAAAATCATCATCCACCGGGTTGCGGGCGATTGGCTGCGAGGGCAAGGCAGGCTTCTTGTGACGCCAGACCGGCTGACCATAGACCTGACCTTTTTGACGCTCACCGATGATCGGCCAGCCGTCCTTTTGCCAATGCATCGGTTGCAGCATAACGCGGCGGCCATAGGAATCCGTGTCCTGAAAATGCAGGAACCAGTCTTCACCCGGTTTTCCATTTTTTGGGGCCGTATCGACCCACGCGCCCTGATGCGGGCCGTTCATGTCGGTATTGCCCTGATCGATTACGCTTCGCCCCTCATAAGGGCCATAAATTGATTTCGAGCGGAACACGCCCTGCCAGCCGCCTTTGACCGAACCCGACGGCGCAAAGATGTAATACCATTCGCCGCGCTTATAGAGCTTGGGGCCTTCGGTGGTGAACCACGGCATCAGCCCTTGCGAGGTTTTAACCTTGGGCAGTTTATCGCCTTCGATAATGCGCACACCCTCATCAACCGTTTTTGTGCCGTCGGCATTGAGCTTTTTCAGCGTAATGATGTTTTTAATACCCGCCCGCGATCCGGCAAAACCTATCACGAGATAGCCCTGACCATCCGTATCCCAGAAGGGGGCCGGATCAATGGCGCCCTTGGTACTATCCACCAGAACCGGCGCACTCCACGGCCCCTTTGGGTCCACGGCGGTCACCAGAAATATCCCGAAATCCGGATCGGGATAATAGATCATAAACTTGCCATTGTGGTGGCGAATGGCAGGCGCCCAGACACCGCCCCCGCGCCGCGGCACGGCATGATGAGCCTCCGGCACATTGCGCGCCAGTGCGTGGCCGATCAGAGTCCAGTTGACCAGATCTTTGGAGTGCAGAATGGGCAGCCCCGGCACATTGGTAAAGCTGGAGGCCGTCAGGTAATAGTCATCCTCAACCCGCACCACATCGGGATCAGAATAATCGCCCTGAAGCACCGGATTAATATAGGTGCCGTCCCCCTGATCCGATATCCACACACCTGACGGCATGCGGGTATCGGGCACGACCAGCGGCGGCTCGGCAGCCTGAGCTACCACCGGCAGAAACAGTCCCGCCAGCAATATGGACACTATAGCCTTCATCAGATTTTCCCGGCTCCTGTGCGTACGAAACGGATAGCCTGCCCGCCCGCCGCATTGAGTTGCAGCTTCAGGCGTGACGTGGCCATGACCTCCACCGTTTCAATTTTCACTGCTGTCTTATAGGCCGGACGGCTCAGATTACCATCCATATAGCGTGTCGCGGTCCAGCTTCCACCGCCCAAGAATGACAGGTCGATCTCCAGACGGCGCTCCATCTCATTGGTAATGGCCCCCAGATACCAGACATCCCCTTTGCGACGGGCGATGACGACATATTCACCGATCTCCCCGGCGATGGCGCGCGTCTCATCCCAGGTGGTCGGGCAGTCGTCGAACCATTTCAGTTCCGGCCACGGCTTATCGGCATATTTTTCGGGCTTATCGTACCAGTAGAGCAGGGTCAGCGGACTGTAGCAAGTCACCGCCAGCGCCAGTTGATGGGCATTGGTCGTCTGATTGCGTTCCTGCGCATAGCAGATGGTGTAGTCGATCGGCCCGGCAATCGGGCGCGTGAAAGCCAGATTGACATGATGACGGGCGGCAGGAAACTGCTCATTGCCCTTAACCCCTTCCAGCGTCAGATAGTTGGGCAAGGTGCGCTCTAAACCCGCGGGCCGCAGATTATCATGCAGGTTGACCACCATCCTATGCTCGCCAAAGGCTTTCACCACCTTATGGATGAAATCAACGTCCGACTGGCGACCTTCCCACATAAAGCCGAGCTTGACACCGGCCACGCCCCATTTCTGGTAGAGCTTGCACATGGCATCGAGCGCCCGAGTGACCGCCACACGGTCGATATAGAGCATGACGCCAATCTTTTTGGTTTTGGCATAATCTATCACCCGTTGCAGATCGAGCGCCTTGATCGGGTAGGTCGGCTCAGACGCATCCGTGCCATCGCCATACCAATGCGCGTCGAACAGAACATATTCAATTTTGTGCTGATCCGCGAAATCGACGGCTTTTAGCGACGCCTCTGTCGAATAAGGCTTCATGATCCGAAACGCCCGACCGGGTCTGACCCAGGACACATCCCCCAACTGGTTGGCCGTGGCCAGTGTCGGCACAATGCGGTGCTGTTCAATCAGGCCCTTGGCGCTGTCCGCCGCCAGCAGGATACGCCACGGCGTTTTCTGGCCGACATCAATATCGAACTCAGCCTCTTCCGGTGTATCGTCTTCCCCGCCCCAGCCGGTCGCCCGTCCGGGATAGCGCATGAGATAGGTCACCAGCCCGCCCTTTTCGTGGGGCTTTACCATGCAGCGCGGGTAATGCAGGCGATCGGATTCGGCCACATAGGCAAAGGTCCCATTGCCGACATCCACCGTCAGGGGCAGGTCAGCATAGGCGCCGCGGTCTGATGATATGGTAAGGTCCGGATGCTCCAGCGGTGCCAGCCGGTTCTGGGCAGAGACATGGATATCGCCTTCGTCGCGGCTGGAATATATCCGCGCGCTGTCCGGAAACCGGAACTGAGTGCGCTCACCCATCAACCGCAACCGCTTGCCTTTGGGCAAGCTGACCAATTGATAGCGCACAGCCGCCGCGCCATTAAACACGCGGATGATGATATTGAACCGGGCGCTGGATTTTGGGTCGGCGAACTGAAGCGTCACTTCCTGTGAGGTCGCGTCGTAAACGCTAGATTGCCCGAGCACTGGGCTCCATGTCCCGGAGTGCGATTTTGGGGTCATGCCCATAAACTGCGCCCCCTCCCCCAGCAACCGCCCCTCGGCCAGCCATAGGCCCAGATCCGACGGCAGCAGGATATCGCGGCCATCGAAGCGGGCACTCCAGTTCGGCACGGCCCCCGACACATCGACGACCACCTGCAAGCGCTTGTCCGGAGATTCCACAGCCATATGGCCGCTGGTCTGAGCCGTTGCCGCGACCGCGTTCAATGAAGCCACACCGGCGGCGGTTAAGCTCATAATCTGGCGGCGGGTCGGGGTCATTGCGGCGTCTCCAAAGTTTTCAAATTCCAGGTGTCGTACCAACGGATCACCGGTTTATCCTTGTCCCACTCAATCGGCAGCCACAGGTAACGGCCATCAATGGCATCCTTCGGCCGCCATATATCGCCCATGAAGATATGGCCATTGCCATAGGGCAGAACGAAGGTCGATTGCCCGCCGAAGGTTATGGCCTGTTGCTCAAGCGTGCCGCGCACCGGATTACCGAGCGCCGTCCACGGGCCGAATATATGATCCGCCACATAGGACTTGGCCGGGTTCGGTGCCCATCCGGTCAGGCCGGACGTGATCAGATAATATTTGCCCTTATGCTTAAATATGGCCGGGGCCTCATCATTGCCCATGGGCAGCATGCGCGCATAGTCTCCGGCAGGCCGCATGTAATCATCCGTAAGGCGGGAGATATGAAGGGTGTGATTTTCTTCGGAGGCATAAAGGTGATAGGCCGCACCATCATCATCGACAAACAGGGTCATATCGCGGGCCATTTGCCCGGTCTCAAAGTCACGCGCCACAACGGTTCGGGCCGGATCTTTATCTGCCTCAGACAGATTTAGCGGCCAGATACCGGCGTTGGGGCGAAACGAGTTAACATAGTGGTATGGCCCGGTGACGGTATCGGCGACCGCAACGGCCGAACGCGCAGACTTATAGCCCAGCCCCTTAAGCTCCAGATGGAACCACATCACGAACTTTCGGGTCTTTGCGTTATAGATCACCTTGGGCCGCTCGATCACCGATCCGCGCACAATGTCGCTCATCGGATCATCGACCACTGACAAGGCGATGCCTTCGTCCTTCCAGTTGATGAGATTGCGCGAACTGTAGACATGAACGCCGACATGGGCTCTGTTGCCCGCATCACCCGCGATCTTGTGCTCGCCGAACCAGTAATAGACGCCGTCATGCTGTAAAATGCCGCCGCCATGGGCGTTGATATGCACGCCCTTATCATCCGGCCAGAGCGCTCCCGGCGAAATGGTGCCGGAACGCATAGCGGTCTCAGCCCCGGCGACCGGTGCCAGCAGCAGACACAATACCGAGAGGAATAATAGTCTCATCTTACGGCTCCCGTGCGACGCGCAAGCCCACACCGGGACCACCAAATTGAGCGCGGAACCGATAAGCACTTCTCAGTTGCTCCGGCCGCGTATCGAACGCACCACCGCGCAAAACATGCATGTGACAGTCCGGATCAGCTACCGCTCGGCCATCCGCCGGGGCCTGATAGTAACCTGACTCGCGATAACAGTCGGCCACCCACTCCCAGACATTACCGTGCATATCATAAAGCCCGAAGTGATTGGGCTTATATTGCCCGACCGGCCCGACCCGCCCCAGACCCGACGCCGCATAGTTGGCCTGCGCGGGTGAGATAGTATCGCCCGTGTGGTAAAGTGTATCCGTTCCCGCGCGCGCCGCATATTCCCACTCGGCCTCGGTCAGAAAGCGGTATTTCAGACCGGTCGTTTCAGACAACCACCCTACATAGGCCTCGGCTTCCTTCCAGCGTAAATCCCATGCCGGATATTGCGGGCCCGATGACTGCCGCAAAGGCTTGCACGCTTGCGCCGACACGCAGGCGTTCCACTGAGACTCGGTGACCTCATGCTGAGACACATAAAAGGGTTTCAGGACTACGCGGTGGCGCGGCGCTTCATCGCCCTCCCGGCCCGGTTCTGCGGGTTTGGAGCCCATATCAAACGCCCCGCCCGGCACAAGCACCATGTGCGGCAAATCATCCGCCGACGCGAGCACAGACCCCGCAAGGCATAGACCCGCAACTGATACGCCCACCCCTGAAAGGCGGGCGCAAATGGCCATCATGTTGATACCCACGGCAGCATTTCCTCTGATTATTCTTTTTATCCCGCCAGACTACACATAATGATATCGATATCAAATAAAAAAAGCGACCGGAACACAAATGTGTCGCGGCCGCTGAAAGGTCGTAGGGAAGGATGCCTATGGAGGGAATCCAAAGGCGCCGGCAGAAATAGAGGGCGATTCCACCGGAAACACGCAAACATAGTCAAAGTGGCTATGGTCAGGCAAAAAACAAATCCTGACATGTGCATAGCTACATCAATTTGTTATCGATATCAATAAAAAATTTACAGGCACCACCGCCCCCTTCGCGCCAATATACCGGCTTGACAACCCGCCATTTCCGCCTCAATTATGATATCGATATCAGAAAATCATCCATGCCTCATCGGGGTAAATGGAGAGGAAACAAAAGATGCCCGTTTCAAACACACTGGCGCGAAAGACCCGCGCAGGCTTAGCCGTTACCTTGTTGCTGGGCGCGTCCCCCCTGCCGGTTCTGGCCGCAGACCACACCGACATACTGGTCTTTGGCGACATGAAATCCGAGGCCGCCCACGGTCTGACGGCTGACACCAGTGACATCATTGCGGGCGGTTTAGGCCAGTCTGCGCGGCGTCTTCTGCCGCTAAAAGCCGGGCCTGCGAACACTGATGAATGGCGCGGCGGCACAGCCTCGTTTCACCTTAAGGTCAAAGGCAATGAGCAAAATTACCTGACCGTTCGCCTGTGGGGCTCAGATATTTCGACCAACCGCACGACCCTGTATTGCGATGGCAAACAGGTCGGTTATCGCCAGCTCAGTGACATTGATATCCTCGATCAGGGCACCCACGGCAAAATAAAGCCGGGGCATTTTCACTATGTCACCCATGCCCTGCCCGCAGCACTCACTCAGGGCAAATCACGGATCGACTGCCAGATGCGCGCGACCGGCCCGATCTGGCGCTACGGCGCTGAGCTCGCCAAGTTTCAAAAGCCCATGACGGAGCCGTCGCGCGGCCTTTACGCGCTTATCGTCCACTCCGATAAAATGATTGAGTTTGCGGGCAATGACGGCAAACCCATGCCATTGTCCGTTAATCCGGAAAACGGCGCGGAGGTGATGAACCGGGTCAGATCGCGCATTAACGATCAGATCTCCAAAACCCTGTCGCTTCAGGGGCGCGCCCCTCATCAAATGGAAATCTCATTTCTGGCCCGAACCTTTGAGACGAAATGGACGACGGGTTACCATGACCGCGATCACCTGACTGCCATTCTGAAAGGTGCGGACACCTATTATGATCAGTTCAAAACCAATTCCGACATAGCTATCAATGACGTGAATACGCCCAATCCCGGCTGGTTTGGTCTGGGGCTTCTGGGCGAAGCGCTAAAAATAACCGGCCCCTTCATCCAAAAGGATCTGGACGTCTTAATCACCGGGCCTGACGGCAAAACCATAAGCCGCCGCAAGGCCTATGAAGCCATGTTCGTCTACAGCCGGGAATGGAACAAAAAGAACCGCAGGCTCTACACCAACCAGTCCATGATCAAGGACCTCTATGGCATCTGGAACACTAACGAGGGCCTGATCGCCATAGGCAGCCCAAAGGCCGAAGCGCGCGCGAAACTATTGCCGTTCTTTTACGAATCTGTCGGCCTGATACCATGGACCGGCAGCCTGAATGATGAGGGTGAACCCACCTATGCCGCCTCTGAGGCTGATGCGAAGTTTTCCGTGCCCAAAAACTATTTTGAAACCACCGCTAAGGGGCTGACCAAAGAGCTAGGCTATGTCGGCGGATACGGCGAAGTCCTTGATTGGGTTGCCGCCCTTTATGACGCGACACGGCCCGCCAAAGGCCAACCGGGCGATGTCAAGATTCGCGATCAACTGGTGAAAATCGCACAGGCGCGCGGATATTTCCGCGTCCCCCATGCTGATGCGAAGGGCTATAAGTCCATGCGACTGGAAACCGGCATCGGCTGGCGCGACATGTATTACCCCGGTGATGTCATGTACGGGCAAAAACCGTCGTGGGAATCCTCCCCGCTTCAGGTGGCCGTGGCGACACAAGATCCCCTGCTGATATCCTATGCTCAGCAGCAGATCGCCGAAAACCAGTTTTTCTCCAGCGTAGACCATATGATGACGGCCAGGACGCTGCGCGCCACGATCGGGCTGATAGATGTCGTGGAGGAATTTGAAACCCTCTCCGCTCTGCCCGCGCAACCCTTTAAGCTGCCCATGTCGAAGGGAGAGCCTGATTTCGTCTTTACCGACGAAGAGAATGGCGTTGTGGCCGTGAAACATGGCGACGACATCTTTTATGCCTCACTGTACTGGCGCGCCAATTATGGCATCAGCGGTGTCGGTCGTGTGCATTACATCACCCCGCAAACCGACCGGCTGGCCACCGTCGTTCTGGACCGGCAGGAATATGAACCCAGCGGTCTCTTCTATACCCGTCCCAACAATCCCCACATCAATGGCACGCGCTTTACGGTTAAATATCCTGACGATGGGGATGTCTGGACCGCCGGTGAAAAAGATCCGGTCGCCAAACTGCCTGACGGTTCAAAATATGTACCGGGCGAAGACAATCCCTATGCCGGACGCGCGGACTACTACCAATTGACCTACGGGCCTTATCTGGTCGCGATCAATGCATCGGCGCAAAAAAGCTTTGAGCTTAAACTGCCCGCACGCACGGCCCCCGTTAAAGACCTTGTCTCCGGCACCATCGTGACCACCGACAGAACTTCGCTGACCGTATTACCCGGCACAACCGCCGTTATTTACCTTGGTAAGAACTGAGCTTCGGGAGTCTAAAGATGAAACTGAATTTTGCCTCAGTCATCTGCCTTAGCCTTATGGTGGCCGCACCATACGCATATGCCGACAGTTTACGGGCATACCCAGCGCCGCCGGTTCCCATGGTCTATGCCGCCCACAATGACACCTACACGGTGCGTGTCCGAACCCCCGGCGGCGAGTGGCAGGATCTTTATGAATACAATATCCGCGTAGATTGGGACGAACCCCAGGACGCGTCGATGGTCTATTTTGACTTCACCGGCACCGTCGAAGTTGAGGTGCAGAAAAACAACGGGCGCTTTCAGACTGTTGATGTTTTACCGCGTGCGCCCGGCGTAAAACTGACCACAAAAGGCAAGATCATCAGCTTTACGCTAGACCGGCCACAGCGCTTTTCGCTGCAATTCGACGATGACCGCCTGCACAATCTGCACATTCTGGCGGGCGCACCGCCGCCGCCAAAACCCGCTGGCGAAAATGTCAGCTATTATGGGCCGGGCGTCCACGCCCCTGATGATGGCGGGAAAATATTTCGTCCGCGCTCCGGTGAGACTATCTATCTCGAGGGCGGCGCTATCCTGAATGGTAATTTTGATCTCAGGGGCGTTCAGGATGTCCGCATTATGGGACGCGGCCTGATTTACAACTCCGGGCGTGCTATTGAGATTGATGGCTCCCAAAACATCACGATTGAGGATGTGATTGTCGTCAATGATGACAAAGAAGCTGCCGCGCGCATCTCCAATATTCGGCACTCCGTCAATGTGAAGGTCAATGGACTGACGGGCTTTACGTCCGGGAAATGGTCGGATGGTTTCGGCATTTCAACGTCCCAGCATGTTGCGGTTGATCGGGCCTATCTGAGAACCTCAGACGATGCCGTGGTCGTCTATGCGGTTAATGACTGCCCCATCTGTGCGACCAAGACCGATACAGCCCCGTCATCAGAATCCTTTGACACCTATGATATCAAGGTGACGAACTCGACGTTCTGGAATGACGTTGCCCACGCTATGTATGTTGGCCATTTCGGCGACAATGCAAACCCGCGCACCATACACAATGTCACTTTCGACAATATCGACGTGCTCAACCTCGACGAAGATGACGGGCCCTGGGAAGGGGCTATGGCTATTTTCTCCGGCGATTCCACCCTCATCCGCGACATCTCCTTTTCCAACATTAGGGTCGAGCGTATCGAGGAGGGCAAGCTGATCCATATCGTCGCTGGCAACAGCCCCCGCTATAACAAAGCGCCGGGACGCGGCGTGGAAAATGTCACCTTGCGCAATATCACCTTCACCGGTGAGGGTATGCCGAGCGCGTCAATCATTTCCGGCCTGTCGGTCGATACCGCCGTCAAAGGCGTCCGCATCGAAAACCTCACGATCGGCGGACGCAAGGTCCGAAACCCGACGGATGGGGATATCAAGATCGGCCCGCACGTTGAGGGATTTGAAATCTCGAAATAAATCGACGGTCTTCAATTCATTCCAGAAATGACAATACGGCGGCGTTGAAGCGCTCAGGCTGATCCATATTGGACAGGTGTCCGCAATTTTCGATGATTTTGATCTGGCAATCAATCAGCAGATCGGTAATGGCAAACCCTGCCGTTTCACGATCTCCCCTCACGATCAGCACGGGCGCTTGTGGTTTGATGTCTCTGAGGCGCTGCCTGACCGAACGGCCCAAGACCAGACGCGGTTCCACATGAAGGGGCTGCCACATCTGCCATTCGTCGATCATAGTCCATAACGGGCGGCGGATAAGGTCTCGCCCCGCACCGGCGTTTTCCACCAGCCCGTCATACCAGCGCCGCTTAAACGCCCATTGCCCGTCTCTGCGCAGTTGGGCAATCTCAGACCGCCGCCTTGCGATGCCTTCAGAGGTCCAGGGTTCATCCGGGCCCGGCACATCAAACAGATCACCACCGGCCATGACCGCCTTAACCACGCGTTCCGGATTAAGCGCCAGAAAATCGGTGGCAATAAACCCGCCGAGCGACAAACCGATCAGACGGGTGCGGGCAATGCCTAAGTGATCCATGAGAGCCCGCAGATCGTCAGCATGAAGAAATTGCACACCTTCATCCGGCAGGGATGAGCGGCCATATCCGCGCAAATCGTAGCGAATAACCCGGTAGCGACGGGCTAAAACCTTAAACTGATCGTCCCACATTCGCCGGTCGAGACTATGCCCATGAATGAGGATCACAGGCGCCCCTCGCCCGCGCTCTTCATAATAAAGGTGTGCCCCGGGCACATTGACCACACCGCGTTTCGTGGCCGTGTCAACTGCATCGCGCAATGCGTCCCGCACCATAGGGGCATATAGGGTTGCCCCTAAAAAGGTGCTGTACCCGTCGGCTGTCGCCACATCGACATTGGCCTTGGCGATTACGGCGCCCCACACCCCCTCTTGCCGGTCGATCCAGCCATAGGCTCCGGCCCAGCCGGGAGACGACAGCAGGCGCGGTTCCCCGTTCGGTGTCACCTCTTCCCGCCATTGCCCCAGCCCGTATATATCCTGACGCGGAACACTTCTGGCTGGCGCAACAAAGTCGTCTTTCACAATGCGCGCCTGTTTGACGTGGTCGGCTTGCATGACATTGATGGCGGCTGCGTTAAGTACCTGCCGTCCCTTATACCGCCCCCGTTGAGACAGCATGGCCAGAAAACGTCCATAGTCCGGCGTGGAGGTGAAAAACCCGCCCCCCAACATGGGGTTAAATCCCGGCTCCACTGATACGGGCGAAAACCCTGACCGTGACATTTCGAGTGGTGCGGCTATATGTTCGAGAAATAACTCATTGAACGTCTTCCCGGTCGCCAGCTCAGCCATTCGCCCTGCCACCTGCATGGCTAAACCGCCGTACTGGAACCGCGCGCCCGGACGAGCGACCGACGGAAGCGATGCCATCTGACGAACGGCCTCCTCCAGAGTCTGATAATCGTCACGCCGCGCATCGGGAGGTTGATAGTCAGGATAGCCCGCCGTGTGGGACAAGAGTTGAGCCAGACTGGCCTCACCTTTCACATCCGACAGTTCGGGAATAAAGGTGCGGGCAGTATCTGTCCACCGCAACGCCCCCGAATCCACCAGAGCGGCCATCACGGCGACCGCCACCCATTTTCCGGCCGACGCAACATGGACGATCTGATCGGGCGCGCCGTCACCGAAATAGGCTTCGTGAATGATTTGCTCTCCACGGCCAATGCGCAACCCTATGCCCGGAAAGTACCCGGCATCGACGCGCTGCCGAAGCCGCTGATCAAGATATGAAAAATCCGGTTGCCCGATTGCGGCCCAGACGCGTTGTGGCATTGCCGCCCCCGCGCCCATTGCGCTCATCGCACCTCGCCGTGTCCACATCATTTTCCATCCTCGCCGCTTATTATTATGTATGATCTCAAAACTTCAGAACCCGGCACTTCTGTCGATATTTAGCCTGTACAGCCCCGCCTAATTTTGATATCGATATCAGCAAAATAACATATGATCGATAGTTTTTGATCTGAAATACAAATCAAAACACGCAATTGCTCAAAAAAGCGCCAGCGTTAGCCCACGACGGCGACAGAAACAGGGTAGAAAACATGGCTATAGTATCATCAGGCAATGGCACGCCTGCCTTTGACCGTCCCGGCAGGCTGAAAGTTCAGATAGCGCTTAGCGCCTTCGTGTTTGCCTATTTCGCCTCGCAGGCCATGAGCATTTCCCTGCTGTCCAACTGGCTGAAATCGACACTGTCCTTAACCGGAGAACAGACCGGCACGGTGCTGGGGGCCAACTTTATCGCGGCCCTGCTGTTTCAGCCGCTATACGGTTTTATCTCCGACAAGATCGGTTTCAAGAAACACGTCCTTTGGTTTCTGGCCGTTCTGGTCGCATGCTGCGGACCATTCTTCTACTTTGTTTATGAACCTCTTTTGCGGCAAAATCTGTTACTCGGCGCGGCTACGGGCGGTGTCTATCTGTCGCTGACCTTCATGGCCGGGTCTTTTGCTCTTGAGTCCTATGTCGACCGCATGGGCAGGCACTACGGTTTTGAATACAGCCGGGTGCGTATGTTCGGTGCCTTGGGTTTTGCGTGTGCTGCATTTTTCTCCGGCAACCTGTTCAACATCAATCCTCACATTAATTTCTCGATTGCGTCGGCCCTGGCCATAGTCCTGATCTCTGTTCTGTTCCTGTTTAAGAACGAAACCGTTTCTGAGGAAGCCACCCCAGCCACGCGCGTTACCCTGAAAGACTCGCTTGCGGTTTTGAAACTACCGAAGTTCTGGGGGTTCATGGTACTTATTCTGGGGGTGACCAATCTTTATCTCGTCTTCGACCAGCAGTTTCCGGTCTATTACGCGTCGCAGTTTGAAACCGAAGAGATTGGCCGCGTCATGTTTGGCCGTCTGAACTTTGCCCAAATCTTCCTCGAAGCCGGGATGCTGTTCATAGCGCCGTTTATTGTCAACTATACGGGCATCAAACGCGGCCTGTTGCTGGCGGCGGGTATAATGATCGTTCGCATCACCGGCTCAGGTCTGGTCGAAGGCCCGATCGCCATTTCGGCGATGAAGATGCTGCACTCTATAGAACTGCCCATTCTGGCCGTATCCATTTTCCGCTATATCGCAGCGCATTTTGAAGCGCGCTTCGCATCGACACTTTACATGGTCGGCGTTAGCTTTGGGCACAGTCTGGGGCTGGCGATTCTTTCCAGTCCGGTTGGCCGCCTTTATGACCTGTTTGGTTTTCAGCATACCTATCTGATCATTGGCCTTGGCGCATTAATCTGCTGGATAATCTCCATCTGGACGCTGGCGCCGGACCCTCAGCATACCCCGACACATAGCACCACAGCCTCTCCCGATGCGCCGGTCGTAAGCCCCGTTCTTAATTCCGTTCCCGATGTAAAATCATGACCACCCACCTTATCACGCCCCGGCAGAGCGATGCAGCGTCTATGGCACCCGCGCGGGAGCCCCTCCTCAGACGTAACCTTCAGGCCACCCCAAACAAAGCCCTCCTGGACAAAGCGATCAGTGCGGCGCTCGCCCGCATTGATAAGGGTTTGGCGGCCTATGGCGATCAGTTTCCGGAACCCTCATCCGTGGGCAATGTCTACCGCGTCATGGGGAATACTGAATGGACCAATGGCTTTTGGACAGGCCAACTCTGGCTGGCCTATGAACTCTCCGGGGATGAAAAATACCGCACGGCAGCGGAACGTCACGTCGAAAGCTTCCACACGCGCATTTTTGATCAGGTCAATGTCGATCACCATGATCTTGGCTTTCTCTATTCGCTGTCGTGCGTCGCAGCCAGCAAGCTGACCGGCTCAACCCTTGCCCGTGAAGCCGGACTTGAAGCCGCCCGTCTCCTGCTGACACGTTATCTGCCCAAGGCCGGAGTCATTCAGGCGTGGGGCAATCTGTCCGATCCCGCAGAAGCCGGACGCATGATCATCGACTGCAATCTGAACCTGCCGCTGCTGTACTGGGCGACGGAACAGACCGGCGACCTGACCTTTGCCAATGCCGCCGACAGCCACATCCAGCAGGCGCTGAAATATATAGTCAGGCCTGATGCCTCAACCTTCCATACCTTTTACATGGACCCCGCGACCGGCGCGCCACGCCACGGCACCACCCATCAGGGCTATGCCGACGATTCTTGCTGGGCGCGCGGTCAGGCCTGGGGCATTGCGGGCTTTCCGCTCGTCTATCGTTATTTCCGCAAACCGGCCCTGATTGAAACCTCAGCACGTCTGGCAAACTATTTCCTGAACCGCCTGCCAGACGATCTGGTGTGTTGCTGGGATCTGGTGTTCACCGCCCCGCCCCATGAGCGTGACTCATCTGCTGCCGCCATCGCGGCCTGCGGGCTGCTGGAACTCGGCAAGTCCATGCCCTTGTCCGACACAGATAGTGCGGCCTATCGCGGATCAGCGATGGCCATGGTTGAAAACCTTATCCGGCATTATGCCGCCACCTCCAATGATGACGGCGCAGGCCTGCTCAAACACGGCGTCTATCATATGCCCAAGGGCATGGGCGTCGATGAGTATTGCCTGTGGGGGGATTACTTTTATCTGGAGGCCCTGACCCGCCTCACGCGTATTTGGGAGCCCTATTGGTGATGCAGATTGGTCTAGATTTCGGGGGCACAAAGATCGAAGCTGCGGCACTCGACGACGCTGGGAATTATTTGCTGCGCATCCGCAAACCAAATCCCGGCAACTATAACGATGCCATTAAGGCCGTGGGCGATCTGGTCGCCCATGTTGAACGCGATACCGGTCAGACCGGCACCGTGGGCATTGGCACACCGGGATCGATTTCACCCACGACCGGCCTGATGCGCAATTCCAATTCGCTGTACCTGAACGGTCGGCCTTTCCGCGAAGATCTGACGACCGCGATTGGCCGGGAAGTCCGTTTGGCCAATGATGCCAATTGTTTTGCGCTATCCGAAGCGGTCGATGGCGCAGGCGCAGGCAGCAATGTCTGCTTTGGCGTGATTCTGGGCACGGGCTGTGGCGGCGGTGTCGTTGTCGGCAACAAACTGGTCGAAGGGGCCAACGGCATTGGCGGCGAGTGGGGACACAACCCCCTGCCATGGCCAGACGCGTCCGAAATTCCAGGCCCGGAATGTTATTGCGGCAGACGCAACTGCCTTGAACAATGGATATCCGGCACCGGCCTTCAGCGTGACTTTCAAACTCAAACGGGAAAGTTACTCTCCGCAGAGGAGATTATTGACCGGGCGCGCGCCGGCGACGCTGCAGCGAGCGACGCGTTTGGCCGGTTGATTAACAGGATCGGGCGCGCTTTGGCGACGGCATGCAACATGATCGATCCCGACGCCATCGTCATTGGCGGCGGCCTGTCAAACGTAGCTGAGATATTTGAGCATGTGCCCGCCGTCATTTCTGAGCATGTGTTTTCCGACGTCTGGTCAGCGAAGATGGTTCAGGCCAAATGGGGAGACGCTTCGGGTGTACGCGGCGCGGCGCGCCTATGGGGACCGGGCGAAGTTCCGCTCATCTTGCCTAAAGCCCAAATTGCTTAAACTTCAGTCTAGCCTACACACCAGACGACAATGCCCGTTCCCAGGAACATGAGATAGGTCGGCAGGTTTGCCAGAGAGTCCACGTTAATCAAGTTTATCCCCTTGGTATTTTACACGTCACATCAACCATAGAGGCGAATCCACAACAGGCAAATAGTCTGTGATGTTTGATCACGTATTTTTACTGTGCCGCGACAGGCGTGTTTCTCCAGCGAGCCATTCGACCTGGTCACCGCTCACATCCCAACGTCATGCCCGCGCCGCCACGGGCCGACACGCTCTCTAACATAGTAACGGTATCTTTTTATCAGCTTTTTACCGGACACATGATTGCCACATTTAGAAAAAGTGCATAAATCTATGGCATATAGTTAGGCATCAACTCCATTTACAATATGGTTCCCATGAAGATCGCGGCCATTATAAGGGCACATCACAAGCCGGAGTTTCTCAAAACTTTGGTAGATAGATTGTCCGCCTCCGAAATGTGGTCGATCTATATTCACGTGAACCGCAGCTCAAATATTGAGGATTTTTATAGAATTATAGATAAATCCCTGTTTCTGGACTCGCAGATTATGGTCAGATGGTCCGGATTCAGTATGATTGAAGCGACATTGTTATTGCTTAAAAAGGCCTACGAAAATCCTGGTAATACTCATTTTTACCTTATGAGCGGGCAGGATTTCCCCCTCAAAAGCGACCGGAATATACGAAATTATATTGATGGCAGGCCATGCGGAGACTTTATCCAGGTGCTTACTATGCCGCAGTGGCATAAGCCACTGGACCGCCTCAATCGATGGCATTTCCGCGACCTGCCCCTCATAAGCCCGCACTCACTGGTTCGGGCCCAATTTCGTCAGTTCTCGCCGCATCGCAATCTGGACAATCTTTTGCACGGTATGGTGCCTTATGCAGGCTCCGCGTGGTGGTTGCTGAGCCGTCCCACGGTGGGCAAAATGCTCAACTTCATCGAAACGAACCCCTGGTACACTCAGGCATTTGCGTTCTCTGCTTTTGCCGATGAAATGTTTTTCCAGACCCTATTTGCCAATCTGGATCTAAAAACCGAAGACGCCGCCCCCACATCTGCGCACTGGCTACCTGGAAAGGCAAATCCGGAAATCATTACACATGATATCTATCTGCAGATGCAGGAAGGCTGGCATTTCATGGCGCGTAAGTTTGATGAAGTTTATCCATGGATGCTTTCGCTAAATTTGCACTGAAGCAAGCCTTGGATGTTCAGAGCTGGCTAAAAAGCACCAAAGATACAAATAAGCCTTGCCATAGACAGGATATCTATTGTTTCAATAAGCTTATAAAAGATAGTTTGTGGAAGGTAGTGCAACGCATGCGGCGCTGGGAAAATCCACTGATTGAAGCGGTCGGTTTAGGTAAACTGATCAAAGAAGATTTCAACCAGCATCATCGGGACTGGACGCGCCCTGGGTTTCGGGCCTTGGCAGTTTACCGGTTTGGGACATGGGCGCGCAGCCGGACATCAAAGCCCGTGCGCATGGCCGCCTCACTGCTGCACCTGTTACTGTTCCGGCATGTTCGCAATCACTATGGCATTGAAATTTCTTACAAATGCAAAATCGGCCGCCGTTTTGAAATCGGCCACCAACACGGCATCGTCATTCATGAATATGCAATCATTGGCGACGATTGTGTCATCCGGCAGGGCGCCACGCTCGGCATAGGCGGCATAACGCGGGCCACGCCAGTTGAGGAAACGGCGCCAGTCATCGGTGATAGGGTTGATATCGGAGCCGGCGTCATGATCATTGGCAAGGTCACCATCGGCGATGATGTCAACATCGGCCCCAATGCGGTCATCTTGAGCGATGTGCCAGCCAACACCACTGTGCTGGCACCATTCCCCAAGATTTTGCCGCGCCACACGGCCTCGCCGTCGGCTGACGCCACCGCTCAGGCTGAATAACTGATGCATCATGTCGACACAGTTGTCATTGGCGCGGGCGTGATCGGGCTGGCGGTGGCGCGTGCGCTGGCCCTGAACGGCCATGAGACGATCATTCTGGAAGCCGAAGACAGTTTCGGCACCCAGACCTCTTCCCGCAACAGCGAAGTTATCCATGCCGGGATCTATTACCCGCCTGGATCGCTCAAGGCCCAGCTATGCCGTGACGGTCGCACGCAGCTTTATTACTATGCCCAGAGCCGCAACATTGAGTTTAACGCCTGCGGTAAGCTGCTGGTGGCCACAACTGAGGCGGAATTGCCAAAACTGGAAGCCATCGCCGAAAACGCCCGCTTAAGCTGCGTACACGACCTGATCCGTTTGTCCGCGGATGAAGCCCATGCGCTGGAACCCGAAGTGACGTGCGTAGGCGGTTACCTGTCGCCCTCCACCGGCATTATTGATGTGCATAGCTTTATGCTGGCCCTGCTGGGGGATTTTGAAAATGCGGGCGGCACGCTGGTCTGCGGCACCCCGGTCGTCAACTGGTCGATTGAGGCCAATGGCTTTGTGCTTGAGACCGGCGGGGCCGATCCGATGACGCTTAGGGCACGCCGGGTGATCAATGCCGCCGGACACGGTGCCCCGCGTCTGTTGCAGGATTTGAGCGCCTATGCCCCGCCCTGTCCTCAGTATTTCGCCAAGGGTAATTACTTTTCGCTGACAGGTCGCGCACCATTTAAGCGGCTGGTTTATCCGATGCCGGAGGCTGCCGGTCTTGGGGTTCATGCGACGATTGATTTAAGCGGGCGCGTCCGGTTCGGGCCTGATGTTGAATGGGTGGCTCATGATCAGGATCTGAAGGTTAATCCCGCCCGTGCGGAGGTATTTGCCGCCGCCATCAGGCGTTACTGGCCGGGCCTGCCTGACGGCGCGCTGGTTCCCGACTATGCCGGGATCAGACCTAAGATACACGCGCCCGATCAACCTATGCCGGATTTCCGCATCGAAGGGCCACAAAGTCACGGCATCAGCGGCCTGATTAACCTTCTGGGCATCGAAAGCCCCGGCATGACGTCGGCGCTGGCTTTGGCCGACCATGTGGCGGGTATGCGTTTTGAGACCTGAAGGCTTTAGTTTGGAAAATACGCAGATACCAATTCTTAAGGCTGATATTTAAGTTTTTCTGAAGCATTTGGCCTCATGTCAGGTATGAGTATTGCATTGCATATAAATCAGAAGTTTCGTGTCACATCGGTGTTACGAAACGATCAATTTTAAGATAGATTTCCAATCGGGCGCAAAGGGGCGGCTGCCAATGAAAATTTTAATCGCCGGAAATATGGGCTATGTCGGGCCCGCCGTAGTGCGTCACTTACGCGCCACCCATCCCAATGCCATCCTGCACGGATTTGACAATGCCTATTTTGCCCATTGCCTGACCGGCAGCGTGACCTTGCCGGAGCGGGCGCTGGATGAGCAGTTTTACGGCGATGTCCGCACTCTGTCGGCAGATCGCCTGAGCGGCTATGACGCCGTGGTTGAACTGGCCGCCATCTCGAACGATCCGATGGGCAATCAGTTTGAGGCCGTAACCTTTGACATCAATCAGGGCTGCGTGGTCTCTATCGCCAAGGCCGCCGCTGCGGCCGGGGTTAAAAACTTCGTCTTTGCCTCAAGCTGTAGCGTCTACGGCATTGCTGCCGGTGGCCCGCGCTCTGAGACCGACCCGCTCAACCCGATCACCGCCTATGCCAAGTCCAAGATCGGTGCCGAAGGGGAGTTGTCCGCGCTTGATACTGACATGGTCATCACCTCGCTGCGGTTTGCCACGGCGTGCGGCATGTCGGATCGGCTGCGGCTTGATCTGGTGCTCAATGACTTTGTGGCCTGCTCCCTATCGCAAGGCGAAATCACCGTCCTGTCCGACGGTTCACCCTGGCGGCCGCTGATCGATGTGGCCGACATGGCTCGCGCCATCGATTGGGCCGCGACCCGCTCAGCCGATAACGGCGGGCAATATCTGGCCATCAATGCCGGTTCCAATGACCGCAATTATCAGGTACGCGATCTGGCCAAGGCCGTGTCCGAAGCCGTGCCCGGCACAAAGGTCTCGATCAACCTCGATGCCCCGGCCGACAGCCGCTCCTATCAGGTCTGTTTTGACCTTTATAAATCCCTGGCGCCTAACCATCAGCCGCAGGTTAACCTCAAACAATCGATCGAAAACCTGATCGAGGGACTGACGCGCATGAACTTCAAGGACGCGCAGTTCCGCAATTCTGAGCTTATGCGCCTGAAAGTCCTTCAGGGGCACATATCGCAAAACCGCCTGAACATGGCGCTGGAGTGGCAATCCTGAAATACGCCGTCCATAATTCATAAGTATAAGCGTTCCCATCCTTAGCCGCACCCCATAAGCCTTAACGATCCGGGGATGCACAAAACCGCAAAGGGAATAAAGTGGTAAAAGTGGCATTACTGGCCGGGGGCTTTGGCACCCGTCTGAGCGAAGAAACCAGCATCCGGCCAAAGCCGATGGTCGAAATCGGTGGTCGGCCGATCATGTGGCATATTATGAAGCTCTATGCCCATTACGGGCTGAACGATTTTGTTGTGCTGGGCGGCTATAAGGTTGAGTTCATCCGCGACTATTTCCTGCGTTATCAGTCGATGGTCAGCGATTTCACCATTGATCTGGGTACCGGCAAGGTCGACTGGCTGGAGGCCCGCACTGAAAACTGGCGCGTCACCGTGCTCGATACCGGCCCCGACACCATGACCGCGGGCCGCATCAAGCGCGCGCAGGCCCATCTGGGCAATGAAACCTTCTGCCTGACTTACGGCGACGGCGTGGCCGATGTAAATATTGCCGAACTGCTTGAGTTCCATAAAAACCAAGGGCGCTGGTGCACCGTCACTGCCGTCACCCAACCGGGCCGGTTCGGGGCGCTGTCCCTCTCGGACGACCGCACCCAGGTGCGCGGGTTCCGCGAAAAGGGCACCCATGACGGCGGCCTGATCAATGGCGGCTTTTTTGTGTGCGAGCCCGAAATCTTTGGTGTCATCGATGGCGATCATCAGATGTGGGAAGAAGCCCCGATGGACCGAATCGTTGAGGCCGGGCAACTGTCCAGCTATCATCACCACGGCTACTGGCAGAGCATGGATTCTCTGCGCGACAAGATGACCCTCGAAAACATCTGGTCGTCGGGCAAGGCCCCGTGGAAGGTGTGGAAAGACTAAGCATGATCATCGTCGATACCGCCCTTAAAAAACGTCACGCCGACAACAATCCCATCCGCGTCGCCATAGTCGGTGCCGGTTTTCAGGGCCGCGGCATAGCGCTGAAAATCATTTCCGCCACCCCCGGCATGGTTCTGGCGGGTGTGGCCAACCGCAATATCGCCCCGGCCCTTGCCGCCTATCGTGAGGCCGGTGTCGAACCCACCACAGCCTCTACAAAAGCTGAAATCGAAGCCCTTATCCGTGAGGGCAAACCCGTTGCCACCACTGACGCCATTGCGCTCGCGACCGCTGACGGTATTGATGCCGTGGTCGAAGTGACCGGATCGCTAGAATACGCCGCCCATGTCGTGGTCGCCGCCCTTGAGGCCGGTAAGCATGTTGTCCAGATGAACGCCGAACTGGACGGCACAGTGGGCCCGATTCTGAAGACCAAAGCCGATGCCAAGGGCGTCGTCTATTCGTTCTCGGACGGTGATCAGCCGGGCGTGCAGATGAATCTGGTGCGCTTTGTCGAAGGGCTAGGCGTCAAGCCCGTCCTGTGCGGCAATATCAAGGGCCTGCACGATCCCTATCGTAACCCGACGACCCAAAAGGCCTTTGCCGAAAAGTGGGGCCAGAAACCGGCCATGGTCGCCTCCTTTGCCGATGGCACCAAGATTTCGTTTGAGCAGGCCATTGTCGCCAATGCCACCGGCATGACGGTCGCCAGACGCGGCATGGTCGGCCCTGATTTTTCCGGCGGCAATCCCGGCGCGCCGCTGGTGCCGCTCGAAGATACGGTTAGCGCCTTTGCGGAGCACCTTGACCGCGTGTTGGCCGAAGGTGGCGAAGGCATAGTCGATTATGTCGTCGGTGCCCGTCCCGGCCCCGGCGTGTTTGTGCTGGGCACGATCGACAATGCCCGTCAGCAGCACTACCTAAATCTCTATAAGCTCGGCACCGGCCCCTACTATTGTTTCTACACCCCCTACCACCTCTGCCATTTTGAGGTGCCGACATCCGTGGCGCGGGCGGTTTTGTTTGATGACCCTGTGCTCACCCCAAAGGCCGGACCGGTTGTGGGGGTTATCGCCCTGGCCAAAAAAGACCTCGAAGCCGGTGAAACGGTCGAAGAACTGGGCGGCTATGAGGTTTACGGCGTTGCCGAAAACATCGATGTCATCCGCCGCGAAAACCTGATCCCCATTGGTTTGGCTCTGGGTGCCACTTTACGCCGTTCCGTTCCAAAAGATCAGGCCCTGACCTTTGATGACCTCGACCTGCCATCGGGCCGCCTGATCGATCAGCTCTATGCCGAGCAGGAAGCCCTGTTTGCGTCCCAAATGGCTATAGCCGGAGCCGCCCAATGATATTTCATGAGACCACGCTCAAAGACGCCTGGCTGATTGAGTTGCAAAAACGCGGTGATGAGCGCGGCTTTTTTGCCCGCACCTATTGCGAAACCGAGTTTGCGGCCCATGGCCTTGTGACCCGCTATGTTCAGCAGAACACGTCGTTTTCCAAGGACAAGGGCACCTTGCGCGGGATGCATTTTCAGCGCGCAGATGCCGCCGAGGCCAAGCTGGTGCGCTGCCTGAAAGGGGCCATCATGGACATCATTGTCGATCTTCGTGGCAGTTCGCCGACCTACATGAAGCACGAAACCTTTGAACTGACTGACGAAAACCGCCATCAGCTCTATGTGCCGCCGGGCTTTGCCCATGCGTTTCAGACCCTGACCGATGATGTCGAGGTCAGCTATCTGGTGTCATCGCCCTATACGCCATCGGCCGAAGGCGGCTTGCGCTATGACGATCCGGCATTGGGTATCGACTGGCCGGTGCCAGTCAGCGTGATTTCGGATAAGGATCGCGTCTGGCCACTACTGTCGGCCGATGCCGAACCGATTTTTGCGTAAACGCCGAGGAACTAAAAGCGATGGGCGGCAACTTCCGGTTAATCAGCGATACAGCGGCGAACCCTGTGGGCACCGGGCAGCCCTTGATCACGATCGCTGTGACCACAAACAACCGCTCCCAAAAGGCTGCGGAATTGATCACCGCCCTGCGCCCGCAACTGGATCCTGAGCGCAATGAACTGCTGATCATCGACAGCGGTTCAAACACCCAACACGCCCAGACATTGATTGAAACGGCGCAAATGCCGGGATCGAACAGTGCGCGCGTGCGGCTGATCAGGCTGGATGTCTCAGGCTCATCGCGCGCCCGCAATCTGGCGCTGGCCTGCGCCAGCGGAAAATGGGTGGCGTTCATTCACGACGACGCGCTGATTTCGGATGACTGGGTTCAGGCCTTATTCCACGCCGTAAACAACGTGCCGGAAAACTGCGCCATCATCGGCGGGCCAGTCGTGCCGGAATTCGATGGCGACACATCTCACCTGACCGATGCGTGGCGCATCCTGATCTACCCCTACCCCTCCCGCGAAGGCGACTGCACCCAAAACCCGATGATCACCGGTGCCAACCTGATGGTGCGCCGTGATGCCGCTATTGCGGTGGGTGGCCATGATATGACTTTGGGGCGTCACGGTGACCTTTTGATGAGCGGCGATGAACGCATCATGGTCAACCGCATGATCGCCAATGGCTGGCGGCTGTGGGTGTTTGCCGAAATGGCCATCCGCCGCATAATTCCCAGCGACCGCCTGACCTTGAAATGGGCCAAGCAACGCATGTTCTGGGAAGGTGTCACTGAGCGCCGCGAAACGCACCTTATGGGTACCAGCCCCGGCCTTGGCCAGAACCTGTGGTTCAGCCTGAAACTAGCCGGGCACCTGTTCATGTGCCTGATGCCGATAGAGGCGACCAAACACCACCTCAGTCTGGCGTGGCATGAAGGCTATATTCACGAATGGCTATTCCCGGCGAAAATCCCCCCGGCCTGAGAAGTGTACAAGATCGATATCTCTACAAGTCAAAATGACTGACACATATGCAAGGTGTTTATTCTTAAACTGATAATTACAACGGTCATACATAAGTAAATTTGTGGCATCTATTTATTCCACATAAAACTTCAAACCACTGCCCCTCTGGAGCATGCTTCATTCAGACAGAACATGTGCCCTAAAGGGGGAGCATCTGCCTCTACGCGCCCATACCGGACATTTTGATGCAAATGGAAGTCTCCATTAGCGGACCTGAGCGAATCCGCCTCAAATCTATTGATAAGTAGCGGGCGTTTTCTCAGGCAAGTATAAGAAACGGCAAGCTAATGAACTGCTATCCCATATACTATTTACGAAAAGCCGAAGGTAACCGACCGCAGCTTTGGAAAGTTGATGCTGAAGGCACCTGGGGACTTACACCGCTCCATACTGCAAAAGCTTTTCCGACTACCCCCGACCGCCAGATTTGGGACATAAATGCGGAGTCTGGATGGCGAAAAGAGCAGTTCGTCGAGCCAAAGCTCGCTCCAGGACAATTCTACCAGCGTATCGCTCGCCCGTTTGCCTTTGATTCCGCATTCGGGTGCCCACTCACCGAGGCTGATCACAGGTACATTGCAGAGGCAGTAGGGCAGCTTGAAGTTTTTTGCCGAGATCTCGATGCAATTTGCAGAACTGTTCATCCGGCGAAAGAGAACTACAGCGCGTTCGGTCATGACATACGTAACCTGCTGATCCTCGCGTGCACAGAAATAGAAGCACATTGGAAAGGCATCCTGCGCCTCAATGGTCGCAAGGGAAAGTCCACAACAGATTATGTAGCCTTGCTTCCGATTATGAAGCTCAACGACTACGAGTTACGCTTCAATCGGTACAGTTGGCTTGGTCAGTTTTCGCCATTCCAGAATTGGGGTAACAAAGAAACCGCTACGGCCGACTTGCTTTGGTACGCAGCGTATAACGGAGTGAAACACAATCGCGAACAGGAATTCCACAGCGCGAGCCTCGAACAGGCCTTCAACGCCGTGGCGGCTTGCGCTATTCTACTTGTCGCACAGTTCGGTCTTCAGGGACTTGGCTATATCGATCAAACCCAGATAGGTTTGCTCTCCAACTTCGGGTTTACTGAGTTGCCCCAGTGGGATCTTGAGGATCACTACATTGACTGGTTCTCTGAATCGGAGGGGGAGTTTCAAGCGGTAGAGTACCCGTGGTGATTAGCATCTGTAGCGCTGTCTAGCCTCCTGCACGCCAATGCGGTCATTTGGCAGATCCGAAAGACCCCATTATCGGAAGTCCACTCTGAGCGCAGTGCTTGCCGGAAAACGGACCTCCACTCCTATTTAGCGCCCTCACCGTTCCGAGACAGACTGAGGTGCCCCTAGATTGCTAGACACCTTGCGCCTTCAAAATGCGTTGTCTGTTTTC
>NZ_BMZB01000007.1 GCF_014652575.1 Asticcacaulis endophyticus | reverse complement strand
GAAAACAGACAACGCATTTTGAAGGCGCAAGGTGTCTAGCAATCTAGGGGCACCTCACAAAGCGTATTTTAGTCTTGCGGCTTTCAGCTTTTCCTTTGAAATATGGCTGATAAACAACCGTAACGAACTTACATTGCGCCAGTTTCTCGGCACTTCCACTAAAGAACCAATCTTACCGTTTATTGGCAACTGCAGATCATCAGCAATTTTTAAGACGGTTTCTTCTGGAACATTTGACAGCGCAGCTTTCGAGTAAATCCACTTGCTGTTGGACGTTACGTTCTGGGGTGGAGATACCTTATACTCGGCAAGGAATGCGTCGATCTCTACATACGAAAATCGATTTTGTAATTCACGCCCAATCTTATCAATTAAGGCTAGTTTTTCTGTCACGCGCATTTCGATTTCCCAATTTCGGTAATCTCAGAGATATCACTTCTCACAACTTCTTGTGCGCGTAAATACAAGACCTAATTCTTACCATAGGGCTAGGTTCACCTCACGATGGCATCCGCCTGAGCCGAGGACTCTCAGGGGCGCTGCCACGAAACGACCGAACACGAGGTGTTCACCATGGCTTTGAAACTTCCCTCCCGCGACCTTATCGCCTCATTTGACTCGTCCGACGTTGATCTGGCGGATGCGCAGACCCTACCGCCCGAATGTTACACGGACGCGGATTTCTATGAGTTTGAAAAAGAGGCGCTCTATTATCACGAATGGCTGTGCGCCGGCCGCGAGAGCTGGGTGAAAAACCCCGGCGATTATTTCACCACCAATATTGCCGGTGAGCCCATCGTCGTGGCCCGCGGCCGTGATGGCAAGGTCAACGCCATGTCGTCGGTGTGCGCGCACCGCGCCATGCTGGTGGCCGAAGGCTCCGGCAATACGCGCATGTTCCTGTGTCCTTACCACCATTGGGCCTACGGTCTGGATGGCAAGCTGACCGGCGCACCTGCGATGGAAAAGACGTGTAACTTCAACAAAGAAGACCACGGCCTGACCCGGTTTGCGGTCGAAATCTGGCACGGCTTTATCTTTGTCAATTTTGACCTCGACGCCGCCCCGCTGGCCCCGCGCCTGACGGACGTATCAGATGCCATCTCAGGCTACGATCTGGCCAATGCCGACGGCGACAAACCCGACAAGCCCGGCGTCTTCCCGTGGAACTGGAAGGTCATGTTTGAAAACAACAATGACGGTTACCACGCCTCAAAGCTCCATCAGGGGCCTCTGCATGATTTTGTGCCGTCCGATCTGGCCGAGTTCCCAGAGGCTGATCCGGCCGATGCCGGGTTCCTGCGCTACAACGGCACGCTTCATGCCGATGCCAGCTTTAACGCCACGCAAAAGGCGCTGCTGCCGGTGTTCCCGAACCTGAGTGATGCCGACCGCAACCGCATGACCTTTGCCAACATCCCGCCGACCCTGTCCTTGGTGATGATGAGCGACATGGTCATCTATCTGATCCTGCGCCCGACCGGCCCTGAGACGATGGAGCAGGACACCGGCATTCTGGTCGCCCCCGGCGCCTCAAAGCATCCGTCCTTCGGGCACAAGATGGAGATGAACATGGTCGCGGCCATGCACATCATCGATCAGGACATGCACGTCGATGAACTGGTGCAGGTCGGCCTGCGCTCCAAATTCGCGCCACGCGGCCGTTATTCGTGGCAGGAAGGCGCACAGATCCAGTTTAACCGCTGGCTGATCAAGCGCTACCGCGATGCCTATGACCGCTTAACCAGCCCTAAACTGACGGCGGTTAAGGGCGCGGCCTGAACCACCTGAAACCTTATCGTTTTCGACTCCGTCCGACCCTACCGGACGGAGATCGCCCTCCCCTGTTTTTTTTGCATAACCTCATAAGAGATCGCTTCCATGGCCTTTATCTGCACGCCCGGTGAGACCCGTCAGGACACCGAACCGAAAAACCTGCACATCCTGCGCGCCACGCCGGAGACCGTGCACTGGGGCTATTTCCACCCGGAAGTGAAGCCGTCCCTGACGGTCAAATCCGGCGATATGATCATGGCCGAAGCGGTCACCCACCATGCTGGCGACGCGCCGGAGCTGATGTTCGATGAGGCCATCAAACGCATCTTCACCGAAATCCCCGAAGCCGACCGTAATCCGGGCGTGCACATCATGACCGGCCCAATCTATGTTGAGGGGGCTGAGCCCGGCGACATGCTGGAGGTGCGCTACCTACAGATGACGCCGCGCTTTAACTACGGCTCGAACCTGGCGGCCAACTGGGGCCATCTGTACGAAGAGTTCGACAAGAAAGAACGCGTCACCATCTATGAGCTGAACCCCAACTCCAATACGGCCTCTGCCCTTTATGCCTACGATTTTCCGGGCGTTTACATGACGCCTGGCACCATCACCCACTGCGCCGAATGTGACCGCGTACCGGCCCTCAAAGGCATTTCCATTCCGGCCCGTCCGCATCTGGGCACCGCCGGTGTCGCGCCTGCGGTTGATCAGCGCGTCTCGACCATCCCCCCCGGCCTGCACGGCGGCAATATCGACAACTGGCGCATTGGTGCCGGGGCGACCATGTACTATCCGGTGCAGGTCAAGGGCGGCCTGTTCTCGATCGGCGATCCGCATGTTTCCCAAGGCGACGGCGAAATCTCCGGCACCGCCATTGAGGCCTCGCTCAACTGCCTGTTCCAGATCATTCTGCGTAAGGATTTCAAGTTCCCGTCGCCGCTGCTGGAGACCCCTAACAACTGGATCGTCCACGGCTTTGACGAAGATCTGAATAAGGCGATGAAGAACGCATCGCTCGACATGCTGGAACTGCTGACCGAGCATCAGGGCTTGTCACGCAATGATGCCTATTCGCTGATGTCGGTCGCCGCTGATTTTGGTGTGACACAGGTGGTTGACGGCACCAAGGGCATTCACGTACGCATTGATCGCAATATCTTCCCCGATAAGGGCGTGGTCAAAGACCCGGATTAAAATGCCGCTTTGGAAGTTCTCGGTTGATCCGCTCCCCGAAACGGAGCGTCAGGCGGCGTGGGTGGATGTCCTGCGCCGCCTGAAACTGCCTGTGGCCGATATCGGGTCACTGGCGCGGGTGCGCGGGTCGGTCATGATCACCACCACGCCGCTGGGCTGTGAGTTTGCTGTGCTGGAGTCAACGCCGCAGACCTATTCCGGGCGCAATCCGGATCACAATTCCGCCGTCTGGCTGGCCGTTCTGGCGCGCGGCGAAGGGGTGCTCGATGTCGGTGGTGTGGCCACAAAACTCAGCGCCCGCTCAATCATTTTTGGCGCATCAGGCGTAGATAGCACCTTGACGCTGACCACCGACTTTCGGATGCTGTTCATCAAGATCCCGCAACTGGCGGTCAGCCCGCGTCTGGTGACGCCTATGGGGCAGCGCGTCGGAGTGCTTACCGGCGCAACAGGGCTGGAGCGGATATTTCACGGCATGCTGATCACTCTGGCCGACACGCTGGAGAGCCTGACCGACGATCAGTTTCAGCCGGTCGAGCAATCGATGATCGAGTTTCTGGCGGCGTCGCTGGCCAATGATGGCCGCACGGAATCGCGCGGGGGTGCGGCAGGCGCACGCGCCTTTCACCTGCGTCGGATCTGCCAGAAGATCGAGACCCTGCTGCATGATCCCGACCTGTCGCTGATCAAGGTTGCCAATGAAAACGGCGTCTCGCCGCGCTATGTCCAAAAGCTGTTTACCGCATCAAAAATGACGTTTTCCAACTACCTCAAGACGCGGCGGCTTGAGCGATGCTATGCCGACCTGATCAGCCCGGTCCATTCACAGCTATCGGTATCGGAAATCTGCTTTCGTTGGGGGTTTAATGATGCGGCCCATTTCAGCCGCACTTTCCGCGAACGCTTTGGCATCTCCCCGTCCAAACATAGACAGTCGGCGCAGGGGAAAGCGATTTAAGCCTTTGCCCCGTCCGGAATGCGGATATTGACCAGCAACGCCGAATTCGCACAGGTCCGCCCGGCCGGATCGAGTATGGCCACCTCAGTGCCCGACGGCAAATAGGGCCTGACCCTCTTGGCCAGATATTCAGACACCATCACCCCGCCCGACATCGACCGGAAACGCTCAAAATCGTGATTGAGCTGAGTCCGGCCATTTATGCCGACAGCTATATTTACCCGATCGATAGTTTTTATATAGTCGACAAGATCACGCACACTCGACATTCCAGCCTCCAGCATCAGGGGAATACGCAGCACTAAACGATTTCAACAATAATACGGGTACGCTTACGCGAATAAAGCACGCAGAAAATGCGCACCTGAAAAGCATTCATTCACAACAGAATGATAAGGATGTTTACAACCTATGCTTATAATTTGGGATTATTCACCCACATCCTGCACAATAATACCACCAACCAAGTAAATAAAAGCTTTACATGAAATGTCGACGTAAAACCGCACCAAAGTACACTGAGCAAAGCGAAGGACTTTGGTGCGGTTAACTATATCCCGCCGTGATTGACCTGTGCAACATCGGCGGCACTGACCTTGATGCGATACGGCGGGAACAGCATGATCAGACCCGCAACGATCAGCAGGCAGATACCGATGATGACGATCGACCCGAAATAAGCCTTATGAGCATCAAACCAGATATCCATCAGATACGGTGTCACCCCCTGGGCCAGCATCACCACCGAATAGATCACGCCGGTGATGACGCCATACGCCTTGAGGCCAAAATAGCGGGAGATGAAATAGGGCAAGGCGCCGAACGCGGTTCCAAGGCCTACGCCCAGCAGGGCACCGGCCAAAATCAGCAGCGGTGTCGATGAGCCTGTCTCCAGCAGCCACAGGCCGATCGTTGCGACCACAAACGACGGGGCGGCCACACGCGGCGATTTGATGTGATCAAGCAGCGAGCCCACCGCCACCTGCCAGCCTGAGGTGACCAGCGCCAGAACCACCATAACCGTTGTCGCAATCGTCAGACTCTGGCCACGGTCGGTCAGCACCGGAATGACGTGCGAAAATATCGCGGTCAGACACCCGGCCCCCAGCCCCAAAGAGGCAATAATCAGCCAGAACGGCATGGATTTCAGGGCCTCCTTAAGGGTCAGACCTTCCAGAGCTTCGGACGGCGCATTAGGATGGTATTTCGGATTAGTCGCCTCAGTCACCACCGGACGCGGCGCATCCTTAAGCAGGAAATAGGTCGCCGGAAAACCGAGCGCGAAAATTAGAAAGCCGATCACCGCATAGCTCATCTGCCAGCCCATATAGCCCAGCAATATGGCGGCAATGATCGGCATCAGGGTCGCGCCTACGCCGTTACCCACACCGGCAGAAATCCCCAGCATCAGACCGCGGCGCTTATCGAACCACTCCGACACGACTTTTGAGAACATGGCTGTACAGGGAACGGCCCCAGCAATCCCAATCAGGGCAAACAGCAAATAAAAATTCATCAGGTTGTTATTGACCTGACTTACCGCCGCCACGCTTAAGGCAAAAAACAGATTACCGACCAGCAGAACCTTGCGGCCGCCGTAAATATCCATCAGCCGCCCCACCACCGGGAACGCGACGATGCTGACCAGAGAGATGATCCCCAAAACCGCCGTCACCTGAGAGCGCTGCCAGCCGAAATCCTCAGAGATCGGCACCAGAAAGACGCCGAACACCGCACTTACCGTCGCGGTCAGGCACACCACATTGCCGATGGTACAGGCCACCACAACCCCAAGGGCCGTCTTGGCGTTGGCTTTGGTCTCAATAGTCATTGGTCACTCCGACAAGTAACCGCCACAAAACTTGGGCGGCCTAATCCCCGCCGTCAGAGAAACTAAGAAACCGGCCCCCGTCAAAGCCAATCGTCGCACAAAGCCCTTTTGACAAAAATCAGTGCGTTTGGCGTATAGTCCGCACGCTCAACAGCCCGCAGGATAGGCACGACCATTTTTAAGGATTAGCACCCTATGCCCCGTACCGCCTGCCTTACCGCCTTAATCATTATCAGTCTGTTCACGTCGAGCGTTGCGGCCGATGAGGCGGCCAAGGCCCGCGCCGTAAAGCTGGAACAGGCCCTGACCCTGGATGAACGCATCAGCATGGTGAATGGCACCTGGCCCGTGCCGTGGGTGCCACGCACCCCCGACAATCCGCAACCGGCCGAAGCCATTCCCGCCGCCGGCTACGTGCCGGGTGTGCCGCGTCTCAATATCCCGGCCCTGTTTGAAACGGATGCCAGTCTGGGGGTTACCAATCCGTCCGATGTCCGTCCCGGCGATATCGCCACCGCCCTGCCGTCAGGCCTTGCGATTGCAGCAACCTTTAATCCGAAACTGGCCTATGACGGCGGCGCGATGATTGCGTCTGAGGCCCGCGCCAAGGGGTTTAACGTGCTTCTGACCGGCGGCGTCAACCTGACCCGCGATCCGCGCAATGGCCGCAATTTTGAGTACTTTGGCGAAGATCCGTGGCTAGCCGGGATCATGGGGGCCGAGTCCATCCGCGGCGCCCAGTCGCAAAAGATCATCGCCACGATCAAGCACTTCGCCGTCAACGATTCAGAGACCAACCGCGACTGGTCCAACAGTGTCATCGGTGAAGCCGCCATGCGCGAATCCGACCTACTGGCGTTTCAGATAGCCATTGAGCGCGGCCAGCCGTTGTCAGTTATGTGCGGCTACAATCTGGTCAACGGTGACTATGCCTGCGGCAATGACCACCTGCTGAACACGGTGCTCAAAGGCGACTGGGGCTATAAGGGCTTTGTCATGTCCGATTGGGGTTCGGTCAAGGCCACCGATTTTGCCATCAAAGGTCTTGATCAACAGTCGGCCAAGGAACTGGACGGCGCGTTCTGGTTTGGCGAACCACTTAAAAAAGCGGTTGAGGACGGCACGGTGCCCGCATCGCGCCTGTCGGACATGGTGCAGCGTATTTTGTATGCCCAGATCGCGTCGGGTATATTCGACAGCCCGCCGCAGAAAACCGATATCGACTACGCCAAAAATGCCGAAGTCAGCCGTGCTGCCGCCGAAGAAGGCATTGTCCTGCTGAAAAACGACGGCGATATTCTGCCCTTGGCCAAGACCACCCAGACCATTCTGGTCATCGGTGACTATGTCGAAAAAGGCGTGCTATCGGGTGGCGGCTCATCGAACGTGACCGGCGATTCCGGCACGCCGGGTCTGCCGCAACCGGGCCTGCCGATGAGCGCCGAAGGCCAGTTCGCGCAGTATGTGAAGGAGCAATACCACGCCTCCTCGCCGCTTACGGCCATCCGTGCGAGAGCCCCGCAGGCCAGGGTTCTGTTCGACAATGGCCGCAGCCTTCATGACGCGGTGCGCAAGGCCAAAACCGCCGATCTGGTCATCATCTTTGGCAATCAGTGGATGACGGAATCGCTTGATGCGCCCGACATGTACCTGCCCAGAGGTCAGGACGCCCTGATAACCGCCGTGACGGCGGCCAACCCGAAAACCGTGGTCGTGCTGCAAACCGGCGGGCCGGTCGCCATGCCGTGGATCGATCAGGTACCCGCCGTAGTTTCGGCCTGGTATTCCGGCGCGAAAGGCGGCGAAGCCATTGCTGATGTTTTGTTCGGTGAGGTTAATCCTTCTGGCCACCTGCCCATGACCTTCCCGCGCGATATTGCTCAAACCCCGCGTCCGGCCGTGCTGGATGGCTTTGACCTGCCCGCTAAGGTGCAATTTGACGTCACCTATCACGAAGGGGCTGATGTTGGTTACCGCTGGTTCGCCAAGACCGGTGCTGTGCCATTGTTTCCGTTTGGCCACGGCCTGAGCTATACGACCTTTGGCTATAGCGACCTTAAGGTCAAAGGCGGTAGTACCCTCTCCGTCAGTTTCAAGGTCACCAATACCGGCAAGATCGCGGGTAAGGACGCGCCGCAGGTCTATCTGACTGACGCGGCTGGCAAAAAGCTTTTGCGCCTGATCGGCTTTGACAAGATTGACCTTAAACCGGGCGAACAGCGCACCGTGTCGCTGACCGCCGATGCGCGACTATTGGCCCATTATGACGCGGCCAAACCGGGCTGGGTCATAGGCGGCGGAAATTACGGCGTCGCTGTGGGTCATTCGGCCACCGATCTGGTGGTCACCGGTTCGGCCCACATCAGGGCCCAGCGGCTAAAACCTTAAGAACCTCCCCTCTTGGAGGGGAGGGTGCCCCGAATGGGGCGGGTGGGGTAAACTTACCGATTGAGCCGATTTACCCCCTCTTACCGTCTAACTTCGTTATTCGGTAAGCTCCCCCTGCAACAAGGGGAGTTCTCATCCCGCCGTTTTCCGACAAGTTTCAAAACGCCCTCAGACAAGACGCACCTTACCCGTGCGCGTTAAAGCAAACCTCACCTTAGTTATGGATTAGCCTCAATGCCCGATTCAGCATCACCAACACCTGCGGCTACCCAGCCGACCCTGTTTATTCCGCATGGCGGCGGCCCGTGCTTTTTTATGGACTGGTCGCTGATGGGCGAACCGGCCAATACCTGGGATAAGACGGCGGAGTGGCTGAAAAATCTGGCCTCGACCCTGCCGGAGCGCCCGAAGGCCATCGTCGTCATTTCCGGTCACTGGGAAGAGTCCGTGTTTACGGTCGCGACCTCTGCGGCACCGGAAATGATCTACGATTACTATGGCTTCCCCAAGCATACCTATGAACTTCAATATCCTGCCCCCGGATCGGCTGCACTGGCCAACCGGATTGTTGAGCTTCTGACGGGCGCCGGTATTGCCGCAAAGACTGACGCCACGCGCGGCTTTGACCACGGCGTGTTCATTCCGTTCCTGCTGGCCTTCCCGGACGCCAGCATCCCGGTCGTGCCGCTGTCGCTCAAGAAAAACCTCGATCCGGCAGAGCACCTTGCCGCCGGTAAGGCCTTGAAAGCCCTGCGCGATGAAGGGGTTCTGATCGTTGGTTCGGGCATGAGCTACCACAACATGCACGCCTTCCGCACGCCGTCCGCCACCGCGCCGTCCAAGGCGTTTGACGACTACCTGACCTCATCCCTGTCGCAGGAGGAAAAGGCCGTGCGCATGGATGCACTGTCGCAGTGGTCGCAAGGCCCGGCCGCCCGCAACGCTCACCCGCGCGAAGAACACCTGCTGCCGCTGATGATCGCCGCCGGGGCCGGTGACGACGACAAGGGCGAGCGCATCTTCTCCGACGTGGTCATGCAGGCCACAGTCTCCGCTTTCCGCTTTGGGTAGTTTTTTGCGCTCAGAGGCCCCCAAAGATCATGGAAATGGGGCTCCTCGTATTCACTCGGGCGCGCTGTCGCGCTTGCCGGGAACCAAATAGCTCCCGGAGTTCTTTTAAAGAAATGGACACATCAAAATGCCCTACCCTAATACCCTGATCTTTGTTGACCTGCCGGCTGAAGACCCCACAGCCGCCGGAATCTTTTACGCCGAAGTGTTCGGCTGGGAAAACGAGCCTCGCCCTAACGGCTTGTTCCATCGTCTGGTTCCGGGCGGCTTTTTCCGTCACAAGGACGGTAGCGATAGCGAAATCGCCAATTTACATCTGGCGATTTATCGCACAGACAATGCGCGTCCATATCCTGACGCCTACGGGGCCCCGCCCCATACGGTCGCAGGCCCAGGTCGCAAAGCCCGCACCTGGATACTGGTCAGCGATGACGATACGCCTGAGCGTATTCTGGAGGCGGCGGAAACACGGGGCGCTAAAATCCTGTGGCGCGACCATTTCTGCAAGGAATTTAATGGCTTCAACTACGCCTTCATGGACCCGTGGGGTAACGAGATTGTCCTGTGGGTCAAAGGTGGGGTAAACCCCGTCATACCCGACCACTACACGTCAGAATAATAAAAAGGGGCCGGAAACGGCCTCTTTTTTTGTCTGCGTGGGGGCTTCTTATTTCGCCCAATCAAAGGCCGACAGCGGGACCGCATGGGCCATGGCCGCCGCCCCGGCATCGTTAGGATGCAGATGATCGCCCAGATCATAGCCAGCCTTGAGCCAGCCCGGACGGGACGGGTCTTCCAGCGCCTTATCAAAGTCAAACACCCCGTCAAAGTCCTGAGACTGGCGCAGCCAGGCGTTAAGCGTCTGGCGCTCGGCTTCCTTATGGTCGGTGTAGTAATCCTTGAACACCGTGCCTTTGAATGGCGTCAGGGTCGCCACATAGATTTTCATATTGTGCGCCCGCGCCCGCAAGGCCATCTGCTTGAGGCCGCCGATCAGGTCCTGCGCGGAGACATAATCGGCGGCATCGGGACTTTTGGCATGGCCCAGATCATTAATCCCGATCATGACGATCACCGCCGAGGCATTGGGTTGCGCCAGCACATCACGATCAAATCGCGCCAGCGCGCCGGTGCCAAAGCGCGCCCAGGTGCCGTGATGCAGCATCCGATTGCCGCTGATGCCCGCATTGATGACATTGACCGGCAGTTTGGCATCCCTTAAGCGCGCGTTGAGCACGTCCGGCCAGGTCCGGCCCGTATCCGGCGTGATGCCATAGCCATCAGTGATCGAATCTCCAAAGGCGATGACGGTAGATAGCGGCTTTGCACTTTCGACCTCAATGCTTGAGATAAACGCAAAGGCATTGCCGATCCCGATATCGATTGTCTCCGCCGGAAATGGCGCGTTGGCGGCCTGCTGACCCGTCGCCACATAGAGCGCACCGCGCTGAATATCATGGACGGTTTTGAGCGGCACAGGGCCCTTAGCATAGACGCTAACCGCCAGATCGGCTCCGGCCACGACCTTAAGATCAACCGGATCGCTGATGACATAGGCCCCCGGCGCGATGGTTACCCCTGCCGCCCCGTTAAAGGTCAGGCCCCGGTCACTGGCGGGGTCAATCCCTGATCCTGTGGTGCGGCGGGCAATGTGCACATCCGCAAGCCGCAAAGGTTTGTCGCCATAGGCGTTGGACAGGCGCACCCGCACCCGCTCACCCCCGGCGCTGACCTTCACGATCTGGCGCAGGGTGATATCTTTGGCCGTGACGTCTGCCCCCGAAGGTTCCGGTGCGGCATAAAAGGCCGGGTGCCACGTCGGCATCGGCGACTTGGCCCACGCTGCGGGCGCCATCAGGGCCAGACTTAAAACAACAGCAAAAGCACGACGGGAAAGGGTGAGCATGAGATGGACCTGTCAGCAAAAGGGACAGCCGTCATCTAGCCTGATTTGCCAGCGTTCGTGAACGCCTTATTGTGAGCGCGCCCGCACCGATTTTATGACGGCCGCGATATCCTCCGTGCCATAGCCGTCGGCTACGGCCGCATCAAAGGTGGCTATCGCGGCCTTGACGGTGCGCAAATCAACCCCCAATTTTTCAGCCTCGGTGACCGCATAGGCCATGTCCTTGGCCTGCAAACTGACCTGAAAGTTCGGGCGATAATCCCCCGCCAGCACGCGGGCGGTGATCATTTTCACCATCGGGCTGCCCGGCGCGCCGCTGATCAGGGTTTCCACGGACTTTTCAAACGCAAGGCCGCTTTGCTCGATCATGGCCAGCCCTTCGGCCAGGGCAGCAATCTGCACACCCCCGACGAAGTTATTGATCAGCTTGAACTTCGTGCCGCTGCCCGATGGCCCCAGATGAACGATATCCTTGCTCATGGCCTTAAGCGCAGGGGTGGCGCGAGCAATGCCGCCCACCTCACCGCCAATGATGAACACCAGTTCACCCGTCTCGGCGGCAACCTTTGAGCCGGTCACCGGCGCATCGAGCGGCACCCCACCGGCCACGGCCACAGCCTGCGCCCACTCGGCAATCCAGTCCGGCGATAAGGTAGAGGCTTCGATGCAGACCGCATCCACGGCCATGCCCGCAATCGCCCCGTCCGCCCCCAGCCAGACCCCGCGTGAAGCGGCATCATCCGTCAGCATGGCGATAATCACATCAGCATCTTCGGCCGCTTCGCGCGGGGATGCCGCCACCCGCGCCTGATCCGCAAACGGCGCCGCACGCTCAGGGTTGCGGTTATAAACACTCACCTCAAACCCTGCCCCGATAAGGCGGCGAACCATGCCAGCACCCATGATCCCAAGCCCCAGAAACGCAATCTTTAGTGTCATATTCGCCCCTCTTCATGCAAAATATCCCGGACCATGGTCCGGGATATCGGTTATCTCTAATGCGATCAACCGTGGTCGGCCAGCAAACGCGGCACCGGCGCATCCTTGATGCGGAAGAAGCCCTGATCATCGACTGTCTGGCCTTCGCGGGGCTTATGACGGACCTGAACCACACCGTTCTTGCCGAAGCCGTCGATGACCGGACGGTCGCCCTGACGGCTCAGCCACAGCCGCAGCAGGTGGCGGCGGCGCTGGGGTTCGGGATAGTCGTAGAATGTCGTGCGGGCATGAAGCGCCGCGTAGTTCGACAGCCACTGGATATCGCCCGGACGGAAATCCATCTCGATGGCCATGCCGGGCTCATAGGTGATCTTATCAAACAGCTCCAGCACTTCGATCTGCTCTGGCGAAAGCTTGGGGACACCCTCATATTCCTGCGCGGTTAGGATATAAAGTGATCCGGCATACATCGAAAACACACCGTCAGTCAGGTCGATGATCGGCGAGGTATAGGTATCGGCAGGCGCGTTCTTGTCCTGACGGCGCCAGTCCCAGTGATAGGGCTGAAACAACAGTGGCGCCAGATCCGGACGGCGGCGCAGGATCTCGTTATAGATCTCAGCCCCCGACACCAGACACGACGCCCCGCCTTCCTTGGCAGGTCGCAGGCACATCAGCGACACCACATCCGACGAATCCGAATGGAACACCAGATAGTCACGCACCTTGGACGACTTGGCGGTCGGATCGTCCATGGTCTTATCCGACGTGGCATAGACGGAATCGATCAGATCGCCCTTTTCGTTCTGGCGGATCGGATCGCCCATGTGCAGGCCCAGAATGTAATAGATGGCCGCCGACAAGGCATCGGAATAGAGGTGAGTTTTCAGCCCGCGCACTAGCACAAAACCGCGCCCGGAATCGACATCGCGGCCCCATTCCTTAACCGCCTCGGCACATTCGACCAGCGGGTATTCTTCCTTTTGCACATAGCGCAGGTCAGGGTCAGCCTCAACAAAGCGCGCGCCTAAGACTTCAAGCTCAGCGATCTGGGCGTCGGACAGCATGTAGACCCATGAATCGCCCTTTGACAGCACATCCCCGCGCCAGGCCGCTGAGGTGGTGATTTCTTTGAGTTCGAGCGGCTTTGCGCCCTCTGTCGTGGATACGGCAATATTCATTGGTTTAACCTGCAACTGGCGTGGACATCAACTAAACCGACCGTATCAAAGGTCGGCCTGCGCTTCTTGTCCGCGCGGGCATGATTATTTGATCAAAACCGACTGTGTGCGCCTAGGGGCAAGCTCAGGTGTGGATGCGGTCAAATCTTATGGCACCTGACATCAAGACCCCGCCCGCCACCTGTGGATAACTACCCTCACATTACGGGAGCGCGTCATGGCAATCATCAGCGAGACGGCAATGGCGGCAGACGCCCCGGCCGAGGCGGCATCTGATCTTGGCCGCACCCAGAAAAAAGTCCTGCTGGCGGCCACCATCGGTGCGTTCGTCAGCCCGACTCCGGCGCTTTTGACGGTGTACGGCATTGTCATGGTGCCGATCGCGCAGGAATTTGGCTGGCCCCGGGCGCAGGTCGCTGGCGTCCTCAGCATCGCCGCCCTGTTGTCCGCCATAACCCTTATTCCTCTGGGCTGGTTGCTCGACCGGATCGGACCACGCCGGATCGTTCTGTTCGGCATCACGACCTTTGCCGCCGCTATGGCGGCGTTTTCCTTGGCCCCGCCGCAGGTCGGACCGTACTATGCCCTGTTTATCACCACCGTCTTTTTCGGCACTTTTACCACTCCGATTATATATAGCCGCGCCATCGCCGGCTGGTTTGAAAAAGGCCGTGGTGCCGCCTTGGGGTTTTCCGCAGGCATAGGCAATGGCGCAGGCGCCACACTTATTCCCATACTGGCGGGGGTGTTGCTGACCTATTATGGCTGGCGGGTTACCTATCAGGGGGTGGCGCTTTTGGTATTTGCGCTCGGCTTTCCGATCGTCCTGACCTGTCTGCGCGACCCACCGCTGCGGCCGCAGATGTCAAAAGACGCCCCCGTACCCGTCGACGGCCTGACCTTTTCTGAGGCCATGAAAACCCGGACGTTCTGGCTGTTGGCCATAGCGGTAGGCTTATGCGCGGCTTGTCTTACGGCCATGTTCACCCAGATCGTACCGGTGGCGATGTCACGCGGCCTGACGCTCACCCAAGGCGTCATGGTGATCACGGTCTTTTCGATGACCTGCGCCTTGTGGCAATGGGCGATGGGGTTTCTGCTTGATCGTATCAAAGGCGCGTGGATTCTGGCGCCGTTTTATGTTCTGGCGGCCGCAGGGTTACTGCTGTTGCAATACGGCGAAGGCACGCCGATGCTTATTCTGGCGGGCATACTGATGGGGTTGGGGCTTGGGGCCGAATACAGCGCTTTGCCGTTACTTGTATCGCGCTATTTCGGGCTGCGCAGTTACGGGCGCATCGTCCTTACGATCTATTCGGCCATCGCCATCGTGCGCGGTATCGTTCCGCTCATGATGAACCTGCAATTTGACGCCACCCAGTCCTACGGTCTGGCCCTGCATGTCATTCAGGCCATTCTGATCGTCGCAGCCTTGAGTTTATTTGCCTTACCTGCGCGATCGTCCTTACTCACCGCAACCGAACTCTCATCACGGGATAAATAATAAGCCCCCCAAAGACGCCCTGCCCCGCAGGCTCAAAACTCAAACGAACATGAAATCCGCAGCCGTCAGGGTCGGCGTATTGAGCAGGAACGCGATAACATTGGCTCCGCTTCCACCCGTGCCATCAACATCATACCACAGGGCTTTGGTCGCGGTATCAAAATAGAAGGTCGCCGTCTGGGCCACAGGCTGTACGCCTGCCCCTTGGCGCAGGCCAATCCCCTCTGTCAGAGTAAACCCTGCCGGAATATTAAATAATGCCCCTTCGACGACAAAACGGTCCCGTTCAGTGGCGCTGAAGTCATAAATGCGGTCCGCCAGTTCAGTGCGTGAATTATAAAAGAAATAATCCCCCCCGGCACCGCCCACCAGTTCGTCTTCGCCCGCACCACTGACGAGGAAATCACCGCCCTCCCCGCCTTCAAGCACGTCATTGCCCACTTCTCCAAAGAGAGTATCAGCGCCGCTTTGGCCATAGATGCGGTCATTGCCCGCCCCGCCGTAAAGATAATCGCCCCCCTCTTCGCCGAACAGAACGTCAATCCCTTCCTGACCATACAGGGCATCGATGCCGTCGCCACCGACCAGGGTGTCATTATCCAGTTCACCAAACAGGGTGTCATTGCCCTGACCGCCATATAGACCGTCATCACCAAGCCCGCCAATAAGCATATTATCGCCGCTGTTGCCCGTTACCGTATTGGCCGCTGAATTACCAATGGCTGTACTGTTCGCGTTTCCAGTCAGGGTAAGGTTTTCGACATAGGCTGACAGGTTATAGCTTATCGACGACAGCACCGTGTCAATTCCGCCGTAGGTGCCATACAACTCCTCCACCACATCACCGGCATTATCAACCACATAAATATCCGAACCGCCGCCCCCGATCAGCGTATCCGCACCCGCCATGCCGTCCAGGCGGTTATCGCCTTCGTTGCCGGTTATGGTGTTGTTAGACGCATTGCCGGTGCCGTAAACGTGGAGATAACCTGTAAATTCCAGATTCTCGAAATGCTCAGACAGGGTAAAATCGATACTACCGACAATAACTGTATCTATGCCTTCGTTTGCCGCTTCGGTTATGACAAGACCGCTGTAATAGTAATATTTATCATCACCGGCGCCTCCGATATAGGTGGCGCTCTGAACGGTTCGTGCATAGGCCGTCTGGAAGGTATCATTACCCTCATTACCGTAAGCGATCACTATGCCGCCGCCGACTTCGATAAAGTCGTTACCTTCGCCACCATACACGGTCGCATGCACACCGCCATTAACCCACATCATATTGATGCCATCGTTGCCGGCACCGCCGTTAATCACCTGAGTCCCGCGGACAATGACCTCAATACGATCATTGCCATCGCCGCCGTCTATGTTCCCGGATGAAAATACATGGTCATTGCCTGCGCCCCCCGAAGCGTAAAAGGCATAGCTTCCGCCTAAAATGACATCATCGCCATCCTCGCCGTAGAGAACATTCTGCCCACCGCTGTCGTTGACATAGTCACCCACGATAGTATCATTTCCAACGCCACCATAGATGGTGTCATCCCCCTCATAACCATACAGAAAGTCATTTCCGGCCCCGCCATAGAGGGTGTCATTGCCGCTATTGCCGCTGAGCTGGTCATCATCATCGCCACCATCGATGATATCGTTGCCCCAACTGCCGCTAAGAGTATCCTTCCCGCCCAGTCCATTGATAGTGTCGGCGTCGCTGGTACCCGTATAGGTGTCATCCCCAGCGGTTCCGGTATAGGTGGCCATGTCAGCATCTCCTCACTTCAACATTTGGAAGAGCCAGCAGACCACCACAAAAATCGTGGTTATGCCTAAGCGCAAAAGCCCCCATTAAAGTGAAATATTACCGATTTACCGACCTATTTCAAGTTCGTCGAACATCTCTTCCAGCAGCCTTTACAATAGCATAAGACGTTTGATCCGCATCCGGATCATTTGGTGCCCCTCAATGACGCCCAACCCGCCTTGGGTGACATGTCGTCAAGGTTCCAGTCGGCATCGACGAACGGGGCTGAGGCCGGCTTATATTTCGGATAGCCGCTGGACTCGGCTTCGCTATCGATGATCTTGCCGCGCCCTTCGGCCACGTCTGAGATGATCTTGAAGTCGATCGGATCGCGCGCCCACGGCCGCATACCGGCACTGACATAGATCGCGTTTTCCAGTTTGGCCGCCGGAACAATTCGGATATCGGCGGGCAGATAGGGCGTCTTGGCGGTCAGTATCTTAGCGCCCGACGCCGTATAGCGCCCGGTCTGAGGCAGTTTGTTGCCGTTTTCATCAGCGGCAATATTGTCCTTAAGATACAGGCTGACATCGCCTGAGCCGCCCAAAGCAAACAGAGGCACGCCCGGACGGGTATCAGACCCGGCGCGGTAAACATTGCCTATCAGGGTGATGATCCCGGTCTGGGGTGCCACCTCACCCCACTCATGGGCGATCAGGTTATAATGCACCGCCTTACCGCCCGGATTGTGGATCAGGTTGTTGACGATAGCGACATGGGCCCCGCCCTTGATCAGGGGGCTGCGTTCCTCATTGGAATTATAGAGATTGCCATAGATCAGAATTTTCTCAGCATTGTCGTGGATCAGGGTGCCCTTGGAATGCTCGCCCTTTTCGTGGACGGAGTTGGCCAGCCCTTCGGCAATGATGTTGTGGCTTAAGGTAACGCGGTTGGAGGTGCCTTTGCGCCACTCATCCGGCGTGGCCCCTTCAAAGCGCGGGCCCGACGCCGACAGGTTCTCATCGGTCGCCCATGAGAACGAGCAATGGTCGATGATGACATTATAGGCGCTGCGCGTTGACAGGCCATCAAGACCGCCACTGCGTGGGGCCTTATCATTGGCACCGGGGCGGATGGCGACGTGTTGCAGGATTACGTCATGGGTGGCGATCCCAAACTCGCCGCGTACAAAGGTGATGCCGGGATTGGGCGCGGTCTGACCCGCTATGGTCACATAGGGTTTAGCGATGCGCAAAGTGGCGCCTTTGAGGTCGATCACCCCGCCGACTTCAAAGACGATGATGCGCGGGCCATCAGCCGCAATCGCCTCGGCAAACGATCCGGGCCCGGTAGCCTCAAGGGTGGTGACGCGGATAATGCGTCCGCCTTGACCGCCCTTGGTGTCGGCGGCCCAGCCCTTCACATCGGCGCTTGTCTGGCTGAGGTCATGGTCCTCAGTGAAAGCGCGCGCCGGTTGCGATGGTGCGGTGGCGGCAAAGGCAGCCCCTGTGAGCAGCAGGGCCGCACATCCGGCCAGACTTAAAAGGGATCTCATATGTTTGGGCATGGTAACCTCCAGTATTTTATTGTTATAGTTTTATGGGATCAGGTCGCGGCGCAGATCCGGCACGGCGGCCGCCAGTTCGCGGGTGACAATAGTGGCAAAAAAGTCCGCCCCGTCACGGCCCAGATGGGTGTAGTCAAAGCTCAGTTTCGCCTGTCCCATGGGTTCCAGTGAAACACGGATTTGCGCTTCGGTCATCGGCGGCGCATTAGGGGCCGGCGCAACCCCGGTGGAACCGGCAATCGTCGTGCCGGTCTTTCCGGCCTCCAGCACCTGTGCCGACGGTGGTTTCTGAGCAAACTTCATGGCCTCAGCCGCACCCATGGCCTGCACAGCTTCCTGTGAGCGGGCATAGAGATCAACCAGCGGCACGTTCATCTCTTTCGCCACCGCGCGGGTGGCTTCGGCCCACGGCCCCAGATCGTTTTCAACCTTACCGTCTTTGAAACCGCGTCGCGTCAGGGGTGTCACCAGCACCGGAATGGCACCGGCGGCGCGCACCTCATTGACATAGGCCGCCAGATTTTGCGGGAACTCCGTCGCCAGATCGGTGGATCGACCCGGCTTACCCGGCTGATCATTATGGCCAAACTGGATCAGCACATAGGTTTTGGCAAACCCGCCCGATTTCATTTCGGCCAGAGCGATATCCCACGATCCTTCGGCGCGGTAGTTAAAGGTAGATCGCCCGCCGCGCGCCAGATTGACGCACGCGGTAAACGACGTCAGGTGATAACCGCAAAAGCTGGGGCCCCAGCCGCCGACCACCGCCGTCGTCGAATCCCCGACCAGAACGATCTTCTTGGCGGTGATTTTCTTAACCTGAGCGCGGGCCTCAGAGTCGGTTAGTACGGGCGGTGCGGCGGGTGTTTGGGCCACTGCCCCTCCGGCATACAGGGCCGCCAGTAGAATGAGCCACTTCATCACTTCACCCCCGGATGTTTGGCGCGCCACGTTTCATAGGCCTCAATGGCCTTTTGGGGGGTGGTCGAGAACCAGGCATAGCCGTTGCGACGTCCGGCGCTGACATCATCGACGGTGTCGAAAATCTGCTTGGAACGGTCGCTGAAGATCGGCTTGAAGGTTTTCATGTCGTAGTAACGCGACCACAGCGGCGGGGCATCGGCTTGCGCGTGCAGACGGCGGCCATCGTCACCCTCGACGCGCTTAAAGACATAGCCATCGATCTTGAGCTGTTTCAGCATGGCCGCACCGGCATGGATGGCCTTGACCTCTTCCGGCGACGGATCGGGACGCTGCATCAGATACATCAGGATACCGGCACTTTCGGTCGAGGACAGCGACGGCGGCTCATAGTTACGCGCCGAGGTCGGCTGCCCGGTTAGCGGATCATACTGCTGCGGCCACAGGGTCAGCTTACCGTCGATCACCACCTGCCCGGCCAGCAGAGCCTTAAGGCCTGCCTGCTCGGCGGCGCGGGCACGGGCTTTCAGGGCGTCAGGCAGAAACGCGAAATTCCCCTTCCCCGCCCCGGCATCGCGCATCAGGCTTATGACGCCTTCCATAGCGTTGTCGTTGAGGGTGACCATGTCATGATAACCGCCTTGCAGCGGCCAGACCTGCGGCCAGCCACCGTTGGGAAACTGAGCGGCCAGCAGGTACTCGATCCCGCGCACAATGCTGTTCTGATAAGGGGCGGCCCGGTCCGGATTCTGGGCGGCCACCCGCGCCAGATAGCGAATTTCGGTGATGGTCGCGCCATTGTCGGTCGTGCCGACATAGCTCCATTTGTCGATCAAAGGCCGGTCGAAATTGGCCGGATCGTTGACGCGACCCTCGTTGCCACCCACATAGGCCTGCCCCTTTTGACGCGGCGGGACGTTATAGGGCTGGTTCTTGCCCCAGCCACCTGCGGGGGTCTGGTAGCTGATGATCGAATCCGCCACAGCGCGCGCCTCTGGGGTTTTATACCACGCGGCCTCGGCCTTAAGCGGCATGGTCGCCTCACCATTGCCGGTCGCCGGTTCCGCCGGAATAGCGGTCAGACCCTTACGCTCAGCCATTAACGCGTCCTGATCGGCGGTCATCTGCGCTTTGGACCGCGCCAGATAGTCGAGCCAGACTTTAGACTGCGGGCCGGCCAGTTCGGTGATGCGGGCCTCATTGAGCGGTGGCGACGGCACGTTCATGCCGATTTCCTTGGCCTGCGCGCTGGTCAGGAAGGCGGCGGCCATGAGGGCGGCCAGTGACGGTACGATATATTTTTTCACGATAGTCTTCCCTGTGTTCTAAACACTAAGCCAGTTGATGGCGTTGATTAACAGCCGCGTTTGCAGTGGCGCGACCATGTCCGGCAGACGATGAACCATGACCTTCATGGCATTTTTTTGCACTACAAAGGTCGCCGCGCCATTGTGGCGGTCGTGGTCGCGACTATAGGCAGCGATAACCTCGATATTGTCTCCGTCGATAATCAGGCCATTGGACGGCTGGCCTTCGATCTGATGGAATACCGAAGTCGCCTGATCGACCGGCAGACCGTCGAAAATGGCGTGGGCGCGCAGGTAGTTCCAGTTGCCCATCCACGGCGCACGTAAGTTGCCGACCGCCCCGGAATAGCCGAACAACCCCAGTGCCGACAACTGCTTGGCCACCCCGTCGGCCAGACCATCTTCGGGCACATAGGCCATAAGTGGCGTACCGGATTTGACGGCGGTCAAGACATCAGCGGGCAATTCCCCCAGCACCAGTTTCGGCTTTTCATCTTTGCTGGGCTGGGCCTCAAGACCGGTCTGTTCGCCGATCTGGCGGCGGGCGATCTCATCGGCTTTCAAGCCCGACGCGATGATGGCGTCATATTTGGCCCCGGCTTTGAAATCCTCAAAGGTCACCCCCTTAATCGCCGTCAACTGATCGCGGAAGGATTTCGACACACCCGACAGACCGATCCGCACAGGTTTTGCGAACGCGGGTTTGGTATCCACCACCCATATCTCGCGCACAAAGGACGGATGGCCCTTAAGCTCGATCTGGATCTTGTTCAGCCCCGGTTTGGTCAGGGCCGGTATTTTGACGCTTTCGGCCAGCAGGTAGCGGTATTGATCGCGGGCATGGGTTGGGGCGGCATAGCTGGCCATAGCGGTCGCCTTACCGTCCGGTTCAATCAGGCTCAGTTTCAATTCGCCGTGCAACTGCGCGTCGGTATCATTGAGCAGATAGATATCCAGTTCCGCCGCCTCACCGGCCGCGTAGACCAGCTTTCTTTGCTTAGCGATCGGTCGCACCGGCAACAGGCTTTGCTTGATCAGGTCGGGATTGGCTTTGAAATAGCGCAGATTATCGACAATGCCGGAATGGTTTTCGATCGCGGTGGTTTCCCAGCCGGAAATGGCGGCGACATCGACTTCATCGCCAATACGGATATTTTCCATATAGTTCTGCCAACCGTCGTAGACCTTGCGCCCGACCGATAAAAACAGGCTTTCGGTCGTCGGAAACGCCTTATGAAACCCCCATTTATCCAGATAGGCCGAAGTGTTTTCGACTATGACCTTGTGGTCCTCCAGGTCGTAGGATTTGCCCCCGCTGACCAGAATATCGGCCACCATCTTCACATGGTTGTCGGCGACCGCGCAGCCCTGCATTTCGCCAAATTCGACGATGAAGGGCTTGCCCGTCTGGCGATGGACATAGTCGTCCTTGTTGACGTAAAAGCGATCATACCACTGATCGCCCGCGGCCTGATGCTCAACCCACCAGCCGCCCCATGGTTCCACGTCTGAGCGGTAATAATGGTCGTTATAGGCCAGATACATGGCTTGCGCGGCGCCGCGTTTAACAAAGCCGTCATTGAGGATGACAGTGCGCGACGGGTCGGTATCATGAATGGCTTTGAGCACCCGCTGCACATCAGGGTTTTGCAGATTGGCCCCGATCTCGTTTTGCAGGGTATAGTGGGCCAGCGACGGGTGCGACCGGAAAGTCTTGGCCATCGTCACGCATTTTTCAAACATGAAATCACGGCTGAACTGATCGGCCTCGGATAAGGTCTCGCCGGGTTTCAGGTCTTTGGCAATGGCGTGGCGGCCACCGCCGGGTTCCATCACCCGCATCAGGCCCAGTTCGTCCTGAGCTGTAAAGACATCGTGCTTACCGACATTGCGATGGGCATGCAGGCAGTTGAGGCCCAGAGCCTGCGCCGCCTCGACCTCCCGCCGGGACAGGGCCTTGGTCGGCCACATGCCGTTATAAGCCCAGTAGCCCCAGGAAATCGCCGAATAGAGCTTGATACGCTTACCGTTGAGCCGCAGCAGGGCATCGGTGCCGACGCCATCAACCACAAACCAGCGGAACCCAAAGCGCACGGTCTTTACGGAAGCATCCTTGCCTGCCGGCCATTCAAAGCGCAGGCGATAGAGGTTGCGGTTGTCCAGGTCCCACAGCTTGGCATCAGTTTTGGTGAGCGTGAATTTCACCACGGCACGGTTGCCGGTAATGTTGAGGCTATCGAGTTTGATATCAGCAGCCTGCGGCGTACCGTGGTCATCCAACAGCGTGATCTTGGGCTTGCCGGTTTTGACGGCCTTATTAAGCGCCACTTCCATATGGGCGGTGACGGTGCGGGCGTCGGGCGTGTTGAGAACCCACGCGTCCTCGATATGCGCCTCCAGCGGATGCACACTCAATGACATACCGCGATCCAGCCCGCCAAAGCCGTGTGAGGCAAACAGCTTCAGCTTGCCCCACATCATGGTGGTCGAGTCGCGCCAGTCATAGCGCCCACCCGGATTGGTGATGCGGATGGCCAGCCGGTTGGTCTGCCCTGGCTTCATGGCGGCGGTCAGGTCACAATCGATCGGCAGTTCCGACATGATCGAATAGCCGACCAGCTGCTCATTGAGGAACACTTCGGCTCGCAGACGCGCCCCGCGAATATGCAGCCGTACGTGCTTCCCCTTAGCCGAAGTCGGGATGGTGATATCGCGCCACCACCACGACACCCCGCGATAGGCGCCGTTTTGCGGCACATCGTCATCAGCGGCATAACGATATTCATCGCCGGTATAGGGCCGCAGGCCAAACCGGCCCCAGAAATACTGCTCGACCGTCGCGGGCAGGGTCACCGTGACTTCGGGTTTGAGCGCGCCCCACCCTCCGGTCGGCGGATTAATGGCCAAGGCTTTCAGGTTCACCTGCGACGGCAGAAAGATCACATCGTCCTTATAGGCCGCTTTTTCATCGATCCACAGATTCCAGCCTTCGTCGGGGATGTCTGTGCGGTTGGGTTCAGCAGCCTGACTGGCTCCTGAAAGTGTTGCGGCGGTTCCGACGGCGGCAGATGCGCCAAGGAAATGACGGCGGTTAAGGTTCATGGTTTTAACCTTCAATCCAGCTTGTATCTTTGAACACGGCCTTCAGCCGCCATTTCGCCGCCTGATCTGGTGTCAGGGACTTGGCCCAGAACACCCGCTGGCTCATATCGCCGCCTGGGCCGGTCGAATTAAACTCGGCATAGTGCGCCGTGGCATAGGTTTCAGTCTTACCCGGCGTCCATTCGCGCCAGCCTTCGGGATGGATGGCACCGTCGATTTGGGTATCGAGGAAAACCACCTGCGCATGAGGCCGCCACGCCCGCCCGAAATAATAATTCCCCGTCCCCGCCGTCGTGATGCGACAGTGGTCAAACACATAGGCCGAAATTTCCGTAGTGGCCGTACGGCTATGGGCGGTAATGAAGGCCGTGTCGCGTTTCAGCACATGCAGGTGGCAACGATCAAAAAACGCCAGCGCATTGCCGAAGATGAAATCGACATGGCCTTCGATATAGCAGTCCTTATAGTACTGGCGGCTGGGGTTATTTTTGTCTTTTGAGGCCGCGTACAGCGTGTCCTGCGCCCCCAGCAGTATGACCCGGTTCAGCACCGCCCGGTCGGCGGTCAGATAGAGCGCCACCGCCTGCGACGGATCGGCATCATGATTATAGTCATTGGATATGGTCAGGTTTTGCGCCCGAAAACCATCGCCGGTCACGGTGAAAGACGATGATTTACCCGTCCCCCCCGCCATCTTGGCACTGTCGCCCCAGACAATGACCGTATCGTCGGGCCGTTCGCCTTTACCGATAATATGGACATGGGGTTTAGAGAGCGTCAGCTTTTCGCGGTAGGTGCCTGCGGATAACTCAATCACCCCGCCGGTTGCGGGCAGGGCCTCAAACGCCGCCGCCAGAGTTTTGTGATCGGCAGGGACACGGATGACGGGACGGTTTTGCACTTGAGCCCACACGGAAGTAACCGGTGTCACCGCCGCCGCAAGGCCCCCTAAAACTAATCTGCGTGAGATCATGTTGAGCATTCCGTTCTTAAAAGGCTGGCAGGGTTTTGGTGCCGGACACGGTGATTGTGCCTTTGGCACCCGCGACATCCGGCAAAGGTTGACCACCGCCGACCCACAGATCAAGCGGCCCGGCCACCAGCACCCGTTCCCCCGCCTGATTGACGATGCTCATAGCCTTGGCGTCAATATTAAAACTGACGGTTCGGGTCTCACCGGCCTTGAGCGAGACCCGCTCAAAGCCTTTCAGGGCGCGAATGGGTGCATCGGCACCTGTGCGCGACACATAAAGCTGCACCACCTCATCGCCGTCCACCTTACCCGCATTGGTGACCTCGACACTGACGCGCACCGGCTGCCCCGCCTTGACCTTAGCGCGATCCAGTTTGAGCTTACCGTAGCTGAAGGTCGTATAGCTCAGGCCATGACCAAACGGATAGAGCGCTTCTCCCTTGAAATAGCGGTAGGTGCGGCCATCCATGTTGTAATCCTTGAACGGCGGCAACTGGTCGGCGGATTTGTAAAACGTCATGGGCAAACGGCCCGCCGGACTGAAATCCCCGGCGATCAGCTTGGCGACCGCATGGCCGCCCTCACCGCCCGGATACCAGGCTTCGATAATGGCGGGCAGGTTTTTGTCGGCCCAGTTAACGCTCATGGCACTGCCATTCATCAGCACCAGAACAACCGGCTTACTCGTCGCATGCAGACGCTCAATCAGCTTTTGTTGCGGTTCGGGTAAATCGAGGCTGGTGCGGTCACCACCGGCAAAACCGGGGGCCAAAACTTTCATTTCCTCGCCTTCGAGGCGGGCCGTCAAACCGGCGGCAAACACGATCAGATCGGCATCCTGCGCCGCCGCCATCGCCTTGGTATCATTGGCGCTGGGCTGGCTCCATTGCAGGCGATGATCGCCGCGTTCGCCCTTCTGAGCCGCTTCGATACGGATCTTATAGGTCTTGCCCGCCTCCAGCGGCACGGCGGTATCCGAGGTCGGCCAGGCGATATCCCAGACATCGGCAATCAGCTTATCGTCGATATAGACCCGGTATCCGGCATCGCCGGTATAGCGGAACCGATAACCGCCGGTCTCGGTCGGGCGGACATAGCCGCTCCAGCGCACCGAAGCCTCACGCGCCACACGGTCAGGCCAGCCCCAGCGGAACTGGGCATTGCTAACCGTGGTCGTGGCCACCGGCGTGCCTTCGGGCTTAGGGCCGCTAAAGTCTTCGAGCTTCAGCCCCGGCGTGGTGCAGGCCGCGTCCTGACAAAAGGCTGTGTCCGGCACATTCTCCAGCGGCGGCGCGACCCAGCCGGTGCCTTCAACAAAGGTGACTTCGGCATTGGGATAACGCGCCTTAAGGCCCGCATAGATAGTAACCGGCTTTGACGGCGTGCCGTTATAATTGCCGACCAGCGCCTCGACACTGTTGGCATTGGGGCCGATCACGGCAATGCGACGCGGATCGCCCTTAAACGGCAGCAGGCCATCGTTTTTGAGCAGCACCAGCGATTTTTCCGCCGTGTCCAGCGCCAGGGCGCGATGTTCGGGCGTGTCGTAATCGGTGGGTTTAATGCCCGCAAAAGGCCCGGTATAGGGCTTGTCCAGCAACCCCAGGCGATAGCGGATTTCAAACAGGCGGACCAAGGCTTGATCCAGTTCAGCCTCGCTCAGCAAGCCCTGTTTGACGGCATTGACGGTGGTTTGCGGATCGAAGGTTTTGTTGGCGGCAAAGTCGCAATTGAGGTCGGTGCCCGCCTTCCATGCCACAGCGATCGCCTCTTCCGGCGTTTTGACATAGGCATGGGAGGTCGGTAGATAAAAGTCAGCAATCGCCGCACAGTCAGAGACAATGTGGCCCTTAAAGCCCCATTCTGTTTTCACAAGATCGCGCATATAGGGCGTATAGCCGCAGGCCGGCACCCCATTGAGGGCATTATAGGCGCACATAATGCCCTCAACGCGGGCTTCGGTAATCGCGGCATGAAAGGCCGGCAGATAGGTGTCGATCTCATCGCGCTTTGACGGGTGGATGTCATCGAAATGGCGGTCAGCTTCGGGGCCGGAATGTACCGCCAGATGCTTTACGGTCGCTGCGGTTTTGGGATGCGCCGGATCAGGCCCCTGCAGGCCCTTGATGAAGGCCACCCCCATGCGTGAGGTCAGATATGGGTCTTCGCCGTAGGTCTCCTGCCCCCGGCCCCAGCGCGGATCGCGGAAGATATTGACGTTGGGCGACCACACCGTCAGGCCCTGATAGCGCTTGGTGCTGCCATCCGCCGTTCGGAACCCAAGGTTCTTGGCACGAAATTCAGTGGCGATAACATCGGCCACGCGCTGCATCAGCGGCGTGTCCCAGGTCGCGGCCAGACCCACCGCCTGCGGGAACACGGTCGCGTCGCCGGCGCGCGCCACCCCGTGCAGACCTTCGTTCCACCACTCATAAGCGGGCAAATCGAGACGGGGAACTGCCGCCGCGTTGTTCTGAATCTGAGCCGCCTTTTCTTCCAGCGTCAGGCGCGACACTATATCTTCCGCCCGCGCCTGCGGGGTCAAGGTCTGGTTCTGATAAGCCGCAGGCGTTTGCGCATACACTGGCACCGCCAGCGTCATCAACAGGGTCGAGGCCATCATTAGGGTTCGGATCGGAGTCATGGGCTTCACCTTACAACGCTCTGTAGGTGAAGTTTTTGAACCGGGCCTCGCCATTGCCCGCCGCATAGAAACCCGGTTTTAGCATAAGAAAGCCGCCGCGGACATTGTGATGATAGCCCGACACTTCCATGCCGCGGTCAAAGCGTTTCCAAGTCTTGCCGTCGGCGGAGGTATCAAAGGTCACGATGTGGCGGTCGTTGCGCAGACGCATGAACATGCGCTGACCATAGGGGTGGGCCGGTCGCCCGCGCTCAATGCCGTACTGGTGGGTGACGAAGTTCTTAGTGTCAAACCCAAGGCCGCAATAGAGTTTGGTGTCGTAAAACAGGATCAGACCCGCCCGCGCCCCGTCATCGATCTCGATCTCACATTCAATCTCATAGGCCGGATCGCCGACAATGGTGATCAGCGGCGCGCCCGTGCTTGGGGCTTCACCGGCGGCCTTGAGGTGCAGGACGCCGTTTTCCAGACGGATGCGATCACGCTCCCCGGCGGGCGGATTGAAGAAATTCCACTGGATGCCGTATTTGTCGGTTGAGAAATCATCCGAGCGGGCAATGCCGTGGGCGGGTGTAAAGCCATGCGGCTTGCCGCCTTTGGGCTTGGCGATCGGTTTTGACAGGTCGCCGCCGCCATAGTCAAACCAGCCGTCCTTAGTCCAGGTGATCGGGGCCAGAAGCGTCTGCCGCCCAAGCGTCCAGAAGCCATTTTCATAGCCATGATAGACGCTCCACCAATCGCCTGCGGGGCCTTCAACCAGAGTGGCATGGCCGCGCGACCACCATTTTTCCGACGCACTGACCGTGCGCACCAAAGGATTGCGCGGATGGTCTTCCCACGGGCCGTTGATCGACTTTGAACGGGCCGCGATGACCATATGGCCGGTCGGCGGGCCGGCTGTGCCGCCGACGGCGGTGATCAGGTAGAAATAGTCACCGTGACGGGTGATCTTCGGGCCTTCAGGAGCGAACCCCTCAACGATCCAGTCGGACGGATAGCGCCACGGCTTATAGACATTTTCCGGCGCACCGACGCGGCTTAGGCCATCATCCGACAGGCGCACGCGGTCGCCGCCCGACAGGAACAGCCAGCGCGAGCCATCTTCACCGACCGCATGACCGGGGTCAATATGGCCGGGCAGGTCAAGGTCGATAGGGTCGGACCACGGCCCTTCGATTTTGTCGGCCCAGATCACCCATGAGGTCGTTTTTGAATCTGGCGCCGTGGTCTTTTTGGTCGGGATATAGAGATAATACCGGCCCTTGTGCTTGATCAGTTCCGGCGCCCAGACCGAGCCGACGTTCTTGGTCAGGGTCGCCGTCACCGGCCGCCAGTTGACCAGATCCTTTGAGTGCCAGATCACCAGACCGGGATAGGCGTCAAAGGTCGAAAATGTCATGTAATAGTCAGGGTCGTCTTTTGGGCCGTCCTTCAGGATCGACGGATCGGGATGGTCACCGGCCATGATCGGGTTAAGGAAGGTGCCGTTGCCAAGGTCAGCCTTACGCTGCCCCTCGACGCCCTTGGCCCAGGTCAGTTCCGGCCCGCACGCCGTTTGAGGTGGTGTGGCGGCTTCAGCAGCCTTGGGCGCGCCAAATAAAAGTGCGCCAAGGCTGAATGATTTCAGGGCATTACGCCTGCTGGTTTCTGACATTTCCGGTTCCCTTGTTTCATTTTAGGTATGGTGGATCGGGTAGCCCCCGACCTCTTGTTCTGAATGGATAATCCGGCCCGTACCGGCTTTGGCTTGGGCTACAATACGGGCATCGATGGCGTCGCGCCGGTTGGGGCGTGCGCCGCAGGTCTTGTAAACGAAGTCTTCGACCGCCGTGGCCGGGTGGGCGTTGAGCCCCTGCGGCCAGAACACCTCCTTTGGCACCGAGCGGATAAAGGCTTTTGGCTTATACGTGTCACCGGTGTCATGTCCGTCGGGGCGAGCCTGATAATAGCCGATAATGGGCGCTGTGCGACCGTCTGCAAAGCTTGCGATATTATCCGCCGCATGCAGTCGCAGATCCCCCGCCCCGCCAAAGGTCAGCATGGCCAAACCCGCGCGCGTATCGGCACCACCGCGCATGACATTACCGCGCAAGATCATACCGCCGGGCTCAATCAGCCGCCCCGCCCACTGATCCTCGACCAGCGTATATTGCGCACACGTATGGCCCGGATTGACAAAGACATTATTGATGACCGCACACTGTCCGCCGCCCTTAACCAGCGGATGACGCTCATTATTATGGGCATAAAGATTGCCGTAAATAAGCACGCCGGTCACATTATCGTGCACCAGTGAGCCCATCGAATGGGGGCCTTTTGAGTGGCTGGCGTCATGCAGGGACTCGGCAATCAGATTATGGCTAAAGGTAATCCGGTGAGAGGTGTAGCGCCGCCAGTCATCAGGCTTTGCCCCCTCAAAGCGCGGGCCCGATGCCGACAGGGCCTCATCGACCGCCCAGGTAAAGCTGCAATGGTCGATGATGACATCATGCCCGCCGACAATGGATAGCCCATCCGGTTCAAACCCGCTGCCCTTGCCCATGCCCGCCGTACCCGGCCGCACGGCGATGTGGCGAATAATGACATCATGGGTGGCCACGCGCACACCACCCTTGATCAGGGTAATACCGGGATGGGGTGCCGCCTCGCCCGCTATGGTCAGGTACGGCTCACGGATATCGAGGGTGGTTTTATCAAGGTCGATCACCCCGCCTACGGCAAATTCGATCACCCGCGGGCCGGTGGCTTCAAGGGCTGCTTTGAGCGAGCCTTCGCCCGATGGATTGAGATTGGTAACGCGAAGCACGCGCCCACCCGCGCCACCGCGTGTGGCGGTATAGAGCGACGGCGCAGACGCCAGCACAGATCCCGCCACGGATAGGCTCATCGCCCCTGCCAAAAGACCGCGCCGGTGGATCATGTGGCCACCAACTTCATGCCGTCAAAAGCATAGACGGCACTCTGCCCCGCCCGTAGTTTGATATCAATGACCTGATTACCAAACACCAGACGGGTAGGTTCGCCCAGACGGCTGGTCAGGGTCACCCGTTCCGGCTTGCCGTCTTTCCAGCTCAGGTCGACACCGTAACCCGCCCGCGCCTGCAGGCCATTCACACTGCCTGTCGGCCAGGCCGAGGGCAGCGCGGGCAGGAGGATAATCTCATTATTATAGGACTGCATCAGCATCTCAACCATGCCGGAGGTGCCGCCAAAATTGCCGTCGATCTGGAACGGCGGATGGGCGTCGAACATGTTGGGATAGGTGCGCTCCGGCCCCAAAAGCAGCTTCAGGATGCTGTGGGTGCGCTCGCCCTCGCCCAGCCGCGCCCACAGATTGATGCGCCATCCAATCGCCCAGCCAGTCGACATATCACCGCGCAGATCAAGGGATTTTTTGGCCGCCGCCGCCAGCTCCGGCGTGCCGCGCGGCGTGATCTGGGTCGACGGATAAAGCCCATACAGGTGCGAGACATGGCGGTGGTGCATGTCGTGGGCGTCCATATCCCAATCGTCTTTCCACTCCTGAAGTTGACCGGCCTTACCGATTTGGTTTGGCACCAACTGGCCGCGCAGGGTTTTGATTTCCTTACGCAAAGCCGCATCGGTTTTCAGGATTTCGGCGGCCCTTATCGTATTGTCAAACAGGTCGCGGATGATCTGCATGTCCATGGTCGGGCCGGCACAGATCGAGGTGCCGAACTTATGACGGTTTTCCGGCGAGATTGACGGGGCCGTGACCATATAACCGCTGGCCGGATCTTTCACCAGCGTATCGACAAAGAACAGCGATGCCCCTTTCAGGATCGGATAGATTTCTCTGAGATACGCCTTATCGCGCCCGTAATCATAGCGATCCCACAGGTGCAAACACAGCCACGCTCCGCCGGTCGGCCACGTCCCGTAAAAGGCCGCATCGATGGGCGCCGTCGCGCGCCACAGGTCGGTATTGTGGTGCGTGACCCAACCGCGCGCGCCATACATGATCTTAGCCGTTTCGGCGCCAGTGACCGAAATATCCTTGACCATCGCAATCAGCGGATCAACCAGTTCCGGCAGGGCCGTCGGCTCTGCAGGCCAGTAGTTCATCTCGGTATTGATATTGATGGTGTATTTCCCACCCCACGGCGCTGAGGTCTTTTCGTTCCACAGCCCTTGCAGATTGGCGGGTTGCGTGCCGGGACGCGAACAGCCAATCAGCAGGTAGCGCCCGTACTGGAAATAAAGCGCCGCCAGTGCCGGGTCGTCCTGAGTTTGCGATTTGGCAATGCGTTCATTGGTCGGCAAGTCGGCAAATTCCGTCCGCCCGAAATCGACAGAGACACGATTAAACAGGCGCTGGTGCTCGGCCACATGGTCGCTCAGCAGGGTGTCATACGGTTTGGCCACGGCCGCGGCAATCTGGGCTTTGGTGATCGCGGTTGGATCGCCCGACACATCGCGGTAGGTCTTATAGTTGGTCGCCGCAGCCGAATAGATGACAACCTCATCGGCCTTCGTGACGACCAGTTCATCGACGCCCGTAGTCTGCTGGCCACCCTTGGCCACGACCCGCACCCGGTTTTCATATCTGAGCGCGCCGTCCTTGCCGTTATGAGGGCTGTTGCGGCCCGACAGGACGATCTCGTTCGGCCCCTCAACGGCTACCGCCGCCGCCATCGGCGTCTCAAAGCCAAGCTGAAACGAAATACTACCCGGTTTATCGGCGGTCAGGCGCACCACCAGAACCTGATCGACGGGGGAGATAAAGGCTTCGCGGGTATAGGTCACGCCGTTCTGACGATAGGTCACCGTCGATACCGCCCGCGTCAGGTCAAGGGCGCGCCGATAAGCGCTGGCGCTCGACGACGGGCCAAAGGTCAGGATCAGTTCACCGATCGTCTGGTACGACACCTGACGGATCGGATTGGCCATCATCCTAGCCTGAATCAGGGCCTGCGCCTCAAGGTACTGACCGTCAAAGATCAGCTTGCGCACCTCCGGCAGGGCAGTCAGCGCCTCCGGATTTGCCGGCTGGTAAGGCGCGCCGGCATAGAGGGTGTCCTCATTAAGCTGCAGCCGCTCGCGCGCCACACCGCCAAATACCATCGCCCCCAGACGGCCATTGCCCAACGGCAGAGCCTCAGTCCATTCGGTCGCAGGCGCCTTGTACCACAAGGTCAGATCACCCGGTTTGGCCGGGGTTCGTGGCTTAGGCGTCGCCTCAAACTTGGGCTCTGACTGGGCCAGAGCATAGGCCGGAATGGCGGTCATGCCCGCAAGCACAGCGGAAAACTTAAGGCCGGTTCGCCGGGTAATGCCTGCCATAGTGAACGCTCCGTGCGGACATAATACTAAAAAAAAGCGGACACCCTGAACAAAGGGTTTCAGGACATCCGCTCAGTCAGCCAGCTTGTGTCAAACTCAAATGAGACCAAACCCAAATGAGGCAACAACGGGGAGCTGGTTTCAAATAGCAAAGGCCGGGCAGGCCTTCGCATGGGAAGAAACGTATGCCCGGCACAACTTTCGCCGTGCCGGACAAAAGGCTTAGTACTTGAAACGCACGCCCAGGGTATAGGTCGGGCCGGTTGAGCCGTACTGGCTGACCACCGATTGTGAGGTCGTACCATAGGCGTAGCGGTTCGTGGTCTCATCGGTGATGTTCAGCCCTTCCAAGGTGATCGAAACCCCTTTTCTAGGCTTATAGCTCATCGAGAAATCGACATTGAGGGTATCAAGGCTGCCCGCAAAGTCGTTGATCAGTGGTGAGTTACACGGTGTTCCGTCCGCATTCAGACCCGGCGAGCAGGAGCCCGACGCCAGCGGATAGGTGGTGTAATAGCCTTCGCGCTGAGAGCCGGAGATACGGGCGCTGAACTTTTCGGTTTCGTAGTACAAGGTCAGGTTCATGGCATCAGGCGATGCCCCCAGCCAAGGGCCCTTGCCATAGGTCGGCGCCACAGTTGCCGTGCCCGGATCAAGGATATAGGTCAACTCAGAGTCGATATGGGTCGCATTGAACTGGATGCCGGTATTCTTGAAGTACCAGGGCAGGAAGGTGAAGTCCTGCTGGTAGCTGAATTCCCAGCCCTTGAGCGTGCCGCCCGGTGCATCACGGAACTGACGGGCGGTCGCTTCATAATTGCCGTCAATATAGGCCAGACGGGCATTGTCGGCGACGCTGCCCGTGTTAAACTGCTGCTTCAAGGCGTCTATGCCCTCAGCATCAAGGAAGGTGTTAAGCGGCGCTGAGAACAGAATGGTTTGCGGATAGGAGCCAATGTCCTTCTTGAAGTAAGCCAGCGATAGCAGACCGCCCTTGGCAAAATACCACTCGGCGCTGAAGTCGTAGGTATTGGCGCGGAATGGCGACAGTTTCGGGTTGCCGATGGTCAGCGTCGCCCCCGTTGTCGTCCCGGAAGTCCCAGGAATGGAGATCGCCGTGATAGATGGCGACAGGTTGCCCAGCAGCGGACGCGCCATCACCTTCGACGCCCCAAAGCGCAGATAGAAGTCGTTCATGACTTCCCACGCCAGGTTAAACGACGGCAAGGTGTCGGTATAGTTGTTCTCACCGGTAATCGGTCGACCCACCGAAGTGGTGCCATAAGAGGTGAGATCGGTTTCAACCTGACGTACGCCGATGTTGCCGAACATGTTGCGACCAAAGACATCGTAATCAAAGTTCAACTGACCATAGAAGCCTTGGGTTTTTTCGGAGACGCGGAAGTTTTCACGCCCGCCGTTACGCTTACCGTGTATCGTCCAGTCACCATATTCGTTGATACATCCGCAGGTGAAACCGAACACGGAATCAAAGGCGGTGATGCTGGGGGCAAAAAAGCTGGTCGACGTGCCCGCCGGCAGATCAAGCCCTTCGCCGAACTCAATGACCCGGCCCAGAGACGCAACGCTGACGCCCGCTTCTTTTTCGGTCGGATTCAACAGATCGTTTTCACGCTCAATCAGGTTGGTCTTGAAGGTAAACTCACGGGCAATCGCGCCGAACTTGAACGTCAGATGATCGTCAAAGTCGAAGGCAAAGTCTGCGCGCAGGCTTTCGTAGTCATTGGTGACAAAGCGCTGATAGTGGCGCATGCCGGAAAAGCCCTTGACGATGCCCCAGTTGGCCGCATTTGCCGCGTCAAAGCCAATATCAAACACCGGCATGGCCCCATCGCCACGCTCATCGAACGTGAAGGTTTCCGGGGCATCCATGCGGTTGAATTCAACCAGAAGCCCCTGATTCTTGTTTTCCGAACGTGAGCGGCCATAGGTGAAATCACCCCGGAAGCGGTCGGTAAATTCATGGGTCAGGTTGAACGACAACTGCTTGAACTCGGTCGTGTAGAAGTTCTGATCCGCCGCCGAGCGCCAGTCAACATTGCGCAGTTGCAAGTAGTCCGCCACGCCGTCTTCGACATTGGCCGCCAGCACGTCCACGCCCTGACGCCCGATCAACTGGTCGCGGAAATTTAAGCCATCGGGTGAATTGACATAACCCGGCGCACCGGCAACATTATAGTAGTCATACGGATCGAGGTTTTTGGGGTTATAGCTGTAGTTATAGCCGGGCACCAATCCGCCGCCATAAAAGCTCTGGCCGCAATCGATACCGGCGAGCAATGCCGTTTCCGGACGTGATGTACAGGTACCGGGATAGAGACCGCGACGGGTGTTGCGCGCCGTCGCCCCAGCCGCCGCCGTGTTGGCCGAAGTCGCATAACCGGCATTGGTGTTATCGCGGTTCAGACCGACCGAAGACACCTGATAGATGGTGCTTTCGTTCTTGAACTTAGAATAAAGCCCGTCGACCGTCAGGCGGGTCTTCGGCGTAATCTGCATTTGGAAGGCCGTGGTGATACCCAGACGTTCCTGATAGAGGTTCTGCTGCTCAATCGAACCCAGTGCCGGAATCCGCACCAGCGACGCGTTCATGTCACCATTCGCCTCCGTCGGATGCAAAAGCGCATAGGCTGCCGGATCTGAACCCGTCACCGCGTTTATATAGTTGGTGTTAGTGATCGCATCCGTCGTGGAAACCGTACCGTTCGGATTAGATGTGGTTGGGTTTGAAATGCTGTCCAGAAAGGTCGTGCCCACAGGTGCCGAGAAACCGGCACGGCGGGGATTTTCAAGCGTGGCCCAGGTCGAGTTACGGTATGTGTAATCGGACTGACCGGCCCCACGGCGATACTGATCGTTCTCAGCCGTGCGCTCGGAATAGGCGACCGAGGCGAGGAAGCCCAGACGACCATCGGCCCAGCGCTTGGACACCAGTCCAGTGAAGCGCGGATTGTGGGTCTTGCCGTTCTGATAATAGGCGTCCTGAAGCGAGAAGGCGAACTGATCGTCCTTATAGTCGAACGGACGGCCGGTTTGCAGGTCAACCGTGGCCCCCAATGAGCCTTCGTCGGTTTCAGCCGAGGCGGTCTTGCGCACCTTCAGCGAGTTAAACAGTTCCGACGCAAAGGTATTAAAGTCAAAAGAGCGCGAGCGGTTGGGGCTGGAGCCCGCATCATTGGCGCCGCCGGTTGACAGAGCCTCAAGGTTGTTGATGCGGACGCGGGTGAAGTCACCGCCTAAGCCCCGCACCGAGATGGATCGGCCTTCGCCGTTGTCACGGTCGATCGAAATACCGGGGATGCGTTGCAACGATTCGGCCAGGTTGGCATCCGGGAAGTCCGCAATGTCTTCGGCATTGATGGCATCCAGCATGACATCAGCTTTGCGCTTGACGTTCAAAGCACTTTGCAGCGATGCGCGATAGCCGGTAACCACGACCGTTTCGACATCATTTGCGGCTTCAGCCTCAGTCGCGTCCTGAGCAAAAGCCCCCGATGCCGCCGCCATAGTCATCATGGCCGCAATCGAAATACTGCAACGCAAAGCATTAGACACACTTCGCCCGTTGGTTCTTAAGTAATTCATTATGTCTCATCCCTGTTTGAGCCGCTTTGATTAGCCGCCCGTTGCCGTTTTATATTTTTTGGCCCGGTCATTTATTTTTTGATACCGGTGTCATTCGCATGAACAACACATCAAACCGAGCATGAATAAGATGGTAGCGTTATCTTTTTGGAATTGGCAAGGTCTAAAATATGACAATAGGGACATTTTATCGGTTAAATTGCCGCTTTATGGCCTTAAAACCACACAATTTTTCACATTTTATTTTATATTATAAAGATAGTTTTATATGTGAAATTTAACATTTTCAATTATTCGAATATTTGAAATGAGAATGCGAATACAATCACATTCCGTTATGTTTACTTTAGCTTTCTGCCAGCGCTGTCATAAAGCTTACCGCACAGCCAACAGAAATAAATTACCCTAAACAGGATAGTTGGCGACTCCGGAGGGATTCGAACCCCCGACCTCTGCTTTAGGAAAGCCTTGCTCTATCCGACTGAGCTACGGAGCCACGCGAGGTGGGCTTAGCACAGGCATTAAGGCTTTGAGAAGCCCGCCCTGCCCGGCCCTGTCAAAAATCTGTGAGCGCCCGCATCTGGACTCTAAAGGCGACTCACGTCAGACATTAATTGTATAGTTATGGTTAATGCCGTTTTGAGCTACCATATATAGTATAGAACAAATCAGGCATCTAGTGATGTAACTGATTCGGTCATGATTCGTTTCCATGCTGTTCCGCACCTTGATAACGCCTCATTAATCTTACGCTTGCAGTCGTTTTAGCGCACTTTCGTCTTTGCAAAGCCACATAACGGCACTACATCCCTATCGTGCCCGATACTCTGTCCCCCGCCCCTGCCTTTTTCGCCCATAAGCCCTATGACGGGCGACTGGTGGCTGTACTTGGCCCGACCAATACCGGCAAGACCCACTATGCCTTAGAGCGGATGATGGGCCACGCCACCGGCATGATCGGCCTGCCGCTGCGGTTACTGGCGCGCGAAGTTTACGACCGCGTGGTCAAGGAAAAAGGTGCCCATGCCGTCGCCCTCATCACCGGCGAAGAGAAAATCATCCCTAAATTGCCGTCGTGGTTCATCTGCACGGTTGAGGCCATGCCGCTGGAGCGCAAGGTCGATTTTCTGGCGGTCGATGAAATCCAGCTTTGTGGTGATACTGAGCGCGGCCATGTCTTTACCGACCGGCTGTTGAACGCGCGCGGGCGCTATGAGACCCTGTTTATGGGCGCCAAGACGGTCGCGCACTTGTTTCGCAACCTGTTCCCCGACGGCGAAATCATGTTTCGGGAACGCCTGTCGCAGTTGTCCTATACCGGCCCGCGCAAGCTGACCCGCCTGCCAAAGCGCACGGCCATCGTCGCCTTTTCGACCGAAAAGGTCTATGCCATCGCTGAGTTGATCCGGCGTCAGCGCGGCGGGGCGGCGGTCGTGATGGGGTCGTTGTCGCCCAAGACCCGCAACGCGCAGGTCGCCCTGTTCCAGTCCGGTCAGGTCGATTTTCTGGTGGCGACCGACGCCATCGGTATGGGCCTGAACATGGACATCGACCATGTGGCGTTCTCCGGCCTGACCAAATTTGATGGCAAGCGCACCCGCCACCTGTTCGCTCAGGAAGCCGGTCAGATCGCCGGTCGCGCGGGCCGCTTTACCAATACCGGCACCTTTGGCGTCACCGGTGATTGCGATGACATGGACGAAGATCTGGTGGCGGCTATTGAAAACCACCGTTTCGACAGCCTGATGGCCGCCCAGTGGCGAAACCGCGAGCTTGATTTCAGCAGTATCGAGACCCTGCTGCGCAGCCTGACGCGGCCGACGCCCTCACCGTCCCTGATGCTGGCTAAGGAGGCACTGGACGAAAAGGCGCTGCGTCATCTGGTGCAGATCGACGACATTGCCCATAAGGTTCGCAATCCGGTATCTTTGCGCACTCTATGGGATGTCTGCCAGTTGCCGGATTTTCGTAAAGTTAGTCTGGATGAGCACTTAAAAACCGTCGAATTCCTGTTCTGGTCGCGGATGAGCCCCGATGGTTTCGTACCGGAAGACTGGTTTGAGGAACAACTGAGCTATCTCGACCGGCTGGACGGCGATATCGACACTCTGGCCGGGCGTCTGGCTGGTGTGCGCACCCTGTCCTACATCGCCAATCGGCCTAACTGGCTGCAACATATTGAACTGTGGCGCGACCGTACCCGCGACCTTGAAGAACGGCTGTCGGATAAGCTGCACGAAGGGTTGATGAAGCGCTTTGTCGATGCGCGGACCTCGGCCCTGCTGAAGGTGCTCAATACCGACGACGACCTCAAACCCGAAGTCACGCCGGAGGGTGAGGTGCGCCTTGAAGGGCAACTGGTCGGCACCCTGCGCGGGCTGGAGTTTACCGTCACGTCGGGCGAGAGCCTTATCGAGGATAAGACCTTACGGCAGGCCGCCCACCGCGCTATTCGCCCGCTGCTAACCGCGCGCTTGACCGAGTTATCGCGCTGCAAATCCAATGAGTTGCGCCTGAAAGACAACGCCACCCTGACCTGGCGGCATCATCCGGTGGCCCGGCTTGAGCCCTCCGACTGGTTCTCCCCGCGTGTCAGCCTGCTGCAAAGCTTCGATCAGGCACATCTGACGGAAATGGCCATCCGCCGCCTGAACGACTTTGTGCGCCAGATCGCGCTTAAGGACCTGAAAGCCCTGAAAGGACTGCTGGACGCCTCAAAGGATGAAACCGTCGCCGCCCCCGTGCGCGCCATCGCTTTTCAGCTTTATGAAAACGGCGGCACCCTGCTGCGCACGCCTGACACCAAGCTGTCGCCGGAAGATAAGGTGGCCATACGCACCCTGCATATCGCCGCCAACCGCTTTGTCTATAGCCTGCCCGATCTGAGTAAGGCCAATGCCCGCCGACTGTTGCAAGCCTTTGGGAAAGCCGCGACCAAAGGCGACCACCCCGCCCGCGCCTTAAGCCTGAAAGGTCAAATCGACCTGCCCGGTTACGGCGTCGTGCCGCTTAAGGTTCTGGACGCCGCCGATAAGGCGATGGACAAGGCCGTCTGGATCAAAGGTGCCGCCTATGTCCGCGATCAGGATATGGCCGCTATTCCCGGCAATGCCCGTCAGCGTGACAAGCTCATGACGGCCCTTGGTTACACCAAAACCGACACCCGCGAGGTGGCCGAAGGCGATACCCGCACCGGCTGGCGGCTTAAGGCTGAGCCTTCCCGCCACACCCGCAAAAAAACGCCCGCGCCCGAATATATCAACCCATACTCACCCTTTGCGGTGCTGCGGCAGAAGTCATGAACGATCGATTTATTGAAAATCTAGTGCCCCCTGACATCAAAATGAAGCATCTGGATATCTGGGTGCATGGCAGAGAATTTCCTGATTCAGATGAATATTGGGATTCAAACTGGCTTAGGGCGACCGCACATTGCAGCTTAAGCGGCGCACGCGTCACAGCCAGCGGCTCAATTCTTCATTTGAGCGAAATTCATTCATGGCTCACAGAGCTAGAGACTTAGTATGGCACGCTATCGGGCACAGCAAAGCTTGACTGTATGGAGCCAGAGCTGTCCGTTACCATCACGGCCCATAGCCTTGGTCGAATGGAAGCTAACGTATCTATTACACCAGACCATTTAAACCAGCAGCACCAATTCACATTTGAAATTGATCAGAGCTATTTGCCCCATATAATTGATAATCTTCGATCAGTTTTAAATCTCTACCCGATTAAGAACATCGGCACGTAATGCCTGCACTAACGCGCACCTTTCTCAGTCTGTTGATTTGACATTTCCCAGAGTGCGATGAAAATAAAGCGCACAACGGAAAGGGTTCAATGTCAGCCGATCTCCCGCAAACCTGCCGCATCGATGTCTGGCTGTGGCGCGCGCGATTCTTCAAAACACGGTCGTTGAGCGCGAAATTTTGTGAGACCGGCCACCTTCGGCTGACCCGACTTGACCACACCCAGCGCGTGGATAAGGCCGGGGCCTTTGTTAAGCCTGAAGACCAGTTGGTGTTTGCTTTCGGGGCGCGGCTAATCGATATCACCGTAGTCGATATGGGCGAGCGTCGCGGCCCGGCCCGTGAGGCGCAACAGCTATACCAAGTCAACGACCCAACGAGCGCAAGCTGATGCACTTGTTTTGCATTCGCATCAAAGTCGGCCGCGTTAGCAAAATTAAACCCATGCCTTCCCAATTCTGCCTTGACAGTTGCGGCTCAAAAAAGCCAAGACGACGCCTATTCAGATGACTGCGTATTCTTGATGAGGCTAAAAGCGTTCGATGACCTATATCGTCACTGACCCCTGCGTAAAGTGCAAGTTCATGGACTGCGTGGAAGTGTGTCCGGTGGACTGCTTCTACGAAGGCGAAAACTTCCTCGTCATCAATCCGGATGAATGCATTGACTGCGGCGTCTGCGAACCTGAATGCCCGGTCGATGCCATCAAGGCCGACACCGAGGATGAGCCCGACGGTAAGTGGCTGGAGATCAACTCCAAATATTCACGCACCTGGCCCAACATTTCGGTAAAGGGCACCCCGCCGGCCGATCGCGAAGACTTTGAACGCGAAGAGGGCAAGTTCGAGAAGTACTTCTCCGAAAAACCCGGCGACGGTAAGTAGGCAGCAGCGCCAAATGAGGCGAAAATAGGGCTAAGAATTCTCTAAGAATCTTAGCCCCTGTTAATAAATCTTGCCAGCAACGCTTTATTTTTGCGCATTTTTGTGATAGATACGTGTCTGTTATGTCGGCTGCGCGCTCATCAGCGCTCGCCTGATACCGTTTCTTCACTCCCCGCGCCTCTTAAATCCTTTTAAGGACGCATCATCGACAAAGGTCGGATGACAGGCTTGTCTTAGTCAGGAATTGGCACATATCCGCATGTCTTTAAACCCCAAACGGTTTGCAGGCATCGGTTTTTTTGTGCCTCAATTGCCCTCAGCGCCGTCCGCGCCCTGAGTTGCATGACTGATACCTCAAAGATAACCCCGATCCCCACCTTGCCTTAACGAAAGGACCGCAATGTCGTACGCCGCTGCAAACTCCGATTACAACGTAGGTGATAAGGTCGTATACCCCGCTCACGGCGTGGGCCAGATCTCCGCTGTCGAGGTTCAGGAAGTCGCAGGCATGACACTCGAAGTCTATGTCGTCACCTTCGACCACGAAAAAATGACCCTGCGCGTCCCGACCAAGAAGGCCAAGACTGCTGGTCTGCGTCACCTCGCCGCCGAAGCCGTCATGTCTCAGGCCCTGACCACGCTCAAAGGCCGCGCCCGTATCAAGCGCACCATGTGGTCGCGTCGCGCGCAAGAATACGAAGCCAAGATCAATTCCGGCGATCTGGTCTCCATCGCTGAAGTCGTTCGCGACCTTTATCGCTCTGGCAACCAGCCAGAGCAGTCCTATTCCGAGCGTCAGCTTTACGAATCGGCTCTGGATCGCATGGCCCGTGAAGTGGCAGCTATCGAACAAATCGACCGTGACGCCGCTGTCGCCATCCTGAACAAGTCTCTGCATAAGGTTGCTGCTTAAGCCGCACTGAGCCTGACGTCGTTCAATCTAAAGCCTTCCGGTAACCCGGAAGGCTTTTTTCGTGCCCGCTTTTAATTCAAAACGCTAAAATTAGTATCAATTGATATTTATTTAGTTTCATAAAAAACATTATTGCATTGCCGCAAAGCTGTGCTATAGCTGCCCTCAGATACCGAACGTCACTCTTCGATATCTAATCCCCTTGGAGTCAGGCCGCCGCTTCCCCTGCAGGCGGCCTGCCCTTCCGGGAACATATTCAAATAGTCTTCGGATTTTCGGGTTCGCTCCATTTGAGCGGACTCTTTTTTTGTCCGGCGACGGAAAGCTATTTGAGCCTTGGTCGTCGTGTAAAAATCGCTATTTTCACTTGACCAGACGGCGAGCTTTGCCTATACACCGCACCTCTTGCGTGAGGGACACGTCTCCCGTCGCGCCTAACATTATTTTCGACGAAGGTGAATCCTATGTCGCGTCGCTGCGAACTCACGGGTGTAGGCCCTATGGTTGGCCACTCGGTGAGCCACTCTAACATCAAAACCAAGCGCCGCTTCCTGCCGTCGCTGCGTCAGACTTCGCTTCAATCCGAAGCCCTGAACCAATCCTTCCGCCTGAAGATTTCCAACGCCGCTCTGCGCACGCTGGACTTCCGCGGTGGTCTGGACGTCTTCCTCATCAAGGCTGACGATGCTGAACTTTCCTTGCGCGCACGTCGCCTGAAGAAGCAGATCAAGGCAAAGCTGGCCGAATCCGTCGCCGCTTAATCGCTGCATACGACCTGTTTAAAAAACCCCCGAAGCTTTACGCTTCGGGGGTTTTTGCATGACCGGCTACTCTTTAAACGCCCAGTCGAAACCGAGCAGAAGGGTATATTCCTCATCCTCTTCGATCGGATCACTGATGATGTAGAGCCTGTATCCGACTTCGGTACGGATGGCCGACACGCCTTCATAATTGGCATAGGGCATGGGCGGAGCAATCGTCAGAAGCTCTCCCTTCCACACCAGCCGCCCCGCCTCTAAGCGCAAATGCGTGAGTTTAGTGCGCGGCCCGGTCCACGGCGTATAAAACCGGTACAGCGCCAGAATATCATCCGGCCGATCCGGCAACGCACTCAGCGACACCAGAGCATAGCCAAACCCCGGCGTCTTAGGCCCGCGAATCGCGGCGCAGTTAAAGGTCGACAACGGACACAGCCAGAAACCACCCGATTCGGCGCCAAGCAGGAGGGACGCCGCCCCGTGCTCGCCCATCAGCAGGGTCATGGCCTCAAGGCCTTCATTATCGGGCAGTGACGGCAGGTTTTGCAATGGCACGCGCTCAGCGGCACCTCTGAAATCGGCCCCCCTATAGCGCAGAACCCGCGGCTCGCCCTCAAAGGCGATATAGTGATCGCCGGTGCGGCCATCGACCGCCAGGGCTTCGGCATCAGCCAGCACCTTATTGCCCAGCACCTGCCCGTCCGTGCCGCGCAATAGCTCAAACGTCAGGGGGCCGCGCCGCTCATTGTTCGGAGGGATCGTAAAGGTCGCAAAGGCGCCCGCATCCGACACGGCCTCAACGCTCAGGCCCTGCGGCCCCTGCCTTGCCTTAAGGTCAGACAGGCCGATAAACAGATCCGTACCGATCGGCCTAAGCTTATAGCCCACAGCATAGGTCACGGCATTACCTTTAGCCCCTTCGATCGGCAGGCGCTCGATATCGACAAAGCGTTGCGGCGTATCATAGGGCTGGGGCTTAGGGTTCAGCAGCCCCTTCACCGGCTTGGCCAGAGACGCATAGGCCGCCAGACACACAAAGGCCGACACAAACACCAAGCTTAAACGCATGACACGTCCCCAAAATCGATTCTAGAGCATTTTGCGAAAAAGTGGATACCGGTTTTTCGCTTAAAAAATGCGTCAAAACAAAAGGCTAGAGCGCATTTCGATTCAATGTGAACGAAATACGCTCTAGCATCGATGGCTAAAGATCAGCGCGTCTTCCCTACAGATTTTGTTTTTTCCTCAAACAACTCTGCCAGCTTTTCGACCAGGGCGCCACCCAGATGCTCAACGTCAATCAGGGTCAGGGCGCGTTTATAATAGCGTGTGACATCATGGCCGATGCCGATGGCGGCCAGTTCAACACGTCCGGAGGTCTCAATATCAGCAATCATCTTACGCAGATGGTTCTCAAGATAGTGACCGTTATTGACGCTTAAGGTCGAGTCATCGACCGGCGCGCCGTCGGATATCACCATCAGGATCTTGCGCTGCTCCGGCCGGGCCAGCAGACGCGTGTACGCCCATTGCAGGGCCTCACCGTCGATATTTTCCTTGAGCAACCCCTCACGCATCATCAGACCGAGATTTTTATGGGACCGCCGCCACGGATTATCCGCCGCCTTATAGATGATGTGGCGCAGATCATTCAGCCGACCCGGCTGTGCCGGCTTGCCCTCACGAACCCATTTTTCGCGTGATTGCCCACCTTTCCAGGTCTTGGTGGTAAAGCCCAAAATCTCGACCTTGACGCCGCAACGCTCCAGGGTGCGGGCCAGCACATCGGCACATACCGCCGCCACCATGATCGGCCGACCACGCATGGAGCCTGAGTTATCGAGCAGCAGCGTCACGACGGTATCGCGGAACTCGGTGTCTTTTTCCTGCTTGAACGACAACGGCGCCGACGGGTCGATAATCACCCGCGTCAGACGCGAGGCATCCAGCACCCCTTCTTCGAGGTCAAAACTCCATGACCGGCTCTGCTGGGCCAGCAGACGGCGCTGCAGGCGGTTGGCCAGACGCGACACCACATTGGACAGATTGGCCAGTTGCTGGTTCAGGAACCCTCGCAGGCGCTCTAACTCTTCGGCATCGCACAGGTCTTCGGCAGCAATAATCTCGTCATATTCACGGGTATAGACATCATAGTCTTTGACGATAGGGGCGTCGGTATTCGGCCCCTGCCCTTCGTGCGCCTCGCCCGCCTCGCCATCAACCTCCTGATCGGATGAGGTCTCCGACATGGATTGCGGATCGCCGTCCATCTGGGTGTAATCGTCCTGCCCTTCGGCGGCCTGTTCCTGTCCGGCGGCATCCTGATCGTCCTGATCGGGCTTGGCCTGATCATCGTCTTCGGTGTCGGCTTCAGGTTCGTTTTCGGCGGAATCGTCCTGTGAGTCCGGCCCCTCTTCTTCCTGGCCGTCGTCGTTCTTTTCGTCCTGCGCATCCTGACTGTCATCGACCAGATCTAGCGCTTTCAGGATATCGCGGGCCTTCTGGGTAAAGGCTTTCTGGTCGCCCAAAACCTCAGTCAGTTCCCCCAGTCGGTCACCGAGTTTGGCTTCAAGTTCATCACGAAACAGATTGACCACCCGCTGAACGGAGGCCGGCACCGGATCGCCCGTCACGGCTTCACGCGCGATCAGGCCCATGACATCGGCCAGATTAAGGTCGGACTTCTCTTCCTTGCGCGTCAGGCCGCTTTTTTCGAGATCGCCCTCTAACGCAGCGCGCAGGTTCAGGCGCACCCCGCCCATAGCGCGCGCGCCCAAGGCTTCGAGCCGGGCCTGCTCAAGGGCGTCGAACACCTCACCGGAACGCTCATCCAGCGGGCGGGCGCGGGCATGGACAGGTTCATTGTGGTGGGCGATTTTCAGCGCCATGCGGTCAGCAACGCCGCGCACTTGTGCGGCCGCCCTTGGGGCCAGATCACGCGGTGGATTAGGCAGAATCAGGCGGTTGCCATCCCGGCGCGGGCCATCAGGGCCGAACACGACCTCAAGCTCAGCATCCTCCGCCAGAGCGCGGGTCGAATGCACCAGCGCTTTGCGGAACGGATCAGACAGGACGGTAGGCTTTTGCGCCATCGGGGAATTATCGCCTCTTCTCCTCCCTTGCGAAGCGGGGGAGGTGGATTTGAGACCGCAGGTCTCGAAGACGGAGGGGGCAATTACTGCTGACATGCCCCCTCCACCACTTCGTGGTCCCCCTCCCCCGTAAACAGGGGAGGAGAGAATCAGATTACCTTCACTTTTAAGGCCGACTCACGCACATCCGTGCCAAACGCGCGCTGATAGAACTCCGCCAGCGTCGGGCGCTCAAGCTCATCGGTCTTGTTCAGGAAGGTCAGGCGGAAGGCCACTTCCGGGTCATTGCCAAAGATGATGGTGTTCTGCGCCCAGGTAATGACCGTCCGCGGCGACATGACCGTTGAGATATCGCCATTGGCAAAGGCCGAGCGGGTCATATCAGCCACGCGCACCATCGCCTCAATCAGCGGGCGGCGCTCAGGGGTCGCAAACTCCGGCAGCTTAGCCAGAACAATTGCCACTTCGGCCTCATGCGATAGGTAGTTGAGCGTGGTCACGATCGACCAGCGGTCCATCTGGCCCTGATTGATCTGCTGAGTGCCGTGATAAAGGCCGGACGTGTCGCCCAGACCAATGGTATTGGTGGTCGAAAACAGGCGGAAATAGGGGTTCGGACGGATGACCTTGTTCTGGTCCAGCAAGGTCAGGCGGCCTTGGGCTTCCAGCACGCGCTGAATGACGAACATCACATCGGGACGGCCCGCGTCATATTCATCGAACAACAGCGCCACCGGCCGTTGCAGCGACCACGGCAGGACGCCCTCTTTGAATTCGGTCACCTGCTGGCCGTCTTTCAGGACAATGGCGTCCTTACCAATCAGGTCGATCCGCGACACATGGCTATCGAGGTTGATACGCACCATCGGCCAGTTGAGGCGGGCGGCGACCTGTTCGATGTGGGTTGATTTCCCGGTGCCGTGAAAGCCCTGCACCATCACCCGGCGGTCATAGGCAAAGCCCGCACAGATGGCCAGCGTCGTCTGCGGGTCGAACTGATAGGTCGGGTCGATCTCCGGCACATGCTCATCGCGGTGGGAAAACGCCGGCACCTTCATGTCCGAATCGACACCGAACAGCTCACGCGCGCTGACGGTGATATCCGGCGTCAGGGACAAGAGCGGATCGTTGAGTTCAGACATATTAAAACTTTCGGTAAAACAACGGCGGGATCACCCGGAATATGGGGTTTCAGCTAAGACTTTACATGACCTGAGACAACCTAAAAATTCAATCGTCAGAGGATTTTTTGCAGCACCCTCGCCCCCTGTCATCAATCCTTTTGACAGAGACGGTAATTGCCGTAAGAAACCTTGAACTGTCCGCCCAACATTGAAGATTATGACCGCCCTCACCGACCTACGCCATAAATTCCGCTCGCTATTCGACCATCCGGCCCTGTCGTGGCTGAAAGGCGAAAGTGCGCGCCGGGATGTGTGCGGATTGGCGATCGTGTTGGTGGCGTGCCTGACCTTCCTGCACAACCTTAATGACCCCAATAAAGCCTTCTGGGATGAGGTCTATTATGTCACGGCGACTGAGCGGTATCAGGAAGGCGTCGCATCATACGCCTCGCACCCGCCGCTGGGGCTGATGCTGATCGCGGCGGGCGAAGCGATTGCCGGCAAGAATGACAAGATTGACACCCATCCGCTGGCCCTGACCAAGAAAACCCAGAAAGAAACCCCACTGCCGGATGGCTATAACTTCTATGGGGCGCGGCTGATGTCGGCCCTGTTTGGGGTTATGGGCGCGTTTGTGTTTTACATGATCATGCTGACACTGTGGAACCGGGCGCTCACGGCATTCGCGTTCAGCCTGATCTATGTGCTTGAAAACGCTTATATCGTCCATTTCAGAGCCGCCATGCTGGATAGCTTTCAGTATGTGTTCGTCATGGCCGCGGTATGGGTATTTCTGCAATTATTCCTGAAACGGATCGAAAAACCAGCCCTATGGTATGCCGCCTTTGGGACGCTGATGGGCCTTGCGGTCATGGTTAAGGTCAATGTGGTGGTGTTTGCGGCATTGGGCGGCTTTTTGATCCTGCGCGATACTTATGATAATCGCGCAGCGCTCAAAGCCTACATTCCGCGCGCGTTGAAAGCCTCAGCCCTGATGGTGGCAACCTTTGTGGCCATGATCGCAGCGGTCTTTACCCTGCATGTTCTGGTCAGCCCGAACAATCCGCCGCCAGATAGTGCCGCCGGTAATTTCGATCGCCAGCACATGCCGCAATCCTATCAGGACTATCTGGCCGGTGAGCGGTCTCTGTCGCCGCAGATCGTCTGGGATGCCACCCGCGGCTATTATAGCTTTATGAACAATGACTTCACCCATATCGTAAAGACCGAACCCAATGCCTCCACGCCCATACTGTGGCCGCTGATGGCCAAGGCGATCACCTATCGCTGGGATTCCAGCAAGGGCATCACCTCCTATATTCAGATGATCGGCAATGTCGCTCAGTGGCTGACGGCGTTCGCGGCCCTGTGGGTGGCCTTAGTGATGATCATGCGCCGATTAAGCGGCACCAGCCGCTATCTAAAAGGACCTGAGTTTTCGCGCGATATGAACCTGCTGATGGCCTTAATGGCCATGTATGCGGTGTTTATGGGGGTGCATATGTATCTCGGCACCAAGCGGGTCATGTATATCCACCACTATATTCCGGCGCTAAGTTTGAGCTATTTCATCCTGGCCCTGGTGGTCAAAATCGGCTTTCAGCGCTTCAAAGTCGCCGTCAAATGGCAGGCCGCAGGCATCGCCGCGATGCTGGCCGTGTTTCTGGTCAGCTTTGCCTTCTACAGCCCCCTGACCTTCCATAAGCGGTTGACGTTAAAGCAGTGTGAGATGCGCAACGTACCGCTTAAGGTCGTCAACTGCCATGTACCAAAGAAATCTGTAGTTAGGCCGCAAACACGACCGTAACGCCGCGCTTTTTAAAGAACGCCTGCATCAGCTTACGGCCCTGACGGTTGTTTTGCGCCAGACGGACGGGTTCAAAGGTCGCTTCCTTAACGCCTTCGCGGGCCATAGCGGCCTTAAGCGCTGTGATATGCTCTTCCAGTCCCGCATTGTCAGCGATCAACGAAGCATAGATGTTCTCAATCGCGTCGTGCAGGCTCAGGTCGGTCATAAAAGGCTCCGTGTGTGTATCGAACGCCGCTCTTACCTCACGCCGTCAGGTTTTTAAAGGTCATCGTGCGAAATGGCCTTCTTTTTATGATAGATAAAGCCCCAGGCCAGCGTCAGAATGACCAAAATAATGCCCGCATTAAGCCACGCCGCCTGCGGGCCATGCCCCACCACCGGCTCCAGCAGGTATTTGACCAGATGGAAAATATAATAGCTGACGGCAAAGACCGACAGGCCTTCGACCAGCCCCTGCATCTTGATCTGCAAGGCCGAACGCAGGTTCATGCTTTTGAGCAGATCCTGATTTTGCAGATCAAGGCCGATGCTGATCTTGGCGCGCAAAAGGTCTGAGGCGCGGGCGATACGCGTGGATAAGTCATCCAGCCGCTTAAACGCCGCCTCACAGGTACGCATAGCCGGCGTCAGGCGGCGCTCGATAAATTCCTGCATGGTCGAAAAGCCCTCGACCCGCTGTTCACGCAAGGCGCTGAGCCGATCCATGGTCAGGCGGTAATAGGCTTCGGTCGCCCCTTGCCGGAAGCGCACCTCATTGACGCGGGTTTCAACCTCCGCCGACAGGGCCAAAAGCTGATCCAGAATATCGGCGCGTGACGGCTGATCACCCGCCATATCGGCGGTGACGCGCGCCAACCTTGCCTCAGCGTCAGGCAGCCAGGCAAACAAGGCGCGGGCCACCGGAAAACCCAACAGCGCCAGTTTGCGGTAATTGCCGATCTCCAAAAGGGTCTGCAGCAAACGCGACAACTCGTCATTTTTCAGGCCCTTATCCTGCACATAGATGCGCCCGGCGCCCGGTTCGCCCGGTTTCGGGTGCAGCCTGAAATCGCTCCAGATACGGGCCGCCCCACCGAACACGTCGCAGCACACCGCCTGCTGCAAGCCGATGAATTGATTGAGATGCTCAGGCTTTGGCGCATGGGGCAGAACCGCGATTTCAACGCTGCGGAACACCTCCCCCGCCGCCCCCTCAAGCCACGCGAAATCGGCTGCCGCAATGGCATCAAAGCCCAGACTGGAACGGCCATAGGCTTTGGGCGTGTTGTGGCTGAATTTCAGCCAGGTCGAAAACTCGCCGTGACGCTCCCACATCGCCCCGCCCGCCTCATCCGTGGTCACCAGCCGCCAGCGTTCCGCCGCCCCCGAACCGTCGGCATCGAGCGCGTTAACCCATGCGGTTTCTGCGGCGCGGGCCGAGGGCGGCACCAGATAGACCCATGACCGCAGCGTCACCGGCGCGCGCGTGACCGGAATTTCGCGCTCGTGCATCAGGTCGCTTAGGGGCTGACGCAAGGGGTGGTCATCGGATGTGATCGGGCTTGGCATGGCTGACCTTATCAATAGGTTCTTAATCCCGGATATAACCGCGTTCGCCGCCAGCACGGCATCACTTCCGACTACATAACGCAACAATTGTCCGACAATTATGGCGCCATGGGGCTTTCGGGTGGTCCCAGATAGGATGGCTTCAAACCACCAGTATCGAGCACCAGCTTTTGCAGCACCACATTGGCATCGATGCGCCAGAATTTCAGCGTATGAACCCCGGCCTTGAGCCCTTTCAACGGCACCTTGACCACATGGGCATTGTCGGACACGGCCTTATTCCAGTCCGGTTGATCAGGGATGAGGTTAAATGTCTGCACCAAGACCGGCCCGTCATCAACCGAGATGCCGAACTTCAGGCCACCCTGCCCGCGCGTATCCAGCGTCGGCACCAGATAGATATGCAATTGCGCATCGGCATCCTTAGTGAGGGTAAGGTCGTATTCGAGACGCATCCCTGTTTTCGGGTCAGACGGCGCAACATTCTGAGGCATGGTGATAACCGACGACAGGGTGCGCCCCAGATGCGGAATGACAGTCCAATTGATACCCTTGCCATCAACCTTGCGGGCGAAATGCTCGGCCTCGATTGAGACATAGCCGTCTTCTTCCATAAATGGCTGACCAGAATAAGGGAAAGGCCCCCAGCCCTCATGGAGGACATTGGCCGGGCTATCGGCTGCTCTTCCCGTTGCCGTTTTAGCATTAATCTCAACCACTTTAGGCATTACGTTTTGTTCAGGTTGCTGCCACCCCGTGTAACCGATGCGCGTTTGCGACATCATGTGGTTCCATTTCCCGTTGGCAACCTTGTGATAAGCATCGCTTATCCATTGGTCGGTTTCAAAAGCAGCCTTGGCTTCTTCCGCAAATTCTATGGCCAGAGGATCATTAAAACCTGCATAATAACGGTTTAGAGCTACGCTTTCATACAACCGATAAATATTAAAGCCCGCCAAGACAGGGTGCCTTACTAACTGAAAAAAGGCATCTTCATAAATAGATTTGATATCCTTTTCGACATCTGAGACATTGCTGATCAGTCCAGAATACTCCGCGGTAACGCTTCCCCACTCGTAGTAGTTTTCCAGATTGAAGGTGGCTTCATTCAATAATTCAGGTTTTCGGCGCGCATTATACTGACTGTATTGGGTTAGTATTTTACCGACACGTTCACTGTATTTCTCCCCAAACTGCTGGGCGGCCCAGCGTTCGGGATAAGCCTTTAAGGCCTCCGGCGTCATGGCCTGCGGGTTCCAGGCCATGTCCATAAAGAACGACAGCGGATATTCCATCGGCTTGATATCGCCGACATTGACGATCCACAGTTGATCGACGCCTGACGCATAGGCCAGATCCATCTGCTGCCAGGTCTTTTCAATCTGGTTGGTATTGAGCCATTTGTAATTGCGTGGCCCGCCAACATAGTCGAAGTGGTAGTACACCCCAAACCCGCCGCTACGATCATTATCTTTGGTCGGCAATCGTCGTATCTGTCCCCAGTTATCATCGGCAAACAGCAGGATGACATCGTCCGGCACGGTCATGCCCTGATCGTAATAGTCCTGAACTTCCTTATACAGCGCCCAGACCTGCGGCGTTTCCGAGGCCGGTTTGCCGGTGACGTCCGCGATAATTTTGCGCTGATCGGCGACAATGGTCTCCAGCAATTGCGTCGCCGTGCCTTCGGTCATGGCTTCATCGCCATCCCCACGCATCCCTAAGGTTATAATATTATCGCGCAGTGAACCGTTAGGCCGCTGAATACGCTCAATCCCGCCCTTCCAGAAGGTGCGCAGATTGGCGGCATTAGTGTTGTAATCCCACTTGCCGCCGGTGACACCCTTGTCCTTATTGCGGTGCCATTCATCGTGCGCGCGCGCCATTGGTTCGTGGTGAGAGGTGCCGATAATCACCCCCATCTCATCGGCCAGCACCGTGTTTTGCGGGTCGTCGCCATTGAACGCCTTACCCCACATGGCCGGCCACAGATAATTGCCTTTCAGGCGCAGGTTCAGCTCAAACACATGCTCGTAAAGCTTTGCATTGATGCCGCCGAACTTTTCGCGCGCCCAGTTGCCAAAGGCCGGTTCTTCATCATTGATGAAAAAGCCGCGGTACTTGACCTTGGGCTGATCGTGCACCGCGCCCGCCGTCACATAGACCTCAGACTTTTGCGCCACCGGCACATCGGCCCACCAGTACCACGGCGACACGCCGATTTTGGCCGACATATCATAGGTGCCAAAGATCGCCCCTCGCCGGTCGGAACCCGCAATCACCAGCGCCTGTTTGACACCCGGCAGCGGATTATCAACCACGGTTTGTGTATAGGCTTCCCATTGCCCACGCACCTTATCAACATTGATTTTCTGATCGGCAATCAGTTTATTAATGACCGGACTTTGGCCGATGACGCCAATAATCACCACTGGCCCTTTGGCGGTCGATATGTCACCAATCAACGCCGCCGGTTTGCCACCCACGCGCCCCAGATCAGCCCGAAAATCCTCCGCCGCATGGCGCACGGCTGTATCCGCGCCTGTGTCAACATAGACGGTCACGGGTTGGCCGCCGCGGATCAGATTGAAACTGCCCTTTGCGCTTTGCTCACAGACGCTGACCGGTGCCTCGCACGCCATTGCCGCAAACGGTAAGACCATAAGCCCCAAGGCGACGATCAAGGTCCTCATGAGCATTTTCCCTGTTTTATATAGTTATAGTTTTCCCGCTATGTTGCGGGCGAGTTGCTGATAAAGCTGACGCCTGGCCTGCGCGGGCACCTCCCCCAGTGGTCCTTTCATGTGCGGCGGCAGGTGGGCGACCGGATCGCCGTGTGAGCCAAAGATATAGTAATCGAACATGGATTTCCACGCCTGACGCTGCACCTCCGGCATATCGCGGATCGACAGCGCCATGTGCAGCAGGGCGTCATAGGGTGAGCCCATATTTGCCGGGCCATCCTTCCACCAATAATTGATCAGGATATTGAACGGCTCAAGCGAGCGTACGTGATGCCACCAGAAATAAGGGATATAGAGTGCATCGCCCGGCTCCAGATCCGCCACTTCGGCGACCTTTAGCGCCTCTGCAAAGCGCGGATAGCGCTCAAGGTCAGGGCTTTCCAGCGACACCATGCTTACCGGCGCGCCCGATAAGGTAAAGTCCAGAGGCCCGGCATAGAGATTGGCCAGTTGCTCCGGCGGAAACAGCGTAAAGCGCCGCTTACCCGCCACAAGGGCGGCTATATTGTTCGACAGGTCATAGTGTGTCTGCACCCGCAGCGGCGTGCCGACCCAGATACGCGGCGCGATTTCTTTCGGAATAAAAGGGATGTGGTTGTCCATGACCATTTCGGGCAGGCAATCCGGTATCGGCACCGACTGGATATAGAGCGACGGGGCGTTATCCTGCCCACGCAGGGCCAGCATGCGGTCCAGCGTGTCCGGTATGGGCAGCCGCATCCGTTCAAAATTCACGCCTTTGCGGTCGTCGCTGTAGAAAAACTCCCCCTGGATATCCGGATCGCCGATCAGGCTTTCGGCCTGATAGCCGATGTCGAAGTTTTTGAGGTATCCGACCACCTGCTCGTCGCCCAACAGCGCGGCCTGAACCGCCGGCCAGTCCTTGACCAGACCGCGCATAATGGCCGGGCGGTTGGCGGGCACGATTTCCTGAGAAAAAACCTCAAACGTCACATTGTCATAAACGCGGGTACGGGTATCAATCACGCTTTCAATGCCTTGTTTATCGCCGCCATCGCCACCGGCGCCATGGTCAGGTATCCGGCCCGGTTGGGATGCACCCCATCCAGCGCCAATTCCGGCTTAAACGCGTTCTGACCATTGTTCAGCACCGGCCAGTAATCGGCAAAACCAAACCGTTGTGAGGCGGCATAATCCTTAAGCCAGCTATTGAGTTTGAGGATTTTATCGGTCGGATTGCCAACCCCTTTGCGCCACGGAAACTCGGTCGCGGGCAGGACGGACGCCAAGATCACCTTGATATTATTGGCTTTGGCGATGGAGCCCATAGCGCTGATGTTGCCGGTTGTCGCCGCCGGATCATAAAGCCCGTCATTTTCAGCTATATCGTTGGTACCCGCCAGAATATGCACGACCTTGGGTTTTAACGCCACCACATCCGGCCAGAACCGCACCAGCATCTGGGCCGTTGTTTGCCCGCCTATGCCGCGTCCGACAAAGCCGTTAGGCAGGAAAAACTCAGGCTGATAGCCAAGTGCTGCCCAGTTATCGGTGAGGGAATCGCCCATAAATACCACCCGGCGCTGGCTGGCGGGCAAGGCCGTACTGACCAGATTGGCGGGACGGTAGCGGCCAAGGTTAGGCCAGTCAGTCACAGGCTTACACACCGCGACCGGCAGCCGCGCACGGGCAGGCTCGGTTACCGTCAAGTCCGTCACCGGCGGTTGCGGCGTATGGGTTTGTGGCGTGGCAATAGATTGCGCTATCGCCGCCCCGCCAATGGCTGAGCCTCCGGTCACCAGTCCGGCCAACAGGCCGCGTCGTTTCATTGTGGTCATAGTAAAACCCTCCCCCAACAGTGACACTTGCGTTTCCACGCACACGGATGAACAAATAAGCGTAAGCGTGCGGATTTGTACATAACCCGCACGCCTTAAGGGGTTTAAGCCACCGTCAGAGTCGTTTTCTTGAGATCGACACTGTTGGGGCCGGCCATGATGGTGAAGGTGCCGGGTTCAACCACCCGCTTCATCTCCATATTATAGAACTCAAGATCATGGCTGGTGATCTCAAAGCTGACGGTCGTCTTGGCACCGGGCTCAAGCGTCACGCGCTTAAAGTGCTTAAGCTCCAGCACCGGACGGGTGATCGATGAGAAATCGTCGCGGATATAAAGCTGCACGACCTCATCGCCTTTGCGGCTGCCGGTATTGGTGACGTCAATCTCAACCTTGACACTGTCGCTGGTGCCTATGGTCGCCTTGGCCAGACGCGGCTCGGAGATATCGAACGTCGTGTAGCTTAGGCCAAAGCCGAACGGATAGAGCGGCTTTGTGGTGTCATCGAGGAAACCGCGGCGGGCGGTCGGCTTGTGGTTATAGTAGATCGGCAGTTGACCGGCATGACGGGCAAACGTGACCGGCAGCTTGCCGCCCGGATTGGCGCGACCGAACAGCAGGTCAGCGGCGGCATGACCGGTTTCCTGCCCCAGATACCAGCCCTCGATGATAGCGTCAGCGCGTTCCTGCAGCAGGTTGATCGACAGCGGACGACCATTGAGCAGGAAAACCACGGTCGGCTTGTTCAGGTCAAAGATCGCCTTGGCCAGATCGTTCTGCTGCCCCATCAGATCAAGGCTGGAACGATCACCCAGATGGTTGTCGGCCCAGGCTTCGCGTGAGGTTTGCTCATTGTCGCCCAGAACCATGATGATGGTGTCGGCGGATTTCGCCGCCTCGACCGCTTCGGCGATAAGCTTGGCATTAACGGCCGGATCAATGAACTTGACCTCATCGGCTGACCATTCGCGTTTCTCGGTGATGCGCACGGCCTCAGAATAGGCGACCTCAAAGCCCTGTTTTTTGCCCTCGGCTTGCAAGCCTTCCAGCACCGACACCACATGGCGCGGGATTTCGGAATAGCCGCCGATCGGCGTGTCGCGGGCGTGGGTGCCGAGCACCAGAACCTTGCCGACCTTCTTGGCATCCAGCGGCAGCAGGCCCTTATCATTCTTGAGCAGCACCGCCGACTTGACCGCCGCTTCACGGGCCAGTGCGATGGCTTCGGGTGTGGCCGTCAGTTTGGCGGCTTGCTTAGCGTCAACATAGGGCGCTTCGAACAGACCGCCCTGGAACTTGAGCGTCAGGATACGCGCAACGATCGTGTCGATCTCCGACTGAGAAATTCGGCCGTCTTTGACCAGTTGGATGACGTTCGGATAGGTCTGGGTATCCGGCGTTTCGATATCAACCCCGGCCTTAACCGCCTTGAAAGCCGCCTCCATATCATTGGGCACCAGCTTGTGGCGGGTGACCATTTCCTTGATGGCGAAGTAATCCGACACCAGCACCCCCTTAAAGCCCCATTCACCGCGCAGGATGGTGCCCAGCAGCCAGGTATTGGCATGAGACGGTACGCCGTCGATTTCGTTGTAAGAAGGCATAACGGCCGCAATATTGGTTTCTTTGACGATCTTCTCAAACGGCGGGAAGAAGTCTTCGCGCAGGATACGCTCTGAAATATTGGCCGGGCCAACATTGGTGCCGTTTTCCGGCTGACCGTGGCCGGTCATGTGCTTGAGCGTGGCAAACACCTTATCCTTAGCCAGCGGCAAGGTGTCACCCTGAAAGCCCAGCACAGCCGCCTTACCCATCACGCCGCAGACATGAGGGTCTTCGCCGTAGGTTTCCTCAATCCGGCCCCAACGCGGCTCACGCGCCACATCGACCACGGGCGCCAAAGCCAGATTGGTGCCGCGCGCGCGCATTTCCTTGGCGCAGACCGCGAAAATCTTTTGGGCCAGATCAGGATCGAACGAGGACGCCAGCGCAATCGCCTGCGGGAATGAGGTCGATTCCCGCGCCACATAGCCGTGCAGGCTTTCTTCGTGCAGGAACAGCGGGATACCCAGACGGGTCTTTTCAATCGCCCACTTTTGGGCGGCGTTACAATAGGTGGCGGTCTCCAGCGGGTTGCGGTTGACGACCCCGACCTCAGCCCCGGCATTGCCAGAGGTGGGCTTCACCCCCACACGGTCGCTGGGGCGGGCGATCATGCCGATACCATTGGGGAAGGTCTCAGACGCTTTCTTGGCGTCAAACTCACCGGCGTCGGTCTGGATCTTGCCCTTTTCCTGCCAGATGCACATCATCTGGCCGACTTTTTCCTCCAGCGTCATCCGGCCAAGCAGATCATTGACGCGCGCATCAACGGCGGCTTTGGGGTCTTTGTAGAGCGCTTTACCGCCACTTTGCGCCGCCGCATGGGTGGCCGCTGATACCATAAGTGCTACGGTTGATGCCCCGAACAGGCGGCGTGACATACTGATTTTAGACATAGCTTCTTCCCTTATATTATTGAACTTTAATGTTATTTATCAGGCCAGTTGAGACATCACCTCAACCGGCGCCTCCATCGCGCAGTTGGCGCGGATGAAATCTTCATGGGTCGGCATGTAGTCGCTCGATTTACGGATCGCGTCCTTGATGCCGAATAACTGACGCTTTACATCCTCATCGGACATGACATCGGCGACCGGATCGTAACCGCGCCAGGTCATGCCCTGGCCCACCATGACGGCGAACCATGACGTGTCGTTGAACAGTTCCTCATTTTCACGGAAAATCCGTCCCCGGCTGCGGAACAGGTCATATTTTTCCTGAAGCCGGGGCGGCAATTCCATATTGCGGCAATAGCGCCAGTATTCGCTGTCATCGCGTTCAGTCTGATTGAAATGCAGCACCAGAAAATCGCGGATATATTCGTATTCAAGCACACTCAGCCGGTTATAGCGATTGATGTCAGCTTGCTCGAACCCCTTGTCCGGGAACATCTGCAACAGCTTGGCGATACCGACCTGAATGAGGTGGATTGATGTTGATTCCAACGGCTCCATGAACCCTGACGACAGGCCAATCGCGACCACATTCTTTTCCCAGAATTTATGGCGATGGCCGCCCTGAAACTTGACCAGCATTGGGTCTTTCAGTGGCGGGGCGTCAAGATTTTGCAGTAGCGTATCCATTGCCGCCTGCTCATCAATAAAGTTATTGGAAAAGACATAACCGTTGCCCGTGCGGTGTTGCAGCGGAATACGCCATTGCCAGCCGGCTTCGCGCGCCGTTGAGCGGGTATAGGGTGTCTGGTTATCGTGAACCCGCGCGGTTGGTACGGCCCATGCCCGGTTGTTGGGCAGCCATTTCGACCAGTCTTCGTAATCGATCCCCATCTGCTGACCGATCAGCAGGCCGCGAAAGCCGGAGCAGTCGATAAACAGATCGCCCTCGATCCGGCGGCCATCACCCAGCACGACCGCCTCCAGAAAGCCCGTTTCAGCATTTTTATCGGCACTGACGATGCGGCCTTCGATGCGCTGCGCCCCCAAACCTTCTGAAAACCGGCGCAGAAATTTGGCATAGAGCCCGGCATCAAAATGAAAGGCATAGGCGATGGTGCTCAGCGGCGAATTTTCGACCTGAACCGGCCGCATAAACTTCCCCTCACGCGCCGCCACAGCTTGCAGATTATAATCGGATATGGAGTCGCTGACGCCCAGGGTCTGAAGCTTTTGCCAGAAGGCGTGAAACGATACCCCTTTCATGTCAAAGCCATAGGGTCCGAACGGATGAAAATAGCTGTGGCCCTTGCGCGCCCAGTCAACAAACTCGATCCCCAGCTTAAACGTGCCGTGGGTCTGGCGGATGAAATCGTCTTCTTTCAGCCCCAACAAGCGGTTGAAGATATTGATTTGCGGGATGGTCGCCTCACCCACGCCGACGGTGCCGATGTCATCCGATTCCACCAGAGTAATCTCAGCATAGTTTGCGCCCAGGATTTTAGATAGCGCCGCCGCCGTCATCCATCCGGCTGTGCCGCCACCTACAATCACAATTTTCCGGATCGTTTCCATATAGATTCCCTGATTACTCAAGCGCTTATGTGTGCGCTTTTAAGAAAGGCGTCGGAGGCACAGGCGTGGCGGATAAACGCCTCCTGCGTCGGCATGGCCCGCACCGTACGGGCAACCGCCGATTTGATATTTTTAAGGTTGCGCCGGATATCTTCAAGCCCCAATCCGTCCACCAGCGGATCATAAGCTTTGGGCTCAATCCCCTGACCGTACATGACCGCCAGCCAGTTATCCTCGGCAAACAAATCGTCCTCACGCCGAAAGATACGCCCTTTTGAGGCGAACAGTTCCATTTTTTGTGTGAGCGTCTCCGGCACGGCCATATCCCGGTTACGCACCCAGTAGGGCGTGTCATCGCGCTCAGTTGTCTTGTAATGCAGAATGATGAAGTCGCGCACCTGCTCCCACTGAAGCCGCGTCAGCCGGTTATATTCATCTTCTTCAATCGGGGCGAAATCCTGCGTCGGAAACAGGGCCAAAAGCTTGGTGATACCGGCCTGAATGAAGTGGATAGAGGTCGATTCCAGCGGCTCCAGAAACCCCGCTGACAAGCCCAGCGCCACCACGTTTTTATGCCAGGCCTTCAGGCGGCGACCGGTCTTGAATTTCAGCAGGCGCGGTTGAGTTATAAGCCGCCCATCAACTGTTGACACCAGCGTCTCACGCGCCGATTCTTCGGACACATATTTCGATGAAAACACATAGCCATTGCCGGTGCGGTGCTGAAGCGGAATCCGCCATTGCCAACCGGCGTCGCGAGCGGTTGCGCGGGTATAGGGCGTCAACGGGCCATTGTTCTCACTCTGCACCGCCCAGGCCCGGTCATTAGGCAACCAGTGAGACCAGTCTTCAAAGCCGGTTTTCAGCGTCTCTTCGATCAGCAGGCCCTTAAAGCCGGTGCAGTCGATGAACAACTGCCCCGCCACGACTTGCCCGTCCTGAAGCATGACCGACTCTATAAAGCCGTCTTCGGCCCGCTGATTGACCTGCGCAATCTTGCCTTCAATCCGCCTGACGCCGCGCGCTTCGGAATGGCCACGCAGGAACAGCGCATAGAGACCGGCATCGAAATGAAAGGCGTATTTAAGACCTGCCATAACCTCACCCATGCCGGGTTTGGGGCGCAGATAGCGGTTGAGCTTTGATGCCACCGCGCAGACATTATAGTGTTCCAACTCACCCAGTACCTGCGGATCATCGCCCATCTGCTTAAGCTTCAGATAGAACTGATGAAACTTTATCCCCTGCATATCGACACCAAATGTGCCGAACGGATGGATATAGCGGTGGTCGGGGCTGCGCCAGTTGACGAATTCAATCCCCAGCTTAAAGGTGCCGTTGGTGGCTTTAAGGAATTCATCCTCGTCTATGCCCAATTGAGCATTAAAGGTCAGGATCGGCGGAATGGTCGCTTCACCAACCCCGACCGTGCCGATTTCGTCCGATTCAATCAGGGTGATGCTGACATCGCGTGACAAAGCCTTAGACAGGGCCGCCGCCGCCATCCAACCCGACGTACCACCGCCGCAAATGACAACCTGAGTAATAAGCGCCGGGCTCATGCGCTCCTCACGGCCAAAGGCGTAGCAAAAAAATGACGAACTTGTGACACGATTGCCTCACCAGTAAGTTTCGCACTGTCACACGAAAATTCAACTTTTGGCTGCTCTGAATACTCAGACTTATTGAAAAAAGGAAATACAACCCCCGCTCGGTGCCTCACCATCTCGCCAGCGCAACCGAATTCACTTGAGATTATTTTACTTTTAGTTTCAAACACTTTTCCAACTTCCCAGACTACCGTTTCCATACATCCCATTTTTGGGCTTTTGTATTATAATTATCCAATTTGTACGACATGAGTATAGATTGTATGAAAATACCCAGCGTAACTGTATTAGCTTTTATATTTACACGACTTTTCAGATTTCAAAGCTATGTAACAATCTTGACATAGCAAATAACCTAACTTAAAAAAAGCCCCAATGATAGCGCTAACAAGTTATCATCTAACAGGGAAGAACAACATGAAAATTTCTAAACGTCGTCATGGCGGTATATCCGCCATGTTGTGCGGTAGTGTCTCTGCGCTGGCCATGTCGGCGCTGATGGGGCCTGCTTTTGCTCAGGTTGCTACGCCTGATAGCACGGCAAGCGCCACTGAGGATACGACCGAAGTCGTTGTGACCGCCATTCGTCGGTCGTTGCGCAATGCCCAAACGATTAAGCGAGATTCTGACGTTATCGTCGATTCGATCACCGCCGAAGATATCGGCGCCCTGCCCGATCGGTCCGTGACCGAAGCCTTGCAGCGCGTACCCGGCGTGTCAATCAACCGCTTCTCCGCCGGGGTTGACCCCGACCACTTCTCGTCCGAAGGCTCGGGCGTGACGGTGCGCGGCCTTAACATGACCCGCTCAGAGCTTAATGGTCGCGACACCTTCTCGGCCAACAACGGTCGCCAGTTGTCATTCGCCGATGTGCCGGCTGAGCTAATGGGCGGCGTCGATGTTGTCAAAAACCCATCGGCCGACATGATCGAAGGCGGCATTGCCGGCACGGTTAACCTGCGCACGCGCGTGCCGTTTGATGCCAAAGGTCAGGTCATTTCATTCTCGGCCGAAGGCTCATACGGTGACTTCGCCAAAAAATGGACCCCGACCTATTCAGCGCTTTATTCCAACCGCTGGGATACGGAACTCGGTGAATTTGGCCTGCTGCTCAACTACGTCAATTCCGAACTGACCACCCGTTCGGACGGCGCACAGTTGTCCAACTATTCCTGCCGCACCAATGTTCAAACCTATGACACCGGCTCCACCACCGGCACGCCGGTCGTGTCCCCGAACGTCGATTGTAACGGCGACGGCACAGCAGACGGCATCTACTATCCGCGTGGGGCTGCCATGCGCAGCCAAATCTCAGATCGTACGCGCGAAGGCTATGGTCTTGCGGCCCAGTGGCGTTCTAACGACGACACCATGCTGGCCACCTTCCAGTTCCTGCGCTCTGAGGCCACTCAGGCTTGGACGGAGCATGCCATCGAAATCGCGACCGACAACGTCAGCGCGGCCGGCGATTCCTTCCCGGTCTATGGCACTGATGTAACCTTTGATGGTGATGGCGTCTTCACCGAAGGCGTTCTGTCTTCTAACTCGACCGGCTGGCGCGCCGATATTGGTTCAGCCGACCCGCTTAACCGCCGCACACCGAAATATGGTGCTCAGTCGAATAACATTCGCCGCGATCAGCAGCAGTCTTATGTTACCGAAGATTACGGCTTTAACCTGCGCTGGACACCGAACGACCGCTGGGGCTTCAAGTTCGACGCTCAGCACGTCAAGTCCAGCGTAGACGTTATCGATAACACCATCTGGGGTTCGACTTTCCAGAACGTGTCCATTAAGCGCAATGGTGACGACATTCCGACCTTTGCCTTCCTGCCGCCCACCCGCGTCAGCGCAACCGGCGTGGCGTGCGACCCAACTAACCCGCAATATAACGGCGACGGCTGCGGTCTGGCTTTTACTGGCGATCACACGGAGATAAGCGATCCATATAACCACTTCTGGCGGGCTGCCATGGATCACTTCGAGCAATCTGAAGGTACCGAAGACGCCCTCCGTGCCGATGCAGAGTATCTGTTTGAAGAAAACAACTTCCTGCAATCGTTCCAGTTCGGTGTGCGCTGGTCCGAACGTGATCAGACCACCCGCTTCAGCCAGTACAACTGGGGTCCTCTGTCAGAAGTCTGGGGCGGCAGCGGCCCGGTCTGGATGGATGAAACCTTCAGCAACGGTCAGTCATCTGCTGGCAATATCGAAAACTTCACTTTTGATAACTTCATGGGCGGCGATATTGCTAACCCGGTTGCGGCGGGTATCCCTTATTATGCTAACAATGCCGTTGACGGTTATGAAGCGTTCCGTGCCTTTGGTCTGGCGATTGGCGACACCTTCCGCAATCGCTATCAGCCAATCTCTGATCAGGACCCGACCCTGGTTACCTGTCGTGATGGCGTAACACCACGGCCTCAGAACTGGGTGCCGGTAGACATGCGCTGCGACACCATCCCCGGCACGCCGTATCTTCTGAACGAAGTCAACCCGGTGACCGAAACCAACAATGCCGCCTATGCCATGATCAAGTACCGTCATGAAATGGACAATGGCTGGCGCATCGGGGGTAATATCGGTTTGCGCTACACCAAGACCGAACGCGTATCGAGCGGCTACGAGTCCTATAACCTTGGCAGCTTCTCGACAGATACGACCTGCGCCATCCCGCCCAACACCGGGGCAGGCCAGACCGTCACCGTCTTCTGTAGCCTCGACCCGGCCGTGCGTCAGGATATCCGTAACTTCCAAAACGGCGCTCTGACCCCGATCACCTCTAATACTGAGTACCGTTACCTGCTGCCGAGCTTCAATCTGAAGGTTCAGCCGAATACCGAATGGGTTTTCCGTCTGGGCCTGTCGGAAACACTGAATGCTCCGGAAATTGGTCTGCTGCGGTTCTATAAGAACTACTCGCTCGACACCAACAACGCGACCTCAATCATTAACGGCCGTCCGCGTGGCAACGTAGGTATCGGTAACCCGGAACTGAAGCCGGCCCATTCGACCAATATCGATCTGTCGGCAGAATGGTACTTCGCGCCGGTTGGCTCTCTGACGCTTGCTTTGTTCCATAAGGAACTGACCGATGTCATCACCAATGACACTCAGCTTCGGTCCCTTACCAACAACGGCGAAACCTTCGACCTGATTGTCAGCCAGCCGGTCAATTCGCCGGATAAGGCTAAGCTTAAAGGCTTCGAGCTGGCCTATCAGCAAACCTATGACTTCCTGCCATCCCCGTTTGATGGCCTGGGCGTCAACGCCAACTACTCCTACATCGACTCGTCCAACGTGCCGCAAAGCACGTTGTCAGCGACCGATCCGGACGTTGCGGCGGGCCGTGTGACCGTCATCGATACCTCGCTTCTGCCGCTGCAGGGCCTGTCTGAGCACAATGCCAACTTTACGGTATTCTACGAAAAGTACGGCATTTCGGCACGTCTGGCCTACAACTGGCGTGACGACTTCCTGATCACCGTCCGCGACGTGATCGTGCCTTACCAGCCGATCATGCAGGAAGCTTCGGGTCAGCTTGACGGCTCATTGTTCTACAGCGTGACACCGCAAATCAAGGTCGGTGTTCAGGGAGTTAACCTGACCAACGAAGTCACTAAGACGGCCGCGGTACTGAATAATGATCTGCTGACGGCTGGCCGTTCGTGGTTCATGAACGACCGCCGCGTCACCTTCGTCATCCGCGGCACGTTCTAGGCCAAGGCTTAAGGAGCAACTTACGGGCGCATCGAATTCGTTTGATGCGCCCGTTTCTTATTATAAGCTTTTCAAGGAGTAACCTATGTCCTCGATGTCTCGTCGTCACGCACTGGGTCTCATGACCGCGGCTGCGACCCTGCCCACATCGCTGTCAGCCCAAACGACCCCGTCACTGGCAGAACTGGCCAAGGCCAAAGGCATACTGTTCGGTTCCGCCGTAGGTGCTGGCAATGCCAATGCCCTGACTGGATCGTTTTACGATCAGAAATATCTCGAAATTCTCAAGCGTGAATGCGCCGTGCTGGTGCCGGAAAACGAGCATAAGATCTATGTGATCGCCGCCCAGCCGGATAAATATAATTTCGAGCCCGGCGACCGGATCGCGGCCTTTGCCAAACAAAACGGCATGAAGCTGCGTGGCCATACCCTGTTCTGGAACCGGGTCGAGTTCATGCCTCAGTGGATCAAGGACCATGATTTCGGGCCGAACCCGAAGAAAGAAGCCGAACGGTTCTTACGTGATTATATCAAGGCGGTGTGTGAGCACTATGGCACCTCCGTCCATTCCTGGGATGTGGTCAATGAAACCATCGACCCGCAGACCGGCAATATTCGCGAAACGCCCTTTACGAAGATCCTGGGGCCTGACGCCCTGCGTATCGCTTTTGAGGCGGCCAAGGAGCACGCCCCGCACGCGCAACTGGTTTACAATGACTATATGAGCTGGGAAAAGGGCAACGAAACCCACCGCAATGGCGTGCTGAAACTGCTGCGCTGGTTCCGCGATAAGAATATCACGGTCAACGGCATGGGCATCCAGAGCCACATCGGCAATGACGGCCACATCGATCAGGTGCAGGACAAGGACTGGAAAGCCTTTGTCGATGAGATCGTGGGCATGGATTATGATCTGCTGATTACCGAATTCGACGTCAACGACAAAGACCTGCCGACCGATCCGAAGGTGCGCGATGCCGCCATCGCCAGGGCCGCGACCCGCTATCTCGACATGATGTTAAGCTATAAGCAGCTCAAAGAATTTTTGTGCTGGGGTATATGCGATAAATACACATGGCTGCAAGGCTGGACACCGCGGGCCGATAAGACCCTGCAACGCTCAACCCCTTATGATGTCGATTATAAGCCAAAACTGCTGCGTGAAGCGCTAGCGACCGCGTTCAAAAACGCGCCACAAAGGTAAAAAGCGCGCTATAGTCTAAAATAACGGTCGATTACAGAACCGAATACAGGTGAGGAAACATGAAAAACTTAATCCTGCGCGGCATAAGCTTGTCGGCAGCCCTGCTCAGTAGCGCTACATGCGCCTACGCTGGCGATGCCCGCTTTTCAGTGTTTGAATACAATGGCACCCGTCAGGAAAGCGCCATCGCCAAACCGGCTGCCGATCAGTACATCAACCCGATCCTGTCGGGTTACTATCCTGACCCCAGCATCACACGGGTGGGTGACGACTATTATCTGGTCAACTCATCCTTTGCGCACTATCCGGGCCTGCCGGTGTTTCACTCAAAAGATCTGGTCAACTGGACGCAGATCGCCAATGCCATCAATCGCCCATCCCAGTTAAATTTCGATAATCTGGGGACCTCGCGCGGGGTGTTTGCACCGGATATTTCGCACCATGACGGCACCTTCTACATCGTCAACACCTGCGTCGATTGCGGCGGTAATTTCGTCATCACCGCCACCGATCCCAAAGGGCCGTGGTCAGAGCCGGTGTGGTTCGAGTTCGAGGGCATCGACCCGTCGATATTCTGGGACAAGGACGGCAAGGCCTATATGGTCAACAACGGCGCCCCTAATGAGCCGCCGCGCTATGACGGCCACCGCGCCATCTGGGTGCAGGAGTTTGACCCAAAGACCCTGAAAATGGTTGGCCCGCGCACCCAGATCGTCAATGGCGGGGTCGACATAACCCAAAAGCCGTCATGGATCGAAGGCCCGCACCTGATCAACAAAGATGGCTACTATTACCTGACCGCAGCCGAAGGCGGCACCGGCGACCAGCACTCTCAGGTCGTATTTCGCGCCCCGGCCATCACCGGCCCGTTCGTGCCGTTTGAGGGCAACCCGATCCTCAGCCAGCGCACGCTTGATCCGGCGCGCACCAATCCGGTGACATCGGCCGGTCATGCCAAACTGGTACAAACTCAAAATGGTGACTGGTGGGCGACCTTTCTGGCCACCCGCCCCTATGGCCCTGACCTTTACAATATCGGTCGCGAAACCTTCCTGCTGCCCGTGAAATGGGACAACGGCTGGCCGATGATCCTTGAAGGCGGCAAGCGCATCCCCTTTACCGCTGCCAAACCCAACCTGCCAGTGGGCCCCAAGCCCGCCGTGCCGATGAACGGTGATTTTGCTTATAAGGACGAGTTCGATACCCTGTCGCCAGCCTGGGTCGGTATCCGCACCCCGCGCACCGCGTTTTATAATCTCGATAAGGGCGATCTGGTGCTGAAAGCCCAGACCGAGGCCATTGGCGACAAAAAGGGCGCGCCGTCATTCCTGGGCCGCCGTCAGCAGCACCACATCGCCACCGTCACCACCGCCGTGACCTACATGCCGGAAAAAGACGGCGACCGGGCGGGCCTGATTGCCACCCAGAGCGACGACGCCTATCTGTTCTTTGGCCTGACCCAAATGGCCGGGCAGACGGTGATCGCGCTCAATATCCGCCAGAGCGCCAGTGATCCGGTCGCGGGTAAGCGTCTGATTATGGCGCAAATCCCGCATAAGGCCAAAAGTCCGGTCTATTTGAAAATCACGGCCAATGGTGGCACGTTCGACCTCGCCTACGCCCTGAAAAAAGGCGAGTGGGTGACGATCAGAAAGGGGCTGGACGCCACATTCCTGAGCACGCGTAAGGCAGGCGGGTTCGTCGGCACCCTGATCGGGCCCTATAACGAAGCCGCGAAATAATTACAAAAGAGGGAGGAAACCATGAAGACTTTGACCATATTAGCCGCATTGACGCTTGGCCTCAGTGCTGGCGTTTACATCAGCGCCCCGGCACCCGCCCACGCTCAGGAAGACGACATCCTGAAAAAAGCCATCAATAGTCCCGGCGTCGCCAACTACCAGATCTTCGGCAGTGTGCAAACCAATGCCGCCATCAAGGACGAAACCGTTCAGGGCGGCGATGCCCGCCGCGTGATCATTTCAAAGGCTGGGGCCAATCCGTGGGATGCCGCCGCCCAGATGCCGATTACCGGCAAGATCACAAAGGGCGATGAAATTGTCACGGCCATATGGCTTAAGGCCGCAGCGACTGAAAACGGTGCGGCGGGCACCGTCACCCTGCGCCTTCAGCAATCGGGCGCGCCCTATACCGGACTGGTACAAAAGACCATCACCCTGAAACCGACCTGGGAACTTTATAGCGTGACGGCCACGTCGGCTGACACCTACCCCAAGGGTACGGCCAACTTCGCCGTCCAACTGGCCCACGCCGCTCAGACCATCGATATCGGCCCAGCGTTCGTCCTCAATATGGGACCTAAAAAACCAGCCAGTTAATTCAGGTTTTTGAGCTGAAGCTTATACTGGTTAAGTTGGGCTTGAGTTAAATCCTCGGCAAACATGGTGCTGAACTCTGCCGGCAGGCCCGGCAGAGGATCGCCGTAGGCCTCATAGATAAAATAATCATAGATGTCGCGCCAGACCTTGCGCTGCTCAGGCGGCAGGCGCTTGTGGCTTAAGGCCGCCAGATATATCGGCAGGTACGGCGACACCAGATCCGCCCGCGTCTCATTCCACCAGTAATTGACCAGCATGTTGAGCGGCCCGGTGGTCTGTACATGGTGCCACCATAGTTCAGGAATATATAAGCCGTCACCGGGTTCCAGCGGTGCGCAAACGGCGGTTTTCAGGGCCTCCCTAAAGCGGGGAAAGCGCTCAAAATCCGGTTCTTCGAACGAGACCAGACTGATCGGCACCCCGGCAGGCGTCCGGTCAAGCGGTGCGGGATAGAGATTGGCCAGTTGATCCGGCGGAAACAGCGTAAACACCTTCTCCCCCGCCACATGGCAGGCGATATTAGCCGCCAGATCGAAATGGGTTTGGGTGCGCAGGGTATTGCCCAGCCACACTCGCGGCGTGACCGCGTCGCCAAGCAACGGCATGTCCAGTTCGCTGATCATGCCCGGAAAATGAATATCCGCCCCAAGCGCTTGTAAATAAACGGATTCAACAACGGGTTTGTGCCGGTTCGCCATGAGCCAGTCGACGGCAAAGCTGACGGTTTCATTGAAGTTACGGAAATTAAACCCGTTCAGGGCTTCATTATAGAAAAAACGGCCATTTTGCTCCGGCGCACACACCGACACCAGACCGGGCTTTCGACTATCGAAGTGTTTCAGATAGCCCGCCAGAGCCTCAGACGATTCATTCGCCGCCCGCACGCACGGCCAGTGCGCCACCAGCCCCTTCAGGATGGCCGGTTTGCCCGCCGGAATAATGCTACTTTCAAACAGATCACGAGTGACATTTTCATAAACATCAACGCTTTTAAAATCCGACATCTTCCCGCCTGCATTTTTATACCCGCCCATCATCTTATGGACCGGTTTTGTCATGGCTTATGTTGAACCATCCGTCGCATCAAATGACAATGGATAAGACATAAAAAAGGGCTGACTCCACAACCCATGAAAGGAGCCAGCCCTTGCCGCTTGCGGCTTCGATAGAGAGGTTCAAAACCGGTAAGCGGCCCCGACGGACACGACCCAGGGGTCGAGGGTCACGCCGGATTTCAGCGCGCCAGAGTTGATATCGGCGTCGGTTTCAAAAAACACCTTCTTGGCATCAAAATTCAATGCCCATTTGCCTTTTAACGCGACGTCCACACCGGCCTGCAACGCCGTGCCGAACCCGTTGTCCAGATCGACCTTAAAACCGTTCTTATCCTTGCCTTCGTAAAAGATCATGGCGTTGACACCGGCCCCGACATAGGGGCTGACGCGGCCTTTGGGGTTAAAGTGATACTGCACCGTCACGATCGGCGGCAGAACCCAGGTTTCATGAACCTCGAGATCGGTGCCCGCCCCCACGGCCTTGATCTTGTGTTTTGAGGTGCCCAAAATCCCTTCAACCGCAATGTGGTCCGTGAAGAAATAGGTGAAACCCAGGGTCGGCACGGTTGAATTGCCAACCTCGACCTCCAGGCCAGAGTCCACACCGGCGGCGGTTTTGATATCGCCGCTTTCGTCGGGAGCTACGGTGGTCAGGCGCGTGGTGACAATGAACTGGCCCTTGGATTTGGGCGTAAAATCCTGAGCCTGCGCAGCGCCTGCCAGAAGCAGCACAACCCCGGCCAGACCAAATAGATAAGCATTTTTCATAGAACATCTCCTGTATGAGAAAGCAGAAGACCTTATTATTTATATGGGATTGAAATGTATCCTGCACATTCTGCCACGCGGCGGCATGTCGCACGCTAGACCCAGCCCCCTTGATACTATATTCAGGCCAAAAGTTCTGGCCGCAAGCGTTCAATTCGACCAAATCAGGAGAGACCATGGCTATCATTGACCTCAGCGCCGCCGATGTGAAATCAGCCCTCGATAAGGATGAGATCATCCTGATTGACGTCCGCGAACCTAATGAGCTGGCCATGGGTTATATCGACGGTGCGGTCAGCCTGCCGCTGTCGGCCTTTGATCCGGCGGCCCTACCAACGGGTGACAGCCGTGAGATGGTCTTTTACTGCGCGGCCGGTATCCGCTCAGCCCGTGTCATTGACTATCTTCAGCATCAGGGCGTTTCTGTCAGCAAGCATCTGGGGGGCGGCATTCAGGACTGGGTCGGCAACGGCTATCCCCTGAAATTTGAATAGGCGTCAAACGGGGAAAAACGGGGGAAGAAAAATGGGGGAAGCCTATTGTTTTCGCAGCCGTTTTGCCACCTAGCTTATCGGCACCTGCTCAGTGAGTATGCCTGTCTTGCCTTCGCCCCTCCCGCCCAAATCCGATATATTGCCGCTTAGCCTTTCTGAGCGCGAAAGCCGTGCTGAGGCCGCGGCCCGGCTGATGAAAATGCTGGCCAATACCCAAAGGCTTTTGATCCTGTGCCGGTTGCTGGAGGGCGAATGTTCGGTGGGGGAACTATCCGAATATGTCCGTCTGGCCCAGTCGGCGACTTCACAACATCTGGCCCGGATGCGCACCGAAGGTCTGGTCGCCACCCGCCGGGACGCGCAGTCGATCTACTACCGGCTTGATAATGAGATTGCGGCCCAGGTGCTGACCCTGCTGCACGGCATCTATTGCGGACCTGAACATACGGCGCGATAGTCCCTGCACAGACCGGGGAGCGTCATGAAGACTAAATGTGCAGCGGCTATTCTGATCCTTTTTCTGGCGTTATGCCTGCCTACCGCAGCGAAAACCGCTGACCTTATTACGTTCTGGGACACACCCCGGCACGGTGGCAATTCGTTTAACGGTTCGCCGCCCGATCAGGCCTATTTCGACGCTTTGAGTGCCACAGGTGCCACCTGGGTGCGCCTGACCTTTTCCAAATGGAAGCCCGCAGGCGGTAATCGTGATTTCCTGATCGGGAACGCCGATGACTATACAGGCCTGTCTCAGCCCGACCTAGCCACGCTTACGGCCACGCTTGACCGCGCCGATAAGGCAGGCCTGAAGGTAGTCATTGCTCCGCTCAGCCTGCCCGGATCGCGCTGGGCGCAGCAGACGACTGATGGCAAATACGATAGCCGCCTGTGGCAAGACCGGAAATATTGGGATCAAAGTGCGCGTTTCTGGGTGGATCTGGCGACCGCGCTCAAAGACCATCCGGCCATTGCCGCCTATAACCTTATCAACGAGCCCGTGCCGGAATTTAAGGCGGGCCTTGCCGAACATAGCGACACAGATACCATGATCGCATGGTACGCAAATCAACGCGGCACGACCCATGATCTGCCGGCCTTTTACGAACAGGTGATCAACGCCATCCGGGCGGTTGATACTTCAACGCCGGTCATGGTCGATTCAGGATGGTACGCAAATGCCCGGAGTTTTGATTACTGGCCGCACGCGCTTAAAGACCCGTGTGTGCTCTACGCCTTTCATATGTACGAGCCTTATGAGGCGACCAGCGCGCCCAATATGAAACGCGCGGCCCCCTACCGCTATCCGGGCACTTGGAACAAGGCCGCCGTCAAAGCCCACATTGATGCGCCTTATCAATGGGCAGCAACCCACGGCGTCCCGGCCAATCGGATCGTGGCCGGTGAGTTTGGCTGCATGCGACAATGGGCAGACTGCGCCACCTATCTGGAAGACGTATTATCAATTCTGGACGGCTACAACGCCCATTGGGCCTTCTATAGTTTCCGCGAAGATGTTTGGGACGGCATGGACTATGAACTGAGCCCCACGGTCAAATCCGGCCAGTTTTACTGGCTGATGGAACAGGGTAAGGGCCAGCAGTTAAAGCGGGGCGGCCCTCTGTTTGAGATTATCCAAAAACGCCTGAAACCCGCGTCTTAAAAATGTAAGGCATACCTTACATGTAAGCTTGACCTGACATTTATCACATGTTAAGTTTACCTTACATCAGGCCTGATGCGTTTCATCAAACCTTCTCAGGACACGCGCACATGAAAACGCTTAAACCCATAACCGAATATACCATAGGCTTTACCGCATGGATGGTGGCCTATGTCGCCGCCGTCTTTTTCGCGGGCTATTATTTTCGCGGCATGACGCCGCTTGGGCCCCCGCAGGCGCCCCTGCTCTATGTCGTGGCCCTGCTGCCGAGTATCCCGATCGGCGGTACCATACTGGTTTTCCTGCGCTTTATGGACCGCAGCGACGAATATATGCGCGCGATTATGACCCGGCGGTTTATCGTCGCCACAGGAGTTACCCTGTTTATCAGCACCGCCTGGGGGTTTGTTAAAAACTACACTGAAATGCCGGGTAGCGGTCTGGATTACACCTACATGATCTTCTGGATCAGCTTTGCGATCATTTCCCCCTTTGTCCGCGACAGCAAGGTTCGCACCGCGTGAAAACCCATCTGAAAGCGTTGCGTAGCGAGGCTGGCCTGACCCAGGCTGACCTCGCCGGAAAACTCGGTGTCTCACGTCAGGCGGTCATTGCCATCGAATCCGATAAGCATGATCCGTCACTGGATCTGGCCTACAGGATCGCCGCCGTGTTCGACCTGCCGGTGGAGGCCATATTCGAGAACCCCCACCGGACGGGTTGAGCCTTATTGCGGCTTAAGGGTAAAGCTATAGGTCTGCGGCACCAGCTTGATGCGGTACTTGGCCAGAGGCCGTCCATCCAGTGACCAACCGGTGTCGCCACCCACCCCCGCTTGCGCCAGATCAATCAGTAGCGAGCCATTGCCGTGCGGGTGGATTTCCGACGATTTCCACGTCCCGCGCGGGTTGCGCAGGTACAGGTCTTCGTACGGGAAGGCCAGAGCATTGACCGATAGCGGCTGATCGCCGGTGACGCGTACGCCCTTTCCCGCTGCATCGCGCAACGTCAGCCAGCGCACATCGGTCTTGTTGCCGCTTTCCTGCGGACGGGAATAGTCGTGGTACTGATCGGCGACCTTGCCCTTAAAGAGGCCAATGGCCGCGCTGGTCTGGCGATCGACATAGGATTCGTGCGGACCGCGGCCGTACCATTCGATATCGCTTAAGGACGCTTCACTGTCGAAGCGCAAGCCCAACCGCAGCGGATCAGGCAGATCATCCCTCAGCGGCGTGAAGGTCGATGTAACCTTGACCGCGCCATCGGACAGCATCTGATAGGTGGTTTCCCAATGAACCGCACCGGTGCCGAAATTATAGAGCACCTTAACCGCCTCATCCGTCACCTGGACCGCGCGCACCTGACGTTGTTCGCTGAAGGTCTGCCATATTTTATGCGATGTCGCGACTCGTGTGCCCTCATCATTATCGATCAGACCGCGCCAGAAGTTGGGCGCCCCGCCCTTAAGCAGGGTCTTACCGCCGGAACTATAGGTCACCAAACCGGTCTTGCCATCGACTTTGAGCGTCGCCCCTGCCGATTTCAGACTGATGTCGTCGCCGATACGGGCCGGTTTCACCGCTGCTACCGCCACAGGTTCGGCGTCTGATTTATGGGTAATGAACTGCGAGAAACCCAAGACGGTTCCCGCCGCGACCCCTTTGATGGCGTCAGCCTTGGCCTTGGCGCGCAGGGTGACGATCTGCTCTGAGCCGGGGGCGACTTTCAGCATGGGCAGGTTGATCGGCACGGCTTGCGACGTTCCCGCTTTGACCGCGCCCGCCTCAAACGTGCCGGTCGTGACCAGATTGCCGTTATTGGTCAGCGCCCATTCAAACTCAAAGCCCGACAGGTCGCTGAAGTCATAGCGGTTAACGACGGTAACCTGCCCCGTGGTCGGATCGCCTTCAAACACCACCGGCGAATAGACCTTTTGCAGCTCATAATATTCCGGATCGGGCACGCGGTCAGCGTTGACCACGCCATCGCCGACCACTGAATTATCGCCGCGCGCCGGATTGATATCAAAGCCGGACGCCCAGTATTTGCGCCCCTTATCATCTTTGGCATGGACGGTCTGATCCACCCAGTCCCACACAAAGCCGCCTTGCAGCTTTTTGTGAGCGCGGATGGTTTGCCAATAGTCCTCCAGATTGCCGAGCGAATTACCCATAGCATGGGCATATTCGCACTGGATCATCGGCTGGGTCTGGGTTGGGTCCTGCACCCAGTCGGCCATTTTTTCGATGTCGTCATACATCGGCGCATAAATATCGACGTAAGCATTCGGCGCGTGACGCTCAACCAGCGTCCCGTGGCCAAGGTACGAAATCAAACGCGTCGGATCATTCTTGCGTATCCATTTAGCGGCGTTTTCAAAGTTCGGGCCGGTGCCCGCTTCGTTACCCAGCGACCAGAAGATAATGCTGGGGTGATTCTTATCGCGTTCAACCATGCGCGAAATCCGGTCAAGGTGGGCCGCTTCCCAGTGCTTTTTATAGCCTAACTGAATCTCTTCACGCTGAGGGCTGCCGGCCTTATCGGCCTTGTCCATATATTCGTGAGATTCGATATTGGCCTCATCCATGATGTAGAGGCCGTATTCGTCGGCCAGATCATAGAGCCTCGGATCGTTGGGGTAGTGCGAGGTGCGCAGCGCATTAACATTGGCCGTCTTCATCAGCTCGATATCTTTACGCATCGACGCTTCTGAGATGACGCGGTAGGTTTCCGGATCATGCTCATGGCGGTTCACGCCCTTGATCATGATGCGCTTACCATTGACGCGCACTTCACCATCGGCGATTTCGACTGTGCGGAAGCCGATCTTGCGCGATGTAGCCGAAATCAGATTGCCCTTGGCATCCTTATATTCGATCACCAAACGGTAAAGCTGGGGCGTCTCCGCCGACCATGTTTTGACGTTTTTAATGGTGCCTTTCAGAGCCGCTGACTTGCCGCCTTTGATCGCCGCCTTGGTGGTCAGAACCGCCGCGTCGCCATCATAAATCGTGGCCGTGACCTCCCCCTTAGCTATCTGCCCGGCAAATTCGGCCTCCAGAGCGAACGTGCCATTAGTATAGGTTTTATCCAGCCCCGCCGTGACCGTGAAATCGCGCAAGCGCGCCTTGGGCTCGGCATAGACGTAGACTGATCGTTCAATCCCCGACAGGCGCCAGAAATCCTGATCCTCAAGGTAAGAGCCATCGGCATAGCGATAGACTTCAATCGCGATGCTGTTGCTGCCGGGTTTGACAAATTTGGTGAGGTTAAACTCAGACGGCAGCTTGGAGTCTTCGGAATAGCCAACCTTTTCGCCATTGACCCAGATATAATAGGCCGCACCCGCCGCTCCGATATGCAGAAATACGTCTTTTCCCGACCAATCGGCAGGCACGTCAAAATCGCGCTTGTATGACCCGACCTCGATCAAATCGTGCGGGATATAGGGCTCATTCATCGGGAACGGATATTTGATATTATAGAATTCCGGCGTCCCGAACTTGCCCTCACCTTGGGCCTGAATCATGCCGGGCACCTGAATCTTGTCCCAAGCCGAGGTGTTTTCTTTGTAAAAATCTTTCGGACGGGCCTCTACGCCCTTGGAGAACTTAAAATCCCACGTCCCGTCTAATGTGCGGTAATAGGCGGAGGCGGTCATATCGCCTTTGATCGCCAGATCGCGGCTCTCAAAGTTAAAAAACGTCACCTTCATCGGCTCGCGGTTCACCGCCACCACCTCTGGCTGCTCCCACTCAGCGGGTGCGGCTTGCGCGACCATGGGCACAGCACCCATAACAAGAACCGCAGCCATAGCGGTGCCGGTGCATAATTGACGAAGTAACATTCTAATTCCTCACCTGAAGCCGTTTTTGTTATTTGTACTATAATTAATTGGCAAACCAATTTGCAAGTACCGTCACGCACATTTGTCCGGCAATTTGTAATCGGCAGATGCGCCTACACATAACCTCTTCACGAAGCTCAGGATCAATCGGCCTAGATCTGGCCTTTAAAGCCGAACTCGTGGCTGATGGCGGTCGCCGTATCGCGCACATAACGGCTTAAGGTGTCAATGCGGGCATCATCCATATACTGGGCCGCCGAAGAGACGCTGATGGCCGCGATGATATGGTTATTCATGTCACGGATCGGGGCGGCCACGCAGCGGACATGGTCTTCGTTTTCATCCAGATCCATGGTGTAGCCGCGCTGGCGATAGTCCTTCATGACCTCAAGCCAGCCTTTAAGATCATAGCGATAGCGCGGCGTCTCGGCGGCTTCGCGCATATAGACTTCGCGCAATACATCTTCGCTTTCGTCCATCAGCAAAGCCTTGCCCAGCCCGGTATGACGCAAAAGCTGGCGCTCACCCACAATGCAGCGCACCTCGATACGACGCGTGCCGGGAATCTTATCGATATAATGAACCTGATGGCGATCCAGCACCCCCAGATTAACCGTGTCGCCGGTATCTGCCGAAAGCTGACGCAGGTAATCGTGGCTGACGCGGGTGAGCGTAATCTGCTGCTGGGCAGCATAGCCCAGTTCGAGCAGCTTGGTGCCCAGACTATAGCCATCGCGCTGGCTGAAGTTTAAGAAACTGGCTTCCACCAGAGTAGTGGCCAGGCGATGCACGGTTGTCTTGTTCAGCCCCAGGGATTTAGACATCTTACCCAGCGTATTGTCGCCCTTAGCCACGCGCGACAGCACATCCAGCCCCTTCATCAGGGTCATGGCCCCGGCCTTGGCGCCCCCTTCGGCGACCTCATGTTTGGTTTCAGAAGGGGTTTCAGCAGGGGTTTCTGGCGCATCGGCCAGAATATCGGTCTTTATCGCTTGGGTCATAATCTACTCCTGCGGCCGGACACTTCGCGTAACGTCTCCATCCGAATACGGCACAGCCGTACACAATAGTGATACAGGCGGCAATTAAAAAAACAAGTTCTTTAAATACCCGCGGACTTCATCTGACGATCAGTAATCCACCGCATAGTCCTTGGCGAACTTAGCGCCCGCAAAGGCTTTCTTTTGCGTCCAGTCCAGCGCGGGGGCCGTCCAGAACGCATCCGTAGCCGGCAGGCCCAGCGCCAGAAAGCCTTCGGACGTGATATACATGCTACCGTTGTTGGAATACCAGTCGCCGAGTTCCGGTTGGTGTCCCGCAAAGCCGATGGTCAGATAGCCATCTTTGGTAAAATTGCCGGGGTTTGAGAACACGGCCTGATGCACCGCAGTCAAAGCCGCCCGCACCTGCCCTTCGGGCAGCTTATCCGGCAATGATTTCCGCCACGCCATCAGGGCCAGAGGCTGAAACGCCGCCGTGCGGTAGGTCAGTGACCGTCCAATCGGCGGATAGGTGCCGGTGGGCGAGATAAACCGCTCCAGATGCTCACAATATCTTTGGGTGCGCTTTTGCCACTTTGACAGCTCGATGTCCGGCTTCAGATTATTAAAGCGCGGCTTGAACCGCACCAGAACCTCAAGGATTTCGAGCAGCATCGGATAGATGACATAGGAATTGTAATAGTCGAAGTGGAACTTGACCCCGTCCGCGACCCAGCCGTCGCCGACATACCATTCTTCCATTTTTTTGATAGTCAGATCGACGCGCATCGGGTCCCAGTCTTCGCCAATCGACAGCAGGAACGCTTCGTTCATGGCCGCAAACAGCAGCCAGTTGGTATAGGGTGGCGACACCCGCCTCAAGCCCTTGATCTCTTCGACAATGCGCTTTTTGGTGGTGACGTCGAGCGGCTCCCATAGCTGCTTCGGCGCCCGCATTAGGGCATTGGTGAAATAGGCCGAATCGACCAGAGCCTGACCGTGACCACGCCACAACAGATAATCCGGGCTTTGGGGATCAACCGAATGGACAAAGGATTGCAGGGCTTGCTGCTCCAGCCGCTTACGCACCCGGCCTTCGGCGGTATCGTCTTCAGGCAGAGACAGCCACGGGGCGACGCCTGCCATCAGGCGCGCAAAGGCCTCCATATAGGTCACATTCTTATCGCGCCCGTCCCAGGTCGGACTGACTTCCAAAGCGAAATTTTTCTTCAGATTCCCCGCCGCCATGTTCGACAGCACCGGCTCCGCCATCTTTTGCAGCAGCCCGGCCATATAGGCGCGGTCATCAGCGGGGGTGGCCTTTTTCGCCGCCTCAGCCCCGCCTGCCGCCACAACGCCCATGGCCGCAGACCCGGAAATAGCTGCCTTGATCAGGTCACGTCTGTGCATCCGATCCCCCTGTGTTATTTATTTAAATTGAGGCTTTGAGTATCCAGCCATTTCCGGAACCCGTCGAGGTCACGCACGCCCTGCTGATCCTGTACCCACGCCGCACCGAAGGCGTAATTAATCGCCGCCGGGTCTTTGAAGGAGACATAAAGGCTGACGCCATCGTCCTGGACGCCGCCCGCAACAGTGTCCGGCTTATAAAATAAGGCGATCCCCAGCCCGTCATTGGCCAGTGACTGTTGGCCCCAGGTGGCGACATAGGCCCAGCCCTTAGCATCCGGTGCTGATGTCAGCACGGTCACCCCGTCATACTTGATCAGGCCGGTGACGAACGGCCCGGACGCCGCCTGCCCCTTGGCGCTGACGTGGGTCAGGGCTGAGCCGTTTTTAATGGTGAACCGCGTCGTCAGGTTCGATGCGCCATTATCAAAGCCTTTGTTTTCCACTTCGGCCACAGCCTGCGCCGGGCCATTGTCCGTGATCTTGACCGAGATGGAAGATTTACCAATCTGGGTTGCCTTACCACCGCGCAGAACCCCGACGCCACCTATGCCGACCGTCTCGTCGACCTTGAAGATGTCCATGCCCCACGGGGCCATGTCGTGATAATTGTCGACGCCTTGCCCAATGGTGTGCAAAACCGGTCCCGGCGTCTTTTTGCCAAAGATATCAATGGCCATACGCTCATCCAGATAGAGCCGGTAGGCCATGAGGTCAGACTCCCAGCCCAGCCCTTCAAACGCAATCAGGCCGTCATGGATAAAGTGATCCGCTGGTACAGTATATTGTTTTTGCAGGTGGAACACGCCGCGTTGCAGGCGCCCATTTTCCAGCACGCCCCCGTCCTGCACATTGAGCACGGCCTGCACTGGCACCGGGGCTGACGGCACGGTCAGATCCTTACCCGGCTTGAGATCGAGATCGGCCACCGCCGTCGCCGCCAGCAGAAACGCACCGACCCCATAAAACTGGGTGTCATCAAAGCTGACATTTTCCGGCCGGTCGGACACCGGCTGCACATAACCAAACTTGCCATCGGTATGCACAGCCCGCGTCAGGGCCGTCCAGCCCTTACGGACCGCCGGTTCATAGGTCTTGCGATCCAGCAACCCGGCCTTGATGCCCCAGGCCAGACCATAGGTGTAAAAGCCCGTTCCACTCGATTCCGGCAGGGATTTGGTCGGATCGGACAGCAAAGACGGCGACCAATAACCGTCCGGTTTTTGGATGGCGATCAGCTTGGCCGACATTTCCTTAAAGACTTTTTCCATCTCGGCGCGGCCCGGATCGCCTTGCGGCAACAGCGGGATCATGCGCGCCAGGCCGGCCAGCACCCAGCCATCACCGCGGCTCCAGAACACCTTTTCGCCATTGGGGCCGCGCCGGTTGAAAAAGCGCGAGTCGCGATAGTATAGGTGCTCGTCTTTATCATAGAGATAGTCGGTGACCGCCGTAAATTCCGCCTTAGCATAGTTGGCATATTTCGGATCGCCGGTAATTTGCGACAGCTCAAGCCACGCTGCCGGGGCCATAAAAATAGCATCGGCCCAGCACCAGCGCTGATCGCAATCAACCCCGCGCGGATCATAATATTCGCGGTGCTCAAGACCTACGGTCGGCGGAAAGGCCAGTATCCGGTCGAAACGCTCTTTCAGCGGGGCGATCGCCTGCGGCCCCGCGCCATGCTTTGACGCCCACAGATAGGACTGACCGATCACATGCTCATCAGCATGATAAAACCGGCGACCCAGTTGCCACCTATTGGCCTCACCGCGTGAGATGATGGCGCGGCCATAGGCCGGATTGTCGCTGCGGTTGGCCAGTTCGATCAGGCCGACAAACAAAGCCCCCTGCACCCAGCCGGTCTTATCCGGCGTATCGGGTGAGGCATTGCCCGGAACGGAGCCGCCCGCCATATTGGCCAGTTGCCAGTCGGCAACCTTTTCAGCCAACGCCATGACTTCCGCCGGACGGTAGGGGATCGCCGCAGACTTTGCCGCCGCAGTTTGCGCTGGCTTTGCCGGGGTCGCGGCACTTAGCGTCAGGGGCGAAAAAGCCGATAAAAAGGCTGCCCCCGCAAGCGTTACCTTCAGAATGGATTTCATGCCTGTCTCTCTGTTATGTGTGTGGCTTAGCGCGCACAATCGTTGAGCCTGCGTAACATATGCTGAAATTATCGTCCAGATAAAGAAACGGGCTTCCGGCCACCTCCCAAGGTCACACCATTCATCAGATCACGTCATAAAACGGTTGCGCAACTCTGATATAAAGACCCGAAAAATTGATCAGAACACTGCATATTGTTGAAAAGTAACAATAATTTTTCTGCAAATTAAATCCCGATTCACCCGTATGGTTTAGTGTGCGTCGCAACAGTAAGGTTGTTGCGTAGGGTATCATTGCACATGCCAAGGCGTTATGAGATGCAAAAGGCTCTCTTTATCTCCGATATTACCGATCAGATCGCGCCGATTTCGCCCGATTGCCCCAACGCGGTTATATATGACCTGTTCCGCGATACGCCCGATCTGATGGTGGTCGCTGTGGCCGATGCCGACGGCACGGTGCTCGGCCTTATTGAGCGTCACACATTTAATCTCAGGATGGCCGCAGAATTCGGTCGCGCCCTGTTTAGCCGCAAACCCGTCACCGCCATGATGGATGCCGATCCGCTCAGGGTCGATGTGAATACCCCTTTGCGTGATTTTACCCGCGCCACTCTGGCCGAGCGCCCGTCGGAACTGATGCGGGGTTTTATCGCCACCCGCGACGGCAAATATGCCGGGGTTGGCACCTCCCTGTCGGTGCTTAAGGCCATCAGCGCCGATCTGCAAAACGCTTTTGACCTCCAACAGGTTATGACCGACGACCTGTTGCGACTCACTGCCGAGGCCCAGCGCAGTCAGGTGTTTCTGAACACCGTCATCAACAATATCCCGGCCATGGTGCTGGTGAAAAATGCCGATGATCAGCGCATACGCCTGATCAACCGCGCCGGCGAAAAGCTGTTTAACGTCAAGGCCTGCGATATCGTCGGCAAGACCAGTCAGGATCTGTTCCCACCGGATGTCACCGCCCGTATTCTGGCCAGCGATCGCAAGGCGCTGGATTCGTCTGATGCCGTCATCATGGAGGATGAAACCTTTACCGACGACCAGCAGCGTAAGCGCGTGCTGCAACTTAAAAAAACCGTTCTGCGTAGTGATAATGGCGAGGCCGACAGCATCATCACCCTCGGCATGGATCTGACCGAACAAAAAGAGGCTGAGGCCCGCATCGCCCAACTGGCCCACTACGATCCGCTCACGGGGCTGGCTAACCGCGCCCTGTTTGCCAACGATCTCGAAAAATCCTTAAGTCGCGCCCAAAGGTCTGGCCGATCGTTCGCCCTGATGTGCCTTGATCTGGATCGTTTTAAGGCGGTCAATGATTCCTACGGCCATATGATGGGCGACCAGTTACTGATTCAGGTCGCTGAGCGGTTGCGGGCTTGCGTGCGCAAAGGCGACCTGATCGCGCGCATGGGCGGCGACGAATTTGCGGTTATTCAGGACATCACGCGCGTTGATGACGCCCAGCATCTGGCCGGCCGTATCGTCGAGGCCATGAAAGCGCCGTTTAAGGTCGGCGACATGCGTTTCCAGATCGGGATTTCGATCGGGATTGTTCTGGCGCCGCAGGACGGGCTTGATCCGCATAATCTGTTATCGCGCGCGGACCTTGCCATGTACCGCGTCAAGTCCGAGGGCCGCAACGGCTGGTGCTTCTTCCGCCCGGAAATGGATGAACAGCTACAGCGCCGGCTTGAGATGGAACAGGACCTGAAACGTGCCTTGGCCGACAATCAGTTCCAGCTTTATTTCCAGCCCCTGCTCGACCTCGGCAGCCATGAAATCACCTCGTTCGAGGCGCTGCTGCGGTGGCATCATCCGGTGCGCGGCATGGTCTCACCGGCCGAGTTCATCCCCGTGGCCGAAGAATCCGGCCTGATTGGGCCACTGGGCGAGTGGGTGCTGAAAACCGCCTGTAATGCCGCAGCCAACTGGCCGCAACCGTGGCGCATTGCCGTCAATATCTCCCCGCTCCAGTTCCGCCACAAGTCCCTGCCTGTGCTGGTCAAAAAGGCCCTGAAAGCTTCCGGTCTGCCCGCCAGCCGCCTTGAGCTAGAAATTACCGAAAGTGTGCTGCTGGAAAACGAAAAGCAGAACCTGAGCATATTGACGCAAATACGCGAACAGGGCGTGCGCATCGCCATGGACGATTTTGGCACCGGCTATTCGTCGCTCAGCTATCTGCGCGCCTTCCCGTTCGATAAGATCAAGATCGACCAATCGTTCGTGCGCGACCTGCCTCATGACCGCGATGCCCTGTCGATTATCCGCGCCATCACGGATATGGCCCAGTCGCTGGGGGTGCGCATCACCGCCGAAGGGGTCGAAACTCCGGCTCAGATGGACGCCCTGAAAGACCTGGGCTGCCACGAAGCGCAAGGCTATCTGATTGGCCGTCCGGCGCCGGGGATCGACGCCTATTGCCCGGTGGCAAAGACAGTGGCGGCGTAAAGAATACCCCTCCGTCGGCTCATTTCATTCGCAGCCACTTCCCCACTTCGTAGGGAGGAGAAGTGGCTCCCTTCTCCCTACGTAGTGGGGAAGTGGATTTTTGGCGTCAGCCAAAAAGACGGAGGGGTACATCTCTAATCCTCCTTCCGCCCCCGTGACTTACAGTCTATAGTCCCGCAAAATATCATGGGGGACGCTATGTTAAACGCCGCAAAACAACCGTTTTCGGAGCGCCACGCGCTGATATTCCGCGCTGTTATCGGGGTGCTGTTCGGATTGGTTCTGGCCTATATCCAGACCTATACCGATGCCCATCGGCCCGAACATCCGATCGATCCGTCCAAGATCACCCAGACCTATATCTGGCACCAGATCGCCTTTTTAACCGTCGCCTTAAGCGCCTTTATCTATTGGGCCGGGGCGGCCGCCATGCGGCGGGCAATGCTGCTGATCTGGGGGCTGATCAGTATGGCGCTGATCGCGGTCATCACCTGGACGCAGTATCAGCAAAATCCTACGCCTTATTTCTCACCGTTCTGGGGCACGGCGACGTTTCTTTTGTATCCGCTGCTGTTCATCGGCCACGAACTGATCTCAAGCGCAGATCAGGCCCGCAAGCCCATTGCGCCCTATAGCCTCTATTTCGACGAAGCGTGGAAGCGCGGGGTGCAGTTGTGCTTGTGTATTCTGTTCACCCTGCTGCTGTGGGGGATTTTGTGGCTGGGAGCGTCGCTGCTGGGCTTCATCGGCTTTGACTGGTTCAAAAAGCTGCTGGAGCAGGAATATTTCAGCTTCCCCGTCACCGGTCTGGCGCTCGGCATTTCGGTTCACCTGTCGGACGTGCAGACCAAACTGCTGGCCAATGTCCGCGCGTTGATTTTAGGCGTGCTGTCGTGGCTGCTGCCGGTGATCGTACTGGTCGGACTGATCTTTACGGTTAGTCTCTGTTTCAGCGGCCTTGAGCCGTTGTGGAAGACCAAGGCCGCGACGGCGACCCTGCTGGGGGCGTGTCTGGGGCTCGTGCTGCTAATCAATGCCGCCTATCAGCAGGGAGATGTTGAGCGCCCGGTCAATATCGCTCTCAAAATCGCTGCCCGTATCGGCTGTGGGTTAATCCTGATTTTCTCGGTGCTGGCGGCCTATGCGCTCAGTTTGCGGATCGGTCAGTACGGCCTGACGCCGGCGCGGATCATGGCCTTGGTCGGAGTCATCGTGGCGCTACTGTACGGGATCGGTTATGCGGTGGCCGCCGTTATGCCCGGCAGGTGGCTGCGCCTGGTTGAGCCGCTCAATATCGCCTTTGCCATCGCCAAATGCGTGATTTTCATCGCCGTCCTGACCCCGATCGCTACCCCTGCCCGCCTGAGCGTCAATGATCAGGTCGCCCGCCTGCAATCGGGTAAGGTGGCGCCGGATCAGTTCGACTGGAACCTGCTGCGGTTTGAAACCGGCGTTTATGGCACCCGGGCCCTTGATACGCTTGAGAAAAATGGCACCACCGATGCCATTCGCAAGAAAGCGACCGAGGCCAAGACCATAAAGGAGCGCTATCAACTCACGCCGCCCTCAAAATCCGTTAAGCCGTCAGCCGGGCAGTTCAAAGTCATCGCCCCTGCCGATGGCGTGATGCCCGCAACCTACTTGACGCAGAGCTTCGACATTGACGGTTACGACACGCCTCAGTGCATGAAAACGGGGTCGAAACTGTGTCAGGTGTCACTGATCGATCTTAACCGCGACACCGCGCCGGAGATCGTCATGCTGGATGACAACGCCCTGCGGATTTACGTCTTTGAAGACGGAAAATGGCAACAACAAACGGTCGATTTCAGCCTTAGCGACGCTCAGAAAGCCGCTTTCCTGAAAGGTGAAACTCAGGTCAGTCGCCCGGAATGGGACTATCTTATGATTGGCGATAAGCTCATCACGCCACACTAACAATCCGATCATTTCTTTATATTCCGAACTATCCTCCGCATTTAAACCTGAGACAACTGGGCCTAGGTTCATCTTACCCATGAACCCGAAGGAATTAACCCATGCCTCTTATTAATCTTGTTGTTGTGCTTATTGTCGTCGGCGTCCTGTTGTGGCTGGTCAACACCTACATCCCGATGGACGGCAAGATCAAAAACATCCTCAACGCGGTCGTCGTGATCGGTGTCGTGCTGTGGCTGCTTCAGGTATTTGGCCTGTTCAGCAGCCTGTCCGGCGTCACCGTCGGCTAGGCAGGGGCACAGCCCCTGCACCCTGAACTTGGAACAGGCTGATAGGCCCGTTCTAATTTACGGCTTCCATTAGGCCCGTTTGCGCAAACAGTTCGACTGAGCGCAGGCGGGCCTTTATGTCGTGGATCGGCATGGAGATAATCAGTTCATCGGCCTCGGTCTGCGCCAAAAACGCCTTGAGTTTGGACTCGATCGTCGCAGGCGACCCGACCACCGCATATTTCAGCATATGATCAACCATCGCCGCCTCATCGGGCGTGAGTTGCAGTCCACGGTTAGGCTTGGGGAACGGCTTGCGGTCATTGCGGCGCAGATTAGCAAACGACTGCTGCATCGACGTATAGAGATATTTCGCCTCATCGTCCGTGTCGGCGGCCACCCCCATGATCCCGACCATCGCATAGGGCTTATCTAACACCGCCGACGGTTTGAACTGGCTGCGGTAGATGCTTAAGGCCTGAAACAGATGCTCCGGCGCGAAGTGCGACGCGAACGCATAGGGTAAGCCCAGCATGGCCGCCAGTTGCGCGCTATAGAGGCTCGACCCCAGCAGCCAGATCGGCACATTGGTGTTCATCCCCGGCACGGCAATGACCGGACGGCTGGCGGCGTCATCGCCTTCCCCCAAATAGGCCTGCAACTCCAGAACATCATTGGGAAAGCTGTCAACACCGTTATCAAGGTTCCGCCGCAAAGCCCGCGCGGTCTTCATATCCGTCCCCGGCGCCCGGCCCAGCCCCAGATCAACCCGGCCCGGAAACAGCGCCTCCAGCGTGCCAAACTGCTCAGCGATCACCAACGGCGAATGGTTGGGCAGCATGATCCCGCCGGAGCCGATGCGGATGGTCTTGGTCGCCTGCCCCACATGGGCGATGACGATCGACGTCGCCGCCGAGGCTATCCCCGGCATACCGTGATGTTCGGCCAGCCAGTAGCGCGTGTAGCCCAGTGTTTCCGCGTGTCCGGCCATGGTCGCGGAATTATCGAGCGCCTCACGCACCGTCCCGCCCTCACCGACTTGGCTTAAATCAAGAATGGAAAACGGGATCATCACTTACCTCCGATGGAGCCAGCTCACATCGGGTAAGCGGCACATAGCACTAGGGCCTTATGTAGGGGTTCGGTTACGATTTGAAGGGCATAATCAAAACTATTTTTACTATTTTTACTAAATTCACTTGAAAATATTTTCCCATTCGATATTGTCACCTCACGGAGAAATTTGGAGGGAAAGCAGATGCAAAATATGCGATCAATAGAAATAGACTTCGATGTTCATAAAAAGATTGAAATTGAACGATTAAATTTTTCAGAAACACCAAATGACGTTCTTCGTCGACTTTTAAAAATCACAGTAAAAGAATCAAAATATTCTCAATCACTCATGGGTAAGCCTTGGTCAGGAAAAGGAGTAACTCTTCCACATCAAACAGAATTGCGCATGGAGTATAATGGAACTGTCTACGAAGGAAGAATTACAAACGGAATATGGGTGGTCGAAGGCAAGGATTTCAATAGTCCATCAGCCGCCGCAAGTGGCATAGCTGTTACAAAAAAAGGGAAAACAACAAATTTAGATGGCTGGATTTATTGGCGCGTTAAACGTCCCGGCGATACTGCTTGGACTGCAATAGCTGATTTGAGACCAAAGCTGTCAGATGAGGAAATGGAAGCTATTCTCAAAGACATTTAAACACCCGATCGACTGCTGTATGCACGCATAGCCCCCACCACCACATCTCACGGCCTTTGGCCGCTCGTGCGGTCCCCCTCCCCGCCACAGGCAGGGAGGTATAAAATGAAAAAGCCGCCGGAGGGTTCCGGCGGCTTTTTATTTTAGTGCGGACTTAAACGCTTGCGCCAAGTTACGGTCCTAGGGGCTTGCCCCTAGTCGACGACTTCGGCTTTGGAGGCGTTCTTGTCCTTGGCCGGCGTGATGTCGAAGCCGATCTTGCCCTCGTCGGTCAGTTTGACGAGGATATGACCGCCCTTGATCAACTTGCCGAACAGGATCTCGTCGGCCAGCGGCTTTTTGATGTATTCCTGAATGACCCGCGCCAGTGGACGCGCGCCGTACAGTTCGTCGTAGCCGTTTTCCGACAGCCACTTGGCGGCATCGTCGGTCAGGGTGATCGTGATGTTGCGATCCGCCAACTGCATTTCCAGTTGCAGGATGAACTTGTGCACAACCTGGCTGATGACCTCGGCCTTCAGTTGCTTGAAGCCGACAATGGCATCCAGACGGTTGCGGAACTCCGGCGTAAACAGACGCTTGATCGCCGCATCGTCTTCGCCTTCGACCTTGGCCCGACCGAAGCCGATCGAGTTCTTCTGGTTGTCCGAAGCGCCCGCATTGGTGGTCATGATCAGGATCACATTGCGGAAATCGACCTTCTTGCCAACCGCATCCGTCAACATGCCATGATCCATGACTTGCAGCAGGATGTTGTAGATATCGGCGTGGGCCTTTTCGATTTCGTCCAGCAGCACGACCGCATGGGGTTGCTGATCGACGGCATCGGTGAGGAGCCCGCCCTGGTCATGGCCGACATAGCCCGGAGGGGCCCCGATCAGGCGCGACACAGTGTGGCGCTCCATATATTCGGACATGTCAAAGCGCAAAAGCTCGATCCCAAGCGTCGACGCCAGTTGCTTGGCCACTTCGGTCTTACCCACCCCGGTCGGGCCGGAGAACAGGTAGCATCCAATCGGCTTTTGCGGATCGCGCAGACCGGCGCGGGCCAGTTTCATGGCTGACGACAACTGCTCGATGGCATCGTTCTGACCAAAGACCACCCGTTGCAGGTCTTTTTCAAGATCACGCAGGGCTTCGGTATCCGAACGCGACACCGACTTTGACGGGATGCGGGCGATCTTGGCGATAACCGTTTCGATCTCACGCGGGCCAATGATCTTCTTACGCTTGGATTCCGGCAGGATGACCTGCAAGGCACCGGCTTCGTCGATCACGTCAATGGCTTTGTCCGGCAGCTTACGGTCAGTGATGTAACGCGCCGACAGTTCAACCGCGGTTCTGATGGCCGCATCGGTGTATTTCAGCTTATGGAAGGTCTCATAGTAGGGCTTAAGACCGCGCAGGATCTTGATGGTGTCGTCCGGCGACGGTTCATTGACGTCAATCTTCTGGAAGCGACGCACCAGGGCGCGGTCCTTCTCAAAGTGCTGACGGTACTCCTTATAGGTCGTTGAGCCCATGCAGCGCAGAGCACCCGACGCCAGAGCCGGTTTCAGCAGGTTGGACGCATCCATCGCCCCGCCCGACGTGGCCCCCGCACCGATGACAGTGTGGATTTCGTCGATGAACAGGACGGCATTCGGATGGGCCTCAAGCTCTTTGACGACCTGCTTGACGCGCTCCTCAAAGTCACCGCGATAACGGGTGCCGGCCAACAGCGTGCCCATGTCGAGGCTGTAGATCGTGGCCCCGGCCAGAACTTCCGGCACTTCGCCATCAACGATCTTTTTGGCCAAGCCTTCGGCAATGGCGGTCTTGCCCACGCCTGGATCACCGACCAGTAGCGGGTTGTTCTTGGTCCGGCGGCACAGGATCTGAATGGCGCGCTCAACCTCGGCATGACGACCGATCAGCGGATCGACCTTGCCGTGGCGCGACTTTTCATTCAGGTCAACGCAGTAGGCGGCCAGTGCATCGCCGGTGGACTTTTCGCCCTTAGATTTTTCATCCGACGGCGCACCGTCTTCGGAGGCACTGCGCACGGCGCGCGGTTCAGACGCGCCCGGCTTTTTCGCAATACCGTGAGCGATAAAATTGACCGCGTCATAGCGCGTCATTTCCTGCTCCTGCAGGAAGAAGGCGGCGTGACTTTCGCGTTCCGAGAAGATCGCAACCAGCACATTGGCGCCGGTGACTTCGTCGCGGCCGGATGACTGGACGTGAATGACCGCGCGTTGGATGACGCGCTGGAAACCGGCGGTGGGCTTGGCTTCTTCGGATTGCGGCACCACGAGGGATTTCAGATCGGTCTCGATATAGGCGTTCAGCGCCACGCGCAGTTTTGATAAATCTACATTACACGCGGTCATGACGGCGGCGGAGTCCACATCGTCAATGAGGGCGAGGAGGAGGTGCTCTAAGGTCGCATACTCATGATGATGAGCATTGGCGTGCCCGACGGCCCGATGAAGAGTATCTTCAAGCGCGCTGGAAAATGATGGCATGTTCAGCCTCCTTAAAGCTGTGATCCAAACTCTGTACTCTTTTTAGTACTTTATTCTTGCCCCATCGGTAGTTCGCGAAACACATAAGATCTTTGGGTATCGGATCGTTCGCTTGCCAAAAACGCGGCCTGAATTCTATAAAACTGTAGCTTCTACTCTTACATAGTAAGCACCTGACGCCATTTCCATAGGCCTGATGCTCAATCCTTTTCCATAGTACATTGCAGCGGGTGCTGATGACGGCGGGCCATGTCGACAACCTGAGCCACCTTCGTTTCCGCCACTTCGTAGGTAAACACCCCGCATACGCCCACGCCTGTCTGATGGACATGCAGCATGACGCGGGTGGCGTCCTCACGCGACTTGTTAAAGAACCGCTCAAGGACATAGACCACGAATTCCATCGGCGTGTAGTCGTCGTTGAGGATCAGCACACGGTACAGCGACGGCTTCTGTGGCTTGGGCTTGGCGTCAACAACCGCAAACGGGGCCTGGTCAGGCTTAATGTCGGGAGTCTTCGTCCCACCCTTACCCGCTGCCGTCACTGCGCCCGCTGACTTTACTGCGATCGTCATCGACTGTGCCATGATGTTAGCGCCCTCAACCTCCTCAAGCGCGAAATCAAACCCGTTACCCGACAAGACTAAACCTCTTTGTTTTAACCATACCCTAACGGCGTTCTTTCAACTTAACGCCACCGACCTGAAGGCCGGGTGAACGAAGCGATTTTAACGCCGGTTGGGAACGTAGCCTAATGAAGATAGTACAAACTTTGAACCTGTTAAGGGGCAATCGCCAATACTATCCCCTGTTACGATCACAGTTTACGCCTAAGTCTTACAAAAGGTGTGCAAAAAAGATTGTTCTCCACATCAGATAGCCAAAGACTAAACGTGCTTCGCCGCCGTTGAATATGTGGATTCTGCCCGATCACTTAAACTTGATCGCAGGTGCAGCATGCTGCGGTCACTCGTGGCCTAGCCATTTTAAGTTGTGCTAACGCTTCGCTCCTTGAGCACTAATAAAAAAAATCCCCGGACGGTTGTTGAGACCATCCGGGGCTACAGCAATTTGGCGAATTGCAGCTTTAAATTTTAAGTGCCGGTCTGATACGCGACCGGCCAATGACCGGCGAATAACCGAAGATTTACTAAAACTACTTGTAAGACTGGAACTTCTCAACCGCGGCCGTCATGCGGGCGTTGATCGGCTTGAATGTGTCTTTGAACGAGGCCGACAGGGTTTCAGAAATCGTGTTCATTTCCGACACGTAGGCTTCGATCGACGACTTGGCCCAGGACGATTGCAGTTCAATCACTTCCTGTACGCTCTTGGCGCTCGACAGGCTCTTGCCCGCGGCGACTGCGTCTTCCCAGTTCTTTTTGGCGAAAGCGGCGGTTTGGGCGCCAACGGTTTCAACACCCTTGGTGGCTGCCGTCATGCTCTCGATGACCGCTTCGATGTTGCCCTTGGACAGGCTGTTGACTTCGTTGAGCATGCCCAACGACTTTTCAACGCCGTCTTTGAAGGCTTGGTTACCCGCGACCGAAGCGCGCTCGACGGTTGATTTGAAAGCTTCTGTACCCGTATCCATGTCAAAAATCTCCCTATTTGATGCTAAAGGACTCTTGGTCGAGTCTCAGTCCGTTTGGCGAGAAAATATCGCCATAAGTGCAAAACCACTCAGAAACACAACCATTGAAAGCATTTATAACGCAAGCGCACACTGATGTCAAACATTATTGTGCAGTGCACAAAATTCTACGTACGCAAATACCGCCGGTTACCTCAATCAGGATTCCCCCATTGCGGGAGGCCCCTTTATAACCAGCCAAAAGACGCGGCTTAATGCCAAAGGTAGGGTTTGTAAAAAAATTTAGTCTGTAAGCGTTTTACGGCACGACGCGGCTTAAACTACGGCACGGATTATACATTTAGACGACTCACGCCGGATAAGCCTGATCCGGGGCGTTAAGGGTTTGTAAGCCATAACGGCGTTTTATAGTAAGCTTATTTAACGGCGGCGCGTACCTCCGCTACATTTTGGGCTCAATTGCGCGTTATCGTGACCATATAGTTACAGGTAGTAAGTTGACTAATCCGCCCCAGCCTGTTGAATTAAGCTTAACAGTGCGGCGGATGGGATCGGGAATCGTGACACGCCTTATCCAAAGGCATAATCTCCCGATGCTGACTTAAGTTTTTAATCAGTGCCCGATTTTTTATAAAAAAGGCACAAGGTTGTGGCGTAAATCTAGTAAATAAGGAGCTTGGCCCGTTGCGTATCCTCCCCTCAGCCAAGACGCGAATGTTTCTTGAAAGCCTTTCGCGTAAAACTGCCGTACCGGCCCCAAAAGCCCGTGCGATCCCTGTGACGCGCCCCCTGCGCACCGCACTGTCCGCGCTGATCGCCACCCTTATTTGCCTGATGATGGTGATCGGCTTTGCCACCGCCGCACGGGCTCAGGACTTGTCCGAACAAAGCGCGCGTTATGCCGCCATCGTCGTCGATGCCCAATCCGGCGAAGTCTTTTACGCCAGCCGCGCCGATAGTCAGCGCTACCCCGCCTCCCTCACCAAGATCATGACGCTCTATATGGCGTTCGAAGCCATCTCGATGGGTGAGTTAAAGCCCACCGACCTGATCACCATGTCGCCCCACGCCGCCTCCATGCAGCCGGTCAAGGTCTGGCTGAAAGCTGGCGACACTATTGACGTCGATTCAGCCATGAAGTTGGTCGCCCTCTATTCCGCCAACGATCTGGCCGCCGCTCTGGGCGAAAAGATCGGCGGCACCGAAGCGCGCTTTGGGGCCCTGATGACCCTGCGTGCTAAGGAACTGGGCATGACCCAGACCAATTTCGTCAATGCGTCGGGCCTGCCCGATAACCGTCAGGTGTCTTCGGCCCGCGACTTCGCCATTCTGGCCCGCGCGGTGATGCGCGACTACCCGCAATATTATGAATACTTCCATATCAAGAACTACACCTGGCGTGATAAGACCTACTACAACCATAATCCGCTGCTGGCCATGTCCGGCGTCGATGGCATGAAGACCGGCGTGACCAATGCCGCCGGCTACAATCTGGTGGCCTCTCAGGTTAAGGGCAACCGCCGTCTGATCGCCGTCATGTTGGGCGGCGACAACAAATCCCAGCGCCGTGAGCACGTCACGGCCCTGCTCAACACCGGTTTTGACGTCATCGCCCGCCGCAATAAGGGTGAGGAAATTCTCGTCGCCCAGACCGCCTTTACGCAGTCCTTTGGATCGGCCTCAGCGTCGCCCTATACGGTTCTGGCCCGCAATGACCAACTGATGAGCGACGCCCAGTTACGCGACGCCCTGCAAGGCTCGGAAATGGCCAATATGTCCGAAGACGTTCAGCGCCTAAGCTCCACCGCCAATGCCCCGGCTGTGGCCAAGGCGCTGGCGGATGCCCAGACTAAAGACAACAAGGCCAAACCGGCGGCTAAGAAAACCGCGACCAAGGCCAAGAAAAAAGACCCAGACGCCATCTGGGCCATTCAGGTCGGCGCCTTTAAGCAAAAGTCACTGGCTCAGGACTGGACCAAGGATCTGAAAAAGCGCTTCAAATCCAATCTGGCCGAGGCTGTGTCTGACGTCAGCCGCAACTCAAATGGCTGGTATCGCACCCGCTTTGTTGAGATGACCAAGGCGCAGGCCCAAAAAGCCTGCAAGGCGATCGAAGCCAAGCGGCTCGATTGCATGGTGGTCAAATCCTGATAAAAAAAAGCGCTTCGCCCCAAGACTTTGGTTGAAGCGCTTTTTTTATGCCGCCTGATCATTGGCAGCGCGGCTTAAGGCCCGTTTGGCGGTGCCTCCCATGGCTTTCAGCCAGCCTGACGCCGACACCTCACAGGCCTGAATGATATTGAAGCGGCGGCGCAGACTGAGGCGTACGCTTTTCGCCTGACTTTTCAGCATCGGCAAAGCCTCGACCAGACTATCCAGAATAAGCTCGCCCACGCTCGGCACTGACGACACAACCCCTTCGAGGCACGCCGTCTCCGGCGTTGTCAGGACGTGCTTATACTGCTCGCCGCCACAGCCGAAATCGACCCGCCTCACCCCCAGCACCTCGACGTGTTGCATGATGCGCATCGACAGCAGAATGCCCGGACTGTAGCGGCCATAGCTTTCCGCATAGGCCGGGAACCAGAAATGCAGATTATCGCCCTTGATCAGGCAGATCTCAGCCGCAACCAACGCGCCCTCATGGCGGAAAACACCTACCCGCAAGCCAAAGCCCTGATCCTGATAGCCGGCCAGGGTCTTAAGCAGGGTCAGGGTCCAGCCGCAGGTAAAGACATCATGCAGGCCTGAGCGCTTATATTGCAGGCGTTTCTGCTCGATGATCCATTCGATAATGGCCGATGTCGCCATTTCCCACGAAAACTCAAAGCCGCCAAAGTCTTTATCGACATTACGAGTACATCTGCCGATGTTCTTGAAAAACTTGTGGTGTTCGGCTTTTTGAGTCTCAAACCACGCCTCATAACCGTGCGATAAATCGGCGATCCGGCGGATGTGGTTGGTGGTTCTGGCTGCCGGGTTCATCGGCCCTACCCAGCCCTGAAACACCAGATGCTGAGCCCCCAGTGATTTTAACAACGCTTTGAAATCGATCTGCAAATCACGGCGACCAATAATGCCGTGATAATCAGTTAGCGGTGCCCCCAGCGGCTGAATAGTCCGCCCGCGGCGCTGAAACGGAAAGAAACCTGCCACCTGGTCGCCTTCATAGAGCCGCGCCACAAACGCCTTGGGCACACTTTGACCAATGGCCATGACGTAGCGCACATCGAAATAAGGCCCGATCAAGTCATCGCGCTCGGCCATAAAGCCCTGCCACAGCCTGACATCCTCCGCGTTAAGGTCGCCGGGTTTGATAATGTCCACACGCGCGTGTCTGACCATAGGATGTGTTTCCGCCGCTTTGATTTGGCGCTACTTTACGCGAATATGATTAAATCCGGCCTAAGTACCATGGTAAACAAGGCCTTTCATCCTGCGACATATTACCGCCCAATCATCGCCCCGGCGGGCTGAAGGTCTGGGCCACGGCTTGAAACACCGGCAGGGCCTCGCAGGCCTGATGATGGGCCTCAAGGGCCGGACATGCTCTGAAATCCAGTAAACCGTCATGAGCTTCGGATATAAACCTGAGCGTACAGGCGACCGCAATATCGGCATGGCCGGGCTGATCCCCGAACCAGAACGGCGTGGTCAGCCTCAACCGTTCGGCTTCCAGAACAGCCAATCCATCGGTAATTTGCTGGCGGCAACGATCAACCCACAGATCGGATGGCGCCGGATGAAAGGCCTGCTCATAGAACAGGCTGACCGCCTTATCGGCCAGCCCGGTCGCGAGCGCCATGATGTAAAGCGCTTTTTGGCGGTCAGCACCACTTCTGGCCATCAAGGGGGCGGCTGCCTGCTCATCCAGATAATCGATCATGGTCGGGCTGTCGATCAGCGCCTCGCCATCATCCAGCACCAGAACCGGCACCCGGCGTAAAGGGTTGTATGGGGCGATCTTGTCCCCGTCTCGAAACGTCGACCACGGTTTATGCTCGAACCCGATCCCATATAGCGTCAAGGCAATGCCGACACGGCGCACAAAGGGGCTGTCATACTGGCCAATCAGGATCATGAAGACCTCACGAAAAACTATTTCAGAGGCCGCAGTTCGCCCCCCAAGCCTGCGTCTTGCATCAAAGTGCGCGCTTCGTCAAACCCGTCGGCCTCAACCAGTATGCGCTTGGGGAACAACCCGATCGAGCCTTCGGTCGCACTGATGTTTCTATCCGCTACGAAATAGGCCAGCCCTGCCGATTTCAGCAGGGTTTCCACATAGGAAATCAGGACCATATTATTGGTGCGGATCAGTTCTTTCACATCCGCAACCTAACCTATTGCCTGCGGGCCGCCTATGCGCCTTCACCGAGATGTGACTGCCTGTTAATACCGACATCGTCCCATTGGATATCGGCAAGTCTCAGACGCGCATAAATATCGTCACCGAATCCCCATCCATCAGGCATGGTTTGACGCATACCTAATTGATCCTTGCTATCCAGCCTTTCCCGCTCAAAAGGAGAGATCAAAACGATTTTAGTGTGCTTTAAAATAAAATCAGCAATCTCTTCGTCGCTTAGACCACGCTCCAACATAACGTGACATTCTTTTATGATCACGAGACGCGGAACCACATGTTCCCGGCAAGCCGTAGCGTCACAGTTAACCGACTTACCCACGATAGTAAGGTCATCCGGTATGAATAAGCCCTCCAACAGGCGCGTGTCCGACGAACCTTTTTCCTCCCAGAGACCGCGTATATGCATAGCTGAGCGTAAGCAGGCGCGCTTTAATCGTTCGTCATCTGTGTAGACACGACGCGATGGATTTGTGTTGTTCATTAGCCCCTCAACTTGTTCCAAGTCTTTTGACATAGAAAAACCCCCTGAGACAAGCTCAGAGGGTTTTATCTAAATCACAAGTTTATCCGCCGCTCCCGGTTAGGGGTGCAGGGACAAGTCCCTGCCTAGGCAATGATCTTCGCGACGACGCCGGCGCCGACGGTACGGCCACCTTCACGGATAGCGAAGCGCAGCTTCTCTTCCATGGCGATCGGGGTGATCAGCTCGACGTCCAGCTCAGCATTGTCGCCCGGCATGATCATTTCCACGCCTTCTTTCAGCTTCACGATACCGGTCACGTCCGTCGTACGGAAGTAGAACTGCGGACGGTAGTTGGTGAAGAACGGCGTGTGACGACCGCCTTCTTCCTTGTTCAGGATGTAGGCTTCGGCAATGAACTTGGTGTGCGGGGTGATCGAGCCTGGCTTACACAGAACCTGACCACGCTCAACGTCTTCACGCTTGGTGCCGCGCAGCAGAACGCCGACGTTGTCACCCGCTTGACCTTGGTCAAGCAGCTTGCGGAACATTTCAACGCCCGTGCAGGTCGTCTTTTGGACCGGACGGATGCCGACGATTTCGACTTCTTCACCGACTTTCACGATACCACGCTCGACGCGACCGGTCACAACCGTACCACGGCCAGAGATCGAGAACACGTCTTCAACCGGCATCAGGAACGGCAGATCGATCGGACGCTCAGGCTGCGGGATGTATTCGTCAACCGTCTTCATCAGGGCGATGATCTGGTTTTCACCGATTTCCGGGTTTACGCCATCGGTTGCGGCCTTAGCCGAACCCATGGTGATGGGGATATCGTCGCCGGGGAACTGGTAAGACGACAGAAGTTCACGAACTTCCATTTCAACCAGCTCAAGCAGTTCAGCATCGTCAACAAGGTCAACCTTGTTCATGAACACGACCAGCGCCGGAACACCGACCTGACGGGCCAGCAGGATGTGCTCGCGGGTTTGCGGCATCGGGCCGTCAGCGGCCGAAACCACCAGAATAGCGCCGTCCATCTGAGCAGCACCGGTGATCATGTTCTTCACATAGTCGGCGTGGCCTGGGCAGTCGACGTGCGCATAGTGACGGTTAGCCGTCTCATATTCGACGTGGGCGGTGTTGATGGTGATGCCGCGTGCTTTTTCTTCAGGGGCAGCGTCGATGTCGGCATATGCCTTGGCGACCGCGCCGCCGGACTTGGCCAGCGTCATCGTGATTGCTGCCGTCAGCGTCGTCTTGCCGTGGTCAACGTGACCAATCGTGCCAATGTTGCAGTGCGGCTTAGTACGGTTGAATTTTTCCTTGGCCATTTCAAATCCCCGCGCATTAGGCGGGCCTTCACTCGGTTAGGGGTTGAACTTTGTAAGTTATGTTTAGGGTTGCTGGCCCGTAGCATACAAAATGCGACGGGCCAAGCGGTTTGATATTAAGCGTACTTCTTGATCACTTCGTCGGCGACGTGCTGCGGCACGGGCTCGTAGTGATCGTAGACCATCGAGAACTGGGCGCGGCCTTGCGACATACCGCGCAGGGTGTTCACGTAGCCGAACATGTTGGCCAGTGGCACGAACGCGTCAACGACAATGGCGTTACCGCGCATGTCCTGACCCTGGATCATACCGCGACGACCGTTGAGATCGCCGATGACCGAACCGAGGTATTCTTCGGGGGTTACGACTTCGACCTTCATGATCGGCTCGAGCAGCTTGGGCCCGCCCTTCTCACGAAGTTCCTTGAACGCCGCACGAGCGGCGATTTCGAAGGCCAGAACCGAGGAGTCGACGTCATGGTAGGCGCCGTCAATCAGGGTGACCTTAAAGTCGATCACAGGGAAGCCAGCCAGCAGGCCGTTTTCCTTGGACGATTCAAAGCCCTTGATGACGCCTGGGATGTATTCCTTTGGAACCGCACCACCAACGACGCCCGATTCGAACACAAAGCCGGTGCCGGGTTCACCCGGTTCCACCACAACCTTGATGCGGGCGAACTGGCCTGTACCACCGGTTTGCTTCTTGTGGGTGTAGTCAATTTCAGCCTTACGGGTGATCGATTCGCGGTAGGCCACCTGCGGCGCGCCGATATTGGCTTCAACCTTATAGGTACGCTTCAGGATGTCGATCTTGATGTCGAGGTGAAGTTCGCCCATGCCCTTCAGGATCGTCTGGCCCGACTCGTGGTCGGTCGAAACGGTGAAGGACGGGTCTTCCGAAGCCAGTTTGGCCAGAGCCACGCCCAGCTTTTCCTGATCGGCTTTGGACTTGGGTTCCACGGCGATTTCGATAACCGGTGCCGGGAATTCCATGCGCTCAAGAATAACCGGGGACTTCAGCGGATCGCACAGGGTATCGCCGGTGCGGGTGTCCTTGAGGCCAGCCAGAGCGACGATATCGCCGGCATAGGCTTCCTTGATGTCTTCACGGTTGTTGGAGTGCATGAGCAGCATACGGCCAACGCGCTCGCGCTTATCGCGGGTCGAGTTGAGCAGGCCCATGCCAGCTTCCATCTTGCCCGAATAGAGGCGGCAGAAGGTCAGCGAACCGACGAACGGGTCATCCATGATCTTGAACGCCAGAACCGACAGAGGCTCTTCGTCAGATGCGCGACGTACAACTTCTTCTTCGGTCTTATAGTCGATGCCCTTGGTCGGCGGAATATCGACCGGCGACGGCAGATAATCGACCACGGCGTCGAGCAGGGTCTGAACACCCTTGTTCTTGAAGGCCGAACCGCACAGGATCGGATAGAAGGCCCCGTTCAGAACGGCTTTACGGATGCACTTCTTGATCACTTCGGTCGAAGGCTCATTGCCTTCGAGGTAAGCTTCCATCGCCTCGTCGTCGAGTTCAACGGCGTTATCGATCAGGTACTGACGGGCTTCGTTAGCCTTATCAACCAGATCGGCCGGAATTTCGTGTTCGGCATAGTTAGCACCGAGGGCATCGTTGTCCCAGACAATCGCCTTCATCTTCACGATGTCAACGAGGCCGGACAGGGTGTTTTCCGAACCGATCGGGAACTGGATCGGCACAGCCTTGGCGCCCAGACGGTCGCGGATCGACTGAACCGACTTATCGAAGTCAGCGCCGATCTTGTCCATCTTGTTGACGAAGACGATACGCGGCACGTTGTACTTGTCGGCCTGACGCCAGACGGTTTCGGTCTGGGGCTCAACACCGGCGTTACCGTCAAGCACGGCAACCGCGCCATCAAGCACGCGAAGCGAACGCTCAACTTCGATGGTGAAGTCCACGTGGCCTGGGGTGTCGATGATGTTCAGGCGCTTGCCATCCCAGAAAGCAGTCGTCGCAGCGGACGTAATCGTGATGCCGCGCTCCTGCTCCTGCTCCATCCAGTCCATGGTGGCCGCGCCATCGTGGACTTCGCCGATCTTGTGGGATTTGCCGGTGTAATAGAGGATACGTTCCGTGGTCGTGGTCTTACCGGCGTCGATGTGCGCCATAATACCAAAGTTACGGTAGTCCTCGATGTTGTGACTGCGGGGCATAGTGATAGCCTCAAACTAAGGGTCAAATTCGGGGTATTGGTCGTTTCAGGCTAAAAAACCCGGCGACCTGAACCATAAGGCGCGCGGGCGGTTTAAACCAAACCACCCGCGCGTTAAAGCTCTTTTTTGACAGGGTGATGACACCGTGTCCGCTGTAGTCGCTGTTTCCAGCGCCAGACTACCAGCGATAGTGCGAGAAGGCGCGGTTAGCTTCGGCCATCTTATGGGTATCTTCGCGCTTCTTCACAGCCGTACCACGGTTGTTGGAAGCATCCAGCAGTTCGCCGGCCAGCTTTTCCGTCATAGTGTTTTCACCACGCTTGCGCGCAGCGTTGACCAGCCAGCGGATCGCCAGAGCGCGACGGCGCTCCGAGCGGACTTCGACCGGAACCTGATAGGTCGCCCCACCGACGCGGCGTGAGCGGACTTCGATCGAAGGCGCTACGTTGTCGAGGGCGGCATGGAAAGTTTCAATGGCGGTTGCGTCTTTTTTCTTGGCAACCAGGATGTCGAAAGCACCGTAAACGATGTTTTCAGCCACAGCCTTTTTGCCTTCGTACATGACGTAGTTCATGAACTTGGTGACAACCAGATCGCCGTATACGGGATCGGGCAGAACGTCGCGCTTCTCTGCGCGGTGACGACGTGACATGTGGTGTAATCCTTACTTAGGACGCTTCGCACCGTAGTGCGAACGGCGTTGCTTACGGTTCTTAACGCCTTGCGTATCGAGCACGCCGCGCAGGATGTGGTAGCGGACGCCGGGAAGATCCTTCACACGGCCGCCGCGGATCAGAACCACGGAGTGTTCCTGAAGGTTGTGGCCTTCACCGGGGATGTAGCACACGGCTTCGATTTGCGAGGTCAGACGGACCTTGGCAACCTTACGAAGCGCCGAGTTCGGCTTCTTCGGGGTCGTGGTGTAAACGCGCGTACACACGCCGCGACGCTGAGGGCAACCCTTAAGGGCCGGAACCTTGTTGCGCTTTGGCTTAGGCTGACGTGGCTTACGGATAAGCTGGTTAACTGTGGGCATTAGGGTTTCGCTTCTATGCTCTGATAAGACCTGTGCCGTTTGGCCGGAGGGTCTCGGTTGGATGGTTACGCTTTAAAGACCCCGCCCCGGCATACATTCGTGACAAACACAAAAGCCGCAACCTGCGCTATGGAGGTTACGGCGGGCACACAGGCCCTGCATGATTTGGATTGGGAAAGAGGGTTTTATCCCTCAGCCTCAAAAATGATGGGCCGCTATAACTTAGGGATTAACGGGCGTCAAGGTGGGAATCGCTAAAGGCCGTAGAGTTTAAGGAGAAACCACAGCTCTATATATAAGACGCACCCAAAAGCGTCGGCACAGGCATACGATCAGTCTATATGCCGATCAAGCGTTTTGGATAGCATACTAAACCAAGGATTTTCCCTAGGTGATCGCATCTTCCAGCATGGAGAGATAGGTGGAATGAGATGGTGTGAACTGCACCCCGCCGCCCATGTCGATCGTCAAACGAGGGACCGTATTTTTCTCAATCATGCCGCGGAGCTCATCTGCTTTTGCCTTTGCGGTATCAGCAGACAACGTGCTTGGATTCGGAACCGAAAACCCGCCCTGCGTCTTTGGAGACGTTGTGACTGTGGATGTGCTCATACTCTCAGCCTTAGAACTTGGAGGACTCTTTACCCCGGCTGTAGATGCTCCGTTAAGCCCGTAGCCCAGAACAGTAATGTTACTGTTGTCCAACCTTCGCATCTTGGACAAATCGGTGCCCGCAAGTCCTCGCCCATAAGTAATCATCTCTTTGTCTCCCCTTGTCGGCGCCACAGTGTCGTGAGAAATTTCTGCCGAGCTAAGGATCTAACAATCCCCTTAACCCAGCAATAAATTCCACCTTTAGGTGCATTTTCTACAATATGAAAAAATCCATGCAACAAACGTGCCCACATAGTTAATGCATAGGGCGTAATCGTGAGTAGCGACCAGAGGGTATTCCGTGCAACGCTAACGCCTCCTTTACAAACTTCGACGCCCTTCCCCCTTTGCCTTGAGAGCAATCTGAGCCTATAGTTTACGCGAACAAGCATAGGGGATGACCGCATGAAATGGGATCTGGGCCGCAGAGGCGGTGTCGAAGACCGCAGAGGCTTAAGCGGCGGCGCGATTGCCGGTGGAGGTGGCATCGGGGTGATTGTCATCGCCCTGATCGGCTATTTCCTTGGGGTTGACCCACAACAACTGACCCAGATTGTCAATCAGGCGCAAGGCCCTGCCCAACAGCAGGCCGGCGTCGAGGGCACGCCCACCGACGAAGAAGGCGCGTTTGCCGATGTCGTCCATACCTCGGCCAATGATGTCTGGGCTCAGATTTTCCAGCAGACCGGCCGCACCTACCGCCCGTCAACGGTTGTGCTCTATACCGAAGGCACCTCGACCGGTTGCGGCTATGGCCAGGCGGCGATGGGGCCGTTCTATTGCCCGGCGGATGAGCGGGTTTACCTCGATCTCAATTTCTTTCAGACGCTCGATACCCAGATGGGCGCGGGCGGGGATTTCGCCAAGGCCTATGTCATCGGTCACGAAGTCGGCCACCATGTCCAGAACGTACTCGGCCTCAGCCAGCGCGTTCAGAACGCCCAGGGCCGCCTGAGCGAAGCCGAAGGCAATAAGCTGTCGGTCAAGCTTGAGCTTCAGGCCGATTGCTATGCCGGTATCTGGGCGCGGCAATCGAACGACCAACTGAACTGGCTGGAAAGCGGCGACCTTGACGAAGCCTTACGCGCGGCGTCGGCGGTCGGTGATGACACCCTGCAAAAGCGCTCGACCGGCAGCGTTGTGCCCGACAGCTTCACCCACGGTTCCTCAGCCGAGCGGATGCAGTGGTTCAAAACCGGCTACAACTCCGGCGACCCGGATGCGTGCGATACGTTCGGGTAAGCGCATCCCAAAAAGTGCCAAATCTTAATATCTTGGGTTTTGGGATTAAGATGCGCGCAAAAAAGGCCTTATGTCGAACGCAATTTGAGCGGTTAATGGCGGCTGAATTTTAGAGGACAAATACCGTGCGCGTATTATGTATAGCCGCCTTTATGGCCCTGTCTGCCACATCCGTCATGGCCCAAACCACCACCTGCCCCACCGATCCGGTGGTCAGCGCAGGCTTTGAAACATGGGCCACACCTGCCGAGGTCAATGCCGCCACCAACGGGGCCAATGCGCCATTCCTTGAGACCGGCAAGGCCTATAAGGCGGCACTAGTCGCCACCCCGCAGGTGACCTTTGCGTCGGCTCCGGCCAAGGCTCAAAGCCCTGACAGTTTTGCCGGTTTAATGCTGGTGCACATCACCGACAGCGGTCCCTACGGCGTTGCCGCCTCCAGCGGCGTCTGGATTGATCTGATCAAGGATAAAACGCCGCTGAAGTCTATCCGTCACGGCCATGGCCCAGACTGTTCCGGCATCCGCAAGATTGTAAGCTATGACCTGCAACCGGGCGATTATGTGCTGCAAATCGCGTCCAGCAAATCGTCAGACGTAACGGTACAGATCGCACCCCAGCCTTGACCTGACAAAAGTTGCCGTTCGCGGAAACTTTTTGCTTTGACATTTCCAAATCCGCGCTATGGTAGGTTAATAATAAGCCTTGCCCACAAAAGGCGAACCCTACAGGTACAAGCGGAATCCAGGATATGAACCTATTTGACGGGATCAAACGCGAATTCATCTTCCTCAAGCGGTTGGCGCGGCTTCTACGGCGCATCAAGCCGATTGACCCTAAGTCCCGCAATCTGGTGTGCGATGATTTTGAACGGGTGGTCGATAGCCACGGCGGCGCGTCCGCCATTATCTTTGATGGCAAGAGCCTGACCTATCGCGATCTGGATGCGATGGCCAACCGCTATGCCCACTGGGCACGGGCACGCGGTTTGCGGATCGGCGATACTGTGGCCCTGCTCATGCCCAATCGTGCCGAATATATCGCCGTGTGGATGGGCCTAAATAAGGTCGGGGTGGTCACGGCCCTGATCAATAATGGCCTGACCGGGGCAGGCCTTGCCCACTGCATCAATATCTCCGGCGCCAGCCACACCATCGTTGACCAGAGCACCCGCCATGCTTTTGAGGACATAGCGTCACAGCTTAGCCACCACCAAACCGAGTGGGTGCTCGGCATGGATAAGGATCATGAGGCTGAGACGATCCGCAGTCTGGATCACGCCCTGCGCGGGGTGTCATCGGTGCGCCCTGACCGCCAAATCCGTCAGGACATGACCGCCCACGACACGGCGCTTTATATCTACACCTCCGGCACGACAGGTTTGCCTAAGGCAGCGAAAATTTCCAACTCGCGCGCCCAGCTTTATATGCAGGCCTTTGCCGGTATCTCCCGCATGAAGGAAGGCGAGCGCATCTATATCACTCTGCCGCTGTACCATTCGACCGGCGGGCTGTGCGGGGTTGGGGCCGCCCTGATGAACGGGGCGGCGATTGTGCTGAAATCACGCTTTTCCGCCACCCAGTTCTGGAGCGATATCCGCACCTATAACTGCCAGTATTTTGTTTATATTGGCGAACTGTGCCGGTATCTGGTCAACCACCAATCTCCCAACCCCGAAGACGAGACCCGCCACAGCCTGAAGATGGTCTTTGGCAACGGTATGCGCCCGGACGTGTGGAAGACGTTCAAAGCCCGCTTTCGTATTCCGGTAATCATCGAGTTTTACGGCTCGACCGAAGGCAATGTGTCGCTATTTAACTTCGATGGTCAGGCCGGGGCTATTGGTCGAGCCCCGCCCTACCTGCGCAGCGCCTTCAATATCCGGTTAGTCAAGTTCGACGTCGAGCAGGAACTGCCGGAACGCAACGCCAAAGGTCTGTGCATCGAATGTAAACCCGATGAGATCGGTGAGGCCATCGGCATTATCGGGCAGGACGCCCGTCATTCCTATTCCGGCTATGCCGACAAGGCGGCGTCGGAAAAGAAAATCCTGCGCGATGTCTTCAAGAAAGGCGACATGTGGTTCCGCACCGGCGACCTGATGAAGCAAGACAAGGACGGCTATCTCTATTTTGTGGACCGTATCGGCGATACTTTCCGCTTTAAGGGCGAAAACGTCTCAACCTCCGAGGTGGGTGAAGTTTGCGCCGGTGCCGCCGGTGTCGACGAAGCTATCGTCTACGGCGTCGAAGTGCCGCACTATGACGGTAAGGCCGGCATGGTCGCCCTGATCGTGCGCGAGGGTTTCAAGATTGAGGACTTTTGCCAGCATGTGCTGGCCGGTTTGCCGACCTATGCCCGACCGCGGTTTGTGCGGCTGCTGCAACAGGCCGAGACCACCGGCACCTTCAAGTACAAGAAGATGGATCTGGTCAAGGCGGGCTTTGACCCGGCGGAGGTCTCAGATCCTTTGTTTGTCATGAAGGAAGATGGCGGAGTGTATGAGCCGTTCGACGCCGCCTGTTATGGCCGCCTGATGTCGGGCGCATATCGCCTCTGAGTGGGTTAAACCACCGCCCCGAACAGCCGCCCGATCCCCGCCGTGACCACCAGAGCCAGCGCGCCCCAGAAGGTAACCCGCACCACCGCACGGGTCACATTCGCCCCGCCGCTGATAGCGCCCAAGGCCCCTAACACTGCCAAAAACAGCAGCGCGCAGACCGACACAGCCGGTACGATCAGGCCGCGGGGGCTGAAAATCATGGCCAGCAACGGCAGGGAGGCCCCTACCGCAAAGGTCACGGCTGAGGTCACCGCCGCCTGAACAGGCTTGGCTTCGGTATGGTCACTCATGCCCAGTTCGTCACGCAGGTGGGCTTTGAGGGCATCTTTCTGCATCAGTTGCACCGCCACCTGCCGCGCCAGATCATGGTCAAGACCGCGCTCCATATAGATGTGGGTCAGTTCATCCTCTTCGGCCTGCGGGAAGTCGCGCAGTTCCTGAGTCTCGCGCGCCAGGTCGGCGGCTTCGGTATCGGCCTGAGAACTGACCGAGACATATTCCCCCGCCGCCATCGACAGAGCCCCCGCCACAAGGGCTGCCACACCGGTCAGCAAGATCGTGGCCTTGTCCGCGGGGCTTGCCGCCACACCGACGATCAGGCTGGCGGTCGAGACGATGCCATCATTGGCACCCAGCACTGCGGCCCGCAACCAGCCAATGCGGGAGATGAAGTGCAGTTCAAAGCGCGAATGTTTGTCAGTCATGATCAGGGTGCTGATAGCTTATCAGGTCATTTAAAAACGGCGCAGCATCGATGTCTTCGAGTGTTGTGCGCGTCGGCAGGCTCTGCAGATCATCAACATAGGCCAGTTTGGCCTCAACGCCGAACTGAATTTCAGGCACAATCGTCGCAGGCTCATCAAAGGCGGCGATGGATACTGCCACCCCGTCGGGCGCTTCGTAGGTCAAGGGTGTGCCGCACTTAGCACAAAATCCGCGCTGCACGAGGTTTGAGCTTTTAAAGCGCGCCGGTTCAGCCTTGGTCCAGATCAGGGTCGCTTCGCGCACACTAACCAGGGGCGCAAAGAAATTGCCATAGGCTTTCTGGCACATCCGGCAATGGCAGATTGATGCGTGACCCAACGCTCCTTCGACTTGGAACCTCACCGCGCCGCATTGGCACCCACCGGTTCTTACCTCTGATACGTCCTCTGACATTTGCCCCCTCCGTCTGCATCGCTGCGCTCGCAGCCACCCGCTCCGGCGGCCCGGTCCCCCGCTTCGCAAGGGAGGAGGAAGGTTCCACTACTTTTACTGCACCGGCTGTAAAATCGTGAGATTTGAGGCGAGTAATAGCTGGCAAGCGACGCGGGTACATTAGGTACCCGCAAGCGTAGACCGCGTATTAATCGGCCAAAGACCGCGATTTTACGCTAAGGACATCTTTTTGAGGACTTTATAAGCCTTGATTACCCGTTGCAGCTTGTCCTCGGCGGAGCGGTCACCGCCGTTGTTGTCGGGGTGGCAGCGTTTCAGCATCTCAGTGTAGCGCACCCTAATCTGTTCCGCCGTGGCACCGACATCGAGATCCAAGTCCGCAAAGGCCTGACGCTCGATCTTGCCATACTGACGCTGAGACGGTTCGGACTTGTTGCGATCAGGGCTGGCGCCAGCGCCAAAGACGCTGTGGGGATCGTACATACCGTTGCCGATTTTCGCCCCCTTGGTGGCGAAGTTGGCGGCTTCACGGCTGACGCGGGAGGCGCGGAACTGCCAGGTCGGACGGCCGCCGGTGATGGTGGCCTCACGATGCTGCTTGGCCTCGCCCTCACTCATACCGGAAAAGAAGTTCCAGTTTTTGTTGTACTCGCCCGCGTGCGCCTGACAGAAGTTATAGTATTCGTTCATCATTTCGCGCGACTTGGGCGCCTTGGCGGTCGATGCCCGATGACACTCCGGCCATTCGCAGCGAATCTGGCCGGGTTTTAGGGACAGGACGTCGTCTTCGGGGCGCTTGCCCTGCACTTCGCCTTCTTTGGGCGGGCGGATGCGCATGTCCAGACCAAATTTGGGGGTATATTTGTAACCGTCGCTCATAGTATGAACTGTGATCCTGAAGCTTTAAAAAAACCGATCGAACATCCTAGCAGAAAGGTGTAGCGAAATCATGGGAATAGTCACTGAGCGGCTGAAATCCAAGCTGGAAACCGCCTTTAACCCGCAACGACTGGAGATTCATGATGATAGCGACAAACATAGTGGACACTCAGGCGCGCGTGAAGGGGGCGAAAGTCATTTTTCTGTGTTGATCGTATCTGACGCGTTTGAAGGCTTGAACCGCGTCGCGCGCCAGAGAAAGGTCAATGAAGCTTTGCGTGAGGAACTGGCGGGCCCCATTCACGCCCTGTCGATTAAGGCGAAAACCCCTGCAGAAGTTTAAAAGCAAAAAGGCACCGGGGGGAGCCGGTGCCTTTCGCGTTTCAAAATTAAGCCAAACCTAGTTCAGCTTGATCGCCTTGGAGAACAGACGGTCATCGGAGGCAACGAAGATGTCGCGCCCGCCCAGATTGATCGCGGCAACCTTACCATCGGCGATCTTGACCGAACCATTGACGGTCTTGGTGTCGGAACCTTCGACATAGCTGTAGGTAAATTCAGAAGAAATCGCGCTGGCTTCGGCCACACATTCCTTAAGGCGGATGGTCTTACGCGCCACGTCGGTGGCGCTCATGCCGAGCTTTTCAGACACGGCCAGGGTCGTCAGGCGACCGGTTTCCAGGAACTGAGCCTGATCACATTCAGCAAAGGCCGAACCGCCGATGAGGGCAGAAGAGATGGCAACGGCAAACGCTAGGGAGAAATTTTTCATGACACACACATCCATAAGTTAGCGCCAACAACAATGTCAGCGCTGTCATTGTTAAAAACCTGTGTGAGTCCGGTCAATGAAAAATATTGCACTGCAACACAATGTGAACGGTATTTATTCGCAGACGCACCATAAAACAGCCCGCAAGCCAAGGCCTGCGGGCTGTTCGTAAGGTACTAACCAGAACTTTTTTAAGCCGCTTTCTTGTCTGCCTTACCGAACCGGCCATAGAAGGTCTCGCCCTTGGCGGCCATGTCGCGCAAAAGCTGCGGCGGAGCAAAGCGGTCGCCATAAAGCCCTGTCATGCGGTCGAGTTCCGCCACAAACGACGCGACCCCAATCGAGTCGATCAGGGAGATAATCCCGCCCGACCACGGCGCAAACCCCCACCCCAGGATCGAGCCGACATCGGCTTCGCGCGGGTCGGTAATTACGCCTTCCTCAAAGCAACGCGCCGCCGTCACCGCCTGAATATAGAGCAGCCGTTTCTTCAGTTCCTCAGCCTGTTTGGGATCGGCCTCAGCCATAGTCACCGGGAACATGTCCTTGGTGCCCGACCACAGGGATTTATTGCCGCCCGCTTCGGGATAGTCGTAGAAGCCCTTACCATTTTTACGGCCTAAACGGCCATCCGCGACCATTTTGGCGACCTCCCCCTCGCCGGGGATGGGGATATAATTCGCCCCTTCGGCCTTGGCGGTTTCCGAGGTGATCTTGACCAGCAGATCAAGGGCGACATCATCCATCATCTCCAGCGGCCCGCGCGGCATACCCGTGGCCCGGCCGACATTGTCGATAATGGTTGGTGCGATCCCCTCAGCCCACATGTGCAGGCCTTCGGCGGTGAACGGAATGAAGCAGCGATTGGCAAAGAAGAAGCGCTCATCATTGACCACGATCGGGGTCTTTTTGATCTTCAGCACATAGTCAATCGCACGCGCCAATGTCGCATCAGAGGTCTTTTCACCCATGATGATCTCAACCAGCATCATCTTATCAACCGGCGAGAAGAAGTGGATGCCGATATAGTTTTCCGGGCGCACCGACGCCTTGGCCAGCAGGGAAATCGGGATGGTCGAGGTATTGGAGCCAAACACAGCGTCCGGCGCCAATTCCGCCTCAGCCAGCTTGGTGACCCCGGCTTTCAGTTCGGTATTTTCAAACACCGCCTCAACCACCAGATCCGAGCCCTTGATCAAGCCATAGTCCGGGGTGGCGGTGATCAGGTCGAGCACGCCTTTGGCTTTGTCCTCGGTCATCTTTCCGCGTGAGACGGCCTTTTTCAGCAGGCCCTCGCAGTGGGATTTGCCCTTATCCGCCGCCGCCTGATCGCGGTCGATCAGCACGACCTTGATGCCTGACATGGCTGTGACGTAGGCGATGCCTGCCCCCATCATGCCGGCGCCCAGCACGGCCACTTGGGTGAATTCGGTCTTGGGCACACCAGATGGTCGGCCTGAGCCCTTACCCACCGCCTGCATCGAGAAGAACAGGGTGCGGATCATGGCCTTGGCCTGCGGCGTCATCAGGGTCTTGGCGAAATAGCGCGTCTCGACCTTAAGCGCTGAATCGATCGGCAGTTGCAGCCCTTCATAGACGGCGTGCATCAAGTTAATAACCGCCGGATAATTGCCAAAGCTCTGCTTACGCAGCAGGGCATTGCCCATCATGAACACCTGCGCACCCGCCGGATGATAGGGCCCGCCACCGGGGATTTTGAACTCTTTCTTGTCCCACAAAGCGACTGGATCGCCTTTGGTTTTGATCCAGGTCTTGGCGGCCTCAACCACCTGATCATCGGCCACAACTTCGTGGACGATACCGGCGGCCAGCGCCTCCTTGGGTTTGAAGCTCTTGCCATCGGACATGGCCATCAGGGCGGCTTGCGCGCCAATCAAACGCGGCAAGCGCTGCGAGCCACCACCGCCGGGGAACAGGCCGATCTTGACTTCGGGCAAACCCATCTGAACCTTCGGGCCGTCCGACAGCACCCGGTAATGACAGGCCAGCACCAGTTCCGTCCCGCCGCCCAGCGCCAGACCGTTGATCGCCGCCGCCACCGGCTTGCCGCAGGTTTCCAGCGCACGGTAAACGCGGTTCATCTCGAACGCCGCGGCAAACGCGCCCTTGAGTTCGGCTTCTGGGTCCGTTTTGTCCAGAGTACCCGACTCCCATGCCCCGCCCAGCATTTCCTCTAAGTCCGCGCCCGCGCAGAACCCGTTGGACTTAGCAGACGTTATGACCACACCCTTGACCGCCGCATCGGTTTTGGCGCGCTCGGCAATCGCCATCAGGTCATCGAGGGCGGCCTTGGTGAAGGTGTTCATGGTCTTACCGACCGTATCAAACGCGCAGACCAGAATGCCGTCAGAGTCGAGTTCAACTTTAAAATTGTCCATTTTGTTTTCTCCCTCGATCTTTTTAAATACGCTCAATAACCGTGGCCGTGGCCATGCCGCCGCCAACGCACAGGGTGACCAGCGCCGTTGATTTACCTGTGCGCTCAAGCTCATCCAGCACGGTGCCGAGGATCATCGCCCCGGTAGCTCCCAGCGGATGTCCCATCGCAATCGCCCCGCCGCAGACATTGATCTTATCGTGCGGAATATCGAGCACCTGCATGTAGCGTAACACCACCGACGCGAACGCTTCGTTCAGTTCGTAAAGGTCGATGTCGGCCACACTCATGCCCAGCCGCTTCAGCAGTTTTTCCGTGACATAGGACGGCCCGGTCAGCATGATCGACGGCTCCGAGCCGATCGAGGCCATGCCTTTGATACGGGCGCGCGGCTTCAAGCCCGCCGCCTCACCGGCGCGTTTATTGCCGACCAGAACGGCGGCTGAGCCATCGACGATGGCCGACGAATTGCCCGGCGTGTGGATGTGGTTGATGCGCTCAAGTTCAGGATAGCGCTGATTGATGACCGCATCGAAACCGCCCATTTCGCCCATCATGGCAAAGGACGGATTAAGCCCGGCCAGGGCCTGCATGTCGGTGTTGGGGCGGATGGTTTCGTCGCGGTCAAGGATAGTGACACCCAGTTGATCCTTGACCGGATGCACCGATTTTTTGAACCGGCCCTCGGCCCAGCTTTTGGCGGACCGTTTGTGAGATTCGACGGCGTAGGCATCGACGTCATCGCGTGAAAAGCCCCACTTAGTGGCAATCGTATCGGCCGATACGCCTTGCGGGACGAAATAGGTCGGGAACGCTGCGGCCACATCGATCGCCCAGGCCCCGCCGTCGGACCCCATCGGCACCCGGCTCATCGACTCAACGCCGCCGCCAATGGCCATATCGGCCTCACCGGAGATGACCTTGGCCGCCGCCATATTGACGGCCTCAAGGCCTGAGGCACAAAAACGGTTGATCTGCACCCCGCCGCAGGTTTGGGCGTAACCGGCCGCCAAAACCGCCGCACGGGCGATGTCCCCGCCCTGCTCGCCCACCGGCGTCACGCAGCCCCAGACGACATCTTCCACCAGCGCCGTATCGAGGCCATTACGCCCCGCCAGCCCCGCCAGCACCTGCGCCGATAAGTTAAGGGCGGTGATTTCGTGAAGTGACCCGTCTTTTTTACCCTTACCGCGCGGGGTGCGCAGCGTGTCATAGATATAGGCGGCATTAGCACTGTCGGCCATGTAGCGTCCTCCGAAGCTTTTAATTGGTGAAAGGTGTGCGCCAACTTTACGCGAACGTCAAGATACGATGTTGGTAAACTTCGCGCGAGTGGCCTGATATTTCGCCGCACAATTATCATACAATTATTTCACCCATAGCACTTTCCAGACTGGATTTTTGGAGCGTATGCGTTAAATAAAGTCCGACAAAATCAATAAACAGGGGACTCATTATGACTGACGACATTATCCGCATTTCACCGCCGGGGTCGTTTCTGGGCGAAGGGCCGCTGTGGTCGGCGCGCGATAATGCCGTCTATTGGGTCGATATTCTGGGCCATAAGCTGCATCGGTATCGTCTGGACGACCAAAGCCTGAAACACTGGGTATTCCCTGAGCCCATCGGCTGGGTGATTGAGCGCGAAAAGGGCGGGTTTATTGCGGGCTTAAAGTCCGGCTTTACCCAATTGACGCTGGAGCCGTTCACCCTGAAACACATCGGCGATCCGGAACCGCAGCATCCCGACAACCGCCTCAATGACGCCAAGGCCGATAAGTGGGGCCGCATCTGGGCGGGCAGCCTGCACATGCCGCAGACCGAAAAAAGCGGCGGGCTTCACCGCCTTGAAGCGGATCTTACCTTTAAGCACATCGACGGCCCCTATCAGGTCGCCAATGGCCCGACCTTCAGCCCGGATCACACCAAAATCTATCATACGGATTCCGGTGCGGGCGAAGTCTATGTCTTTGACCTCGATGCCGACGGCAACGAGTCTAATAAGCGGTTATTTGTCGCCTTTAACGAAGACACCGATGGCTCACCGGACGGCATGACCACGGACGCGCAAGGCGGCATCTGGATTGCCCACTGGGGCGGGGCGCGCATCAGCCGCTTTAAGCCTGACGGCACGCTCGATTTCGCCGTCCCTATGCCGGCAAAGCAAATCACCTCCATGACCTTTGCGGGCCCGAACCTTGACCGCCTGTTTGTGACTTCCGCCGCCGTCGATCAGCCAGACGATAAAGAGGCCGGGACTTTATTTGAGGTGCCACATCCGCTATTACGCGGCCACACCGGATTACCGACGCTGCAATTTGGCGGCTAGAGTTTAGGAACACATACTGATGACCACACCTACGCTGATCGGCGCCGATTGGGGCACGACCAATTTCCGCATGTTCCTTTATGATGAAACGGGCGCGGTCATCGCCAAGCACGCCGCCAATATCGGGCTGAAAAACCTTGGGGTTTTGAGCTTTGAGCAGGCCCTGATGAGCGTGCTCAAGGATGAGTTCGCCGGTTTAGACCACCTACCGTTCATTCTGTCGGGCATGGTTGGCTCTAGACAGGGCTGGATCGAAGCGCCCTATGCCGCGTGTCCTTCTACGGTTAAGGACATTGCGGCCCAACTGGTGCGCGCCCCTCACCCGCGTCTGGATGTGGCGATTGTGCCGGGCCTCTATGCCAAGTCGCCCGACACCGGCCTGCTCAACGTCATGCGCGGCGAAGAAACGCAGATATACGGCCTGGGCGATGACGCCGAGGGGCTGGTCATCCTGCCCGGCACCCATTCCAAGTGGGCGCAAGTCGAAGGCGGCGAGGTCAAGACCTTTTCCACCCACATGACCGGCGAAATGTTCCAGGTGCTCAAGGCCAACTCCATCCTCGGCATTCTGATGGACGATGATAAGGACGATGAGGCCGCCTTCCTCAAAGGCGTTGAGCGCGCTCTGAACGATAAGGCGTTCCTGTCGCTGATCTTTAGCGTCCGCACCGAAGCCCTGTTCAACAATATCAAACCGGAGAGCCTGTCGTCCTATATGTCGGGCATTCTGATCGGCTCGGAAATCGCGGCTGAAAAAGAAAAGCACGGCAACAAGCCGGTTGGCATCGTCGGTGACGGGGCCTTGATCGAGCTTTACAAGGCCGCCCTGAAATTTGCCGGTTTCGACCGCGTGACCCAGCATGACGGCGACACCGCCTCCAGCCGCGGCCTGTGGGCCATCAATTCGTTACGATAGGAGTACCCCGATGAGTCTTATGGACCAATGGCGCGATGCGCTGAATACCCTGCCGCTGGTGGCCATCCTGCGCGGCCTTAAGCCCGAAGAGGCTGAGGCGATTGGCGATGCCCTGATTGAGGCCGGTTTCAAGATCGTCGAAGTGCCGCTCAATTCGCCCGATCCGTTCAAATCCATCGAACTGATTGCCAAGCGCCTTGGGGAACGCGCCATTGTCGGGGCCGGTACGGTGCTTAAGGTCAGTGATGTCGAAATGCTGGCGGCGGTCGGCGGGCAGATCTGTATCTCCCCCAACACCAATGTCGAGGTCATCAAACGCGCCAAGCAACTGGGCCTGATCTCGTTCCCGGCCTTCTTCACGCCGACCGAAGCCTTTGCCGCTATTGACGCCGGCGCCGATGCCATCAAGCTGTTTCCCGCCGAACTGGCTGGCCCCAAGGGCCTCAAGGCCATGAACGCCGTCATCCCCCGCACCACGCCGGTCTTTCCGGTCGGCGGAATCGAACCTACCAATATGGGTGAATACCTAAGCGTTGGCGCGCGCGGATTTGGCATCGGCTCCAGCGTCTATAAGCCTGGCGACACCGCCGAAATCGTGTATGAGAAGGCTAGGGCGTTCGTCACCGCCTGGCAAGGCCTTAAGGGCTGATACGAACCACACAGGGCTGAAAAGCAAGGGGCACGGCTTAGACTATGACATCGACACTGACACCGGCCAAACCGGTGAACTCACCCGCGCAGGTGCTGGTCGCCAGCCTGATTGGCACGACCATCGAATTTTTCGATTTCTATGTCTACGCCACCGCCGCCGTGCTGGTGTTTCCCGCCCTGTTCTTCCCCGACAGCGACCCGACCACGGCGCTGCTGCAGTCGTTTGCGACCTTTTCTATCGCCTTTTTTGCCCGCCCGATTGGCGCGATTGTGTTTGGCCACTTCGGGGATCGGATAGGCCGCAAGGTCACGCTGGTGGCGGCCCTTTTGACGATGGGTATCTCGACCGTCATCATTGGCCTGTTGCCGTCCTATGCCCAGATTGGGGTATGGGCGCCGCTGCTGTTGTCGCTGTGCCGGTTCGGTCAGGGCTTTGGCCTTGGCGGCGAATGGGGCGGGGCTGTGCTTCTGGCGACCGAAAACGCCCCCGAAGGCAAGCGGTCATGGTACGGTATGTTCCCGCAGCTTGGGGCCCCGATCGGGCTGTTGCTGTCGTCAGGCGCGTTCTGGATATTGCTGCATTTTATCTCTCAGGACGACCTGTTAAGCTGGGGCTGGCGGATACCGTTCATCGCGTCAATCGCCCTGATCGCCATTGGCCTGTGGGTGCGACTGTCGATCACCGAGACGCCTGAGTTCCAGCAGGCCATCGATAAGCATGAACGCGTCGAAGTCCCGCTGGTCGAAATTTTCAGCAAATATAAGCGCAGCCTGTTCCTCGGCACCTTCGTGGCGCTGGTGACCTTTGTGCTGTTCTATATCGGCAGCGCCTATCTGTTGTCCTACAACGTCAAGATCCGTCAGATTCCGTTTCTGGATGCCCTGGCGATCCAGATCATGGGCTCAGTTGCCTTTGGTATCTTCATCCCGATCTCAGCCAAGATGGCGGAAAAATTCGGTCGCCGCGAAGTGCTTATCGCTACCACGGTTGCAATTGCCGCCTTTTCGTTCGTCCTGCCGCTGCTGATGGGCGGGTCGCAAGGCGACATCTTCGTCTTTTCGTTCTTTGCCATGGCGCTGATGGGCATGACCTACGCCCTGATCGGCACGGCGCTGGCGGCCCCATTTCCTACACGGGTAAGGTACACCGGATCGTCCCTGACCTTTAATTTCGCCGGCATCGTCGGGGCCTCATTAGCCCCCTATGCCGCGACATGGTTGCAGGCCAATTACGGCCTGAACTTCGTGGGTTATTACCTGCTGATCGCGGCCCTGATCACACTGGCCTGTATTTTCGCATCGGGTAAGGATGAAATTTAATCCGATTGCGCCTCAAACACCGCCCGCGCCTTAAGGATGCGGGCGTGGTGATCGACCGCCCAGGCCATCAGCGGGCTTAAGGTCACAATCAGACTGTCGCCCAGATCGGTCAGGCGGTATTCGACGCTGGGCGGATTGGTTGGAAAGACATGGCGGCTGATCAGGCCGTCGCGTTGCTGATCGCGCAGGGTCTGAGTCAGCATACGCTGGGAAATATCGGGGATGGCGCGCTTAAGTTCCCCGAAGCGGTGCGCTTTGGCCTTGAGGTTCAGTAAGATCAGGCTCGACCACTTGCCGCCGACGTGATCGAGCACATCACGCACCGGACAATCGGACGGGTTCATGCCGACAGTTGCGCCACCAAGAACCGCCTTAACGATGGTATCGACATCGGCGCCCATTAGCCCTTCACGTGTGGGTAGTTCCTTCAACATGCCTATCTCCCGAAAACCTGCCGTCTTTACAGATGGCATTAAGTTCCTATTTTGCATATAGTCTCGAAAAGAGACCACGTCTCTTATATAGGATACACATCCATGTCACAAGATACCCTGCTCATCACCGGCGCCAGCGGCCAACTGGGCCAACTGGTTTTGAAACACATCGCCAGTAAGACCGGCGCGAAAGTCATCGCCGCCTCGCGCGATCCGTCGAAACTTAACACCAAGTTTGAGACCCGCGCCGCCGATTTCGACAAACCCGAAACCTTACCCACGGCCTTCGCAGGCGTGGACCGTTTGCTGCTGATCTCGACCGATGCCCTCGCCGTACCGGGGCAACGCCTTAAGCAGCACCAGGCCGCTATTGCCGCCGCCAAGGCCGCAGGCGTTAAGCACATCGTCTATACCTCCCTGCCCAATCCCGAACCCGGCAACCTGATCAGCTTTGCGCCGGATCACTATGGCACTGAGCAGGCGATCATCAACAGCGGGCTGGATTACACCCTCCTGCGCAATAACTGGTATGCCGAAAACACCCTGATGGCCCTGCCCCATGCCATCCAGACCGGCCAGTGGTACACCTCCACAAACGGCGGTAAAATCGGCTACATCACCCGCGAAGACGCCGCCCTTGCCTCCGCCTCAGCCCTCGCCAACCCGCCCGCGCCGAAGGCGACCTTCACGATCACGGGCGCGAAGGCCCTCAGCCATGCTGATGTGGCCGCTCTGGTCACCGAAGTGACCGGAAAACCTTTAAGCGTAGTCGATGTCTCGGATGCTGATTTCAAAGCCGGACTGATCGCGGCAGGTCTGCCCGATTTTGTGGCCGACATGCTGACCTCGGCCGAAGCCGCTATCCGCGCCGGTCAGTTATCCGCCGTCACCACCGATGTTCAAACCCTGATGGGTAAGGCGCCGACAACATTCCACGATTTCCTGACCACCGCCAAAGGCGCCTTGCTGGCCTAAGCGGCTCAGGCTATGGGGAGACTATGCATATTCTCCCCATAGCCCCTGACCATGTTCAGGCCCTGTCCGATCTGGCAATTAAGACCTTTTGTGACACCTTTGCCCATCTTTATCCGCCAACGGATTTAGAGACCTTCCTGCGCGGGTCCTATGCGCTGGAGGTTTTAGCCCCGCAGGTGGCTGATCCGGCTCAGTTCTGGCGCATGGCTTGGGATGACGGGCAAGTCGTCGGCTACCTCCATGTTGGCCCCGTCGGTTTACCCCACACCGATGCCGATCCTGCCACTCAGGGCGAGATCAAACGGCTCTATATTGACACCTCACAGCAGGGCCGGGGCTTAGGCAAACAGTTGCTGACCATCGGTCTCGATTACCTGTCGATGCGCTATGGCGATGCCCCGCAATGGATCGGCGTGTGGAGCGAAAACCAGCGCGCTCTTGGCCTTTACAGGTCATACGGCTTTGAAAAGGTGGGCGAATACGGCTTCCCGGTCGGCACCACCATCGACCACGAGTTTATCCTGCGCAAAGACAGGGACACAGCCCCCGCCCCTTGAACCGGGCGAAGACGGACAGGTCAGTACCTTATTTCTCCTCCCTATTGCGAAGCAATGGGGAGGTGGATCGGAGCTCCGCGACGAGACGGAGGGGGATAGCGCCGCTCTGATTTCCACCCACTTCCTTAGTTTTATTATGATGCCTTAACGTCAACGCAGACAACCTAATCCCAGCTATCCCCCTCCGTCGCGGACTTCGCCGCGCCACCTCCCCATCTGCGATAGGGAGGAGAAGATTGCGCGGCCCATCCGCCCACTCCAACTCACGGGTCAGGGGATTTTAGTTGCACTAACGCTTCGCTTTTTTGAGCACAGCGCCACTTGCCACTTACCTTGCCACGCTACGTCACGCTCCGCAGCCATTTGGTAATCGCCCAGGCATAGCCGTCATTGCGAATGCGCTTTATGATCTCAAGCGGCTCCAGCCAGATCAGTTCATGATCATCCTCGATCTTGGCCTCAAGCAGCTCACCGATCAGCGATACTTCAAAAAAGTGGGCATGGTTGACATATTGCTCCCGCGGATTATTACGGTTGACGACATACTGGCGCACATCGGTGACCAGACGCCCCGGCGTGACCTCAAGCCCGGTTTCCTCAAGGAATTCCCGCATCAATGCCTGATGATGGGTTTCATCGCCATCAACCGCCCCGCCAGGCACATCATAGATCAGATCATCAAATCCAATGGCCACGCAGGCTAACCGCCCGTCACGGAGCAAAAAGCCATGCGCGGTGGTGCGCCGGACCAGATCAAGATCGGGGTTGCGTTCACCGAACGTCAATGTCCCCGCCATCGCCCTTAATCCTTAAGGTAGCTATAGATATCCGGCACCTTACCGGCGATGATGTCATCATAGGTCGCTCCCGGATAGCCGACCTTCATGGTCTTGGACTCGCGCCAGGCATCGACCACCACATCGCGCAGGTCAGCCGCCCCGGCCCCCAGCAGCTTGGCCATAAACACGGTGCCCTTGGTCGTCAGTTCCGAAGGCGCATCCGCTTTGAACACGCCTTCTTTTTCGAGCTCATAGACCGGCACAAGTTGGGTGAAGTTGCGCTTGATCTTGTCGGCCATGCAGACCTCGATCTTGTCGGTACAGGTCACGGGTGCGGCCATGTTGCCGCGCACATCGGCAACCTTGATATGGGCACTGACGAAGTCGGACTCCAGCGGGCCATGCACCTTTTCGTGCGTGAACCCCTGCGGGTTGGCCGTGTCCTTATCCCAACCATTGTAATGGATGCTAAGGTGCATCGGGTTAGTCGAGTCGCCCATATAGTGCGACAGAATACCGATATCGCGCAGCATCAACTGCTCACGCCGGATGCGATCGGCCTTATACCAGGCGCGCTTCACCGGGTCCTTTTCGCGCCCCTCTAGATAATGCAACACGCGCCAGTAGGCCATGTCCTTGACCACTTGCTGATAGGCGTCGATCTGCGCATAGGGCAGATAACCGGCGTGCCACGGCTTCTTGCCACCCGCGACCACGGCGATGTCGTAATCGGCGCGTGTCCGCGGCAGATTATCCATGGTCGTGCCCGCAAATGTCGTACCGTCATCATAAAGGTCGATGAAATGAGCCGAGTTACGATCGGAATCGTGCACAAAGCCCGCATCGCGCCAGCGGTCAGGCTCGCGCGAATATTCCCCGACATCGGCGATCGACTGTGTCGTTTTCAGAAACGACGGCAAATAAGACGGCAAGGCCCGCATGGCTTCTTCGCCGATCAGGCGGTGCCCGTGTGAACCCCAGGCCAGCGCCTGCGACGCGCCAAAGCTCGCCACGACAACTGCTGCCAGTGCAACCGATTTATACCATTTCGACATCGGGCATCCCCCATAATTTACACACAAAAACTTAAAGCGCCTCAGCCCCGTCCCTTAGCCCTCAGGGGCCAGCGTCACTTCAAGGCCGTTAAGCTCATCGCTCATCAAAATCTGGCACGACAGGCGCGAATTGCGCTTGACCATAAAGGCTTCGTCCAATTTTTCATCCTCTTCGTCGCGCTTTTCGACCAGCTTATCCAACCATGCCGGCGCAACATAGACGTGACAGGTCGCACACTCAAGCGCGCCGCCGCACTCGGCCTTAATCGGCAAACCGTTGTCGCGGATGATTTCCATGATCCGCCAGCCGTCAATGGCCGGCAGATTGTGGGTCACGCCGTCGCGGTCAGTACACAAGATATGAAGGTCTTCGCTCATGATATTTTCAGGGTTCGCAATATTTTAGGTTCGTGATTTTAGGTTTTGTGGAGGATTTCGCCCCCGCTTTAGACATTCCGGACGCAGAATCCAACCAAAAACAATCCCCCTACCCCTTCAGCGACTTAAGCTGCAATTCGTGCAGATAGGCCGCCACATCCATCAGCGCCTCATCCAGCCCGGTTTTTAAGCGCTCAAGCCGCGTCGGCGCGCCTTCGACATCGCCGTGCTCGGCCGCGTGGGCCAGTTCGGACAGTTTCATGGCACCTATGCCTGACGCCGCGCCCTTGATGGTATGGGCCGCATCGCGCCAGCCTTCGTGTGACGCCTCCAGCAGCGGCGCCCAAAGCTGGGCCTGCTGTTGAAACAGATTGAGCACCTCTTCGATGACGAGCGCATCATTGAGGGTGAAGTCCTCAAGCCGTGAAAACTCAACGGCACCAGAAAGATCGCGGCGGGCCATATCGGTCTTTTCCCCATGATTGCGCAATAAAAAGGGTCATAGACTGATTTTGTGCTTGAATCCCAGAGGAAAATGCGTATTTTCCGCCGCTCTGGCGCCGGTGAATACCAAGCACTGGCCTGAAAATAGTGTGGGTGTGTAGCTCAGTTGGTAGAGCAGCTGACTCTTAATCAGCGGGTCCACGGTTCGAGTCCGTGCCCACCCACCATTTTTTCCATGCAAGTTCAATTACTTAAATAAACCACCTCCGGACGCGATGCCGTCAGTTGGACGTTCAGTTGGACATTTGTTCTCGTTTCGAGCTTGCGAATGGCCGATTGTGCAAGCTTAGTGTCACGTTTTAGACAGTGGGCATCGAGGATTGCTCCCACATCATGCAAACTGTGCCCGGTAATTGCGGCTGTCTCCGCCTCTGTGCATTCAGCCATTGCCAAGCGCGTGACTGCAGTGCCGCGCAAATCATGGAAAGTTACATCCCTTACGTTAGCCTTTGGGTATGCTTTTCTCCACGAGGCCCGAAACCAGACTCAGTCCAAGGCCGCCCATGCTCTGTAACGAGTATAGTGACGGCTTCAGTTTTGGTACCAGTTTCAGAACCCATGCGTCGCGCAAGCTCTGCATCAAGAGCGGCTTTCAAAGGACCACCGACAGGTATTCTGACACGAGCGCCCGTCTTGTTCTGGCGGAATTTCAGCCATTGCCCGTCATAAGCATTCCAAGTCAGGCGTAAGAGATCGCCTTGGCGCTATCGTGGGCTCTCATAGAAACCTGAGCACCGCTTTTTCAGGACTGATAACTCATCTTAAAAACGCAAGATTTATGGAACATTCCGGGGCATCTAAGTATGATCGCGTAACAGAATGGAAAGAGCTTCACTTTGCTGGTTCAACAGCCCGAAAAGCGAAATAGGCATATAGATCAGCAATTTGCAGGCATCCTTGCCTCAGTGACCGGGGCCCTTAATGCCGCAGGCATCGGTATCAATAGCACCTTGCAATATACCCCCACTGGGTATATACATCTCTGACAGGTATTTTCCCGGATCAGTATGTCAGAGCATCCATCCCACACCGGCCAGCTCCCGCGCTTAAACCGGGCTGCCGGGCAGATCG
>NZ_BMZB01000006.1 GCF_014652575.1 Asticcacaulis endophyticus | reverse complement strand
AAAATCTAACCCATCAACACCACCAACCAGAACCAAATCCCATCAGCGGAGCGGCGTTCCTATAGAAGCAAAAACACCGTGTCAACCAATCTTTTCTTTAAATTCACAACCCTTTCGGATCGAAATTCAGAGATAGCAAAACCACAAGGACCATCTATTTAGACAACCCTTCCAGCCCAGCAGAATCGGAGGAAGGCGGACAATAACTCTATTTAGGAAAGGCATCAAGAGCAAAACTTAAAAAGCTTGGCTCCGTCGTCGCAATCCGTAGAGGCGTCCAACCGGGAGGCGGCTTATAGGCAAGGGGTGGCACCCTGCGCAAGCCCCTATTTACGATTATTAAGACTTTTCCCCAAGCACAACGGTGCGGGCACGCTTTTTCGCGCCCGCACCGCCTTTAGCCGTCATATATATAAGAGCGCCCTCGCCTAGAGCCCTTTCCATCTGATTGCATCAGATGAAAGGCTCTATTTTATAGTGGTCGCTCTTTCTGATCCATCAAATATGGGAAAACGCTCTAGCCAGCAGCGATATAGGCCTTAAGCCCCTGAGCTTCAGCCTCGGCAACCGAGATGCGCGCCTTAACCAAATCGCCAATCGATACGATCCCGACCAATTTAGTGCCATCCATAACCGGCAGATGCCTGATCCGGCGATCCGTCATACGATCAAGCAAGACCTCAATCGACTCGCACGGGCTGGCAGAAATCACATCCTTAGTCATAATATCAGTGACGGCGCGCGACAGAGCGTCCGGACCAATCTGAGCCAGAGCCCGAATAACGTCGCGTTCAGAGACAATCCCAACCACACGACCGATTTTGTCCGCCACAATAAAGGCCCCTACCCGGCGCGCATATAATAGAGCGGCAATCGCCGAAACGGTCTCTTCCGGAGAGACCGTGAAAACCTGATGACCCTTTGTATTCAGCAACTGATTGATGAGCATTAGACGCACCCTCCCACGGATGTCTGTTTATTAAAGGGAGAGGGTCGCCCCAAAACGCGGTTTTGACAATGATAATGTATGGCTAACGCCGCACAGCGCATAACTGCGTTCGTCAAATTTACGTGATTGTGCCAAATCGGCACGTCTTTCGCCTATTGCAGCACTTTCAGGCGCTTACGGTGAAACGCCCCCAGCCACGCGCCGATCAGCAGCAGCCCAAAAAGATAGCCAAAGACGTGAGCTTCCCAGGCAATTGACCCCGCCTCTACACCCGGCATGAAGGTGAAAAAGCCTGCAAACAGGTTGATGCCGATCCAGACGACGCTGGCGCCAATAACGGGCTTGCTCAGGATGGGCAACAACAGCCCTTCGATCCGCAGCCGCATAGCCGCTCCCATAAGGCCGGAGACCGCGCCGGATGCGCCAACTAATATGACATCCTGGTTCATATGTATCAGGCAGTAGCCCAACCCTGCCGCCATACCGCACACCAGATAAAAGGCGAGAAACGACAAAAAGCCGCGAAAGCCCAGACCAAACGCGCGCGCGACGGGTGCGGCAAACGCCAGCGCCATGACCGCATTAATTCCGGCATGAAGCCAGTTGCCGTGCAAAAACAGCGACGTAATGAGGGATGACCAGTGCCCCTGCGCCAATAATATAGGCGAAAGACCGAAATTGATGAACAGAAGCTGCTCATCACTCACCATCGATTGCAGACCATACAGCCCTAAAATAAAGACGCACAGCAAAAGCGCTGGCCAGGGCGCATTAAAAGCAGGTTCATGATGACGGCGGGATGTATCGGGCAAAGTGACGCAAAGCCTAATGAGAATAATGCCAATTCAGCACACATTGCGCACACTGCACCACCCCTTTAGCGCAAATAGAGACAAAAAACAGTGCGACCGTCTGAACGACGTACGATTTTAGGGCAATATATACCTTATTTTTAATGTTCTGCCCCACAGTGGCATCCAAATTGCTTTTCGCCTCAGACGTGAGGGCCAAAAGCCTGTGGAGCGAACATAATGAAACATATCATATTTTCAGGTCTCGGATTGGCGGCGGCGGTAGTGTCCGGCTCCGTTCAGGCCCAGAGCATGTCCTCCACCTCATCCAGCTTTGAAACCGGCTATGGCCGTGCGCGCGGCTCAGAAGAACGCGCTATTGACCCCTCGACCCGTGACGCCAGCGGCAATCGCGTCATCGTCGACGGCGTCATTGTCACCGGTGCGGATAATTCGGTCTATGCCTATGGCCGCGCCTCCGGGGCCGCCGATGCCTATTCCGGCGCGGGTGCCATCGGCGGGGCCAGCGCCATCGGCAACAATCTCTCGGTCGTGGTCAGCGGCAATTACAACACCGTCATGATCGATTCGACCCAAATCAATAACGGCAATGTCACCGCCAATGCCGGAACCAATACGGCCACGGCCGATGCTGATATCACAGGAACTCTTTCTAATGGCTTCTAATATGAAACGTAACCTGACGCGCACCGCGGCCCTCATCGCCGCCGCCGCGACCTTATCTGGCTGCGTATCGCCTGTGGCGGGCCCGAGCGGCATCTATGCCAAACCGATCGGTAATGCGCCGGTCACCGCCAACCCGACCGCCTATTCGGACGCTCTGGTCTGCCTGAGTTCTTACGCTCGCGCCCATCGTCTGGCCTCGCCGCGCATGGCCGTGGGCCGCATCTCGGACTATACGGGCAAGGTAGAATACGAAGGCGGTCGCAAGATCACCCAGGGCGCTTCGCTCATGGCCATGACAGCCCTTGCCAAGGCCGGTGCCCGTCAGGTCGAGCGCTTTGATACCTCGGTATCGGAACTTGAGCTGAAATATGCCAACAATAAGCTGATCACCGACGCCCCGATGTCTGACCCAACGGTCGCGGGCGAATATCGTAAGATCATGGCCGGTCAGATCGCCGGTTCCGACTTTCATATCGTCGGTGGCATTACGGAGCTGAACTACAATATCCGCTCCAGCGGCCTTGACGCCTATGTCGGTGACGCCGATGCCCGCGACACTAAGGGCATTTTGAATGCCCGTCTGTACGTCATGAACGTCGCCCTTGATCTGCGCCTGGTCGATACCCGCACGCTGGAAGTCGTCGATGTCATTTCCTACCAGAAGCAAATCATCGGTCGTGAGATCAAGGCCGGGGTGTTTGACTTCTTCAACGGCAATATCTTTGACATTTCCGCCGGTGAAGGTGGCTTAGAGCCGATGCAACTGGCGGTGCGGGCGCTGATCGAGCGCGCCACGCTGGAGTTCATGACCAATCTTTATGGTGCCGCCGGCCCCGAAGTGTGCCTGAGCCCAAAAGACGATTTCCTCAACTATAACGCCACGACGGGTGCCACGGGTGGTTTCACCCCGGCCTATAATAATCTGGAGACTAACAATGCCGGCACTCGCGAAGATCCTCAGCGCTGGCGCAAAACCGGCCGCGTTGCCGACGATGCCCGCCCGGTCGAAGATAAACCAAAGGATAAGCCCCATGCGACCAAGCCTGATCACGATCATGACCAGCGTGATGGCGATAAGTGCTGCCGCGTGGTCTCCCGCTACTAGTCAGGACTATAATGTCACCGTGCCCGATGCCGACGCGACGCAGGCCGCCTGCCCGCTGACCAATGGGATGCGCGTGTGCACCAATAGCCAGAACAATACGGGTGCCGTTACCTCAGCTCAGACCGCCAATGTCTATATCAATGACGGCCTGACGTCTTTGCGCACCTATGCCACCGGCAACCGCATGGATGGTGGCAATGCACAGGTAGATGCCACGCTCAACTCGGTTCAGACCAATTCGGGTGCGGTTGACGCCAGCACACGTCTCAACAGCACGGCGGTAGCCGGTGAAACCGGTAAATCCATCGGCACGCCAGTCTATATGGAAACGCAAAGTATCGGCAATTCCGGAAGCTTTTCTGCCATTCAGGGCGAACTGACGACGACGATCAACCAGACCTCGACCGCCGATCACGTCTATGCCGACAGTGAGATTGCCGCCCCCAACGGGGCTATCTATTCCAGCGGCGAAGTGCAAACGACGGCCATCGCCAACCATCAGGAATTTGGTGCCACTGAGGCCCGGATCGTATCCAACACCACCCAGACTTCAAACACAGATGTGCGGGCGCGCACCACGACCTCGGTGCAATATTCGCCTTCGCCCAACCTTTATGCCTCGAACGCCTATAACAACTATTTTCAAGCCAATGGCGATGATCGCGGCTCACAGCTTCATCAGGTGACCCAAACCACCAGTGCGACTACCCGCACCGAAGCCTACAGCGATGCGTCCGGCACGAATCTGTGGGACGTGGCAGGCACCGCCAATGCTGTCGCCAACACGGTCAATGTCGGCAATACCGGCGGATCGATGGTTGTGCGTGCGGATCAGACCAACGCCAACGACGTGGTTCTGGCCGACACCCGCATTCTGGCGACTCAATACGGCACAGCGACCGCCACGGCCTCCAGCACCGGCAACCTGCTGATCGCGGGCAATAACGACAAGTATGTTGAAATCGACAACAACCAGCTCAATTCCGGCGGCGTCGAAGCCAGCGCTCAGTTCACCGGCCAGGACGGTTATGACGCCTATCTGCAAACCGATGCCACCGGCAACTCAGCCATGGGTTATGCCTGCGGGGCGTGCGAGCCGAACATGAGTGTCAATAATAATCAGGTCAATAATGGCGATGTGACGGCCACCAACACCGTCAATATCACCGGCACTGGCCGTTCAGTTGTCTCGGTCGCCCGCGCCACCGGCAATACCGCGACCTATTACACGTCGGGCAATCCTTAGATTACATTTTCGTAATCAGCCGCTCAACGCCTTTTCAAAACCACGAACATAATACAGGGTCGCCTTCATCTAAATCATGAAGGCGACCCTGATGCTTTTGCGCAAAACCCGCGGAATTTTTGTCTTTTCTCTGGCCGTGGCTATGTCCACAACGGCACTGACCACAGCGCTTGCCCCGGTGGCGGTTCAGGCGCAAGCCGTAAAAGCCAATCCGCCAGTTGCGTTTGCCCAAACCAAAAGCGATCTCACCCCCGATCCCGCCGCCCGTTTCGGCAAACTGCCCAACGGCATGACCTATGTGATCTATAAAAACGCCACCCCTCCGGGTACGGCGGCGGTGCGCCTGCGCTTTGATGCCGGCTCGCTGATGGAAACCGACGCCCAGCAGGGACTGGCGCACTTTCTGGAGCATATGGCGTTTAACGGCTCAAAGAACGTGCCCGAAGGCGAGATGGTCAAGATTCTGGAGCGTCACGGCCTGAAATTTGGCCCGGATACCAACGCCTACACCTCGTTCGATGAGACGGTCTATATGTTGGACCTGCCGAAAGTCGATCCGGAGATTGTCGACACCGCCCTGATGCTGATGCGCGAAACGGCCAGCAACCTGCTGCTTGATCCCAAGGCCATTGAGGCTGAGCGCGGCGTAATCTTTGGCGAAGAACGTGCCCGCGCGTCGCCGGGGATGCGCGCCTACATCGCCTACGCTAAGGCCGCGTTTGCGGGTCAGCCCTATCCTGAGCGCCTGCCCATCGGTCAGGTCGAGGTGATTAAAACCGCACCCGCACAGGCTTTTGTTGACTTCTATAATGATTTTTACCGTCCCGAATATGCCACGCTGGTGATCGTCGGTGATATCAATCCCGATGAGATCGAGGCCAAGATCAAGGCTAAATTCGGTGACTGGCAGGGCAAACCCCAGACGAAGAACGCCTTGACCAACTTCGGCACCTACGCCAAAAAAGGCCAGCGCGTTCACGCCTACGCCGAGCCCGGCCTGCCCGATTCGCTGTCGGTGTCGTGGTTTAAACCGTTTGACGGCAGCGTGGAAACTGAAGCCAGCGATTATGACGACACGCTCGACAATATCATCGGCGCCATTGTGAATCTGCGGTTGGAACGCCAGTCGAAAGCCCCGGAAACCCAGTTCGCGGCCGCGAGCTTCGGCAACGGCAGCGTCAATAAAACCGCTGAAACCTACAGTCTGAGCATCTCTCCCAAGCCGGGACAGGATAAGGCCGCGTTAGAGCAGGCCCTGATGACCCTGCGCCAGTTTCAGGCTTACGGCGTCTCTCAGACCGAACTTGATCGCGTGCTGACCGAATTTGCCACCGGCCTCGATGCCGCCGCCAAGGGTGAAAAAACCCGCAATACCGGCGCGATCGCCGGGCAAATCATTGGCACTCTGGGCGACAATGAGGTGCTGACCTCCCCGACCCAGAACCTCGCCTTTTTCAATAAAATTAAATCCCGTCTGACGCTTGAGGCTATCAATGCCCGCATCAAGGCGCTCGATCTGGGTGACGGCCCGCTGATCGCGCGTCAGGGTTCGGATGCAGCCAAATTCGATCAGGCCGCCATTCAGGCCACCTACCAGACCCTGATGGCGCAAGCCGTCGTTGAGCCACTGGCGATTGATAAAAAACCCTGGCCCTATGAGCAGTTCGGCACGCCGTCAAAGGTCATCAAGACCGAGACCCTTGCCGATCTGGGGGTAACTCAGGTGACCTATGCCAACGGCCTAAAGGTCAATATCAAGCCGACGACGTTCAAAGACAACGAAGTTCTGGTCACCATACGTTTCGCTGGTGGCCTGCAAACCATTGCCCCCGGTGCCAGCGCGCCGATATTCGAAGCCTCATCGGCGGGTGTGTTTGAAGGCGGGCTTGGCAAGCTTGAGGCCGAAGAGATCAAGGAAACCCTGGCCGGCAAGATCTACGGCCTCAGCTATAATATCGGCGAGGATTCTGCGACCTTGAGCGGCGGCACCACCAAGGACGACCTGACCACCCAAATGCAAGTGTTGATGGCCTTTACGTCCGATACGGCCTTCCGCGCCGATGCGTTTGAGCGCCTGAAAGCCTTTGTGCCGAACTACTACACCCAGCTCCAGTCCAGCCCCAACAGCGTTTTCAGCGTCAAAGCCCCGCGGGTTATTCGCTCCGGCGATGACCGTTTCGGCATCCCGACCCAGGATGAATTCCTGAAAACGAGCAATGATGAGGTCAAGGCCTTTACCCAGACCCTGCTCATGAAATCACCGGTCGAAATCACCTTTGTCGGCTCGATCACCGTCGAAGAGGCGCTGAAACAGATCGATGCGACCTTTGCGACTCTTGCCCCGCGTAAACCTTTGCCGGTCGCGCCCAAAGGTAATGTGGTGAAATTCCCGACCACGAACCTGCATCAGGTCTTTACCCATAAGGGCCGCGAAGACCAGAACCTGTCCTATATTGCCTTCCCGACCACCGATTTCTTCGCCAGCACCCAGACCGCACGCGGTCTTGAACTACTATCCGAAGTTATGACCCTGCGTCTGATCGAGGAAATCCGCGAAAAACAAGGCGCGTCCTATGGCTCGTCCGCCTCATCCATCGCGTCCAACAACTTCAAGGGTTTTGGCTATATCGGCGCCTCAGCGACCGTCAAACCAGATCAGGATGAAGTATTCTACACCTCGGTCATGGCCATAGTTGACGACCTGAAAACCAAGGGCGTCACTGAGGACGAACTGTTGCGGGCCAGAAAGCCCGTGCTCGACAAATACGAGGTCACCCTGAAAACCAACGGGTTCTGGGCGGGTGTCCTGCCGGGCTCGTCAACTGATCCGCGTAAGCTTGAGGCCGTGCGCACCCGTAAGGCCGAACTGGAAAAGGTCACCGCCGCCGATTTGCAAAAGCTGGCCCAAACCTATCTGGTCAAAGAAAAGGCCTTAAGGTTACAGGCCAAGCCGGAAGCGAAGTAGGTCACAAAAAACCCCGCAGATTAATCTGCGGGGTTTTCTTATAGTTTTATAGTCGTTTTTTATTATATCCGACTGATAAGCTTACTGAACAAAGCCGCCGACGCCACCATCAAACACCATGCTGGATGAGGAACTATAGGCTGATTTTTTCTCGACCTGACGGCTGGCCATATAGGTTTCGGTTGTCGTAATCGTCAAAATCTTCACACCAGCACCAAACCGGCGCAGCAATGAGCGCTCATTACAGGCGCGCGCGGCCAACTGGCGACGGCACTCGATCTTGCCGCCTTCATGCCACAGGGCGTCGTTCTTACCGCAATCATAGCTCTTGCCATCGGCAATATATTGCAGGCGTGTGCCGGCGATGCAGCGATACAGTTCACCGCGATAATCGCCCTTCACATCCTTATAGCCAAAGACCTGAGAGGCCGGATGCGGCACGCCCTTATCGTCGATGCACGACGCCTGAAGCGTGACGGTCTTGGTCAGGGTCCGCGACGCCTGATAAGCCTCAGCCGCCATTTCATGGCCGGTTTCGACATTAAGGCCACCGGTTATGGCCGGAATGCCTTGAGCCTGCGACCAGTTGCCATAGCCACCGCCGTAATAGACCGAGCCGGTGGCCCCACCCGATGCCGACGCACTGGCCGACGCGTGGGCACTGGCATAGGCCGAGGCATGGGCGCTGACATGCGGCATGGACGGCTTTGACGGATGCGACGGCGGGGTGGGCGGCGGCGGCGGTGCGCAGCCGGAATTACATTGTGCCGAAGCTTCACCGGCCGCGAGCGATCCGATCAACATACCTAAAGCGATAAGTGAGCCGTGACCGATAAGAGATTTATTTGCGCGCATATTTTGAGACGCTCCTAATGTTTCTCGCGATATTCAGCAAAAACCATACCGCACCAAGCTTGCCTTTTTCCTAATAGAATCCGGTAAAATCACATTTTTCGTCACGCCACGGCGCAAATTTTGCGCATAACCGCTGGAAAGGAGATCAATGTGTCCCACTCCAGCACACTCAGCTTCCTGAGCTACTGGCGCGCCCTGCAACAAGGTGCGGCCCAGAATAGCCCCCAAAAGCTTCCCACGCGACGTGACGAGACCGAAATCTCCCGCGCAGCGCCCCTGCGCTCAGACTTTGATCCGGTTCAGCTCAAAGACCTGATGCCGCAGATGATGATGATCGCAACCGCTGGAAATGACTACAGATTTCGCCTGACAGGCGGCTTTTTAGTGGCTCTGCACGGCCCCGGCTTAAAAGCGACCCCGTTCACGCGCCTGTTTGCGCCAGCCCATGAAGATCAGCTTAAACTGGCGCTCAATATGGCCGCACACCGCCAGCAACCGCTCATCCTGAGCGTCTCGGCCGCCACGTCCAGAAATGAGACAGTCCGGATCGATATAGCGCTCGCCCCGTTGCGTAACGCGACGGGTGACGTTGACCGCATGGTGGGACTTTACCAGCCGAAAGGGCCAATACCCTTCCTGCGCCGCTCGACCGTTACGGCCATGACCCTGCATTCCGTCAGGCTCTACGATCCGGAGCGGTTGCCACGCGAAAGCCATCTGCGTCTGGTCAGCATCAGCGGTAAACGCATAGCCTGAAGTCTTGCTTTGAAACCTTGCGCCATCGCGCCGCTTGCGCCACTCTCCCCTAAACAGGAGCGTAAAATGGCAAAATCTGACAAAAAGAAAGCCGCCGAAGACCGGCTGGAGGCCTTACAGGTCAATCTGGTCGATGCCCAGATCTGGGCACAAAGTGCCAGAAAACGCATCTGTATCGTCTTTGAAGGCCGCGATGCCGCCGGTAAGGACGGCGCCATAAAGCGCATCACTGAGCATCTGGCGGTCCGTCAAACTCAGGTGGTTGCCCTGCCCAAACCCTCCGACCGTGAAAAGACCCAGTGGTGGTTTCAGCGCTATATCCCTCACCTGCCTGCCGCCGGAGAATGGACCCTGTTTAATCGCTCCTGGTACAATCGCGCCGGAGTCGAAAAGGTCATGGGCTTTTCCACGGTTGAGGAACAGGCCCGCTTCATCAAGGACGTGCCGCAGTTTGAATCCATGTTGATTCATGACGATATTATCCTGATCAAGCTGTGGCTTGACATATCTCAGGACGAACAGAAAAAACGGCTGGATGAACGCCGCACCGATCCGCTGAAACGGCTTAAGGTGTCGCCGCTCGATGCCGTGGCGCAGGAAAAATGGGCCGATTATTCCGCGGCCCGCGATGAGATGCTAAAAGCCTCTCACACAAAACAGGCGCCGTGGACCTGCATCAAGACGGATGACAAGACCGCCGCGCGTGAAAACATCATCCGCCACATATTATCAACGATTGATGAGTGCCAATATACAAATCCGGTGCCTAAACCCGACGGCGATATCGTTTTTTCGTTTGATGCCGTCACCAAAGGCAAACGCAGCCTAAATCCATAAACGGCTCATTAAGCATTTATTGACTCTGATTTGCCAGAATCACCCCGTCTAAGGGAATGCCCATGGCAACCCGCCTTGAAACAGGCGGGCGGGCGTAGCTGAACAGAAGTTCGGGATCGGGTTATGAGCACACAATCGCATCAGGCCGCACACGTGCCGGCCAAGCCACGGGCCGCGCTTAAGGTATGCGGAGACTGCAACCTGTGCTGTAAAGTCTATGACATCGACGACTTGGGCAAAAAAGCCGGTGATTTGTGTCACCATACCGGCCATGTCAAAGGGTGCGGCGTATGGGGTTTGCATCCCAAAACCTGTCAGGATTTCAAATGCCTGTGGTTGAAACATGATGATCTGAATGCGTTGTGGCGGCCCGATATCGCGGGATTTGTCCTGCGCCTTGATCCTAACGGCACCACGCTCAATATCGATGTCGATCATGGCCGCCCTAATGCCTGGCGGGTTGAGCCCTACTATAAGCAGATCAAGCTATGGTCGGAGGTTTTTCCGTCTAAGGGGCTGGTGTTGATCCATGCAACCGACGGCCTGTGGGTCGTGACCCCGACCGAAGACCTGAATATCCCTAATCCCAAACGTGGCGATACGCTGGAAACAGGTATGGAAGACAGCCTGTTCGGCCCGCGCCCGTTCGTACGTATCATTCCGCAGAAAAAAACACCCGCACGGCGGCGGGCTTAAAACCCTCTCGACTTTTTGACGCACTCAGAGCATCTAGGGCGTTATGACGACCCGCGACCCTGTAACCTTACCCGATGCCGCCCCACAGAACTGGGTTGACCGCCATGCGCCGGAAAGTGTGCGCCCGTGGCTGAGGCTGGGCCGGTTTGATCGTCCGGTCGGCATCTGGTTATTGTTCCTGCCCGGCGCTATGGGACTGGCCTACGCCAGTGCGGTGACGGGCACAGATTTTCCCTTATATGTCCTGGTACTGTTTGCCACAGGCTCCGGCCTGATGCGGGCCGCCGGTTGCGCTTTCAACGACCTGGTTGACCGTGACATCGACGCAAAAGTTGAGCGCACCAGAGGCCGCCCGATCTCGTCCGGCCAGATCACACCGAAACAGGCGATGGCGTTCATTATCATCTGCTGCCTGATCAGCCTGATTATCCTCATTCAATTGGGGACTCTGGCAATTATGCTTGGTGTCGGATCGCTGGCGCTGGTGGCCGCCTATCCGTTCATGAAACGCATCACCTGGTGGCCGCAGGCGTGGCTAGGTCTGACCTTCAACTGGGGCTTCCTGATGGCCTATGCCGCCGTGGCCGGTGAGATCACCCTGCCCGGTCTGCTGTTCTATGGCGGGCTGGTGTTCTGGACCATCGGCTATGACACTATATATGCCTTGCAGGATATCGAAGACGACGTGATGGCGGGCGTGAAATCCTCCGCCCGCGCGCTGGGGACCAAGGCCCGGCCCGGCATCACCGTCATATACGGCCTGTGCCTTATCCTCACCACCATGTCCGCTGCCATTGCCCCGCTGAGTTGGCCGTTTTATGTGGCCCAAGCGCTGGTGGCTGCCCATCTGGCGTGGCAAGTTTACACCTTACGCCCGCAAGATGGGGCGCTAGCCCTAAAACTGTTTAAGGCGAATCGCGATGCCGGTTTACTATGGGTCGCAGGCCTTATTTTCAGCGGCATTGTTCGCTAAATTTTGCCCAATCTTTGAAAGACCTCCATGTCGCGCGCCACCTTGTCCCGCCTTGTCCTTGCCGCCCTGATCGTCAGTGCCACCGTTACCGCCTGCCAGAAAAAGCCGGATGAGGCCCCCAAGGTCGCGCCAAAGCGCGAATCGACCGCGCCCTTAAGCTATGTCCACAATACCGTCGATGCCGAAGCGTCATTGTACTTTCCGGACTCGTTCAAAGCCCACGCGACGCTGCACGAAAGCCTGTCGGCGCAGGATCAGGAAGCCCTCAAAGCCTTCGCCAATCAGGCCGTCACCGACCGCGCTCAACTGGCGAATGACGGCTTTGAGCAGCCGCAGTATTTCCGTAAAATTGTCTGGCACCTGACCGCCGAAACTGCGGGTCTTATCTCTGCCTATTCCCAGATCGAGGAATATGCCGGTGGGGCCCACGGCAACCTCGCCTTCCATCCCGTGCTGTGGGATAAGGCCAGCGATAAGCCGCTTGATCCGCAAACCCTGTTTGCCGCGGATGCTGACCTGAAACCGGCCGAAAACTACCTGTGCCGTCAGGTCGAGGCTGAACGATCCAAACGGGCGGAAACCCCGATCACTCAGGCCAGTTCCGGTTTTGGCTGCCCCAAGCTTAAATCCGCCCATTTTGTGCTGATCCCGTCGACCGAAGCCGGAAAGGCTGCCGCTATCGACGTACTGTTCGCACCCTATGAGGTCGGCCCCTATGCCGAAGGCACCTATCAGATCCACTTGCCGCTTACAGTGATCCGTGACGCGATCGCCCCGGCCTATGCGGCGCAATTCGGCGGCAATCCGGCACCTTTGCCGGTGGAAAACCTGCCGCCAGAAGCCTTATCGCCTGATCAGGAATGACGGTCAGGGAAGATTTTATAAGGGCAAACACGAAGGCTCTGCCGGTGCCCTCCGTGCCACAGATTACCCTATATCAGGCTGATGACGCGAACGCCCTATGGCAGATGACCGAGGCCGATTTGGATCAGCACCAGTTACCGCCGCCGTTCTGGGCCTTTGCCTGGTCGGGCGGTCAGGCTTTGGCCAAATATGTGCTTGAAACCCCTGATATCGTCGCGGGTAAAACCGTGCTCGATCTGGCGTGCGGATCAGGCATGGTCGGCATTGCCGCCGCTTTAGCCGGTGCCGCCCACGTGATTTGCAACGATATTGATCCCTATTGCGAAGCCGCCGTCAGCCTCAACGCGGACCTCAACCATTGCCAGATCGATTTCCTGGGCGGCAATCTGCTGACCGCAGGCCTGCCCGATGTCGAGGTCATTCTGGCCGGTGATATTGCCTATGAACGCCCGATGGCGGAGGCCATGCTGACAGTTTTGCGCGCACAGGTGGCTAAAGGTAAAACCGTCTATATCGGCGACCCGCACCGTACCTATTTTCCGAAATCGGGGCTTATGCGCTGCGCCGATTATAAAATTACGACCTCAGCCGACCTTGAGGACAAACCCGTCAAACCCGCGACCGTCTGGAGACTGGAGACTTGAACCATGACCAAAACCCACCACGCCATTGACTACATCGAATGGGCCGCCACCGACCTTACCCCTGTCAAAGCCTTTTACGCTAAGGCGTTTGGCTGGTCATTCATCGACTATGGCCCAACCTATGCTGGCCTTGACGGCGCCGGTCTTGATGGCGGATTTCAGGCCGAGGCCAGCGACGCGCCGGCCAAACCTCTGGTCATTCTCTACAGCGAAAATCTGGAGCAAAGCCGCGAGGACGTATTGGCCGCAGGTGGCACGCTCACCGTCGATATTTTTGACTTCCCCGGCGGTCGCAGGTTTCACTTCACCGATCCATCTGGTAATGAGTTAGGCATCTGGTCGGATAAATGATGGCCTGAACGGTTGCGGCCCATAGCCGAAATCAGTGTGAGCGGGTGAATGATCAAACACCAGATCATCATTCATCCGCAGCGCCATATTGATGTTGGATTTGAGATTCTGGCCCGGGCGTATCAGGCCAAGAACGCTGAACCCCAACCGCCAAAGCCATGCAGGAAGGGAAATAATTTGCGGGCGAAGGCTCTTGGCCTCAAAAATGCGGGCCACCATATCGCGGTAGCTCAGGGTTTCTCCGCCGCTTAAGTCATAGGCCTTGTCGCGCGCGGCATCCGATCTCAGTGCCTGTAGCGCCGCCGTGGCCAGATCGCGAGCGTGGACAGGTTGTCGTAGACCTGCCCCCTTACCGCAGACGACGAAAAAGCCAAATCTATCAATAAATTTGGCGATCCGGCTAATGTTCTGATCGCGGCCTTCATCATAGATCAAGGTGGGCCGAAGGATCGTAACCCCAACATTATGAATCGCGCCAAAGGCCGAAATCCGCGCCTCGGATGCCGCCAGAAGGTCGGCAATCCGGCGCTCCTCCGGCTCCGGCGAAAAGGTCTTTGAAAACCGGCTGGTCGAGGAAAAGACCACCAGCCGAGTCATGCCCTGCCCCCACAGCCGGGTCAGCACCTCATCGGTCATCAACCAGATCGGCGTGGTCGCAATCACATGGCTGAACCCCTCACCCCCAAACGTATGCGGATCGGTAAGATCAAAGCGCACCTCATCGGCACGCTTCGGGCGGCGCGTGGTACATACCGGCTCAAAGCCATTCGAGTCAGCCCGCAATACCTCCGCCAGCCGCGCCCCGACCAGCGACGTCACCCCGATAATCAGGCATTTTTCACGCATCAAACCCATATACCCACTGGCCATCAATTGCGATTGAGCCTATGTCATTGCCATTGAAAAATCCATACGAGTCAAAGCTATGGCAGCCTATAAATCCCTGCGCGACTTTATTGCCAAGCTTGAAAAAGCCGGTGAACTGGTACGCGTAACGACGCCGGTATCCACCCATCTGGAGATGACCGAGATTCAGACCCGGCTTCTGGCGCAAAAAGGCCCGGCAGTTTTGTTTGAAAACCCGATCATGGCCGATGGCACGCCGTCAGACATGCCGGTGCTGGTCAATCTGTTTGGCACGGTGAAGCGCGTGGCGATGGGGGTCACACTCGAAGGCAAAGAACGCACCACGCCACAAGAATTACGCGAAGTCGGCGAGCTTTTGGCCTTTTTGCGCCAGCCCGAACCGCCGCGAGGTCTGAAAGATGCGTTTGAGCTTATGCCGCTGGCCCGAACGGTCATGGGGATGCGCCCTAAGACCGTAAAAAAGGCGCCCGTACAGGAAGTCGTCCTCAAAGGCGATGACATTGACCTGACCAAACTGCCGATTCAGGGCTGCTGGCCGGGTGAGCCTGCGCCGCTGATCACCTGGGGCCTTGTGGTCACCAAGGGGCCCTCCGAAGCGCGCGAAGACGATTTCAATCTTGGCATCTACCGGATGCAGGTTCTGGGGAAAGACCGTGCGATCATGCGCTGGCTGGCCCACCGCGGCGGCGCGCAGCACCATGCCCGCTGGAAAAAGGCTAAAAAGACCGAGCCCCTGCCCGCCTGCGTGGTGCTGGGGGCTGATCCGGGGCTGATATTGGCGGCGGTCACACCGGTGCCGGATACCTTGTCTGAGTACCAGTTCGCGGGCCTTCTGCGCGGTCAGGCGGCGGAGCTTGTGGCCGCCAAAACCGTGCCGCTGATGGTACCGGCCGAGGCCGAAATCGTGCTGGAAGGCCATGTCCTGCTGGATGAATATGCCGAAGAAGGCCCCTACGGCGACCACACCGGCTATTACAATTCAGTCGAAAAATTCCCGGTTTTCAAAATCAGCGCCATCACTATGCGCAAAAAACCGATCTATCTGTCGACCTTCACCGGCCGCCCACCCGATGAGCCTTCGGTCTTAGGTGAAGCCTTAAATGAGGTATTTATACCGCTGATCCAGCAGCAGTTTCCGGAAATCGTCGATTTCTGGTTACCACCGGAAGGGTGTTCGTACCGCATCGCCGTCATCTCGATGAAAAAGGCCTATCCCGGCCACGCCAAGCGGGTGATGATGGGCGCGTGGTCTTACCTGCGTCAGTTCATGTATACCAAATGGCTGATCGTGGTCGATGACGATATCAACTGCCGCGACTGGAAAGACGTCATGTGGGCGGTCTCCACCCGCATGGACCCGGCGCGCGATATCACCGTCATTGAAAACACCCCGATCGATTATCTCGATTTTGCCTCACCCGAAAGCGGTCTCGGCTCTAAGATCGGGCTCGATGCCACCAACAAGTGGACACCTGAAACCCACCGCGAATGGGGCGAAGAGCTTTATATGGATCAAGGTGTGATTGACCGGGTGAGCGAAAAATGGGCCGAAATGGGCCTGCCCGCCGCTATGAAGCCACCGATCTGGTCATAAGCGGGTCGGTCGCCTCCGTCGCGTGACTGTGGCGCGTGCCCGTCTCACGCTCCAGATATTCATCAACCCCATCCGCCGTCAGGGGCTTAGAAAACAGGAACCCCTGAATATAGCGGGCACCGACCTGTTTAAGCTTGGCCAGTTCGGTTTCGGTCTCTACTCCTTCGATCACGCAATCCAGATGAAGATTTTTGCATAAATCTATGATCGTCTTGATAATTTTCTGCGCGGTAGGATGTTTGACAAGTTGCACCACAAAACTGCGATCAATCTTGATTTTATTGACCGGCAAACGGTGAATATAGCTGAACGACGAATAGCCCGACCCGAAATCATCTAAAGCAATCCGACAGCCCATCGACTTCAGCCGATTAAGCGCCTCACAGGCCTGATCGAAGTCACTCAACATAGCCGTTTCGGTAATCTCAAACTCGATACGACGCGGGTCGAGCCCTGAGTCGCGCACGATCTCACAGATATCGGCGATGGCCGTGCTTGAGCGCAGATCGCGGGTCGACAGGTTGAAAGATATCCGGATGTGTTCGGGCCAGTCCTGAACCACCGCCAAGGCTTTTCTAAGCAAAATCAGGGTAATCTGGCTAATCAGGCCTGAGCGTTCCGCCGCTTTGATAAAGGCGTCCGGCCGCACCAGCCCCAGTTTTGGGCTGTTCCAGCGGGCCAGGGCTTCAAAGCTGATGGTGCGGTTTTCCACAATATCGTATTGCGGCTGAAACAGGATGAACAATTCCTGCTCAAGATCCGATGACCGCAGGGTTTGATCAATCAGGCCGAAATCACGCAGCTCGGTTTCATGCTTTTGCGAGAAGACCACCGCCGCCCCGCGCAGGTTCTGCTTGGCGTAATAGAGCGCATAGTCAGCCCGTTCAAGGTATTGCGATATGGTGAAACCCGAACCCTGACGGCTGCGCACAAACCCGACCGAGGCTGAGATATTAGCCGCTACACCCGACAGCATATATGGCTCACGCAACACATCGCACAGACGGTCGCCAAAGGCTTTTAATTCGTTTTCGTCGATCATGGCGGTCAGAATAATGGCAAATTCATCACCGCCCAGACGCGCCGGAAACCCAAGACCCGCGCACAGGTTTCGCAAGCGCCCCGCCACCGCCACCAGAAGGGCATCACCGACACTGTGGCCGTAGACATCATTGACCGGCTTGAAACCGTCCAGATCGATCAGAGCCAGATCAAACCGTTTGCCGTCCTGACGTTTGCGCTTAAGGGCCAGATCCATGGCCTCAAAAAAGCTGCGCCGGTTGGGCAATCCCGTCAGGGCGTCGCAATTGGCCAGCGCCTGAGCTTCATCACGTAAGGTATCGGCCTGAACGCGGGCATGAACCGCGCGCAGAATCGCCTGCCGCATCAGCACGCTCATGCCCATAGCGGTGGCAATACCCGCCAGACCGATCCAGATATATTGTGATAAAATCCCGTATTTGTAGGCCAGCCCATACATGGTCACCATGCACACCAGCGCGCAGGGGATGATCACGCGAGGGGTAATCCCGGCGGTCGCAAAGACAAGCACCAGTAAGACAAAATAGACCAGCTTGGCCGGTTCAACATGAAATATCTGATACGCCACCACATTGAGATACATAAGGCTGAACAGAACCAGACAGGCATATTCAAGCCGATCAATACGCTGCGTGTTACGCGTCACATGGAAAAAGAAAAAACTGGCCGCCATGGTCGTGGCCGCCAGCCCATCCAGCACCCATAGGGCGGCGCCCTCTTCGTAGAACAGATGAGCAAAAGTGATCAAAATGTAATAGATGCCGACGCCCAGCGTAAAACCACGCACCACTGGCCGCAAGGCAACGACTTCTTCACGGTGCATGGCCTCGGTCTTTGCGGGTACAGACCTACCTTTAAAGACAGATTTCAGTCGTCGCTGAAAAATCCTTGCTGGCACTACCGACCTCTGAGCGTTACTCACTGCTGCCACCGTCATATGCGGCACGCCGCAAGCCATTGATGCGTATAAATTATTTACCTTGCGGCCAAAGGTTACCTGATAGTCTTAAAGAAAATGCTAATCTACAGGTGGTTAAATCTCTTCAATATCGTTGTTATCAAAAGCTTGCCGGACGATATCTAAGTCAGGTTATTCTGTGACTATCACCATATTAGGGGTGGTTTTATTGTCATGAGTGCGGTCTATTCATCCATAGACTCAGACCACACCCCGATATCGTCACATTTGAGACTTGATTAGCCTCTGAACGCAGCCTAGATAAAGATCATGTTGCAAACGCGAAACATAACGTCCGGCAATAACGCCCACCACGATCCGGTGGTTACCGACCGGCTGGAGCAGGTGCTGAGCGCGGCCCGTGCCGCCGGTGCCGATGCGGCCGAAGTGGCCTTCGCCCAAAGCCGGTCTTTGAGCATTGGTGTCCGCAACGGTGAGGTCGAAACGGTTGAGCGCGACGAAACGGCTGATCTGGGCCTTCGCGTCTTTATCGGCCAGAAACAGGCCGTGGTCTCGGTTTCCGAGTTTTCGACGCAAACCCTGCAACGGACTGTGGAGCGCGCGCTGATCATGGCGCGGATTTCGCCGGACGATGCCTTTACCGGCCTGGCCGACCCGGCCTTATTGTATGCGCCGGATGACAACGCGATTGACCTGCAATTGTTTGATCCGGCCGAGATGCTGGCCGAAGTTCTCAGGGACCGGGCCCTGACCTGCGAAGCGGCGGGGCTTGGGCTTAGCGAATCCATCACGACCGATAGCGCCAGCGCCGGCTACAGCCACAGCCACTGGCAGTTTCTGACCTCGGACGGTTTTAGCGGCCAGCAGTCCTCAAGCCTGTTTTTTCAGTCGGCGCGCATGATTGCCACCGATGGCGCGGGACAAATGGAACGCGACGGCGAAGGGCGCTCAAAACGATTCTATACCGACCTGCCGGAACCGGTTGATACCGGAGCACTGGCGGCCGAGCGCGCCCTAAGCGCTCTGGGCGCGCGCCGCATCGATAGCGGTAAATATCCGGTTATTTTCGATCCACGCGTGTCTAAATCGATCGTTAGTCTGTATTTAGGGGCTATCTCAGGCCCCGCGATTGCTCGCGGCTCCAGCTATCTTAAGGACCGCCTGCACACCCAGCTATTTGCGCCCGGCATTCATATTGTCGATGATCCGTTCCGGGTGCGCGGTCTGGCTTCCAGCCTTTTCGACGACGAAGGCGTGCGCGTGCAAAAACGCCACCTCATCGATAATGGCGTGCTGACGACCTGGCTGCTGAATACGGCCTCCGCCCGGCAACTGGGCCTGACCTCGACCGGCCATGCCTCACGCGGTCTGGTAGGCCCCGCGGGGGCTTCGGCTCACAATATCACCCTGATGCCCGGATCTTCGTCGCAATCCGACCTGATGCGCGATGCCGGACAGGGGCTACTGATCACCTCGATGTTCGGCCCGAACGTCAATCCTGATACCGGTGATTGGTCGGTAGGGGCTTCGGGCTTCTGGTTCGATCAGGGGGAGATAAAATACCCGGTCAATGAACTGACGGTCGCGGGCAATCTGATCGACATCTTTGCCCGCCTGATCCCCGGCAGCGACCTTGAGATTAAGGGCGCGAACGATGCCCCCTCCCTTCTGATAGACGGCCTGTCTGTGGGGGGCAAATGAACAAGGCCACCGCCGTGACTGCCGATGCGCGCCGGGAGCTGGAGGAAGACCTCGCCCTTCTGGTCGACAAGGTTCGTCGCGTCGGCGCTCTGGCTCAGCACGTCAAGGCGCAGGGGCTGATCATCGATTACAAATCCGATGGCTCGGTCGTCACCAATGCTGATCTTGAAGTCAATCTGTGGCTCAAAGAAGCCCTGATGCAGGTGCGGCCTCATTACGGCTGGCAAAGCGAAGAATCGCCGGACACCGATGCCCGGCTCAGTAAAGCCAGGGTATTTGTGCTCGACCCCATCGACGGCACCATGGGCTTTACCAAGGGCAGTCCTTACTGGACCATTGCTTTGGCCATTGTTGAAAACGGGCAGCCGGTCGCCGGCGTCGTCTACGCCCCTGACGCACAAGAGCTTTATGCCGCGGGTCTTGGGCTTGGGGCGACGCTCAATGGCGCACCGATCCACGCCACCACAACCGCGGCTCTGGACGGTGCCCACGTCATCGGCGACGCCCGTGTGTTCGGTAAGGCGATCTGGCGCGGCGACTGGCCAAGGCTTTTGGTGACGTCACGGCCGTCGGTGGCCTATCGCATGGTGTGTGTGGCCGCCGGGCGCGCCGATTTCACCTTGGCCCTGACCCCAAAGCGCGACTGGGATGTCGCCGCCTCTACGCTTATCGCCCGTGAAGCCGGCGCGAAAACGTCCGATCATTTAGGTAATCCTTATCATTTCAATGGTAAGTCCAGTCTTAAACCCTCGCTCGTCTGCGCCTGTGAGCCGCTTTATGCGGAAATCATCCGGCGCTGCGGGCATTTAGCGACCCTTGACCATATCTGAGGTTATTTTGTTATGAGTGAACAACTTTTGCACATCGTTATCGGCGGCGAACTGTCCGATCTGACCAAGACCCAATTCAAAGACCTTAAGGCTGTTGAGTTTGTCGGGGCTTATGGCTCCTACGAAGAAGCGGTCAAGGCGTGGCGCGCCAAGGCGCAGTCAACGGTTGATAATGCCCTGATGCGCTATTTCGTTATCCATGCCCATAAGATGCTGAACCCGGATGCCTAGAGCGCATTCCAAAAAGTGTGAAGCGGTTTTTGGATTCAAATGCGCGTAAAATAATTTAAACCGCTTGGGCGGATGGTCTGAATATCTTCCAGCCGCCCTGCCACAGCAGCCAGCCAATGGCGGCTGACAGAACCAGACTGGTGATCACACTGCCTTCCGGCCCTACGGCGCCGCCCGTCAGCCACCACGGCTGACCGGGGGCCGCCTTGAGGTCGACCAGCAAGGGCTCGACCCCGAAGTTACGCCCGGCGATATCAAAGCCAAAGCCGACCCCCAGTAGCCAGTTCCACGCGGTATGCCAGCCGCAAATGCCCCAGATCGAGTGTTCGCGAATAGCATAAAGGCTGATGAACAGGGCCAGAAGCAGAATATTGAACACCATGATAATCAGCTCAAAGGTCAGGCTGAATTTACTGCTGTGCAGCAGGGTGTAAAATGCGCTGTTGAGCGTAACTGCCAGCATTAGCCCATGCCGTGACGCCAGAACCGACATCAGATAACCACGCATCAGGATTTCTTCGGTCGATCCCTGCACCACAAATCCGAACAGTAAAACTATGAACGGGATCAGCCCCAGCCAGCTTGGTTCGGCGCGAAAGCCGGAATGTTCGACCTCATAGACGCCGCTGATCACGGCGATGGCCACAATAAACAGCGCAAACCCAACACCTATCAGCCATCCGCGTCCGAACCGCGTCAGTCCCTTTTGATTAAGGCCATTGGCCGCAAACCCGCGCCGCTCATAAAACCAGGCCCAGATCAGGATCAGCACGGCCGACATGCCAAAGCCTGTGACCAGTTGCACAGATAAGGCTGGCCAGATGTGGGCCTCGCCATGCTCCCAGTCGAACAGGTAGATCAGCCGGATGCCTACCAGCGCGCACATGGCAATGGCGATGAAGGTGACGGCAAAGGCAAACGGCGTCCAGGTCAACCGCTGTCCCGGCTGCTTTGGCGCGTAGAGGTCGATGCCCTGCATGATTAGCCCCCTCAAAACCTGAATTTCAGATTACAGGGTTTTGCGAAACTGTCTATGGTTGGCCACTCAGATGCGTTAACTATTCACGCCTGAAGATTTTTTCGGTCAAAAGCGTGCCCCACCACGATGATTTGAAGTCGGACTTAATCCGCACCGGGTCGTAATCCTCGCTCTGGGTCCATTCGACGAAGCTTAGGCCCTGCGGCTTGCCGACCGTCAGATAGCGCTCAAAGATATAATCGAGCACGCCGGTCTTGCCCGCCTTCATGTGCAGGGTGCGCAGGCCCAGTTCGCTCATCGCGTCTTCGATCGGATGGCCCAGATGCAAATGGCGGTACAGGACGCTCATGATCCCTGCCCGATCGGCACCCGATTTACAATGCAGCAGGGCCGGATATTCGATCCGCTCAAACATGTCTTTGGCGGCCAGAATAGCCTCTTTGGTCGGCACATCGCGTGAGGTCACCTTAAAATCGACAAGCTTCAGCCCCAGCCGCGCACAGGCATGTTTTTCGAGCGCATAGAACGATCCACGCTGCCCGCGCAGATTGATGACGGTCTTTATACCGTCATGTTTCTGAAACCACCTGAGTTGAAACGGCCACGGCTGATTGGCACGCAGCATCTTATCATCAATCCAATGGGCATTGGTAAAACCGAGCCTCAGATAGGCATGATCGCCCCACAGAAAGGCCATATAGGTCTTGAACAGCCCCCATTTTGAGGACGTGTCATATACCTTATGGGTCTTTGGGGTTTTGAATAGTTTGACCATGAACTCGAAATATTTTTTGAAGGATAGCGGTGATCCGCTCGGCCCCTCATATAGACATTTTTGACGCAGTGATAAGGTCTTTTGTGCGCAGGTGCGACCAAAACCCTATTGGTTTTGAGAAAAATCACCTTAAAGGCTATAGGCTATTGGTCCAACAACCCTATCTGTTCTGAATGCCTAAGCCTTCACCTCTCACCACGACATCTGACATCAGCGCCAAGGCTGTCATGGCCCGCGTGTGGCGTGAGTATTTAAGCCCGCAAAAGGGCGCGCTGTTCACCTCCATGCTATGCGCGGCCCTGGTGGGGCTGGCAACAGCCGGCGTGCTGTTGATGCTTAAGCCCGGCGTGGAGCTTCTGTTCGGTGAAACGGGCCCCGCCACCACAAACGTGCCATCAATCATCGCCGAAAATCCACTGTTGATGGTGCCTTTGATCATTGTCATCATGGGCTTTATCCGGCTGGGGGCGCAACTGGGACAGGTCACCCTCGTCAACCGAATCGGTCACCAGCTTGTCGGCCATATTCAATCGCAGTTATTTGCCAACCTGATCCGTGCCGATCTGGCCCGCCTGCAAAAAGCCCATTCCGGACAATATCTTAGCTCGGTTCTTTTCGATGCCGGTTTAATGCGCGAAGCCACCACCAACGGCGTCGTCAACTACACCCAGCACGGCCTGACGGTTATCTACACCCTGATTGCCATGGCCTTTATCGACTGGAAAATGACGCTCGGCGTGCTGATCATCGGCCCGATCATTGGTCAGGTCTTATCGGGCTATATGAAGCGCACCAAAAAGGCCGCCAAAGGAGCGATGGAAGAAACCTCCAGCCTGTCGTCGGCCATTATGGAAAGCCTTGATGGCGTCAAAATCGTCAAAATCGCTCATCAGGAAAGCTTTGAAGAAGGCCGCGTCAATGACGTGATCGCCCGCCGCCAGAAACACATCATCAAGGGCGCCAATGCCCGCGCCTCGGCCGCCCCCGTCACCGAAGCCCTGACAACTGTGCTGATCGCGCTGGTCATCGCCTATGCCGGCTGGCGCTCTGGCCTTGGCGAAATGACCGTCGGCGGCTTTACCGCGTTTCTGGCCCTGCTGGGGTCAGCGGCGCAATCCTTGCGCCAACTCGCCAGCCTGCAAACCATAATGTCCGAAGGCATGACGGCGGCCCAAAGATTGTTTGCCGTTCTGGATATACAACCTGACATCAAGGACGCGCCGGGTGTCGTGGCCCTACCGCGCGATTTTAAAACGATCCGCTTTGAGGACGTCGGTTTTGAATATGCGCCGGATATGCCGACCCTTACCGGCATAAATTTCACCGCTGAGGCCGGACGCTCGATCGCTCTGGTCGGTCCGTCAGGGTCAGGCAAATCGACCCTGCTCAACCTGCTGCCGCGTTTTTTCGACGTCACCCGCGGCCATATCCGCTTTGATGGTGAGGACCAAAAATCGTTTACGCTCAAATCATTGCGCGAAAATATTGCGCTGGTGACCCAAGATCCGTTCCTGTTCGATGATACCATCGCGGTCAATATCGCCTATGGCAACCCGAATGCTGACCCCGCCGCCATCGAAAAAGCCGCCCGTGACGCCGCCGCCCATGAGTTCATCATGGACCTACCCGAGGGTTACAACACCCGCGTCGGCGAAGCCGGTTCACGCTTGTCGGGAGGCCAGAAACAACGCATCGCCATTGCCCGCGCTTTCCTGAAAGATGCGCCACTTTTGCTGCTCGATGAAGCCACCTCCGCGCTCGATACCCAATCCGAAGCCCGCGTGCAGGAAGCGCTGGAACGGCTGATGGCTGGGCGCACCACCTTCATGATCGCCCACCGCCTGTCGACCATTCGCCATGCCGATGAGATTCTGGTGCTCGACAAAGGCCGGATCGTGGAGCGCGGCACCCATGACGGCCTGATTACCTCCGGCGGTCTCTATGCCGATCTGGCGCGGCAACAGTTTGATATGCCACACAATAGCCCGCAAATGGCATCAGGTGTGGCGTCATGAAGTCGCTTTTAAACTCAAAACCGGTTCAGAAACTGATCGCCATACTCGTCGTCGGTTATCTGAAATTCTGCTACCGCACCTCGCGCTGGACGCGGGTCAATCAGGCTCCCGTCGAAGCGATCTGGGCCGCCAAAGGCCCCGTTGTGCTGATGTTCTGGCATGGCCGCCTGCATCTGACCCATGCCTGCTGGCCGCTGGACCGCGCGCAAGCGGTCTGCGTGCTGGCTTCCCTGTCCAAAAGCGGTGACCAGAGCGCCCTGATCAATCAGCGCTTCGGCTATCATGCCATCCGCGGATCGTCGGCAAAAAAATCCGACCCCACCAAGCAAAAAGGTGGCGCTCAGGCTTTTCGTGAGATGCTGCGCTGGATGCGTGCCGCCCCGGCTGGTGAGGGTCGCTGCGTGGCCATGACCCCTGACGGGCCGCGTGGGCCGCACCGCGAAATGACCGAAGGTACACTGAAACTGTCGCAAATGACGGGCGCACCCATGATCACGGTAGGTTTATCGACCTCCCGCTTTATCGAATTTAAGACCTGGGATAGGATGCGCGTACCGTTGCCGTTCGGACATGCGGCGATTGTGTGGGAGGTTCATGACCCCGTGCCGGCCGATATCGATGCCGACCGCTTGCAACACCTGATGACCCACATGGGTGATGTTTTGACGCGCGTCAACGATGAAGCCGATCGCGTAGTGGGGGCGCCGCTTTAGATGCGCAGTCCCAAACCGTTTTCCCTGACCGCTTATCAATGGTTGATGAGCCTGTTTCACACTCAGGCACCCTTTGTTCTGCGCAGACGGCTTGAGCGCGGCAAGGAAGACCCGATCCGGTTCCGGGAGCGTCTGGGCCGCACGGACACACCGCGCCCGTCCGGCACTCTGATATGGTTGCACGGCGTCAGCGTCGGCGAAAGTCTGTCGGTGCTGCCGGTTATTGAGCGCCTAAAAGCGGAGCGGCCCGATGTTCGGTTTTTGCTGACCACATCGACCACAACCTCAGCCGAGATTTTGGCCAAACGGCTGGCGACTGTGGGCGACATCACGCACCAATATGCGCCTATCGACACCCCGCAGGCGGTGGCCGCGTTTCTGGATCACTGGCAGCCGGACCTTGCCATCTTTATCGAAAGCGACCTGTGGCCCAACCTGATCGGGGCCTTACAGAAACGCGGCATCAAACACGCCCTCTTAAGTGCGCGTATTACCGAAAAAACCTATAAGGGCTGGATGCGCCTGAAAGAGGCCATCACCTATACCCTAAGCGGTTTCGACCTGATCATGGCGCAGGACAAAGACTCTGAAGCCCGCCTCAAAAGCCTGGGCGATCCGGTTGCCCGTCACGTCGCCCCGCAGGCCAATCTCAAAACCCTGGGCGCGCCGTTGGAGGATGATACCCCCACGCGTGAGGCTTTGGCCGCACAGATCGGTGCGCGGCAGGTCATTGTCGCCGCCAGCACCCACCCGACCGAAGAGGCCTATATTTCCAGCGCCTTAGAGACGATAATTAAATCTCCGGATAAGCCGTTGTTGATTATCGTGCCGCGCCATCCGACCCGCGCCGAAGAAATCCGGCTTGATCTGGAAGCGCTGGGGTTTACGGTGGCGCAACGCTCAAAGACCGAGGTCATTACACCGGATACCCAGATCTATCTGGCCGATACTCTGGGGGAACTTGGGGTGTTTTTCCGGCTGGCCGATGTGGTCATCATGGCCGGTAGTTTTTCAACCGGCATCGGTGGCCATAACCCGCTGGAGGCCATGCGGTTGTCGAAAGCCGTCATATTTGGCGCAGAACTTTACAACTGGCAGGCGGTCTATGACGACGTGCTGGAGTTGGGCGCAGGCTGGAAGGCTAGCAGTCGCGATGAACTGAGCCTGATCGTCGAGCAATTGCTGGTCAATCCGCAGGCGCGTGAGGCGGCCAATACGCTGGCGCGGCGGCTGGCACGTAAGGATGGCGACACCCTGCCGATGGTCTGGCGCTGTCTGGAGCCGCTGTTGCCGCCCGCCCCCGCTCAGGATGAGGCGGCCTAAGCCATTATGTATTACCTCAAACCTGAAAGTTAGAAATGTATATCTCTGACACAACGCTAATGGGCGCTTTACTCGGCCTTGGGTTTACCTCAACTTGGGGTGCTTATATGTATTACAAACACGCTTACTTGACTGCTAATAAAAGAGGCAAGTCCACATTACATAAAGTAAAAATTATAATATTATGCATTGCTCATCTTGCCTTTGGAGCGTGGACCTCCATTTCAGGCATTATGCTAATTCCGAAAGTTTTTACTGTTAGCGACCGCTAGCATTATCACGTCACAATTAGAATTCTTTAACCTTGATCCTGACTTTCAAAACCCCGAAGTGGTGGTACACAAAAAACGCTGACGGTGCGCCGTGGTGGCGTCCGGTGCTGTGGCCGCTATCGCAACTGTGGATCGCCGCCGGTCGTGGCAAGTCTAAAAAGGCAGCGCCCTATCGGTCATCACTCAAGGTTATTTCCGTTGGCAATCTGACGGTCGGCGGGTCAGGCAAGACGCCAATAACGCGGGAAATCCTGCGATTGTTGCCACACGCGGCAGGTCTCTCGAAAGGCTATGGCGGCAAATTTGACGGCCCAATCAATATTGATTCAATCACCCATACCGCTGCCGAAGTGGGTGACGAAGCGTGGATGCTGGCGCGTGAGTTTCCGTTTGTTATCGCTAAAGACCGTGCCGCCGGACTGCGGGCGATAGAGACCTCGGACGCCCAAATCTGCGTCGTTGACGATGCCCACCAGAACCAGACCATTGCCAAGGATATCAATATCGTCGTGGTTGACGGCGATACCTCAAATGGCGCTTGGCCCTTTGGTGATGGCGGCGTGGTTCCTTATGGGCCAATGCGTGAGCCACTAAATGATGGTTTAGCGCGGGCCGATATTATCGTCCTGTGGTTGCCGTCTGAGGATGCCCCGATCGATCCTGAATTAGTGGGTCTATTCAAAGGTAAACCGGTCTTTATTGCCCGCCTGACAGCGGTTATGAAACCCGCCCGCGTGGTGGCCTTTGCCGCCATAGCCAAGCCGTGGAAGTTTCAGGACACGCTTGAACGGCTGGGGTGCGATATCGTTGGTTTCAAAGCCTATCCTGATCATGCGCCGATTTCCGAGACTGATCTGACCGCTCTTAAAGCCACGGCCGATGAACAGGCGGCGCGCCTGATCACCACCGAAAAGGATTGGGTCAAGCTGCCCGAAGGATGGAAATCAATTATCGACTACCTGCCCATTCAGGCGCGCTTCGATGATGAAGATGGGTTCAAAGCCGCCCTATTACGATAGGGCACGCCAGCCGATATCTGAGCGATAAAACCCGCCCGGCCACTGGATTTTCGAGACCGCGTCATAGGCGGCGTCACGGGCCTCTTTGATTGTCGCCCCGCGCGCGCAGACATTGAGCACCCGCCCGCCGGCGGCCAGCAAGGAGCCATCCTCCGCCAGCGATGTACCGGCATGGAACACACTGACGCCGTCACCAAAGTCCTGCTCAGCGCCTTTGATGATCGAACCGCCAATCGGGCTGTCGGGGTAGCCCTTGGCGGCATAGACGACGCATACGGCCGCTTCTTCATGCCATTCCGGGGCTGGCAGATATTTCAGCCCGCCCCTGGCCGCCGCCAGCAGATAGGGCACGATATCGCTCTTGAGGCGCAGCATCAGCACCTGACATTCCGGGTCGCCAAAGCGGGCATTATATTCGACCAGACGCGGATTACCGCCCTCCACCATCAGACCGGCATAGAGCACGCCCCTATACGGATTGCCCTCGGCCTTCATGCCCTGCATGGTCGGATCAAGGATGTCGCGCTGGGTGATATCGAGCAATGCCGAGGTCACAATCGGCGCCGGGCTATAGGTGCCCATACCGCCGGTATTAGGGCCGGTATCGCCGTCAAAAGCGCGCTTATGGTCCTGCGCCCAGCCGAAGAGTAACGCGGTTTCGCCGTCACAGAGCGCAAAGATCGACGCTTCCTCGCCGGTCATAAATTCTTCGATCACCACCCGCGCGCCTGATGTGCCAAAGCGGCCCGACATCATGGCCTCAAGCTCAGCATAGGCATCCGGCAAATCAGGTGAAATGGCCACGCCCTTACCCGCCGCCAGACCATCAGCCTTAATGATGTAGGGCGCGGGTAGGGTTTTGAGATAGGCTTTCGCGGCGTCGATATCTTCAAAGGTTTCATAGGCCGCGGTGGGGATGTCATGGCGCTTACAAAAATCCTTGGTGAAGGCTTTTGACGATTCTAACTGCGCCGCCGTTTGCGTCGGCCCAAAGCACGGTATGCCGACCTTCATCAGCGCATCGGCAATGCCTTCAGCCAATGCGCTTTCAGGGCCCACAACGACCAGATCAGCGCTCATGGACCTCGCCAGCGCCACCAGCTTATCGACCTCAGTGACCTTGATGGCCACGCATTCGCCCAATGACGCCATGCCGGGATTGCCGGGCGCGATCACGAGGCGCGTCAACAGCGGGCTCTGGGCGATTTTCCATGCGAGGGCGTGTTCGCGGCCGCCCGAGCCGATCAGTAGAATATTCATGGTGCCATGGCTTGGTTGAGGTAAGGCTCGCCGTCAAGAGCCCCTCGACATTTTCCTGAAAAAAGGGTTGGCAAATTGGCCAGACCATTGCAATAGTCGGACAAATAAATAACGGAGGTCATGATGACAGGAAAATGGCAACTCAACCGGCGCGCCCTGATCGGCGGCGCCACAGCCACGACATTCGCGGCCACATCCGGTATCAGCTTTGCCGCACAGCCGGTGCTGGCCCCAACCCCACCGATGGGATGGAATAGCTGGAACTCGTTCGCCACCACCATCACCGAAGCTCAGGCCGTGGAAAACGCCCACATCATGGCCGATAAGCTGCTGCCATCCGGTTACGATGTCTTTACCGTCGATATCCAGTGGTACGAACCCAATGCCGACGGTTATAATTACCGTAAAGACGCCCCCCTGACCATGGACGGAAATGGCCGCCTTCTGCCCGCTCCTAATCGTTTCCCGTCATCAGAAAATGGCAAGGGCTTCAAACCCTTGTCTGATCAGGTTCACAAAATGGGTCTGAAATTCGGCGTCCATATCATGAGAGGGATTCCGCGTCAGGCGGTGGCGCAGAACGTCCCCATTTTAGGCACCACAGTCCGCGCGCAGGATATCGCCAATACCAACTCCACCTGCACCTGGAACGGCGACATGTACGGCGTCGATATGACCAAGCCGGGGGCGCAGGCGTACTACAACTCGGTCTTTAAGCTGTTTGCCGACTGGGGCGTCGATTTCGTCAAGATGGATGACATGTCCCGCCCCTATGGTGATAACTGGCGCGAGATCGAGGCAGCCCATAAGGCCATTGCCGCCTCTGGCCGCCCGATGATTTTGAGCCTGTCGCCCGGTGAGACCGATCTCAACTGGGCCCATCATGTGCCGAAATATGCCCAAATGTGGCGGATTTCCGATGACTTCTGGGATGACTGGAAACTGCTGCGCGATCAATTCCAGCGGCTGGAAAACTGGAACCCGTACCGCAAACCCGGCGCCTGGCCCGATGCCGACATGTTGCCGCTGGGGCTGCTGGCCATGGGGCAGCGCAAGACCAAGTTCACACCCGATGAGCAGCAAACCCTGATGACCCTGTGGTCGATTGCGCGCTCTCCGTTGATCATGGGCGGCGATCTGCGCGCGATGGATCAGGCGACGCTTGACCTTTTGACCAATCCCGAAGTCATTGCCGTCAATCAGAAAAGCTCAAACAACCGCGTACTCTTCAAACGCGACGGCCAGATTGGCTGGATCGCCGATGCCCCTAAAGGCCGCTATCTGGCCCTGTTCAACATTTCCGACCAACCTAAAGCCGTCAGTGAACTGTTCAAACTTATGGGGCTGAAAAACAAGGTGAAAGTGCGCGATATCTGGGCCCGCAAAGACCTTCGGGTTATGGACACGGCGCTGAAAACCGAACTGCGCCCCCACGCCAGCGCCTTTTACCACCTGACCTCCGCATAAAAACTATGGCGCGACGAAAGCTTTGTCGCTAAGGGAGGCGGCATGGCTTTGAGCAAGATTTATGACGGTGATGAGCCCGTGCGCGTCAACAAATGGCTGGCGCAATCGGGTGTGTGTTCGCGGCGTGAAGCCGATAGTTTGATCGAACGCGGTCAGATTTTGGTCGATGGTGTGCGCGTCACCGATGCGGGCCGCAAGATCGAAAAGGGTCAGACGGTCACTATCGACGACGAGGGTAAGGACGCCCTCGATACGCGCATGACGATTCTGTATCACAAACCCATTGGCATCGTGTCCGGCACACCTGAAGCCGGCGAGATCCCGGCGGTACGTATGATCCGTCGCGCCAATGTCTATGGCCCGGCTGAGGTTTTCCCGGACCAACATTCCAAGCTGGCGCCCGTCGGGAGGCTGGATAAGGACTCGCACGGGCTTCTAATCATGTCTGAGGACGGCGTGCTGGCCAAAGCGATTATCGGCCCGGAAAGTGACCTTGAAAAAGAATACCACGTCCGGGTGCGCGGGGCTGTGTTTGAGGAAAAGCTGCAATGGTTGCGTCACGGCCTGACCTTGGACGGGCGCAAGCTTAAGCCCGCCATCGTCACCCAAACCGGCGAACAATCCTTGAGCTTTATCCTGAAAGAAGGCCGCAATCGTCAGATCCGGCGGATGTGCGACATGGTCGAACTGCGGGTTATTGACCTTTACCGCGACCGGATTGGGCCGCTACATATGGGCGACCTGCCCGAAGGCCAGTGGCGGCATATGACGCCGGAGGAACGGGCGGCGCTGATCAGCCAGTCCTGACCGGATAAGCTTACCGCATTGAATCTTTTCGATATCGGCGCATACTCTGACCCGGCTTAAGGGGGATCGTTTCACACCTTGAAAGGATCTGAATATGCCTGATTTTCAACCGGCGGCGCGTAAAGCCACCGTGTCATGGGTTCTGGCGGCCAGCGGGAAATCTGCCACCATCTATTGCCGCGAAACCGATAGCTCTGAGGTGCCTACCACCGCCCAGCCCAACCGTCCCAGCACTATTGAGCCGCGTAAGAGCCTGAAAGCCGTGGATGGCCTGTCCTGGCAGGCGCAGGACGCCGATAAGGTCTATGATGTCGATCCGGACAAGCTGGGGCGCGTATTCCAGAGCAATTCGTCACAACGCAGCATGTCTGAGCCGCACATCGATGCCCGTCAGGAGGTCAAGCTCGACCTGATGAAAACCGCGGCCGATGCCATCAATGCCGCCTACCTTTCCGGCAGGTTCGAGCGTTTGACGGTGATTGCCCCCGCCAAGCTGCTTGGCGAACTGCGTAAGCTGTTCAGTAAGGGCGTGCTGTCGGCCATCGAGGCTGAAATCCCCAAGGACCTGACGGCGGAAAGCAAGCCGCAATTGGCAGCGCACCTTGAAATGCTGGCTTAAGACTTATCCACAAGTCCCGATAAGACCTTGAGATAGTTCGAAAAAGCCTTACGACCCGCGGGCGTGATATGCGCGCGGGTCAGGGGCTTTCGGCCCTGAAAGCTTTTGATGATCTCGATATAGCCGACATCTTCAAGCTTACGCAGATGGATCGACAGATTGCCTTGGGTGGCCTCAAGCACGGCCTTAAGCTCATTAAAATCCGCCGATTCGGCATCGGCCAGATAGGCCATGATCCCCAGACGCAGGCGTCCGTGGATGGCGTCATCCAGCCGATTGACATCAAATCCGCTCACGCTGACGCCTTTGCCAATCGCATGAACACATAGCCTGGCACGCCCATCAGCAGGAACAGCGCCGCCGACAGGATCAGCATATAATCCGGCGTCTCGATCCGCCACATCAGCGCAAAAGCGGCCGTAAACCATCCGGCGGACACTACCCCCAGCCAGGCTTTACGCCGGATAATGACGGCGACATACCAGGCCGCGCCCATAAGTGAGCACAGCACAATCGGGTACAACATCCAGATAAACCACAGTTTGTGCATCAGAGCGGTGTAGCCGAACACAAAGTTCATAAACAGATTGGCCAACCCCACCCCACCAAACGCCGAGTTGAGGGCGCGTGAAGCGACGCCTGTCTGGGTTTTATGGCGATCCCTCCACATGACGATACCGACCGCGATCAGAAACAGCACCGACGGCAATATGCCATTGATCAGGTGCCCGACGGTGCCCAGCCGGATAAGCCCCGCCATATCGGCCCAGTGGCATAGGCACTGTATCCCGTAAAGAATACCGCCGATCATCAGGAGCACACCGCCGGAGACCTGCGCCCGCGCCCCTTCGCCCACAAGAGCGGTAATAAAGGCCAGATCATCACGGGCCGATTGCGGATTGAGTTCACCCATGTGAAGGCTCCTTTGCGGCCCGTCGCATCAACACATAGCCGGGGACAGCCATCAGCGCCCAAAGGGCCAGCCCCAGCACCAGCAGATAGACCTGAACATTCGTCACCAGAAGCGTTAATGCCACCGTCACCGCAAACCATCCGGCGGAGACCACCCCCAGCCAGACTTTGCGCCGGATCGCACAGGCGGCATACCAGGCTGCCCCCTGCATGGCGCAGATAACGATCGGGTATAACAGCCAGATGGTCATATTGCCTTTGCGCGCTGCCAGCACACCAAAGGCAATGGCGATCACCAGATTAACCAGCCCCGCCGAGGTGTAGCAGGCCGTAAGCGCCCGCGTTCCCACCCCTTTTTGAGACGTCCGACCCTGCCAACTCACAAAGGCGATGACCGCCAGAAAGGGTATGGTTGGGGCTATGGTCAGGATGAGATGACCAACCCCGGTCAGGGTCAGCATCCCGGCGTCTATGGCGCCGTAAGCCAGGGTCTGGGCACCGTAGAGCAATCCCGCCCACAGAAACACCAGTCCCGTCGCCGCCTGAGCGCGCGGCCCCTCATCCGCAAAGCTTGTGGCAAAGGATCGCTCAGGATTTGTCTTAGTTCGTGGCATGGGCGGCGGCCTGTTTCAGTTTATGGGGCGCGCATTTGCGGCCGTTCAGTAACGTACCTATAATCGTGTGCCTGACCCCGAAACGGTAGCTGACCCACCCGACGACCAGGGTCCCCGCCACTACGGCGGTAAATTTCGCGCCCGCCGGCCAGTTCTGATCCATCAGCAGGTACTGAAACCACAGCACCAGCGGCAGGTGGACGATATATACCCAATAGGACGAGTCTGACAAAAAGCGCCAGACCTGACTGGGCTTAGACAGGGTTTTCATCGCCAGCCCGATCAGACCGAAACTCCAGGTCCAGATCGCCAGACTGTAGCTTGCGGCATACATCAGATGATCGCGCCCGGCGACCTTATCAAAGCTGGCCGTCGCATCCATATCCCACAGGCAATAAACGGTGAAAATAACGGCTGCCAGCAGGTTGAGCATCCATTGCTTCGCCAGTGTCGTCAGCAAATCCGCCCGACGATGCAGGCCCCAGCCAAAGACAAATGCCACCCCAAAACCGGTCAGGGCCATGACATTGGGCACAAAGCCGGTATCGGGCGTTGGTATGCCTATCCAGCGCATCCAGTCGGTCGCCTGCGCCGTCACCAGTACTAATGGCAAGGCCAGCACGGGCATAGCCACGCCGGTTTTAACACCCCAACCCAATAGCTTGCCCAGGCCGTCGCGCAAAGCCCCACTACGGTCAACAAGCACCACAATCCCGCGTAAGGCCAGCATCCCGACATAGAGCAGCAGCAGCATATACAGGAACCACAGGTGGGTCAGCGGAAAGGTCGCTAAGGTCGGCGGTGGCGGTGCGGGTGGAGCCACACCTCCGGCGGCGACGAACTTCATCGAGGTCATGACGGCTATAGTGATGATCGCAGCAATCACCGGCAGCCAGAAAACCACCAAGGGTAAGGCAATGCGTTTGGCACGGTTAGCCACAAAGCCTTTGAGGCCATATTTATGAAACACCAGCCGCGCAAAAAACCCGGCCAGCATGAAAAACAGGCTCATGCGGAAAATATGGATCACAAAAAACCCTATCCAGAAACCGTTATCCCTCTGTGCGTCCTGCACGATCCAGAATGGCGGATCGGTATAGGCCATGGTGGCGTGCAGAGCCACCCCCAGCATCAATGCGCCTGCCCTTACGGCATCAAGGGCGCCGTACCGTCCCTCTGGCCCCGTTTGCGATGTATCTGTCATGTCCCGCCTCCTCTGTGCGCGTTCAACATAACGACGATATACACAAACTGGTTTATTTTACAAACTTGTTTTTCATATCCATAAAAACGTGATGAGATTCGCGCGCGTCTTATGATTTGGAATGAGCGCCCTACAGATTACTTACACCGCGCAGCGCACTATCCGGCCACGAAACCTGAAAAGGTAAGGAGATCGGATATGCAAAACGACACTTCAGATGAAATGCCCGCCCCCACCCTGGCTGATATGCGCCGACTGAAATGGTTTGTCGTCGCCTACGTGGTGCTAATCGTGGCGTGGTTATCGGTATCAACGGTCACCACCGCCGCACAGCCCGCACCACCCGCAGAAGCCAAGGCCACGCCCGATTCGCCCGGCCTGATTATCGAGATCGTCTGACCTCTAAACCCCATTGAGATTTTATGGCCCGCAGCGACATCATCAGGCCATAAATCACAACTCAAAAGGCGGTAGTCATGTCACATTCCAACGCGCTCATCTCAACCCGCAGCCGCCATGCCACAGCCCTTTCGGTCAATGACATTGAACAAATCGCCCGTATCTGCGCCTTGGGCGTGGCGGGTGTCATGGGGCTTGGGCTGTTTATCCTTATGGCCTTATAGTCAGGCCATATTCCGGTGTCAGGGTCACCGAAGTGACCTTAGCCACCTGTCCGTCCGTAAACTGCGGGCGCGCGCTGGCATCAAGATAAACCTTTGAATCCTCACGCATCGGCATGATGGTAAGGGTTAGCGGCTTATCGATAATCCCCGCATAGCGTTTCAGGCCGATCCGCCAGGTCAGGCCGTTATAGAACTCATCGTCAATCAGACGCGCCCCTGAAAACAGCCGCGCCACATCGCCTTGGTAGGCAATATCGAGGTACGCATCAGCCACCCCGCTCAGGGCATCAGATGGCACTGTGATCGTCCATGCGGCAGACGCGGCAAAGCTTTCCGGTTCCGGCACTACCGGCGTGTTGCGCGGCCCGTAGGTTTTAAGCGGCGGCGCTTTCTGGGCGGGCCTGAGCGGCGTCAGTTCGGCCGTCAGGGTTTTGGCGGGCAGCTTGGCCTGATAAACTGTGAAAATGCCGTCTTTTTTGCCGGTTTTCAGCGCCACATTGCCGTTCGGGGCCTTATCGCGCGTCGGATAAATGCTGAAATTGAAATCAGCCTTACCCGTCTGGCGCAGGTCAAACCCGCCCTGATCATTACCAAACACATGGGCGTCGCTTAGCACCACATGAGCCTTACCACCCAGATCGACCCTGGTCAGATGTTTCGCCTGATCATCCGTCAACAGTAGGATGCGCGAGGTTTTGCCGGCTTGAGTCGCACGGATCACCGATCCTGTACCCGCCTTGGCCGAGACAATGCGCAGACCATCTTTCAGCTTACTACCTTTGACCGTCACGTCGGCTGCAAAGGCAAATTCCGGCGCGATATCGCCGCTGCGGGCAAAGATATAGAGATCGCCCTCATGGTCCGTGATTTTGGTCACCGGCTGGGCCGTCGCCCAGTTGAGATTGATCCCCGACAGGTCGAAATTGACTGGCCACATGAAGTTATCGCCATTGTCGATATCCACGCCCGCTGACGGCAGGGTCACCACCTTACCGGCCAGTTTGACTTCAAAACGGACGTCCTCATGCGCACCCATATCGTACTGACGAACATAGTTGTTGACGAACACAAAGCCGGATTGCCCATCCCCCCGGAACGACCAGCGCAGAGTGTTCAGATCGTCCGAACCCGTCGGCTGCACCACCGGCGCATAGGTATGGGTTGGTGCCAGCCGATCGCCAAACGCTTCAAGGAAATAGTGGATCGGTTTCAATTGGTTCAGCACCGGATGGGCCTGACCGTACTGACCCAGCGGGGCCTGAAAATCGTAACCGAGCTTGGCCATATCGTTATAGCCGCCAGTCGCCACGGTTTCTTCGCGGGTCGGCGCACCGGGTGGGTTCTGACCGCCCTGGAACATATAATAGCCCATCAGGTTCACGCCTGAGCCGATCTTGGTCAGGGTCATCTTGGAGATATCATCAGGCGCAATCAACGGACGCCGGCGGTACATGGTCGGCACTCCACCGCCATATTCCGCCCCGAAAAACGGCGTGATGTCGGTATCGCGTGAGCCGTCATCCTGTGTGGAGGTTGAGCCCTGCGCCCCCAGCCCTTTTTCATTGCGCACGCCGAACTGGAACATATAGCTCGACTTCGGCGGCAGGATGGTGGCCGACGCCGACCACGGCTCATCGACATAGGAGCCAAACACCGGAATGACTTCTCCGCGTGGGAAGACTGCATTATCCCAGCCCGTCACCGAATAGAGCGGCACATCCAGCCCGACCTTCAACGCGATCTCTTTCAGCTTTGAGATATGGTCGCGTCCTTGAAGATAACCATTGCGGTTGTATTCGTTCTCGAGTTGCACGCCGATGACCGGCCCGCCTTCCTTCCACAGCAGGCCCTTGGACTGCTCCGCCACCTTGCTGTAAAACGCTTCGACGTAAGACAGATAGGTCGGATCATTGGAGCGCGTCGGCACGGAATCAACGACCCAGTCAGGAATGCCGCCAAAGCGCACCTCGGCATGGACCCACGGTCCGGGCCGGAGGTACGCATAAAGCCCGTGCTTGTGGCACAGTTCAATAAACGCGCGCAGATCAAGGTCGCCGTCCCAGTCCGACTGACCAGCCTGTTCTTCGTGGTGCTGCCAGATGACGTAGGTCGCGATGACATTGACGCCCGCCGCCTTCATTTTCAGGAGTTGCTCCTCCCAATAGGCGCGCGGAAAGCGGCTGTAGTGAAACTCGCCCATGACCGGCACGACCGGCTTGCCGCCGATCATCAAATACTGGTTATTGACGGAGATAACGGTGCCATCAGGCGCGCGATTTGCACCCATCTTCAGCGTGCCCTCGACCGGTGCCAGGGGTGGTGCACTGGCGTCCAGCGTCAGGGTTTCGGCGCTTGCGCCCCCCGCTAAAGCCCAAACCATCGCACTGATCGCTACCGATGCCTTCATGTCCCTGCTCCTGTTTTGTTTTCACCTTTATGGGCCGGATCACGAAGCAGATGCAATCATTTATAATCACAACCAGACACAAAAAAGCGCGGACCTTTCAGCCCGCGCTTTTCATTGTCTTGCCGTTTAAGGCGTTTTAGAACTTGGCTTTCAGGCCGACATAGTACTGACGGCCCAGAATGTCGCCGTAGTTCAGGGTCGGATAGGAAGGTTCTTCGTCGGTCAGGTTGGTGACACCGCCGCGTACGGTCAGTTTTTCATTGACATCATACTGAGCCGAGATGCTGTGGCGCAGGTTGGCGTCGATGTTCGGCGTCGGCGTGTTCTCGATGGTGTCGGTGCGGTTGACCTTGCCTTCGGAAAGATAGAAGGCCGAATAGGACGCGCGGTACGGGCCCTTGGACCAGTTAACGTCAACGCGTGTCGTCCATTCCGGTTGAAGGGTCGTGCCATCGGTGCGGGTCAGATCAAAGCCAGTAACGGAGGTTTCATAGAGCGCCAGATGGGTGGCTTCCATACCCAGTTCCAGACGGCCCAGATCACGGTCACCGAAGTATTTACCCAGCGGGAAGGTGTAATTGACGTTATAGATCTCACCTTCCATGTTGACCTGACCGGCATTGTAGGTGGTGGTCACGGCGGTGACGACATTGCCGGTGGTCGCATCACGGGTAAAGGTTGAGCAGACATCCACCGGACGCACGCTTGAGTCATAGCAGGTCGACATGAAGTTGACTGGCGCAAAGGCCGACAGGCCGTTTTCCAGTTCAACCTTGAAACGGTCAACCACAACCGTCAGGCCACTCAGGAAGGTCGGCTGGAACACAAAGCCGTAGGTCGTGGTTTCCGACACTTCGTTCTTCAGATCAGCATTGCCGCCGGTGGTGACCATAGCTGAGGAGAAATTGGTCGAGTCGTTCTGGAAGGTCGTAAGCGCTGCCGGATTGCGTCCGGCGGCCGTCCATTCAGCCTGACAGTTGGCCAGACGGGTGGCAGGTGCCGGGCCGGAGTTGATGTAACGGAAATCGCACGGGTCCTGCCCCACGCTGCCCAGCGCTGTCGATGTCGGGGCAAACAGTTGGGTCAGGGTCGGCGCGCGGAAGTTGCGGCTTTGGTTGGCGCGGAAGGCGAACGAATCGACTACCTGCCAGCGGATACCGGCGCCCCAGACATCTTCGTTACCCGCGATCGAGTGATCGACATAACGATAGGCGCCGCTGACTTCCAGAGCCTGCACGAACGGCAGGGTGAAGTCGCCGCCCACGATCGGGATCAGCACTTCGGCGGAATATTCGTCGGTCTTATATTCGCCCTGGGTCGCCAGGGTTTTCGTGCCCGCCCCGACCGTGCCATTGAGGTTAGCAGGCAGCGGATTAAACTCGGCCTCTTCCTTGCGGTGCTCATAGGCCAGCGAGAAGTTGACCATACCGGCGGGCAGGTTGATCAGATCGCCACCGATGGTCGCCAGAAAATCATCCTGGGTATTCTTATAGTCCGAACCGACTTCTGCCGAGACATAGGCACGGCCAGCTTCGGTGACATTGCCGGTACCGAACATGTTGATGGGCACGCAGGCCACGTCATCATTGGTGGTCGAGACATCGGCATTGACCGCGCAGACGATCTGCCCCGATGAGTTTTTCACCGCATTAACGGCCTTGGCCAGATTAGCGGTGATGGTGCCCCACCCGCGGCTCTTGCCTTCGGTGACGCCACGGCTGTAGGACACATCCCAATAGAAGTTACGGTCAAAGGCATCAAAGTCACCGGAAATGCCACCGAGGGCCCGGTAGCTTTCGGTGATGTACTCACCCGCCCGCGACGGCCACAGATCAGCCCAGATCTTAGACATGAACAGAGGCGCACCGGCCCCAAACGATGGCGACGCGGTGGTAAGCGCCGTAATCGTGTCCGGTGTCAGGAAGGCGTTGTTGCGGGTAAAGGCGATGTAGCCCGAACCAGTCGCCGGCGCGTTCAGCACCGTGTTCGACTGATAGGATTGGTACGGGTCGTAACCTTCGACCTCAGCATAGGTGACTTCGCCATAAAGCTTGACGCGGTCGGTCAGGTCGTAATGGCCGATCAGGGTCGCGGTACTGCGCTCTACGCCGGTGTATAGGGCGGCCAGTTCGCGGTAGCTGAAGCCATCTCCGCCGGACGAGAACGGAATACCGCCGGGTGTGCCGGAATCATAGGCGGCAAGGCCGGTGCCCGCATCGTTGAACTGAGTGTAGGTGCCGTTGCTTTTCAGGATAAAGCGCGGCGTGCCGTCCGGGTTCAGGGCCGGTGCCGGGGCGGTCGCGAAGATCACGCCATTGGTGTTGAACGACCAGAAGCGGGTATCAAGGTTTTCACGTACGGTCGGAATGCCGTCGCTGGGGTTGGTATTGCCACTGGAGACGTTGACGCGGCCAAGGGCGCTGCGCGGACGGTCGTTCCAGTACAGAGGGTCGGTGCTGGACCAGCCGGCATCAAAGGCCAGATTGCCTTTGCCATTATCGAAATTGTGGCCGAACGTGGCGCGAATGGCGTTCTTGTTATAGTCACCGCGTGACGACGTGCCGGTCTGGATATCCAGTTCCGCGCCTTCGAAATCGTCCTTCAGCACATAGTTGATGACGCCAGCGATAGCATCAGAGCCATAAACGGCCGCGCCACCGGCCTGAACCACGTCAATGCGCTTGATCAGGCCCGACGGAATGATGTTAGTGTCCACGGCGTTGCCGTCCATGCCTGATTGCGAGGCAATAAAGCGGCGGCCATTGACCAGCGTCAGGGTACGCCCCGCACCCATGCCGAACAGGTTCGGGAACTGCTGGCCGGTGCCTGCATCATTACCCGTGCCATCGGCCAGCGGGAAGGATGCGGAGATCGAGGTCGTCAGGTTGAGCATTTCGCCCGCCTGCACGACACCGCGATCCGTCAGGGTCTGGGCATCGATCATGGTCAACGGCGCGGACGTCTTGGTGCTTGAACGGCGGATACGCGATCCGGTCACGACCACTTCCTGCACAACCTCGTCTTCGGCGGGCGGCACAGCGTCCTGCGCATAGCTCACGGTTGCCATCAGGGTCGACATCAAAAGGCTGCCGCCAAAAATCGTCGATGCCATTAATTTGTTACGATTGGTCACTCTCATATCCCTCTTGCCTTTAACCCTGCGGATCGCCCGAACCGGCAATGACTATCCCCTGCCGTGAGGTTCGACCGTTAACAAAGGAGGCCCTTTGTACCCGCAAAGCAAAAAATGCCTCTGATGCAGACGTTAAGGCTCGGATGCGGGTTTTTCATGCCTTTATTAATGTCGTCACAATAGCGACACAAAATTTTTATTCGGTTAGCGAAACGCACAGGCAATTTTTATTCACCAAACCATCACTGTGTCAATCTCACCACAAATGGAAATGACGTAAGGTTTGCTGTGTCATTATGCCCACACACTCAAGCCCGGCAACCGTTTGCGGTGATGCCTAACCCGGCAATCAGGCTTGAAGCGGCCTATGCCCCGTTACCAGCGTGCGCATTTTTTATTCGCGACGGTTTTCAGGCGGATATATTGAAAACCGTCCACCACGCCGTCTTTTCCGGGCAATTGTGCGGCCTTACGCGTAAAGCACGGCCCAAACGCCTTGGGCGACGGATCGATCGTTTTAGTGCCGTCGATATTGATGGCGCGGAAATCGGCAACCGCCTGCGGCCCCAGTTCTGCCGTCAGCATGGCCTCGAAATAGGCCCGGTCAAAACGCTCGCCCTTATGGCGTGCCGCAAACATCGGCGCCAGGAAGCTATCAAGAGTGCGTTTGCCTTTGGAGTTCTCGCGGATTTTGACATCCAGATCGGCCCAGTACAGCGCGCCACGCACATAGGGCGTGTGGCGGATTTTCTCATCACCAAAGCCGACACCGACGATCCTGTCCGCCGACCAGTTGCGCGCCGGTGACGTGTAATAGTTGGCGACCTGCTCATTCAAAAGGGCTGCATATTCGTCCAAGCTGACCAGCCCGCCCCGCAGCGGCAGGATGGTGGTGTAATAGACATTCAGCCCTTCGGTGAACCAGTTGTCGGCCACCCCGCCTTCGATCCCACCGACCCACTGATGGCCCATTTCGTGAAAAATGGTGATGCGGATGTCATGGATATCTTTTTGGGCGGTTTCACTCATCGAAAACATGAAGGAGTTGCCCAGCGCCGTACCACCGCCAAACGGCGGGGTCTTAAGGCCACGCAGAAACACCCGGTAATCCGGCGCCGGGTCCATATATTTGAATGAGGTGGACAGCACCTTATAGGCCTTCGACGCCCACACCATCTCAGCCTCGGCATCGAACGGCAGCGCCCCCAGCCAGTAGGCATTGAAATGGCTATCTCCGGGAATGGCGTAATGCTGGGCAGGCCCGGCCATCAGCCAGCCGCCGGTCAAAGCCTGTGGCGCGCCCTTGAGCTCAAACGCGCCTTCGCCAAAGGTGGTCACCCCGACCGATCCGGCCTCAAGTCCGCTTAAGTCCCAGGTGACTTTTGAGCTCGTCGTTCCGGCATTTTCCGGCAGCATGAGAAAGCCACCGCCCGATCCTGACACCCCACCGCCTGACGGGCGGATGCCAAAGGCCGGGCCGCCGAGACTGTTTGGCGGTTGTACCAGCGCACTATAGCTGACCGTTACCGGATAGGTGATGGCGCGCGTGGCCGTCCAGTGGCGGTAATAGGGAAAGCCGCCGGAGACGGGCTTGTCTTCCGACACGGTAAAGCTGATCTCGCCGTCGCGGTCGGTGACCTTGAGGCCCGTAATACGATCGGCCACGCCGGTCACGGCGGCATAGGTTACCGGCGCATTGAGCCCAAACGGCTTATCGCCCGCCACACCATTGACGACCTGCGTGACTTCGATAGCCGAGACCTCACCGCCCGCATTGCGCACCGGCTTCCAGGTCATGTCGAGCACTTGCCCTTGAGCGGCACCCGCGGCCAGAACGGCGGCGATGGGGAGTAAAACCTTGATCATGTTACACCGCACACTTTTTATCGGAAACACCTTTGACCCGCTGCCACAGATAGCCCTTGGTCAGGCGCCCCTGCGGGCTGAAGGTGATGTCATGCTTTTGCCCGTCGCGCTCGATCTTCAAGGTGATCGGCTCGCGTGGGTCGTCCTGAATCGCGTCGATAATCAGGGTATTGGTGACGACATCGCCGTCTTTTAGACCTGCCTTCGCGGCCGGAGAGACCGGATCGAGACCCGCAATCACCCGCGGCCGGTTGATCAGGCTCGACATCTCAAAGCCCAGTTCAAACACCGGCATCCGGGTTTCGACGCGTTTAAAACATATCCCCAAAGCGTTCGACGCCGGAATTTGCACGGCACCGTTCATCATAGCCTCAAACTCGGTTTTGGCCTGTGGACCCAGTTCCGCCACCAGCAAATCCATCCAGTCTTTTTCGGTCACCGACAAACCGTCATTGTGCCGTTTCAGATAGGCGCGCACCACATCATCCAGCGTGCGCTCCCCCCCCGATTTGGCGCGAATCTGACCGTCAAGCACATGGAAATACATCGACCCGCGGTTATAGGGCTGGATGCGCTGCCGCGGATCGGTCCAGAAGTTCTTGATCGCCTCAGACATCGCAACGTTAATGCGGATATTGGAATAATAGGCGCGCGCCGTTTCGTTAAAATCCTCCAGGAACTGATCGGGCGTAAACAGGCCGGTCATGAACGGGGCGCGGCGCTGATAGTAGACGGCAATGCCTTCAGTAAACCAGCCGGCATCCGGATTACGACCGCTGTCATCGGCTTCCATCAGACCATGCAGATAGACATGGACCATTTCATGGGAAATCAGGCTCTTAATGCCCAGTTCGCTTGCCTGCGGGGCCATGGTCGCAATCAGGCCTTCCGGGCCTGCCGTGCCGCTGGTGCCGCCATAGATGTTGGAGCGCATCAGCACCGTAAACGGCGGCGGCGATGAGAATCCGAAATAGCCCGACATGCGCGTGTAGGCATCGGATGACCAGTCGAGCAGCGGCTTCTGCGGGTGGTTATTGATGGCAGTCGAGGCGGCGCGGAACACACTCGGCGTCGTCAAGTCATCGGGGGTGGAGATCAGATTTCCGGCCATAAAATAGGTTTGACGCAGGCGGCTGATCGGCTCGGTCACCGCCTTCGGATCGCGCGCATAAGACGTGATCGAGCGCGCCCCCTGCGGCAACTGTTTCAGATCCCAGCGGATGCTAACCTCATAGGGTTTTTCCTGATCGGGCAGCAGCAGGATCGATGATCCTTGTGCGCTCGACCCTGGCCCCTCTGCGCGCAATTCCCAGTTCGGGCCGGAAATGGTTTCCTGCGAAGTTGCTACATCATAGCTTAGGATCACATCGCCCACCGGCGCGCGATCGGTCGTGAAAATCTGCGCCGGTGCGCCCATATAGCCGGTGCCGTCCGATGCCGTCAGGTTAAGCAGCCCCTTGTCATCGTGGGCGGTGATATGGCTGAGGCGGTCAGGAATACGCTGCAACGGCCCCAGGGTTTTCGGGATCGTAAAGCGCATGACCGGATCGCCCGCCGTGGTGTCAAAGCGGCTCTCGACGGACCAGCCGGTGACGGCACCCGCCGACACCTGCGGCGTCAGAGTCAGGTCGAGTTTCAGCGGCTCAGCGACCGCCCCGGCTGCCAAAACCATCAGGGACGCACTCAGAAAAAAACTACGCATATTGCGTCTCACAATTTACAGGCGGCATCATAATTTACAGGCGATGTCTGGCACATCGGTTTTGCGCTGCCACTGATGGGCGGCCACGGCCTCACCGCGCGGCAAGTAGGATATGTCGATCACCGCCTCGCCGCGTTTGACCTTCAGCGTCATCGGGCTGGTCTGGGTACGCTGGGCGTCAAACACGCTGGTGGCCTCAATGACCACATCACCGTCTTTCAGCCCCGCTGTCTCCGCCGCTGATCCGGCCCGCACACCGCTGATCAGCTTTTTATCGAGCGACGGCTGATCAAAGCCCAAATCAAACCGGCGCACGGTTGCGGGCACCACGCTGAAACAGGGCCCCAAGGCACCGACTACAGGGATCAGGGACTTACCCGCGACCATGTCGTCATAGTCAGTCTTGGCCGTTGCCCCGATCTCGGCGCTGACCAGCGCCAGCCAGACCTCGATGCCGGGCGTTTCACCGGCTTTCTGTTTGGCGATCATGGCCTGCACCATCGTATCCAGCGTTTTGGCCCCGCCGGTCGCCGCCCGGATCTTGGCATCTGTATTGATCAGGTACAACAGCCCGCGGCCATAGGGGATGGTCTGGGCGCTGTTGTCTTTCCAGAACGCGGCCGCCGCATCGGCATTGCTGAGCGCGCTCAACGGATTGGACCAATAGCTGAACGCCCGGTCATTGATCATGTCACCGACCTGAGCCGGGGTCAAAAGACCAGCTCTCTGGGCCAGCATGATCGAGTAATATTCCGCCGTGCCTTCGGTGTACCACGCTGAATCGCCATGCTCGCCACCGATTTTCAGCCAGTTATGGGCCATTTCGTGGGCCAGCAGCGCCTGAAGCCGATCCAAGGTCGGGGGATTACCCGCGTCATAGCCAAAGATAAATGACGACGCCAGAGCCGTGCCGCCCATGCCGCTGAACGGGTTTTCGCGCACAAAGACGCGGTAGCTTCCGCCCTCAGCCTTGAAAAACGTCGTCATCTGTCCGTAGAGCGCACCAATTTTCTGCGCCACAGTTTCGGTGTCGAACGGCGGGGTTTTCGTCCAGTACATCGAAAAGCCATCGGCTTCATAGGTCTGGACGTTGCCGGCATAGTAATAGCTGAAGTTCCACAGGTCGGTCGGGGCAATCTGCTTGACCTGCCCCTCCCCCAGACTATGCACGCCCTTGGCACCCGCCGGGTAAGCCGACATATCCCAGTTGAGCGTCACGCTATAGGGCGTCTTTTTATCGGGCAGGGCCAGAAAGGTCATGCCCGCGCCATTGACCCCGCCGAGCTGACCGCGCAGATCAAACAGAGGCCCCATACGGGTTGTGCCGGAGACTTCGCGCACATGGGCACGGTAGGTCAGGATCACGTCGCCTTCCGTCGCCCGGCCCGCATTGAAATGACGGTACTGCCATTGCGGCGTGGCGGGCTGATCGGCCTGGGTTATAGCCACAGTGCCTTTGGCATCGGTCACTTTAAGGTCTTTGGAGTCAAGTTTAATGCCCGGCATGGACACGATCATCAGCGGCAACCGCGCCAAAGTGTCACCGGCGGCGGCCTTCGGGGCCTCAAGCTTTATGGTCACATCGACATAATCACCGGCCCCGGCTGCGGTCGCGTGGGGTTTCAGCAGGATATCCAGTTTCGGCGGCGCTGATTGCGCGAAAGCACTCACGGACATCAAGCTCATCATGGCAAAGGCGGCGGCGATCTTAGATTTCATGTGCAAATCCCCTGCATATTGCGCGTATATTTCCACGGTAGCGCAGGCACGTCTTTGCGAATTGCGCCCGTAAGCCGGAAACTTTATGCCCACAATGGCTTATATCAGAGCTTTATCAGATTTTGGGAAGCGCCGCTAAGGCCCGCTCGATATCGGCGTGATCGTTGAATACCGACACCGAATAGCGGAAACGGTGCTGAGACACGGTGATCCTGATCTTAGCCGCCTCCAGCGCCGGATTAAGCTTTGTGCGCGCATTTTCCAGCACGCAGGCCACCATCGGTGTTTTCGCATCCGTAGGCGTCATCAGCCTGTAGCCGCGTTTGGGCAGTTCAGCCTTAAGGTGATCCGTCAAAGTCTGGGCATGGGCCTGAATACGGTCCACCCCATTGGTCAGGATGTAGCCCAACGAATAATCAAGCTGGGCCAGTAGGGATTCTGAGCTGGTGCCGACCGCAAACAAGCCGCGCGCCCCGTCATCAAAGGCATAGTCGGCAATGGTATCCCCCGGCGTATCATAGGGATAGATATGGCTTTTGAACGCGCTCATGCCGTAATAGCCGACGAACGGGCGTTTGATCAGCTTTTGCACGTCCTTACGGGCATAGACAAAGCCCATGCCGAAATCGCCCATCAGCCACTTATAGCTGGCGCAGGCGGCAAAATCGACGCCGGTCGCCTTGACATCGACCGGCACGCAGCCCGCCGCATGGATGATGTCGGCATAGACCAGCGCCCCTTGAGCATGAGCCAGATCGCACACAGCCTTAAGGTCGTGCTCAAAGCCATTGATGGTCGAGACCAGCGACAGGGCGACAAACTTGGTGCCCGGCGTGATGGCCTTTTTGATGTCTTCAAGGTCAATGCGGCCGTCGCGGTCGCGCACCCAGACCACCTCACAACCTTGTTTGGCCAGTTCCTCATAGAGCGGGATCGAGCCAAAGAAATGCAGGGTGTCGGTGACGATCCGGGCTTTTGAATCCGCCAGCCCCAGCCCCGCCACGATCATGTTTTCGCCCATAGTCGTGGACTGAACAAATGTGACTTCGTCGGCCTCAGCATTGATCAGCTTGGCGAATTTCTCCAGCACGCGTTTTTCATTAAGCTGCACGCCCTGAAAGGCCGGGTCCATAAAGCGCTTGGCCTGATAGGCCTCTAAGGCCGCCTTTGCGCCTGTGCTGAACGGATGCATGGTGCCGGAATTGAGGTAGGTCACCTCCATCGGCCCAAACGAGGTCTTATCCGGAAAGCTGACGGGTTTATCCGGCCCGGCAAACGGGTCTGTCGCCGGTGCGGCAGCGGTATGCGCTGTTGCGGTTCCGCCAAATGCGGCCCCCATACTGGCCATTGCGCCCACAGTTCCCACCGATGCTACCCCCGCAGTTTTTAACCAATCACGACGCGTTACCGGCATAAGGATGACCCTTGCTCAAAACTCAGTATGGGGATGATGATATAAGCAATCGTTGAAATTTTTAGCCCAACTGCATCTATTTTGATGACATAAGCGCCCCTGCGGCCACAAAAACCATCCGACGGCGCATGATTTATGCCGGTTAAGAAAACGCAGCGCAGACTAATAAATGCGTATAAATTTCAAATCCTGCATGATTTATACATTTTACCGCTACCACTCCGCCAAAAAAGCGACAAACTACCCCCAAGCGGTGTTAATGTTTCCACCTACGATCAGCATATCAAGAAGGGGCCTGAGTATGCGACGCGCCTGTGCATCTGTGATGGCAATTGCCATGTCGCTGGGGCTGATGTTATCGCCCGCAACCGCCCAGGACGCGATCAACGTCACCACCCCACGCACCCTGACTCAATCCCAAACTACCCTTAACTACACCGCCGGTTTTACCGAAGAGATTTTGAAAAACGATAAAGGCGAAGCCGTCGTCTCCCTGTCGGCCATTTCTTATGTCCGCGACGGCGATAAGGCGACACGCCCCGTCATCGTCTTTTTCAATGGCGGCCCCGGAGCGTCATCATCCCCGCTGCATATGTCGGCGTTCGGCCCGCGCATCCGCGACAAAGACGCCCTGATCGACAATCCCGATACCCTGCTGGATGCCGCCGATCTGGTGTTTATCGACCCGCCGGGGACGGGCCTTAGTCGTGTTTTTAAAGCCGATGAGTTGCGCAGTTTCTTAGGCGTCAATCACGATGCCGCCGCCGTCCACGGCCTGATTGCCAAATGGCTCAAAGCCAATGGTCGCGAAACCTCTCCGCTCTATATTGCCGGGGAAAGCTATGGCGGCTACCGGCTGGCGGTCATGTCAGGCCAGATCGCCAAGGACAAAACCTTACCCAATCTCAAAGGGCTGATCCTGATTTCGCCGTCGCTCAATATGTCAGAATCGCGCGACATGGGGCAGGTTCTGGAACTACCGACCCTGGCCGCAGGCGCCTGGCACCACAACAAAATCGACAGAAAAGGCCGCAGCCTTGAGGCCATATTCAACGACGCGCAAAGCTTTGCGATCTCGACCTACGCCCCGGCCCTGCTCAAAGGCGCGCAGATCACACATGCGGAAAAAACCGACGTGGCCAAGGGCCTGTCCGGCCTGATCGGCCTGCCGGTGGAGACGATACTCGCGGCCAATCTGCGCGTCGGCAGCCAGACTTACCTTGAAGCCCTCAACGCCGACAAAGACCAGTTGACCGGCCGGCTCGATATGCGGGTTGTGGCTCCCATAGCCCCGCCTGCCAATCCGAACCGCCCCGCCGCCGCTAATGATCCGTCACTGGGCCTTGGTAAATCCAATATCATCACATCGCCCCTGATCACCCGCTACCTTAAGGATGAGCTGAACTTTCCGGCCACCACCGACTATGTGTCGCTGTCGCTAGAGCTGAACTTTCAGTGGAACTGGGACGATATGAACAAGGACCGGCAGTTCGTGATGAACGTCACCCCCGATCTGGCCACCCTGATGAAAGACCGGCCCGACCTTAAGATGATGGTGGTTGGCGGCTATTTCGACCTGGCCACGCCCGTTTGGGCGGCGCGCTATGAGATCGAACATGCCGACATGCCGCTGGATCGCGTCACGTTCAACGCCTATGCCACCGGCCATTCGGTCTTTAACCCCGCTGACAATCTGACGGCCAAGGCCGATCAGATCAGAGCCTTTATCAAAGAGTAAAGTGTCATGGCCGAAGAACCGTTATCGAGCGTAGATATCCGTATTCTGGAGCAGATCCAGAAAGACTCGTCCCTGTCGACCAGCGACCTGGCTGACCGGGTGGGCCTGTCGCAATCACCGTGCTGGCGCCGGCTGCAACGCCTTAAGGATGAGGGCTATATCAAGGGCCAGGTCGCCCTGCTGGATCGCCATAAGTTCGGTGCGTCCCTGATGCTGTTTGCCTACCTTAAGATGACCACCCTGACCGACGAAAAGCGCGCCGAGTTCCTGCGTAAAATTGAGATCACGCCTGAAATCCTGGAGTGCCATTCCCTGTTCGGCGAAAAGGACATCATGCTCAAGGTCGTGGCCCCCAGCATGGAATGGTATCAAAAGTTCATCTTCAACGTGATTCTGAAACTGCCGGGCGTGGTCGATATACAATCGACCGTGACCCTGACTGAGCTAAAATCAACGACCGCCATTCCGTTGCGCGGGTCTAAAGCCCTTTGAGCATGAATTAACCCGGTAGTCTCATTTGCAACCGGATTTTATGCGCGCGTCACTGACCGGCCCGATGAGAAAAACATATTTATTCGCGTAAGGCAGCGTAGCGTACCTTTGCGAAACTGTCACAAAACATGAGCAGGGGAATTGATCATGACTGTGCGAACCGTCCGTAAAGCCGCCCAAAATTCCGTAGTGGGCGCGCTAGCCCTCATCTTATGTGCAGGCGCTGCCCTGCCCGCATTCGCGCAAACGCCGCCATCTGTGGCTGAAAACTTCGCGCCCGCCGCGTTTGGTGACGCCGTAGTCACCAAGCACAAGGGCACGTTTGGCGGCCAAAAGATCGACTATACCGCCACCGCTGCCCCCTATATCGTCAAGGATAAGTCCGGCAGTGACGCTTTGTCGGTCGTAACCTTTTCCTATGAGGCCAAATCAAAGACCGCGAACCGCCCGGTGATGTTCATCTTTAACGGCGGCCCGATCAGCCCGTCGGTTTATCTGCACATGGGTGCCTTTGCCCCTAAGCGCGTGCATATGCCCGATGACTTAAGCGCCGATCCGTCTACGTTTAAGCTGGTCGATAACCCCAATGCGCCGCTTGAGGTCGCCGACCTGGTGTTCATTGATCCGGCGGGCACCGGCTACAGCCGCCCCCTGCCCGGCACTGACCTGAAAGACTGGTTTTCGGTCGAAGCCGATGGTGAGCAGTTCGCGCAGGTCATCACCCAGTGGGTCAAATCGCGCGGCCGCGAAGCCTCTCCCGTCTATATCTTTGGCGAATCCTACGGCACCATGCGCGCCCCGCAGATCGCCAAAAAGCTGGCTGAGGATGAGACACCTCTGACCCTTGGCGGGGTCGTTCTGTTTGGGCAGGCCGCCAATATCGTCGATTATGTCCAGCGTCCGACCAATATCATTTCCTATGTCGTGTCGCTCCCGACGCTGGCCGCCACCGCCTGGTATCACAAGGCGGTCGATACCCGCGGGCTGTCGCTTGAGGCTTTTGTGGCCGAGGCGCGCAGCTTTGCCGACACCGAGTACCTCGCGGCCCTTTATCGCGGCGGCGATTTGCCTGACGCGGAGCGCGATGCGGTCGCAAAAAAGCTGGAAGGGTTCACGGGTGTTCCCGCCAAAACCTTTGCCGATGCCCGCCTGCGCATTTCCAAGGAAGCCTATCGCCGCCTGCTGTTTAAGGACAAAGGCCTGATCATCGGCATGGCCGACACCCGCTACACAGGCCCGCTCGATAAGGGTGATCCATCAAGTGTGGCCCCCAATGCCATGATTAATGGCTTTGTTCCTTATGCCCGCGATTTTCTGAACATCAAAACCGAGGTCAAATATCTGACCAACAGCCCCGTCACCGGCGGGTTGGACGGCTGGGACTGGGGCTATGGCAAGGGGCCGTTTAGCGACTGGCCCTATTTTTCGATGCTGACCGATGTGCTAAAAACCCAGCCGAAGATGAAGATCATGGTTGGCGTCGGCTGGTACGACACCCAAACCACCGTTGGCGGCTCGGAGTACCTTTTGAAACAGGCCGGATGGCCCAAGGCCAATACCCGCCTGACCTATTACGAAGGCGGGCATATGAACTATTCCAATTCAAAGGCGCTGGAAAAACTGGGCGTTGATATCCGCGCCTTCCTTAAGGAGGGCCAATGAGTTACGCCCACTATGATCCCACCGCCGTCATAAAATGGCTGGATTATCCCGGCTGCATCGCGGCCGTGCGGCTGGCGATGGCGGCGTTCTCAGCCTCCGAAGCGCCCCAGCCCTTGCGCACCATCATTCCACTGGCGCCGCTTAAGGTTCTGGCCCTTATGCCAGGGTTTCTGATGGATGAGGCCGCGGCGGATAAACTCGGCATCTATGGCGGTAAGATCATTTCGGTCGTGCGTAATCCTGAAAATCCGGGCAGGTCAAAGCATCATGGCCTGATCATCGTGTTTGATCCGAAAACCGGAGAGTTAGTCTGCTCGGCTGATGCGGGCGAAGTCACCGAAATCCGCACGGCCTGCGCCTCTGCCGTGGCGACCGACGCATTGGCGCGCAAGTGCGCCAAACGCCTGACGATCTTTGGCGCGGGAGCTCAGGCCAAATCCCACATCGAGGCCCTCCGCCATGTCCGCGATTTAGAGGACGTGCGCATCTGGGCGCGTGACTATGATAAGGCGGCCAATTTCGCCGCCGACATGGCCTTATCCACGGGCTTGAGGGTCTATGCCGTCGCCTCCGCCCCCGATGCCTGCAAAGGGGCTGATATCATCTGCACCACCACCGGGTCATCTGAGCCGATCCTGTTTAGAGACTGGGTCGAAGACGGCACCCACCTGAATATCGTCGGCTCCTCCGGCCCCGGCCCGGTCGAGGTCGATAACGATCTTGTCGTCGCCTCACGCTATATTGCCGACAGCCGCCGCTCGGTGCTGGCCGCAGGCGCTGAATTTCTGGTCGCCAAAGAGGCCGGTCTGATTAGCGACGACCACATTGTCGCGGAAATCGGCGAAGTCCTGAACGGTACGGTCATTGGCCGCCGCAGCGATACCGATATCACCTTTTACAAATCGCTGGGCCATGTCGTGCAGGATCTCTGTTCCGCCGCCTATATCCACGCCAAAGCCACCGCTTAAGAGAGTATCTGCCATGACCCGACGCCTGATCCGTTCCGCCCTGTTGACGACCGTGTTTGGATTAGGCTTTGCGACCGCAGCCTTGGCTGACGCCAGCTTTGTCATCATCCAGAACGGCGAGAATGTCGGCCATGTCGAGGTGGTGGAAACCGCTGCCGATAAGGGCAAAACCCTCAATATCGACTACGTCGTTGATGACAATGGCCGTGGCCCCAAGCACAAGCAAACCATCACCCTGAACGATAAGGGCCTTCCGGTCGCAGGTACGGTTGCCGGAACCTCCCTGATGGGTGGCGCTGTCAATGAGACCTTTGCCATCAAGGGCACAACATTCACCTGGTCGTCACAGGCGGATTCAGGCAAGATGGCGCTGAAAGCCCCCAAGATTTATATCGTCAACGATTCCAACCCATACGACCTGGCCATATATGCCCGCTACCTGCTGACCCAGCCGAACCAGACCGCCGAGACCCTGCCCGGCGGATCGGCGCGGTTGCAAGCGATCAAAACCCTCGATGTCGGTCAGGGCGATCAGGCGATTGCGGTCACCATCTACCGTCTGGATGGCCTCGACCTCGCCCCCGCCTATATCCTGCTCGATGAGCAAAACGAACTGTTCGCCGCCGGCAATATGGTGCGCAAAGGCTATGAGGCCGAGATCAAAGCCTTGGGTAAGCTCAACAGCGAACTGGAGGCCGAGCGCCAGAAGACCCTTCAGGCCGAACTGGGCCACCGCTTTGACGGGCCGGTGCGTATCAAAAATGTGCGGGTGCTCGACCCCAAAACCGGCAGGCTTAGCGCGCTGTCCAGCGTCGTGGTCAATGGTGACACCATCGCCACCATCCTGCCCGAAGCGGAGGCCGCGACCAACGCCCCAAAAGATGAGACCATCATCGATGGTGAAGGCGGCACGCTGGTGCCCGGTCTGCACGACATGCACTCCCACACCACGCGCTCATCAGGGCTATTTCTGCTCGCATCAGGTGTCACTTCGGTGCGCGACATGGGCAATGATAACGGCTTTTTGGATACTCAGATCCGCCTGATGAATGAAGGCACGGTCGCGGGCCCGCGCATCGTCCGCAACGGCTTTATCGAAGGCAAGAGCCCCTATTCCGCCAACCACGGATTTGTGGTGTCGTCATTAGATGAGGCGATGAAGGCTGTGCGCTGGTACGCCGATCACGGCTATTATCAGCTCAAAATCTACAACAGCTTCAACCCCGACTGGATTCCCGCCGTCGCCGCTGAATCCCACCGCCTCGGCATGGATGTGGTCGGTCATATCCCCGCCTTTTACAGCCCTGATCGCGGCATGAAAGACGGCTATGACGAAATCACGCACATCAACCAGTTAGTGCTGGGCTGGCTGCTGAAAGACGGCGAGGACACCCGCACGCCGCTGCGGCTGACGGCCCTTGCCCGCGCGGCCACGCTTGATCTCAATTCCGCCCCGGTTCAGGCGTCGGTTGCGACCATGAAGGCTCAGGGCATGGGCCTTGATACCACCGCCGTGATCGTTGAGCGCCTGATGCTCAGCCGCGCGGGCAAGGTCAATCCGGCCGATGCGTGGTACCTCAAGAACATGCCTATCGGCTATCAGCGCTACCGCAAGCGCACCTATGTGCCGCTGAAAGATGCTGCCGAAGACGCCAGCTATTTCACCGCCTTTGATAAGCTGGTCGATATTATGAAGATGCTGCATGATAATGGTATCCAATTACTGCCGGGCACCGACGATACGCTCGGCTTCTCGGTCAAGCGCGAACTGGAACTCTATGTCAAGGCCGGCATGACCCCGGCGGAGGCGCTCAAGGTCGGCACCTACGACATGGAAGTCTATCTGGGCCGCGACCAGCAACTGGGCACGATTGAGCGCGGCAAGCTGGCCGACTTTTTCCTCGTCAAAGGCGATCCGACCCAGGACTTAAGCGCGCTGCGTGAAACCCGCATGGTGCTCAAGGGCGGCTTTGTCTATTTCCCGAACGAGATCTATGACGCGCTCGGCATCACGCCCTTCACCACGGCGCCCACGGTGACCAAGCCCGACAGCCCGGTCGCCGCATCCGATCACTCTGATCACGGAGAGTCCGATGGCGCCCACTTCCACTACTGATATTGCTTACTGGCCTTACGATTTCGACCTTCCGGCATCAGAAGCTGTCTCAACCGGCGGCATCCTGCACCTGTCCGGCCATATTGGCGACGATGATGACGGGAATGTACCTGACACTCTGGCCGAGCAAACCGAGCAGATGATGCGCAATGTCGCGGCCTCATTAAAGACGGTCGGCGCCACATTCGATGATGTGTTCAAATGCCGCCTGATGCTGACTGATATTGGCCGTCTAGAGGAGGTATTTGAGATTTACCGGCTCTATTTCAAGCCTCTGTGCCTGCCGGTGTGTACGACGTTTGGGATATCAGCCCTGGCCTACGGCGCGCAGGTCGAAATCGAAGTCAGCCTAAAAAACGTAAAATGAGGGGATAGATGATGAAAACCGCAGCCTCCAAATGGGTTCTGGCCGCCGTGCTGATGGCAGCCCCGATCAGCACAGCCCCCGCCCTCGCCCAGACCGCGGCGACATCCGCACCGATGCGTTTTGAAACCCAACATTCCGGCAACTTTGGCGGCAAGACCCTCCGTTATAAGGCCGTGGTCGAACAAACCCCGATCATGGGCGCAGACGGTCAGGCTATCGCCCAGATCGTCGCCACCAGCTATATCCGCACCGACACACCCAAAGGCACGGTCAGGCCGGTTATTTTCGTCTTCAACGGCGGCCCCGGTTCGGCCTCGGTTTGGCTGCACATGGGCATTATGGGCCCAAAGCGCGTCGCCTTCACTGACGATGTGAAGCCCGAAACCACCCCGCCGTTTAAGATCACCGACAACCCGGACAGCCCGCTTGATGTCGCCGATATCGTCCTGTTCGACCCTCCCGGCACCGGCTATTCGCAAGTGGTCATGGGTAAAGAATCCCAAGCCTTCGGCGTGGAACAGGACGCCATAATCACCGCTGGCTTCATTCAGGGCTGGCTGCGCCAATATGATCGCGTGGGTGCCCCCAAATTTGTGGTCGGCGAATCCTACGGCACCATCCGCGCCGCACGTTTAGCTAAACTTCTGGCCGGAGGGCCCTCGGAAACCGGCTCCATGACCGGCCTGACGCTCAACGGCGTTATCCTGCTGGGTCAGGCGATGGACATGTCCCCCAAGGGCGACACCGCTTATCTTACGGGCCTGCCGACCATGGCCGCCACCGCCTGGTATCACGGCGCCGTCGATAAGTCTGCGACCACGCTGTCCAAACAGATCAGCGAGGCCGAGGCCTTTGCCGCCGGAGACTATTTGCGCGCGCTCTATCTCGGTGATCGCGCCACGCCGTCCGAAAAAGCCGCCGTGGCCGCAAAGCTGTCGACGCTGACCGGCCTGACGCAAGACTATATCGTGCGCCAAAACTTGCGCGTCAGTCTGAATGAATTTGCCTCTGAGGTGCTGGCCTCGAAAAACATCCAGATCGGCATGTATGATGGCCGCTACACCCTGCCGCTCAAATCGTCCGGCGGCGATCCGGTCGCTGATGATCCGGCCATGGGTCAGTATGTGCCGGGTTATCTGGCCGCCCTTAATACCCACTTCACCCAGAATCTCGGCGTCAAAATCGATGCGCCCTACAAGGCGATTGAGTTTCGTACCGTCAATGCCCGCTGGGACTGGGGTGGCGGGGCCGGTACGCCGCCGTCAAAGAATTATGCCACCGATCTGGCCATCGCCATGCGCCGCAATCCGTCGCTTAAACTGATGGTCGGCACCGGCGTCTATGATTTGGTGACCACGCTCGGTTCCGCCGAATACACCCTTGCGCATTCAGGGATCGACCTGAAAGCCGTCACCTTCAAAACCTACGACTCCGGCCACATGCCCTATATGGGCCCGGATAGCCGTAAGGCCCTGTCGGCCGATCTTCGCACCTTTATCACCGCTTCGAGTACCGCCCCATGACCGAACCAACACCTTCGCGCCTCCTGAAACAGAACGTCGGCCTGACCGGCGTGGTCATGTTTGGCGCGGGCAGCGCCATCGGCGTGTCGATTTTCTCGGTGCTGCAACCGGCAGCTCAGGTCGCCGGTTCCGGCCTTTTGATCGCCATGCTGATCGCTACGATCCCGATGGTGCTGTTTGCCTCATCCTACGCCTTCATGGGCTCAGCCCTGCCCACATCGGGGGCGTCCTATGAATGGCCGCGCCGGTTCATCCACCCATTTGTCGGCTTCATGATTGCGTGGCTGCGGATCGTGGCCAATGTCGGCGCGGTCATTGTGCTGTCGTCGGTGCTGGTCAGTTACTTAAGCATGGCGTTCGACCTGCCGCGTAAACCGACCATGGCTGCGGCGATTACCATTGCCTTTGCGCTCAACTATTTCGGGGTGTCGATCGCGTCGGGTATCCAGACCGTGCTGATGGGTCTGCTGCTGATCGTGCTGGCGGCCTTTACCTTCACCGGCCTGCCGATGACCAGCATGGATCTCATCCAGCCGATCGTCGGTCACGGCTGGGTCGCCATTCTGGCCTGTGTGCCGCTAATGATCTCCCTGTTTCTCGGCATCGAAGCCGCCGTCGAAATCGGCGAAGAGGTCAAAAACCCGCAAAAAACCCTGCCGCGCGGCATCGTGCTGGCCGTGCTGCTGACGCTGGTGGTGTACGGTCTGGTGGCGGTGACGGCGCTGGGCCTGATCGGGCCGGACGCGCTGGCGGGTACCAAAACCCCACTGCTGGACGCCGCCAAAATTCCCCTTGGCCCATGGGCAGCCCCCGTCATCATCGGGGCCGCCACCATTTCGATCATGAAGTCGCTCAATGGTCTGGCGCTCGGTTTTTCGCGCTCGTTGTTTGCTATGGGCCGCGAAGGCGCCCTGCCCTCCGTGTTCAATAAGATTCATCCGAAATTCGGCACGCCCTATATGGCGATCCTGATCGGCTGGGGCGCAGGCCTTGCCGGTATCTTTTTGCCAGATGATCTGGTGTTTTTGCTGCTGGCCGTCAATATCCCGACCATGTTGAAATATATGGCCTGCTCGATCTCCGCCACCAATCTGGTCAAGCATCACCCCGAACTGCACGCTAATGCGGGTTTGAAGTGGAAGAAAAATTCCGTGCTGTGGTTGGGCTATCTGGGGGCCGCCTGCGCGGTTGTGGTGATACTTGCCGGTATCGAAGCCGATGTGCGCCCTTACGGCCTTTTGGCAGTCTGGGCGGTGATCGGCGTCATCTACTGGGCGGTTCGCTCAAGGATAAATCAGCCCCGCAACCCGTAGAATACGATGTAATTTATGCGAAAACCGGGTCTGACCCTTAGCACTTCACATAAGAATTGCCCGGATTATCAGCTAAATTTTTCCTCATAGCCACCCTTTGACCGGGGTAGGCGCATATGGAAAACAGTATGAATATCTCCTCGCGGCTGAGCCGGTCTGATACCGGCCTTGTGGCGTCACCTCTGTCTTCGGTCGCAGATGCCTGGCCGCCGCTGTCCTATGCCCAGTGGGTGCGGCAGGCTCTGGCCGATCGGGCCAAAGCCTTTGTCCTGTTCGACAGTTCGGTCGATGAACCCAAGGCCCTGCTGCAACAAACGATCAGCGCCGGTTTCGCAGACGGTTTTAGCGACCGCTACACCTCGGCCTTTGTGAACGGCAACCCTTATGTGCTGGGGGCCCTGTCGCGCCGGTACGGCGTGCCGCAGGATCACATTCTGACGACGTCCGCCGCCACGACCGCGATTGCCCTGGTCTACCGCGCCTATCTGTCAGCGGGTGACCATATCCTCGTTGAAACGCCGCGCTTTGACCTGTTGGCGACCACGGCCCTCAGCATGGGGGTCGAGGTTGAGGATTTTCAACGCACCGGCGACGATTTTGCCATTGATATGGACGATCTGCGCGCTCGCATCCGCCCGGATACCCGCCTTATCGTCCTGTCGGATCTGCATAATCCATCGGGCATGTTGCTAAATGAGGCGACCCTCATGGCCCTTGCCGAACTGGCGCAAGCTCATGGCCTTAAGGTCATGATCGATGAAGTTTACGGCGACTATGCCGGTGACGCGCGCACCGGATCGGCCGTGAAATATTCGCCCCACTTTATCGCTATCAACTCCCTGACCAAGATCTATGGCCTGTCGACGCTTCGCTGCGGCTGGATAATGGGGGCGCCCGAAGCGCTGGCACCCGTGCGCGATGTGGCGGGCCGTTACGACTTCACCACCTCGAACCTGTCGCATGCCGTCGCCGCTTTGGTGCTCGACGCGGATGACGCCTACGATGCCTACCGCCGTCAGGTGATGCTGGAGAGCCGTCCGGTCATGGCCAGGTTTTTCGAGCTATGGCGTGCGGAAGGCCTGATTGAGGGCCAATTGCCTGAACATGGCTGCATCTGTTTCCCGAAACTGGTCGGCATAGACGATACCATCGCCTTTTCAGACTGGCTGGCCAAAACCCATAATGTTCGCGTAGCGCCCGGCGAATATTTTGGCGCGGCGGGATCTGTGCGCATCGGTTTTGCCAAGGATATCACCGGCATGTCGCAGGCGCTGGAGCGCATGACGCAGGGCCTGCGCCAATACCGTATCTGATTTATATTTGATTTAGGCGGCGCTGGCCTGCTCGAAACCGGCAGGCAGATGGGATGAAAACGCCTCAGCCTCGTCGTCAGAGGCCTCAGCCGGGGCCAGCTTTTTTAGCAATTCACACAGGCGGCGCACCTCATCACGCGTCAACCCGGCAATCAACGCCGCTTCGCGTTCGCGCGCCACCGGCACGGTGTCTTCAAATTTGTGTCGACCGGCTTCCGTCAGAAACAGGTCATAGGCCCGGTAGTCACCTTCGCAGAATTGGCGGCTGACAAAGCGCTTCTTGCGCAGGCTGGTAATGGCGCGCCAGGCAACCACCTTTTCCACACCAACGCCCGCCGCAATATCCTTTTGTGGCACGCGCCCGTGAGCGCTCAGCATCGCCAGGATACGCCATTCGGTGGCGGTCAGACCGTGAGCGTCATGAGCCGCCGCGGCAATAGCTGACACCATCTCAGACAACTGCTCAATGTTATGCGGTAAGTAGGTACTGTAACCCGGTAATCCCTGACGCATGACACTCAATCCCCTTTTGCCGTGAGCATAGCATGATCATCGGCAAAATATCACCCCTAAACGATGATTGATTCCACATTGCCGCATGATTTTTTCCGTAAACCTATCCGATCCGGAAATTTTCACCCTAAATCAATTATCGAATATGGTATACAATAAAATTTCACCGGAGACTAAATTTTTCGTGAACGCCCGTCTCTGACGGCAATTGAGGCAAGAAATTTCGCAGCGCAGCGTATATTGTTTCGCAATGCAGCAATCAGACTCATCTAAGCCCGAAACACCCTGCAACGCCTTGCTCTCCGAAGAGACGGCACAGGCGCGTACGCTGCCCGCCCTCTGGGGTTCGATTACGGGCATAGCCGCCATGATGATGGTCATCGCCGTATGGACCGGCTTCAGCCTATCGGCACGCGGCCTTAGCCATCTGAACCTGACGCCGGCTGATGCCGCCCTCGTCCGCTTTGGCCTGCCGGCCCTGCTGTTCCTGCCGCTGCTGAAATCACGCTGGCCCCACATCCGCCGCGCCCCTTTAAGTGCGGTTCTGTCGGTGTTCGCCGGGGGCGGCCTGCCGTTTTATCTGGTTGCCGTTAAGGGGGCTACCCTGACCTCAGCCGCCCTGTCGGCCGCACTCATCCCCGGCGGCAGCGTGCTGATCGTCAGCCTGTTTCAGGCCCTGAACGCCCGCTCAAAAGTCTCCGTCTCGGTCATGACCGGGCTGGCCCTGATCGCCTGCGGCCTTGCGGCCGTCACGATGGTCAGCCGTCTGAATACGGGCGCCACCGCCTTGTCGCCACTGGGGACAGCTCTGGTGTTCGTCGCAGGCGCTCTATGGGCCCTGTTTACCCTGTCGGTGCGTAAAACCGGTCTCGATGCGATCGCCGTGTCGCTGGTGCAGTGCCTGCCGTCTCTGGCCGCTCTGGCGGTTCTGTCGGTCTCAGGCTACGCGCCCATTCATCTGGGCCTGCATAATATCTTGTCCGCATGGCCGTTTATACTGGCGCACGGCGTGGGCACCGGCCTGATGGCGGGCCTGTGTTACGCCTTTGCCATCCGCAAGCTGGGGGCGGTGCAAGCCTCGGCGCTGGGGTCGCTGTCACCGGCCGTCACGGCGATCTGCGCGGGCCTCTTTCTGGGAGAACCCCTGACGCCACTTCTGCTGACAGGGGCGGCACTGGTTTCGACCGGGGTCATTCTGCTCAACCTGAAAGCCTCTAAACCGCGCGCGAATCCCATCGCCAAGGGCATAAAAAGCCCTGCCGCCGCACCTCAAATTTTTAACTCACGCGTCAATTCGTAATACAAATATGGCCAAACACAGGCCAATACGCGGTTACCAAACCCTTATTTTGTAAGACAAATGCAGTTCATTTGACGCATTAGTCAAATTTTTGTCGCAATTATACAACATTGCGCCCCAAAGCGCTTTCACCAGCGCAAAATTGTGTCGACAGTGTTTTACAATGATAGCGTTGTCATGATAGCGGTAACGACACAGGCAGCCCGAACGAGTCACATGATGCGTTCCCCCACATAAGAGCTGCCAAGGGAAGGAAACGGCTTAGGGCAAAAGTCCAGGCGTTTTAAAAAAGATCCAGTACCGGCAATTCCGTCATGGCGTTTCCGGGCATGGAAATGCGCGTCCGCACGTGTGGCGGACAGCGAATGGCGCGGCCTTATCACGGCCGCGCCACAGTATCTGCGTAACCAAAAAAACAAAGCTGGAAGGAAGCGAAATGAACACGACTAAATCCAACAGGGGGTTGACGCGGGCGGTACGGGCGGCGGTGCTATGCAGCGCCTCGACTCTCGCCCTCGTGGCCAGCGGCGCCTATGCGCAGGACGCGGCCCCGGCATCACCGGAAGCCGGAGACGTTGAAACCGTCATCGTCACCGGCGTGCGCGGCTCTCTGCAACGCTCTATGAACATCAAGCGCAACGCCATCGGCGTGGTTGATGCGATCTCGGCCGAAGATATCGGCAAGTATCCGGACACCAACCTGGCCGAATCGATTCAGCGCATCTCAGGCGTATCGATCAACCGCATCAACGGCGAAGGCTCCGAAGTGACCGTGCGCGGTTTCGGTCCGGGCTTTAACCTGACGACCCTGAACGGACGGGTCATGCCTTCGGCTAACATCGCCGTGGTGGGTCAGGACAACGACTTTGGCGGCGGCGGCAGCCGTAACTTCGACTTTTCCAACATTGCCTCTGATGGCGTGAGCGGCTTTGAAGTCTACAAAACCGGCAAGGCGGATGTAGCTTCGGGCGGCATCGGTGCCACGCTGAACATCAAGACCCTGCGCCCGATTAACCGTTCAGGCTCGACCGGCAGCATCACCGTCAAGGGGCTGCACGGCGAAAACATGGTCGATGGCAAGGACTGGACCCCGGAAGTTTCCGGCGCCTATAGCTGGGGCAGCGAAGACAAGACCTTTGGCGTCGCCGTATTCGGTTCCTATTCCGAACGTGACGTAGCCACCCGCACCGCCACCCAGAACTCTTGGAACATCGACTATTTCGCCACCTGCCCTGAACTGAAGCCAGACTGTTCTTTGTTCCTGCCCAGCGGCAGCGGCCGTCTGCGCTATGACACCAATGGCAACCTGTTGTCGACCATCACCAACCGTCCGCCCGACGGCGCGCAGGTCTCCTACGCCAACGACAGCCGTTACCAGTTGAACGATGCTCATACCGAGCGCACCAACCTTCAGGCGACGGTTCAGTGGCGTCCGGCTGAAAACTGGCTGTTCACGGCAGATGCCTTGTATGCCGAAAACAAGGCGACCGAAAACCGCTCCGACGCTGGTAACTGGTTCAACCGTCCGTTCGATCAGGTCGTGTTTGAACAAGGCGCCTCCGGCATCTATAACGCCGTCTTCATGCAGGAAAATCTGTCCGGCACCAAGGACATGGGCTTTGAACAGGCTCTGCGCGGCGTTAACGACAAGCTGACCTCCTACGGCCTGAACGCCGAATGGAACATCAATGACAGCATGACGCTGACCCTGGACGCCCACAGCTCCAAGGCCGAAGCCCTGCCCGGTAATCCAAACGGCACCACCGCCGTGCTGATCGCCCTGGGTGCACCGGTTATTGCCTCGCACTCGGTTGATTTCCGCGGTGAGATTCCGATCCAGCGCTATGTGATCAATGACGGCACGCCTATCTACGCCCCTAACAGCACAACCACTATCATAGGCTACCGTGGGAACCGTAACGGACAACTGGACCTAGGGGACTTGGGCTCTCAGGTCGGTCGTATGGTGACCAACAGCCAGTCGCATAAGATCGATGAGTTCAAAGCTAACTTCCGTTACGACTTTGACAGCGAAAGCCGCTTTGATGCCGGTATCGATTTCATAAAGTCAAAGATGGACACCACCACCGGCTCCACCTATCAGGCTTTGGGTGACTGGGGCATTTCCAATCCAGGCGATGTCCAACAGTACGCACCGGGTCTGGTTCAGACCTACGATATCGGGGCCATGTTCCAGGACTTTACGCCGGGTGATTCCAGCGTAGCTTTCCGTGGCAATGCGCTTGATATCTATAATGCTCTGGCTGATGGTTACAACGTCTCCATCCCAACCGCCGCCATCACCTCGAACCAGATCGAAGAAGATATCAAAGCTATCTACGGTCAGTTCATGATGAAGGGGGACTTCCTGGGTATGTCCGCCACTGTGGTCGCCGGCCTGCGCTACGAAAAGACCGATGTCACCGCATCGGCCCTGCAAAGCCTGCCTACCGCCATTCGCTGGACGGCTGATAACGACACCACCGTTGATTTCAATGGCGGCACAGTCGCTCTGAATTTCGACTCCAGCTACCATAACTGGTTGCCGAACCTGGATGTATCGCTCAACGTGCGTGATGACATCGTGGCGCGCGGATCGTTCTCTAAGACGATTGCCCGTCCGTCGTTCGGCAATATGTACGCCACCACCACCGTCAATGGTCCGCCACGTCCGACCCTTAACGGCGTCAACCCGACCGCCACCAGTGGCAACCCCGGCCTTCTGCCGCTGGAATCGAGCAATGTCGATTTCTCGGTCGAATGGTACTATGGCCCGACCAACTACGCCTCGATTGGCTTCTACAACAAGGACATAGCCAACTTCGTAGGTCAGGGCTCGGTCGAACAAAGCCTGTTCGGTCTGCGTGATCCGTCATCGGGTCAGGCGGGGTCGCGTTCCGGCACAGCAGCTACCGCACTGGCCGCTATCGGTCAGGGCACAACGGACGTGAACCTGTTCACCATGACCGCCTTGCTGATCAAGAACAATGGTAATGCTACCGCGGCAACGGCCGAGTATCAGGCCAACTCGACCGGCGGCAATCTGAACCAGTCGTTCGTTGATCAGGTTCTGGCTGCCTATGACATCACCGCTGATGCCAATGATCCGCTGCATACCTTTGTCACCAGCATCCCGATCAACAACAAAACCGCGAACCTGTACGGCTTTGAACTGGCCTTCCAGCACTTCTTTGGTGATACGGGCTTTGGGGTCGCGGGCAGCCTGACCACGGTTGATGGCGATGTCGAATTCGACAACTCTCAGGCGGATACCGACACGGTTCAGTTCCCGCTTCTGGGTCTGTCGGACACCTATAACGTCACCCTGATCTACGATAAGGGGCCACTGTCGGGCCGCCTGTCCTACAACTGGCGTGATGAGTATATCAGCGGCGCTAACCGCGATGGTTCCGCCCACAACCCGACCTATGTCGAAGCTTTCGGCGTGGTCGATGTGTCGGTCAACTATCAGGTCACACCGTCGATCCAGCTCACCGTCGAAGGGCTGAACCTGACCAAGGAACACATCCGCCAGCACGGACGTGACAAGGTCAACCTGTACTACGCTCAGGAACTGGACACCCGCTATCAAGTGGGTCTGCGTTACAAGTTCTAATCGCGTCGCTTAAACTGATGGAAAAGGCCGCGTACCGTCGCGGCCTTTTCTTTCTCTGCCGAGTATATAAAGTACCGTTATGAGCCAGCCCGTCCTTATCGATAATGTCGAACACCACGACCTGAAATATATCTCAGGCCATGCGCCTGCCTTTGGCGACAGCGTCAATCAGGCCCCGGTCTTCCCCACTGAATTTGCTGATATTCAGCGCGAATACCCGATCTTTTTCCGCCGTGACAATCAGGGAACATTCTACGCCATAGCCCTGCTGGGTCTGGACAAGGACGAGAACCTGTTTCTTGACGGCAACCACTGGAATGCCCGTTATATCCCGGCCATGATCGCGCGCGGCCCGTTCCTGATCGGCTTCAAATCCGAAGAGATCGACGGTGAAACCCGCCGTGAGCCGATGATCCACGCCGATATTACCCACCCCCGTTTCAGCCGTACCGAGGGCGAGCCTCTGTTTCTGCCCCACGGCGGCAATGCCCCGCGCCTTGAGCGCATCGCCCGGACGTTGCGCACCATTCACACCGGCGCTGAGGTCATGCCGGTGATGTTCTCAAGCTTCGAAGCCGCCGGTCTGCTGGCGCCGATTGAGGTCGACATCCGACTTGATGAGACCACCGCCTATAAGATACCCGATCTGTTCGGCATCAGCGCCGAAGCGCTGAACGGCCTTAAGGGTGAGGCGCTGCACGCGCTCAATCAATCCGGCTTTCTCGCCCTGGCGTTTCAGGTGATGTCGTCGCTGGGCAATATGTCGAAGATCATAGAACTGAAAAACCATAAACGTGGGGCGGGCCTGTGACATGGCCGACAGCCGCGCCCCCACCACCCAGCCACTGATCCTGGACGGCATCGCACCGGGCGACATCCCCTATGATGACCTGATGGCAGGGCAACGCCCGGTGATTCTGAAAGGGCTGGCGCGGGACTGGCCGCTTGTTAAGGCAGGCTTGAACAGCCACAAAGCGGCCATGGATGATCTGCTGCGCTATTATCAGGGCCGGCCAGTCACCGCCTATACCGCAGCCCCCGGTATCGGCGGACGTTTTTTCTATAATGATGACGTCACCGCCATGAATTTTAAGGGCGAGCGGGTGGCGCTCAATGACTTTCTGGCCCGAATTCACGACCACATCAACGACCCCACCGCGCCCGCCTTTTACATCGGTTCAACCGATCTGGGCCTTTATCTGCCCGGTTTGCGCGATGACAATGACCTGATCCTGAACCACGATATGTTTGAGGCCAATCCGCCCTTGGCCAGCATCTGGATCGGTAACCGTACCATTGCCACCTGTCATTTTGATATGTCGCATAATCTGGCGGTCTGTGTCGCGGGTAAGCGCCGATTTACCCTGTTTCCACCCGATCAGGTCCACAACCTCTATCCGGGCCCGCTGGAGCCGACCCCCGGCGGTCAGGTCGTCAGCATGGTCGATTTCCGCAACCCCGATTATGAGCGCTTCCCGCGCTTTCGTGAGGCACTGGCTCAGGCTCAGGTCGCAGACCTCGAACCCGGCGATGTGCTGTTCTATCCGGCCCTGTGGTGGCATCATGTCGAAGCGCTTGAGCCCTTCAATATCCTGATCAATTACTGGTGGAACACCTCGCCCACCTTCATGGACACACCCTGGACGACGCTGCTGCACGGGATGCTCAGCCTGCGTGACCGGCCAGACCCTGAAAAGGCCGCCTGGCGAGAATTGTTCGATTACTACATCTTCGGCCCCGCCGAAGTGCCTGCCGCCCATCTGCCAGAGGCGGCGCGTGGCCCCCTCGCCCCGCTCGATAACCTGACGGCGCGCCGTCTGCGCGCACAGATACTTCAGAAATTAAACAGGTAGTAAAGCCCATGACCCGACCGCCCGTTAAGAAAGTCGTCATCGCCGGAGGCGGCACCGCTGGCTGGTGCGCCGCCGCCGCCCTGAGCAAAATGATCGGCCCACTGATTGAGGTCACCCTCGTGGAATCGGATGAAATCGGCATTATCGGTGTCGGCGAAGCGACCGTGCCGACCATCCGCACCTTTCACCACCTGTTGGGGATTGATGAGCGCCAGTTTATGCGCGAGACCAATGCCAGCATTAAACTCGGCATTTCGTTCGATAACTGGGCGCGCAAGGGCGATCACTATTTCCACTCGTTTGGCGTGCTCGGCAAATCGAGCTGGATGGCGCCGTTTCACCACATCTGGCTGGAGGCGCGCGCCAAGGGGGTCGCAGGCCCGTTAAGCGACTATTGTTTCGAGCTTCAGGCCGCAGAAAATGGCAAGTTCGAGACCTCCCCCACTTCACGCATCAACTATGCCTATCATTTCGATACCGGCCTTTACGGCCCGTTCCTGCGCCGCCTTAGCGAGGCCGCAGGCGTTACCCGCATCGAGGGCAAGATCGCCCGCGTCGATCAAAACCCGGAAAGCGGCGATATCACCGCGTTAAAGCTTGAGTCTGGTCAAACTATCGAAGGCGATCTATATATCGACTGCACGGGCCTGCGCGGCCTGTTGATCGAAGGGGCGCTGAAAAGCGGCTATGAGGACTGGAGCCACTGGCTGTCCAACGACAGCGCCATCGCCATGCAGACCGAGCCGACCGGCGCGATTGTGCCCTACACGCAGGCCATAGCCCATGACGCGGGCTGGCACTGGCGCATCCCGCTGCAAAACCGGGTCGGACAAGGGCACGTCTATTCCAGCCAGCACATGAGCGATGATCAGGCTATGGATAGCTTTATGGCGACCGTCGGCGCCAAGCCGCTGACAAAACCGCGCACGATTAAATACCGCACCGGCCGTCGTTTAAAAATCTGGAACAAAAACTGTATCGCTATGGGCCTGTCGAGCGGTTTTATCGAGCCGCTGGAATCGACCAATATCCACCTGATGCAGATTGCAGCGACCCGACTGGTGCAGCTATTCCCATTCGACGGGATCACCGACGCCCTGATCAACCGCTTCAATAAGCTGACCGAGGATGAGGTCGTCAACATCCGCGATTTCGTCATCATGCACTATAAGCTGACCGAGCGTGACGACACCGCCTACTGGCGGGAGCGGCGCGACATGGCCGTACCCTACACCTTAACTGAGCGCATTGAGATGTTCCGCGACACCGGCCACGCCTGGCAGGTCGCCGATGAGGTCTTCCGGATCGATTCCTGGCTGCAGGTCATGACCGGCCAGCGCCTTGAGCCGAAATCATGGCACCGTCTGGGGCAGATGATGACGGTTGAGCAATCCAGAGACGCTCTGGCCGCCATCAAATCCCAGATCGATAAGGCCGTGGCCGCTATGCCCGCCCACGGGGATTTCCTGAAATCCTACTGCGCCCTGCCCGAACCGGCCTGAGTGCTTCCTCTACCTCCTCCCCATTCCATGGGGAGGTGCCGAGTTTATCGAGGCGGAGGGGTATTCTGGCGGTGAGCCCCCCTCCATCTACTCGATTTAGAAAGCTAAGGCGTCTTCCGGCTGGGTGGTCATCAGGTCACGGATATGACTCTGATGATCAATCAGTTGGTTGAGAGCGTCTTCGGCAAAGTCCTTGAGCGCTCCGGCCTCGGATGCCGCGACAAAGCCTTCCAACAGGGCAATGGCGTCATTATGGGCATTGTCCTGCGTCTGAAGATAAAGGGCATCAAAGGCACTGAGCGGTGCCCGTTGCAGCTTATCGGCCAGTGAGGTGCGCAGGCCATCCAGATCTACGCCCGGCATCCACAGACCTTCATTAATGGCTATGGTTTCCAGCCGCTGCGACAAGCGGGCATGATCGTCCATCATCCGGCGCGCAAAGCCGCGTACCGCCTCGCGCTGCGATTTTTCGGCCGCCAGCGCCCCGACGCGTTTCTGGAAATTACCGATGATGCGCAACTCACCCGCCAGATTTTCAGGGGTAATCTTCTGCGTGAGACCAGCCCCTTTACGGGTCACATTGCGCGCAATCGCCATCAGGCCCAACATACCGCCAGCCAGCATTAAATGTTTGAAAGTCATGGTAGGTTCCTTTGTTCAGATGGGGGTAATCTGAAGCGGTGCGCCTAAAAAATCGCTGTTAAAAGCTGCGAATTATATAAATATGGGCCTTATCGATATACATAGAATTGGAGCAACTACGGGGGGATCGCTCAATGAAAAAACTCACAGCCATACTCATACTTATGATGATGATTTTGGTTGGTTTTTATGTTTACGCCCTTAAATGGCACGACCATTCTGTCCGTCATATGTGGAGATACCAAAACGCTCTGGTAGGCAACATCATCAATGTCCACGGATATATAAAAGATGGCGGAGATAATCATTACTCTATCATGGATGAATCTTGCCACGCTCAATACTTTGTTATCCTTGATGGCTTGGCGGAAAATAAAGCGAACTTTGTTTCCCATATTCCTCGCCCAACCTATCCCAATCCAAGGCCAACTCTTCTTAAAGGCCAATTCAAAGCAAAAGCGTTACGTGTAAACGGAAGCTTCGGTTTCAATATTATCGAAGTCAAAAGCTTTGAGATTATTGACACTTTACAACCGGAATCCAAAGTACCGATAATTTGCAAATCTTGATAGATTTCCTGCGGGTTAAACGCTTTGCAACATCCTTATTTTCAACCCACGCCCACCCATTTCAACCTTATGGGGTAACCGCCAAAGTCAGTTCACTATCAACCCAACTGTAAGAGGCTGTTATGGAAGAAAATCAAGTCGGCTGGCTGGCCGCTATCATCGTCGGGGCCCTTGCGGGCTGGATCGCTGAAAAGATCATGAAATCCGATCAGGGCCTGTTGCTAAACATAATCTTAGGCATCGTCGGCGCCATGATCGCCAATGGCCTGTTCTCGATCCTAGGCATTTCGTTCGGTGGTATTGTCGGCTTCCTGGTCGCCGGTGTTATCGGGGCCTGTATCCTGATCGCGCTTGGGCGAATGCTCAAGGGTCGAAAAGCCTGATCCGTTTCATAGCCATCAAAAAAGCCCGCCGGATTGATCCGGCGGGCTTTTTTACGTTCTTGCCGCTTAATCGGTCGCCCGCTCAAACGCCTGCGGATGATCGATATCACCGCGAGTGAAGGCATCGCGCACGGCACCGCGAGCATTTTCCCACGGTACGGCACTGTTGCGCGCTTCCCATTCCGCCCGTAAATCGGCCTCGTCTATATCCTCGAACGGACGGTTGCGGTTGTTGTTATAAAGCTCGTAGCCATAGCGATAGGCGGGCTGAACGTCCGAATAGTCGCGCTCAGCGTGCTCTGGCCGACCGCGATAGGCCTGACGCCAGTGCGCATCATGGTTGCTCCAGCCGCGTTCAGCTTCTTCGCTCAGCGGCCCGTTGGTGATAAAACCTGCCATTTCCATATCTCCTGTGCGCCCTACCCTGCCCAAAAAGTTTAGGCGCGCGTGGGTAAGTATCCCATCAGGAAGCATCTGGCGGTTTATAATGGCTCAGGAGTTTTTAAGATCGGAATCGAGGATACGCCCCGGCGACATCCGCCCGCTCGGCCATTCACTGAGTGCCTTAAGATTGCCGATCAGCCGCCCGCGCCGGTCAGCCCACGGCTCAGGCGCAATGGAGCGCACCAGATTGGCGGCCAGATGCTTGGCAATGCCCTCAATCGCGGCAGGCCACGACAGGGTTTTCTTGCGCGCCAGATAGATTCGGTTGGCGACCTGCGAGTAGCCCAGCCGCTTACCCGGACTGCGCCCGGCCTTCTTGGTGCCCAGATGCACGCCGCGCAGCCGATATGAGCGCACAATCGTGCCGTACGGCGCTAACTGACGCGAAAAATCGACATCCTCAAACCATGCGTAAAGCGGCAGAGCTTCATCAAAGCGGATATTGTGTTTGCGCACAGAGTCCATGCGGATCGCCATATTGCAGCCATAGCCATTATAGGTCGGCTCAAGGGTGGAATCGTCATTGGGCCCCAGCCCTTTAACGATATCGACGCCTTCGGCGAACTCAAGACCCGGCCCCAGCGCGCCATCAGCGACCACATGGCCGGTCGCCACCACAACCTGCGGGTCGCCCGTCATCAGGGCCTCAAGCTCGATCAGAAAATCTTCGGAAGGCAGGAAATCGTCGTCAAAGAACACGATCACATCGGCATCCGACGCCTCGATAATGACATTACGTTGGGCGGGCAAGCCGGTCGGTCCGGAGACAATCTCAATCGGCGCGCCATAGCCAGTCAGGGCAGCCGCATCGACATCTTCGGGTTTGGCCGGACAGATAATCAGCTTGTTGGCCGGGCGCTTCATGCGGCCCATGAAATTGATGACGTCGCTCAAAATGTCGCGGCGTCCGGCGGTGGCTATACCGATATCGATTTTCAGGTGGCTCATAATGGCTTTCGGCGGTTACAGGCAATTCGTCGCGCAATGATCAGCAAGTTTTATGCCGCGCGGGCCTTATCTGCAAACACAAAAAAGGCCCCCGCTTAGGAGGGCCTTTTTCGTTGACGCAAGCGCGGTCGACCCTATTCAGGCCAAACTGCGGTCAGGGGTGGGGGCTTACTGGCCCGCAGCGTCCGCCTTGGTGATGGCCGAAGCCGTCAACTTGGTCTGGTCAGCATCCAGCGTACCCGTGATGGATACAGTGTCACCGACCGCAAAGGGCGCACCGGTCACAGCCGAGGCATCAACCGCGATCGGGCGGCTCTTGCCGGACTGGGTGACCACTTCCACCGAGTAGCTTTTGCCGTCGCCAGCCGCTTCGGCCACCGTGCCGGTGACACGCACCGCATCAGCCGCAGGTTCAGCGGTTGTCGCCGCTTCAGGTGTAGTCGCCGGTGTGGCTGTGGTTGGCGGGGTCGCTGGCATAGTGGCTTCCTGAGCCATTACCGGCGCGGCAACAAAGGCACCCAGCAGGGCAGCAACAGCAATTTTTGAGGTCGTGGTTTTCATGAACGTTTCTCTTTTCAAGTTAGGTTCAGTACGAACGTGATGTCCAGTATGGACTTACCCGATAACCCGCACATATTCAGGGGGAGGCTGTGCCAGATTATCGAAACTAATAAGGTGGTGGATACATCCACCGTAAGGTCTGCGGGAGCGATAAAGCCGTTGGCCGTTAAGCCCCGCATGGCCCTTCGAAAACCACGCTAACCCAAGCAGAATAAAGAAACGATCAGGAAAAAACCCGTTCGCGTCAGGGGTTAACAAGGGCCAGATTGCGCCCTATTTCACTTTTTGCAAATCCATCGCAAACCGTTAACCGTCAACGATTAATCAGTCGAACTTGATATTGCATTGACAATTAATGTATATGCAATTAATGATGAATCATGAAAAAAATCTCATCCCTCGACGATCATTTGGGTTACTGGCTGCGTTGCCTGTCGAATTTCGTGTCTGACAGCTTTGCGAAACGGCTCGAAAAACACGATATCACCGTCGCCCAGTGGGTCGTCATGCGCTCACTATATGGCAAAGGCGACCTGAGCCTTAACGAAGCGGCGCGAATCGTCGGCATCGATGCCTCGTCGCTGTCGCGCATGGCCGAGCGTATGGTCCACAAAGGGCTGATTAACCGCAACACCGATCCGATCGACCGACGGGCGGTGAAACTATCCCTGACCCGCAAAGGCGCGCAGCTTTTGCCGCAGCTTGCCGATGAGGCCGATGCCAATGATGCGGCGTTTTTCAGTACCTTAAACGCCGCCGATAAGGCCAAACTCACCGCCACCATCAAAGCCTTGCTCGCCGCCAATGGCTGGAACCCTGACACGCGCGGCAAAGACCGGATGGTATAGATCATGGACGCACATATTGTCGAAAGCACCCTGAAATTGTCGCTGGCCGAGCAGATCACCTTTCCCGAAGTGGTCATGCGTCTGGCGCAAAGCGGTACGGAACGCTATCTGGTCGACATTCCGGGCCAGCGTCATCTGGCCTGGGGCACAGATGGTTCCAGCCACGTCGGCGCCTATGATTATGACGCGGGCGACATCCCCCTCACCTTCGATGCCGCCGCCGTCAAGTCTGCCATTACCGACATCCAGCATGGCCGGATCAAATATCTGACCTTTATGGACCTGATCGTTAGGGCGGGCTGCTGCCATTATTGGGTATTCATTTCGGGCAGACAGGCTATCTATTTCGGACGCGACGGGTCACAGCATATAGAACACTTCCCATCCGCCAGCTAAAAAAGAGATGCCTATGACCGATAAAATCCGCTGCGGCTGGGTGAACCTGAACAAGCCTCACTATGTCCATTATCATGACACGGAATGGGGTATGGCCGTCCACGACGACCGGCTGTTGTTCGAGATGCTGATCCTGGAGGGCGCGCAGGCGGGCCTGAACTGGGAAAGCATTCTGGTCCGTCGGGAAGGGTATCGCGAGGCCTTTCACAATTTCGATGTGGTCGCCTGTTCGCAGATGACCGATGACGAATGTGAGGCCCTGATGACCCACCCCGGCATTATAAAGAATCGCCTCAAGATATATTCGGTGCGCAAAAATGCCCTTGCGTTCATGGCCATTCAAAAAGAGTTCGGATCGTTTGATGCTTATCTGTGGCGCTTTGTGGGCGGTGCGCCCAAGATCAACCGGCCAGCAACGCTCAAAGACGTGCCCGCGATGACGCCTGAATCGGACGCCCTCTCGAAAGATCTCAAAAAACGCGGCATGAGCTTTGTCGGCTCGACCATACTCTATGCCTATATGCAGGCCATCGGCATGGTTGATGACCACGTTAAGGATTGTTTTAGAGCGACTTAAGATTACCTGCCCAATATTCCTGACATTTTATTTATGCCACTTTATAATCTTATCATGGATATCAGAACCAAACCCGGTCGCAATAAATCTGTTAGCTTGTTCAGGGTCAGGAATTGTCTTCTCCGCGCTGAGAATTTCGTCCCAAGTTTCCCAATCCTCAATATCCGTAGCTAATATTACGCCTATTCCATGTTTCCGAGCAGTTGCTAGGATGCGTTGACCATCAGGAAATTTATCAAGAAAAACCTCATTCTGGTTTAGATCGGGAACATGAAAAATAGCATATGATCTGGTTGCAAATTGCTGATGGGATAGCGCCTCGAAAACTCCCTCAACAGTAGTTTGGTCTTTTGGTTTTACCTCGAATGTTACGATTTCAAAATAACGATGAGGTAAATAAGGATACGCCTTTATAGCTAGTATTGATATATCCGGCCGTGTCCACTTTCCCCCAGTGTACGCGCGTCCACGAGTTGCGGTTATACTCACTACATATTCATCGTAATTTTCAGCTTTTGCCCAACTATTATCAATAACTTTCCTCGCTGGTTCATATAAATTCGCTTCTCGTTGAGGGTTTAAAGGAGCTGATTGGTGTAAAACATTAGTTGCTTCTGAACCATTGTCTAACTCTTCAATAATTTTAACTAACTGAACACTCCCCCCTCTACCGCGACCAACCTCTATTTTACCTTGATCGAGAGCTCGTCCATGAGCACGCCAATACCGGTTATGATCTTCGTTCCAACCTAATTTCTCTCTTAAAGATTTATTGCCAGCTTTTCCTAAAGGCATGCTATCAAGCCCATTTAGAAATATTGATAAATCATCTTCATCTGTAGGAATACTTACATACCCTTCCGATAAATCAGTGTCTTCAGTCATCTTTCCCCCTTAATTAACAATATATAATTTAAAAAAATACATTACCAAAATATAAGCACTACAGAACACTTGGTGCATTTAGATTTTGATGGAAATCAACAAACAACCATCATGGTTAATAATTGTTTACACAGTCCAATAGCGGCAATTAGCCCGCTAGCCCAACAGCCCGTGCCGCTTAGCGAACGGCAACCATAGCTCCATGAACGGCTCATCCTTGCCGTCGGTGCGCAGTCCGTGGCCGCCTTTCTCAAAGATATGCAGTTCCGTCGGCGTCTTATTGGCGCGCAGGGCCTGATAGAGCATCAGGCTGTTTTCAGCCACCACCACCCGGTCATCACCGGCATGGGCCAGAAAGGTCGGCGGCATATCGACCGGCAGGTTTTGCTCCAGCGACAAGGCCTTGCGCTGGGCATCGGTCGGGCCATTGGGGAACAACTGCTTGACCGACCCGCCGTGGGCATAGGGGGCCATCATCGTCATAACCGGATAGAACAGAGCCGCCATCAGGGGCTTGGACGATTGCGTATCGGCTTCATCGACGGCGGCATAGGTTTCCCGTCCAAAGCTTTCCGACACCCAACCGGCCAGATGCCCGCCCGCCGAAAAACCAATCACCCCGATATGGTTCGGATCAATACCGAACTCGGCGGCGCGGTGACGGATCAGACGGATGGCGCGCTGGGCGTCCTGAAGCGGCGCTTGCGGTCCCGCGGCCCAACCATCGGCCGGTAAGCGGTAGGTCATGGTGAAGGTGGTGATGCCCTGATCGGCCAGCCACTGATCGGTGCCTCCGCCCGCGCGCGATACCGCCACCCGCACATAGCCGCCGCCGGGGATCATCAGCACCGCTGCGCCATTGGGGTTTTTAGGCCTGCGCACCATCAGGATCGGATCGGTAACATGGGTGGCGGCGGTGTCGTTCGGGTCGCCACCGGGGTTACGCAAAATCCAGTCTTCTTTGGCCGTGACGTTTTCCGCCCCCGGCGCACCGTTGGGCCATAATTTAAAGCTTTCGAGCGGCGGTTTCAGCGCCGGAACGGGTTTTGGCGCGAGGCTCGCAGGCGCAGTTGGCGTTTGGGCGCAGGCAACCTGCGGAAAAAACGCGGCCGCAGCCCCCAGCGTGAGTAAACGACGACGATCCATGCACAAGCCCCTGAGATTTACCGAGCCGAACATATGCTCGATATTGATTGATTGCGATTAATTTAGCGCAACGCACCGCCAAAGCAAGCCCTTAAACCGACTTCCGAATTGACAACCTACCTCCCCCCTCTCGAAGATGGGGAGAGACTATACCAAAAGAGACCTGATATGATCGCGCTTAATCCCCGCACCACCGCCCTTGTCCTGATCGACCTGCAAAACGGCATCATCAACCGGCCGCTGGAGCCGCGCGACGGTCAGGTGGTGGCGCAAAGTGGCATGGCTCTGGCGGAACGGTTCAGGGCTGCGAACGCACTGGTCGTACCCGTTCACGTCTGCTGGGCCAAGGACTATGCCGACATGCCGTCCATGAATGTCGATCAGCCCATGGCCCGTCCCGAAGGCGGCTTGCCTGCCGATTTTGCCACCTTTCACCCCGGTCTGGTCAAAGACAACGATCTGGTAATTGCCAAACATCAGTGGGGCGCGCTGTACGGGACCGAGCTTGATGCCCAACTGCGCCGGCGCGGGATGAAAACCATAGTCCTCGGCGGTATCGCCACCAATTTCGGCGTCGAATCAACGGCGCGTCAGGCGTGGGAGCATGGCTATGATGTCGTCATCTGCGAAGATATCTGCACCAGCCAGTCCGACCACCTGCACCGCCTGAGCGTCCAGCACATCCTGCCGCGCCTTGCCCGCGTTATCCAAAGCGCCGAACTGCATTTTACGGCTTAAGCCCCTTGCCACGCTATGGTTTCCAACCAACTATAAGATATGGAGATCGTGATGACCAACAATTTGACGCTGGATGATTTTGTGGCGGGCCTTCCCAAGGCGGAACTGCATGTCCATATCGAAGGCACGCTGGAGCCCGAACTGATGTTCGATCTGGCGCAGCGTAACGGCATCACCCTGCCCTTCAACAGCATAGAGGCTGTACGGGCCGCCTATGATTTCTCGAACCTTCAGGACTTTCTCGACATCTATTATCAGGGCGCCGATGTCCTGCGCACCGAGGCCGATTTTTACGATCTGGCCATGGCCTATTTTGCGCGCGCCGCCGCCGACTGCGTCCGCCATGCCGAGATTTTCTTTGATCCGCAGACCCATACCGATCGCGGCATAGCCTATGAGACGGTAGTTGGCGGCCTTAACCGCGCACAGCTTGAGGCCGAAGCTAAATGGGGCCTGACCAGCGGTTTGATCCTGTGTTTTCTGCGCCATCTGCCGGAAGAGGCGGCGTTAGAGACCCTTGAGATGGCCCTGACCCACCTTGATAAGATTATCGGCGTGGGCCTTGATTCCTCCGAAGTCGGCCACCCACCGTCGAAATTCGCCCGCGTCTTTGCCCGCGCCCGCGAACTGGGGCTGAAGCTGGTCGCCCACGCCGGCGAAGAAGGCCCGCCAGAATACGTTTACGAAGCACTGGATATCCTGAACATCGACCGCGTTGACCACGGTAACCGCTCACTGGAGGATGACGCCCTCACGAAGCGTCTGGTGGCGTCCGGCCTGACGCTAACCGTGTGTCCACTGTCGAACTATAAGCTGTGCGTGGTTGAGGACATGACCCACCACCCCATCCCGCACATGCTCAAACGCGGCCTGAAAGCCACCATCAATTCCGATGATCCGGCCTATTTCGGCGGTTATGTGAATGACAATTTCCGCGCCCTGACGGCGATTGGCCTGATCGACCAAGCCGACTGCGTGACCTTGGCGCGCAACTCCATCACCGGGTCATTCGCCCCGGATGCACGAAAGGCCGCGCTGCTCAAAGAATTAGAGATATACGCGGGTTAAATTCAACCTATTATACCACCATGTCTACCTCAAAGCCGCCCCATATCGCTATACGCTTTGTCCATGCCCGCCCCATCCTGTCCGGGTGCGCAGCCTTGGCCGTGGCCATAGTCGCGGGCCTTATGTGGCTGACCGACTGGCGGCTGTCCAAAGACATAGTGATTGCGTGGAATATCGCCGCCGTCATCTATCTGAGCCTTAGCTGGCGGATGATGCTTAAGGCGAACGAAGCGTCAATGCATAAACGGGCCGAACAGCAGGACGTGGCGCAGGTCGCCATCCTCATGTTGTCAGTACTGACGATCATCATCTGCATCACCGCGGTGGTCACTGAACTGATTGAAGCCAAAACCCTGCATGGTGCGCAGCGCAGCCTGACCATTGCGCTGGTGGTGGCCACCATTGTCACCAGTTGGGCCTTCGTACACACGATTTTCGCGCTGCATTACGCCCATGCCTATTATATCGGCCTTGAGCGCAATAAGTCCCCCGGCCTGAGCTTTCCGGATAAAGACCCAACGCCCGACTATCTCGATTTCCTGTATTTCTCATTTATCATAGGCACCGCCGCCCAGACCGCTGATGTCGCCATCACCTCAAAAGCCATGCGCCGGACGAACCTGTTCCATGCGGTGTTTGCGTTCTTTTTCAATACCGCCATACTGGCGCTAACGATAAATATTGCCGCCGGTTTTGTGACTTAATCTGTCTTACACTGCGTGGGCACCATGCGCCCGACGCCCCAGGTCGCCTCTGAGCCCTTGCCGCGGAACTCATGCTTGCCCGACGTGTACCACATGCCGGACGCCACCGGCTGCTGCTTGAGTTGCAGTTGCGTACCGTCAGCCAGAGTCACAATGGCCGCATCCGGCGTAAAGCTGATCACAAAGCTGGTGCCATCCGCGCAAGTGTACGGGATACCGTCGGCTGACGGTGCGCCCAAAGGTGGCGGCGGAGGTGGTGGCGGGGCGGACGGCATGGTGGCGCAGGCCGATAAGGTGATCACTGCGGTTGACGCGGCTAAAATGCGGATCATGTCCCTGCCCTTTTTCCTTCGGTCTTTCGACGACCTGTGCGGTTTACCATATGTCTTATAAAGGTTTTGTACCCGCTTCAAAATAAGTTTTTGATAGGGATTAATGAGAGCGTTTTCCCCAAAAGTGGCCCCACTTTTGGGTGAAGAAAGAGCGACAAAACAAATAACCAGATCAAAATTTTGATCTGGTGCGCAATTCCAATATCGCCTGACGCGTGATCCGCCACGCCGCCGATAACCCCAGAGCCACCATCAACAGAGCTACCACCGCATCGGCGATGTTTGATCCGGTCAGCCAGACGATGACGGCGGCGACCATCACCATAACATTGCCGATGGCATCATTGCGCGCACACAGCCACACCGACATGACGTTGGAATCACCCGACCTATAACGATACAGAAACGCCGCACTGCCCAGATTAACGGCGATAGCCAGCACCGAGACTATCCCCATGATCTCAGGGCGCGGCACCGTCCCGTTGATGAGTTGCACGACCGTCGCCACCCCGACCCACAGGCTGAACGCGACCATGCAGGCGACCTTGAACAGGGATGCCTTAGCGCGCACCGACTGCACGGCGCTTAAGACCAGCAGGCTAATAGCGATATTGCCGGCATCGCCCGCGAAATCGAGCGCATCGGCCAAAAGCGCCATCGACAGGCCCTTAAGCCCCGCCCCGATTTCGACCAAAAACATCGCCGCATTGGCCGCCAGCACGATCCACAACACCTTGCGATAGCGCGCCTCAACCACCGGGCCGGTATCATGATCATGGTGGCCCAAGCCCAGAAAACCGTGGCCTTTGTCGTGGCTGTGATCATGGCCGTGGGAACAGGTCGCGCCATGCTCGTGGGAATGGTCATGCTCAGTCATGGTCGGGCTCCCGGATATGGTCGCGCATATCCTCAATCATATGGCGGACGTGATGGTCGCTTAGGGTATAGAAAATCTGCTTGCCCTGCTTGCGAAAGCGCACCAGCCGCGCCGCTTTCAGCAGCCGCAAATGGTGGCTGGTCAGGGCTGTTGAGGCCCCGACTGAGGCCGCAATATCACCGACGGCCGCCTCGCCCGCCAGACAGCACAGGACAATGCGCAGCCGCATGGGATCACCCAGCAGGTGGAAAATCTCAGCCAGTTCGATAACGACATCATCGTCATCGGCCACAGCGATATTGGTCACGGCTTTATCCATGACAAACATATAAACAGTTATTTGAATGTTGTAAAGTGCAGCCTATTTCGCCGCCGCCAATAGCATGGCCAGCACCGATTTGGCGGCATCAAACGGCGCCGGACTGCGGCTGGCCTGAGACGCGACCACCGCCCCGTTAAACAGGACAATGACTTGCCCCGCCAGTTTATCGGGGTCTTTATAGCCGCCGTCCGCGCACAGGCTTTTGATGTAGTTCAGGAAGGTCTCAAAGAATTTTAGGCTGGCCGCCTGCACCGGTGTATCGCGACCGGAATATTCCAGATTGGCGCTGATGGCAAAACAGCCGCGAAAACTGCCCTCATCAAACATCGCCTTACGGAAATCGAACAGCGCCATGATCTGCCCTGCGGGATCGGGGCTTAGGCGCGCGATCTCAACCGGAGCTATTTTCAAAAACGTCTCGCCATAGTGACCGATAAGTTCGGCGATCAGGTCCTCTTTGGAGGCAAAATACTTATAGAGCGTGCGCTTTGATATGCCGGTGTCGGCCATGACCTTATCGACGCCGGTGGCGTGAAAGCCATGATCGTAAAACAGCTCATAGGCGTGATCTATAATTTCCTGTTTTTTCAGAGCCTTGGTCATGTGCGCACAGTCCGATGGGGGATGGGTGATATTTTTTATAGCGGATATCGTTGACAATGTAAACCGATCGGTTTACACACAGCCTCAATGTAAACAGATCGGTTTACTATTAGTCCTCAAAGCGTTCCCATCCCCCTTCTTTTTCGGAGCCCAGATCATGAAAATCTCTAACGCAACCGTCCTCGTTTCCGGCGCCAACCGCGGCATAGGTGCCGCCATTGTGCGCGAACTGCTGAACAAAGGCGTGGCCAAAGTCTATGCCGGTGCCCGCAACCCTGCCTCCTTGCCTGACTTTGGCGATGACCGGGTCGTGCCGGTAAAACTCGACATTACCGATGAGGCCGCCATTCAGGCTTTGGCCGCAGTCCACGCAGACATCGACATCCTCATCAATAATGCCGGGACCGCTCAGTTCGGCACGGTGCTGACCACGTCCAATGAAGCGTTCGGCTATGACTTTACCACCAACGTCTTTGGGACATTGAACGTACTGCGCGCCTTCACGCCGCAACTGGTGGCTAAAAAATCCGGCGCGATCGTCAATGTCATCAGCGTCGTAGGCCTTGTGGCCGCCCATAGTCTGGCGGGTTATTCCGCCTCGAAGGCCGCCCTGCTGTCGATCACCCAGTCGGTGCGCGAAGAATTGAAAGACAGCGGCGTTGACGTCTTAGGCGTCTTCCCCGGCCCGATCGACACCGACATGGCGCGCGACATTCCGCTTAGCAAAGCCACACCGGAATCGGCCGCCGCCCTGATCGTCGCGGGCATCGAAGCGGGGGATCTCTATATCTATCCCGATCCGACCGCTCAGGCGATAGGTGCGACCTGGGCCACCAATGCCGCCGGTCTGGAGAAGGTGTTCAACGCCGCCCACTGAATTTTTAGTCCCTCGCCGGGCGGTGGCTGCGCCACCTTGGCCGCCGCCGGGGTGGCGGCTTGAGATCACGCCCTCCCCGGCCGGGAGGGCGGTTTCGTTTACGTCATTCTTACGTGTCAGCCCACCATCCGCTTTGAACCTTTAGCCCCCTCCGCGTTAAAGTATAAACCGACCCAACATATTGAAATTACGGAGAATGACCATGAATCGCAATCGTATCGAAGGTAGCTGGGAACAGGTTAAGGGCTCGCTTCAGGAAACCTGGGGCAAGCTGACCAACAACGACCTTGACGTCATCGAAGGCGACCGCAAGCAACTGGCCGGTAAGCTGCAGGAACGCTACGGCATCGCTCAGGACGAAGTCGATTCCCAGATCAAAAAGTGGAACGATGCCGACTATGACAATGTAAGATAACGCACGCCTTAACCGGCATGCTTATGGAAAAGGCCGCTGGCGGAAGAGAGACGCCAGCGGCCTTTTTCGTGTAAGTTCCCTCTCCCCGTACAACGGGGAGAGGGTTAGGGTGAGGGGCAATCTTTTAGGGTTTGCCCCTCCTAATGCCCGTGGTTATGGAACAGCTCAACCTTGACCGGCTTGCGTTCCCACAGATACTCGTGCAGCGGATAGGCAATGGTCTGCACCATCGGCTCCAGCAAACCGATGCCGAGCGCGATCGCCCAGTTTCCGGTCAGCACATAGGCCACACTGGTGGCAACGGTGACGTGCATAAGGCTGTACGACAATGTTTTGGCGGCTAAACGCATGGTGGTCTCTCCTGAAATTCGATAAATGCAAATTACTCGCAATTACAATATAGGTAAAATCAATTGTTTTTGAATATGAGATAAGACAAATTTATTCCGCCGCCTTGCATTTTTAGGCTGGCCTTAAGCCCTCGCAGACGATTATGTGACGCAAACTTACCGTCTCGGATCATAATGCCCCCTCGTCTTCGTTCATGCCTGCTCTCAGGCCTTACCATTGCCCTTGTGGGCGTGGCCACCGTCAGCCTGTTCGGATTTTTGGCTAGATGGATATGGTTTGCCGACCTGATCACACCGTTCCGGCTTCAGATCGCTATGGCCGCCGCCGTGCTTTGTGCGGCCAGTTTACTGATGCGCCACCGGCTAACCATTACCGCGTCGCTGGTGGTATTTGCGCTTACTCTGGCCCCGATCATCACCCGCACCTTAAGTGTCCCCGCCCTGCCCGCGCTCGAACCCGCTGCAAAGCCCATAAGTCTGATCATGAGCAATGTGCTCTATGTCAGCACGGATTATGACACGGTTCTTGATATGGTCGCCCGCGAAGACCCGGACATCTTTGCCGTGGTCGAAGCCGCCGATCACTGGCAATCAGCCCTGACCGATCTGAAAACCCGCTACCCTTACAGCTACGATGTTTCCGGCCGCAGCGCCTTTGGCATCAGCCTCTATGCCAAGGCCCCGTTTACGGCCCGCGTGATTACGCCTGCCCATGCGGCGGTGCCGCTGTTACGGGCGGAGTTTGCCGATTTCATCCTGCTGGTCGCTCATCCGGTGCCGCCAATTAACGCCGCCTACGCCCTGGAAAACAGCATCTATCTTAAGGCGCTGGCCAATCAGGTGCGCGATGCGCAAAAACCGGTCATCGTCACCGGCGACCTCAATTCGACCCTGTGGTCGTACAGCCTGACACCGCTGGTTGCGGCCAAGATGCAGCGGCCTAAAGGCTCCGGTTTTGCCTACACCTGGCCCACGAATAATCCGCTCATGGCCATTCAGATTGACCATGTACTGACCCGTGACATCCCTTCCGCCCGCTTCAAAGTGCTGCCGTCCGTGGGCTCGGATCATTTCCCGGTTCGCGCCGATATTGAACTGGGGGCTATCCATGACTAAGACCGTCGCCATAATCGGCGCCGGCCCAGCCGGTCTTATAGCCGCAGAGATTTTAAGCGCGGCAGGCCACCGCGCCCACCTCTATGACCGGATGCCGTCGGTGGCGCGCAAGTTTCTGATGGCCGGCCGCGGCGGATTGAACCTGACCCATTCGGAGCCGTTTGAGCGCTTTATCGCGCGCTACGGCAAACGCAGTCCGCATTTACGCGCCGCACTGGAAGCCTTTACGCCCAAGGATTTGCGCGACTGGGCCGATAACCTTGAGGCCGAAACCTTTGTCGGCTCATCGGGCCGGGTGTTCCCCAAGGCGATGAAGGCCTCACCGCTGTTACGGGCATGGCTGAAACGGCTGGAAGCCCAAGGGGTTACCCTCCACACCCGCCATGACTGGCGCGGATGGTCGGGCGCTGATCTGGTGTTCGATCATCAGGGCGAGACCGTGCGTGTGGCGGCCGATTACACCCTATTGGCGCTGGGCGGCGCAAGCTGGCCTAAACTCGGCGGTGACGGCGGCTGGGTGCCCTACCTGCGCGATAAAGGCGTTGAGATCATACCGTTTCAGCCATCAAACGCCGGGTTCACCACCGTCTGGAGCGACCATTTCCGCGAGAAATTCGCGGGCGAACCACTCAAAAATATCGCCGTTCAGTTTGCGGGCCGTGAGGTCAAGGGCGAACTGATGCTGACCCGCACCGGCATCGAAGGCGGCGCGATCTATGCCTTAAGTGCGGCCCTGCGCGACACCATCACCCGCCACGGTCAGGCCGAATTGGTAGTTGATTTGCGCCCTGATTTGAATGCCGGTCAGGTGATCTCGAAGCTGGGCCGCGCCTCGCCCAAGGACAGCCACAGCAACCGCCTGCGCAAAGCGCTGAACCTCAGCCCCGCCGCCATCGCGCTGGTGCAGGAAACCAAGGCGACCGATATCAAGGCCGTCCCCCTGCGACTGACCGGCGCGCAAGGGCTTGAGCGCGCTATATCGTCGGCGGGCGGGATCAGTTTCAACAGTCTGACGCCCGCGTTTGAATTGAAGGCCCTGCCCCACACCTATGCGGTCGGTGAAATGCTCGACTGGGAAGCCCCGACCGGCGGCTATCTGCTGCAAGCGACCTTCGCCACGGCCGTTCTTGCGGCACGGTCGATCCTAAAGGCCTGAAAGATACCCCTCCGTCGCGGACTTCGCCGCGCCACCTCCCCACTGCGTAGGGAGGAGAAAAACGCGCCCTCTTCTCCTCCCCATGCGCTCAAGCAGCGAAGCGGTAGCGCGCCGAACAAGCATGGGGAGGTGGCCGCGAAGCGGACGGAGGGGTATCTTTTCCAACGTCCCGCAAAACCGGAAACAGGTCATTCCGTTTTATCATAACATGACATCATTACGTTCCGGCACGGCATAATGTAGTTTACCAGCACATCTAATGCCGGAGTGCGAACATGGCGACCTTCACCAGCTTCACCGTCGATTGGGACGCCCTCGACGACACCAAATACATGACCGACGCCAAAGCCTGTGAGCGGTTGCTGGTGGCCAACACCCTGTCGAGCCAAGACCGCGCCGTTATCCGCGCCGAAGCCGAAAATCTGGTCCGCGCCACCCGCAAAGCCGCCCGTCGGCAGGGCGTGGTCGAAAGCTTCCTGAAAGAGTTTTCGCTCGGCACCCGCGAAGGTCTGGCACTGATGTGTCTGGCCGAGGCCCTGCTGCGCACACCTGACGAAGACACCCGCGATCAACTCATCGCCGAAAAAATTGCCTCCGCCGACTGGGCCAGCCATTTTGGTAAGTCCGACAACCTGTTCGTCAATGCCTCGACCTGGGGGTTGATGCTGACGGGCAAGCTGATCGACGTCGAAGACCATGCAAAAAAGGACGTGAAGGGCTATGTATCCGGCCTTGCCACCCGCGTGGGCGAACCCGTCATCCGTCAGGCGGTCGCCGCCGCCATCCGCATCATGGGGGAACAGTTTGTGCTGGGCCGCACCATCGAAGCCGCCCTGAAACGCTCGAAAAAAGACGGCTATCTGTGTTCGTTCGACATGCTGGGCGAAGGGGCGCGCACCGAAGCCGACGCAATCCGCTACGCTGAGGCTTATTCTGACGCCATCACCGCCCTCTCAAAAGTCTGCACCCGCGGCCCCGAAGCCGACCACGGCATTTCGGTCAAGCTGTCGGCCATCTATTCGCGCTATGAGGCGGTCAAGGTCGCTGACGTATTCGAGGTGCTCTATCCACGCCTCAAGGCGCTGGCCGTGCAGGCCGCCAAGGCCAATATCAACTTCACGATCGATGCCGAAGAAACCGACCGTCTGGCTATCTCTTTGAAACTGCTCGACAAACTGTGCTATGAGCCGGAGCTTGGCGACTGGCAGGGGCTGGGCCTTGCCGTTCAGGCCTATCAGAAGCGCTGCCCCGAAGTGATCGCCGCCCTCAAAACCCTGGCTGAACAATCCGGTCGCCGCCTGATGGTACGGCTGGTCAAAGGCGCCTATTGGGATTCGGAAATCAAGCGCGCGCAGGTGCTTGGCCGCGAAGACTATCCGGTGCATACCACCAAGGTGGCGACCGACCTCAGCTACCTGATTTGCGCCAAGGCCCTGATCGGCGCCGCCCCCCATATCTATGCCCAGTTCGCCAGCCACAATGCCCATACCTTAGCCGCCGTGCGCCGCATGGCCCGCGACGCCAAGGTCACCGTCGAATCCCAGCGCCTGCATGGCATGGGTGAGGTGCTTTATGACTGCGCGGAAGGTCTGTTTGGCGACTTCCCGTTGCGCGCCTATGCCCCCGTCGGCGGTCACGAAGACCTGCTGCCCTATCTGGTGCGCCGCCTGCTGGAAAATGGGGCCAATTCGTCGTTCGTCAACGCCTTGATGGATGAAAACATCCCCGCCGAAGCGGTCATTCATGACCCGATTGATGAGGTCATGGCCCACCCGGATCGTCACCCGCGCCTCAACCTGCCGCGCAATATCTATGGGGATCGGCTGAACTCCGTAGGGCCAGATCTGTCGGTGCAAAAGGTGCGCGATAGCTTTACCACCGCGCTGGATAAGGTCGATGCCGCCAAATTCGTCGCCGCGCCCCTGATCGGCGGTCAGGAAAATACATCCGGCGCATTTGACGTCGTAACCGCCCCTGCCAACCGACTGATCAAGGTCGGCGTCGTCCACGAAGCCTCAAAAGCCGATATCGCGGGCGCGTTTGACCTCGCCAAATCGGCGCAACCGCATTGGAACAAGCTGGGCGGGGCCAAGCGCGCCGACGTACTCAACAAAATGGGCGATGCGCTGGAGGCCGACCTCAACCGTCTGTGCGCCCTGATCGTGCGTGAAGCCGGTAAAACCTGGGCTGACGCGATTGCCGAAGTGCGTGAAGCCGTTGATTTCTGCCGCTATTATGCGCGTCTTGCCATTGAACAATTCGGCCAGCCAAAGATGCTGACCGGCCCGGTCGGTGAGCGCAATTCCCACGAACTGCATGGCCGCGGCGTGTTTGTGTGCATCAGCCCGTGGAACTTTCCGCTGGCGATCTTTACGGGCCAGATTGCCGCGGCTTTGGCTGCCGGTAACGCGGTGCTGGCCAAACCGGCCGAGCAGACGCCGCTGATCGCCGCTGAGGCCGTCAAGCTGTTCCACAAAGCGGGTTTGAACGCAGCCCTGCTGGCTCTGCTTCCCGGACGCGGGGAGACGGTCGGCGCAGAACTGACCGCCCATCCGCATATCGCCGGTGTCGCCTTTACCGGCGGGACTGAGACCGCATGGATGATCAATAAGACTCTTGCGGCCAAACGCGGCCCGATCGTGCCGTTTATTGCTGAAACCGGCGGGCTGAACGGCCTGTTTGTCGATACCACCGCCCTGAAAGAACAGGTCATTGACGATGTCATACTGTCGGCGTTTGGATCGTCGGGTCAACGCTGTTCGGCCCTGCGGTTACTGTTCCTGCCGCATGAGGTCGCCGATGCCTATATCGAGGGCCTCAAAGGCGCGATGGACATGCTTCTGATCGGCGATCCGGCCAACCCGGTCAATGACACCGGCCCGGTGATCGACCAAGACGCGCGCGAAATATTAGAGGCCCATCTGGCCGTCTGTGAGGCCAAGGGGCAGGTTCTGCACCGCACGCCCATGCCTGCGGGCCTTAATGGCGATTATTTCGCGCCGACATTGGTGGAGTTGTCCTCGGCTGATGAGCTGGAGCGCGAAGTGTTCGGGCCGGTTCTGCATGTGGTGCGTTATGACTCGCAGAATTATCAGCCGACGACCGACGCTATGGCCGGGCGCGGCTACGGGCTGACCTTGGGCGTACATTCGCGGATCGAGGCCTTTGCGGAGGATATCGCGGACGCCGTGCCGGCGGGGAATGTCTATATCAACCGCTCTATCATCGGCGCGGTGGTTGGTGTGCAACCCTTTGGCGGCGAAGGTCTTTCCGGCACTGGCCCCAAGGCGGGCGGCCCGTTCAGCCTGATCCGCTTTGCGTCAGAACGCGCCGTGTCCAACAATATCACCGCGCAGGGTGGCGATCCGGCCCTGCTTAATCTTTAGTCTTTCCTTAAGAACTCCCCCTCTTGGAGGGGGAGCTTTTTATTGATGCGCGCATCAATAAAAAGAGGGGGTAAACTACATCCCCAAAATCTTGCACCTACGTTCCTGCATCCGCACCCGATCCTTACGGCATTGGGACTATAATGATGACCTCCCCAAAGCCCAAGGTGATCATCATGCCCAAACAAACCCCGGCTCAGTCGAAAAAGGTCGAAAAGGTCATGCACGAATTTAAAGAAGGTGACCTGAAAAGCAGCAGTGGAGATAAGGTCAAAAGCCGCAAACAGATCGTCGCCATCGCTCTTCGCGAAGCGGATATCCCGAAAAAGGGTGAGACGGCCCGTAAGGATTAATCTTCGTTGAAAAACAACGCCACTCAGGTCATGGTCAATTTTTACCATGGCCTTTGGTTGTTATGCAGAAAATACTGTTTATTTGCAGCGCTAACCGACTAAGAAGTCCGACCGGTGAACAGGTATTTTCACAGTATCCCAATCTGGAAGTTAGTTCAGCAGGCTTAAACCACGATGCCGTCGATCCCCTGACGCCTGAGCATCTATTGGGCGTTGACACCATTTTCCTGATGGAAAAAGCCCATCGCACCAAACTGAGCAAAAAGTTCAAAGCCCATCTGAAATCGGCGCGCATCATCTGCCTGAATATTCCTGATGAGTTTGAATATATGGATGAAACCCTCATCACCATCCTTAAGGCCCGCGTGACGCCGCACCTGAGGTAATACCCCTCCGTCTGCTCGCTGTGCTCGCATCCACCTCCCCATGATATGGGGAGGAGATTCAGCGCCGATCCTCCTCCCTACGTAGTGGGGAGGTGGCGCGGCGAAGTCCGCGACGGAGGGGTAGCTTTCTATCCCCCCTCTCCCCCCCATCAAAAATTTACAATTCCCGCGACGGAAAGTGCACGGCCATGCGTACAAATGAATGAACGTTCACTTTGCACCCCTTTTTGAGCGTTGCTGATAACACCATGAGGGTGATTAAGGCTTAAGTCCTTGTGGTGAAACTTCGACCCGGCGCGGCTTGTCCGCTTCGGGTCTTTTTTTATCCGCTTGCTCAGGCGCACGGCTTCCCTTACATTGAACCCAGTTAGTTCACCGGAGTGTCCGCAGGCTTATGCGGGCTGAGACTGGGTGTTACCCCTTGCGGGAGCCTCACCCTAAAACCGCCGAACCTGATCCGGGTCATGCCGGCGAAGGGAGTTGAAACGCTATGCCGTCACCTCGACAGCATAGCCGCACCTTACGCTCATGATCCTTCTTATTTTGGAAGGATTTCAAATGAACAAGCCAATCAAAGACTTAAAACCCATCCGCGTCGAAGCCTCGCCCTTTCCGGGGTCGAAAAAGGTCTACGAACCCGGCACTCTGTTCCCCGACGTGCGCGTGCCGTTCCGCGAAGTCGCCCTGCAACCGGAGGCCAATGAGCCGCCGGTCAGCCTTTATGATTCCACCGGCCCCTATACCGAAGACGGCTTTGTGCCGCAGATCGATAAGGGCTTGCCACGGGTGCGCGAAAAGCTGATCCTTGACCGCGGCGATGTCGAGTTTATCGAAGCCCGCCCCGTCAAACCCGAAGACAACGGCAACGTCTCTGAGGCCGCTCTGGCGCCGCAGTTCCCGAACCTGCCCAAGGTGATGCGCGGTAAGGCCGGGCGTCCGGTGACCCAGCTCGAATATGCCCGCGCCGGTATCATCACCTCTGAGATGGAATATATCGCCATCCGCGAAAACATCCGCCGCAAACAAGATGCAGAAGTCGTCCGCGACGGTGAGGATTTCGGCGCGTCGATCCCTGACTTTATCACGCCTGAGTTTGTGCGCGACGAAGTGGCCCGTGGCCGCGCGGTTATCCCCGCCAATATCAACCATGCCGAAGTCGAGCCAATGATCATTGGCCGCAATTTCCTGGTCAAAATCAACGCCAATATCGGCAACTCGGCCGTCACCTCATCGATGGAAGAAGAGGTCGATAAGATGGTGTGGGCGATCCGTTGGGGCGCGGATAACGTCATGGACCTAAGCACCGGCCGCAATATCCACAACATCCGCGAATGGATTTTGCGCAATTCGCCCAACCCGATCGGCACCGTGCCGATCTATCAGGCGCTGGAAAAAGTGAACGGCGTGGCCGAAGATCTGACCTGGGAAGTCTACCGCGACACCCTGATTGAGCAGGCCCAGCAGGGTGTCGATTACTTCACAATCCACGCCGGCGTGCGGTTGGCCTACGTCCACCTGACAGCCAAGCGCGTCACCGGCATCGTCTCGCGCGGTGGCTCGATCATGGCCAAGTGGTGTCTGGCCCACCATAAAGAAAACTTCCTCTATACCCATTTTGAGGACATCTGCGACATCATGCGTGAGTACGATGTCACCTTCTCACTCGGTGACGGCCTGCGTCCGGGCTCGATTGCCGACGCCAATGACCGCGCTCAGTTTGCCGAACTTGAAACCCTGGGTGAGTTGACCAAAGTCGCGTGGGCCAAGGGCTGCCAGGTTATGATCGAAGGCCCCGGCCACGTGCCGATGCACAAGATCAAGGCCAATATGGATAAGCAATTGGCCACCTGCGGCGAAGCGCCGTTTTACACATTAGGCCCGCTGACGACCGACATCGCACCGGGTTACGACCACATTACGTCCGGCATAGGTGCGGCCATGATCGGCTGGTTCGGCACGGCCATGCTGTGCTACGTGACACCCAAGGAACACTTGGGTTTGCCCGACCGCAATGACGTGAAAGTCGGCGTGATTACCTATAAGATCGCCGCCCACGCCGCCGACCTCGCCAAGGGTCATCCCGCCGCACGGTTATGGGACGATGCACTGTCACGGGCGCGCTTTGACTTCCGCTGGGAGGATCAGTTCAACCTCGGCCTCGACCCCGATACGGCGCGGGCCTTCCACGACGAAACCCTGCCCAAGGACGCTCACAAAACGGCGCACTTCTGCTCGATGTGCGGCCCGAAGTTCTGTTCGATGAAGATCACTCAGGACGTGCGCGACTATGCCGCCAACCTGACTGACAACGAAAAAGCCGACCTTGAGGCCGCCTCATCGGGCATGTCGGAAATGTCGGAAAAGTTCAAAGCGCTGGGTTCGGAAGTCTATATACCAGCAGGGTCTTAGACCCTGCACCCGTAACTTGGCGCGGGTGGATAGGTTGGTACTAAATTAACGGGGTGTGGGGGTGAGGTGCGCCGGTTTGCCATTTTGCAAACCGGATGAAATCGGTACTAAATGCAGCGATTTCCGCACCGAACGCCCGTAGCCATGCGCAGGGCAACCCCACGCCTTATGTTCTTCTGGATTTATCGCCCATTTGTTGGCAAGATTTTATTATACAGTCCGAGATAGGCTGATGAACGAGTCGTGGAAGGAGGCAGATTATGAAAACAGAATACACATTTCATATCGACGCCTTTACTCCGGAAACTCTCCCTTTAGACCGCTTGGCTCAGTACATGAGCGCCTTAGCCGATCTTATAGGTTACAAACCTAATGTTCACTTCGAACGACTAGAGTTTGGAAGCGCCTGTATTGTATCCAGTGTCGAGTATCAAACTGCACCCAAAGTCGAGCAACGCCTAAATGGACTTGCAGCTAAAGATGTAAAAGCAGCTTTCAGTAGGCTCGACGATATGCTTGCCTCTGACAATGCTGTCGGCAAATTATTAAACAACGAAGGTGCTGTCGTAATCCCCTTCCCTGGCCGAAACCGCCCCAAGCCATTGAATTTCCCCATCATCAAGCAAGATGGCTCCATAGACGGCCAAATTGTAAGGATAGGCGGAACCGATGCATCTGCACATGTAACACTTCAAGATGGAAAGATTACCTATACCGGAATAAGTTTATCGAGAGAGCTTGCTCGAAACCTTGCTTCGCAATTGTATGGCCAAAAGATCAGATTATTTGGCACAGGTCGTTGGGCCAGATTGCCCGACGGCGCTTGGAAGCTGGAATCCTTTTCTGTAGACAGGCATGAATTGCTTGATGATGCACCGCTGACCGAAACATTGGATCAAGTTAGGGCGATTTCGCCTGAACTTATGGAGCCTCAAATTTATCGCGACCTGATGAGTTTGCGCAATGGCGATGAAGAGGTTCACTAAGTGATAGCTATTGACGCTAACTCTCTGTCTTTGCTTATAAACCCATCGGCAAATGCACCTTTAGACCCTGCCACTGGCAACGTGGTAACGCGCATAAAAGAGCGTTTTGATTTTTTTCAAACCAAACTTGCTAAAGAACAAGAAACCTTACTAATTCCCACACCAGTCCTATCTGAAATATTGATCTTCGCAGGGGACAGTGCACCGCTGATCCTTGAAAGACTTCATAAATCAGCCAGATTCAAAATCGTTCCATTTGATGAACGTGCTGCGGTAGAGCTAGCGATTATACATCGCGCCGCTATTGCATCGGGGGATAAAAAGGGTGGATCAGATGAAAGCTGGACTAAGATTAAGTTTGATCGGCAAATCGTTGCTATAGCCAAAGTTAATGGTGCTGACACAATTTACAGTGACGATAAAAACCTCGCAAATTTTGCAAAATTGGCTGATCTTAATGTCGTCAGAGTTTGGGAGATGGAATTACCACCTCAATCTGATCAAATTGAACTCACTTTTCCATCAGACTAACCTGAGTTATAGCGTCACTTATCCCCCCTCACCCCATCCCGCGCCATCATCACCCGATGGACACGGACACCGACATCACCGACGCAGACGCGCTAAAGACGCGCCGGTTACGGTTGCGCGCCTATGCCGACCGGCTGCTGGAAGCCGGTCGAGATGATCCCCATGCCCGACAGCTTCCTTGAGGCTGAGCGCGCCCATAAGGCCGTCAAGGCCTGCGACGCCATGCTGGTGCAGCTTTACGGCGAACCGGCGGAAAAGCTTGCGCCCGCCCCGCGCGCCACGACCGCATCTGGCCCCTCACGCCGCCCGTCACGCGACGAGGACGATGACGACGATCTGGAAGGTTTAAGCGAAGCTGAGCGCATCGACCACGAAGCCCAGGCCTTTCTCGAAATGGCTGAGATCATCGGCACGCGCCTTGACCGCATCCATAAGGCGCAGGCTGAGGCCCACGGTGTCTGGCCCGACGGCACGATATATGACGCCGCCGATCCCAACTACGGCCTGCATCACTTCCACGACCCGCAGATCAATGCCAACAGCGGCATGGACGACCACTGCCCCGGCTGCTGGCCCAACGGCATCCAGTGGGCCTTGGGTCGTGCCCCGCGCAGCCTAGCTGAAAAACTGGCCGAAAAAACCGCAAGCGCGAAACACCCCTCCGGCCCCAACTCAGGCACCTACTCGGCTCCACCGTGATTAGCGTTCGGTCAATTGCGGGCCCTACCGAAATAAAGGCGAACCGAAACGGTGCATTAACACCGTCTTTCGCCATTAAGCCCAGTTCGGGACAAGTTCTTTTTGCAGACGGTTCAATTTAACCCAATACCGCCAAGCCCCCGTGCGCGATTAACCTAAACAACGTGAGGCTGAATCGCACTCAACCCTTTAAGTTTACAGGGCCCGACACGCCCAGGTTTTAATTTATGTAATCTTTATAATCTGGCACGCCCGTTGCTCACACCTTGTACCCAAAGAGGTTCGGGGCACGACCTGAACACGATTCAGGTCTAACGAGGCGGCGGCTAAATGCGGATTCAGGATACTTTTTTATCGGTTTGCGAGCGCAAGCCCTCATCCCCCTGCCTCAAATTTGACGCCCGGACCTATAGCTACCGCGATGTCCGCGATCGCTCGGGTCAGGTAGCGTGGCACTTGACCCAGGCGGGCATCATTCCCGGCGATGTCGTCGCCATTATCGCCGAGCGCGGCCCGGAACTGATCTGGTCGATACTCGGGGTGCTGCGGGCGGGCGCCATATTCACGGTCGTCGACTCCGCCTACCCGGCCGCTCGCATCAATACCTTGTTCGCTCAGGTCCGGCCGAACGCGATCATAACCTGCGGCGGCGCGCACCTTAAATCAATAGTTTATGCACTAACATCACCGCCAGATATCCATCTGCATCTGGCCGATCTGGATATGCGTCGTAAAGCTGAGTTTAACGACCCGGCCACCTCGCCCGATGCGCCGGCCTATTATCTTTTTACCTCCGGCAGCACCGGCCACCCCAAGGTCGTTGCCTGCCATCACACGCCCTTGGTTCGGTTCGTTGACTGGCATAAAAAGACATTTGACCTGAGTGCGCGCGATCAGTTCACCCTTCTGTCGGGCCTGTCGCATGATCCGCTGCTGCGCGACATATTCACGCCCCTGTCGGTGGGCGCGGTGCTCAATATTCCGGCGCAGTCGACCATAACGGCGCCGGGGGCGCTCAGGACATGGCTGCATAAGGTTAAGGCCACGGTCGTGCATCTGACACCGCCGATGGGGCAGCTTTTGCTGGCCGGCTGTCCGAAAGTCCCGACGCTTAAAGCCATACGCCGCTTCTTCTGGGGCGGGGATCAGTTGCAAGCCGGCCTCGTCACAGAGATGAAAACGGTCGCGCCCAACGCAGAGCACATCAATTTCTACGGCAGTACCGAAACTCCGCAGGCGGCAGCCTTCTATCGCCTGCCCTCAGTTCCAAGTGATCAGCCGATCCCGCTCGGTAAAGGCTCGGACGGCTTCGAACTGATAATCGTCAATACTGACAAACAACCTGTGGCTATGGGTGAAACCGGTGAAATCGCCGTCAAATCCGCCTATCTCAGCTTGGGATATGCCCGTAACGGTCAGATTTCAGCCCCTGACGATCGCCATCACTCGGCAGATGGTCAGACCATCTACTATACCGGCGATCGCGGCTACATGAACGCAGACGGTCAGGTCATCGGTTTGGGGCGGGCTGACGATCAGATTAAGATACGCGGATATCGTGTTGATTTATCTGAAATTACAGCCGCACTCAACGCGCATCCCGACCTGTGCGGCGCGATTGCCCTGACCACCGGCGATGGCGATAACCGACGTATCGAAGCTTTTGTCAGCCCGAAATATCCGCTGATCCATGGCGTTGAAGCCCTGCGCCGTCACTTCGCGTCAGTCCTGCCGGTTTATATGGTTCCGTCGAAATTCTGGGTCATGGAGCACGGACTTCCGCTGCTGCCCAACGGCAAGATTGACCGGCAGGCCCTGATTGCGCTCGCGTCAGAACCGGACAAAGACCTGCCCGTTGCTATGGCGGAAAGCGACGACCCGCGTGTCAACACACTGATCGGTGGCTGGCGCAAAGTGTTTCAGCGCCGCGACATCACCCCCGACAGCACGTTTGTGGGCCTGGGCGGTGACAGTCTGTCCTATGTCGGCGCGTTTCTGGCGGCCGAAGAGGTGGTCGGGGGCGTGCCCGAAGGATGGCAGTCCCTGCCGCTGAAAGACATTGTCGCCCGCGCCCGTCCGCGGGATAAAATGTTTGCCGCTATAGACAGCACGATTATGATCCGGGCCGTCGCCATCATCTTTCTGGTCGGGCTGCATTTCGGGCTGGGCACCTGGGGCAACGGCATGACCACGGCCTTGTTTATCGTCTCAGGCTTTCTGTACGGGCGCACCCAATGGGACAATATGTTCGCAAGCGGCAAATTCAGTGCCTTACTCAAGCCGCTTAAGGCCATTTTACCCGCAACCTTTGTGTGCTCTGTGGCTGTGGTGTTGATCGATATGGCAAAGGGCGGACCGGTCTACTGGCCGATGCTGACCCTGACCACCGATATGTTTGCCTCGCCGAATGAGCCGCTGCGCCATACGCTCTACTGGTACACCCATGACCTGATCAAGTTGATCCTGCTGACGGCGGGGGTGCAGTGGGGCCTTCAGAAACTGTGGCCGAATACCGATAGACTGCGCCTGACCATCGGGGTTATGCTGGGCCTGTGTGCGATCCGGTTCGGCCTGCCGACCTTATTCACGGACATGCCCGTCGACTATTTCGCGCCGAACACCATCTGGCTGCAACTGAACCCGGTATCCAATCTGGCTCTGTTTTACATGGGCATCGTCATGTCGCAGCTTAAGGTCGACCTGTCCAAACAAACCATGATGATCCTGTGCTTAATTACCGGCTCCATAAACAGTTTCTATTTCAGCGATCACAGTGCTCTGGGCGTGATTATCAGCGCGTTCCTGATCATGTATGTGCCAACGATCTATGTAATGCGCGGCTTAAGCAAAATCGTCTATCTCATTGGCGGGGCTACACTTTATATATATCTGGGTCAGATATGGATGGCCAAACCCTTGCAATATCTTTTGGGACACACGGGATACCATAGCCCCTTGATGCCTGTGCTTGAAACGGCGGCGGCTGTGGCCGGTGGCATCCTCCTGCATCAGATGGTCGACAAATGGCCGCAGATCCAAAGCTGGATTACCGACCGCGTGGACGATATCCGTCTCAATGGAGCGCAAGGCCATGAAACCGGCGCACAAGGCCAGCATCATCCTCAGTGATCGCGCATTTCTGACCGACCTTACGGCAGCGGGCTTCGCGCTGCTGAAACTGCCCGGAACAGACATCCATGCGATCGGCCCCGGCCCGCGTCAGGGTAAAGGCCTGCCGCCAGCGCGGATCGTCGGGATAGCGCGGCCCCTGATGGCTGAGGTAATGCATCAATGAGCACGGATCATAGTCAGTTTTCATTTGAAGGCGGCCATGACGCGGGAAATTCAGCAGAACATCCCGGCACATGGCCGAGGCGGGATTGCAGCCCTTAAGGCTATCCGCAATGAACGGCGCCAGCACGATATAGTCGTCGCGGTCGGGCCGCATATGCTCATGGGTCAGGCCCAAGACATGGCCAAATTCATGCAGCACCGCCCCATAGCTTGAGCGGCTTTGCACATTGACCCAGTTGATGACGGTATAGCCCAAAGTCGCATTGGTACGGCTGTCGGACGTGCGGATATCCAGCCACTTTGGGCCCTTGCTGTAGGCCACAAAGCGCACCCCGGTCTCAGTTTGCCATTCCGACATGGCGCGGCAGACCTTATAGCCTTGGGTCGCCGCGCTCCAGTCGCGCCAGTTGCGGCAATCTGTCCCCTTGGCACCGGCGCGTTTTAATATGGCGGGATCGATTTTGTACGGCACAACCGCTCCCGGCCAGGGTCGGGTCATATCCTCAATCGCCGCCGCCTTTACCGGCACCGCCAACACCAGCCACAGAAGGAGAACCCGCCCCAACACGCCTGTCAGGATTTCAGCAGAATATCGCGCGCGGCATTGAGCGCTGCGGCCTTTTCCTTGGTGCCACCCAGGTCCGGGTGAGCATCCTTCATCAGTCGGCGATAGGTGCTCAATATGGTTTTACGATCGGCCCCTTCGCTCAGGCCCAAAACCTTGAACGCCCCCGCCCGCGTCATGTCGGTGCGCGCCGGTTGCGGGCTTTTGTCGCCTTCATAACGAAAGCGTGTGCCGCCTAAAAAGGCCAGCGCCAGCAGGATAAGTGCGCCACCGATGATCCACTGTCCTCGAAACACGCTCATACCTCCTGAAATCAGCGTCATCAGCGCCAATAAGGCATTGATGGTGCCGCCCTGACGAATCCACGGCCCGGGCTTCAGCTTACCGGCGTTTGCCTTACGCCCCAACCAGACCAGAAGGGCAAACCCACCCAGCAGCGCACCCAGAATATAAATCATCTACGCCTGAACGCGTTCGCGCTCATCCTCATCCACGGCGCCCGCAATCTGGGCACCCTGTTCGAGATTAAGCTCAATCATCACGCTGCGCAATTCCTGACGCGCGGCCACATGGGCCAGAGATACCGCCACCGGCCGGACATCGCTGCTCAAATCGGCCACCGTCAGACCAAACGGGAAAAGCTCACGATAAATCACCCGGTCGCGCAAACCCGCCGAAACCCGGAAACCGACGCGCTTAGATAAGGCAGCGACCCGCTCATCGACCCGCTTACGGTTACGGGCTTCGGTTGTGGCCAGACGGTTGCGCAGAACGACCCAATCGATGCTCTGGCCGTTTTCAATGGCGCGGTGCTTACGGGCATTCCATACGGTTTCGGAATAGATGGAGGGGCGCTTGAGGTCGAGGGTGACCGGATCGACCTGCCCCAACAGGTCAAAGTCGATAAAGCTGTCGTTCATCGGCGTCAGGATCAGGTCGGCGCACATATGGGCGCGGCGCGACATGGCCGAATCTCCGCCCGGCGTGTCGATGACGATCATATCACAGGTTGCCAGCGCTTCCCCCAGCGCGCGGTCAAAGGCGGCTACCGCTACGTCTTCGGGGGCATCGACCAGTTTGGCGGGCGTTTCATGCAGGAAGGGCTCAAACGCCTGCGGCAGGGTTTTCTGGTTAGCCTCCGTCCACGCCTTGCGGTTGGAGAAAAAGCGCGCCAGTGAGCGTTGGCGCAGATCAAGATCGATGAAGGCCACCGACTTTCCCTGATGCAGCAGGGCCACGGCGATGTGCATGGCGACCGTTGATTTGCCAGCCCCGCCTTTTTCGTTGCCGAACACCAAAATGCGTGCTGGCCCAGATGCCTGTTTAAACGCCAAACCCGTTACTCCCAATCAAGTGCAGTCTTTATCCCCCTAATGTCGCGCCGTGGTAGCCTTGGTCAATGCACCCGACGCATCAAACATAGGGATGATGCGGGTTTTTGCACACAAAATTTACGCTTTCTTAACCAGAGCCTTCGCCGGATGCGGTTTGTCGGACTTAACCCCAAGCGCTGCCAGCGCGATCAGGGCAGGCACCAGCGCCGTCTCGCGACCGGCAATGGCGAAATAGCGTGGCTGCCACTGCGGTCGGAACTTTTCCTTATAGGCCCGCAGGCCCTCGAAATTGTAAATCTCCCCCCCGAACGTATAGATCAGCGACCCCAGCTTGGACCACAACGGGCTGAGCGGCCCGGCCTCAAGCCCGGCCAGCGGCGCCAACCCCAGACTGAAATAGCGATACCCGGCATCACGGCTGTAGAAAATCAGTTGCAGGAACAGATACTCCATAATCCCGTGCGGCGCGTCGGTGTCATAACGCATCAGGTCAAGACTAAGCTCACTGCGATCGCCGGTCGGCCACAGATTGGCAAAAGCCATGATCTTACCGTCCATGCGCACCACTGCGACCGGCATCAGGCGGATATAGGTCTCATCGAAAAAGCCGAGCGAATATTTCTTTTCCTTGGCGCCCTTGGACTTCAGCCAGATGTCGGAGACTTCACGCAGCCGCGGCAGTTCCGGCTCGATCTGTTCGGGCGGAATGACTTCAAAGGTCGCGGTGCCGTCATATTTTTTCAGGGTCTGGCGCAGATTGATGCCTTTTTTGCCCGCCGTTGTGAAGGCATTGACATCGACCATCGCCTCCTCACCGATCTTATAGGGCGTAAGGCCCAGATCGATAATCAGCGGCAGCATAGCCGGAGATATTTGATAAAACGACAGCTTGGCCTTGGCCAGCGACGCCATGTCCTTGAGCTGCCAGCACAGTTGCGTGCGGTGGGCTTCATCGCCAACCGGCTCACCCATGACGATCCACTGCTTACCGCTGATGCCATACATCACAAACGCCTTACGGTCGTCGCTCCACAGGATGTGCTTATCGCGCAGCAAGGCCAGCCACGCCTGAGGGTTCACCGATTCCGACACCACCTCATGCAGGTCAGACAGGTCATCTTCATCCGGCATGGGCGGGGCGGCGCGGGCCACCCCAAACAGGCGGTAGAGCGCAAATACCCCAACCGTCACCACCATGATGACCAGCCCGCGCAGGAAACGCGACACGGACGCCTCATATTCAAACTGCCCCCACAGTTTGTGGGCATAGGGCACCTGCTCATAGGCATAGAAACCGCCCAGCCCGATCAGCAGGAGGGTCATGCCGATAACCCCCATCCACAGGGGCCGTACCTTAAGCGTCAACAATTGCGACTTGCGCCGGAAGGCCTGCTTACACGGCACCAGCAAGGCCGCACAGACCGCCAGCACGACCGCCGGGGCGACCGCCAGTTCCCGCGTCAGCGACACCACCGCCCCCAACAGCAGGAGCGCAATGGCCATATACCAGGCGGTATCGACCCGTTCCCACAGACCGCGCGCCACCAGAATTAGCAGTACCGCAATCGCCGTGCCCGCCATGTGCGAAATTTCGACCAGTTCCAGCGGCAACAGACGCTGTACCACCGGCAGTGCCTCAGGGTCGATCGGCGTCAGCACCAGCAGCAGCAGGGCAACCCCGGCCACAAACGTCAAAATACCGAACAACTTGGGGACCAGGCGCGTGGCCGCATCGATCAGAAGATGATTGACGTTGAGCCGGGTGGCCATGACTTTAAACCTTACAGCGACCGAATCCCTTAACGGTCTTAGCCATCATAACGCGCAGGCTGTGGATCACTAAATCTTTTAATCATCAGAAAATAAATGAATATATAAGAATGACTTTGCAGAAATAAATATAAATTACACTTATAAAGTCAGTTTAATTTTTAAAACCAAAGCAAATAGTGTCAAAATAAACACAATAACACATAAGCAAATACACATCATTATTTTGAAAAAATTTAAGCAAAAATTATAAGTAATCGATAAGCAGGGATACGTTAGCCATAATTTCGCCCCTATAATATTGCCAGCCGTTTTGAAATGCTCTAGCTTTCCCCATCAAATCAAAACGGCCCATAGCCCTGTTCGGTTATAAATGGCGCCACGCGTGGGGACTGCACAATGAAGATTCTGATCGTTGAGGACAACGAAGCCCTTGCCCAGACGACCGGCTGGATCGTGGAAATGTTTGGGCACGACTACCGCTTCAGCCACACCGCCGACAGCGCCATTGCGGCTGCTGCTGAGTATAAGCCGCACGTCATCATCATGGACATTGGCCTGCCCGGCATGAACGGCTATGACCTGTGCCGCCTGATGCGCGCGCAGCCGCACCTGTCGGAGACGGTATTCATTGCCCAGACCGGCCGTGCCGAACCCGAACACCGGCAGATGGCCGAAGACGCCGGTTTCCACCATCATCTGGTCAAGCCGGTCAATATTGAAAAATTACAGGCAACCTTAGATGCCATAGCCCAAAACGCGGCGGCTTAAGGGGCTTCACCGCTTTAATTTTTACCTGTAAGACTTTGTATTTTTTGGGGGATGCCGTTTCAAATGCCGAACACTGTTAAGCTTTCGCTATCTGACCGAGCTGCACGCGCTGATCTCGGTATATTGATAAGCCTGATCGTTGTCGGACTGTTCTTTGTTATCACCGGTGCCATTTCCTATAATAACATTCATACCCTGAACCGCGACACGCGCCAGGTGACGCAGACCCACGATGTGCTTTTGGCCTTGAGCGAAGTCATGTCGTCAATGAAGGATGCCGAAACCGGACAGCGCGGCTATATTATCACCGGCGACAGTGCCTATCTGACGCCTTACTCCACCGGCCTGAATGGCGTTCAGGCGCAATTGTCAAATCTTGACCGGTTGATGACCGACACGTCTAACCAGCGGCAGCGGCTGTCGATCCTGAGAGGGCTGATCGCCGCCAAGACTGACGAACTGGCCCGCACCCTTGATGTAAGGCGTACCCGCGGGTTAAGCGCCGCCCAAGAAGAGGTCAATAAGCACCTTGGCAAAAATCACATGGATGCCATCCGCCTGCATATACAGGAAATGCAATCATTTGAGCGCCAGAGACGCACCGAGCGCCTGAATGAAATGGAAAAAGCCTACCGGGCGACGGTCGTCAGTGTCATCACGACCGCCATTCTGGGACTAATCCTGACCATAATTGTGGGTGTGATCATCCGCCGCTCTACTATGGAGCGTCGCCGTCAGGCCTGGCTGCAGGCCGCTCAGGTTGGCCTGAGCGAAGCCATGCTGGGCGAACTTCGGCTCGATCAACTGGGCAAGAACATTCTGGGTTTCCTGGCCAAATATACCGGCGCTCAGGCGGCAGCGTTTTATGCCAAGGATGGTGGCATTTTCAAGCAGGTTTCAACCTTTGGCGTACCGCCAGAAAACGACCTGCCCCTGACTTTTGGCCCCGGTGACGGTCTGCCGGGTCAGGCTGCGCTCAAGAGTGGCGCCATCGTCATTGAAAACATGCCGGGCGACGATGCCCTTATGGTAGGGACAAGCCTTGGACAGTGGCGACCGCGGCATCTGGCCCTTGTGGGCGTGGCTTCGGACGGTCAGGTCGACGGTGTCATTGAACTGGGCTTCATCAACCCTATGCCATTCACAATCAGCGCCTTGCTGGAGCGGGCGGCGGAGTCCGTATCAGTCGCGATTAAGTCGGCCAACTACCGTGCCTCCCTGCAAAACCTGCTGGAGGAAACCCAACGCCAGTCCGAAGAACTTCAGACCCAATCTGAGGAACTGCGCGTAAATAACGAAGAACTCGAAGAACAAAGCCGGGCTTTGCGCGAATCGCAACTGCGCCTTGAACAGCAGCAGGCCGAACTGGAACAGACCAATGTTCAGTTGTCCGAACAGGCACGGCTTCTGGAGGTTCAGCGCGATAATCTGGAGCAATCACAGTCCGAAATCGCCCTCAAGGCTCAGGAACTGGAACAGGCCAGCCGCTATAAGTCTGACTTCCTAGCCAACATGTCCCACGAACTGCGCACCCCGCTCAATTCGTCGCTTATTCTGGCCAAGCTTCTGGGCGACAATCCCGAAGGCAATCTCAGCGAAGAACAGATTAAGTTCGCCCGCACTATTCAATCATCGGGCAACGACCTTTTGTTGCTGATCAACGATATTCTCGACCTGTCCAAGATCGAAGCCGGCCAGATGGACATCCGGCCGGAAACCGTATCGATTAAACGCCTTGTTAGTGACATGACACGCACCTTTGATCCGGTCGCGGGCGATAAGGGGCTGAAATTCAGTACCTTTGTTGAACCGGGTGTGGCCGAGGTGATTGAGACCGACCGGCTGCGTCTTGAGCAGATCCTGAAAAACCTGCTGTCCAATGCCTTTAAATTCACCGAGCGGGGCGAGGTACGCTTCCGGGTTCAGATGGCGGCGGATGGTCAGATATCATTCAGCGTCACCGACACCGGTATCGGCATTTCGGAAGACCATCAGGCCACAGTCTTTGATGCGTTCAGGCAAGCGGACGGCACCATCAGCCGTAAATATGGCGGCACGGGCCTGGGGCTGTCGATCTCACGCGAACTGGCGCGGTTGCTGGGCGGGGCCATATCGCTGAACAGCGCCTATGGTCAGGGCTCGACTTTTGCGGTCACCGTCCCCGCCATCTATGATTCCACAGGTATTGCCGTGCGCGACGCCTTGCCGATGTCGGTCACCCCTGACATGGCTGCGCAACAGCCCACTGCCACCGCAAAGTCACGGGCGAAAAAGGCCCTGGCCAGCCGCACGGCCATGGACGACAGTTTGCTGACCGCATCGGCGGCGCAGGATGATCGAGATAAGCTGGAGCCCGACAGTCGCACCATCATGGTGGTCGAGGATGATGAGGCCTTTGCCCGCATCCTGTTTGATCTGGCCCACGAACTGGACTTTAAGTGCCTGGTGGCCCACACGGCTGAGGACGCGCTCAGCGTCGCACGTCAGTACCTGCCGCAGGCGGTCGTTCTGGATGTCGGCCTACCCGATCATTCCGGTTTGTCCGTGCTCGACCGCCTCAAGCGCGATCCGCGCACCCGCCACATTCCGGTCCATGTGGTCTCCGGCGACGACTACACCCATGCCGCCCTGTCGCTGGGGGCGATCGGCTACATGCTTAAGCCCGTCAAGCGTGAGGAACTGGTCGACGCCTTTAAGGCGCTGGAGATGCGCCTGACCGCCAGCGTGCGTCGGATTTTGATCGTTGAGGACGACGACGTACAACGCGACAGCGTGGCCCGCCTGCTGCAAACCACAGACGTGGAAACGGTCGCGGTCGGCACCGCAGCCGAATGTCTTGAAAAGCTTAAAGAAGAGACGTTTGACTGCATGGTACTGGATTTGTCTCTGCCTGATCAGTCCGGCTATTCGCTGCTGGAAACCTTAAGCCATGAGGACGCCTATTCCTTCCCGCCGGTCATCGTCTATACCGGCCGTGAGTTGTCGAGCGCCGATGAGCAGAAACTGCGCCGCTATTCCAAGTCGATCATCATCAAGGGCGCCAAGTCGCCGGAGCGTCTGCTGGATGAGGTCACCCTGTTCCTGCATAAGGTCGTCTCAGAATTGTCGCCCGAACAGCAAAAGATGATCAAAAAGGCCAAGAACCGCGACGCCATGCTGGAAGGACGCCGGATTCTGGTGGTCGAAGACGATGTGCGCAATGTCTATGCCGTCACCAACATCTTTGAACCGCTGGGGGCCATCGTCCAGATTGCCCGCAATGGCCGTGAGGCGCTGGAGGCCCTGACCGAGGCGCAGGAATCCCCGCAGACCGCCGTGGATCTGGTGCTGATGGATGTGATGATGCCGGAAATGGACGGCCTGACCGCCACGCGCGAAATCAGGAAAAACCCGGATTGGGCCAAACTGCCGGTGATCATGCTGACCGCCAAGGCCATGAAGGACGATCAGGAACGCTGCATTGACGCCGGAGCCAATGACTATATGGCCAAGCCGCTGGATGTCGAAAAACTGGTCTCACTGGTGCGCGTGTGGATGCCGAGATAGGATAAAAAATAGTCCCATGCCCAACGCCATCGCCCGCACCGAAGACATAGAATTACGCCTGCTGCTGGAGGCGATTTTCCTGAAATATCACTATGATTTCAGGAACTATGCTCTGGCGTCGATCAAGCGTCGCCTGACCCAGGCCCGCGATCAGTTCGGGTGCCGCTCCTTCTCCCAGCTTCAGGATATGGTGCTGAATGAATCCGGCATGATGGATGAGTTGCTGGGGTATCTGACGGTGCAGGTCTCCGAGTTGTTTCGCGACCCGGCCTATTTCCGGGCCATCCGTGAAAAGGTGGTGCCGCACCTTAAAACCTATCCGTCGCTCAAGGTGTGGATTGCGGGCTGTTCCAGCGGTGAGGAGCTTTATTCCTTCGCCATCCTGTTCCGTGAGGAAGGGCTTGAGGAACGGACCATGTTTTATGCCACCGACATCAATGCCGACGCCCTGCGCAAGGCTGAGATGGGCGTCTACGCCCTTGAACGCATGAAGCTGTTCACCGAAAATCACCGCCTGTCGGGCGGCAAGTCGTCCCTGTCGGACTATTATACGGCAGGCTATGGGGCGGCGACCTTCGATAAATCTTTGCGCAAACGCACGGTATTTTCAGACCATTCTCTAGTGACCGACGCGGTGTTTGCGGAAACCCAGTTTGTGTCCTGCCGCAATGTGCTGATTTATTTTACACGCGACCTGCAAGGCCGGGCCATCGGCCTGTTCAAGGACTCGCTGACCCGCAATGGCTTTCTGGGGCTGGGGGCCAAGGAAACCCTGCGCTTTTCGCCCCATGCCGATGAATTCACTGAATTTTCGCGCGATGAACGTCTGTATCAGAAGCGCGGGGGTATCTGATGCCTGAGCCCGCCCATAAACCCTATCGTGCCGTGGTCATCGGCGCGTCGGCCGGGGGATTGAAAGCCCTGTCGGCGATCCTGCCTCACCTGCCCGCCGACTACCCCCTGCCGATCATGGTCGTTATCCATGTGCCGCCGCACCGCCGCAGCCTGATCGCCCCCCTGTTTGAGGAAAAATCACAGGTGCGCGTGGTCGAAGCCGAGGACAAAACCCCGATTGAGGGGGGATGCGTCTTTTTCGCGCCGCCCGACTATCATTTGCTGGTGGAACGCAGTTTTGAACTGTCGCTGTCGTCCGAAGCGCCGGTGCTGTTTTCGCGTCCGTCCATTGATGTTCTGTTTGAAACGGCGGCGGATGCTTATGGTGACGGCCTGATTGGTGTTATACTGACCGGGGCCAATAATGACGGGGCGGCGGGCCTTAAGGCGGTGATGGCTTATGGCGGTAAGGGCTTAATCCAGACCCCCGCCACCGCCTTTTCCCGCGCCATGCCCGAAGCGGCGATCGAGGCCTGCCCATCCGCATTGATTTTAGATTTGGACGACATTCTATTAGAATTGAAAAACGCCGCCTGACACCTGCCTGACTATGAATTTCCATAACTGAGACCGAACCTTATATGCCTGAAAGACTGAAAGCGCCCGTTCATATTCTGCTGGTCGATGACCTCGAAGAGAACCTGTTGTCTCTGGAGGCGCTGCTGCGGCGCGACGGTCTGGTGCTGCTGAAAGCCCGCTCCGGCCCCGAAGCGCTGGAGATTTTGCTCAAGCAAGAGGTTGCCCTGGCGCTGCTGGACGTGCAGATGCCAGAGATGGACGGGTTTGAACTGGCCGAAATGATGCGCGGCTCTGAGCGCACCAAGCGCGTGCCGATCATGTTTTTGACCGCAGGCACGGCAGATCACACCCGTCGGTTCCGCGGCTATGAGGCCGGTGCCGTCGATTTTCTGCAAAAGCCTCTAGAACCTGATGTCCTCAAATCCAAGGTCGAGGTGTTTTTCGAGCTTTACCGCCAGAGGCAGCACATTGTGGTTCAGCGTGACGCCCTGCAATCGGCGTTCGAGGAAAACGTCCGCCTGCTCAATGAGAGCCGCAAATATGCTGAGGCCCTAAAAGACGCCGATCGGCGCAAGGATGAGTTTCTGGCCACCCTCGCCCACGAACTGCGCAATCCTTTGGCGCCTATTCGCAACGGCCTGCATATCCTCAAGATGTCGCCCAACCCCAAGATTGCTGAGGATGTGCGCGACATGATGGACCGCCAGATGACCCATCTGGTGCGGCTGATTGATGATCTGCTTGATGTCTCAAGGGTCAGTCAGGGCAAGATCGACCTGCGCCGTGAACGGATCGACCTTCAGGATGTGATCAAGGCCGCGCTGGAAACCAGCCGCCCAGCCATCGATGCCGGCAGGCATGAATTTAGCCTGGACATGCCGGACGAGGCGATCCCGGTAAATGGCGACCTGACCCGGCTGGCGCAGGTGGTCTCAAACCTGTTGAACAATGCCGCTAAATATACCCCTGACGGCGGTAAAATCCGCCTCACCCTGACGCGTGACGGCCATGAGGCCCGCATCCATGTGGCCGATACCGGGCTTGGGATTGAGCGCGATATGCTGCCCAAGGTGTTTGAGTTGTTCACCCAGGTCGAGCGCAACCTTAATCTGTCGCAGGGCGGCCTAGGCATTGGGCTCGCGCTCGCGCACCGGCTGGTGCAGATGCATGGCGGTACGATCACGGCGGAAAGCGCCGGTGAAAATCAGGGCTCGACCTTTACCGTCCATCTGCCGGTCACCGATATCGAAGGCCTCGTCACCGAAGACGCCGCCCCGCAGGTGGCGGGCGGACAGGTGCTGGATGTGCTTGTGGTCGATGACAACCGCGAATCTGCCCAGACCACAAGCTGGATGCTGGAACTGATCGGCCATCAGGCGCGCATGGTCCATGACGGCAGGGACGCCATTGCCGCCGCACAGGCGACCCCGCCCGATGTCATCCTGCTCGATATCGGTATGCCCGGCATGAACGGCTATGAGGTATGTCGTGAGTTACGCAAACACGCGGCGCTGAAAGACACCATCATCATTGCCCAGACCGGCTGGGGTCAGGAACGCGACCGCAAAACCGCGTTTGAAGCCGGATTTGATCACCATGTCACCAAACCCGTCAGCCTGGACCGCTTTACGCAGTTGCTGGGTGACATTCAGGGGGCAAAACCGTCACCGGCTGGGGCCTGAACCTTATCCCGCCGCGCGGGTGCACCAGCTATCCTTGACCTCAAGCTTGGCGCACAAAACCTGCGCTTCGGCATCGGTATAGACCGGCCCGACCTTGAGCCGCACCAGAACCTTGCCGCCATTGGTGCGGACATTCTGCATCTGCGGGTTAAAGCGCGCGATTTCCGGGTGGACGGTGGTCAGTTTATCCCAAGCCGCCTGCGCACCCTGACGGGTGGAAAATGACCCGATCTGGATGGTACGACCAGTGTTGACGGTCTGGGAAGCCGGCTTGACTTCGCGTTCCGTCAGAACTGCCGATAGATTAGCGTCCGCAAAGGCCATGGCCGGGGCCACCACCTTTTCAACGGAGGAAGCCTCTTCAGGCTCGGCCTCAGACAACACCACGCCCTTGGGCGGCTGATTGCGATCCAGCTCCAGCGGGTCAACGATCTGAACCTTAAGGTTATTATATTGCGTAAACAGCCCGCCTTGGCCCACCGCCATGTCGCGGGCGGTGTCGACAATAACATTGATCGCCTTATCGTCGCGCGGGCCTGTTATCTCAGCCTGCGCCAGCACAGGGGCCGCAGCCGGATCGGTTTTCGCCGCCGGTGCCGGTGAGGTCTCATCGACCTGAATGGACTGGATCTGAGCGGCCAGACGCTGGAAATCCTGCCCGTCGCGCTTAGGGCCTTCGCACGCGCTTACGCCAAGGCTCAAGGTCGCAACACCTGCGACCCACGCCTTATGCACCAGACCTTTACTCAGAGGGGCCAGATCTTTACTAAGAGGGAGAAGATACGCCATAACGCCACTCTACTTCATAGCCCTTTAAAACGGGGTTAGAAAATGTACTTAACAGAGATGGTTAATCCCCATCCTGCTTTAAAGGTTTAACGTAAGCTTATGTCCGCCCCTGTCGTTCAAGATCCTGTGTTTCCGCAAAACCCGAAGACTGCCCGCACTATTGCCGATCTGCGCACCGTTGTGACGACCTGGAAGCGCGACGGCCTGCGGGTCGGGTTTGTGCCAACCATGGGCGCGCTGCATGACGGGCATCTGGCGCTGGTCAGGCACGCCCAATCCGTAAGCGACAAGGTGGTGGTGTCGATCTTCGTTAATCCGATGCAGTTCGCCCCGACCGAAGACCTTGAGCGCTATCCCCGCCGGGAGGTCGAAGATATCGCAAAGCTGGCTGAGGTCGGCTGTGATCTGGTCTATCTGCCGACACCTGAGATTATGTACCCGGCGGATTTCGTCACCCGCGTTCATGTCGATGGCCCCGCGCAGGGTCTGGAGACCGATTTCCGCCCACAATTCTTTGACGGCGTGGCCACGGTTGTCTGTAAGCTGTTCAATCAGGTCATGCCCGATGTCGCCGTCTTTGGCGAAAAGGATTATCAGCAGCTAAAGGTGGTGCAGGCTTTTGCGCGTGATTTGGATATGCCGGTTGAGGTGGTGGGGTTGCCGACCGTGCGCGAAATGGATGGGTTGGCGCTGTCGTCGCGCAATGCCTATCTCAAGCCAGAGGACCGCGCGCAGGCTATAGCCCTCTATAATGCCCTGCGCCATGTCCGGGCCGCCGTTGTGGACGGTTTGGATGTTGAAGCCGCTATAACTGAGGCGACCGGTAATCTGACCGCCGCCGGTTTTGCTAAGGTCGACTACATCGCCGTGCGCCATGCCGAAACGCTGGGCGATCCGGTCGATGGTGAACCTCAGCGCATACTGGCCGCGGCGTGGCTTGGGACAACGCGGCTGATTGATAATATTGGGGTTTGACCTCACGCCTCCCCATTCCATGGGGAGGCGAGTTCAGGAGGCGTACAACACCGTTTCCCAGATCATCGACGAATAGTGGCGCAGTTCAAACCGATAATCCGGCCGCAGATCGAGCAGCTTTTGCGCCAACACCGGAATATCATCCGCCTTGTGATAGGCACTTAAGGCCATTTTCGGTTTATAGTCGGTAATCGTGCGGGTCATGCCGTCAAGAGCCGGGCCTTCGGCGCCTTCGATGTCGAACTTAACAAAGGTGATCTCACCAAGGTTCATATTATCGAGCGCATCAACCGGCAAACGCACCTCTGAGGCCTGATTTATCGCACTACCCATAGCCCCGGTCGTCTCGAACCCAATGCTGTCGGCATGGCTCCACAGACCGGCGGCATGGACACTAATATCACGCACATCGGCCGTCTTGGCCCGTAAGCTATCAACATTGATTGGGTCGAGCTCAAAGGCATGGATATGGCGGTATTGCCTCCCGGTGCGGGCGATGAACTGACGCACCGTATCACCGTCAAACGCCCCGCCGTCGACGAAGATTTCGCGCTCATTGGGGGCACACAGCTCGTTGTCGAAATAGACACCTTCGATCGGTCGGCGCACCGGTTCAAGTGCCGCCTCATCCCAGGTCAGGCGGTAAATCATCAGCGCATCCAGCACCTTACGGCTTTCGGGATCGCTCAGGATCTTGCGCCCAAACGCCTGCACGGACGCCAGAATATCGAGGTCGCCATAGGCCAGTAAATCATTGACGCGCACACCCCCGTCAAAGCCTTTCGGGAAGGTGGTCATGACCTCAAAATAGAACAGCAGCGGCTGGCCGCCGTCGCCCCAGACCCGCTGAAAATGGCGCATGGGCGCTTCGGACCCGCAACATAATATGCCGATGGCATCGGGCGAAACGGCTAATACCTCCCTTAAGGTTTCATCGCCGATCACCGGCTGACCGCATAATTCCTGCCCGCTCAACCCGTTATCAACAATGCCCCGGACGTTGAAATGATCGACGCAGTACTGCACAAAAGCTCGCGCCATCATCGACCCTGCCCCCAGCAGAATCAGCGGCCTTCCGGCATAATCCAGATCCACACGCGCCCGTCGCAGGTCATCGACCCGTTTGAGATCGTGGGCGTTGGTGACATCGAACCCGTCATTGATCAGATCGCGATAGGATGCGGTTTTCAGGGCGTTAAGCGACATATCATCGCCTCCATACTCAACAGTAACGGCCCCCACTACACCGGATTCGCCTTAAGGCTTTCCTACCACGCGCCCGCTTCCTTGAGTGCGGCCACCATGTCCGGTGGCAGGTCACCGGCGTCACGTGGATCGCGAATATCGCGCGGCGCGTCCTTAGACAGCAGATAGCGCCAGCCCTGAAACGGACGGCGCGGCATGGCCTCAGTAAAGATCGGCTTGGATGAGACATGGATATGGCACAGCGGCAGGCCGGTCGGACTGTCGGCGGCCTCAAAGCTTTCGATATCGACAATCTCACGCCGACACAGGATCACACCCTTAATGACCCAATAGAGCGAGCCGCCGTCCAGCAGTTCCGCCGCCCGTTTTGGCGTCTGGCGGGTATGGACGGGATAGGTCGGCCCGCGATGGGCTTCATAGTCCATAAGCTCTTCGACGCTCTCGACCCCGACACACAGCTTGATCAGATGAACCTGGCCCATAAACGCTCCTTTTTGCTTCATATGAGCCTTGCGCGCGCCAGAGGCAACCGCCACCTATTCTCTATTAACCAAAACAAGGCATAATCTGTATTTATATGATCCGCGTTCAGGATATGAAGTCTCATGAGTAAGAAAAAGACGCCCGCCCACGGCCCTGACAACGCGCCCAATCCTTTACCGTCGTTAGAAGACGCTCTGGCCAAACTGTTTGCGACCACCGCGTTGGAGGCCGCAAGCTGGATCACGCTGACCGGTGGGTCGCGCCTGTTTAGTGCGGGCGATGATTCGGATCATCTCTATCTGGTGCGCACGGGCCGTCTGGGTGTGTTCCGCCAGAACGAAGACGACGGTGAACTGAACCTGATCGGGGTGATCAAACCGGGTGAGCCGGCCGGTGAGATGTCGCTGATTGCGGGCACCGAGCACACCTCCACCGTCATCGCCCTGCGCGACACCGATCTGTTGGCCCTGCCGCGCGATGCCTTCTTTGAGGCGGCGTCAAAATCGCCCGAAGTCATGCTGGCCCTGGCGCAAAAGATGATCCTGCGCGCGCGTGAGGTGCAAACCCGCGGGTCTCAGCAACTTCACAACCCCAATGTCTTTGCCTTTTTCGCCGTCTGCGACCGCCCCGCGCTGGCCTATGTCGAAACCATTGCCGAGGCGGTGCGGGCGATGGGCTATACGGTGTGCGTGCTGGATTCCGGTTTTCACGGCTCGACCTCCGAAGAGTTCTCAACCCTTGAGGCCGCCCACGATTATGTGCTCTATGTCGCCGAAAAACCGGAAGCCAACTGGCGGCAACTGGCGGCCCGTCAGGTTGACCACAGCTTCCTGATCGTACCGGGTCTAAGCCATGTTGAGGCGCCCGATCTGTCCGCCGTCGGTGCCGATCTGGGTTTGAGCCTAAGCGCCGGTTTGCAGCACCCGCCCGACCTGATCATCCAGCACGATCAGGCCACCCGCACCAAGGGTATCCGCCATACCAAGCTATGGCTGGACGCGCTCAAACCCGCCCGCTGGTTCCATGTCTGCGACCGTTCTCAGGCCGACACCGCCCGCATCGCCCGCATCGTGACCGGCCACAGCACCGGCCTTGTGCTGTCCGGCGGAGGGGCGCGCGCCTTTGCCCATCTGGGGGCCGTGTGGGCTTTGCGCGACGCCCATGTGCCGATTGATTTCGTCGGCGGCTCATCGATGGGCGCGATACTGGCCGCGACCGCTGGCCTTGAGTGGTCGCAGGAAGAAATGGACCGGCGGATTCGTGCCGCCTTTGTCGACTCATCGCCGCTCGATGATATTTCGTTCCCGTTCATCGCCCTCACCGCCGGGAAAAAGGTCGATGCCCGCCTTGAGGAACATTTTGGCGAGGTTCTGATTGAGGACATGCCGATCCCGTTTTTCTGCCTGTCGTCCAACCTGACGTCGGGGACGATCAAGCTTCATAAGACCGGATCACTGCGCAAAGCCCTGCGGGCCTCAATCTCCCTGCCCGGTATCATGCCGCCGGTGATCGAAGACGGTCAGGTGCTGGTTGACGGGGCGGTGATGCGCTCATTTCCGGCGCGGCTGATGGCCAATACCCATCTGGGCACGGTCATCGGCGTCGATGTCACCCGCGCCAAGGGCATCGATCCGCGCAACATTAAGGTGCCCAAAAGTCTGCCAACCTGGTTCGGGCGCGGCGACTGGCGCAAAGGCCCGCCGATCGTCTCGATCATGATGCGCTCAGCGACCATAACCAGCGCCGCTGATCTGGCCCAGAGCCGGGCCGCGACCGATCTGTTGATCATCCCTGAACCGGGCGGGGTCGAGATCCGCGACTGGAAGGCCTATGATCTGGCGGTCGAAAGCGGCTATCAGACGACGGTCGATACCCTGTCTAAGCTCGACGGGCCGGTCACCAGCATGAGAAAGCGCGGGCTTAGCGTCCATCCGGATATACCAGCCTTTACACCTGACGATGATCACCTGATCGCGCCGTTTGTGCCGCCAAAGGCCAAGCCCATGCCGAAGAAGTAACTACCTGCGGCACGCCACCAGAAACACATGCTCAAGGCCCGCGCAGCCGTGGCCATCGGCGGTGGCGGACACGTTGTTATCCCCCGACAGGCGGGTATAGGTATCCTCAACCGTCGGGGCCAGCAGCGCCACATTGACCCGTGCCGCCTGCGCCATCACCAGTTCGGCCAGATCGGTCAGGTCATCGAACACCTGCATATAGCGGCTCGACCAAAACTTCAGGTCAAAGTCAGTTTTTGGAAATATTTCCGTCAGTTGTGCATAGGTTTTAAGATCGTTCTGCGCGCCCGCAACGCCACCTGAAAACGCCTGCATCCAGCCATTGAGCGTCACCGGCACCTGAATGATTAACCGCCCTCCGGCCTTGATATGGGGCCGGAACCTGCCGGAAATGTCGGTCAGGCTATCTCCCATCGCCGCACCTCCATGGCTGATCAGAAGGTCAAACCCGCCGGGGGCAATCTGGCGCAATTCGTTGGCCCAGCCGCTTGGCGCCATTTCCACCCAGGAGGGGGCTTTGCTGAGCGAGCGGGCGCGGTCCATGCCCTGACGGCTCTGGCCAAAGCCGTAGACCCTTGATTTGGGAAAGGTCGCGACCAGAATATCGCTCATCACCCCGTCATGGCAGCCCAGATCTGCGATACGCCCGCCCTCAATGTCCTGCGGCAAATGGGGCCACAGATCGGTCAGGGTGCGCTCATAAAGGTCGTGATAAAGGCGGGTCATTTCAGGCTCAATGGAACTCTTTACTGAGTCACATCCATAAGCTGATTTGCCCCTCACGGCGCAAGCTAATCCTTCAACCCGCCCAGGCGTTTCAGGATCAGATAGACCGAGATACACACCATAAACATGCCTGCGACCGCCAGAATAATCGACAAGCTGTTGAAATCGGTCGTGCCGTCGCGAAGCTCAACATCACTGGTCGACTTATAGTAGGCGGCGGTCGCTCCACCGATGGCGGCCAGCCCCACTACCGAAGTGCCGATCCATACCAGGGTCGAGGCGAACATCTTCCAGATCGACTTATCACTATCGACATCGGCATCAACGCTCATGGAGATCCGGCCACCGTCGCTCAGCCATTCATCGTCGTCGACCGCAGCCTCCTCCGTCACCTCATGGGTACGATAGACCGGGGCCGGGACTTCTTCAAAGGTTTCAACCACAGTCACGGGAGCCATTGCCGCAGAAGACGCCTCAGCGCTGGCCGCCACCGGACGGTTCAATTGCTCACGCCAGTGCAGGCCCGGTGAGGCCGATGCGGCGGCCACAGCCGGAGATACCGGCGGTTGCGCAATTAAGACTGGTGGGGCGACGCTGGAGGGATTGCGCCGGGCGACCAGCTCAGCTTCATCTTGAAAGGTCAGGTCAGGCGCAGGCCTGACCCCCTCCTCCGGCTGAAGGGTGGCGGCCGGAGCCGGTGCAATATCCTGAACCGGGGCCGGGATCGGCGCAGGCTCAGGACGTGGGGTTACCGCCACAGGTGGCACCGGTTTCGCCTGCGGCAGGGGCTTACCCGCCAGAGGCTGGCCCAGTCCTGACGCATAGGGCGAATAGAGCCGCATCAGTGCCGCAGCGGCCTCGGCCTTGCGTTGTTGTTCTTCGGCGGATGGCGTAGCTGTGGTGGCGACCACCGCCGCAGCGGCACTCGCCTCTGCGGCCGCCTGTTCGCGGGCACGGGCATCGGCTTCGGTTTTCAGACGGGCGGCTTCGGCGTCGCGTTCGCGCTGCTCGGCAATCGCGGCCTGTGCCTCACGCTCCAAACGCTCTTGCTCAAGGCGGGTTTGTTCTAAGCGGGCTTGTTCAGCCAGCCGCTCTTGTTCCAGTCTGGCCTGTTCCTGACGGAACGCTTCAAGACGGGCGGCTTCAAGGCGGGCGACTTCCTGCGCGCGCGCCTCCGTCGCCAGACGTTCCTGTTCGGCCCGTTCGGCCTCGCGGCGCTCAGTTTCCTGACGGGCAATTTCGGTGCGCAAAGCCTCGGCACGGGCGGCTTCCGCACGCGCAGTCTCGCGGGCGGCCTCCTGGCGAATAGCCTCCAGTCGTTCGGCTTCCAGACGCTGGGCCTCAAGACGACGCGCCGCTTCAAAGCGCTGCGCTTCGAGGCGCTCACTCTCCAGACGCTGGCGTTCCTGTTCGATCAGGCGATCGCGCTCAATACGTTCCGCGTCAGCCTTTGCGGCCTCCAGACGCGCGACTTCCTGACGGGCAGCGTCAAGACGGGCCGCTTCCTGACGGATCAACTCTTGGCGGGCAGCTTCCTTAGCCATCTCTTGAGCCTGTCTCTCCTGCTCAAGACGGGTCTGCTCGGCCACACGGGCGGCAGCCAGAGCCTGCGCCTGACGCATAGCTTCTTCGCGTAAGCGGTCTTCGTTAGCGCGGCGGGCATCCTCTTCCAGACGCCGTGCCTCCTCAGCGCGACGGGCGTCATCGGCGGCGCGCACGGCGTCAAGACGTTCAAAATCGTCACGCATTTTCGCTTCAGCCTGCGCCTTCATCAGGGCGGCCTGAACGGATTCGCTCATGATAGGGACATCGTCTTCGCCGCCGGTCGCCACCGTCGAGGCGGGCGGATAACGGACAATATCAACGGCGCGGGCACCATAAGGCGTATCCAGTACCGGCGCGGCAGACGCTACAGGCTGCGGTACTGAGAGTTGTGGTACTGGGGGCTGCGGTGCGACGGGCGTTTGAACGGGAGCCAAAACCGGTTGGTGGTCATCCGCCGGACGCACAACCATACCCGGTGAAAGCTGCGGCGCGGTCGCCTCATCTTCGGTCGGGGTCAGGAACAGGCTTTTTTCAGCCGCACGACGGCGGATCAGCGGGGCCAGCACATAGGTCTGCCCGTTGAACTCGGCTGAACTCCAGCTATCCATAGCCAGAGCCGCTTCGGTCAGACGGCCTTCGTTGATGCGTTTCAGCACCACCGATTGGGCGAAATTGTCCATGCCGATATTGAAGCAAAATGACACAAGCGCATCGAACTGGTTCTGATTGAGCGGATGATGCACCAGACCGTTGATACCATCAACAATCGGCAGCAGGTCAAAGCGCAGCAGGGCATCGGCATCTTCAGGCCCGACGCGCGCGCCTTCGCGGGCTGAAAACGTATGGCCATAACCCAGCGTCCAGCGCCCATCGGGCAGCTTCGCCGCCACCTGACGCAGGCCCTCGAAACTCTTGATAAGTTCGACCCCGGCGCGGGAAATTTTCAGGCGCCCACTCATCTCAAATCCTGACCCAAAACGGTACATAATTCTATCGCTACTCCCCTGTAGCAAAAGCCAGGCCGACATCAGGACTTCGGGGCGATCATAGCTACGGCCCCCACCTTAGCGCAGCTTGGTTAATTCCTCACTACAACAGCCATAACGGCTGAATTTTACAACAGAATTATGCCCGCCAGCCCCAGGAAACTAAAAAATCCGATGCAATCGGTCACCATGGTCACGAAAATGGGCGATGCCACCGCCGGATCACGGTCCAGACGCGACAGGGTCAGCGGCACCAGCGTACCCGCAAGCGACGCCGCGGTGATGTTGATCATGATAGCCAGAGCGATCGTCACCCCCAACAGAAAGCTCTGTTGCCAGACCCCGGCCCCAAGCCCCAGCAGCAGGGCAATGACGCCGGCATTGATCCAGCCCACCCGCACCTCACGCCAGACGGTGCGCAGGGCGTTGGTGGTCGTCAGTTCGCGCGACGACAGGGCGCGCACCGACACGGTCAAGGCCTGCGTGCCGGAATTGCCGCCGATGGATGCCACAATCGGCATAAGTACCGCCAGCGCCACCAGCTTTTCGATCTCATCGGAAAACACCGAAATCAGGCTGGAGGCCAGAAAGGCGGTAAACAGATTGACCACCAGCCACGGCAGGCGCGATTTGACGACCTCAAACACGGTCGAGCCTCGGCCCTCTTCGTCCGACACACCGGCCAGCGCCAGAATGTCTTCGCGGCTTTCTTCCTGAATGATGTTGACGATGTCATCGACCGTGATCTGACCGACCAGACGCCCGCCATCATCAACCACCGGCGCCGAAATCAGGTGATATTTGCCGAAGATATAAGCGATCTCTTCCTGATCCATATCGACCTGAATTTCGGTGATCGGCTCCATCAGGTCTTCGAGCCTGACCTCCCGCCGCGACCGCATCAGCAGCGACACTGGCACGGCTCCTACCGGCTTATGGGTCGGGCCTATGACATAGATATCAAAGAACAATTCGGGCAGGTCGTCGCCGTGCGCGCGCATGTGCTCAATGGTGTCACCGACGCTCCAGAAGATGGGCGCCGCCACCACTTCGCGCTGCATCAGACGGCCGGCGGTTTCTTCTTCGTAGCTTAGGGTCGTGACCATGGCCTCACGGTCGGAGGCGGTCATGGCGGCCAGAACTTCGCGCTGCTGCGCCTCGCCCATGTCTTCAAGCACGGCGGCAGCATCGTCGGAATCCAGTTCCTGAAGCACCTCGGCCAGATCGCCGGGCCGCAGGGTGTCCATGACCTCCTCGCGGATGTCATCATCCAGTTCCGGCAGAACCTCTGCCAAGGCCGAGGCCGGAATCCACGGAATGACCTGCTCGCGATAGTCTTCGGATAAGAACCCCAAAAGATCAGCCACGTCAGCCGGATGGAGCGCATCCAGCAACTCACGCAGGCGCATACCATCGCCGCGATCGGCGGCGTCAACCACCAGCTCGATATATTCCGGGTTCAGGGCATAGTCGTCCTGAAGCGCGAAATCTTCGATCTCTTCGGGGGTATTAAGTTGGGGCCGGTCGTCGTCATCGTGGTCGCGCTCAAGCAACTCAGCCTCAGCGGCCATCATGCGGGCGCGGATGATGTCGATATCATCAGCCGTATCGGCGGCAGCAGGCACATTGGGGGCTTCGGGTTTTTGAGACATCGAAACACCCCTTCTCTTTCACGTCAAATCAGACCGCACGATTGTTGATAGATGGCGGGCAATGTGCCTGAAAAGCTAATAAATGCAACCGCAAAAGGTTATATCTTAAGGCATAAAAAAAGCGCCCGTCAGGGGCGCTTTTTTAAATCCGGTTGGTGCGGTCAAGAAGACTCGAACTTCCACATCTTGCGATACAGCGACCTCAACGCTGCGCGTCTACCAATTCCGCCATGACCGCGCACAAACTGGAGGCGCGGGGAATAGCAATCCTTGGTGCGTTTGTGAAGCGCTGAATTGCAATTAGTGTAGATATTTTAGTTCCCGATAGCCATGAAGTCGTAAACATCCGCCGGACGGGTGACGACGATTGAGATTTTTTCCTCGAAAATCTGGATTTCGCCGCGCGCCACCGGATGATTATTGGCCAGAATCCAAACTTCATCATGCTCACGGGCATCGAGCGGAATCACCGCCCCACGGCCCATGCGCAGAAGTTGCTGCATCGGAAGCACGCTACGGCCCAAAAGGACCGAGATTTCGACGGGTACCGATTCAACCTGAGACACAAATTTCCCCAAAATACTCTGACGCCAAAGCCCTTGCTTTTAAGGCGCTGATGCCACATTTACAGAACATGCTTGATGACAGGTTAACCCCTTCTTTTTTATTAACGGACGCGAACCATAGCCTGCCCGAATGGGTGGTAGCCCCGGTCCCCGTCCCCTACCCCGACGCGGTGGCGTTTATGGACGCGCGGGTCGCCGCCATTCAGCGCGGCGAAGCGCCGGAAATGATCTGGCTGCTGGAGCATCCGCCGCTTTACACGGCCGGGGTATCGGCCAAGGTTTCCGACCTGATTGAGCCGGAGCGGTTTGAGGTGTTCAAATCTGAGCGCGGCGGGCAATTTACCTATCACGGCCCCGGCCAGCGCGTGATCTATGTCATGCTCGACCTCAATCGCCGCACCAAGGATATCCGCGCGTTTGTGAAGGCGCTGGAGACCTGGGTGATTGATGCCTTGTGGCGGTTCAATGTCGAGGGCCACATCCGCGACGGTCGCGTCGGCGTGTGGGTTGAACGACGGGATAAGGGTGTAATTCCAGCGCCCGAAGATAAGATTGCCGCGATTGGGATTAAATTGCGCCGCTGGGTCAGCTTTCACGGCATCAGTATCAATGTCGAACCGGATCTGACGCATTTCAGCGGCATCGTGCCGTGCGGGATTTCTGAGCACGGGGTGACCAGTCTGGTGGATCTGGGACTGCCGGTGACGATGGATGAGGTTGATTACGCCCTGCGCCAGAGTTTCGAGGCGACCTTTGGGCCGACCGCTTAAGAACTCCCCCTGTTGCAGGGGGAGCTTATATTTATTGAGATCAATAAATATAAGAGGGGGTACTTGTTTTTATGCGGGGGCAGTTTACCCCCTCTTTATTCCCGCATCTGCGGAAATAAAGCTCCCCCTCCAAGAGGGGGAGTTCTAAGTGACCGGCTCCTCAGTGGTCACCCTGATCGGCAGGCCATAGCGGTTCATGCCGCGCTCACCGGGCATAAGCGTCAGATCGACAAACGCCCACACCAGAACGGCCACGCCGATAAAGTCGAAAAAGCCTTCCGGCTGCGGCCAGACCATCACAAAGGCCACCAGAATCACCGCTGACCACCAGCCCGACCGGCCGCGATCATGCAGGCGCTTCGACAACACACAGGCACCGCAGAAAAACAAAACGGGATAGACCACCCACCCGGTCAGCAGTTTAAGCCCGCCTGTGACCACCGACTCGTAAAAGGCGAGCGCAATTAGCAGGATCACACCGGCGATGACGAAGGGCATCTGACGCCCTCGTCCGGTCGATGAGAAAAACAGCTCGCTCCAGTCAATCTTGGCGTTCATGCAGGGCCTCGGTTCGCAACAGATTGAAGGCCTTACACGATATTGCTTAAAGGCAAAAGTGCTACTGAGTTAAGCGCGTCTTTTTGATCGCCTCAAACACGCTAGACAAGGCCGTATTTAACTCTGAGGCCGAACTCAGGTCGTAATAATATTCGTCCTTGCTTGCGCATTTTTTCAATAGTGATGAATCGCCCTCCATCACCCGCACCACAAAGACGGTGATCCCCTTATCGCGGGCGGCCTTACAAGCCTTTTCCGTGCGCGCATTGATCAGGGCTGTCCCGTCCGCGCTATATTTGCTGCCCGTATAGACCGACCACCAACGGTTTTCAGTGTTTTCACCGTCCGTCACCAAAATCATATATTTCTGAGTGGTTTCATCTCCGAATGGTACCCCACCCGTATAGGGCGCGCTGGGGGAGAGCATTTCTGCGCCCCACTGAACGCCGATGGTGACATTGGTCGCCCCCGAAGGCTGAAGCTTATCAACATAGGTCTTGATATTGGCGATATCCTCACCCAGTGCCCGCACCGCCAGCAGCTTGGTGCCGTTAGCACACGTCCAAGCCGGATAGAGCGATTTGACATCACTACCTGGTGATTCCGCAGACACATCCCAGTCGCCATCTTTTTCACGATCAATCACGCATCCCGGCCAATTCGATGAACCGTCAGGAATATCCGGCCAGTCTATAATGCTGTAGCCCTTGAGTTTAGCCGTACTGGAATCGGTGAACTGGCTTTTGGCACGCGGGATGTTTGTGCGGGCACCATAGGCTCCGGCGCCGTAGCTGAAGCTATATTTGATGTTGCTGGTTGCAAAACTAGTGTAGCCCGACGTGGCATAACTGGTGGCCGTGGACGGATTAATAAACTGCTGCGTGACCCATGTGGTTACATTCTGCCAGCCGCTGGTGCCCGTCGATGAGCCATTTTCGCTGGTGCTCTCTTTGCCATCGACCCATTTTTGTGAGGTGGTTGAATAGTCCTCACGCTTATATTCATAGCGGGTCGAGCCCACTTTAGATTTTGCTATGGCAACATAATAGGTGCGCTGAGGCGATGAACTGTCAGTATAGGTTCGGTACCACAGCGTCATCCCCGATTTGCAACTTGAATAGCTGCTGTCGGCAACATTGCCGCAAACCTTATTAAAAGCATCTTTGACGACATCGCAGGTGCGCCCGCTGATGCCGGTGCAGCTCTGGCCAACACTGCCCTGACCATAATTTATGTACGAATAGCCTGAGCCTTTATCGATCTTAACCTGAGTGTCAAACGGCACGACCGCCACCTTAGTGCCGGAGACGTTTTCACCGTCCTCCATCAGGCTGTCGAGCACGCTTTTCACGCTCGACTTCAAGTTGGTCATGCGACCGTCTTTCGACATAGACCCGGTCGAGTCGAGCACCAGAACGATCTCGGACTTGCGCATCTGCGACTGGGCTTTGGCGACCACGGTGACGGTCGTGGTTTCCATGCCGATCATCTGCAGGAACAGGTTCTCAACCGTGGCTTCGACGTCATAGGTCACATGGGTTGTGTTGCCATCAACCTCTGTGCCGACCGTGCCTTCGGCATCATACCTTTGCGCGTTATCAAAGCCGAAATTGTTGATAAAGGCCTGATCGGCGGCGATCTCACGCTGCTCGTCGGTCATTTTAGACGACATAACCGCCCGCAGCACCGCCGCATCGGCCGCATCCTGCAAACGTGAGCGCACGTCCATCTGGCGCACCACGTCCGTGCCACCGCCTGCAGCCACCACCAGAGTCATGGCCGACAGCCCAAAGATCACCGCGACATTGCCGCCCTGATGACCACGGAAAGGGTTCAGGCGCTGCCACAGCCCGGAGAAGATGCTTTTTCGCATTTTAGAAATACCCCGCCACGAATTCTATCGTTCAGACCTTGATCTTAAAGAATAAAGCTTAAAATTTGATCTAACGGGGTTATGTGATGGCCTACTTCGTCAGCCTTATCTTCTTGATCGACTTGACGATCGATCCCAAAGCCCCGCTCAGTTCACTGGCGTTGGACAGGTTGTAGTAATAATCCGGCCGCGTGGCGCATTGTTCCAGCAGGCTGGAATTACCCTCCATCACCCGCACGGTGAAGATGGTGATGCCCTTGGCCTTCGCCGCCTTACAGGCCTCAAGCGTGCGCGCATCAATATCGGCGCTCTTGGTGGTCCAGCGGTTCTGGGTGTTCTGACCATCTGTGACGACGATCATGTATTTATTGATGTTTTCCGTACCAAAGGCCACGCCGGTGTTGAATGGCAAACCGGGAGAGAGCACTTCCATGCCCCACTGCACGCCGATGGTGACATTGGTATTGCCGGCGGGCGACATCTTTTGCACATGGGCGCGGGCCTCAGTGATGTTGGTCGTCAGACCCATGACCGGCAGCAGCGCATTGGTGGCGCATTTCGAGGCCGGATAGTTCTTGGCCGCTGTCGTACCGTCGGGCGAGTCGGCTGAGATATCATAGGGCTGGGTGCGATCGATGACGCAGCCGTTCCAGTTGACCGTGCCGACCCCCAACAGGTCTGCGTTGGCCGAGACGGTATCGTTGTTCTTGATATCGGTCGTCGAGCCTGAGCCATATCCGCCGGTATTGGCCGCCGTTGACGTTACCGTCCCGGAATAGAGGCTGTAGTTGTTGTTGGGTTTGTTGTAATAGGCCGACTGCGGATACTTGGTCGAGTTGGTGTCGACATTGGACGCCGAACCCGCCGCCGAACTGGTCACCTGATAGGTCGCTTCGCGCGACACCACCATATAATTACAGCTATTGTAGTAATTATAGCCAACGCTGCATCCGCCATTATTTGATTTATAATAGTAGGACGTGGCAAATACCTTAATATAGGTTTTGCCGTTACTGCTATAGGTATAGGTGTAGGTCTTCATGTTGGTTGTACAGGCCGACACATCCGACGTACTGGCGCACAGGGCTGTCTGGGTGGTGACCAGGGCACTGCACCGGCCATCGGACAGGTTCGAGCAGGAGGTGATCATCTCTGCCTGACCATACTCAATGCTGGAGGCCGGCACGCCCTTGATATTGACCTGAGTATCAAACGGGACGATCGCGACCTTTGTGCCGCCGGAAGTCCCGTCACCGCCAACAAGGCTGGCCAAAGTCGTATCGACGCTCGATTTCAGATTGGTCATCCGGCTGTCCTTGGACATGGAGCCGGTATTATCGAGCACAAAGACGATTTCGGAATCCGATATGGTCACCCCGGCATTGGCCGAGGCGGTGATGTGGACCAAACCGCCGTCACTGCCCTTCAGCATGCCCATAAAGAGAGTGCTGACGTCCGCTTCGGCCAGATAGGTCTTAACGGTCGTGTTGTTCTGGGTCGAGGTCGACAGTTCACCCTCGGCATTGGTCAGATTGCCCGCCGCGGCGACATTGCTCTGAAAGGCTGCGTCGGCGGCGTCTTCCTGAGCTGACTCCACCGATGACGCCACCAGCGCCCCGGCAATGGCGGCCGTATCAGCAGCGTCCTGAAGCTTTGATTTGGCGCGAATAATACCGACCGCATCGGTCCCGGCCCCGACCGCCGCCAGTATAGGCAAGGCCGAAAGGGCCGCGATAATCGCTACATTGCCACGATTATTCGCGCCAAAGCGCTGCCACAGATTCACCAAAGCCATCATACCACACTTGTCCCAGCCACAGGAATCAAAATACGGCGTCAGGTTTTAACAAAGTCAAAACTTATACGGTAAACAAAAATGGCTATACGGTTAAGGATAAGCCCGCTTAACTATTAAAATATGTCAACCATGTAATTTTCGATAACAAAGTCTTAATTTACAACAAAATAGAGACCACTGTTATGTATAGATACCCATATCAAGCTCCAGGTCCGCGCAAAGCCCTATAATGTCTTCGTGCACGGGCGCAGACAGCATCTTTTTACCGCCTGCGGGATGCGGAAACTCAAGCTGAGCCGCATGCAGCATAAGGCGCTTCACCGAACGCCCGCCCAGGCTTAAGGCGCCGCCGTAACGCGGATCACCGGCAATCGGACAGCCCAGATGAGCCATGTGGACTCGGATCTGATGCATCCGGCCCGTGTACGGCTTGGCGACCACCAGAGCCGCCTCAGAGTTGCAGGAGATCACCTCATAGTGGGTGCGCGATTCCAGCGCGTCAGGGTGATCGGCTTCGCACACCCGCGAATAGGCCTCACGTCCGATGTCTTCGCGCCGCAGCGGCACATCAATCACGCCCCGGTCTTTCAGGTTATGCGGGTTTGAGACCACCAGCAGATAGGTCTTGTGAAACTGGCGCGCGATCATCGCCTTGCCCAAAAACGAGGCGGCGGGCTTGGTTTTGGCCACCAGAATAATGCCCGACGTATCGCGATCCAGCCGGTGGATCAGGCGCGGCTTCTTACCGTTCGACTTGGCAAAGGCCCACAACAGGTCATCCAGATTGTGAAAATCCGGCCCGCGCCCGCCCTGGGACGACAGGTTATAGATCTTGTTGAAGCCCATAATCTCGGCGTCTTCATAGACCAGCATGGATTTGATCAGCGCCACGGCCTCTTCACTGAGCGCGATCGGCCGGTCGATGGCTTTGAGGTTTTTAGGTGTCTGGGGTTTGCGTCCACCACCCGCCTCACGCCGCGCGATGGCGGCCTGATGCTGGGGCGAATGGCGCGAGGCCTTTTTACGGCTGATCTTGTCCTGCTTTTTCGGGGTCATGCCCGCGAAATAACAGGGTTGGGGGTTAAGGTCAAAGGCACTCTTCTCCTCCCTATCGAGCATCTTGGCGAAGATGGGGAGGTGGATTTTGGAGCAACGCGACAAAAGACGGAGGGGGATAGCACACTTAGGCAAAAACCTCGCCTGTAGCCACCTCGTCAGTCTGCGACGCTTGCAAAAACCAGTAGAGCAGAATGAAGTAACCAAACACCAGCAATAAGAGCAGCCACCATCCGCTACGGTTGACATCGTGCAATCGTCGCACGGCGACCGAAAGGCTTGGCACGGCCAGCAACGGGATAAGCAGCAGCGGCGCCGCAGACCACCATGTCGGATTTTCCCGCGCCATATAGGCCAGAATTACCACAGCACACAGACTAAGACCGCACAGTACGCCTACAACAATGGCAAATGTGAAAAAATCCAGCCGGTTTGACCGGCCTGCAAAATCAAACGCCCGCGTAAAGCCTGAAGTTCCCGCCTGAACTATTGTCACCGTTGGCGACTGCGATCCGAAGCGGTTGGCTGTATTTTGCAATTTACGAAGAAACGGTAGGGCGCACAGAAAGATGATGAAGGCTACGCCGCCAACAGGAAGCACCACAAACACAATCAAAAATAAGGCCAGCATTTCACCCTCCCCCCGGTAAAAGCCTAATCAAACACCGCAGCCTTTTCTTCGATGTCGTTTTGCGGCGGTTGCGCCAACATATAGACCAGAACAAACCACCCGAAGCCAAAGCCGATCAACTGCCACCAGCCTGAGCGGTTGATGTCATGCAGACGACGCGCCCCTACGGCCAATCCGGGAATGATCAGGCCATAGGATAAGGAAATCAGACCATCCAGGCCCGTAAGTCTGGCCAACACGGCCAAAGCAATATTGAACACCACATTAAAGAGATAAAACCACCAGAACTCTGAACGCGAGGCGCGGCCGTTAAAGTCAAAATACTTTTTCAGGCAAACCCCGATGGCATCCCCCATGCTCATGCCCACGGGCTGGGGACCGAAGCGGTTACCTGCCGGACGCTTAATAACCAGCGGCAAAAACGCTGGCAGGCTGACAATGACGATAATCAGCAAATGCCAGATCGATAAACTGCCCATACTTTAATCCCCCCTAAAAAATTACCGCTTTTGCTTATATGCCCGCAACTGCGCCCAGTAGTCGAGGCGTTCTTTGACCTTGCCTTCGTGGCCATCGCCTTTGGGATCGTAGAATTTCGGGCGGGGCATACCGTTCGGGAAATAGTTCTGGCCTGAAAAGCCATCGGGGTCGTCAGGGTCGTAGATATAGCCTTCGCCGTAGCCTAAATCCTTCATCAGCTTGGTCGGGGCATTGCGGATAACTTCGGGCGGGTCGAGGTCGCCGGTGTCGCGCGCAGCCTTCACGGCGGCCTTAAACGCCACATAGACCGCGTTCGATTTGGGGGCCGAGGCCATGTGAACCAGGGCTTGCGCGATCGCCAGTTCGCCTTCTGGGGAGCCTAAAACTTCATAGGTTTCACGCGCGGCATTGGTCATGATCAGCGACATGGGGTCGGCAGCACCTATGTCTTCGGAGGCCATGCGCTGCATCCGGCGGGCGATATAGAGCGGGTCTTCGCCCCCCTGCAACATGCGCGCAAACCAGTACAGCGCCGCATCCGGGTCCGATCCGCGCACCGACTTATGTAAGGCGCTGATCAGGTTGTAGTGGCCTTCGCGGTCCTTGTCATAGTTCGGCCGGCGCTTTTGCAGGTGCTGGAGCAGGCCTTCAGAGGTGATGGCGACGTCAAAGCCCATCTGGTCGATGGTCTCAATCAGGCTCAGCAGATAGCGTCCGTCCCCGTCGGCCAGCCCTTTCAGGGTTTCGCGCGCCTCTGGTTCCAGCGGCAGGGACCGCCCCAGATGGGCTTCGGCGCGGGCGATAAGCGTTTCCATCGCCTCATCATCCAGCCGTTTGAGCACAAACACCTGACAGCGCGACAGGAGAGCGCCATTGAGTTCAAATGACGGATTTTCGGTCGTAGCCCCGATCAGGGTGACGACGCCGGACTCGACATAGGGTAAGAAACTGTCCTGCTGGGCGCGGTTAAAGCGGTGAATTTCATCGACAAACAGCACGACGCGTTTGCCCATATTGCGTTGCATCTGGGCGGCCTCGAAAGCTTTTTTCAGATCGGCCACGCCGGAAAAGACGGCGGAAATCTGCTGGAATTCATAGCCTGCGGACGACGCCAGCAAGCGCGCCAGGGTCGTCTTACCCACCCCCGGCGGGCCCCACAGCAGCAGTGACGGCAAGAACCCGCGATCAACGCTGCGCCGGATGGGGCCGTCCGGGCCGACCAGATGCCCCTGCCCCACCACCTCGGCAATCGACTGCGGCCGCAGCCGGTCAGCCAACGGTTTATAGCCGCTGTCGGTCTGGGTCAGGTTCGGTGATTTCGGGGCGAGACCTGCGGCCTCAAACAAATCGGACATGCGAACATATATAGAACAAAAAATCTTCCGGTCAAATAGGAAGTAATCTATCGAATTTAAGCAGCCACCACGAATCCATTATTTGTGATAACTTCTGCGAAAGGCAAAGCTATGGGGCACTTTGGATGCGCGAATACAAAGACAGCGAACTATCTTTCACTCAGAGGCATGGAAAAGCAGCGCTACCCAGCTTACCCTCCAAATCCCAAATTTACTGCGCCTGAAAATATGGCAATTTTTAAATGATGCACATGCACTGGGTCGAGAAATGCAACCCGGAGGATATTATAAATACTATATAGACCCAAAATACCACAACTTTATAACAGAATATTGCATGAATAAATTCAGCATGCGTCACGATAAAGTAACAAAATCCGTAGCATACGAAACAACCGAACGTATAATATTAAATGACCCATTTTACCAATTTATGGACTTCATAGAAAATTTTCTTCGATCCGTCGGAACTGAGATTGGTGGCGGAGCTATTCGATATTTCTTCTCTGAACTTCATCCCCAGTGGCGGATACTGTATGAGGGAGAAGAAAGTACATTTTACTTTTCAATTAATGACGCAGAAATAAAAAATTTACAGAATACTTATGCTATATTGTTAGAAAATAAAATAGATGGCTCGTTAAAGCATTTAGTAAATGCCACAGAACAGTATAATTCTCAAAAATGGAACGATTCGATCCGCGAAAGCGTTCATGCTGTTGAGTCAGTATGCAAAAGGATTACAGATAATCCCAAAGCTACCCTTCAAGATGCATTGAAAGCATTAGAATCCAAAGAGATTTACATTCACCCTGCTCTAAAAACAGGTTTAGAAAAAATCTACGCATACACTAGCGACGAAAAAGGCATTCGCCACGCGCTGCTTGATGAAAACCACAAATGTGATCAAGCCGACGCCCAATTTATGTTGGGCGCGTGCGCAAGTTTCATAAGCTATCTGTGTCAAAAGGCTGAAATCGCGTAACATCGGATCGTTAGGTTGCCCCTCACCCAAGCCCTCATCCCCGCGCGCGGGGAGAGGGATTTACCCCTCCGCCTCGCAAGCTCGGCACCTCCCCACTGCGTAGGGAGGAGAAAAACTATACAGCCCACCGGCTGTGAAATCGCAAGATTTGAGGCGAGTAGCAGGAGCCTAGCGACGGAGGTACATTGAGTACCTCCTAGCAACGGCGACGCACTAATCGGCCAAAGATTGCGATTTCACGTCGTCTTCTTTGCCTTCGGCGGTAAAATACTTTTTAGTGTGGCGGCCAAAGAACTGGCTGATGTCGTCGATGAAGGTATAGGCGACGGGCACAAACAACAGACTGAGCAGGGTCGAGGTAATCAACCCGCCGATGACCGCAATCGCCATGGGTGAGCGGAAGGCGACATCGGCGCCCCAGCCGACTGCGATCGGCAACATGCCTGCGCCCATCGCCACCGTGGTCATCAGGATCGGACGGGCCCGTTTGTGGGCCGCGTCCATCAGGCCGTCATGGCGGGTCATGCCGTGCTTGATGGCTTCAATGGCATATTCGACCAGCAGGATCGAGTTCTTGGCGGCAATCCCGGTCAGCATGATCAACCCGATCAAGGCCGGCATAGACATGGATTTACCGGTGACCAGCAGCAGGAAGAACGCACCCCCAAACGACAGCGGCAACGCGGTCAAAATCGTAACCGGATGGGTGAAGCTTTTGAACAAAAGCACCAGCACCACATACATCAGCATGATGCCGGTCGAGATGGCAATCATGAAGCCTGTGGCCATTTCGGCCTGATCTTCCTGCTCACCGGTGACGATTTCCTTCACCTGCGGCGGCAGGTTTTTCATGGCCGGCAGGGCCCGTACAGCGTCCTGAGCGATACCGGCAGCGATGCCGCCCGCGATATTGCCCTTGATGGTGGCAGACCTTGACCGCTCCGTGCGGTTGATCTGCACCGGCCCTGCGGCAAAGGTGATATCGGCCACAGCCGCCAGCGGCACGGAGGTTCCGAATTTGGTCGGCACCTTAAGGTCGTTCAGGTTGGCGACATCGGTACGCGCGTCAGTTTTCAGCAGGACGCGGATCGGGATTTGACGGTCGCCGACATTGTATTTCGCCAAAATCTGATCGAAGTCACCGACGGTCGCGACGCGGGCGGCCTGTGAGATCGCGGCGGCCGACACGCCCATCAACGCCGCCTGATCAGGCTTTGGCACCACGATGATTTCCGGCCGCGTCAGGTTATCGGCCGACGACACATTGGTCAGTTCAGGCAGACCGCGCATCTGACGTTCAAGCTCACGCGAGGCTTCGGCCAGCGCCACCGGATCGTCGGACACCAAGGTAAAGCTGGTGATGCCGCCCCCGCCGCCTTCCTGGCCGAAGGTTGAGCGGATGCCGGGATATTGCAGGACGAACTGGTTGAAATCAGTCTCGAAGTCCTGCTGCGAGAAGTTACGATCGTGCCGCGGCACCAGATTGATGGTGAAGTTAGCGCTATTGATATCAACCGACGCATAGACGGATTTGACGCCGTCGCGTTGGCTGATTTCGGCCATCAGGTCATTGACGACCTTATCGGTTTCATCAAGCCGCGAGCCGGGCGGCAGTTCGACCTTAAGGAAGGAGCGGCCATTATCGCCAACGGGGATGAACTCACCCGGCAGCAGCCCTGCGACGGCCATAGAGCCGATAAAGAAGCCGATACCGATGGCCAAAACGGCCCAACGGGTGCGTAGTTTTTCGCCGCGTGGGAGATTGCCCGCTTTTTTGAAGGCTAAGAACGACAGTCCTCCGCCAATAAGGCAAATAATTGCAGGGGATATCAGCCCCTTAACATCGAACGGTTTGCCAAACATGGCGAACAGACCGCCCCATACCAGTAAGGCTGTAATAACCAAAATAAGGAAGGCAAATATTCTCAGTGCCCATTTTGTCGTCATAAAGCGCAGATGCCCGCTCAAACCCCAGTTCAGGGTCTTGAGATAGTTCTTCATCCAGAACGGATCGGGATGTTCCTTGCCCGGATCGGAGCGCATCAGATAGGCGCCCATCAGCGGGGTAATCGTCCGCGCCACGACCAGCGAGAAGAACACCGACACACAGGCCGCGACCGCAAACGATTTAAAGAACTGGCCCACTATGCCCGGCATGAAACCGACGGGTGCAAACACTGCAATAATGGTCGCGGTCGTGGCCACAACCGCCAGACCGATTTCGTCGGCAGCTTCGATAGCCGCCTGATAGGGCTTTTTGCCATCGCGGATATGGCGGACGATATTTTCAATTTCCACAATCGCGTCATCGACCAGAATCCCAATGGTCAGGGACAGGGCCAGCAGCGAGACAATATTGAAGCTTTCGTTCATCACCCACATGACAAAGAACGTCGGCAGCAGCGACAGCGGCATGGCGGTCGCCGATATCAGCGTCGCGCGCCAGTCCCGCAGGAACAGCCACACCACCAGAACCGCCAGAAGCGCGCCGATCGCCAGTGTCTCCATCGACGCTATATAGCTCTCATTGACCCAGTCGACCGAGGCGGTGACCTCTTCGAGGACAATACCCGGGTGAGCAACTCTGATCTCATCTATCGCTTCGCGGATACCCTTGGCGACATCGACTTCGGAGGAGCCAATGGTGCGGTAGACGGCAAAGCCGACCACTTCCTGACCATTGAAGCGGGCGCGGGTGCGCGGCTCAGACCAGGTGTCGCTGACCTGCCCCAGATCGCCCAGACGGACCGACTGGCCATTATTCAGGTTGATGCGGGTGTCGCGCAGAATTTCGACCGAATTGGCATTGCCGAGCGTGCGGATCGACTGCTCAGACCCGCCGACTTCAAGACGCCCGCCGGGCAAGTTGATGTTGATATTGCGCAGTTGCTGGCTGACTTCGGAGGCGGTGATCCCCTGCCCCGCCAGCAGACCGGGATCAAGGTCGATGCGGATTTCGCGGTCAACGCCGCCGTCGCGCGTGACCTTTGAGACGCCGTTTTTGGCCAGAACCTTTTTCGAGATATCGTTATCAACAAACCACGATAACTGCTCAGGGTTCATGCCGTCGCCGCGGATGATATAGGTGATCAGCGGCTCACCCGACGCTTCTTCGCGCCGGACAATCGGGTCGAGCACATCGGACGGCAGATTGGCGCGCACACCCGCGACGGCATTGCGCACGTCATTGGTTGATTTTTCAAGGTCAACGCCCAACTGGAACTGCACGACCGTGGTCGAGACACCATCATTGACGTAGGAATTGATATGTTTGACTGAACCCAGCCCCGCCACAGAGTCCTCAATGATACGGGTAACTTGCGTTTCCAGTTCGGCGGGCGCGGCCCCAGATTGCAGCACGGTGACCGAGACGACCGGCAGGTCAACATCAGGGAAGTTGTTGATGCGCAGGGCGTTAAACGCGCCCCAGCCCGCTATGATCATCACCAGAAAGAAGACAAGCGTCGGTATCGGGTTGCGGATCGAGGCGGAGGATATACCCCCGCGATCTTTATATGGGCGGGGCCCCGACTCACTTGAACCGGACATTATTTAGCCCCCGATTTAGCGGCAGCCGCTTTTTGTTCGGTCGCGACTTGTGGGCCCTTGATGCGCACCGTGTCACCGTCCACCAGGAAGCCGGCACCGGCGGTCACAACCCGTTCACCCTCAGCCACACCTTCGGTCACGACGACATTATCGCCCAGACGCTCACCGGTTTTCAGCTTGCGCAAAGCGACCTTGTTATTGGGCCCGACCACGAAGGTTGCGGGCACATTAGCCTGATAGATCACGGCTTTTTGCGGCACGGTCACCACCGGCTGATTGCCGACATTGACTTCACCGCGCGCGAACATGCCGGGTTTTAAGCCCGCATCGGCAGGTATAGACACCCGCGCATAGCCCAGACGCGTCTCGTTGGACACCATCGGGGTGACGATGCGCACGGAACCGGCAATCGGGCCGGAGTTTTCGCCACGCACGGTCGCCGGCATACCGGCCTTAAGCATAGCCAGTTCGGTTTCGACCACTTCCATATTCAGTTCAATGCGGTTGTCGCGGGCAATGCGGAATAGTTCATCCCCCGCCCCCACGATCTGGCCCTGCACGGCGGTGCGCGAGGTGATCAACCCTGATACCGGCGCGCGCACGGTCGCTTGCGACAGACGGGTGGTGACTTCCTGCACCGTGGCCTGAGCGGTCGCCACAGACGCCGCCGCCGTTTGCTGCTGGGCCAGCCTGGCATCAAGGCCGGACGCCGAAATAAAGCCCTTATCGGCCAGTTCCTTATAGCGGCGATAGTCGTTTTCGGCCTGAGCTTGCTGGGCCTTTGCGCTCATCAACTGGGCCTGAGCCTGTTTGAGTTGTGCCTGAAGGACGGCATCGTTCATCCTCAGTAGAGGCTGGCCCTGAGTAACGTACTGGCCTTCATCGACCAATAGCGCCACTGCGGTAAGCCCGCCGGTTTCAGCGCCGACCGGCGCTTCCTGCCAGGCCGAGACGGTGCCGGAGCCGGTGATGACAACCGGCACGGTGGCCGCACCGGCGGTGGCGACCTCAACCAGCGCCAGATGGGTGTCCTTGGCCTCAGGGGTCTTAGGCTTTTCATGGCAGGCTGATAGGGATATCGCCGCCAGCAAGGCTACTGCCCCCAACCTTAATCGTAAATCTGGGCGCGAAGAATTAGAAGTATGCCGCAGCCATTGCCCTAAGCGCATCGAATAGCCCCAAAAAACTTGTGTTATTGGATACGAGATATATATTCATTGACTCACAAGTCAACGAAACTCGCATTACAAATTGTCAAGAAAACCCGCATCCTTAGAACATACCGCCGATAGCGTGCTACCGGATCAGTGCGTCTGCTCATTTGAAGCCGTCACCCAGTCTTTGGGTAAGCACTTTCGCTTAAAACCTGCCAATCTTAAATCTTCTGGCATCCGGCAGGCCAACAAAGAAAAGCGTCCGGCCCAGATCATGGCCGCGGCCTTTGAAGAGTTTACCCAAAAAGGCTATGCCGCTGCCCGCTTGGAAGATATCGCTAAGCGCGCCCGTATCTCGAAGGCACTTATATACGTCTATTATCCGGCCAAGATCGACCTGTTCTATGCGATGGCCACCGCCTTTATTGAGCCCATGCTGCAAAAACGGCTGGAGTTTGCGGTCGATCCGAACCGCTCAGCCGAAGATCAACTGCGCGAACAGCATAACTTTTTCTATGAGCGACTGGTCAATGATCCGCAGTCGATTGAGTTTTTCCGTCTTATTGTGGCGGAATGCGGTCGCGTACCGGAAATCGCTGAGTTTTATACTCAAAACTTTGTCGGCGTGAAAAAGACCTATGTGTACGACCTGATCCGTCACGGTATCGCCCGCGGAGAGTTTCACCCACACGCCCACCACCACCTTGAAGGGGTCGAGGATATCTTAAGCGCCCCCGCTATCATGATGTTCGTCACCCGCATGGTGACCGGCAACCCGGATATCTATGAACTCGCCAAATGGCGCCAGACACATATGGCTATGGTATTGGGACTACTCAGAACTCCCCCTGATGCAGGGGGAGCGTCTTTAAACTTTACGTCGCAAACGGAAAGGCCGTGACGCCCTTGATCCACTCGTCGATCTGGAGCGGGCGGGTGACCGGCGGGGCGGCGCGTTCGCGGCAATAGGGCCGCTCACACAGGCGGCACATCGGCCCGACCTCAATCGCGGCAGGATGGGTCAGATCAAGCCCCTTGGCATAGATCAGCTTTTCGGCATATTTCAGCTCGCACCCCAGGCCAATGGCCTGATCACCCGACACACCGCCTTCCCAGCCGCGCAAAGACCGGTCAATCGTGCGCGAAAGGGTGAAGTACCGGGTCTTGTCCGGCGTCTCAATGACCTGGGTTATGATCCGGCCCGGCGTCTGGAACGCCTGATGGATGTTCCAGCGCGGACAGGCGCCGCCAAAGCGTGAAAACGGAAACTTGCCCGCCGCAAACCGTTTGGAGACATTGCCGGCCTGATCGATGCGCATCAGGAAAAACGGCACCCCGCGTAGACCGGGCCGGGAAAGCGTGGTCAGGCGCTGGGCCGCCTGCTCAAAACTGACGCCGAACGGGCTGCGTAAGATTTCGAGATCGTAACCGCAGCTTTCCGCCTGCGCCTGAAACCGCACGTAAGGCATGAGGGTCGCGGCCGTAAGATAATTTAGCAGCGACACCTTATAGAGCCGCCCCGACACCGCATCCGGCGCGCGCGCACGCTCCACCAGATCATTGATCATCAGCCCGTGCCGTTGCAGGACAAGCTGATAGAGCACCGCAAACACCCGTGATGACGCGCCTAAGCTTTCCGACAGCATCAGCCGCTTACGGTGCGGATCGTAGCGGCGCTGATAGACCAGCATGATATCGGTCGGCATAAAGCGCACTTCGATGCCGTATTCGGTGCGCAAAGCCTGTTCGGCGCGGGCCTCAAGTGCGTGGCTGTCGCCGCCCAGTTCATCGAACAGCGCCTCGCCCAGTTCGTCCAGTTCCGGAAAGAAATTAAAGCGCGACTGAATCTGGTCACGCACCCAATCGGACGGCGACTGATCATTCAGGCTGGCGACCGATCCGGGCTCAAGGGCTTCCAGCCCCCGGCGCTCGCCGTAAGCCCGGTAAAGCTTGAGCAAGGCCTCGGCCACCGACGGCGCATTGGCGACAAGATCAGCGATTTCGCGGCGCGGCACCTTAAGATCGGCAAACATCGGATCGGCCAGAACCTCCGTCAGATGCGCCTCCCCCGCCGGATCGGCCTCCGAGGTAAAGGTGCGCATATCCAGATCATAGGTCGCGGCCAGCTTCAGCAGCACCTGCGCCGTCACCGGCCGCTGGTTGCGCTCAATATGGTTGAGGTATGAGGCCGATACGCCCAGATCCTGCGCCATCTGGGTCTGAGTCAGGCCCAGATCACCGCGCAGACGCTTAAAGCGCCCGCCTAAGAACAGTTTGCGATCAAGTTCGGACATTCATGTCTCTCCCTCTCCCTGCTTGCGGGGAGAGGGTTGGGGTGAGGGGCTACACACTCAGCGTAGGACAAGCTTTGTAGCCGTCAGGAACACTGCGCCTGCGACGCCCCCTCCGTCATTTCGCTACGCTCAATGCCACCTCCCCATCTTTCGATAGGGAGGAGAAAGATTTGTCACTTTGTCATAAATTTACAAAATTTTCAAGGTTACAATTTTCTTAAATACCGTTTGGATAGGGCTCTAAATATCGACTTCCCAAGTCTCTACCGGCTTAATCAGCTTATCGCCAAGGCAAAAACGCTTAGGCTAGATCGGAGACAGATTATGACAAATTCTCACGATGTTACACAATTGATGATTTCGCCTGCGGATTTCGTCAATCTCTACCTGTCGTCGTTCGGCCTGTGCCTGACCGGCTTTCAGCGTCAATCGCAATTGTTGTCGTTGCGCGACCGCATCGCTCAGGGGCGTCAGGCGGTCGATGACGCCACCGAAATCGAGACCGACACCCCGCCGCACAGCTTCGCATGACCATAGAAATAACAAAGCCCTTAATCACCCTCACCTCCCCCAAAATGGATCACAAACATGACCACTTTTCAGGATTTAGTCCCCAGCGCCCCCAAAGGCCGGTTTGACGGTATCGTGCGCCCCTACAGCCCCGAAGAGGCCCTGCGCCTGCGCGGTTCGGTCGCGGTAGAGCACACCTTAGCTGAGCGCGGTGCCAACCGTCTGTGGGAACTGCTGCACGATGAGCCCTATATCAATGCGCTCGGTGCCGTCACCGGCAATCAGGCCATGCAGATGGTTCGCGCCGGTCTGAAAGCCATTTACCTGAGCGGCTGGCAGGTCGCGGCCGATGCCAATACGGCGTCCGCCATGTACCCTGATCAGTCGCTCTATCCCGCCAATGCTGCCCCCGAACTGTGCCGCCGCATCAACCGCACCCTGCAACGCGCCGACCAGATCGAACATGCTGAAGGGGGCGCCAAACGTGACTGGTTCGCGCCGATCATCGCCGATGCCGAAGCCGGTTTCGGCGGGCCACTCAATTCGTTCGAGATCATGAAGGCGTTTATCGAAGCGGGTGCTGCCGGTGTGCATTTTGAAGACCAACTGGCGTCAGAAAAGAAGTGCGGCCACCTCGGCGGTAAGGTTCTGATCCCGACGCAGGCCCATGAGCGCAACCTGATCGCCGCCCGTCTGGCCGCCGATGTCATGGGCGTGCCCACGCTTACCGTGGCCCGTACCGATGCGGAATCCGCGCAACTGATCACCTCCGATGTCGATGAACGCGACCATCCGTTCATCGACCGCGACAACCGCACGCCGGAGGGCTTTTTCCGGCTCAAGGAAGGCACCGGTCTTGATCACTGCATCGCGCGCGGCCTGTCTTACGCTAAATATGCCGACCTGCTGTGGTGGGAGACATCGCACCCTGACCTTGAGGACGCAAAGCGCTTTGCCGAAGCGGTTCATAAGCACCATCCGGGCAAGCTTCTGGCCTATAACTGCTCGCCGTCCTTTAACTGGAAGGCCAAGCTGGATGAGGCGACCATCGCCAAGTTTCAGCGTGAGCTGGGCGCTATGGGCTATAAGTTCCAGTTTGTGACCTTGGCGGGCTTCCACAGCCTGAACCACGGCATGTTTGAGTTGGCGTCCGGTTATCGCGACCGCGGCATGGCGGCCTACTCTGAGCTTCAGCAGCGTGAATTTGCCAATGAAGCCACCGGCTACACCGCCACCCGCCACCAGCGCGAAGTCGGCACCGGCTATTTCGATGCCGTCGCCATGACCATCACCAATGGCCAGTCATCGACCACGGCCATGAAAGAATCGACTGAGACGGCTCAGTTCGCGCTCAAGCAGCGAAGCGGTAGCGCTTCTAAAGTTATTGAAGCGGCTGAGTAATTCCACCACCAAAGGAGTAACCCTCATGAATACCTATACCCGCCCCGACGCCATCATCGATTTTTGTCTGGCCCCGTTGCAGCTTAATCCGATGTCGGACTCAACCCACGAAGTCCGCCGCCGCATGGAACATGTCATCCGCACGTTCCAGCTTAAGGCAGGCCCTGCCCACAATGGTCAGCCCGTGGCCGTCGATTTCTCGCAGATGCCAACGCTGGTCATAAATGAGGCCGCTCACGGATACGAATAAGGCGCACCCAAATAAACCATAAGCGCCCATATGCCGCCTGCGCCCTACCCCCCAAAAGCCCCGCGCAGGCGGCAACCTTTTGATACCCCCAGATAATCATACCCCCCCAGTTTACTGGGGAGGGGGACCGCGAGCAAAGCGAGTGGTGGTGGGGTTTCTTAAGATCACCTAACCGGCTACAATCCAAGGATCTTCCCATGCCCGCAGATTCCTACATGCCCAATCCCCGCTCCCACGCCGCCGAAGTCATAACCCCCATCACCGGGCGCATGGCCGAAATCCTGACGCCGGATGCGCTTGCCTTTATCGCCGAACTGCACCGCCGGTTTGAGCCCAAGCGGCGGATGCTGCTGGCGGCCCGCCTTGAGCGGCAAAAGGCATTTGACGCTGGCACCCTGCCCGATTTTCTGATTGAAACCCAAATCATTCGCGATGGCGACTGGCGCGTGGGGCCTATCCCCGCTGACCTGACCGACCGGAGGGTTGAAATCACCGGCCCGGTCGATCGCAAGATGATCATCAACGCCCTCAATTCCGGCGCAAAGGTCTTTATGGCCGACTTTGAGGACGCCAATTCCCCGACCTTTTCCAACTGCATCGACGGCCAGATCAATCTGAAAGACCGCTGGGCGGGCACCCTGTCGTTCGATGATCCGCAATCGGGCAAGGCTTACCGGCTCAGCGATACGCCCGCGACATTGATCGTGCGGCCGCGTGGCTGGCGGCTGGAGGAACGTCACGTTCAGGTCGATGGTGCACCAGTCTCCGGCGCCCTGTTCGATTTCGGGCTTTATATGTTCCACAGCGCCAAAGCTGCCATCGCTGTCGGCTCAGGCCCCTACTTTTACCTGCCGAAGATGGAAAGCCACCTGGAGGCCCGCCTGTGGAACGAGGTCTTTGAGTTCGCCCAAAGCACGCTCGGTATTCCCCACGGCACCATCAAGGCGACGGTGCTGATCGAGACCCTGCCCGCCGCTTTTGAAATGGATGAAATCCTGTACGAACTGCGCGATCATATGGCGGGGCTAAACTGCGGGCGCTGGGACTATATCTTCAGCTTCATCAAGACGTTGGCGGAGCACCCCAGCTTTGTGACGCCCGACCGCTCCCAAATGGTTATGGGTACTGCGTTTCTTCGGGCCTATTCGCGCCAGTTGATCAAGACCTGCCACCGGCGCGGGGCCTTTGCGATGGGCGGTATGGCCGCGCAGATCCCGGTGAAAGGCGATCCCGCCGCCAATGATGCCGCCTTTGCCCGCGTCCGCGCCGATAAGGAGCGCGAAGCTGGTGATGGTCACGATGGCACCTGGGTCGCCCACCCCGATCTGGTGCCGGTGGCGATGGAGGTCTTTGACCGGCTGATGCCGACGCCGAACCAGCTTCATGTGTTGCGTGAGGACGTGACCACCACACAGGTTGACCTGCTGCGGATGCATGAAGGGTCGCGCACCGAGGCGGGCCTGCGCGAAAATATCCGCGTCGGCATCCAGTATATTGAGGCGTGGCTGAGAGGTCGCGGCGCTGTGCCGCTCTATAACCTGATGGAAGATGCCGCCACGGCTGAGATTTCACGCACTCAGGTCTGGCAATGGATCAGGCACCATGTCTCCCTTGATGACGGCAGCCTCGTCACTCGTGAGCGGGTTTTGGCGCTAATCGAAGATGAGATGCAGGCTCTGGATGCATGGGGCAAGGGTCGCTTTGATGAGGCGGTGCGGCTATTTACCGAACTGGCTCTGGCCGACACCTGCCGGGATTTTCTGACCGTTCCGGCCTATGGATTGCTGGATTAAAGCGGAATGATTTCTGGTGGAAACATTCCGCTCAAGCCGCCATTGCGGCGGCGGCCAAGGTGGCGGAGCCACCGCCCGGCTAGGGACATAAACAAAATCTGGATCATTATGTTTCTACCAGAAATCATAATGATCCAGGGTGAGGGCCGGTTCATGTGAACCGGCCCTCAAATCCTTACTTCTTCTTTTTCTTCGACAAACTGTCTTTCAAGGCCTTGGCCTCTTCAAAGCTGACCGGTTTGAGCGTGTCTACAAAACAGGCCGATTTGAACCCCGGTGAATAGATCACCGACATCTGAACGTCGATAGGGTTACAAATCTGGGTCGAGCCGCGATATTCAAACAACAGCGGATCAAAATTATTCAACCGGCAGCCGCTGACGGTCATGACCATAGCCCCACGTCCGCGATCTTCGACCAGCAGGGTGTCTTCGTCAATCACAGTCGTATCCAGATTGCCGCCGCTGACGCACTGGCGTAAGGGTTTTTCGGCCGGTTTTTCGGATTGGGGCGCGCCCTCGGTCTGAGCAAGGGCCGCATGGCCAGCAATCAGGGCCGAACCGACCAGCACACCAGCCACAACAGGGATGAAGCGGGACATGGAATTTCTCCGTTATTGGGCTTTAGGCTTGGGCGTCATATAGACCTTGGCTTCGTCCTTGGTCAGCGGCGTCATGGTGTCAATCAGGCAGCGCAGAGGGGCTTCGGTATTGCGGGAGTGCAAGATTTTAACATCCGTGCGGCTGCACACTTGAGTTGAGCCGTTGAACTCAAAGCCAATCCGATCCAGTTCATCGATATTGCGGCACGGTGCGGTCAGTTTGAGCAGCACATATTTGCCGAACCCATCTTCGATCAGCAGGCTGTCCGGTTCAATCACCATGCGGGTGCGCATGTTGTTGAGGTCAAAACACTGCCTTGGGGCGTCCGGTTTCACGCTTTGCACAACGGGGGCCGCCGCAAAGGCCGGGGCGGACAGGATACCGCCTGCCACCGCCAGCAGAGCCATTTTCGATGCGATTTTGATCATCATATCCTCCAGGTTATTTGGCGGTTATTTGGGTTCGGCGGTCGCCGCCGCTTCCTTGGCCAGCTTTTTGTCAGCCTTGCGTTTTTTGGCTTTATCCGCTCCGGTCAGGACATCTGACTCGGCCTGAGTGACCGCACGCACATCGGTAATGTTGCAGCGTTTCAGACGGTTATCACCAAACTCGGCATAGAGCACTTCGGCATCGAACGGCCCGCACACCCGGCTAAGGCCACCACGCGATCTCAGGCCGATCCGACCGGCATTGTCCAGCCCCATACAGGCCGGCGCAATGGTCAGGGCGTAGTTCTGCTTGCGATGGGTTTCGACCACCATCACATCATCATTAGGGGTAAAATAACTGCGCACATCATCTACGTAAAAGCACTGAGCATCTTTGCCCGATGGGTCGGGGGCCTGCGCGACCGTTTCCGGATTAGCGGCGCATCCGGCCACAACCAGTCCTAAACCCGATACCATGGCCGCTGCGATTATACCGTTTCGGTGACGCATTGTGATCTCCCTCATCCAGACGCGAACCATTCGCCCGGATTCCGGCGAAATCATGTCACATGGGAGCCTTAACCGTCAAAACACGTTCAATTTGAACGAGGTGTCGCGCCGATGCCATAAGCGGCGACGGCAGATCAAACACCTGCGCCACCAGATCCTGCGCAAGTATCGGCGCCAGACAAAAGGCCCGCCCCCCCAGTCCGGTCAGGACATGAATACCCGGCGATACGGTGCCAACTGCCGGTAAGTGATCGCGCGTCGTGACCCGCACCGAGGCGCGTGAGATCAAGTGCGCCGGATCAATCCCCGCCGCCAGTTCCGGCAGGGCTTTGGATAGGGTGTCGATGTTTTTAAGCCGGTCGGTGTCGCGAATATCCGCCCCGCGGTCTTCGCGGTCATGGGTCGCGCCAAACAATACGCCCTCCGGCACCGGAATGGCATAACCGCCCCAAGCCTGTGCTAAGATTTGGGCCTCAGCCGTTGCCACCTCGACCTGACCGCGCACCGGCCGCAAATCGAGATCAGCGGCAAAGGCCTGATCCCACACGCCCGCACCGACCGCCCAGAACACATGGTCATAGCTGTCGATATCATGGGGCGGCGCGGCATGGATCATGCGCCCGCCGATAAGGGCGCTCAGCACCGCCAGAGGCTCAACCGCCAATGCCTCCGCCATGAACAGGCCGTCGTCATGGGGTTGCAGGGCATCACCGGCAAAGCACGGTTGGGTCGCAACCTTCGCAAACCGCGTCCGGTCGCGTTCCGTCTGGGCACGTTGCAATACCCCGTCACCCAGGATGGCTTGCGGGCTTAAGCGCCGATAGAGGCTCGTGGCATAGGCATGGGCGTCGGCATAAAGCTGAGCCACCGCCCCGCCGCCGGCATCCAGCCGCGGGGTTACCAAGGCCGCCCGATTGCCCGACGCCTGCGCGCCCAGACCGTTAGGATCACACAGGTCATGATCGAGCCCAAGAGATGACAAAGCGCAAGACAGCGAACATCCGGCAATCCCGGCCCCCATCACCAGTATGCGCGGGATTTTGATCGGTAACGGCGGGGCCTCACCACCAAATACCGCCTCCAGCCGCTCACGCTTTTTGCCAAAACCGGGCTGTTTGGAAACGGCAAAGCCCGCCTCGGTCAGGCCGCGCCGCACCGCGCCCGCCACCGTAAAGGTCGCCAGCTGCGCTCCCGCCTTTGAGCGCTGCCCGATCAGGCCCAGCACATCTTCGGCCCACATATCGGGATTGAGCGCCGGTGAAAATCCGTCCAGAAACCACGCGTCCGCTTTGCCATTCCACTGGGTCAGCGCCTCACGCACATCGGTCAGGGCCAGCGTCAGGCGCGCCCCCCACTGCGGGAACTCCATAATATGAAAGCCGTGGCGCGATTTCGGCCACTGGTTCAGGATCACCTCGGAAAACGGTGCCAGTTCCGGCCATGCGTTCAGCGCCCGCGCCGCCTCATCGCGGGTCATCAAAAAGGCTTCGATGCTGAAAATGTGCAGGTGGTTGTTTCCAGGGCGATGCTCAGCCCACATCTGCAACAGGGCAGCGATATTCAGCCCCGTGCCAAAGCCCAGTTCGGCCACCGTAAACGCCGGACGGTCCGCCCAGATGTCCGGCATGTGACAGCCGCTCAGGAATACAGCGCGCGTTTCACTTAAGCCATCCTGCAGGGAGTAATAGATATCTCCGAACCGTTCCGAACGCGGATTGCCATCTTCAGCAAAATAAAGCTGCGGGTCGTGGACTCTAAGATCGCGGGCATCGGGCATGGTTACGGTTTACCAATAGAAAAAGGGCCGCCCCTATAGTAGGCGACCCTTCGTATTCTTGTCTAATCAATGGCCCAAGAGGCCGATTAATTAGTGAGCAGCCGGAGCTTCAGCAGCCGGAGCAGCAGCAGCGGCGTCGGCAGCAGCCGAGGCAGCTTCAGCAGCGTCCGAAGCAGCTTCGGTAGCAACTTCAGCAGCTTCCGAAGCTTCAGCAGCAGCTTCTTCAACAGGAGCTTCAGCAGGCTTCGAGCAAGCAGCGATCGAAAGAGCAGCAACAGCAGCAGCGGCAACCAGGGCCGAGCGAACGATTTTGGAGGTCATGGATCCAGATCCTTATCTTAACGTTAAGAGGCGCCAGAGACGTAACTTAAAGTTACTACCTAGGCCCTGATTCAAGACATACCGAAAATGACAGAGTCTCGCAAGAGGGTATTTCACAAATTTGTGATCGCATTCCATAAAGCCGCCATTATTTTCTCAAATCAGGCGAATATGATGAAAGGTTAATGGCGCATATAAGCCAGACGGCATACACCGTAAACGCTGATACCGCTCAAAATAAAGCGGCATCACGTCAAATAATGCGGTTTGAGTATGGCCCCAAGGCCGCCTCACCGTCAAGGCTCACATCAAAGGGGAGACGTTACCCCTCGGCAGGTATGGTGTTGAGTGCTTCTTCCATTTCAAGGAAGCTCGGCTGCATGGTTGACGGCACACTGCCGCGGCCGATTTCGACCGAAATCTGAGCGGCATTGCCATGCAGGTGAGCCACCAGCACCGACTGGATGATCTTATAGAATGCGCCCTCTTCCTCAACGATCCCACTCAGGCGTGTGGCGAACGGCCCGACCAGACCATAGGACAGCATAACGCCAAGGAAGGTACCGACCAGCGCGCCGCCGATCATGCCGCCCAGAACTTCCGGCGGCTCGGTGATCGCGCCCATGGTCTTAATAACCCCCAGAACGGCGACGACGATCCCCAACGCCGGCAGGGCGTCTGACATGGATTGCAGAGCGTGGGCCGGATGCAGCGCTTCGTGGTGGTGTTTTTCAAGTTGCTTTTCCATGGCATCCTCGACCTGATGCGGGTCTTCGAGGTTCATGGTCATCATCCGCAGGGTGTCGCAGATAAAATCGGTGGCGAAGTGATCCTTCATGATCTTTGGGTAGCGATTGAAGATCGTCGAATCATGCGGCTTTTCGATATGGCTTTCGAGCGCGATCACACCCTTGGACTTCATGGTCTTGGTCAGCAGGAACAGCAGCGATAACAGATCACGGTAATCTGACGCCTTCCATTTCGGACCGCTGAACACCTTACCCATGCCGCCGCCCATGCTTTTTAAGGTATGCAGGTCGTTGGCAATCAAGGTCGCCCCGATGGCCGCCCCCAGAATCCCGGTCAGTTCGTAGGCCAAGGAGTGCAGGATCGGCGCCATCGAGCCGCCCGACCAGATATAACTGCCGAACACCGTGGCAAACAGAACAACGATACCGATAATCTGAAACATGAGACCCGCAACCAACCCGAACAAACGATTCGGATCAGGTTAAGGGCTAATCCTTAAGGGGCGGTTTCGATTAACCGTCTTTTTTTACCTTTTTGATGCGCAGAAATCATGACCTGTGCCGCTGGCAAACCGCCGCGATCCGGGTAAGGTGACGTCTGACGTTAATTCAAGGAAACCGGATATGAAGCGCGCCCTGCCCCTGATCACCCTGCTCATGTCCGGTGTCTTCGCACCGGCAATGGCCGCCACCGTCTATACCGGCGACCGGGTGGATGGATTTGCGGTCATTGATAAACTCGATAGCGCTGATTTCAAAGCGAGCAGCGTCACAAAGCTTTATTTCCGCGTCTCCGATCAATCGATTGGTCAGGGATGGTATGTGCCAGTCGTGGTCATTAAGGGCGCCAAACCCGGCCCTAAGCTGTTGCTGACCGCGGCCATCCACGGCGATGAACTTAACGGCATCCCGGTCGTTCAGCAGATTATCAAGGACACTGACCCAAAAACCTTAAGCGGTACAATTATCGCGGTGCCGGGCCTTAACACCCCTGGCCTTTTGCATTCGACGCGGCAGTTTACGCCGAATGGTCATGGATCGGGGGGAGAAAACCTTAACCGCATTCTGCCCGGCGACCTACATGGTGGTGCTGCCAATATCTATGCCGCGCGACTGTGGTCCAATCTGTTTATGGGCAATGTCGATATCTCCATCGACCTGCATACCCAATCGGCGGGTATCAGCTATCCCATGTATGTCTTTGCCGAAACATCAGGCGCGCGGCATTTGGCCGATCTTATCCGGCCGGATGTCATCAATATGGACCCCGGTATCGATGGCACGGTGGAAAACACGCTTAATGCCTATGGCTTCACCAGCGTGACCCTTGAGCTTGGCGTGGCCGAAAGCTTCGATCCGGTCATGATCGCCCGCGGCGTCAAGGGCATTATCAATGTCATGCGTGATCAGGGCATGGTGGCGGGAGCGCCCAACCTGAGCGGGCCTGAGCCATTTCTGGGCAACGAAATCCTCAATGTCAAAGCCCCGCGTGGCGGCTTTGCCCATGTGACCGTTAAGCTGGGCGACACCGTAAAAGCTGGCGACGCTGTGGCGACCATAACCAATGCCTACGGTGATGTGGTCGGACAGATTACAGCACCTCGTGACGGTCAGGTGTTGTCGGTGGCGACCGACCCGCGCCGCGATCCGGGCGATACCGTAGCGCGGCTGATCTATTGGAACGACAAAGGCGCGTGCGCGGCGACCGGTTGCCCCACCAACAAAAAAGCCCCCTCAACCACGGAATAGCTACGGCGTCGGCGTCGAGGTCGGCCCAAGGATGGTATAGCTCGTCACCTTGGCCGACAGTTCATCGGCCAGGGTCACCGACAAGTAACCATCCGCAGGCCTGCCATTGGCGCGTTGCCATTCACGCAGGGCCTTGCGCGTGCCCACACCGATCACGCCATCGGCAATACCGGGATCGAAACCTTCTTTGAGCAGCGCTTTTTGGGTATTGACCCGTTGGGCGGTCGACAGAGGCTGCTCGTCCGGCCACGGGGTTTTGAGCGCCGGTTTGCCTGCGATACCATCACCCAGCAACCCGACCGCCAGCGCGTAGGCGGTCGAGTTATTATATTTGCGGATCACAAAATGGTTGGGCAGGGCCAGAAACGCCGGGCCATTTGCCCCTGACGGCAGGATAAGCGTGGCGTTTTCCAGCTTTTCACCGTCGGTCCACGCCCCCCCATCAGCCCGCACGACCCCCTTGGTGGCCCACCAGTCCGGCGTCTGGCTTTCGGTTTCCGACAGATAATAGTCAAAGCCCGCCGGCAGGATGACCTCAACCGCCCACGCCTGACCGGCCTTCCAGCCCGCCTTGGCCAGCAGATTAGCGGCAGAGCCCAGCGCATCGGGATCGGATGTCCAGATATCGACCTTGCCGTCTTTGTCGGCATCGACGCCCAGCTTGACATAGTTTTCCGGCAGGAACTGCGTCTGGCCCATGGCCCCGGCCCATGAGCCTTTGAGGGTCGCGCGATCGACCTTACCGGTTTTGAGGATATCGAGCGCCATCAGAAGCTGGGTCTCGGCCCAAGCCCGTCTGCGGCCATCAAAGGCCAGCGTCGCATAGGCATTGATGACATCAAAATCGCCCTGAATACGGCCCAGATCGCTTTCCATCGTCCAGATGCCACCCAGCAGGGCGGCGGGCACACCGTAGGTTGCCTCGATCTCCGGCACATGGGGCGTGGCCGCCAGCCTGGCGCGGGCGGCCTCAAAGCGCGGCGTCGTCACCGCACCCTTGACATAGGCGCTGATGGGCTTGGAAAATTCCGGCTGCTTGGTATCGAGCGCCACCACCCGTTCCGACGGCGCGGTCGTGCTGAGGGCCTCAGTCACAAAGGCGCGGTCATAGCCCTTGGCCACCGCCCGATTTATAAAGTCGTCGCGCCAGTGATAGAATGACGGATAATCGACCTTACCCACGGTCGGCGACGGGCTTGAGGTCGCCGGAGCCGTCACCAGCGGATCAGGCTTTGCGGGCGTTGGTGACGGCGGATCAATCGGCGTCGGGATCGAGGTCGCCGAAGAACAGGCCGTCAAAAACAACGCCAATGTCAGATAGCGGCCCACCATGAGAACTCCCGTAAAGTGTGTTATGAGCTTGAATCTATCTCAGATTATGATGACAATCCAAGCCTGCAATGTGGCAGAAGGCGGGTCATGCCATAACAAAATCGGCATCGCCGGTGATTATTTTGATGTTTAGAGCGCGAAATCATTGTGAATCACGTTGACTTGATCAGACAGTTCGCCTAATTACCCGCCCTCATTCATCGCTGCTATGCGGTTTTGCGCGCCTTCTGCGGTGTCGGATTCATGGCAGCATCCGTTCACGCTTTTATAGAAATCAGGTTGGGACCAATGAAAGTCCGTAGCTCGCTCAAGTCTCTGAAAACCCGCCACCGGGACTGCAAGATTGTGCGCCGCAAGGGCGTCGTCTTTGTCATCAACAAGACCGATCCGCGTTTTAAAGCCAAGCAAGGCTAATTTCGCGTCAGATCGGCTCTGGCTGATTTGCAGATTTCTAAAAGCGCTTAGGGCCAGCCTTAAGCGCTTTTTGTTATACCCGCGCACACAAATTCATCCACAGCTAAAAGCCGCTCTTACCGTTGAGGCGGGCGAATCGCTCCGGTATGTTTAACGGGAATTTTAGAAGGATCTTCACCATGGCCGATGACGCCGCCAACTCCATCACGTCGGACGACGTTATCAATGCCGCCGCGCAAGGCCGCTTGCGCACGATCATCGAGCGTATCGAGCGCCTTGAGGAAGACAAGGCCGTGATCGCTGGCGACCTTAAGGAAGTTTATGCCGAGGCCAAGGGCGAAGGTTTCGATGTCAAGATCCTTCGTAAGGTCGTATCCCTGCGCAAAAAGGATAAGGCCAAGCGCATGGAAGAAGAAGCCCTGCTCGATCTTTACCTGTCGGCTATCGGCGAAATCTAGGGCTAAATCTGATCTGGCTTGATTTTTAGATCAAAAGCCCGCCATCCTTAACCGATGCGGGCTTTTTTCATGACGATTGAGCGACAGCATGGCGTTTAAATCGAAGACGCCATCCATGGGCCTGCGCCAGAAGACACCGCTTAAAGCGAAGTCATCCTTGAAATCCAATACAGGCCTGAAATCCCAAACTGGCTTACAGGCCAAACTGCCCTCCCCCGCCGATCAGAAAAAAGCGCTGCAAAAGGCCACCGTCCGTCTGCTGGATAAAGCCAAACGCGAAGCCGCTGAACAGGGCGTCGACCTTTCCGAATGGGAGGCCGACTTTATCGATAGCGTAAAGGGCCGCGTCGAAACCTATGGCCGCGCCTTTGCCGATCCAGATAAGGGCGCGATGGAGGGCACCCTGTCGTTGATGCAGGGCCTGAAGCTTAAGGAAATCCGTAAAAAGGTCAAAACCAAAGCCGCCAAAAATCAGCCCGCCCCGCCTGACGAAGAGTAATGACAGCGCTAACATTGCCTGTTATCAAATCCCTAAACACATAAAAACATCAGGGAAGCGGTACATGAACACTATGGGAAACACAGGGTCACCCGCCAAAGTCGGACTGTTTGAAAAAATCAGCTACGGCGCTGGCGATACCGGCTTTAACTTTTACTGGACGACGATTTCCGCGTTTTTGATGATTTTCTATACCGACGTGTTCGGTATTTCGGCCGCGGCCGCGGGTACTATGTTGCTGACGACCAAGATTGTTGACGCCATCACCGATCCGATCATGGGTGCTATCGCCGATCGCACCAAGACCCGATGGGGCAAGTTCCGGCCCTATATCTTATGGATGATCATCCCGATGATCGGCGCCGGCGTTCTGACCTTTACAACGCCCGATCTGGATGAAGGCGGCAAACTCATCTACGCCTATGCCACCTTTACCCTTCTGATGGTCATCTATACCGCCATCAACATCCCCTATAACGCCCTGTCAGGGGTGATGACGCCGGACGGGCAGCAACGCTCAACCATCATATCGTTCCGGTTTATCGGCGGGTTCTTAGGCGGGACGATCGTCACCTATTTCACCCCGCCGCTGGTTAAATATCTGTCGGCCACATTCGGGGGCGGTGATGAGACCGTCGGCTGGCAACTGGTCATGGTGGTCTACGGCATTATCGCGGGTCTTTTGTTCCTCAACCTGTTTCTCAACACCCGTGAGCGGGTTGAGCCCTTGCAGGAAACAAACGCCTCGCCCTTACGCGATATTCGCGACCTGACGCAGAACGGGCCGTGGGTGGTGCTGTTCTTTTTGGCCCTGATCATCATGGTGACCATCACCCTGCGCATGAGCACGTCCGCCTATTATATGAAATATTATATTGAACGTCCTGACCTGACCGGCGCGTTTCTGACCGTCTACGGGATTGCGCTGGCGGTGGGGTCGGCCTGCACGCCGCTCCTGACCCGGTTTTTCGATAAAAAGCATATTCTCATGGTGCTGATGGCGATCGTGGGCGTGCTGTGCGTGGCGTTTTATTTTGTGCCCAAGGATCAGATCGGCCTGCTGTTTGCCTTGCAAATCCTGATTGGCCTGACCTTGGGGCCAAAATCGCCACTGGCCTATTCGATGTATGCCGACACCGCCGACTATAACGAATGGAAAACCGGTAGGCGGGCCACGGCCATGACTTTTTCCGCCGCCACGTTTTCGCAAAAACTGGGCGGGGCGCTGGCGTCATTCGTTATCGGGATTGTGTTTTCAGCGCTGGGCTATGTCGCCAATCAGGCCCAGACCGGCGCGTCGCAATCGGGCATCGTCATGCTGATGACCCTGGCACCGGGGGCCGTGGCGCTGTTTGCCGCCATCGTCACCGGCTTTTACAGCCTGACCAAACACGACCTTGACACCATTCAGATTGACCTAGCCGAGCGTAAATTAAGTTCCCATGACTGACCTGATAATCAATGATGGACTAACCTGCACCCTGACCTCACCGATCGCCCTGCCGCGAGCGTCCGGGTTTTTGTGGAACCGCAAGATGATGCTGCACATGAACGCGCGCGGCTTTGCCACCTCGCAGTTCATGCAGCCGGAACCGGCCAAATACGCCTATGCCCCGAACCTTGAAGCCAGGACCTTCATGCAGCCGGAGCAGCCCTATTACGCCCACCACCCGGGCCGGTTCTTTTACCTTAAGGACGAGGTAACGGGTGAGATCTTTTCCGCCCCCTATGAGCCAGTGCGCGTGGTGCCGGATAGATTTGAGTTTACCCTGTCGGCCCACGATATCACCTGGCGCATCGAGCATCTGGGGGTGCGGATCGATATCACCCTTAACCTGCCGGTGGAGGATGTGGTCGAACTGTGGGAAGTGACGGTCACCAACCTCACAAACCGGATGAGGACAATCGGATTTTATCCTTTTTTCACTATCGGTTACATGAGCTGGATGAATCAATCTGCGACCTTTGATGCCGGGCTAAACGGCATTGTTGCCACTTGCGTCACGCCCTACCAAAAGGTCGCGGACTATTTCAAAAACAAGGACTTCAAGGACAAGACCTTTTTCCTGAGCGAGCGCGCCCCTGCCGGATGGGAATGTCGCCGCGAAGCCTTTGAGGGCGAAGGCGGACTGCATAACCCGGATGGTTTGCGCGACGGATTGGCCAGCGAAGACGCGATCTATGAGACGCCGACGGCGGTCATGAAGTTCGATCTGGCGCTGGCGGCAGGCGCATCGGCCACCCACCGTTTTCTGTTCGGGCCAGCCTTTGATGACGCCGAAATCGCCGAGGTCAAGGCCCGCTACCTGTCGGCGGAGGGGTTCAATACCGCCCGCCGCGACTATCAGGCCTATATTGCCGCAGGGGCCGGGGTCGTCAAAATCAAAACGCCGGACGCGCACTTTGATCAGTTCGTCAATCACTGGCTGGCGCGGCAGGTCTATTACCACGGCGATGTCAACCGCCTGACCACCGACCCGCAGACGCGCAACTACCTTCAGGACGCGCTCGGCATGGTCTATATCCGGCCCGATGCGGCGCGGATTGCGCTGATTACCGCCCTGTCGCAGCAGCACGATAACGGCTCTATGCCCGATGGGGTGCTGCTGGTTGAGGGCGCAGAGCTTAAATATATCAATCAGGTGCCGCATACCGACCACTGTGTCTGGTTGCCGATCCTGCTGGATGCCTATGTGCGCGAAACCGGCCACTATGCTGTGCTGGATCAGGTCGTGACCAATGCCGCCACGGGCCTGAGCCTGACGGTTCGCGCCCGCATGACCGCCGCCATGAACTGGCTGCTGACCGCGCGCGATCATCGCGGCCTGAGCTACATCGCCCAAGGCGACTGGTGCGACCCGATGAATATGGTCGGCTATAAGGGCAAGGGCGTGTCCGGCTGGCTGACCCTGGCCAGCGGTTATGCTCTGAAACTGTGGGCGCAGATCTGCGCTGATGCGAGCGATGAGTCCACCGCCGCAGTCATGCGCAAAGGTGTCGATGATCTGAACGCCGCCGCCAACACCCACCTGTGGGACGGGCAATGGTACGCGCGCGGTATTACCGATGATGATGTGGTGTTTGGCGTGGCCTCTGACCCGGAAGGCCGCATCTATCTCAACCCGCAGACATGGGCATGCTTGAGCGGCGCCGCATCACCCGAAAATCAACCATTGATGATGCAGGCGGTCGAGACGCAACTGGAAACGCCCTTCGGCGTGGAAATGCTCGGCCCGCCCTACTCCAAAATGCGTGATGATGTCGGCCGCGTGACCCAGAAATGGATGGGCTCGGCCGAAAACGGCGCGGTCTATAACCACGCCGCGATATTTTATATCTACAGTCTGTTTCAGATCGGTCAGGCCGATAAGGGCTTTGAACTGTTGCGCAAAATGATCACTGGCCCGGACGATGCTGACTACCTGCAACGCGGGCAGATGCCGGTGTTTATTCCGAACTATTACCGCGGCGCGTTCCGTCAGCATCCGCGTACCGCAGGTCGCTCCAGCCAGTTGTTTAACACCGGCACGGTGGCCTGGGTCTATCACAGTCTTATTGACGGTTTGCTGGGCCTGAGCGGCACCAAGGATGGCTTGCGCCTCAATCCGCAACTGCCCGCCCACTGGGATGAGGTTGAGGTCACCCGTCAGTTTCGCGGGGCGACCTTTAACGTCACCATCCGGCGCGGTGAGGTAAAGGGCGTGACCTGCGATGGCGTGGCCCTGACCGAGCCCGTCATAATCAATATTGACTCAGGCCACACCTATGCTGTCAATGTTGTGATTTAAACGTTATCCTGAAGCCGCCGGTAGATGGTTGAGCGGTGGATGCCCAGATGGCGGGCGGCGGCGCTGATATTGCCTTTGTAGGCCTCAACAGCGGCGCGGATGGTCGACAGTTCGATATCGTCAAGACTTTGTCCCGATACCGTTTCAAACGACGCGGGCATGCCCCCTGCCCCCGTATCCAGACGGGCGGCAAAGGCGCGGCCATCCTGCGCCGTCAGGTGCCCGTCGCGGGCCGCCTGCTCGACATCGTGGGCAAACACGTCCTCAAAGCGCAACTCATCCAGAATATCCCAGCCGTGGCCAATCAGCGACAGGCCGCGCCGGTTAGCGCCGACGATCACCCCGTCCTTGACCACCAATATACCTTCGCGCGCCACGCCCAAAAGACCCGGATCGGTCTGAAAACGCACGGTTTCGCAACCGTCAAAGCCTTCCCGGAACAGGCGGTGCTCGATCTGCTCGACCGCCAGCCGCACCATGCCCAGCATGTGGGTATTGGCGTCGGTCGCAGGCGCCGACATATCCAGCACCCCGATGATCGCCCCGCGCTGATCGATAATGGGTGTGGCCGCACAGCTTAACACCTTATGGTCGGTGAAATAGTGCTCGCCGCCAAATACCGATACCCCGCGCCGCTCGGCCAGAGCCGTGCCGATGGCATTGGTACCAGTGCCGTCTTCGGACCACAGCACGCCCGGTCGCAAAGTGACCTGAGCCGCCCGGTCAGCAAAGGCGGCATCGCCCAGCGTATCCAGCACGATGCCCTGCGCATTGGTCAGGATAACCAGCCCCGCCATCTCACGCGCTTCGTTATAAAGCGCATCAAGCTCAGCCCGGCACAGACGGCGCAGCGCTTCATGCCGGTCATGCAGGTCGCGGACTTCCTGTGAGGTCGGGGCTTCATGGGGCGGCGCACGGCGGGCATTCAGCCCCATGTCGGTGCAGCGCATCCATGAGCGCAGGATGGCGTGACTAACCTGATTTACCGGCAGGCCTTTGCCGTCAAAAAACTCACGGCGCGCCTGCTCGATCATCACGGGATTGGGCGCAGACATGTGAGGACAACTCCCTGTTTCAACCCATGCGCCGCCCATAACGCCTGACCGTCGCATTCTGCAACAGGTTGAAATCGCCTGTTGCCGTTTGCGACAGGCTACGCCCAAACGCGCATTTTTGTCCATCACATTTCCCAGAAGTCTCCGGAAGTTGATCCCGTTCCCGTTGACCGTCGGCGTGATCAGGGCGCAGCCTATGCCTAATAATCATAAAAAGCCTTGCCTGTGGGGACAGGATTAACTTTCGGAAACATAAGGATAAATCACATGACAAAACATGACAGTGCCATACATGCGGCCTCACCGTTTAAGACCCGTTATGGCAATTTCATCGGCGGGGACTGGGTAGAGCCCAGGTCGGGCCGCTATATGGACAATCTGTCGCCCGTCACGGGCCGTAAGGTGTGTGAAGTGCCGCGCTCAGATGCCTCAGATATCGACGCCGCCCTTGATGCCGCCCACAGGGCCAAGGCCGCCTGGGGCCGCACATCGGTGACCGAGCGCTCAAACATCCTGCTGAAAATCGCTGACCGGATTGAGCAAAATCTGGAAACTATCGCCACCGCTGAGACCTGGGACAATGGCAAACCCCTGCGTGAGACCATGGCGGCGGATATTCCTCTGGCCGTCGATCATTTCCGCTATTTCGCGGGCTGCATCCGCGCTCAAGAAGGCTCGATCGGCGAAATCGACAATGACATGGTCGCCTATCATTTCCATGAACCTCTGGGCGTGGTGGGGCAGATCATTCCGTGGAACTTCCCGATCCTGATGGCGGCGTGGAAGCTGGCGCCTGCCCTTGCCGCCGGTAACTGCGTGATCCTTAAACCCGCCGAGCAGACCCCGGCGTCGATCCTTGTGGTCATGGAATTTATCGCCGACTTGCTGCCTGCGGGCGTACTCAACATCGTCAATGGCACGGGCCTTGAAGCCGGGGCCCCGCTGGCCGCCAGCCCGCGCATCGCCAAGATCGCCTTTACGGGATCGACCCCGGTGGGTAAGGCCATCATGCGCGCCGCCGCTGATAATGTGACCAACATCACACTGGAGCTGGGCGGCAAATCGCCCAACGTCTTCTTTGCCGATGTCATGGCCGAAGACGATGCCTTTCTGGATAAGGCTCTTGAGGGGTTCGCGTTTTTTGCGCTCAATCAGGGCGAGGTCTGCACCTGCCCGTCGCGCGCCCTCATTCAGGAATCGATCTACGACCGCTTCATGGAAAAGGCGATCAAGCGCGTCGAAGCCATTTCTCAGGGCGACCCGCTTAACCCGACCACCATGATCGGCGCTCAGGCCTCACAGGAACAACTCGATAAGATCCTGAGCTATATGGAAATTGGTAAATCCGAAGGTGCCAAGGTTTTGACCGGCGGCGACCGCAATATCCTGAAAGGTGACCTTAAGGACGGCTATTACGTGAAACCGACTATCTTTGAAGGCCACAATAAGATGCGGGTGTTTCAGGAAGAAATCTTCGGCCCGGTGGTGTCGGTCACGACCTTTAAGACCCTCGATGATGCGCTTGAAATCGCCAACGACACGGTGTTTGGCTTAGGAGCCGGTGTGTGGTCGCGCGACATGAATACCGCCTACCGCGCCGGTCGCGGCATCGAAGCGGGCCGCGTGTGGACCAACTGCTATCACGCCTATCCGGCCCATGCAGCCTTTGGCGGCTATAAGCAATCCGGCATCGGGCGCGAAACCCATAAGATGATGCTTGATCACTACCAGCAGACCAAGAACATGCTGGTCTCCTATGCCCCCGGAAAGCTTGGATTCTTTTAGAACTGGACAAACTTTAGTGGGGCGGCTGAACACCGCCCCGCTTTTTTATAACATAGCGGTAATTGACTTAAGACAATGTGCGCCATTCCACCGTGCGGCGCAAAACTTACGGTCAATGCCAAAGAGATCACAGCTCCCGCTATGTCCGGACCATCTGACGGCGCCTAAGATCCTCAAGGCGGCTATGAAGAGACGACGTATCCCACCGCCGCCCGCCCATGGCCGTCACTTCGCTGTAGAACTGATCAATCAGGGCGGTCATGGGCAGGTTGGCGCCATTGCGGCGGCTTTCATCCAGCGCGATGCCCAGATCCTTACGTATCCATTCCACCGCAAAGCCGAAGTCATATTCACCCGCCGACATGGTTTTCCAGCGGTTTTCCATCTGCCACGAACCGGCCGCCCCTTTGGAGATGGCCTCAAACACCAGCCCGTCATCAAGACCGGCTGATTTGGTAAAATGCAGGGCTTCGGCCACCGCGGCCACGGTTCCGGCCAGCGCGATCTGGTTGGCCATCTTGGCGGTCTGACCGGCACCGGCGTCACCGATGCGGATCATGGCGCGGGCATAGGATTTAAACACCTCTGAGGCCCGCGCATAGGCCGCCTCAGTGCCGCCGGCCATTACCGATAACTGGCCGTTTTCCGCCCCGGTCTGACCACCTGATACCGGCGCGTCGACAAAATCGATGCCTTTTCCGGCGGCAGCACTCGCCATCTCACGCGCCAGATGGGCAGAGGTGGTGGTGTGGTCGATGATCAGACTGCCCGCAGGCATGATCTCAAGTGCGCGCAGCACCAGATTGCGCACATCATCGTCATTGCCGACACACAGGGCCAGCACGTCCACGCCCAAAACCGCGTCTTCAAAGGCTTCAAAGACAGGGGCCGCATATTTTTCGCTCCAGGTCTGCGCCCGTCCGAAGGATCGATTATAACCCACAACCGTATGACCTGCCGTGATCAGATGTCCGGCCATCGGCCCGCCCATGGCGCCTAAGCCTGCGAATAGCATTTTCATGGTCAATTGTCCCCTGTATCTGATTTAGTGTCTGGTGATTTCATTTTTTGGGCAATAAAGGCGCAGACGATCAACTGAATCTGGTGAAACAGCATCAGCGGCAAAATCACTGGCCCCAGCATGGCTGCCGGAAACAGGGTCGAGGCCATGGGCACGCCGGACGCCAGACTTTTCTTTGAGCCACAAAACAGGATGACCACCCGGTCTTCACGGGCAAAGCCTAACCGGCCGGAGATAAACCACGTCCCCCACAAAACAACGGTCAGGACGACGGCGCACAATATCAGGACGCTGATCAGATCAACGGCTGAGACTTTCGACCACAGGCCCTCAACGACCGAAGCCGAAAACGCCGTATAGACCACCAGCAGGATAGACGTGCGATCGACCCGTCCCACCAGCGTCTTATGCTTGGCGATAAAGCCGCCCAACCACGGTCGCGCCAGATGGCCCAGCACAAACGGCAGCAGCAGTTGCAGGGCGATCTTTTCAATCGCAGCCATCGATACGCCAGAGGTCGCCCCCATAAACAGCCCGACCATCAACGGCGTCAGGAATATCCCCAACACGTTCGACAGCGAGGCGGCGCATACGGCGGCGGCGACATTGCCGCGCGCTATGCCGGTAAAGGCGATCGACGACTGCACGGTCGATGGCAGCAGGGTGAGGAACAAAAACCCGCTCAGGATCATGGGCGCGATAATGCCGGAAAGGCTTACCTGCATGAAAAGCCCTATCAGCGGAAAAACAATAAACGTCGTCGCCAGCACCACGCCGTGGACGCGCCAGTTGGAAAATCCGGCCACAATAGCCTCACGTGACAGCTTGGCCCCGTGCAGGAAAAACAGCAGGACAATCGCGGCATCGGTGACAATATCAGCCACCACCGCCGCCTGGCCACGCACCGGCAGGACGCTGGCCAATACCACCAGCCCCAGCATGATCACGATAAACGGATCGATCACCCTGGCGGCGTTTTTGAGTTTATTGATCATCAGTCTATCCGGTTACAGGTCAAGCACGAGCTTGGGCGAGCGCGATCCGGAGCAGCACACCATCATAGTCGTGTTGGCGGCTTTTTCCGCGTCGGTCAGCACACTGTCGCGATGGTCGGGGATACCCGATAAGACCCCACATTCACAAGCGCCGCAGATACCTTCGGCGCAACTATGCGGCACATTGATGCCATGGGCCTTCAGCGCCTCAAGAATGGTCAGCCCCGAAGGCACTTCATAACAACCGCCGGTGCGGGCCAGTTCGACCTCAAAACCGCCTTCGGTGGCAGCCTCTTCAACACCGGAGAAGCGTTCATAGTGAACATAGTCCACCCCGCGGGCTTCACCTGCCGCAATATAGGCATCCAGCATCCCTGACGGTCCGCAGGCGTAGAAATGCGCGCCTTCCGGAGCGGCCTCGAAAATATCCGTCAGATTAAGCCGGGCCCCGCCGTTGTCCTCAAATCGCGCCTCAAAGCGTACGCCTGCCGCACCCAGCGTCGCCTCAATTTCCGTCAGCAGCGCCGCCTGAGACCGGGCGCGGGCACCGTAATGAAACTCAAACGGCTTACCCAATGCCAACAGGCGCTGCGCCATCGACCACACCGGCGTCACCCCGATCCCACCGGCGATCAGCACCGTATAGGGGCTGTCCTCATTCAGATGGAAATGGCACCTCGGCGCACTGATGGTCAGTACATCGTCAGGCTCAACCCAGTCATGAAAATGCTTTGACCCGCCCCGGCTGGTCGCATCCAGCGCAATGGCCACCACGTAGCGATGACACTCCGACGGCGCATTGAGCAACGAATATTGCCGAACCAGCCCTTCACGCGCCACGATATCGATGTGAGCGCCCGCTTCAAACGGCGGCAAATCCGAACCTTCTTCAGCTCTCAGGTCAAGGATGCGCACACAACCGGCCTGGCCACCCTGGCCAACCTCAGTCAGTTCATGGACGCGCACCCGAAGCTGGGTTTCTGACATACTCACTACCCCAAAGCAAAAACTCTATGAGCCACCATAGCGAGACCCGTGGTGCGTGACTTGTCGATAAAGGCACATAATCTTGAACAGATATCCGCCCCTTAACCCGCCACCAAGTTTCAGGACGCGACCGATCAAGACGTGAAAGCCCTGTCTGTTTTAGGGTTCAGGTGCCCGCCTCCCCTCGAACTTGGGCCGGTCACAATGGACCCGGTGTAGTTTTCCCTCAGATGTTTTGCACCGGGCAGCGTTCCATTGTGACCGTTTTTTTGCGTATGCGAGATTAGCTTTATTGCGGCTACCCATTTTCTTGTCTGTACGCGCACAAACCCACACCTGACGTTGACAGATTTTGGGTTTAGCCCGCCAATATCCCTACAGGCGACAAGGTGACGCAGGGGAGCCCCCGGTGCCGCCCCGCCCGTGAATTCAAAAATTATCATTATATTACAGTGCATAAGATGAAACCATCTTAGGCAAACCCTGTCCCTTGCGTTCACCTAAACTGCCGGATAGCCCCATGTTGCGTTTTACGACCAATGCCTACCCCAAAGAACAACGCTGGGACTCGTGGCGCTTTGCATTGCAGCGTAAATCCCTGAAACTGGAGGCCTTGAGCACCGACACGGCCTACGGCGAACTGTCGAGCTACCAGAGCACTCAGGGCGTCGATTTCATCAGCGTGTCGTCCACCGCCCAGATCGTCAAGATCGACATGCAGGATCAACCGGATCATATCTGGCTGCTGCAACTGCTGGAAGGCGACCTTAAGGTCAGCCACGGCACCCATAACCTGAGCGTGCGCGAAGGCGATATCGTCTTTGGCGACGGCAATATCGAAGCTGTCCTCGATTTCCACCGCGATCATCGCTTTTTGCTGATCAAGGTGCCCAAGCCTTATCTGGCGCTGCGGGTACGAAACCCCTTGCCCGACGGCATCAACCTGATCGCCAGCGATACCGGCGCGGGGCGGATATTATCAGGCATGCTGCGCTCAGTCGCCGATACCATCAACGACCTGAATACCGATCGGGTGCGACCGGTTGAACTGAGCCTGCCGGAATTTCTGCTGACCGCCCTGATGGAAGGCGCGCCGTCAAAGTCACTGGGCGGATCAGCGGGGGCGCGCGCCATGTTGCTGGAGCGGGTGTTTCAGACCATTGAAATGCACCTGTCCGACCCGAACCTGAACCTGCAGCAGGTGGCGTCCGAGCATGGCATCTCCATGCGGTACCTGCAAAAATTGTTTGAAACGGTTGATGAAAGCTTTGGACACTATGTCAAACTGCGCCGGTTAGAGCGCTGCCGCATGGACCTGTTGAGCCCGCTCCATGCCCAGAAATCCATTTCCGATATTCTGTTCCAGTGGGGGTTCAATGACTCGGCCTCCTTCAGCCGAGCCTTTCGTGAACAGTACGGCGTTTCCCCGCGTGAGTACCGCAAATCGCCGCCGCTTGAGAACGAAGATAGTGAGGCCCCGCGCCGGGGTCGCCCGACCGCCCGTCAGGAAAAACCGCCCCTTGCCGAAGACGAACCGCTTGAGATCGATGAGACCCTAACCGCTGAGGCCGATGCCGACGACGCGCCTTTGCCGGTGCAATCCGGCGTGCGCCACCACTACCTGCCCGCCTCACCGGAGACCGTGCACTGGGGCTATATCAGTCGCAATCTTAAGCCCACGCTTCGGGTGCAGTCCGGCGACTATGTGACCATTGAAACCCTGACCCACCATGCGGCCGATGATTATGAGCGCATGATCGAAGGCGATGCCGGGGCCGAAAGCGTCTATGCCTGGACACCCGAAGGTAAGGCAATTGAACGGCGTGGCGCCGGGCCGATGGATGGCTCTGCGGTCGGCCGCGGGGCAGGCGAAGGCTTTGGCGTACACATCTGCACCGGCCCGATCGGGGTCATGGGGGCCAAGCCCGGCGACGTGGTTGAGGTGCGCTTCCTGGAGATCAAGACCCGTCCGTCGGCCAACCCAAAATTTGCTGGCCGCAGCTTTGGCAGCAATGTCGCCGCCTATTGGGGGTTTCATTACCACGACCTGCTAACCGAGCCGAAACCGCGCGAGGTCGTAACCATCTATGAGGTCGAAACCAGCCATGAACGGTGTTGTGCCCACGCCGTCTATAATTTCCGTTACACGCCGCAGATCGACCCATACGGCACCAAACACGACCGCTACGACTATCCGGGCGTGCCGATTGATCATACGACCATTCAGAAAAACTATGACGTTTTGCGCAATGTCGAAATTCCGGTGCGGCCGCATTTCGGGTTTGTGGCGGTAGCCCCCGCTCAGGAAGGGCTGGTCGATTCCGTGCCCCCGGCCAATTTCGGCGGCAATATCGACAACTGGCGCTTAGGCCCCGGCGCATCGATATTTTTGCCCGTCAATGTGGCGGAGGCCCTGCTGTCGCTGGGCGATCCTCATGCGTCACAGGGGGATTCTGAGCTATGCGGCACCGCGATTGAGTGTTCGATGACCGCTCTGATCCAGATTGTCCTGCACCCCAAATCGACCCAGCGCGACCCGCTGCGCGATCTGGATTATCCGCTGATCGAAACCAAGGACGAATGGGTGATCATGGGCTTTTCCCAGCCCAATTACCTGCGCGAACTGGGGGATAAGGCCCAGAGCGAAATCTACAAAAAAGCCTCGATCGAAGGGGCCATGCGCGATGCCTTTCGCAAGGCGCGGCGGTTTTTGATGACCACCAAGGGCCTGAGCGAAGATGAGGCCATATCGCTGTTGTCGGTCGGGGTCGATTTTGGTGTGACGCAGATGGTCAATGGCAACTGGGGTGCCCACGCCATTATCCGCAAGGGTATTTTCACTGGGTAGTTCGCGGTAATATGCCACATGGCGAACGCGCGGCCTCATCCCGTAACAAGAGGTCATGCGCCCCAAGACAAGACCATCGTTTGTGGACTTGTCATATCATGAAATCCGTTTCCGGAGAGTATCATGTCTACGCCTGCTAAAATCACGCCAAAAATCGTCGTCGTCGGTTCGATCAATGCGGACTTCATCGTTGAGGTCAAAGCCTTGCCGCGCGCCAATGAAACCGTGATGGGCAAAAGCTTTACGACCGTCATCGGCGGTAAAGGTCTCAATCAGGCGGTGGCGATGGCGCGGCTTGGCTGTGATACACGCATGGTTGGCGCGGTCGGTGACGATGCCTTCGGTCAGCAGGCCCGCGCCTATCTCAAGGCCAATGGCGTAAATGATCTGCATGTCGAAACCGTGGCCGCAATGCCGACCGGCACGGCCCATATCACCGTCGCCACTGATGGTCAGAACACGATTGCCGTCGCCCCCGGTGCCAATGCCTGCGTCACGCCGGAAATGATTGACGCCGCCGCTCACCTGATCGCCGTGGCCGATGTGGTGGTGGTGCAGCTTGAAATCCCGCTTGAGACCGTGCGTAAGGCGCTGGAGATCGCCCGCGCACATGGCGTCAAGACCATACTTAATCCCGCCCCCGTCGATATGGCGGCGTTGGCGTTGATGCCGCTGGCCGATGTGGTCACACCCAACGATACTGAACTGTCAAGCCTGACCGGCATAGAGGGCTTAGGTGACGCCACCCTGCACGCCGCTCTGCATAGCTTAAGTAAGGCCGGAGCCGGTCAGGTGGTGGCAACGCTGGGGTCAAATGGCTGCGCGGCCCTGATTGAGGGGACATTGATCCGCCTGCCGGCGTTTCGGGTTGAGGCCGTGGATGCCACGGGTGCCGGTGATGTGTTTAACGGCGCGCTGGCCTGCGAACTGGCGGGGGGACGCTCGCTGATCGACGCGCTGGAATTTGCGTCCGCCGCCGCCGCTATTTCGGTATCGCGCCCGTCAGCCAACTCCGCCCCAACCCGCGCTGAGGTCGAGGCGTTTTTGTCAGAGACGGTTTGAAAGCTTACCTCTCTGTAAATACCCGATCAGTCTAGTTTGGGTCTTTTAATTTGTTCTGAGTGTCAAGCCATGCACCAAAACTGGCCGATACCTTTGAGACTTCATCAAAATCGTGATCGTAAAACCACACCCCTGATCGACCATCCCGCTTAAAGCAGAAAAGATTGCCCAAATCATCGCTCGCAAAAGCAATTAAATCATTGGGTAAGCCGATAGATTGCCAATTTTTTGTGGTGCTTACGATATCTGCTGGCTTAAAAAAGTCACTGACAACCGGAAAGTCGGTATCTTTTTGAATAGCCGCCTCAAGAAGGTCTCCCGTAGCGCTCAGAAGCCCTACCTCAGTTACTACAGCTTCATATTCAGGCGGAAAATTAAACCTTAAATCAGAAGCGGCTTCAAGGAGCGCCGCCTTATCAATTTTTTCAGGCGGGTAGTCTTCGATCATCCATAACCGAACAAACTGCGTTGCCGAGGATACGACGTGCCTTTTCTCACTGGCCTCAGTCGCTTGAGATTGAGCTGCAACCGTAACAAAAGCCACGGCGAGTATAACTCCACGCACCATAATTAAGATGTTCAAGCTGGTAACCCTCAGACATAGCTACATCATTAATACATGAAGCTTACACCTGAGCCAGCCTAAAACGCGGTTTCAGTCCTTGACTTACTTCGCTGTCGCCGCCTCAAGCGCATCCAGGCGGGCCTTGGCGAAGTCCTTGACCGGCGCGATGCCGTCCTTACCAAAGTGCATCAGAGTGCGGGATTTAACTGTATAGGCGGGCCATTGCGGCAGGCTGTCTCCATTCGGATTACCGGTCTTGGCGAAATTGGCCCAATAGCGGTTCATGGACGACGCCATTTTCAAATCCGCCGCCGTCCAGTCATGGCGCGCCGTGCGGCTGTTACGGATATCAAAGACCATTTCGATCTCGTTCTCATGGCCTGCCCCCAGCGTGGTCGCCCGCAGCGTTTCCGGCACATAGGAAAAGCGGTAAAGCCAGACCTTACCCGCGGATTTCGCGCTCTGCTCTGCGCGCCAGCGGGCGGGCAAGGTCATGGCATATTCGCCCCACACCCGCTTTTCAGCGACCTCACGCGATGTGCCGTCGGCCATATAAAGCTTCACGACCGCCTCGCCTTTTGGCCCAAGGCTTTCGATCAGCTTTTTCTCGGCCCCCGGCAGCCATTTGATCAGGCTTTCCTCATAGTCATTGGCCCCGACCAGATAAGGGATATCGGCAATCTCACCGGCAAGATATGCCTCCGGCGTCGATTTTGCCACGATCTGGCCGTCGGCAATGACGGTTTCAGGGGCAATAACCGGCGCGCCCAGCACGGTGGCGGCAGGCAGTTTGCGCAAATCCTCGGCGGATTTCGCCCCGACCTTTTCGCCCCAGGCGACCGCATCGGCATGGGCCTTATCCAGCGGTTTGACATAGGCATTGGTGCCGCCCGATTGAGCGATGGCCTTATGGAACAGGCCCTTCGCCGCCGGTGACGCCATCAGGAAGTTGACCGAGGATGCCCCCGCCGACTCGCCGAAAATGGTGACATTACTGGCGTCGCCGCCAAAGGCCGCAATATTGGCCTGCACCCATTTCAGCGCCGCAATCTGGTCCATCAGGCCGAAGTTGCCTGTGGCTTCGCCCGGCACACTTAACTCAGGATGGGCAAAGAAACCAAACCGCCCGACGCGGTAGTTCATCGACACGACGATGACATCCTGTTTGGCAAAGGCTGTGCCGTCATAGCTGGGGTAGGACGACGCCCCCATGATGAACGCCCCGCCATAGATCCACACCATGACCGGCAACTTTTTGTTGGCCGCATTTTCCGGCGCCCAGACGTTAAGATAGAGACAGTCCTCGGATTCCGGATTGACGAACCCAGGTCCCGGCGGGCTATCCATGTCCATCTGCACGCAATCAGGGCCATATTGTCTGGCCTCAAGCGTTCCTGACCATGGTGCCGGACTTTGCGGTGCGCGCCAACGTAACTCACCGACTGGCGGTGCGGCGTAAGGGATGCCCAGATAGCGGTCGATGCCCGCCGCACTCACACCCTCAATCGTCCCGGCGTCAACCTGAACCTTTGGCCCCGCCCAAACGGCAGGTGCTGCAATGGCCATCAGGGCCGCCGACATCAACATCGCTTTACGCATCTTCCGCTCCTTAAAAACACAGGAACAGGTCCGGCCCCAAAGGGAACCGAACCTGTTTCTTTACGCAACACACCACTGGCTGTTCGGGGTGGAACAGCCCTCACCGTACCTTAAAACGTCCGGCTGAGCTTTATGCGCATCGTCCGACCGATACCTGGCAGGACGTTGGCATTGGCGTCGGTATCGCTATTGGCCAGAAAATATGCCTCATCAAACAGGTTATCGACGTTGAAATCAAACCGGTACGGGCCGTGGATGTAATAGGCCCCGGCACGAGCCACCATATATTCCGGCAGGACGATCGAGCCCGGCAGGAAGCCGCCGGTTTCCGACGCATAGGTTACGCCGCCGGTGACACCCCATTTGCCGCGCTTATCATAGGTGGCAAACAGTGATCCGCTGGTTTCCGGCGTGGCGTGCAGGTAATAGCCGTCCTGCATACCGGGGAAGTAGTTGGCATTGGAGAACGCATAACCGCCGTAGCCTTCGGTACATTCAATGCCGGCCAGACAGGACGGCACGGTGACGAAGAAACCAGCACCGGCGGTCGGCTGCATCTTGGTCTTTTGCTTGGTAAAGGTCGCCGTCATGCCAAAGCTTTCGGTGACCAGGTAGCGCAGTTCCGCTTCGATGCCTTGCGTGCGCAGGGCGCTGACGGTCTGCACGCCCGACGGTGGCTGGCTCAGGTAAGAACGATCCTGATCATAGACGGCCAGAGCGGCAAACAAACGTCCGCCGAACTGCGAGGTCTTGACCCCGGCTTCACGCAGACGCGAATTGCCGAGATAAGCGCCGTTGAGGATCAGGCTGGGGGCCAGACCACCGCCCTGATCGACCTGCAGCGACTTGGCGCGGGCATAGGTGGTGTAGAAGGTCGCCCAGTCGAACTTATAGGCCAGCGACGCGTTATAGCTGTAAGCCGTATCGTCGTCAGCGCGGGTCAGATGAACACCTGCGGTTTCTGTGCCGATGTTTTTGGCCTCAACCTCATACTTGTCCGAGCGACCGCCGATGGTCAGGCTGACCGGCCCCCAGGTCGCATCGCCCAGCATGAAGACCCCATAGTTATGGATCTTGCTGGTGACGTCCGTGGCCCAGCTATAGCCCGCCGCAAACGGGTTATTGAAGCGGTCGTCAGGGGTGGCGCCGACACTCAGGTCACGGCGATCCTCGGAGATAACAAAGTCATTGAGGCTGCCCTGAACGTGGGCGTGGGTGAAGCGATGGCTGACACCGGATACCGTCTTCCACTCCAGCGGGCCGGTCGTGAAGTCCTGGGTATAGGTGATGCGCTGCTCACTCAAGGTCGACATGTACTTGCTGCCGAAGCCGTAGCTTTGGTAGTTTTCTGAATCGAGCGTGTTGAGGAAGCCCTCAAACTTCAGCTTGCCACCGCTTTCGAACACACGTGACACACCGGCATACAGGGTGTGGGTCATGGCCTCATTGAGGTCAACGCCTTCGTCGATAAAGGTGGTGCGCGGCGACAGCTTGACCAGCTTAACAGTCGCCGGATCAAGGGTGGTGAAATCGTTCGGTGTCGGGGTCACGCCGATTGAGGGCGCGGTAAACAACAGTGTCGATCCAAAGGCGGTGCCAAAGAACTGACCCGCCGTGATGAACGGCGTCGAGCCATCATTGATCTTGGCAATCGGCGCGCCAGAAATGTAGTTGCCGTTGTCGATCAGGTCCTGCGTGACGCGGTTCCAGCCGATGTTTTTCAGATAGCCATCAGAGTGGATGAACTGATAGCTGGTTTCCAGCGACCATTTTGAGCCGAGGTCACTGGCAAAGGCAATCTGGGCCACTTCGGACGACGGATGCATGCCCTTATAGAAGCTGTCGGAATCTTCGACCTTGGCAAAGACGTGCAGACCGGCACTGTTGCCTTTCCAGTCGACCGGCACCGACAGGTTGCCCGTGACAACCTTTTCACCATAAGAGCCGATGGTGATCGACGCATCGCCGCCCAATTCGTTGACGTACTTGGTGCCTTCGCCATATCCCGTCTTCGGGATAAAGTTCATGAAGCCGCCAACCTGACCGGCACCATAAACCGGAGAGGTCGGGCCGCGTACGATTTCAATCGATGAGGTCGCATCAACCGGCGTCGGGTAGTTGGCAAAGTTCGACAGGCCCTGAAAGCCGTTATAATAGTTATCGGCCATGGTGCCACGGATGTTCAGGCTGCCCGGAACGCCGAAGTAGGAACCCGTGTAGGTACCTGCGGCCACCGCGGTAAAGTCATAGACGCTCTTGATCGAATAGCGCGACAGCAGCTTATCCGAAATTTCGGTCACGGCGCGTGGCGTGTCGACCAGCGGCTTATCGATGCCGAAGACGCTGCTGGTTGAGCGCTTTTGCTTTACGCCTGCCAGATCGCGGGCACCGGTGACGACCACTTCGGTCACGGTGTCGTCCGTGGCAGCGGCTTCTTGAGCCATTGCCGGAGCCGACATGATACCACTCAGGGCCGTCAGCCCCAGTAGATAGAATTTTAATTGTGTACGCTTGCCGTTCATCTTGCCATATCCCCTTGGTCAAAATTGAGCTTCTATTACCATGCTGCATTCGCCGGGAGGTGCGAAGGCCGCGTTCAGGTTAGGTGTCCGATCCAGCCGATCGTTGATAAAAATCTGTCACATTCCAAGGTTCATCGTCTTGAGCCCCTGCGCCCTCTAACTTGCGCCGCCACCCTGCCTGCGCGCTAAACGATGTATTTTTCCCACATAGCCAATACACCACCAGTACCCTTGCGTGCGCGTGGGGACAAGATTTGACGGGGCAAGCGCTGTCTTCGGGCCCCTTGGCATAAGCCGATAGCGCCGCCGAACAACAATTCAGACGCAAGCCATCAAGACCAGAACCTGCGGCATACAGATGATCGCGCCCGAATTCACAGGCGCAATACGCGTCCTCAACTCCCATGAGGCACACTATGAAATGGTTCATCACCGGCGTCAGCAAAGGCTTTGGACTGGCGATTGCTAAAGCGGCCCTTGCGCGCGGCGATTTCGTGGCGGGCACGGTGCGCAGTGCGGCTGATCTTAAAGCATTTGAGGCCCTGCCCGGTGACACATTAGGCCTGATCGCCGATGTCACCGACCGCGCCAGCATAGATGCGGCCGTGGCCGCCGCCGAAAAAGCCTCCGGCGGCATTGAGGTTCTGGTCAACAATGCCGGTTTTGGTCTGATCGGGGCGGTTGAAGAAGCCAGCCTGGAGGAAATCCGCACCTGCTTTGATGTCAATGTGTTTGGCGCGATCAGCGTGCTTCAGGCGGCACTACCCTATATGCGCGCCCGCCGGTCCGGCCACATCATCAATGTCACCTCGGTCAGCGGCTATGCGCCGTGGGCCGGGTCGGGCATCTATGGGGCGACGAAATTCGCCATGGAAGGCCTGGGCCGGACATTGGCCGAAGAGGTTGAGGAACTGGGCATCGGCGTCACCAACCTCGCGCCGGGTGGGTTCCGCACAAATTTTGCCGGAAGTTCACTCAATATCGTCACCTCCAAAATCGATGATTATGACGGCAAGGCCCGCGAAGCTGAACGCACGCTTGCGGCCCACGGTGGCCATGAGCCGGGTGATCCGGCAAAGCTCGCGGCCGCCGTTCTCAAAATCGCCGGCATGAAAGCCCCGCCCCTGCATCTGCTGCTGGGGGCTGATGCTGTTGGTTATGCCGAAGAAGAAATGGCCGAGATCCAAAAAGACCTCGACCAATGGCGCGACCTGTCACTCTCGACGGGGTTTGAGGCTTAGGCACCAACTCGAATAGGCGGTTTGTCAGAACGGAATTTCCTCTTCTAAAAGTCTAAGCTCCGCTTGCGCCCTAGAAAGGCGTTCATTTGTGCGGCGATCTTCACCGAGTAATTGGTTTATCTCCGTAGCAATCTCGTCTGCCGTTTTTTTACCTCTTGGAAGAGCTTGATGCTTAGAAATAAAGCCCGTCGGGTCTTCTCCCATACGCAGAGAGATTATTTTTACTCCTTTTCCAACGGCAAACCCGATTTCCTGCTGTGTCCAAATACTTTGTGAAAAACCCGGCGTGTGCATCGCTACAAACGCATCCATTGTATGCAGTGCGCGCTCTATTTCAGCTTGCCATTCTAAAGTTGGGTGAATGTCTTCATGAGCAACAAATCCGTCTATACCAAAAGGAGCCAATGAGGTGCCCCTAGAATTGTAGACGCTTTGCTCGTTATAAAACGGAAGCAAGGAGA
>NZ_BMZB01000005.1 GCF_014652575.1 Asticcacaulis endophyticus | reverse complement strand
TCTCCTTGCTTCCGTTTTATAACGAGCAAAGCGTCTACAATTCTAGGGGCACCTCACTGGCCGTTGCGGTTGTCGGTACGTGTCGCACAATTGATGGACCGATTAATTTGGATTTTATGGGCCTCAGTATCAAAGGTGGTGGTGGAATTGTCGTGCTGTGGATCGCCACGTTTCTGGCCATAGTGCTCGCTATCCGAGTTCTCTGGTAGCTTACATGATCGTTGGAATCGGTTGCGACTTGCTTTTTGTGCAGTCAATTCGACGTTCGCTCGCTGGGCTTGGTGATGACTACAAGGAATTCGTATTTACCGACGAGGAACGTACTCTGGCAGAGCAGTCTGCGGACCCAGGCCTGATGTTTGCTCGCGCCTTTTGTGGAAAAGAGGCGTGTTCCAAGGCATTGGGGACGGGCTTAACCGAAGACATTCTGCTCCAAGACATCGAAATACTTGGAACCAAGGCCGCCCCAATCTTACGGTTGTCCGGGGGGGCGACGGAAAGGCTCACTAGAATGGTTCCAGCCGGTTTACGGCCCAACCTGAAATTATGTTTTTCGGGGGATCGAACTTTACTCCAGGCCTTTGTAATAATTACCGCCATAGAACCTTTCGATAGCTAACCCGATTTCCGACCGCTCGTTGCTCCTGAATGAAATAAAACACAACATGAGCGATTGTAGGGATCACATGACTTCTAGCTGTTTAGAGCCTCTAAATCAGCAACGACGCGTTAGAGTTCCCAACCAATCCGCCATCCAATCCCAAACACATATCCCCACATTTTGAACCAACTGAAAAACACAATCATTTTCAACTGGTTGTCAGACAGCTAGGATGATTCACAATCATCCAAGTGGTGACCCACTACCGTCACAGGGCGATATCGACATGACCAAGGCGATCATCGCCGCCGGTAAGCCCCTCAAAATCACTGTCCACGACCACCTTATTGTGGGCCGCGAAGGCGTCGCCAGCATGAAGCAGATCGGCTCAATCTAATCTTCGCAAAAAACTCAAATTCAGACGCAGAGCCGCCTCAAGCCTGAATTTGTCGATGTTGAACCGTGGAAAAGTACACTGAGCGCAGCGAAGGACTTTTTCACGATCATTGCCTGTACCCCCAGGTGATCATCCAGCGATCCAGCTCAACCAGCGAGGTCAAATCCTTGCCGCGATCGTACTCAAGCCCAAACGCGAAATGGCTGGTGTCGGTCGGGTAATACATGGCCCGCGCCCCAAGCCGGTCGGCGCTGGCGCGGTTTGAGGTCACATCCTCACGCGCGCTATACTGCACGTTCATACCGAAGGTCGGCAAACCGGCTGGCCGCTTAAGCCGCACGCCCCATTCCATATCATAGCCCAGACGGCCATATTGCTTGACGTTGTTCAGCGTGACCTTATCGCCTGGATCGTCAATGCCGACATAGTCCGCCACAATGGTCATGTTGGCGTTCTGGCACCACACGCAATATTCGCGCTTGGGGTCTGCGTCGCCATAGAGCCAGTATTGCACCGGCGGCTTGAGCGAGGCTTCAAAGCGCGTAAGGGCCGACTGAAACTCATCATCGGTTTGCCACGCCGCCGTCAGGTTACCGATATAGGCATGTTCGGCCTCATCATCAGCAAAGCGGAACCGGCTGCGGATACCGAAATCGAGGTTATTGACTTCGCTGTACTGGTTCCAGTGGGTGACCCTCTCATAGGCTAAAAATGGGCGGACATTGCCTGATGTTTTGGTGGCGTCGGCGTCATCGCCCCAATGCGCAATATCGGGCGCAGCTATGGCGGCCCTGATGTTAACGATCGCTGACTTATCCGAAGCACTTTTGTAATATGAGATTCTGGCCGGATCGCGCTGAGAATATTTATCTTTTTCAGTTTGGCTGACGTTGGAGGCGACCCTGAACAGCGACAGGAAACTACGCTTTTCCTGTATGGCCGGCAGAGTCTTTTCGGTGACCACCGGCGGTGTAACCTCGGCCACAACGGGCGCAGGCGGCGTGGTGCAGGTCAGGACATAGCCCGGATTATTGGGGTCATAAAAGGCGGCGATGCGGGCAATATCGCCTTCGGGCTCCGGCCAGTTGGCCTTCCACTCCAGCTTAAGCCCCCGTCCTTCACGCACGCTCAACATGCGGGCGGCGGCATTGCGAAGTTGCGCCAAAGATACCTGAGATGGGGACGCCTCGGCGGGCTGACAGGATGCGCCGTCACAGATGGTCGTGGCAATCCGTTCCCCCAGCGGCACCGACTGCGGCCCCATAAAGCTCACATCCAGCGTCACCGGATAGCGCGACAAAAGCTGGGCAATGGCCAGATCGCGCGGCAGGACACGCTCATCACCGCTCGGCTCACAGGCCTTGGACTCCAGTTCGACAAAGGCCGCATCGCTAAAATTGACGGTACGCACCGGCATTTCGGCGCTGGCCGTCGTAGCACTCATCATCAAGGCGGCGATCAGACTTCCCAAGGACAAAACCCGTATGAAATGTTTGGCGGTGAGTTTGCAATGCAATAGTTTTCAAACTTTTACCGCCCAAACCAGCATTTGCAAGCACTGAGGGATAAAATGTTCGTTTCGCTCACGCCCGGAGCGGGCTCCGCAGGGTCGCCTGACGATCGACGACACCCGGTCGGTTGCTGGTTATTTGCGGCGCTTTGCCGCCTCTAACAACCGCCAGCCCAGTAAAACTATAAGGATCGCGCCATAAATCAGCGGCATGGTTTTATCGGCCTTGGCCAGCAGAAAATAATGCAGAACCCCCAGCGGAACAATTAAATAGATCAGCTTATGCAGATTGCGCCACACCCGCCCGCCTATGGCCTTGATGGCCCCATTGAACGAAGTGACCGCCAGCGGGATCAGCAGCACAAACCCAACCATGCCAAAGGTGATATAGGGCCTTTTGACAATATCTTTCCAGATCGCGCTCCAGTCAAAATACTGATCGATGCCGATATAGCTGGTCAGGTGGAGCAAAATATAGGCAAAGGCAAACAGCCCGATGGGCCTGCGCCAGCGGATCAGGCGCGGCTGTTTAAAGATGCGCACCACCGGCGTGATCGCCAAGCCGACAATCAATAACCGCAGACCCCAGACCCCAAGTTGGCGCACAATCGTCTCAATCGGATTGACGCCCAGATCGCCATTATAACCGCGCCAGATCAGCCACATCAGCGGCAGCATACAGATCAGGCAGATAAACGCGATATCTAAGGTAAAGCCTTTTTTATTTGATTTTACCATGACTTAGAAAAACTTCTTCAAGTCCATGTTGCGGTACATGCCCGCCACCTGATCGCCATAGCCATTGAACATCAAGGTATCGCGCCGGCGGAACTCACCAATGCGGCGCTCCGTAGCCTGCGACCAGCGCGGGTGATCAACATTCGGGTTCACATTGGAATAAAAACCGTACTCATTGGCACCATATCTCTGCCATGAGGTCGGCGGCTGGCGCTCGGTAAAGGTGATGTCAGTGATCGACTTGATGGATTTAAAGCCATACTTCCACGGCACCACCAGCCGGATCGGCGCGCCGTTCTGATTGGGCAAAAGATCGCCGTATAGCCCGACAGCCAGAAACGCCAGCGGATTGAGCGCTTCATCCATACGCAAGCCCTCCACATAAGGCCAGTCGAGAACATTTGAGCGCAAACCGCGCATTTCTTTTGGTTTTTCGGCGGTTTGAAAGGCGACATATTTGGCTTTTGATGTCGGTTCAGCCAGCTTGATCAGGTTGGCCAGCGGAAACCCTACCCACGGTATGACCATCGACCAGCCTTCGACGCAGCGCAGGCGATAGATGCGTTCTTCAAGGGCATTTTTCAGCAGGGTTTCAATGGCCAGGGTTTGCGGCTTGCCGCACAGCCCGCCGAGCTTTACCGTCCACGGCCGCGTGTTTAAACTGGCCGCATATTTGGCCGGATCGAGCTTATCGGTCCCAAATTCATAAAAATTATTGTAGCCGGTGACCGCGTCATATTCGGTCTTTTTCTCGGATGTTGAAAATGGCCCCGGCTTAAAGGCCAGCTTGCCCTTGACTTGTGCTGCCTCCGCATCCGTGCCGTCCATCACATCGCACCCGGCGACCGCAGCCGTTATGCCAAAGCCCAACCCCAGTTTCATGATCTGGCGGCGCTGATCATAGACGTCTTTTGGTGTGACGTCGTTTTCGCTGATGTCGCCATTACCCGGACGGATGCGTTTGATGAACACGGTAACCTCCTGCGCTTAATCAAGCCTACACTAACTACTGTAAGTGTATACGCCCGTAGCCGGATTCAGGTTACCGCCTTGACCAATTTAATGCAGCGACACACCTAATGCTTTAGCCGCATCAACCGAAATCTGGCCCTGCGCCAAGCCCTGATCGGCCTGGAACTTTTGCATGGCCGTCACGGTCTTGGTGCCCAATACCCCGTCAATCGCCCCCGGATCATAGCCGCGCTTTTTCAGCGCCGTCTGGATTTCGCGGACCTTGGCAGGCGTTGCATTGCGTTCACATAAGACCTCAGACCATACCGGCTCGGCCTCTTTAATCGTGCGGGTTTTGGCCACCATCTTATAGGTCGCCGGGATGACGATCTTCTCAGAACGTGCCTCTTCGACCACCTCTTTGACCTTGGTCTTACCGTAAACTGCCGGAATGACGCGCTCCTCAAAGCGTTCCGGCTCAACGATCTCCGTGCGGGTAACTTCGCGCGTCACAGCCGGGATTTTGATTTTGCGGATACGCTCAGGCTCGATCTCAACCTTGCGCTCGACGATGTCATATTCCGCCGGGATCAGCTCCAGACAGTAGACATCCTGCGTGCGCGCATCCGTGCGGTATTTGCGACCGTCATTATGGTGGCCATCATGGCTGCGGGTGGGTTGTTCTTTACCCGGCCAGGTCAGCTTGCCATCCTGACGATAGGCGACCGGACGGTAATCACCTGCGGATACCACCGCCACCTGCGGGGCGATGGATTTTTGCAGCACCCATTCTTCGCGCGCCTCACGCACCATCACGCGCTCTTTGCGGTACTCATAGCGAGCGGGGATGACCTCTTCGCGGTAGCTGGCCGCTTCGACCACTTCGGTGTCGCGCACCTGACGGGTCACGGCGGCAATGCGAATGCGCTCAACCCGCTCAGGTCGGATGACGGTGTCTTTTTCGACCCAGCGCGTGACAGCGGGGATGGTACGGGTCTCATAGCGTTCCGGCGTGGTCTCAACCTTGGCCTGATAGGTCTCAGTCACCGGCGGCTTGATCAGGCGGGTGTAGCACTGCCCCGCCCGCGCCATCTTGCGCACATCGGCAGGTAAGGCGTGATGCTCCTTGGTGCCTTCGGGGCATGGCTCTTTAAGTTCCGCGCGCACCTTAGCGGGCTCAGGCGCCGGTGCGGGCGGCATCGGGCCGGAGGTGACCTTGACGGCTTCGGTCACGTCGGCCACGCGCACCGGCTTTTTGGCTTGCTTCTCGACCTTTTTGACGACGGGACGGGTTTTTGCGGGCGGCGCATAATCGCCACCGGCAAAGGCGGGCATCGACGGGGCAGACAGAGCCAGTACAGCGGCAACCGCTACCGAGATATTCAAACCGCGCATGTTTAATCTCCTAAACCGTGCCGACATATTTTGACGCGCATCTGATCCAAAAACCGCTGACACTTTTTGGGATGCGCTCATGGCTTCACCTTACCACGAACAACACAGCACAGTTTAGAGTATTAACACAAACTTAACCAACATTAATCTCCCGCAGGCGGGTAAATTAACGATATTATTCAGTTCCTTTTCCTACATAAGCCGCTAACCAGAACAGAGGCGCGTTCCAATTTATCGCTACTTCGTTGGTCGAATAGCTGTCGATATGGTCGATATAGCAGGTCTGCGGCTTGCAGTTGGCAAAGATTGCCTTAAGCGCCGGATCAGCCGCGTTACGATTTTGCGGCCCACCGGCCAGCACACCCGGCGGTGGCGGCGGCAAGTTTTTATCCTTCGATGGCGCCCAAAAACGATGGTGCGGGTGCTGCATCGCGTTTAAGCCATAGCCGGATACATAGGAGATCATATTGGGATTACGCCCCAACAAATAATCCATCAAATGAAGGGATTGATCGAAATAGTTCTGGTTTTTCGTGAAGCTGTGGGCATAGCCAAAGATCATAGCGCGATTGGCGAAATCGGCATTCGATCCCCACACGTATGGCCGAGTCATCGGGATCATATAGCCCTCGCCTGCCGTCTGGGCCACATAGGCATCGGCAGTCTTGATGATCGCCTGACGCGCGCCGTCACGCATATCGGCAGGGATGTTGGGGGCAATGCTCAAAGATAGCGTGCCGAGCGCTTGCACCGAGCCCCAGGAAATATCACCGCCACCTTGGGCATCACCGGAGGGCGAGGCCAGATAGTCGGGCGATGCGCGCACGAAGGCTTCAAACTCCGCCTCGCCGGTGGTGATAAACAGTTCTGCCGCCGCCCAGTAGAACTCATCGGTGGCCTTGGGGTCGCCGTAACCGCCCCCGCCGCCTTGCAGCACGTCGATGGCCAGCACATCCGGTAATCTTTGCGCCGCTGCAAAGGCGCGTCTGGCCGAGGTTAAACATTTGGCGGCATAGGCGCCATCCACCCCTTTAAACAGACGCGCACACTGGGCGGCCGACGCCGCCAGATTAAGTGTCGCCGTGGTTGACGGATAGCTCAGATAGCGCTTTTCTGTGTCCAGATGCGGCGGCATGGGTACGGCGGTCCAGTGCTCATCGTGCATCTTATGGTGGGCCATACCCGACGCATCGACTGTGCTGAACTCAAGCTTATCCAGCGATTTCATCTGATTGCCGCGTGGCAGCTTCAACGTGGCGCCGTCCGGCACCTGCATGGCCATCATGAAGTCCATTTCAAAGCGAACTTCGTCCAAAAGATCATTGATGCCATTGGCATTTTCAGGAATGGCAACCTTGCCATCCGCGAAATCAGCAGCCCCTTTCGAGAACTCGTACCAGTTCATCAGCGTCCAGACGGCGATGCCACCATTGACGACATATTTGCCCTGATCGCCCGCGTCATACCAGCCTTTGGAGACATCGAGTGTATAGGGGCACCCGCCCCAGTCATTGCCGCGAAAATCCTTGGGGCCGTAGCAGGTGGCGGTATCAGGGTTATGCGCCACGGGCCGCGCCCAGCGTTCGCCGACATATTTCGCCTCAATCGGCACACTGGCGCGCTGATGATAAAAGAAAGCCAGCGTATCATAGCGCAGACGATCATAGACCTTGGGGCCGATATCAAAGGGCGAACTGGCGATTTGATTAAAGACCAGCACATAATCTTTGCCGACCGTTTTCAGTTCGGAAAAATCGATCTGATGCACCGGACTGCCGGAACCGGCATTCATGCCGAAATAACGGCTCTGACCACGGGCTACCACCTTGCCCTTAGCGTCTTTTACCTGCCACGGCACGGGCTTGGCATCGCTACCGGACACAATCGCAATTTTTGGGGAAGACGGTAAAAAGCCCGTCTGGTTCAGAGCTATCTGCGGCCCGCTCTCGCCCACCGCGCCGCCACCATAAAACCCGGCACAGGCCGACACCATAAGAGCTAACCCCATACCGATGACCGGCTTCAAAACACGCTTAGCCATGACTGATTGTCCCTGCTGTTAGCGTTATCGTTGATTGGGTTTAACAAAACCGATGCCGCTTAAAAAGTACATTTAAATCTTGACTCCCGGCCCGCATCCGCCCAACAGAACCGCATATTTTCTGTCCCCCCAAAATCGGATGCCGCCATGATCCCCCGTTACGCCCGCAAAGACGCCACCATCATCTGGGACCCGGCCACCAAGTACAAAATCTGGTTCGAGATCGAGGCCCACGCCGCCACCAAGATGGCTGAACTGGGCGTGATCCCGGTCGAAGCGGCTGAAACCCTGTGGGCCAAAGGCAAGGACGCCGCCTTCGATTCCGACCGTATTGATGAGATCGAACGCACCGTAAAACACGATGTTATCGCGTTCCTTACCCATGTATCGGAAATCGTTGGTCCCGAAGCCCGCTTCCTGCATCAGGGCATGACCTCATCCGATGTTTTGGATACCTGCTTTGCGGTTCAGCTTCAGCGCTCCGCCGATCTGCTGATCGAAGATGTCGATCTGCTGCTGGCCGCCATTAAAAAGCGCGCGCTGGAGCACAAATTTACCCCGACCGTCGGACGTTCGCACGGCATCCACGCCGAACCCGTGACCTTCGGCCTGAAACTGGCCGGTTACTACGCTGAGTTCGTGCGCGCCAAAAAGCGCTTAAAGGTCGCCCGCGAAGAAATCAGCACTTGCGCCATCTCCGGTGCGGTTGGAACCTTCGCCAACGTCTCCCCCGAAGTCGAAGCCTATGTGGCCGATAAGATGGGCCTTGAGATCGAACCGGTATCGACGCAGGTCATCCCGCGCGACCGCCATGCGGCGTTCTTTGCGGCGCTCGGCGTGGTCGCATCCTCGGTTGAGCGTCTGGCGACCGAGATCCGCCACCTGCAACGTACCGAAGTGCTTGAGGTCGAAGAGTTTTTCTCCGCCGGCCAAAAGGGCTCCTCGGCCATGCCGCATAAGCGCAACCCGGTGCTGACCGAAAACCTGACCGGGCTGGCGCGTCTGGTGCGCTCCGCCGTCGTCCCCGCCATGGAAAACGTCGCCCTGTGGCATGAGCGCGACATCAGCCACTCCTCGGTTGAGCGCGGCATTGCGCCGGATGCCTGCGTGCATCTGGATTTCGCCCTGCGCCGCCTGACCAATGTGGTCGATAACCTGCTGATCTATCCGGAAAATATGCAGAAAAATATCGATCGTCTGGGCGGTCTGGTTTACTCGCAGCGGGTCATGCTGGCCATGACTCAAAAAGGTATGTCGCGTGAAGACAGCTATTCGGCGGTTCAGCGCAATGCCATGAAGGTCTGGCGCGGCGAAGGCGCTTTCCTTGATTTCCTGTCGGCGGACGAAGACGTGTCGAAATTCTTCACCCGCGAAGAACTGGAGCCGTTCTTTGATATTGGCTACCACACCAAGCATGTCGATACGATCTTCGCCCGCGTGTTTGGCGAATAGGGTCTGATGGCCCGGCCCCCGATCCGCTTTCAGCTTAACCCAGGGCTTGATCGTCAAGCCCTGTCGAAGGCTTATCGAACGCAAGGATGGGTGCAGGCAGATAATCTGTTTGTACCCGACGTGGCCGAGCAACTTTATGAAGTCCTTGAAAAATACACGCCCTGGCATCTGGCTGTGCATCAGGACGGCGGCAAGCCTCGCCTGTTATCGCAAAACGACTGGCGCACTCTCGCCCCCGGAGACCTCGAAGCCCTGATGCGGGACGCCACGGCGCGGGCCGGAGCGGGCTTTTCCTATGTCTATATGTGTTATCCGATGATCGATGCCTATGTGCAGGGGCGTGACGCCGGTCATCCCCTGCACAGCCTGACCGAGTTTTTGAACAGCGAAGCGATGCTAAGCTTTGCTCGCGACGTTTCCGGGCATGAGGATGTCGTCAAAATAGATGCTCAGGCGACCTTTTATCGACCCGGCGATTTTCTGACCCTGCATGATGACCGGGACAAGGGGCAGCGGCTGGCGGCCTATACATTAGGGTTCAGCCGCAACTGGCGTCCCGATTGGGGCGGTCAGCTTATGTTCCATACGCTCTCAAATGACATCGAACGCGGCTTTATACCGCGTTTCAACACGATGACTTTGTTCAGAGTTCCGACTCTGCATTCCGTTGCCCCCGTGGCCCCATACGCCCGCAACCCGCGCCTGAGCGTTACCGGTTGGCTGCGCAATGACCCGCCTGTGAAATGAGACACACCATGTCCCTCGCCCTTAACGATGCTTTCGATTTTGCCGGTTACCAGAGCCGCTTTGCCTCCAAGGGTCGTATCCGCCTTGAAGGGGCGCTCGACAGCGAAGACGCCCTGCAGGTTCATCACGCACTGGAGCAACAGACGGCGTGGGAACTGCACCTGATGTCCGCCCAGGGTGAGCCCGATGTGATTTCACGCACAGAGTTGTCGGAACTGAACGACATGGCCATTCAGGATCGACTGTCGGCGGCGGCTGAAAGGGCCCAGACCGGCCTGTCCTATCTGCATCTGGGATACGACCTGACCTCGAAAGAGGCCATTGAGAACCTTGGTGGAGGGCACCCGCTGCTTGATCTCGCCCGCCTGATCTGGTCGGCTGAGTTTGCGGCATTTTGCGAAAATCTGACCGGCCTCAGCGGACTGAGGTTGCGCTCACTGATCGCCACCGCCTATCGCCCCGGCGACTTTTTCACCATGCATCAGGATTCCGGCGCGAAGCTTAGTTTTGAGTGGAACTTCACCCACGACTGGCGCTCGGACTGGGGCGGTCAGATCCTGTTCCATTCCCCGTCCGGCGACATCGAAGGCGGCATCATGCCCCGGCTGAACGATTTGAGCCTCTATAGCGGCGAACAGCCCCGCTCGGTCAACAGCGTCGCCGCCTTTGCCGGTGCCCCGCGCTTTGCGGTATCCGGCAGGTTTGAGTAAGTAGTCCTAGCCTCAGCTTCGGCACGCCTTTTGCTCTGGTTCCGCCCTCACCTTTTAGTTGAGCCGGAATAATACAGAAAAAGGCGTACACAGATGGAACCGCAATCCCCCACGCTGATGATGTGGAGCAAGCTTGTCGACCTTCATGTCTTTCATGATAACCTAAAGCAGGAGCGACTGCGCCGCTTCATGCCCTTCCAACTTGGTCTGATGGCAGGTTTTGCTTTGTCGGTCATGCAACTGATTGCCCCGACCTATCCGTTCTCGGTGCCGGATGTCGGCTACCGGATCATCTGGTTCACGTTCGCGCTCGGCTTTTGCTATATGGGCTTCAACTATGCCCGCCGGACTATGGCGATCGATACGCGCAACGCCGAATATGCCCGCACCATCAAAAACCAGCTTCGTCATTTCGAGCAGCGCCTGAAACCTTTGTTCGGTGATATCGACTTCATGCCCTATGAAGGCCAGTTCAAGGTGCTGAACGAGCACTCGGTGCATCTCGATTCCAACGGCGATTACCTGATCCCGCGCTCCAGCCGTTCAGAGCCCGCCCGTATCGATCACCTGGGCGAGCATGAAGACGACGCGGTTGAGCACATGTCTGCCGAAGACGCCCCGCGCCGTCGTCGGTCTTCCAGCCGCCGCCGCACGTCCGGCAAGTATTTTCTGGACTTTACCCATGTGGCCCGGCCGGCCGCCTTTCATGAAGCCCGTATCCTTCAGGTCGTCTCATGGACCTGGGTGGCGTCGCTGGCCTGCCTTTTGATGACCTCGGCCTTTGTGTTCAATGTCATACACTGGCGCGTGTAATCGCAAACAACAAAAAAGGCGGTGCCCGCAAGCACCGCCTTTTTTATGTCTTGTGAGACCTATTCGCTATTGCTCGCCCTTGAGGACCTCTCATCTTAGGTTATTGCTCGCCCTTAAGGGCTTCGCGGGCCTGAGCGTGATATTCGGCAACCCTGGTGCGAACTTCTGATTCGCTGACCGACAGATTTGAGGCCTTAAGGTCGCCTAAAACCTTACGGATCACATCTTCTTCGCCGGGCTGCTCAAAGTCAGCGCGAACCACCGCCTTGGCATAGTCCTCAAGGATTTGGCCCGTCAGGCCCATCTTTTCACCGGCCCAAAGACCCACCATACGGTTGCGGCGGGCGGCAGCCTTAAATTCCAGTTCCTCACTGTGGGCAAACTGGTTTTCAAAGCCCTTGGAACGATCTTCAAACGTAGTCATCTGGTAAAAACCTCTATAGTGCTTTTAAGCTTTAATGCGGCTTATTCCGGCGTGCAATCGAAACCGTCATTTACATCGTAAAAGTTTTTGATTATTTGCAGCCACTACACGCATCAGATATGATGTATAGGCCTTATCCCAAGGTATCCGAAAGGCAGTTCCAGACGGCAAATCCTGTTCCGCCCCCTGATGTTTGCTATCATCGGGGTTTTGGTGTTTTTGCCGCCGCCCCGCTGGCTTTCCCGTTTGACTGGAGATGGTGATGACCACCAAAAGCCGTAAGAAAATCTACGAAGGCAAGGCCAAGATCCTTTATGAGGGCCCTGAGCCCGGCACGCTGGTGCAGTATTTCAAGGATGACGCCACCGCCTTTAACGCCCAGAAAAAGGCGGTTCTGGACGGCAAGGGTGTCATTAATAACCGCATCTCTGAATTTGTGATGACCAAGCTGAACAACATCGGCGTTCAGAACCATTTCATCAAACGCCTCAACCTGCGTGAGCAACTGATCCGCGAAGTCGAGATCATCCCGCTTGAAGTCGTCTGCCGCAACGTGGTCGCCGGCTCGATGGCTAAGCGTTTTGGACTGCCTGAAGGGCAACAACTGCCGCGCTCGATCATCGAATTTTACTATAAGAACGACGCCCTCGAAGACCCGATGGTCACCGAAGAACATGTCACGGCGTTCAACTGGGCTAACACTCAGGAAATCGACGAAATCCTGGCCATGACCCTGCGCGTCAACGACTTCCTGTCGGGCATGTTTGCCGCGGTCGGCATCACGCTGGTCGATTTCAAGATCGAATATGGCCGCCTGTTTGAAGGTGAGTTCTCGCGCGTTATTCTGGCCGACGAAATCAGCCCCGATAGCTGCCGTCTGTGGGATTCGACCACGGGCGATAAACTGGATAAGGACCGTTTCCGCCGCGACATGGGCAATGTGATTGAAAGCTACACCGAAGTCGCCAAACGCCTCGGCATCATGGGCGATATGCCCAAGGTGATCGAAGGTGGCATTACCTCGTAAGAAAGTCCCTCGGCTGCGCCTCGGTGTACTTTCTTACGTTTCGATATTGAGAAAATTTCCTTGGGGCGGCCCTGCGGAAATTTTCGCTTTAGATTGATAGAAGTGAAAACAATGAAAGCTAAAGTTCACGTATTCCTGAAACCCGGTGTTCTGGACGTTCAGGGCAAAGCCGTTGAGGGCGCACTTAATGGCCTGTCAACGGTTCAGGGCTGGGCCAGCGTGTCCCACGTCCGCGTCGGTAAGGTGCTGGAGTTTGATGTTGCGGCCACCACCGCCGATGAGGCCAAGGCTCAGGTCAAGGACATGTGCGATAAGCTTTTGGCCAATACCGTGATCGAATCCTACACCGTCGAGGTCGCTTAAGATGTCGTTTAAGGCCGCTGTTCTGGTTTTCCCCGGCTCCAACTGTGACCGCGACTGCAAGGTGGCGGTCGAACGCTCAACTGGCGGCCATGTTGACATGGTCTGGCATCAGGACACGGCCCTGCCCGCTGGCCTTGATCTGATCGTGGTGCCCGGTGGATTCTCTTACGGCGATTATCTGCGCTGCGGGGCTATGGCGTCGCTGTCTCCGGTGATGGCCGAGGTCGTGAAAGCGGCAGAGCGCGGTGTCAATGTCATCGGCATCTGCAACGGTTTTCAGATTTTGTGTGAATCGGGCCTCCTGCCCGGCGCCCTGATGCGCAACAACACCCTGAAATATATCTGCAAGCCGATCGAGCTTAAGGTCGAAAACCATAACACCGCCTTTACCCAAGGCTACAAACCGGGCCAGAGCGTGTGGATGACGCAGGGCAATGCCGACGGCAATTTCGTCGCTGATGCCGACACCCTGAACGCCATTGAGGGCAATGGTCAGGTCGTGTTCCGTTATGTCGAAAACCCGAACGGCTCCGCCAATGACATCGCTGGCCTGATGAACACACGCGGCAATGTGCTGGGGATGATGCCCCACCCTGACCGCGCGTTCGAAGCTGAACTGGGCTCAGACGATGGCGCGACCCTGTTCAAAAGCCTGCTTAACTCGGCCCTCACTGCCGCTTAATTCACGCCCTTGCTACCCATAGCGAGGCGAATGAAACGAAGACGTACCCCATGACCACGACGACCGCTCCTAAACCCAAATCCATGGCCGATTACGCCGCTGAGTTCGGCCTGAAGCCTGATGAATATCAGGTCATTCTTGACCGGCTGGGGCGTGAGCCGAACTATGTTGAGTTGGGTGTGTTTTCGGTCATGTGGTCGGAGCATTGCTCCTACAAATCCTCGCGCCTGCACCTGAAAAAGTTTCCGGTCACCGGCGACCGCGTCATTTGCGGGCCGGGCGAAAATGCCGGTGTCATCGACATTGATGACGGCCAGGCCTGTATCTTCAAGATGGAATCGCACAACCACCCGTCCTATATCGAGCCCTATCAAGGGGCCGCGACCGGTGTTGGCGGCATCATGCGCGATGTCTTCACCATGGGCGCGCGTCCTGTGGCCCTGCTGAACGCCCTGCGTTTCGGTGAGCCTGACCACCCCAAGACTAAGCGCATCGTCGAAGGTGTGGTCGCCGGTATCGGCGGCTATGGCAACTGCGTCGGCGTGCCGACCGTGGCCGGTGAGACCAACTTCCATTCCGGCTATAATGGCAATGTGCTGGTCAACGCCATGTGCGTGGGTCTGGCCGATGCCGATAAGATCTTCTATTCCGCCGCCCCGGAACCCGGTCTGCCAGTCGTCTATTTCGGCTCCAAGACCGGCCGCGACGGTATCCACGGGGCGACCATGTCGTCGGCTGAGTTCACTGAGGATTCCGAGGAAAAACGACCGACCGTTCAGGTCGGTGACCCGTTTGCCGAAAAGCTGCTGATCGAAGCCACGCTGGAACTGATGGCTACCGGGGCTGTGGCCGCCATTCAGGACATGGGCGCGGCGGGCCTGACCTCGTCCTCGGTCGAAATGGCCGGTAAGGGTGGTCTTGGCATTACCCTCGACCTCGATAAGGTGCCGCAGCGCGAAGAAAACATGTCGGCCTATGAGATGATGCTGTCGGAATCGCAGGAGCGTATGCTGGCCATCCTCAAGCCCGGCCGCGAAGCCGATGGTTACCGCGTCTTTGAAAAATGGGGCTTGGATGCCGCCGTGATCGGTGAAACCAACACCTCCGGCCGCATTATCCTGACCCATAAGGGCGAGGTCGTGTGCGACCTGCCGCTGGCCCCGCTCAGCGATGATGCGCCGCTCTATGACCGCCCGTGGGTTGAGCCCAAGTGTGAGCCGGAGCTTAAGCTTGCGGATATCCCTGCCCCGGCTAACCTCAATGATGCCTTGCTGGCCATGATATCCTCGCCGGACATGTCGTCCAAGCGCTGGTTGTGGGAGCAATATGACCGTCACGTCATGGCCGATACCCTGGCCGATTCCTCGACTGGCCACGATGCCGGCATGGTCCGCGTCCACGGCACCAAAAAAGCGCTGGCGGTAACGTCTGACTGCACCCCGCGCTATGTTTTGGCCAACCCCTATGAAGGCGGCAAGCAGGCCGTGGCCGAAGCCTGGCGCAATCTGACGGCTGTGGGCGCTGACCCGATCGCCATCACCGACAACCTCAATTTCGGCAGCCCCGAAAAGCCTGAGACTATGGGCCAGATCGTGCGCGCCATCGACGGCATGGCCGAAGCCTGCCGCGAACTGGTCTTCCCGGTCGTATCGGGCAATGTCTCGCTCTATAACGAAACCAATGGCGTCTCGATCCCGCCGACCCCGACCGTTGGGGCGGTCGGTCTGCTGAAAGACTATGATCAGCGCGCGGGCTACAATAGCCTCAAGGCCGGTCAGGTGCTGTTGCTGATCGGCGCGACCGTGGGTGAGATGGGGTCGTCCATTTACCTGCGTGAAGTGCATGGCATCGAAGCCGGGGCCCCGCCCAAGGTCAATCTCAAGGCCGAAAAGCGTAACGGCGATTTCGTGCGCGACCTGATCAAAACCAAGGCCGTCACCGCCGTTCATGACCTGAGCGATGGTGGACTGGTGATTGCCGCCCTTGAAATGGGGCTGGCCTCAAAGGTCGGGGTTGAGCTTAAAAACCCGTCCGGCCTCGAAGACCACGTGTTCGCTTTTGCCGAAGATCAGGCCCGTTATCTGGTCGGGGTCGAAGACGCATCTGCCCATGCCCTGCTGGCGCGTGCGGCTGAGGCTGGCGTTCCGGCGCAGGTCGTGGGTTTGGCGACCGGCGCGGATCTGATCTATGCGGGTCTGTCGCTTAGCCTGTCTTCGATCAAGGCCGCCCACGAAGCGTGGCTGCCCGCCTATATGGGCGCGCCCACCTAATCGCAAAAGTCGATTGCAAATCACATCGCAACCCAAGGCTTTAAAACAGGTGCGATGGATTGAAATAACCGCCCGCAAACCCACTTAAGCGGTAACCCTAACGCTTGTGTTAACCTTCGGGTCATAACCCTGACGCTAAGGTTTACCCCGTCATTGCCTTTGAGTCCCATTATGCCCATTGCCCAGAGCGACCTCGAAACCCTTCTGAAAACAGCCTTCCCACAGGCTGAGATTGAGGTTGTCGATCTGGCCGGTGATGGCGATCACTATAAGGCAATTATTGCTGACGCGTCGTTTGCGGGCCTGAGCAAGGTCAAGCAGCACCAGAGCGTCTATGCCGCATTAAAGGGTCGCGTCGGGGGGGAAATTCACGCCCTGGCGTTAGAGACCCGCGCCCCCTGACGGAGCGCCCGCGATGCGATACCGCCCCTTTGGACGTTCCGGCATGGCGCTATCGACCGTAGGCCTGCGCCTGAGCTGGGACACGTTCAATAAAAACCGCAATACTGCCGCCGCCCTGATGACGGCGGCGCTCGAAAACGGCATCAACACCTTCCATTTCGACACCACCGATCTTGAGTTGCTCAAACTGGCAGCCGAGGTGTTTTCGGTCGTCGATCGCAAGCTGTTGTTTATCGGCTGCACCGCGCACGGCCGCACCATTGATGGCCCCGCCACCAGCTATGAACTGACCCCGCTCAGGTCGCGCCTGAAAGGGGCCATTAAGGAGTCCGGCCTGATGTGGCTCGACATGCTGGCGTTTGAGCGGCCCATCAACTACGTCCTGCCCGAAGACAGCCGCGCCTTTTTGCGAAGCCTCAAAGAAGCGCGTATGTTGCGCTATGCCTGCGCCACCGTCGATGTCGCCGACATGGACGAAGTGATCATGAGCGGCGATTTCAACGTCATTGACACCCGCTTTGACCTCGATACCTCATGGGATAAGCGCAACCTGATGGATAAGGCGGTCGCCAGCGACATGTCCATCATCGCCCGCGACTATTATCCGGATGCCTATAAAAAAGCCTCCGACCTGATGCCCTCCGATGGCAAGAAGTCGTGGTTCTTTAAGAAACCGGAGAACCCGCTGACCGGGGCTGGCACCTATGCCTTTCTGCACCAGACCCCGGATTGGACGGCGGAGGAACTGTGCCTGTCCTACGCCCTGCACCAGACCGCTATTTCCTGCGTGCTGATTGAGCCAAAATCGGTGGATCAACTGGAACTTCTGGCGCAGGTGCCGGAGCGTCACATGCCCTCCTCCGTCCCGGCCCAGATCGAAATGGCCCGCTTTACCGAGCACGGACCGAAAAACCGCGCCAAAGCCTGATCGGGGCCTAGATTTTTACGGACTACGCGCCTATATCAAAGCCATACATTTATGCGGAGCCTGATACCGTGAGCACTGAAGTAAACACCGAAGCCCAGCAATTTATTGAGACGACGATCAAGACCAATCCGGTCGTCCTGTTCATGAAGGGCACGCCCGATGCGCCGCGTTGCGGGTTCTCCTCGCTGGTGGTGCAGGTTCTCGATCATCTGGGCGTCGAATTTGCCGGCGTTGACGTGCTTCAGGACGAGGCGATCCGCGATGGCATCAAGGCTTTCACCGACTGGCCGACCATCCCTCAGCTTTATGTCGCCGAAGAGTTCGTGGGCGGCGCTGATATCGTGCGCGAAATGTTCCAGTCGGGCGAACTCAAGCAACTGATGACCGATAAGGGCATCGTTGCGGCTTAATCCAACCGCATCATCCTTCAAAAAAAGGCCTGTGTTCGCTCAGGCCTTTTTTCGTACCTCTTGAGTGGCGACTTGCACGCTCAAGCCCACCCCTAACATCCGCACGATATCTGACGACAGGAAATCGGCACCATAGCCATTCAAATGTAGATTATCGTAATAGAGCGGTTTACCGCCCTTTTCCGAAGCGCAGCCGGAGGCCGTGACTGAGCACAGCGCGTGGGCCGGATCGTAGTACATGACCCCGGCCTTGGCGCTTTGCCGATCCAGTAGATTGCGGGCCACCTGTGTGCGCTTAAGGTGATCCTCCAGCGACAGATTGGGCAGGTCGTGATTGCGGCGCGCGCTCTTGATCGATGAGAACATGTAGCGCGGCACATGGTGGCTCATTTGCGGAATGGGATAGACCAGAATGATGGTCTTACCGGCCTTAAGATAGGCGTCAAACTCACGGTCCATGACCGCGGCAATGGCCACTTCGCGCTCAGGCTCACGACGGCCCCGCACCAGTTCCGGCCGCTCTGCCGAGGTGTAACACTGACGCGCTTCCGGGCAACTGAAATAGTCGGCCCAGTTCGATACCACGATGATGGTGTCGATGGTTTTCGACTCCAGAATATACTGATGGGCCTTAGTGTGAAACTGGGCACAGGGCTCCGGGTCTTCGCGCCGGATAAGCCCCGCAAACGGCGGACAGCCGGTCCAGGTAAACTGCTGCATGCCGATCGGCTGCCCGGTCAAGTGTTCGGCCAGTTTCCATGATACTTCGGTCGACATGCTGTCGCCGACCACCGCCACGGTGCGGCCCGACGTGTCGCCAAACCGGCAATAGCTGTCAAAAGACGTCGGTATCTGGTTCAGGCAGTCCTTGCCGTAAGGGCTGGTATATTCATTGCCCGCCGAGATCATGCGCTCTTCTGCGCTCAGGCGCTGAGGCAGGCCACCGGTGACATGCAGCGCCATACCGACCGCCACCAGACTGGCCGCGCAGGCCGCGGCACCGGCAAATAGCTGATACTTTGGCAGTTTCAGCCCCTTACGGAACGGCTGCTCGACATAACGCCAGGTCAGATAAGCCAGCCCCAGCGACAATAGTGTCAGAACAATATAGCCCTTTGTCGATACTCCATCCGGCGACAACAGACGCGCAAACACAAACACCGGTTGATGCCACAGATAGGCGCTGTAGCTGATCAGGCCGATGCCGACAAAATATGGCTGGGTCAAAATCCGGTAGGCCCACGTCCCGTCCCGCGCAAACCCGATAACCAGCATGGCGCCACTCACCGGAATGAGGGTCAGCAGGCCCGGCCACGGTATAAAATGCTCAATCACCAGAACCGGGGTGATGATCATGACCAGCCCGGCCATGGACAGAACCTGACGCACGTCCCGCCGCATCATCAGGTGGTGCAGACGCGCGATCAGCGGCGGATGGACCGTCTCAAGCCCCTGATTGCGCATCCCCAGCGCCAGCAAGGCCCCGGCCAGCAACTCCCACGCCCGGCTCGGCAGCAGGTAAAAGGTCGCATTGGGATCATGACGCCAGTTATATTCCGCCCAGATCAGGCTGGCCAGCGCCACCACGCCCAGAATGGCCATAATGTAGCGACGCGCAAACCGCCAGATAGCAAACAAAATCAGCGGGAACAGCAGGTAAAACTGCTCCTCCACCGCCAGAGACCAGGTGTGCAGGAAGGGCTTATATTCCGCAGCCCCTTCGAAATAGCCGCTTTCGCCCAGAAAAAACACATTCGACAGGAACAGGTTGACCGCAACCAGGCTCTGGCCGAAATCGCGAAACTCTTCGGGCAGCATGGTGAACCATGCAAACGGGATCGACACGACCATGACAAGGATAAGCGCCGGCGCAATGCGCCGCACGCGCCGTTCATAAAACTTGAGCAGCGAGAACCGCCCTTCGGCGATTTCATCGGCCAATATGCGCGTGATCAGGTATCCGCTGATGACGAAGAATACGTCAACACCGACAAAGCCGCCTGAAAACATTGAAAAACCGGCATGACCGAAGATCACCGGCAGTATCGCCAGCGCTCTCAGCCCGTCTATTTCGGGCCTGTACTTATCTTGTGCGTACGTCAAAGCCGTGCCTCACGAACTGCTGCAGCGACGCGAATGCGCCACTCGGGTTTTCTGCCCGTGCATTAGTCAAAAGCCAGTGCTGTTCGTTTCCCCGATACCGTTCAAAATGCGAACGGCCCCTCAAAAGCGCGCGGATTTAAAGTTTCTGCCTTGCGCGCCCGGCCAGCCCTTTGGGCCTGCCATAAGCGTTATGCTACCGTACAAATACGCTACGCTACATTAACCATAAAAATCGCAGAGCCTTACGGATACACGATTTTACGCAACTGCGATATAAAATAATTGAGCGCTGCGTTTTAAGTTCATTTGTTGACACATAGATAACAAGATGACAGCTTTGTATTCGGTATACGATTTAAGCCGTGGGAACCTGTGGGGGGAATATGATGCTATCGCGGTACGGCTTGAAAGCCATTGTCCTGACAATAATTATGTTTTCGGCCCCGGCCCACGCGGCATGGCTTCGCGCCGAAAGCCCAAACTTCATTGTCTATAGTGAATTGGGCGACGCAAAAACGCGCGAATACATCCAAAAGCTGGAAGCATTCAGTTACATAACCGATCTGTTTTACAATGAACTGGGGGATATCTCGGCGTCTCAGGGGGCAAAGACGACCTTTTATGCCATGCAGTCGGTCGAAGACTACCGCATCATACGCCCCAATATTCGCTCCAACGGTTTCAACCCATACTATGTGTGTGATGAGGGCGCACAGTTCTTTTCGGTAAAGGACGTTGATCTCAATAACGATGGAGACAACGGCGCACGAATGGTTCCGGGGCTGGATCTCAATCTGGCCTATATGTTTTTTTCGCTGAACCGGACGCAGATGCTTCAGCATTTTTCCTATCGGTTGCCGCCGTGGCTGGAGAACGGATTGGGCTGGTATCTTATGACCGCGATCATCGAAGATGGCCGCGTTGTTATAGGCAATCCTGAACCCGATATCGCCTTTAGCTACGATTTCGCGTTCAGGCAGAGTGACGTTTCCGCAAAGGCCTACCTGTCGGACTTCACGGACATCATTGCCGAAAAACCGGCCAACATTGACAAGCTCACCTCGCGAAATTTCCAGAACTGGCTGATGACGCATTACCTGTTGAGCGACAAAACACACCGAACCGCGCTCAAAGCCTATCTTGATCGCTATGCCGAGGGCGACCAATCCCCGTCTGACGCCTTCAAATCTGCGGGTCTGTCGCCCGGCATGTTCGATCAGGCGCTGAAAACCTATTTTAAGGACGGAGTGCCGGTGCTGGCCTATAAGTTGCCAGCACCGGATCAGGCCACCGTGACCATAACCAACCTGCCGTTCTACAAAGACTCGTTGCCGCTTCTGAATGCGGCCCTTTTGTCGTGCCCTACTGAGGACTATGGCCAAAAACTTACTCAGCGCATTCGTAAGCAGGCCGCTCTGACACCCGGCGATGACCTTAGCCGCCTGACGCTGGCCAGAGCCGAAATACTCTATGGTGATCCGTCCGCGGCCCTGCCCGTGCTGACGGAACGCCTGTCGGCAAACCCAAATGATTTTGAAGTCCATTACTGGCTGGGCAGGGTTTATCTTCGTCAGGCGCAAACCGCGAACGGCAATGACCGCACTCAGGCCTATGCCAGTGCCCGAAAAGAACTGGGCCGCGCCTATAAGTTAAACCAGATCTCCGCGCCCGCCCTTTACTATTACGCTAAGGGGTTTGAGGATCAGCCGGATTTTCCGAACGACAACACGCTTGATGCCGTCACACTGGCCAATGACTATGCCAATAATCAGTATAAGACCTATCAAATCGAGCTTTTGATGAGGCGTGGTGATCGGGACGAGGCCAGCCGTCTGGTCACCGAAAGCCTCAGCAAAAGCACCGACAAGGATACGATTTCGCAATTGAACGGCATTCTAAGCGCCATTACCAAGCCGGAGCCCGCAGATGCCGTGATCTCACGCATCAGGCTTTACAAGGTCTGGCAGGATGAGCAGCGCAACAGATAAAAAAAGGCTCCGGAATAATCCGGAGCCTTTTTCTGTTTTATCCTCACGGACAAACCTTACGACGAATAATATTCGACGACCAGGTTCGGTTCCATCTTAACCGGATAAGGGACTTCCGACAGTTCCGGCATGCGGATGTAGGTTGCCTTCATACCCTTGGCGTCCAGCTCGATATAGTCCGGCACATCGCGCTCAGGCGATTGCAGGGCCTCGAGAACCAGAGCCATGTTGCGCGAACGCTCACGCACCTCAACGACGTCGCCAACCTTGACGCGGTAAGAGGCGATGTTCACCTTCTTACCGTTGACCAGGACGTGGCCGTGGTTGACGAACTGGCGCGCCGCCCAAACGGTCGGCACGAACTTGGCGCGGTACACAACGGCATCCAGACGCGACTCAAGCAGCGAGATCAGGTTTTCCGAGGTGTTACCCTTGCGGCGATCGGCTTCTTCGTAGGTCTTGGAGAATTGCTTTTCGGTGATGTTACCGTAGTAACCCTTCAACTTTTGCTTGGCGCGCAACTGGATACCGAAATCGGAGATCTTTTGCTTGCGACGCTGACCATGCTGGCCGGGGCCATAGGAGCGCTTGTTGACGGGAGACTTAGGACGGCCCCACAGGTTTTCACCCATGACGCGGTCGAGTTTGTACTTAGCGGCATGGCGCTTAGACATATCGTAGACCTTATCAAACCCTGACCGGCTTAAAGCCCTTATGCTTCAAGCGATTTCAACGGCGGCGCAGGATCAATCCGTGTATAAATTCAGATATAATCCGAATTTGAAGCGGCGCTTATGACCGCTAAGCCCTTAAGAGTCAAGGCTGGAGCCGCAACTTTAAGCCCGCCCCTGCCTGCCATACCTTATTTAGAGTGGCGCATATGGTTAACCTTTGCGCAAGAGATTCACCACAGAATTACCCACAGCTTTATCACAACCCGGATGCTTCGTATGTTTTCTCGCTCCCTGTCCGCCAAAATCGCCGGTGTTGGCGCGCTGACCGTCGCGGTCGTGTTTGGCCTTGGTACGCTGTTCATTTCCCAGGAGACGAACACGACCCTGTCGGATCAGAACACGGCCCTGCAAAGCCATGTCGCTGACTATCAGGCCGCCGAGGTGCAGAACAGGCTGGATCTGGCGGCGCGCACGGCCCATGAACTGGCCGGAACCCTGGGCGCGCTCAAGGCTCAGGGCGTGATTGACCGGACGGTATACGACAACATTTTAAAGACCCTGCTGGAGCACAATCCGGATCTGTTGGGGGTTGGGGTTGGTTTTGAACCCGGCGCTCTGGGCGATGATGCAGCCTTTGCCGGAACCGAAGGCCATGACGCGACCGGCCGCTACATGCCCTATTATAATCGCGGCACCGGCAGCATTATCCGCGAAGTTCTGGTCGGCTATGATCAGCCCGGCGCGGGCGACTATTACTTGCGGCCAAAAGCCGAAAACCGGGCCGTGGCCATTGAGCCCTATATTTACCCCATTGCCGGGAAAGACCACCTGATTACCTCCTTTTGTGAGCCTATAGTCTCCGGCGGCAGCTTTGCGGGCGTGTCCTGTGTCGATCTTGATCTGTCCGGGCTTAATACCGACATGGCCAAGGTCAAGCCGTTCGGGGATGGCTTTGTCGCCCTCGTCTCGGCCAGCGGTCTGGCGGTCAGCCACCCTGACGCCAAAAACACCGGCAAGGCCCTGAAAGATGCCGACCCCGGCACGGCCAAAGCCGCCGCCGAGGCCATAACCTCCGGTAAGGGTGTCACTCTGGATGCGTCTGATTGGCGCCACCTCGCCGTTCCGGTCCCTGCGGGCGGCACGGCGGATAAATGGGCCGTGGTCGTGGCGGTGCCGCTGGCCACGCTCAATGCCGATGTCAACCAAAGCAATCATTTCCTGATCATCCTGTCGGTCGTGTCGATCCTGATTGCGGCGGCAATATTGTTTGTGGTGCTCAACAAACTGGTCGGCTCCCCGCTCAAAGGGCTGGGCAAGACGTTTGACCGCATGGCGTCGGGCGATCACGACACCGACGTGCCCGAAGCCAGACGCATCGATGAAATTGGCCTGATCGGCAAGGCGGTGATGGGTTTCCGCGACAGCCTACGCCTTAAAGCCCGCGCCGACGCCGACGAAGACACCCGCCGTCAGACAGGTGCCTCCGAAGAGCGCAAACGCGTCATGGCCCGCATGGCGCAGGAGTTTGAAACCTCCGTAGGCGGCATTGTCGAAACCGTCGCCAAGGCTTCGCGCGACATGAAAAACTCCGCCGAAGCGCTCAATATGATTGCCGCCAATGCGTCGGGGCAAACCATCACCATAGCCTCGGCTACCGAAGAAGCGGCGTCTAACGTGCGCACCGTCGCCGCCGCCTCTGAGGAACTGACCGCGTCGATCAACGAGATCACCTCAAAGGCGCAACAGTCAGGCGACATTGCCCGCAAAGCCGTCGAAGAGGCCAACAAGTCCGACGCCCGTATTCAGGAACTGGAGGCCGCCGCCAGCAAGGTCGGTGAGGTCATTAACTTCATTCAGGCCATCGCTCAGCAGACCAATTTACTGGCGCTGAACGCGACAATCGAAGCCGCCCGCGCCGGTGATGCCGGTAAGGGCTTCGCCGTCGTGGCCACCGAAGTCAAGTCTTTGGCCAGCCAGACGGCCAAGGCCACGGACGATATTTCCGAGCAGATCGACGCCATCCAGAACGCCACCCGCGGCACGGTTGAGGCCATCCACGCTATCCGCGACGTCATCCACGACATGAGCGATATCGCGCTCGCCATCTCGGCGGCCATGGAGCAGCAGGGTGCAGCGACCGATGACATCGCCCGCAACGTCCACGAAGCGTCCAAGGGCACTGATGAGGTCGCCAGCCACATCCATTCGATCTCCGTCGCCACGCAGGAAACCGGCGATGCCTCGTCTCAGGTTCTGGAGACTGCCGACAATCTGGTGACCCAATCGGATTCTCTGCGCCAGCAGGTTCAGCAGTTCGTGGCCCAAATCCGCCACGGCTGATAACCCTTACAGCCGCTAAAAATATCAACGCCCGCAAGCTTAACTTGCGGGCGTTTTCGTTATTCGCTTTTCGCGTGGAACAACAGCTTATCTATCCGCCGTTCGTCCATATCGACGATTTCAACATCATAGGGCTCAAGCCGCACGATCTCGCCTTCCTTGGGGAAGCGGCCCAGTTCGTTGAGGATCAGGCCGGCCACCGTGTGAAAGCCAGCCCCGGCTTCAAAGTTTTCGCCAATGGCATCGCCCAGTTCCATAAGGTCAGCCCGACCGTCCACAAGGAATGATCCGTCTTCACGACGCACGATCATCAGGCGGCCATCATCGTGGGCTTCATCAAAGTCACCGGCGATCATTTCCAGCAGATCGGTGGGCGTCAGAACACCTTCGATGGTGCCAAACTCATTGACGACCAGCGCGATGTGAACCTTTGACGATTTGAAAAGCTCCAGCGCGTGCAGCAACGACGTGGTATCCGGAATGAAAATCGGATCATGGACCAAAGCCTCAAGATTGAACTTTTCACCGCGCATAAAAGCATCGGCAATGTCGCGTTTATGAGCGACACCGACCGGATTTTCAAAATCCTGACCGCGCACCACGACAAAGCGCGAATAGGGACAGGCCCGGATATCCTCAATCACGACCTCTTCGGTGTCATCTAGCGATACCCAGTAAACTTCGGGGCGCGGCGTCATGGCCACGCGCACCACGCGGTCGCCCAGGCGCATCACTTCGGTCATCATCTGCTGCTCAGCCGGTTCAATCAGCCCGGCACCCATACCTTCGGCCAGCGCGGTCTCGACCTCTTCCTGGGTGATGGTTTCGCCCTTTTCATCCTTAATGCCCAATAGCCGCAGCACAAGGGTGGTCGATCCGGTCAAAAGCGTCACAAACGGCCCCATCGCCATGGCCATCAACGACAAGGGCCGCGCCACAACGCCTGCAATCGTTTCCGGGAAAATCAGCGCTATGCGCTTGGGCACCAGTTCACCGACAATCAGCGACAGATAGGTCAGGATAACGACCACGATGCCGGTGGATATGCCCTCAGAGTACGGTGCCAAGGCCGGCACGCTGGTTTCCAGAATCTTATCCAGCTCACTGGCAATCGTCGCCTGCCCATAGGCCCCGGCCAGAATACCGATAAGGGTAATCCCTACTTGCACCGCCGACAGGAACCGGGTCGGATCGTTGGACAGTTTCAGGGCGGCCTGCGCACCCTTATCCCCCCGATCGGCACGGCTTTGGAGTTTACCACGGCGGGACGAGACGACCGCCAGTTCAGACATGGCAAATATGCCGTTCAGCACTACCAGCAGCAGCACAACGACACAGGCAAAAAGTAACATTGAGGGAGGATTCCAGACGAAGCCTTATTCGGCTCCGCCGGTTATGGTAATCATTAAGCTTAGCAGATGCAATAAATTACCCTGAAATTTTCAGGGGATTGCAGCTAACAGTTTCGTTATTTCAGCCTGACTCAGGCTGAAATACAAATAAATCCGTGTGATCTTTCTCCTCCCCATTTTATGGGGAGGTGGCGAGTTTACGAGACGGAGGGGTATTGTCGATGATGATATACCCCTCCGTCAGCCCTTCCGGACTGACACCTCCCCATAAAATGGGGAGGAGGTTGAGGCTTTTAAATTGTAATTATCCCTTGAGTCTTTCGGCATGGAAGGCCAGATGATCATCGATGAAGCTTGTGATAAAATAATAGCTGTGGTCATAGCCCGCGTGGCGGCGCACGGTGATCTTTTGGCCCGCGCCGGACGCGGCCTGCTCCAGCAGGTGCGGCTTTAACTGGGTTTCCAGAAACTGATCGCCAAGCCCCTGATCAATCAGGATATCATCAAAGCCAGAGGCCCGCCCCTGCGCGATCAATGCCGCCGCGTCGTGGCGCTGCCATGCGGTGCGATCCTCACCCAGATATGCGGTCAGCGCCTTTTGCCCCCAAGGACAGTTGAGGGGCGAGGCGATCGGCGCAAAGGCCGACATCGACTTGAAATGATGCGGGTGGTTCATGGCCAGGGTCAGCGCGCCATGCCCACCCATCGAATGGCCACTGATACCGACGCGCGTCATATCCGCCGGAAAATGCTCCGCAATCAGGCTCAGCACATCCTTGGTGACATAGGATTCCATCTGAAAATGCGCAGCCCACGGGGCCTCGGTGGCATCGACATAAAACCCAGCCCCCTGCCCCAGATCGTAACCCTCATCATTGGCCACACCGTCGCCGCGCGGGGAGGTATCGGGGGCGACGATCATCAGGCCCAGTTCGGCGGCGCGTTTGTAGGCCCCGGCCTTTTCGGTGAAGTTATTGGCCGTACAGGTCAGGCCCGACAGCCACACCAGCACCGGATGCGGCCCCTCACCATCTGGGACAAATACACTTAACGCCATAGACGTGCCGGTAGAGGCCGCCTCATGACGCACAAATTTCAGATCGCCACCAAACAGGCGGTGATGGGCCGTGACTTCCATTATTTAACTATCCTTCACCGGACGGCGCATATCGACCGACGGCAGAAACACGCCGCCCAGATCGATATCGACAGCCCCTGCCCGCTCAAAGCCCAGCTTGGCGTAAAACGCCTCGGCATTCAGGCCCGACAGGCAGCGGATTTCCCGCGCCCCGGCATTGGCGATCAGGCTACGGCAGTGGCGGAACAGCTTGCGCCCCAGACCAAAGCCCGAAAAATCCGGATGGACGGCGAAATGGCGGATATGGGCCACGCCTTCAATGACTTCACCGGTGACCGGATCATCCAGCGTCCACCCGCCCGACGCCACCACCTGACCGTCCATGTCGGCCAGAACGTAAAACGTCCCGCTGGTCAAAAGCTTAGGGTTGATTTTCGATATGGTCGGCAAGACCGCATCGACCAGATCCGTACCGTAGGACCGCCGCAAGCCTTCGGCAAAGGCGGTCTCCAGCATGTCCTCAATCTCTTCGCGGTCTTCCGGCCGGGCGACACTGATCTCCAGCGACTGGGCGTATTCCTTATCCGCTCCGGCCTCAAAGCCGTAGAGGATATGCTCCTCCCACGGCCATTGGCCTTTCCAGCCTTTTTCAAGGCAGGCGGAATGGGCCCAGAAATCCTGTGCCAGCGGTGCAAACTTATCGGCCCGCCAATGCGGCATCCAGGTCGCGGTCAGCATGACGGCTGAGCTTTCATCCTCAATCGCCACCCCGCAAAACACGCAGTGAAATTCGTGGGCATCCACGATATCGTCGTCATCGTCCGTCATGTTCGTCTGTCGATTCCCTTAACTACTTAAAAGACTACGACAGAACGGATGCTTTCGCCACGGTGCATCAGATCAAAGGCATCATTGATTTTCTCTAAGGGCAGGATGTGGGTGATCATCGGATCGATCTCGATCTTGCCGTCCATATACCAGTCAACAATCTTTGGCACGTCAGTACGGCCGCGCGCGCCACCAAAGGCCGAGCCTTTCCAGACGCGCCCCGTAACCAGTTGGAACGGGCGGGTCTTGATCTCAGCGCCTGACGGAGCCACGCCGATGATGATGCTTTCGCCCCAACCGCGGTGGCAGGCTTCCAGCGCCTGACGCATGACCTCGACATTGCCGGTGCAGTCAAAGGTGTAGTCCGCCCCGCCGCCGGTCAGTTCGACCAGATGGGCGACGATATCGCCGTCGATTTTTTTCGGATTGACGAAGTGGGTCATGCCAAAGCGCTTACCCCACTCGGCCTTATCGTCATTGATGTCGACGCCGACGATCTTGTCGGCCCCGACCATCTTCAGGCCCTGAATGACATTAAGCCCGATCCCGCCAAGACCAAACACCACCGCGTTGGCGCCCGGCTCAACCTGAGCCGTATTGGTCACCGCCCCCACCCCGGTCGTGACGCCGCAGCCGATGTAGCAGACCTTATCAAAGGGGGCATCAGTGCGGATCTTGGCCAGCGCGATTTCCGGCATGACCGTATGATTAGCAAAGGTCGAGCAGCCCATATAGTGATGGATCGCCTGGCCTTTGTAGGAAAACCGGGACGTGCCGTCCGGCATCAGACCTTTACCCTGAGTTGCACGAATCGCCGTACACAGATTCGTCTTGCGCGACAGGCACGACTTACATTGGCGGCATTCCGGCGTATAAAGCGGGATAACATGGTCACCCGGCTTTAACGAAACGACGCCCGGACCGACCTCAACCACCACGCCCGCCCCTTCGTGACCGAGGATCGAGGGGAACAAACCCTCCGAATCCAGACCGTCCAGGGTGTAGGCATCGGTATGGCAAATGCCGGTCGCTTTTATCTCGACCAGAACCTCACCGAATTTGGGGCCTTCGAGATCAACTTCCACGATTTCCAAGGGCTTTTTGGCTTCAAAGGCAACGGCGGCGCGGGTCTTCATGGGGTATCCTTTTAAGGGTATAAATCGTTGAGCATGGTAACATGTCACATGCCCGATTCCAGCGTTTATATTAGAAATTATTTTCCAATGAAATCAGAATATTGACCTACTCACACAACTGAACGTGATGGTTAAAAATCAGCTTTTGTTAACGATGATTAGCTATGTTGAGGACAGCCTTGAGTTTCGCTTAAACGGGACAAACCCATGACCATAAAGACCAGAATTCTCGCCCTAGTTGCAGCCTTTGCGCTGATGGCCAGCGCCATCACCGGCCTTGGCCTGATCACCATCGGCGATTACGACAAGATGATCGACGACTACGGCAGCGCCTATGAAAACGCCTATAATGGTGAGCGCCTCAACCGCCTTGTGACCGCCGTTGTGATGGAATCGCGCGGCGTCTATATGGCCAGCGACATCGACGGTGCTAAAAAATTCGCCGACGGCATCGACAAGAATCTTGATGAAATGATGGGGATGCTGGCGACGTGGAAAACCTCGCTGCGTGGTGATGAACTGCCGGAATTTGCCAAGGTCGAAGCGCGGTCGCAGGAGTTCAACACCTTCCGCCGCGAAGTCGCCCGTCTTGGCCGTGACGTGTCACCGCAGGATGCCAATGTCATGGGCAATAACGACGCCAACCGTGAAAACCGCAAGGCCTTCCAGCAAGAGATCGATGCGATGGTAAAGACCATCCGCGCCGATCTTGATCGTTCCGAAAGCGCTATCAACAAATATAACGATACCCGCGCCATGCTGTTTCTGCTGATGGCCGCGTCGGGCATTGTCTTTCTGGTGTGCGCCTCGCTGTGGGTGGCGATCAATTCGATTTCCCGTCCGCTCCAGAACGTCACCGGCAGTGTGAATAAGATCTCTGACGGCGCCTACGACACGGTCATCCCCGAAGCCAAGGGCAAGGACGAAATCTCCAGCCTGTGGCGCTCGATCCGCGTCCTGCGTGATCGCGCTGCCGAAGCCGAAGCGCTTAAAGGCGAACAGCAACTGGCCGAAAAACGTGCCTACGCTGAACTGATGCAGGAACGTAACCGCATCGCCTCCGAGTTTGAAAAGCATATGGGCGAACTGGCGACCCGCTTCATCAATTCCTCACGCACAGTGGCTGATGCCGCCCGCGGTCTGTCGGAAAATGCCGACGACACCAATACCCGCGCCGCGTCTGTGTCCTCTGCCGCGATCGAAGCCGCCAACAACGTCCAGAACGTCGCCGCAGCTACCGAAGAACTGTCGGCCAGCGTCGGTGAAATCAACCAGCAGGTCATCCGCACCTCAGAAGTCACCCGTCTGGCGGTCGTAGAAGCCCAAAAGACCGAACAGGCCATCCAGACCCTTCAGGTTGCCGCCAATGAAATCGGTGAAGTCATCAACCTGATTCAGGCCATTGCCGCCCAGACCAACCTTTTGGCGCTCAACGCCACCATCGAGTCGGCCCGTGCCGGCGAAGCGGGCAAAGGCTTTGCGGTTGTGGCCTCTGAGGTCAAGCAACTGGCACAGCAAACCGCCAAAGCCACCGACGATATTCGCACCAAGATCTCGGAAATCCAGTCGGCGACCACCATCACTGTGGGCTCCATTGACGCCATTGTCCGCACCATTGAAACCATCGGCCAGTTGACCTCATCGATCGCCGCTTCGGTTGAACAGCAAGGGGCCGCGACCAATGAAATCGCTAACAACACCAATTTGGCGGCCTCTGGCACCCGCGACGTGACCGGCCATATCACCGGCGTGGGCCGTGCAGCCCAATCGACCGGCGAAGCGGCTCAGTCGCTGCTCAGCCTGTCGTCCGACCTCGAAGGCCGCTCCGAAGACCTTCAGGCCGAGGTGGTCAGCTTCGTGACCCGCCTGCGCGCCGCATAAGGCCGCCAACCGCACTCATGAAAAGCCCCCGGTGTTCGCCGGGGGCTTTTTTATTTGTTCGGAATCTTACGCCGCTTGTGCTGCGTCCGTAAATTGATCAAAGGCCGCGATTGCATCCGCGGCATACATCAGCGACGGGCCGCCGCCCATGTAGATGGCCATACCCAGCGTTTCCTCAACCTCCGACTTGGTGGCCCCCAACCGAACCAGAGCTTCGGTATGAAAGCCTATGCAGCCATCGCACCGCGTCGACACACCAATCGCCAGCGCGATCAATTCTTTCGTCTTTTTATCCAGCGCACCGTCCTTGGTGGCCGCCTGCGCCAGCGCGGAAAAGCCCGCCATAGTCTCATGTATGTCGCGGCGCAGGGTTTTCAAATTCCCTGAAATGCGACGGGTAATATCGGGATAGGATTTGGTCATGGCTCTAAACCTCAATAAATTTTCGCCACCATCGGCTCTTGAATAATTTAGAATTATCTAATATATTTACAAGAGCCAAAGGACAAAATATTTCATGCCCACTACTGACACCCCCGCCGACGTTCTGGAACGCAATGCCGCTGAGGCCGAAGCCATGCTTAAGCTTTTGGCTAACCGGCATCGCCTGCTGATCCTGTGCCAGCTTATCGATCAGAGAAGATCAGTAGGTGAGCTCAATGAAAATATTCATCTTTCTCAATCAGCCTTGTCACAACATCTGGCCAAGATGCGCGCCCAAGGTCTGATTGAAGCCGAAAAACAAGGCCAGATGGTCTATTACCGTCTAGCCAACCCCAAGGTCACCGCCCTGTTGTCCACCCTGTATCTGATCTACTGCCAATCCTGAAATAAATTAGATAACTCTAATAGATTGAGTGAAACATGCCTGTAAAATCTGTTGACGCCCCCACCCTGAAACAATGGCTGAACCATAATGAAGCCATTTTGATTGATGTGCGCGAACCTTCCGAACATGCCGCCGAGCATATTGCCGGAGCACACCTGATACCGCTCGGCGCTCTGGCCACTACGCCCCTGCCCGCGCTTGATGGACGCATCCTTGCCGTTCACTGCCTTAAGGGCGGACGCGGGCAATCGGCCTGCCAGACCTTGAGCCAGTTATATCCCGATCTTGAAATCCATAATCTGGAAGGCGGCATCAGCGCCTGGACGGCGGCAGGCTTTGCTACCGAAAAACCGGGCACCCGCCTCACCCTGCCGCTGGATCGCCAGACGCAATTAACGATCGGGCTGGGGGTTTTGGCGTTTGCGCTCCTTAGCGTCTTTGTAAACCCTCACTTCATCTGGGGCGCGGCCTTTTTCGGTGCGGGCCTGATCTTTGCGGGCCTCACCGGCATCTGCGGCCTGGCTAGAGTTCTGGCGCACATGCCTTGGAACCGTCCAAAAGCGATCCGATAATCTTTGGTAATCACTGTTGAGTGAGCATTTCAGAGGCGGGCGCGTAACAGGCTTTACATTTTTAACCGATTGGTCATGTCTATACTTTGAATATACGCCCTACGATAACAGAGAGGACAAAACCTTTGAGTCCCGCGCCAACCTCCGAAGCCACTGCCCGCCATCTGCTGGTCGTCGATGACGATGACCGCATCCGCACCCTGCTAAAGGAGTTCCTGTCGCGGCAGGGCTTTCGCGTCACCGCCGCCGCCCATGCCGATGCCGCCAAGCGCATGTTGCAGTTGCTGGATTTCGACCTGCTGATTCTGGATGTCATGATGCCGGGCGAAGACGGCTTTTCGCTGTCGAAATGGGTGCGGGCCAATTCCAACGTGCCGATCCTGATCCTGACCGCGCGCGGTTTGCCTGACGACCGCATCATGGGCCTGTCGCTGGGGGCCGATGATTATCTGTCCAAACCGTTTGAACCACAGGAACTTTTGCTGCGGATCGAGGCGATCCTGCGTCGTACGGGTGTGAAACCGGCTTTGCCGCGTGAGATTCATATCGGGGCCTTTACCTTTGACCTTGAACGCTCGGAGCTGACCAAGGCCGGGGCGTTGGTGCGCCTGACCGAGGCCGAGGCACAACTGCTGAAATATCTGGCTGAACGCGCCAATGTGCCCGTCGACCGTATGGAACTGGCCAAGGACAGCGTTGATACCACCGGCCGCGCCGTCGATGTTCAGGTTACCCGCCTGCGCCGCAAGATTGAAAACGATCCTAAAAACCCGCGCTATCTGCAAACCGTGCGCGGCAAGGGCTATATGCTGGCACCTGATTAAGTTATGAAACTGCGCCTGCCCAAAATCAGCCTGTGGCCCAAGTTCATCAAGCGCAGCATCCCCAAAACCCTGTGGGGCCGCGCGCTGCTGATCATCGTCCTGCCGGTGGCGCTGATGCAGTTTGCGGTAACCTGGGCGTTCTTTGATATGCACTGGGAAACCGTGACGGCGCGCCTATCCGAAGGGCTGGTCGGTGATATAGTCTGGGCGGTCGATGCCTATGAGGCCGACCCGACCACGCAGAACATGACGCGCATCTCCGAGCAGGCGCAAAAGGCCATGCAGCTCTCTATCGTGTACCAACCGCACAAAGCCCTGCCGGAGCGCCGCCGTCCGAACCCCTGGGCCGCGCTTGATCGCTCACTCAAGCGCGCCCTGCAAAACCAGCTTGATGATCCGTTCTGGTTCGATACCACCCGATATGCCGGTGCCGTCGATATCCGTGTTCAGGTCGACGGCGGGGTCATGCGTATCATTGCGCCCCGTGAGCGGGCCTTTGCGACCCGCGCCCATATCTTTATCTTGTGGATGGGCGGCGCGACCTTTTTCCTGACAACCATATCTATCCTGTTTATCCGCAACCAGGTCCGCGCCATTGAGCGGCTGGCCCGCGCGGCTGAGGCTTTTGGCAAGGGTGAAGATGATCCGGGCTTTAAGCCCTACGGCGCCGCCGAAGTCCGCGCCGCCGCCCACGCCTTCCTGAAGATGAAAGCCCGCATCCAGCGCCATATCGAACAGCGCACGACCTTGCTGGCGTCCGTGTCCCACGATTTGCGCACCCCGCTGACCCGGCTTAAGCTGGAACTGGCCATGGCCCCCCAGGACACCGCGACCGAACGCATGAAGCAGGACGTGTCGGAAATGGCCTATATGATCGACGAATATCTGGCCTTTGCGCGCGGTGAGATGCAGGACACGCAGGAGGATGTCTCGATCAACGGTTTGCTGGCCGCACTCAATGACAGCATCGAACGCTCAGGCCATAAGCTGCAACTGTCGCCGCTTAGCGAAGATGTCACCATATCGGCCCGCGAAATGGGCCTTCAACGTGCCCTGACCAATCTGATCATGAACGGCTTTCACCACGCCAAGGTCGTCGCGGTCAGTGCTGAGGTCGAGGTCAAGGCCACGATTAACAAGACGGGTGGCCCGGCCCGACTGCTGCACATCTATGTCGATGATGATGGGCCAGGCATTGCCCCTGATAAGCGCGAAGATGCCATGAAGGCCTTTTCACGGCTAGACGAATCCCGCAATCAGAACGTCAAGGGCGTCGGCTTGGGCTTGTCGATCGCCCATGACATCATCCGTGGCCACGGCGGCGAGCTGGTGCTCGACCAGAGCCCGCTGGGCGGGCTCCGGGCCGATATCCGGTTGCCAGTCGCCTGACTTTACCACTTAATCCTTGGGGTCAGCTACACACGCCCCGCCGTCCGGCCCAACAGCACCGATGCATTTACGGGTCGCCAGCATCGGTTCTTTCAGTTCAAGCAGACGGTTGGTGCCATCCTTGCGCCGCTCAAGGTCAAAACCGTCATAGAGCTTGCCTGACGCCGTATAGCTGCGCAATTTCAGGCGTGCCCCGTCGACATCGATGATCTGATAAAGCTCGGTCGCTTCGGCCACCTTATCGGGCTGAGTGCCGGAACGATTATTCAGACCATACATCTTTGAGCCGGTTACGGAGACCAGATAGACCGGGCCCTGCGCCTTACCGCCTTTGCGCGCGGTGATGCCCGCTGCGCGTCCGACCTCAGAGCTTAGGCGACTATAACAATGGTCATGACCTTGCAGCACCAGATCGACCTTGTGCTTATCAAACACAGGCTTCCAGGCGGCTTTGAGCACTTCGGTGTCGTTCGGACGCGCGCAGGTGAATATCGGCTGGTGGAACAGCACGAAGTTCCAGTTGGCTTTGCTGTCGGTCAGGGTCTTATCCAGCCACTGGGTTTGAGACTGAAGCTGCCCCAGATCAAGGGCCGCTGTACCATCCAGCACGATAAAGCGCGCGCCCTGATAATCGACAAAGTATGAGGTTTTCTCAACCCCCGGCGCACCATTGGCAGGCAGCGCAAACTGAACCTGCCAGTACGGCCCCAGCCTGCGCGATTCAATGCCATCGGGCAGGATCAGGTCAGCATATTCGTGGTTTCCAGTCGCCGGGATCTGCGGCACCATAGAATAGTTATAGCCACCGGCCTGCGTCCACTCGCCCCACTCATCGTCGTGATCCAGATTGTCGCGCTGGGCCGCCAGATCGCCGGCATGGACGACCAGATCGACCTTGCCCTCATGGAAGCCCTGACGGATCACCCGCGACGCAAAGGTCAGGATGCCGTTCTGGGTGTCGCCCAGATACATGAACCGGAACGGTTCTGGCGTCGTTTTGGCGGTCTTGAACTGATGCCATTCGCTCCAACCCGCCGAGCCTTTGACCCGGTAAGCATAGACGGTATCGGGCGTTAAGCCGGTGAAACGCACCTGCTGATAGTGGGCCAGCCCGTTGGACGACGGGAAATAGGTGGTAGTGCCGGTGACGGTTTGCGCCTTTTCCTCTAGCGTCGGGCCATCGACCGCGACCGCAATTTGCGCCTGGGCCGTGCGTTGCAGGCTGTCGGTGCGAAACGATACCGCCATTTCCACCGCCGGATTGGCTCCGGGTGTCAGCACGATCCGGTCAGGAATGGATTTGACGCCGTAAGGCAGACCGGCGGTGCGCGGCACCTCAAGCGGCGGCAGGTCATCAGCAACGACGGCCAGCGGTACAAGGGTGGCAACACTGCACAGCAGGGCTAAACACAAGGATTTCATGGCAAAAGCCTCTTTTGTAAACGCAAAGGCAGCGCCCTCACCTTTCGGTAAGGACACTGCCCCCGCTTCGTTTTATCAAACCTGCCGCTTAGAACGTCGCGCGGAAGGTCAACTGATACAGCACTCCCGATTTTTCGGATTCGCGCTCATATTCATCAAGATCGTCAGCCCGGCGGTTGGCGATGATTTCATCAATCGAGTCACCGTCATATTTGCGGAACACTTCGGCCTTTTCAGCGTCAAGAATGTTCTGGGCCGACAGACGCACCACCATGGTCTTACCCAGACGCTTTTCAACAAAGGCTTCCAGGTTCGGATCATAATCTACGCTGGCGACTTCATCGACCGCATAGGCCACACCGGTATCACGGCCATAGAGGCTGGCCCCGAAGCTTACGTCCCACTTGGTGATCGTCTTGATGAAGCCGGCGTTATAGACCCACTCCGGCTGGTTGTTGAACTTATGCTTTTCGCCGGTGAACGGATCAGCCACTTCGGAGTCCATCCAGGTATAGTTGAAGAACACACCCGTATCCTTGATACCGAACAGGGTCAGAGGCGCTGAGTAGTCAAGTTCCACACCCCAGGTCTTGCCATCGCCAATATTGCGGGGCTGATAGACCGAGAATTCGTCACCGTCATCTTCAACCGTCTCACCGGTCGAGACCAGATCAATCAGATCTTCGATGTTGCGGTAGAAGAAATTAACCCCGAAAATACCCTGCGACCCGAAGCGATGCTCATAGCCCGCATCCACACCCCAGGACGTTTCGTTCTTCAGATCGGCATTGCCGCGGAAAGCGTTCTCATCGGCAGGCTCTTCGGTTTCAGTGAGCGGCACCATGTCGTCGAAGTCCGGCGAACGTGAGGTGCGCGCCACCGAGAAGCGGAACTGATCATCGCGGCTGGTTTTATACAGCAGATGAACCGACGGCGTCAGAATGCCTTCGTCGTAAGAACCGGTATCATCCTCGCCCGTAACCTCACGATCGGTCATTTCGTAACGTAAGCCCAGATCAACAGTCAGAGCAGCGGTCGGGGTAAAGGTGGCGCGAACGAACGGATCGATATTGGTTTCTTCGATAGTGTAGGTGCCGAGCGGATCAGCGGCGCCATCACGGGTCTTGCGGGTGGTCGAAACCCCAAACTTAAGCTTCATGGCGTCGGTTTTGAAGCCATAGGCCAGCTTGCCGTTATATTCCTCATCGACAATATCGAGAACTTCTTCGTCGTCGAGTTCCAGATCGCTGAGGTCTTCAGCTTCGCCGACATGAACGGTCGTTTCGGTGTGCTCGTCATACTTGTTGTAGCCGAAATCGTATTCTAGCTTACCAAGGCCCAGGCCATATTCACCATCAAGACCAAAGGCGTAGGTTTTTTGGCTAATGCGCTCAGCCTGAACTTCAACTTCGTCAAAATCCGTGAAATCCGGTGCCCCATAGGTTTTGGAGGTTTCATCTTCGTCGCGGTCGGTATTGACGAAGAAACCGTTGAAACGCACGAAGCCGTTATCGAAGGAATGCTTCCATTCACCGTTGATCGAGGTGTCCTTACCGTCACGGGTATCTTCCTGATACTCCATATCGTCGAAGTCGGCATTGTCAGCACCGTAGCGCCAGGAATACTTCTTCTTCGGGTTACGACGGCCCTGATGGTTCACACCGATCCACCAGTCATTGCTCTCGTCGCCGCCAGCATAGGCCGCCGCCAGCGACGGACGGGCTTCGCCGTCACCATTGATCAGCGCACCCGCCTTGATCAGACCGCCGCGCAGTTTGGCGCCGTCTTTCAGAATGACGTTGATCGAACCGGCCATGCCTGAGCGCGGCTGGTCAGCCGCCGGGCTACGAATGATTTCGATGCGATCAACCAGTTCCGACGGAATGCGGTCAACGAAGAACGAACGATCCTTTTCGCCGCCTGGTGCCTTACGGCCATTGATCAGGATGGTGGTGTAACCCGGTGGCAGACCGCGCATGGACACGCCGTCATATTCCAGCATATCCGAGGTGAAGGTGACACCCGGAACGCGCTTAAGCATTTCACCTACCGAAACCGGCTCGAAGCGCTGGAAATACTCGGTGTCATAAACCAGGGTCGGGTTTTCAACCGGCTGACGGTCACGGAACCGGATGTTGCCGGTCACGACGACTTCGGTCATCTCTTCCTTATCAGCAGCGGCCGTGGCGGCAGCATCTTGCGCATAAGCAAAGGGCGCCATCGCAAACGCAAACGGTGCAAGTGCCACGCCCATGGCGAGCTTTTTCACGAGTTTCATAGAATTATTATTCCCAGTCACAGAAGATTAGCCGTGCAAACACACAAAATCTTGGTATTAGCGTTGAAACGCTTACTAACCGGAGCCCATGATGAATTTGCAAAACTTATATGACAGATGTGTGACAGTCGGCATTGCCGCCGTAACTGTGTCTTTATTGTCAGCATGTTCAGGCTTTAATTCGGAACTTATTTCCGATTCAAAGACTATGGCGTTCGGCACAGGCACTCCGGTGCTGGCGTCGGCTGAAACCACCGCCGTCGGCACGGGTTCTGCAGACGCCGCCGACGACCCCGAAATCTACGTCAGCCGCTATTTGCCGGAAACACCGGTCATTCTGGGCACCGACAAGAAGGCCGGGCTTTATGTCTATAACATTGACGGCAGCGTGCGCGATTTTGCCCCGACCGGCCCGCTCAACAATGTTGATCTGCTGGAAATGGACGGTCAGGTTCTGATCGGCACGTCCGACCGTGTGAAGAACGGTGTGGCCCTGTTTGGCCTGGATAAAGACCTGAAGTTGGTCAATCACGGCTTTGTCAGCCTGCCGACCTCCGAGGCTTATGGGTTTTGTATGGCTGCGGTGAAATTTAGCGATAAGACGAGCCCCGTCGTTGTCGTGGTCGGTCAGCGCGGCGATGTCGCCGTCGCCCGCCTGAACGATGTGGGCGGCTATTCAATCATTGACACCCAGCGTTTTGAGGTTGGCTCCCAGTCCGAAGGCTGCGTGATTGATGCCAAAACCGGCGCGCTTTATGTCGGCGAAGAAGCCAAGGGCATCTGGCGCTATGATGTCAGGTCGCCGTCCAACGCCACCCGCGTTCATTTTGCCCCCGCCCCGTCCGACATTCTGAAACCCGATGTCGAGGGCCTGACCCTGATGCACGAGGGCGACAAGACCTATCTGATTGCCTCCTCCCAGGGCGATTCGGCCTTTGCCGTGTGGCAGGTCGATGCCGATCCGGTCTATAAGGGCCGCTTCTCGGTCATGGCCGGCAACGGTATCGACGCGGTCACCGGCACCGATGGTGTCGCGGCGCGTGGCGGGCCGGTCGGCCCCTACCCCAACGGTATTGTCGTCATGCAGGACGATGTCGATTCTGATGGCGAAGCGGCGTCCACCACCCGCGTGAAGCAAAACTTCAAGATCGTGGACTGGAACAACGTCAAGGCAGCACTCAAGATCGACTAAGCTTACGCTGTGGCGGCCGGTTGATCCGAAACCTTGGCGGTCATCATGGCCGTGGCCTTGATCGAGGCGTGGGTGACTCCGGCCATCCGAGCCACCGCCATCTGGCGGTAGTTGTCAAAGCCCTGCACCATACAGGCGCCCGCCGAAGCCTTGGCGGCGGCGCTCAGCACACTCAGATACTCGTTAAGCGCGGCATCTTCGCGTTTAACGCCGTCATATTCAACGCACACCCCCGACAGGCCGCACTTGTGCAGGGTGGCAATGGATTTGCGATCTGCCGAGACCGACCCCACGACGGTCATGCAGAACGGCTTGATCATAGAGACAATCTCAAGTATCCGGTGCGGTGGCACGCCGTCCAAACCGCGCACTTCAAACAGCACCTTAAGCTGCATATCCGTCGCCGCCCTTGACACTTCCTGCGTGATACGGGCCCGCGCCCGGTTAGACGCAAAGGTCGAAAACGCCGCCGGCACGACCATCAGCATCTTACGGGCGTCTGGTTCTTTCAGGCGGATCAGCTTGATGCCCTGCTCGATATTGGCGACATCGACCTGCTCACGCAGGTTCCAGTCCATATTGGCCAGCCCCTTACGGTCCAGCAGGGTATTTTCGCCACCCTCAATCACCATAGCCTCAAGGCGGTGACCGATCATCACCATCTTGCGCATTTCAAACAGAGGCTCTGCGGATGACGCCACCCGCACCGTGCGCCCGGCATAGGCTACGGATTGGGCCACAATCACCGGGCGCTGGATCGCGCTCATCTGCGGGCTGGCCTCCGGACGCTTTTCCGCAGCTTCGGGCATGGCCCCGGGCCGTGCCCTAACGGAATGAGCTTCTTCTTCGTCGCGTTCAAAAAAGCTGTTCATACGGACACGCGCAATGGCAAACTTATCGACATCATAGGCCTCAACGGCATAGAGGGGGACATCTGTGCCGCTCAGGTCGCCCACAAAAAAGTTCCCCAGATCCAGCCACATATCGACCACCGACATGGCACCTTTGCGCGACGCTTCGGTCGGGAGAACCGCCAGCCAGGTATTTTCGGATATGGCTATGCACCAGTTGGGCTCAGGAAAGCGCCGCTCAAACCCGGTCTTTAGATGCTCAAACACCAGCTCGCGTTTGGCATCCCAGCGCGCCCCCATGCGCAGTATAAGCGGCGTGATATTCAGTAAAAACGCCCGCCCGCGCCGATCATGATGGGTTTCACGCAGACGTTCGATGATCTCGACCGCATCATCGCGCTCAAGCACCATGATCTCACGCTCCGTACCCGTCAGGGACGAAACCGTGGAAGCGGTTACACTTTCGGAAGTCTGGGACATTGCGCCCTGCGGTTCCTGTTTACTTATCTGACCAATTTAAGGTCACACTGTTGAAACAAGATTAATACCCCTGAAAAAATGTATACAATCCGCGCCCCCTCAAAATCCTGCCTTCGCGTAAAAATTAAGCAATCGTTCACCCTGTTTCGTCACTGTTTAGCCTATTCGAACCTCTTGATTCGGACGGTGCCTTGGCTCAACCCGCTTTACAAACATCGCCACCTGAACGCGCTGCCCTTGGCGGTCGCGATCGGGATAGCTATGTCAGCCTGCTGGAAGCCTTAAAGGCCGCCACCCACACCGTCGCCACGGTAACTGCGCCAGTGCCGTCCCCGACTGGGCCTGCGCCACGCCCTGCCGGTGACCTTGATCACTTTACCCGCCTGTTGATTGACACCCTCCGTAAAAGCGAGAGCCGCGAACAAAGAGCCCGAATTGCGCAACTGATTGATGCGCCGTGGCTTCCCGAAGCGGCACGGCTTGAGCTATGCGCCCTGCCCGCCGAGGTCAGTCAGGCCATGCTGCAACAGGCCCCGCTCAGCGATGCGGCCCTGTTTAACCTGCTGAATAACCGATCAGAGGCCCATCAGGTCGCCATTGCCGGACGGCCCAACCTGTCAAACAATCTGGTCAAGGCGATTATTAATCTGCCACCCTATCTGGTTCAGATGGCGCTGCTGAATAACCCGTCCGCTCGCTTTGAGCCTGAGGACATGCAGAGCCTTTGCCAACTGGCCCAAGGTCATGCGGCCCTGCGCGGCGCCCTCATTCGCCATCCGCTGTTTACCGAGTCCCATGCCAAGGCGCTGATGGCTTCGGTCGGCCCGGCCTTACGTGACGCACTTCATACGCGTTTTCCGTATCTGGCCGTCCCTTCAGCCACAGCCACCTCTGCGCAGGCGGTAGCCGAGCTTAAGCTGTCTTCCCTTACCAATGGCCTGTTGCTGAACCTGCTCAATGTCGGCCAGCTTGACGCTTTTCTCGAAGGCATGGGCCGCAAATTGGACCTCGATAGTGCAAAACTGCGCCACAGCCTGAACGGCCAAAGCTGCGTGACATTAGCGCTTTCGATGACGGCGCTTGGGATTGACCGCGCCGCCTTTGCTACTGTGCTTGAGCAGATACAGCGCCTCAACAACCAACGCCCCAAGGTGACCAGCGCCCATCACCTGCTGGCCCGGCCGGTATTTGATCTGCCGCCCGCCATGGCGCGGGAAAAGCTGCAGGCTATTCTTGGCTAGGCTATAACGCTTTGATTTCCCGAAATATCAGCGTATAAAGCCGCCCCGCCCTGCGCGCTAACTGTTTCTAGATTGGTCGCGATATTTTAGCCGAAAACCGCTCACACTTTTCGGCATATCGCTTTAAAAGGCCCCTTACAATGCCCCTGAAGCTGGCTTTTAAAGCGTCTGAACGGCCCGAAGCGCAGCAGGCCTGTGAACGCCTGAAGACCCGCTATGGCTCAAGCGACAGCCCCGACGTGGTGGTGGCGCTGGGCGGTGACGGGTTCCTGCTCGAATGTCTGCATGAGCATCTAAATGACAGCGTGCCAATCTTTGGCATGAACCGCGGTTCGGTCGGGTTCCTGCTCAATGAGTACGGCGAAGACGATCTGGTTCAGCGCATCCACGCCGCCGAACGCACCCTCATTCACCCCTTGCGGATGCGGGCCACCAACCGCGACGGCGAAAGCTTTGAGGCCCTGGCGCTCAACGAAGTCTCCCTGCTGCGCCAAACGCACCAGAGCGCCAAGCTGAAAATCTATGTTGACGATAAGGTTCGCCTCGAAGAACTGATCTGTGACGGCTGCATGTTGGCGACGCCGGCCGGATCGACCGCCTATAACCTGTCGGCCCACGGCCCGATCCTGCCCCTGACGGCGCAGGCGCTGGCCCTCACCCCGATCAGCGCGTTCCGCCCACGGCGCTGGCGCGGCGCGGTTCTGCCCCACACAAAACGCGTGCGCTTTGAGGTGCTTGAAGGCGACAAACGCCCGGTCAGCGCCTCTGCGGATACCTTTGAAGTCAGGCATGTCAGGGATGTGCAGATCGAAGAATGTCGCGATATGTCCGCCACCATCCTGTTCGATGCGGGTAAGGGCTTTGATGAGCGCGTACTGGCGGAAATGTTCACGGCTTAGGGCGGCATGCGTTGCAACCTCCCCATCAAGGATGGGGAGGCGTCAATTTTTACCTTCGGTGAATCTTAAAGAGCCCCCACCACCACATCTCATCGCTGCGCGATTTCGGGCGGTCCCCCTCCCCAGTCATTTTAGTGCGCTAACGCTACGCTCCTTGAGCGCCGTTGGGGAGGTGTAATTTTCTTTCATACTCCCCCGGTGTACCGGGGGAGATGTCACGAAGTGACAGAGGGGGGCTCTTGCAAACTTTTGGGACTTAACTGCTATCGGGGATGCTATCTGGCAAGACCAGCTTCACCTCACCGCGCGCCACGCGCCAGTACATTTCGCCGCCTTCGGCTTCAAACCACGGTGGATGCTGAGTGGCCAGAATCGTCCGCTCATCCAGCCACAACAGGCCGGTCTTCGGATCGAGACGCGGAGGGCTTTTCGGCGTATCCTCTGCCTCGTCCACCAGATCGTCATCAAGCTCATCATCAAAATCATCAATCCCGAAATCGGGTTCCGACAAATCAAGCCCCTTGATGCGCTTGATCAGTTCATCCGGCGTTATAGGGGCTGGTTGCGGGTCGATTTTGGGGGCCAGTTTCGCGCATACCGCGTCATGGGTTGCGCGCAAGGCCGCCAGTTTCAGGCCGAACTCTTCGCGGCTGCGGGCGGCCTCTTCTGGGGTGAGTTGCTTACACGCCGTGCGCTCTGACGCATCAACGCGCGCATAGACACGCTCGATCAGCAGGCCCGTGCGCGTCATTTGCTCAAGTTCCGGGGCATCATAAGGCGACGGCAGATCGCCCAGCCGCTCCAGCATCCGGTCGGCAAACGCACGCAGCCGCGCCCGCCGTTCTTCGGGCGTAAAGCGTTCCTGAGTTGGCGCATCGGCAGTCATCCCCTCAGCATGGGGGAAAAACTAACAGGGGGGATAAGTTCACCTTCTCCTCCCCTGTTTACGGGGGAGGTGGATTTTGCGTTAGCAAAAGACGGAGGGGGCAGCACCGAGACATATTAAGCGCGCTGCCGTTACAAACTTGAGTACAGGATAACGACAACGCAGTCCCCCTCCGTCTGCGGCGCTACGCTTGCAGCCACCTCCCCACTGCGTAGGGAGGAGAATAAAGTGCCGACCTATCCGCCAGCTCCCAGTTCCGGGTGCAGGGGCCGTGCCCCTGCCCTGCCCTGATAAAATTCATAAAAATGGCGGCCTTTAGGGGTTCTTAAATCTGTGCCGGTTATGGTGAACAGCAATTGTGACCATTCGTACCCCTTTGAGGACCCCTCTCCCATGTCGGAAAAAGCTCAAATCATTCAGGTTCCCAACACCTTACGCGCCAAGGTCGGCGGCAAGATGGGCGCCCTTGATCAGGCCGCTATCGCCAAGGCCGAAGCCGCCATTGCTGACCTGTCGTCCAATTTCGGGGAATGGCTGCTGGACGAAGTCAAGAAAATCGAAAACGCGCAGGCTGAAATTAAGCGCAGCGGCTTCACGCCTGCCAATGCCGATAAGCTCTATTTCCACTGCCACGACCTGAAAGGGCTTGGGACGACCTACGGCTATCCGCTGGTGACCCGCATCGCCGGGTCGCTGTGTAAGATGATGGATGACGAAGCCATCCGCCTGCAAGCGCCGCGCGTCCTGATCGACGCTCACCTTGACGCCATCCGTGCCGCCGTGCGTGACAGCATCAAGGAAGACACCCACCCGGTCGGTAAAATCCTCGCTGACACGCTGGAGGCCCGCGTCAAGGAACACCTCAACGCCATTGGTCATAAAGAATAGGTGGCGGCCACAAAGACTAGGCGTCAAACGCCACCAATAAAAAAGCCGCCGGAGTGATTTCCGGCGGCTTTTTTATTGTAAAATGAAAAGATTAAGCCGCTTCAAATTCTGACTTCGCCTCTGCCTCACCCTTGGGCAGATTGGCCCATGAATGGCCTTTGTGGTCAAAGTCCAGACGCTCCATCAGATAGGCGATATCTTCGCGCGATGCCGTTGGGGTCTGAGTCAGGAAGCGCTCGATCAGCCTCTCCTGCAAGCGGATGGGGTCGAGATGCCCCTGCTCGGCCTTAAGGTCGTGATAGGTCTCGACCGCCGCCTTGAAGGTTGCGAACATGCCACCGGGTAAGCCGGCCCTGTCATATATGGCCAGTAAGCCCAACGACCCGGCATCATGGATCATTAGCCAGGTGCGTTCATGCGGCACACCGGATAGCTCCGCCAGTGCGTATTCAAAGAAGGTCATTTGCCCGCGCACCAGCGCCCTGAGCATAAGCGACGGCGTCATGCGGCCAAAATCGACCAGATGGCGCGCCAGCGTCTTGGGATCATGGGCATTAGGGGTGCGTCCGGCCATGTCGAGAGTCGCGCGCTCCTGCACCGCTTCGGATATCCGCGCCGCCGTCTCCGGCGTCACCGCATGGCGGGCCACCAGTTGTTCGCGTAAGGCGCCGCTGACCAGATGCACCAGCTTTTCCGTCACCGTCACCGGCAGGGCCTGACGATGAACCAGCACCGACTGCATGATCTCAGACTCACCAAAACGGTCCATCACCCGCCCGAAACCGCCCTCGTCAAAACGGGCATTATCGTTAGCACAGGCAATCACTACCGCCTCCTCGACGCCGTGGGTCGCTAAGGCACCGGTGACGACTTCGGATAAGGTGTCGCGCTTAGCAATCGCGATCTGACGCGCCGGATTGCCGGCTTCGATCACGGCGCGCAGATCGTCGTCGCTGAAAACCGGCGAATAATGCAGAACCGGCACGGCCACCGACACCACGTCCTGCGCCAGTTTCATGGCCACGTCATGCGGCAACAACTCAGATGTGCGCATGGTCACCGACAGAGCACGACGCACCAGTTCGGCGGCATCATGGGCCATCAGGCGGATGATTTCATGGGCAGCTTCGCGCTCAGCCTCACTGACCACCTGACGCTCCATCACCCGGCAGATCTTATGGGCCGCCACGGCGCGGTCGTCGGCATTATCACTTTTCACCAGACGCTTAAGGTCTTCGTCGGACAAAACCAGTTTTGAGGTCATCATGGGTCGAAATCCTGAGAGCACGGATATGAGCCCTGATTGTCGCGTCTTATCCCTAACGAAGCTTTACTTTTTGGTCATAAGTTCGCTTAAAGCGCTAAAAATCGATCACATTATCTTGAGAATGACCCAAAAATACAACCTTAAGAATATATAGTGCATAATTTTCGCAGCCGGTAACGGGACAGCAAGATGTTTGAGCTAAGCTTTGCGCCCAGTACGGAGCCGTTATGTCACCCCACGATCAGCCTTTGACGACTCAGTTTCCCGCCGTCGATGAGGCCGTTATCCTCGATTACGGCCTGCGGGCACAGGCGCGTATGCTGCCCTATGCGTTGGGGTTCTTTGGTGTGGGGTTGCCGCCGTATCTGTGGGCGGCGTCCTATTTCATGCCCCCGGCCTTTATCGTGCTAAGCCTGACCCTGTTTGCGGTCAACTGGGGCTTTTTCCATTACCTGCGCGCCAAGTCCCGCGCCCTTTTGACGCCCGAAGATCAGGTGCCGCCGAAAGCCTTTCTGGCCCGCCGCATGGTCTATCAGGGTGCCAGCGGCGCCTTGTGGGTCGCAGGCCTGATGATCCTCAGCTATGTGGCAGCCCTGTCCGGACACAATGCTCATATTTTTTTGCTGATTTGTGCGGGGGCTGCCGTTGGCATCATCTTCTTTTGCACGCCGGTTCTGCGGTTTCTGCTGACCCTGGGGCCATTGGCGGCTACGGGCCCGGTGATTGCGCTCAAATCCGTGCCGGGCGGGCAAGACCTGAGCAATCTGGCCATAGGTGGCATGGCACTGGCGCTCGCACTGGGGTTCATTCTCAACCGTCATTTGCGGGAACATTACCAACTGGCCCACGATCAGTTGCGGCTGGCCAGAGAACGCAACGCCGCCGTCAATACCTCAGAGAGCTTAAGCGCCAGCAAGATCGCCCTGATGCACACCCTGTCGGATGAACTGCGCACGGGCCTTAAAGGATTAAGCGCCAGCCTGCACACCGGCCTTACACAGGCCAGCCGTGCCCCGGCCATTCGTCAGCACATCTATTCGGCGCTAAATGAGGCCCAGCATCTGGAAAACATGCTGGTGACCACCCTTGATAATGACACCGCCGAGCAGGGGCTGATGCAGATTACCCCCGAAGCGCTCGATATCGACGCCATCTGCGTGAAAGTCATTGAGGATTTCAGCGCTCAGGCCACCGCCAAAGGCCTTGAACTGGCGCTAAATCTTGAGGCCATACCGCATAAGGGCGCGGTCATGGCCGATGGGGCGCGGGTTACCCAGATCCTGTCCCACCTCGTCTCCAATGCGCTGGCCTATACGGCGCGCGGGCGGGTGGAACTGAAGGTGTCCATGATGGCAGAAGATGTGTTGCGGGTCGATGTCCTCGATACCGGCCCCGGTCTTGATGCCGACGAACTGGATCAGGCCTTCAAAGCCCACACCCGCATTGCCCGCACCGCCGCCGGTCATTCGGGCGCCGGACTGGGCTTAAGCTTATCAAAGCGGCTGATTTCCATGATGGGCGGCCGCATCGGCGCCGACAGCACGGTCGGCCTTGGGTCTAAGTTCTGGGTCGAACTGGTATATGATCGTGAGGCTCGCCGTCCCGTAAAACCTGACACGGCACCGCCCGCCGTGGCCGCAGAGATGCGCAACAGCCTGCGGGTTCTGCTGCTGTCCAATGACAGCTTAAGATCGGCCCAATTGCGCGACAGCCTTGAGCGACTGGGCCATAAGTGCCTGACCTCGACCACGCGCGAACGCGCGCTCAGTCTGGCGGGTAAGGTCGAACTTGACGCCTGCCTGATCGCTACCGGCCCGTTGAACGAAGTCGCCGACGCCGATGGCCGCGAAACGCTGGAGGCCTTTTTATACCGCCTGCGCACCAGTCAGTCAGAGGCGGCGATACAGATTCTGGCCCTGCTGCCGCAGGGTGATCACGCCGATATTTTGCGTGACATGGGCGTGAAACCGCTGATCCTGCCCCAAAGCGAAGCTGACCTGAACCGCGCCCTGTCGGCCTGATCCGGTGTCACAAACCGACATAAACATCACAGATTTCACAAAATCGGAATAACTTCGGTATTCAAGTATTCGCGACCTGTGCAACTGCTCACATAAACGGCCCTTAAAACCGCAAAAAGCTTACGTCGTCGTAAACTTTGATTTGTCTGGAATTTTCAGCCAACCCCATACAAAACACAGTTATATCAACCCCCTGTTTCCTTTAGGTCAGGTGATGTTTCATTGTGCATCGCCGCAATATTTGTCCGTTGTGTTTCTTAAGCCTTGTGTCATACATTTTTGATAATTGTATAGGGTTACTTGAATTTCTAAGTGCCCGTATACCGCACAACAAAAGTCTTACAGGTTACAGGAAACACGGAGAATGATTTTCAAATGCTCGCACCGCGAATATTTGAAAATAGAACCCCGATTTACCCAAGGGAAACGGCATGCGTACCATGACATCTTATCGCGGCGGCAAATTTTTTAACAAAGTCTTACTGACCGGCACCTCGCTGGCCCTGCTGGGGACGGCCCTGCCGGCTCTGGCGCAAAACGACGCCCCGCCCGCAGATGAGCCGGAGGAAATCTTAGAGATCGTCGTCACAGCCCAAAAGCGTGAGCAATCGCTGCAGGACGTGCCGATCGTGGTCACCACCCTGTCGGCCAAACTGCTGCAGGATGCCGGTGTGCGCGACATCAAGGACATGCAGGTCTTGACCCCCGGCCTGACCGTGACCTCGACCCAGAACGAGTCCCTGACCACCGCCCGCATCCGCGGCGTCGGCACGGTCGGTGACAATCCCGGCATGGAATCCTCCGTCGGCGTAGTGATTGACGGCGTTTACCGTCCGCGTAACGGCGTAGGCTTTGGGGACCTCGGCGAACTGGAACGCATCGAAGTCCTGAAAGGGCCGCAAGGCACCCTGTTCGGCAAAAACACCTCTGCCGGTGTGATCAACATCATCTCCAAAAAGCCGTCCAGCGTCTTTGGTGCCGAAGCCGAAGCCACGGTCGGAAACTATGACGCGCGCGGCTTTTCCGCCGCTGTCACCGGCCCGATCGCGGGCGAAGAAGTCTTAGGCCGTCTCTATGTCGCCAAGCGCGAACGCGGCGGCTATTACGATGTCGTGACCGGTGATGGCCCACGTACCACGACCGAAGACGCCACCCAGGATTTCCAGACCGTGCGCGGGCAACTGCTGTTCGTACCGAACGACGACCTGAGCATCCGCGTTATCGGTGACTGGTCCAGCCGTGAGGAACGCTGCTGCGTCACCGTGCAGACCCGCACAGGGCCTACCGGCGCGCTGATCAACGCCATCACCACCGGTGGCCAGGGCATTGATTTGACCGCCAGCCCCGAAGACATGACCGCCTATGCCAACCGCGATACCCGTCAGTTCATTGACGATAAGGGCGTGTCGATTGAGGCGAACCTGAAACTCGACTTCCTCGATTCGACCCTGACCTCGGTGACCGGCATCCGTAACTGGAAAAACGTCAATGGTCAGGATATTGACTATACCGGCGCGGACATTCTCTACCGCCGCGACAACGGTGATTTCTCCGCTGAGTTCAAAACCTTCTCGCAGGAACTGCGTCTGGCCGGATCGACCGATAAGCTCAACTGGCTGATCGGGGCCTTCTATGCCGAAGAAGACCTCGATCGGATGGATTCTTATGTCTACGGCACAAAGTACGCCGCCTACATCAGCGCTTTGTTATCTCAGCAAATTCCGGGCACTACCCCGTCAAACGTCCTGCCCCTCCTGACAGGCCGGGCCGCCGGAACCAACTTCGTCGCCGGACAAGGCGCGCTCGACCACTATACCCAAAGCGCCAAATCGTTCGCCCTGTTCACCAACAATAGCTATCAGGTGACCGAGGCCTTAGAGCTGACCCTTGGCCTGCGCTACACGGCTGAAACCAAAGAGATGACGGGGGTTTACACCAACTCAGATTCAGGCGCGACCTGTGGGGCAGCGATTGCCCGCTCTGGCTTAGGCGGCGGCACACCGACCGGAATTTGGGCGCTGATACCGACGGCTTCGCGCCCAACGGTCTTGGGTGGCCTGTGCGCCTTCTGGGCCAATCCGGCGTTCAACAACCGTCAGGTCGCCGACGAACAGGAAGAAAAAGAATGGTCCGGCACCTTTAAGGGCGCCTACCGCTGGAACGACAACATCATGACCTACGCCTCCTATGCGCGCGGGTACAAAGGCGGCGGGTTCAACCTAGACCGGGCGCTGACGGGCCTTACGCCCAATTCATCGCTCTATTTCCCGGCGGAAACGGTTGATAGCTACGAACTGGGGGTCAAGACGTCCCTGTTCGACAAAAAAGTGCTGTTCAACCTGACCGCCTTTGATCAGACCTTTAATGACTTCCAGCTCAACACATTCTTAGGCACCGCGTTTGTGGTCGAATCCATCCCGGAACTGACCTCAAAGGGTTGGGATGCCGATATCTATTGGGCCACGCCAATCCGGGGCTTAAGCTTCCAGGGCGGTATCGCCTATGCCGACACAAAGTATGCTGAGTTCGTGGCCGCTGACCTGAACAATCCGGGCAGTTTTGCGCAGTTGTCCCTGCTGCCAGGTGCCCAGATGTCGTTCGCGCCCAAGTGGACCTCATCCGGGTCGGTGACCTATACCCGCAATGTGGCGGGCCTGCGCTGGCTGGCCAACCTATCGGCCAAGCATACCTCCAGCTACAATACCGGCTCCGACCTCATTCCGTTCAAGATGCAGGAATCCTTTACCCTGCTCAATGGCCGCATCGGCATCGGATCTGAGGACTCGCGCTGGATGGTCGAAATCTGGGGCCAGAACCTGACCGACGAGAGCTATAAGCAGGTCGTGATCAACGCCCCGCTGCAAGGCACCGGCTTCCAGTCGACGGTTCAGCCCGACGGCACCTTCTATAACCGGGGTCTGGATTCCAACACCTATGACGCCTTTATGGGCGCGCCCAAGACCTATGGCATCACCCTGCGCGTCAAGTATTAGACTTGTAATTTAAGACGCCGCGCGCCATGTCAGGGGCATGACCTATGCCCCTGACCCGCGCCTGTTCAATAGCGGCCTTGACCTGTTTGACCAGGTCAAGGCCGCTGACTTTCCGCAAACTATTCTGCGCTACCGCAATGATCGGGCAGCGATTACCGTTGGCCTTGAGGGCCTGAATGATGCGGCATGGATCAGTCATTTCGGTCGGTTCAGCCCCTTGCCCGACAACCAGCCTGAGCCGCTGGCCCTGCGCTATCACGGCCATCAGTTTCGTCATTACAATCCTGACCTCGGCGACGGGCGCGGCTTTTTGTTTGCGCAACTGCGCGACGATCAGGGGCGACTGCTCGACCTCGGCACCAAGGGCTCAGGCCGCACGCCCTGGTCGCGGGGTGGTGACGGACGGCTGACACTCAAAGGTGGCGTGCGGGAGGTGCTGGCGACCGCCTATCTGGAGGCGCTGGGGGTGCCGACCTCACGCACGTTTTCGCTGATCGAGACCGGTGAGGCGCTCCATCGCGGCGATGAGCCCTCGCCCACGCGGTCATCGGTGCTGGTGCGGCTGTCGCACAGCCATATCCGCTTTGGAACGTTCGAGCGGCTGACCTACCTCAACGATCTTGAGACCATGCGCGGCCTGATCGGCTTCGTCGCGGACAATTACTACCCCGATGCTGCCGATCTTGAGGGCGAAGATCAGGTCGTGCGCGTGTTTGACCTGTGCGTCACCCGCACCGCGAAACTGGTGGCGCGCTGGATGATGGCGGGCTTTGTCCACGGCGTCCTCAATACCGACAATATGAACATCACCGGCGAAAGCTTTGACTACGGCCCCTACCGGTTTTTGCCCCATTACGATGCCTATTTCACCGCCGCCTATTTTGACGAAGGCGGGCTCTATGCCTATGGCCGTCAGGTCGATGCGGTGTTCTGGAACCTGACGCAACTGGCGCGCTGTCTGGCCCAGATTTGCGACGGGGCGCGGCTGATCGAAAGCCTCAATGACTTCGGTCCGCGTTATGAGGCCGCTGCCAGTGAGGCCGTCCTCAACCGGTTGAATCTCAAGCCTTTGACCGCTGACAAAGACCAGGGACTGGTCGAGGCGACCTTTAAACTCCAGGCCGCCCTGCATCCGCGATCAGGATCATTTGAGGGGGTATATTTTGACTGGTTCGGCGGCCTGATCAGTGAAGACCGCGCCATGTCTGGCCCTCGCGGTCAGTTCTATACGGGCGAAATCTTTGATAATTTCAAAGCTTTGCTGGGCGATTCTGAACCAAAAGATGCGGACCACCTGAAACATCCGCTGTTTGCCGCATCTGAACCCGTCAGCCTGCTGATAGACGATATCGAAGCCCTATGGGCGGCCATTGCCCGTGATGACGACTGGTCAGGTTTCCACGCCAAACTGGATGAGATCGAAACCTACCGGCAGGCGCTGGGGTTGGCGGCGGATTAAGCCCCCCTCCGGCGCTACGCGCCACCTCCCCCAAAGGATAAATCTACATAGCCTGGCAACTCAATGCGTTGGGGGAGTAATAGTATTTTTTTACTCCCCCAACGCACAATCTTAGCGACTATGCGCAACGTGTCATTTGGGGGAGATGTCACGAAGTGACAGAGGGGGGCTACACGCCCAAATCACAGCACCGAACAATTGGTCAGGCGGCTAAAGTGCTCCAGCGCCGAGACGCCGACCACCGAAGTGCCATAACGATCAAGCTCCGGCGACCAGACCGCCACCGCCGCCCGGCCGGGGATGACGGCGACAATCCCCCCGCCGACCCCGCTTTTGGCCGGCAGTCCGACCCGGTACGCAAACGATCCGACCGAGTCATAGATCCCGCAGGTCAGCAGCAGCGCATTTAACCTGCGCGTCAGCCGCTCAGGGAAGATGCTTTCCTCCATCACCGGCGAATAGCCCGCTGCCGCCAAAGGTAAAGCTGCCTTGGCCAACTGACGACAAGTGATCGACACTGCGCATTGGCGGCAATAGGCCTCAATCACTGCCGCAGGGTCATGGGTGATCGTCCCTTGCGCGCGCATAAGATTGGCAATGGCGCGGTTCTTATAGGCCGTATCCATCTCCGATTTCGCCACGGCATCGTCAATGCTCAAAGGCTCCCCCGCCAGCACACCCATGAAATCGCGCACCAGATGGGCCGGTGCCTTGACCACATCAAGCAATATATCGGTAATGGCCAGCGCACCCGCATTGATGAACGGATTGCGCGGCACACCGGCCTCTTGTTCCAACTGCGACAGGTAGTTGAATGGCGTCCCCGACGGCTCCTTGCCCACCCGCGTCCACACTTCATCGCCCAGCCGGTTGAGCGCCAGCCCCAGCGCAAACAGCTTGGTGATTGACTGCGCCGAAAACGATTCATCGGCATCGCCGACACCGTAATCCTCCCCCTCAATGGTGGCCACCGCCATGCCGAATTTCATGGGGTCAACCGCCGCCAGTTCGGAGATATAGTCCGCAGGCCGCCCCTTGCCAAAGTGCGGCTTAACCAGCACCGACACCTCATGCAGCACATCGTCTAACGAGGTCACTTCCTTCGGGGGCAGAGGTCGGCGCATGAGGGGCTCACTAAGAATCAAAGCAATGACTTCTATTCTATACTTCCATCTTGATGGGGATAGAGCCTTATAGTTCGGGCGAATATACGCCCATGCTTAGCATCATCGCACTCCGCAAATCCTTTTGCCTGCAGAAAAAACTGCAACCTTGGATTTGGCGTCGTGCATGTAGCTGCAAAGACATTCCAGCGCACGAAACCATATTCACGCTGTTTCGCCCATTGGTCGATCAGCTTCCAAAGCCTCAAAAGAATGCCTTCACCGCCACCGTCTATGTGAACGAGATTGACAATCAGCCCACCATCACTCTGCTCAAACTGCGTCAGTATCGTAGCCGTTCCCATACGGAAGGTCAGTGGCCGATCAAAGGCAACCAGTGCATCCTGATCTTTCCGCGACATTTCACGTAATTCAGAAAGCGTAACCCCCTCAATATCCAGCATAAGAACTATCCACTATATTCAGAGCAATGCGAAAAAGAGTGAGGCAAAAACCATCACCCTTTCCATCGACTCAAACGGCAATGTTTCACTTAGCCTCCGCGGTGTTTTCTTTCAGCCAGTCCAGAACCGTCTGGTGCCACACCACCGAGTTCTGCGGCTTTAAGACCCAGTGGTTCTCATCGGGAAAGCGCAGGAATTTCGACTTAATGCCCTGACGCTGCAAGGCCGTGAAGGTGCCCAGTCCCTGCTCTGGCGTCACACGATAGTCGAGATCAGAATGGATAACCAGCATCGGCACCGACCAGTCTTTGGCGTGCAGGGCCGGATTGAATTTATCGTAGTTGGCCGTGTGATTATAAACATCGCCGCCGTTCTCATATTCCGAGAACCACAGTTCTTCGGTGGCATAGCCCATAGAACGGGTGTCAAACAGGCCGTCATGATTGACCAGACACTTCCACGGCCCTTTCCACTGCGAGGCGATCCAGTTGACCATGTAGCCGCCGTAGGAGGCACCTAAAGCACAGGCGCGGTCTTTGTCGATGAACGGATATTTCGCTAGCGCCGCCGCATAACCTTTTTGCAGATCTTCGAGCGGGCGGTCGCCCCAGTGTTCGGATACGGCGTCCGTGAACGCCTGCCCATAGCCGGTCGAGGCATGGAAATCGATCATCACCGCCACAAAACCCGCCCCGGCATAGGTCTGAGCGTTCCAGCGGTACGACCAGGCATCCGAGAATGAGCCCTGCGGCCCGCCGTGGATAATGAACGCCAGCGGATATTTTTTGTTCGGGTCGAAATCGGCAGGCTTTACGATGTAGCCATAGACCGTATCGTCATTCCAGCCTTTGAATGAAAACTGCTCATACTGGCCGCGCGGGCGAAGGTCGAGGCGGGATTTATTGAACTCGGTCACCGGCTTGGCGGTCGCGTCGATCAGGGCCGAGCGGTCGCGCCCTTGCAGATAAAGCTGCGCCGGGGCGGCCAGAGAATCCTTAAGGAAGACTGCGCCTTGCGGCGTGAAATCAAAGCCGGCGATATGGCCGTCTTTGGTCAGCGGCGTGACCTTGCCGGTCGCCACATCAATCCTGAACAGGCGGGTTTTGCCGACATCAGCGGCCACCACATAAAGCGCCTTACCATCATCGGACCAGGTCAGGCTGTCGGGGGAGCGGTCCCAGTCGTGGGCCAGCGGCGTGACCTTACCCGTCGCGATATCTTTCAGGTAAATCCAGTAGCGATCGGCCTCAAACTTCGGGCGTTTCATAGCCTTATAGGCCAGGGTTTTGCCATCAGGCGATACGCGCGGTTCGGCATCCCACGCTTCGTTGTCCGGCGTCAGGTTATGAGGCTTCGTGGCGCGCAGCAGTTCAGGCTTTTGGGCCACGTCCTGCGGGTACTGCATATCGACCTGCCAGACGTCGAAATTGGTGCTCCACGGCTCAGTCTTACCCGCCACCCGCGCCGAAAAATAGACCGTGCGGCCATTGGGGGCGATCTCGTATTCGGCCTCATCACCAAAGGGCTTTGACGGCACATCGCCATCAAAACCATCAGTCAGCGGGGTGGCATGGGTCGCCGCCCCGCCCGCATTCAGGCCAACATAAAACAGGTGATTGCGCTTAAAATCGAACCACGTATCCCAATGACGCACGAACAGCTTATCATAGATCACGCCGCTCGATTTCTTGGCCTTCTGGGCCTCATCGGCCTTGAGCGTACAGGCAATTTCCTCGCCCGCGCAGCCCTCAGTAATGGCCATCGACACTACAAAGCCCTTGCCATCGGGGCTGACCTTGAAACTGTCGATGCCGATCGGTAGTTTGGTGATCTGGGTGCGCTCGGCCCCCTTGGCATCGGTCATGTAAATCTGCCCGCCGGACAGGTAGAAAATCGACTTACCGTCAGCACTCCAGGCCGGACTTGAGGCGCCTTGATCGGAAATCGGCAGTCGCCATTCTTTAAGCGCCGTGTTGGACAAATCCTTGATCCACAAAGACGTCACGCCCTTGTTTTTCTCTAAATCTGTGGCCCGCACCGCTATGACCGCGAACCGGCCAGTCGGGTCAACTTTCAAAGAACTGACGCGGTCTAACTCAATCAGATCGTTGTAAGTGAAGGGTTTGCTTTCGGCAGTCGCCATGCCCCCGGCCAAAGCCATTACCGATACCGTAGCCGCAAAAGCGGCCATTTTCAGCGATCTGATCATAATCTGCAAAACCCGTCACGTTTGAAACGAGCCGCACTTAAGACCGTTTTACAGACATGATCAAGGGGTTAGCCGCTCACCACCACCAACGGCTCAGGCTTTTTTACCGGCGGCTTACCCTTAAGGTCGTTGGTAAAGTTTTTGCGCCAGCTTACGACATCCTCAGTCATAATGCCGTGGATCAGGCCCTCATAACGCGCCACCCGTTGTTTAAGCGGCATGGACAGGGCCTCATGGATCGCTTCAGACACCGCTTCACGGTCAAACGGGTTGACGATCAGGGCGTCGCGCATTTGTGCGGCGGCCCCGGCAAATTCCGACAGCACCAATACCCCCGGATCAGCCGGATTTTGGGCCGCCACATATTCCTTGGCCACCAGATTCATACCGTCCCGCAGCGGCGTCACCAGCCCGACATGGGCGGCGCGGTAAATACCTGCCAGTTCATCGCGGCGGTATGAGCGGTTGACATAGCGCAGCGGCACCCAATCAATCGTTGAGTGCTCACCATTGATATGCCCAGACAGGGTATCGAGCTTGCCGCGAATGTCCTGATAGGCCCCGACTTCACCGCGGGATGGCGTGGCTATCTGAAGCAAAAAGACATTGCGTTCATACTGCGGATAGTCACGCAGGAACTGATCATAGGCTGTGAATCGTTCCTCCAAACCCTTTGAATAGTCTAGCCTTTCGACGCCCACGATCATCTTGCGCCCAGCCTGGGAATCACGCATCAGATCCCAGTAATCCTTGGCGGTTTGCGAGCGGCTGGCCTCAACAAATTCCTTGGCGTCGATGCCAATGGGATATGCCCCGACCTGAATGGTCTTGCCGTAAGCGCGCAAACGGCCATCACCTAAGTCTTCGCCGCCCGCTTGATTGATCACATATTCGGTGAAGGCGTGCATATTGTCTTCGGTTTGAAATCCGACCAGATCATAGTCGAACATGGTCTCAACCAGTTCGCCGTGCTTGGGCAGGGTCATCAGCACCCGCATGGCCGGCCAGGGGATGTGCAGGAAAAATCCGATGCGATTTTTGACGCCCTGCTCACGTAGTTTTGAGGCCAGCGGGATGAGGTGATAATCCTGCACCCAGATCAGGTCATCCTCAACGATCAGCGGCGACACCGTATCAGCAAAGCGTTGATTGACGCGGCTGTAGCCCTCATCAAACGACCGCTCAAACGCCACCAGATCGGTGCGATAGTGAAACAACGGCCACAGGGTCTTATTGGCGTAGCCGTTGTAATATTCTTGCACGTCCTGTTCTTCGAGGTGGGTCAGGGCCACGGTCACCCCGCCAATTTTCTGGATGGAAATCTGGCCTGAGCTTTCGGCCACCTCCCCGCTCCAGCCGAACCACATGCCGTTTTCTTCGCGCAACGCTGCTGACAAGGCCATCGCCAGTCCGCCGACCGAAGCGTTACCGACTTCGGCCGGCGGGCTGACCCGGTTCGAGATAACAATTAATCTGCTCATCTTATGTCTTTCCCACAGCCCGAAGGGGGCCGCGATTAACGGATATCTTTCCAGGGCCGGCTCAACAGCACAGCGCAATTGATGATGCCAACCAGCGAATAGGTTTGCGGGAAATTGCCCCACAGGCTGCCATCGTGAAATGACGTATCTTCAGACAGCAGGCCCGACGGGGTGCGCTGATTAAGCATCCCCTCAAACAGCTCACGCGCCTCATCGGTACGCCCGGCATAGTGCAGGGCCTCGATCAGCCAGAAGGTGCAGAAATTAAAAGCCGTTTCCGGTTCGCCAAAATCATCGGGAAGTGCGTAGCGTAGCATATGTGGGCCGCGACGGAGCATCTTTTCGACCGCCTCCAGCGTGCTCAGGAAGCGTGGATCGTCCTTTGAGATATAGCGCAGGTCGATCATTTGCAGCAGGCTGGCATCGACCTCATCGACATCAAAGGCCGATGAATAAAGATTATCCTCAGCCCCGTCCCTGATAAACAGTGCACGTGAATCAATTGTTGACTTTATCGTCGCCGCCCGCTCTTTCCACACGGTCGCGCGATCCGTCAAACCTAAGATTAGCGCGGCATTTTCGAGCCGGTCGCAGGCGGCCCAGCACATCACCGCCGAATAGGTGTGCACCTTGGCGAAGGTGCGAAATTCCCACAGGCCAGCATCGGGCTGATCGAAAACCTCAAAGGCTTTTTCACCAATTTTCTCAAGCTGCTCAAAATCAGCGGCCGTTCCCGGCCGCAGCAGGCGATGGTCGAAAAACGCCTGCACCGACGACAGGATAATCTGCCCGTAAACATCATGCTGATGCTGGACATAGGCCAGATTACCAACCCGTACCGGCCCCATGCCGCGATAGCCTTTGAGGTGCTCGGCAATGGATTCTGTCAATATTGATTCGTAGCCGATACCATAGACAGGCTGCATCTTGCCATCGACGGCGCGATCAACAATATTGCGCAGATATTTGAGGTAGTTCTCCAGGGTCTGCATCGCCCCCAACCGCGTCAGCGCCTCAACCACATAATAGGCGTCTCTGATCCAGCAATAGCGATAATCCCAGTTGCGCTGCGACCCCGGCGCTTCGGGGATCGACGTCGTCATCGCCGCTATGATCGCACCGGTTTCTTCATAGACGCACAGTTTCAAACCAATCGCCGCGCGGATCACCGCTTCCTGATACTCCATCGGTAGGGCCAGACCCCGCACCCATTCACGCCAGTGCAGGTCGGTTTTTTCCAGCATGTCGCGCACGCCGGTGCGGATATCGACCGAAAAACTTTCATCCGGGCCTAAGAAAAACGCCAGTTCCTCCTCAAGCCGGAACTCACGTTCCTCCAGCACATGACTGACCGCACAGTTGGTCGATAGGCGCAGGATAGCCTCAGACGCGTAGTAGCGAATATGGTTCGACCCGGACGTGGTCTGGGCTTCGCTTTCGCCGTAGTTACAGGCCGGCCGCAACCGGATGCGAATACGCGCCGCACCTTTGGTTGGCCGCACGATCCGGCAGAACGACACCGGGCTATAGAGCCGGTCATTGCGCTTAAAACGCGGGCAAAAATCAATGATTTCGACCTCGGCGCCGTGGGTATCGGTCAGCCATGTATGCAGGACGGCGCTGTTGCGCCCGTAAGCCTGCCGCACATGGGCCATATCCAGCACATCGATGGCCCATAGCCCAAGCGCCTGCGGATCGTTCGTGCTGACACCGGACACCAGATTGCAAAAGGCCGGATCGGAATCAAAACGCGGCACGCAGCCCCACACCCATGTCCCGTTGGAATCAATCAGGGCCGAAACCATGCAGTTGCCGATGGGCGACAGATTAAGGCTGTGGGTTTGCCAATGCTGCGCCAGAACGGTCTGGGTCGCATCCGCGGTCACAGGTGCCGCTTGAGCGGAGGATGCGGTCATGTCAAGCATAACAGGCTCTCCTCCAGCCAGGCTGTGACCGCCGCCACATCCTTAAGACCATAGCGGGCCACCGAAGATCCCGCACCGACCCGGACGCCAAAACCGCCCAGACTATTCACCGCTTCAAAGCCAACCTCATCGGTCAGATCATCGCCGACAAACACCGGCATATGGCCGATAAACGGCGCTTCGCACATGAAGGCGCGAATAGCATCGCCCTTGTTCGGGCCGGGGGTGCGCAGTTCGATCACCTCATGACCAGGCTGAAGGCGCAGGCCGTGGCTCTCGGCCATGCGGGTGGCGAGGGCAATAATATTGGCCTTATGGTCGGGTTCTTGGCGGTAATGGACGGCGACACTCACACCCTTATCTTCAACGATCAGCCCTTCCAGCACGCGGTTTAGGGCGCGAAATTCAGTCACCACAGTATCGAGCGCGGCATGGGCCTCGGTATCTTCGCGTTGCCCCGACGCCGTGCGCCGCTCTAAGCCGTGAGCCCCGGCTACCGAGGTCACAGCCCCCTCGGTGATGCGATCGACGGCGCTGACTGAACGACCGGATATGACCGCCAAACGGCCTTCCAGCTTATCATTCAGGGCTTTCAGCAGCCCATTGCGGGCGGCTTCGGGCTCGACATCATCCGGACGCGGCATTATCGGCGCAATCGTGCCGTCCAGATCAAGGAACAGGGCGACCTTGAACAGGTCCAAAGGCTCAGGTTTAGGCTTCATCTCATCCTCTTTGGCGCCCTCTGGGGACGCCACAAATTGATATGAGTTTTAAGTGCAGCGCACAGGTTAACTATTCTCGGCACTTAGACGTAAGAAAACAATAAGGATTATGCCTATGATTTTGCTTGGGTTTTTACACAATCACATAACAATTGCGTTACCCCGCACTGCGACAGAACGAGATGAACCTGAGTTTATGTGATTTTTATTTGCCTCACAGCCGCCATGCCCATACCCTGAGATCACATGTGAACCCCTTGATTCATTTAAGCCTTATTTTCAGGAAGCCCTCTTGCTCAAAACCGTCAGCGCCAGCGCGATTGCCTTGGCTGCCGCCCTCACGGTTTGGGCGCCGCTGACCTGTGCCCAAAGTGCGCCGCCGGTCGAAATAGCGCCTGCAGATGCCCCGATTATCACGGATCAGGACTTCGAATCCGCCCTGCCCGCGCTGGATGACGCCCCAAACGAGGACACGCCGGTGCCCGGGCTGCCGCCGCAGCCCGCCGCAGAAAATGATGATCTGGTCACAGAGGCTGTAGCGGAAACCCTGCCCGAAATCCCGCCTGCCACCGATGACGCCCTGACCGAGCCCCTGCCGTCTCTGGCCGATTTTGATAAGGCCCCGCCGCCCGCAGTGGTAGCCGCCGCCGATGAGCAAGCGCCGGAAATCGCTTACGACACCACGCTGAATGGCCTGAAAGACCTGAACTTAGAGAAAACCTTCTGGGACTTGAGTGCGTTAAAAGAAGGCAAGGGCAAGGCTGCCAATGCCGTGATGGTGCGCGCCCGCCTCAAGCAGGATGAGATACTGGCGCTGCGACTGCTGAAGGCCGAGGGCTATTATGACGCCACCGTCATGACCTCAATGGAAAATGAGCCGAACCAGCCCGGCCGGGTGCGGGCAACCCTGACCGTGGCCCCCGGCCCCCCATACCGGTTTGATGAGATTGTGATTACGGCCGGGCCCACCACGCCGCCGAACCTGATCCGTGACGCCCTGCCGCTTAAAACCGGCGATAGCCTGATCGCCGACCGGGTGATCGCGGCTGAGGCCAGCGTCAGCCTGAAACTGCCCGAAAACGGCTATCCGTTCGCTGAGGTGGGCGCACGCGATATCCTACTCGATAATACCACCTATACGGCGGATTACACCCTGCCCGTCGAGACCGGGCCGCGCGCGCGCATTCGAAATTTTACCACCGAAGGTCGTCAGGCCTTTGGCGTTGATCACATCGAAACCATTGCCCGTTTCCATGAGAATGACCTGTACGACAGCCGCATGGTCGATGATCTGCGTCAGGCGCTGGTGGCAACCAACCTGTTCCGATCTGTGTCGGTTGAGCCGGTGCGCACCAATGCCCCGGCCCCTGATGGTACGGAATATGTTGATATTCTGGTGCGTCAGCAAACCGGACGGGCGCGCAAACTGGCCGCTGATGTCGGTTTTTCGACCGGTCAGGGCGTCCTGCTCAAAGGTAGCTGGATCAACCGCAACTGGCGCCCCCCCGAAGGCGCACTGATTGTCGAAACGACGCTGGGCAGCAATGAACAGACCTTGGGTGTGAGTTTACGCCATTCCAACTACCGTAAGCGCGACCTGACCCGCCTGATTTCGACCGAACTGGCGCGTTCCGACTACGATACCTATGAGGCGCAAGGTTTGCGGCTGGGTTACAGCCTGTCGCGGTCATCGACCCCGATCTGGCAAAAGCGTTGGACCTGGTCAGCAGGGGTTGAACTGAGTGCCATTCGGCTGAACTCAAAGCTGGATAAGATGCTCGGCGATAGCTGGATCAACTACTACACCGCCGACATGCCGCTTAAGCTGGCGCGTGACGTGACGGATGATCTTCTTAATCCTACCAAAGGGTTCCGGGCCTCTATTGAGACTACGCCACAGGTGTCATTATCAGGTCTGTTTGGCAATAATATCAAGAACCAGTTCGATGTCTCGACCTATCGGCAGGTCAGTGATCAGACGATTCTGGCCGCGCGTTTTCGCGCTGGCACCATCATTGGCAGTGATTTTGTCGATGTCCCCCTGACCACGCGATTTTATGCTGGCGGGGGCGGCAGTGTGCGCGGATTTGGTTATCAGGAACTGGGGCCCCGCGACGCCGCCAATACGCCGACGGGGGGCCTTAGCCTGTTCGAGGTGGCGTTTGAGGCGCGATATCGTTTCAAAAATATCCTCGATGGCAATCTGGGGGTCGTACCGTTTATCGATGCTGGTCAGGTCTATCAGGGTAAGACACCGGACTTTAACGACATTCGCTTTGGGGTCGGCATCGGCGCGCGCTATTATACCAATTTCGGGCCGATCCGCATTGATGTAGCCACCCCCGTCAGCCGGCGCGACGGGGAATCTCCAGTCAGCCTCTATGTCGGGATTGGGCAGGCCTTCTGATGACAGACACACCCGAAACCTCACCCGAACATAAGGCCAAGCCTAAAGCCAAGATACTGGGCGGCACCACTATTGCCAAAATCGCGGGGCTCACCATCGCATTCATTGCCGCCCTGCTGTTGCTGGCGGTGTGGGGGTTGGATAGCGGCGCAGGCAAAGGCTTTCTGCTTGACCGGGTCAATGGCCTCAAATTCGACAACGGCCTGAAAATAAGCGTCGGGCGCATTGAGGGCTCGCTCTACAAACGCGCCGTCATTCGCGATATCAAACTCTCCGACCCCAAGGGCGTGTTTGCCCAGAGCCCGGCGGTGACCCTCGACTGGCGGCCGTTTGCTTACCTCAATAAGCATGTTGATGTGCGCGAACTGTCCTCGGTGCGGATCGATATTCTGCGCCGGCCTGAGTTTAAACCCACACCAAAGACAACCAGCGAACCGTTCAAACTGCCTGACCTCAAGGTGGATATCGGCAAGCTGTCGGTGGAGCGCCTCAACCTGGCGCAGGGCGTGGCCGGGACTGCGCAAACCCTGACCTTATCAGGCGATGCGCACCTGAAAAAAGGCCAGATCTTGATCAATACGGCGGCCAGTTCTAACCGCGCGGATCGTCTGGCCCTGAAACTGGATGCCACGCCCAAACAAAACCGGCTGATTGTTGAGGGCCTGCTGATCGCCCCCAAGGACGGCGCGGTCGTTGCCCTGATTGGGCTGGATGAGGCCCTGACCGTCACAGCGGGCGGACGCGGAAACTGGGACGTGTGGGATGGCCGCATTGAGGGGCATCTGGGCGATAACGGTCTGGCCGATGTGGCCCTGAACGGTCGCAACGGCACCTTTACCGCGAAGGGCAATGTACGGCCCGATTTGCTGCTGAACGGCGTCACGCAAGCCTTGGTGACGCCCGCTGTCAATATTGATCTGACCAGCACATTCAAGGATCGTGTGGCCGATGGTCGACTGGCCCTGAAATCCGATGCGCTCGATATCAAGGCCGCCGGTATTATCGACCTGAAAAACGCCCGTTTCGGTAAGCTGAACATCGATGCCGAACTGATTAAGGCGGCGGTCATCGATAAAAACCTGTCGGGTAAAAACGTCCACCTTAAGGCCCTGATCGACGGTGATTTCAAGCGCCCGCTGATTGATTATGACCTGTCCGCCGATTGGGTGAAGTTCAATAAAATCACCGTCGAAGCCGCCCGCATCGAAGGCCGCTCACGCATTGATGGCGATCACATCATTATTCCGGTCAAGGGCGGTGCCAAGAGGGTGTGGGGCGTGAATGCCGCCGCCGATGGCCTGCTGACCAATGTCCGGCTGGACGGCGATCTGGCCTATAGCGACAACCGCCTGTTAAGCGACAATATGAAAATCCGTTCGGACAAGCTGAACGGCACAGCTTTGTTGGTGGCCGATTTTGGCACCGGCATCTATCAGGGCGCGCTCAAGGGACGCATCAATGATTACCGCATCGACGGTTTAGGGATTGTCAGTGTGGTCACCGATGCTGAACTGGTGCAGCGCCCGGTCGTGAATGGTCAGGGAGGCGGGTTCGGCATTAAGGGTTCGTTCCAGGTTCAGTCCAAGCGCCTGTTTAATGAGGGGCTGCAAAACTTTCTGGGTGGCAATGCCAAGATTTCGGGCGCGTTTTCGACCGCCGCCAATGGCGATATTATTCTCAATAATTTCAAAGGTACATCGCCATCCTTTAACCTGACGGCTCAGGGGCGCTATGCCCTCAAAGGCGGCGGGATTACCCTCAAGGCGCAGGCCACATCAAAACAATATGGCCCCCTCACCGCCAACGTGTCCGGCACGGCCAGCAGCCCGAAAGTGGTACTAACGGCCGCCAGTCCCGGCCTTGGGCTGGAACTGCGTGAGGTGGTGGCGACCCTTACCACCTCCAAAGTCGGCTATGAGGTCAAGGCCGAAGGGGCCTCCGCCTATGGCCCGCTGCTGGCCGATGTCGAAATCAGATCGGGCAGCGGCCCGCTGACCCTCGACATCAATCAGGCGCGGGTGGCCGGTATCGACGCCCAAGGGACTATCCAGCAAACATCAGGCGGTAAGTTCGCGGGCGACCTCAATCTAAGTGGCTCCGGCATCACCGGCGTGGCGTCATTGATGGAAATCAATGATGTACAGGGCGCCAAGATCACGGCCCGCGCCCAAGGCGCCACCCTGCCCGGTGACTACAATATTCAGGTTGGGCGCGCTTTGATTGATGCGACCATTGCCCTTTATGAAAAGCCGGAAATCGTTGCCGACGTTCAGGCGCAAAACCTGAATTACAACAATACCTTTGTCGAAAAGGGTCGCGTCAAAATCAACTACCGCAATGATCGCGGTACGGCCCAGGCGGTACTTAACGGCTCATCGGGTGTGCCATTCACTCTGGCCGTCAATGCAGACCTGTCGCCGCAGCTTTACCGCGTTGCGGCGAACGGTGTCGTGAACGGCATCAATGTCAAAACCGAAGCCCCGGCGCGGATCGTTAAGCGCGGCACTGGCTATCAACTGCTGCCGTCCACGCTTGCGACCAATCAGGGCAAGGTGCAACTGGCCGGTCAGTTTGGTGATGGCATCAAGGGCCAGGCCCGCTTTGAGGGTTTTGACCTGGCCATCATCAATGCGATCGCCCCTGATGCGGGTATTGGCGGTACGGCCACTGGCAGTCTCGATTACAGCCAAAACGGCAATGATATCCCCGATGTGCGCGCGCGGTTGACGGTCGATGATTTCACCCGCTCCTCGATTGCCGCCGTTTCATCACCCGTAGATATCAATATTGACGGCACGCTGAATTCTGACCGTGGCGACCTGCGCGCTGTGTTCCGTCAGAACGGTGCCAACCTGCTGGGCGTCATTGGCCGGATGCAGGTGCAGCTTGATCCCGCATCTGGCGGCGACTGGATTGAACGGCTGCGTCAGGGCGGCATTACCGGCGGCATCCGCTATAACGGCCCGGCCAGCGTACTGTTTTCACTGGCGGCTCAGGGTGATCAGAGCATGTCCGGCACGATGGCCGTGGCCGCCGATATTTCGGGTCAGGTCCGCGATCCCCGCCTGAGCGGCGTCATGCGCGGCAATGGTCTGGCCTATGAGCACTCAGGTTTTGGCACCCGCATTACCCGCATTAATCTTGAGGGGGAATTCAGCAATGACCGGCTGGAGATCCGTAAATTCGATGGCCGCGCCGGTGACGGCACGGTGTCGGCCACCGGCTGGGTATCGCTGGCGGCGGACAATGCCTTCCCTCTGCAACTGAACGCCAAGCTGAACAACGCCCGTCTGGCGGCGTCGGATCAGATATCCTCGACCGTTTCGGGGACACTCGATATCACCAATGGCGATGATGGGGCGCTGATCAAGGGCAACCTCAGCCTGCCGCAAACGCGCTATAAGATCGTCACCCAAGGGGCGGCGGAAATCACGGAATTAGAGGGTGTGCGCCGTCCGGCCATCACAACCGCCGGCCCGCCACCGCGCCAAAAAGCCCCACCGAAAGACTGGCGGCTGGATGTGCGGGTACGCGCCGAGAACCAAATTTTTGTGTCCGGCATGGGGTTGGAGTCGGAATGGCGCGCCAATATTAATGTCGGCGGCACGACCCGTGCCCCGCGCGTGCTGGGTAACCTCAATGCCATTCGCGGCACCTATAATTTCGCAGGCCGTGAGTTCAAGCTCGATACCGGCGTGATCAGCTTTGAGGGCGGGCAACTGACCAATCCGGAGATTGAGATCGCCGCCTCTACGGTGGTCGATGACATCACAGGCACCATCAATGTCACCGGCACCGCCCAGCGACCGTCCATTGCGTTTTCCTCCGACCCGTCCCTGCCGCAGGATGAGGTGCTGTCGCGGATTCTGTTTGGCGAAAGTGTGACCAACCTGTCGGCCACTCAGGCCCTGCAACTGGCGGCGTCGCTCAATCAACTCAGCTCCGGCGGGGGCGGTGTCAATCCGTTGGGGACATTGCGGGCCGCGACCGGCATAGACCGTCTGCGCGTACTGGGCGAAGATGACGCGACCGGGCGCGGCACGGCGGTGGCGGCGGGGAAATACCTGACCAACAATGTCTATGTGGAAATTGTCACCGACACCAAGGGCTTCATGGCGACCCAGTTGGAAATCTCCCTGTCGCGCAGTTTGAGCATCCTGTCGCAGACCGGCACGGCGGGCGGCACCGCCGTCAACCTGAGATATTCGCGCGATTACTGATTGCCAAACGGACGCCATTAACCCTTAATCAGTTCGCCTAAGCCGCGCGGCTAGGGACTTAGGATCATGGGGGGGGTTGGGGTGATCGATCAGGGGCTGAACTGGGTTAGCGCACATGTCGACTACCTTTGGGTCGCGGCGGGGCTGACCTTCCTGTTTATCGGTGGTGAAGGCCTGGTGCGCGGGGCCACCGCTTTGGCGCGTAAGCTTAAGCTGTCCAATCTGATTATCGGCCTCACGGTAGTGGGCTTTGGTACTTCCATGCCGGAACTGATGGTCAGCTTACAGGCGGCGCTAAAAGATACGCCTGATATCGTCGTCGGCAATGTCGTCGGCTCCAACATCGCCAATATTTTGCTCATCATGGGCATGGGCGCGCTGATCTATCCGATGGACAGCAAAAGTGCCGGTATTCAACGCGATGTGGCGGTGATGATTGTCGCCACCATTGGCCTTTTGGTGCTGGCCTATCGCGGCGGGATCGACCGGCTGGATGCCCAGATCATGCTGGGCTGCCTTATCGCCTATCTGGTGTCGGTTTATGTGCTGGAGCGCCGCAATCCTGAGCCGGAACATGCCGTTCATTCCAGCGTGACTGAGATGGGCATATTCATGGCCATGGCCTGGGTATCGCTGGGGCTTTTGGCGCTGGTGGTCGGGGCCGACAGCCTAGTCAAAGGGGCCACCAATATCGCCCGCGACTTTGGCATCAGCGAAGCGGTGATTGGGCTGACCCTCGTGGCAGTCGGCACCTCCCTGCCCGAACTGGCCGTGACCCTAATTGCGGCCCTCAAGCGCCAGAGCGACATCGCGCTTGGCAATCTGATCGGCTCCAACATCTTCAATATATTGGGCATTTTAGGGATAACCGGCTTGATTGCGCCCATCGCCATAGATGCACGGTTTACGCAGGTTGATATCCCGATTGCGCTGGGCGTGGCGGTAACCGCCGGTCTTTGTGTCTATATCTTTGGCAAGATAGGCCGCCTGATCGCGCTGGGCTTTTTGGCGGCCTATGCCGGTTATATGGCGTTTTTGCTTATGATCTGACTACTTCTTTTCGGTCAGAATATCGTCGAGATAGGCCGGTTTGCCCGCAATGCGCTCAAGGCGCGGATAACGCAGGCCGCCCTTATAGTCGATCGTCACGGTACGGTAGTTTTTGCCCTTTTTGATCAGCAGTTCGATCGGCTTGGCGTCGGGCTTGGCCGCCTCCGTGACCGCCGCCTTGATGCCATCGGCCTCATAGGCGACGCCGTTCACCGCCACCACCGACATGCCCTGCCCCAGACCGGCCTTGAACGCGGGACCGTCCCACAGGGTCGCGGTAATATCGCCCGTCGCATTGAGGGTAAGCCCTAACGAATAGCTCAGGTCGGTGTTTTTCTGCACCTTTTCACGCGACTTGATCCAGTCGGTCGGCGTCGCACTGTAGACCAGTTTGTAACCACCGCGCTCAAGGCCATCCAATGGCGCGCCGGTCATCGGCTTATAGAGCCGGTCCTTCAGGAAGGTGTCCCAGTCATAGGCATAGACGCTGTTAAGGGTCGCCACCACGTCCTTAAACTCATAGGTCTCCGGCACCCATGAGCCGTCCTTGACGCCAAAAAATGCCCCCGCAAAATCATCGAGCGACTTCTTATTGCCGGTCTTTTCGCGGATCAGGGTATCGGCATCCAGCCAGATCAGCAGGCCAACATTGTAGTAATCCTCAGAGCGCTGCATCGACAGCCAGTTCTTCGGCGCACGGCTGGAAATCACCGGATCATTGGTGGTGTCGACCGTCGGGCGCCATTCCGTGCCTTTGAAATTGTCATAGATGGCGGCAATCAAGGCGATGGCCTCGCGCGTTTGCTCCTTAGTGAACATGCCTGACCGCGCCGTCAGCATATAGCCCCAGTACTGGGTTTGGCCTTCGTAGACCCACAACAGGCTGCCGCGCATCGGCGCCTGAAAATCGGGGGTATAGAGATCGGCCCCGCGCCGGAACTTGCCATCCCAGGAATGGGTGAACTCATGGGCCAGCAGGTCACGGCCAATATAGCTATTGGTCCAGTCGGTGAAATACTTGATATCATGGCCGTTTTCGGATGAGCGATGATGCTCCAGGCCGATATCCCCCAACTCTTCCGACAAATGCACCAAAAAGTCATAGTGGTCATAATGTTCAGATTTGAACAGCTTAACCGACTGGGCCACCATCTTACGGTGCAGGTCGATGACTTCGGGCTTGGCCTCCATATATTCGGGCTTATCGGCAAAGACGTTGAGGCGGACCGGCTTTTTACCCGCCGGCGTCAGATCCCACTGCTTATAATATTTGCCCGCAAACATCGGCGAGTCGATGAAGTTGTCGTAGGAAATCGGCTTAAAGGTAACGGTATTATCTGCGGCCGTGGACTCGACCTCCAAAGCGCTGGCGTGCGACCAGCCTTGCGGCAGTTTCAGGGTCAATTGGATGGGGATACGGCTGGTGAAATAGCCAGCCGGATACATGGAGGCCAGTTCCCACTGAAAATTCGCCATCAGGTCGGTCTGCACCACCCGTCCCGCGGTTGAGGTCATCGGCGCCAGATATTCAAACTCAGCGACCACTTCGGTCACCCCATCCGGCACCGTAAAGCGAAACGCATTGACCGCCACCGGATCACGCAGCCAGGTCAAGGTTTGCCCGCCCGCGCTAAAGCGGACATTGGCGATTTTATCGGAAAACTTTTGTGCCGAATGTTTGCCCGGCAGCCACAGCGGCGTCATCAGCACCATCTCACCGGCCTTGTCGACCGGCACCACCTGACGCACCACCCAGCGGCGATGATCCAGATCGGTGGCGTCGACAAAGACCTTAAGTGTGCCGGGATAGGCAATATCGCGCGCGGCGGGAATGGCAGGGGTTGGCGGGGCTTGATACGGCGGAGGTGGCACGGGTTGCGCCAACGCGGTCTGGGCCATTAAGGCGGCCACAACCAAACTCACTGACGCGCTGAAGCTCGCCACCGACACCCGTTTTTTCATTGAAACGCCCCTGCTTAACCAACGCAAAGACGACACTATTGAAAAGCGGTTCGGGTTTGTAAAGCCCTAAAAATTACAGATGAAACGGCTTAACCCGCCGATGGTACGGCGCGCAGACGCGTGTCGCGCGTGATCATGTCGCTGCGAACCTGCTGATGACTAAGGTTCACGCTGGCATCGGCCATGGACGCATTGAAGGCGCCATCAAACGGCAAGTCAAACTTGGTGACCTGAAACAAAAGCAGACCCCAGACCACGAGGCTAAATGCAAAGGCGCAAGCATAGCCGCCAACTACATAACCATTCAGGACTTTTTTCTCATACATGGGTTTAACTCTTATACTTGTTACCGGTCTCGGCACCTACCGAGGGAGGAATCCGGCGCATTTTTCGCCTGTGAGGCAATAAAGCGCATATTAACCCTAATGAAAAGCAAAAAATAAACATAGCGGTCAAAATTTTTACTTAAGCCCACCCCCAAAAGGTAAATTAATGATTAATTTTGATAATTTTACATTTAATTTCAATGGTTTAATTTTTTGACGAATCCGTTAAAAACGTGAAATAAAATCAGTTAAAATTTGTAAATTTTTAGTAAAAATGCGCATTTGAAGTCTAAACGCGTCTCTTATGGCATAGAGATGGCCACCCACCTCTATGCTTACGGATATACTTGAACTGGGGATTTTGGCCCGCTATCAGGCCCGATTTTGCGCCGGTACATCGATATCGGGCACCGTCTCAATCGCCGTATCCGACGCCAGCAAGGTGCGTTGAACCGGGCATTTGGACGCAACCTCGATCAGCTTTACGCGCTGATCATCACTCAGCAGGTCGCCCGTTATGTGAACGGATTTGGTGAATACATCCTGCCTTCCGCGCTTTTCGTGGGTGACACGTACCTCAATCTGATCGACCGGCCAGCCCTGACTGCGGGCATACCAACGCACGGTCATGGCCGTACATTCGCCTAAAGCAGAGGTCAAAAGATCATAGGGCGACGGCCCCAGATCCAGTCCGCCCTTATCGGCCGGTTCATCACCGATCAGGCTATGGGCACCGACCTCAATCGCGACACTGTAGGTACTGGCGTGGGTCTCATTTATGCGAACTTTGGTCATAAGGTTTTCTATTCTGGCAAAGGAATGAATTCGATGTCGTCGCCGGGCACCTTGGGGAACCGGCCCGCTTTCCAGTCGGCCTTGGCCTGCTCGATCCGTTCCGGCCGTGAGGAGATAAAGTTCCAGTAGATATGGCGCTCAGTCATGCCCTCACCGCCAATAATGGCGATACGGGCATCCACCGTCGCGGTCAGGGTCGCCGTCGTTCCGCGCTTAAGGATTGCCATGTGGAACTCATCGACCGGAACGCCGTCAACTGACACTGCTCCTGCCGCGACATAAACCGCCATCTCGTCCACCCCTTCCGGCAGTTCAAGGGTTTGTCCGGCGGTAAGCGCCGCCTCGGCATAGAGGGTCGGGGAATAGGTCTTAACGGGCGAAGTCACCCCGAACGCCTGCCCCATCATGACCCGTACCGGTACGCTGGCAATCTCGGTTTTTGGCAGTTCAGCCCCATCATAATGAAAAAAGACCGGATCAATTTCCTCATCGGCTTCGGGTAAGGCCAGCCACAGTTGCAGGCCGTGCATACGGCGCGGTTGATCCAGGGTTTCGGGCACTTCGCGTTCCGAATGGACGATCCCGCGCCCCGCCACCATCAGGTTAATATCCCCCGGCACTATGGTCGCGACCGACCCCACCGAATCGCGGTGCAGGATCGCGCCTTCAAACAGATAGGTCACGGTCGCCAGATTGATATGCGGATGCGGGCGGACATTCGATCCGGCGCCCGGCGCAAAATCGACCGGCCCCATGTGATCAAAAAATATCCACGGCCCGACCATGCGCCGTTTGGCAAACGGCAGCAGCCGGCGCACCTGAAACCCGCCTAAATCCTTGGCGCGCGGCGGCACGATCATATCAATAACGCTGTCGGTCACACCTGAATCTTCGGCAGACATGATTACCTCCTAAATGCTGGGGCTATTACGGACGGAACCTATGATTTTTCAGGAATAACGTCACCTCAAATATGGAGGAGTTCTCATAATTTCACCTTCGCTCGAAATATTTTTTTCAGCGTCACGTCAAAAAGCGCACGCGTTAATCTCGCATTAATCAAAAACAACTATCTATGGTTGCATGAGACGTACCGTAGATGACATCTCAGAAGTGAAAAGCGCGTCCGGGCCCCGCCGCAGACCAAAGCCTTGGACGCGCTTTTTTCGAACCTCAATTTTCCGCCATTTTGCCCGCAACACACACGCCGCCACCGCGGTTGAGTTCGCCCTGATTAGTCCGATCCTTATCCTTATGTTAGCAGGGATTGTCGACTACGGCGGCTATTTCTGGACCTCCCACGCCGTCCAGCAGATGGCCAATGATTCCGCCCGTGCCGCTATTGGCGGAACCACAGCGCCAGAGAGGCTGGCACTGGCTCAGTCGATGTTTGATGTCCAAAAATCCGAATACGACTTCATGACACCCGGCGACCTATCAATCAACCTGAACGAGCAAACCGATACCTATCAGGTCACCATTACCTTTACGCCCGATGACGGCAGCTTTGACCTGATCGGCGCCCTGCCCGGTATGCCCACGACCATTACCCGTACCGCCGCCGTCGCTCGCGGCGGCTATTAAAGGCATTTCCCATGTTCCGCCGCTTCTTTAACGACGAACGCGGCGCCTCAGCCATCATCATGGCATTGTCGATGAGCATGGTGATCTGCCTGGCCGCTCTGGCCGTCGATATTGGCTCAATATTTCTCCATACCCGTAAGCTTCAAGGCGCGGCCGATCTGGCCGCCATGACCGCCGCCGCCGACCTCAGCCGTGCCGATGCCGCCGCATCCGCCACCGTCGCCGCCAATCTTACCGGCACCACGACGGTCACCGAGATCGGCCAGTATGATCAAAGCCTCAGCCACGACAACCGCTTTAAGACCACGGCCCTGACCTCAGCCAATGCCGCCCGCGTCACCCTGACCGCGCAGGCCCCGCTCTATTTTGGGCAGGTGCTGTTGGATAAACCCTCCATCACCATCAGCCGCACGGCTACGGCCAGCCAGACGCAACTGGCCGCCTTTAGCATTGGCTCACGGCTGGCGTCCCTCAACGGTGGCCTGCTCAACAGTCTGCTGAGCGGCCTGACCGGCTCCAGCGTCAGCCTGACCGTGATGGATTATAATCATCTGGTCAGCGCGCGCGTGGATCTTTTGAGCTATGTCAGTGCCCTGCATGAAACCGTTGCGCTGGATGCCGCCAGTTTCGATGACACCCTGAACGCTGAGGTGAAACTCGGCGATGCGCTCAATCTGCTGGCCGAAGAGGTCGATCTCAATGCCCGCGGCCCGCTTAAGGTTCTGGCGGCCACCAATATCAAGGACACCAAAATCAAACTGAACGATCTGATCGATCTGGGGGTTTACGGCAATCAGGACTACATCAAAGGGGCTTCGGACTCAGCCGTATCGGTCGATTCCCTGGCGCTGGTGAACGCCATGCTGACCACCGCCAATAAGAACCGGCAAGTCGAACTGAACCTGTCTTCGCAGGTGCCAAGTTTAAGTGCGCTCAAGGTCTGGCTGGCCATAGGGGAGCGGCCCAATTCATCGCCGTGGATCACCGTCACGCGCTCCGGTGAGCCCATCATTCGCACGGCCCAGACGCGACTTTATGTCGAAGCCTCCATCGGTGGCGTCGGTTCGGTGTTGAGCGCGCTCGGTGTCAAGGCGTTGAAACTGCCGGTGTTTATCGAACTGGCATCGGGTGAAGCGAAACTGGCCAGTATCACCTGCACAGGCTCAAAAAGCGTGACCCTAAGCGTTCGTCCCAGCATCGGACAGGTCAATATCGGCGAAATCAATGTGGCCGATCTCAATAATTTCAAGAAAACCCTGACGGTCAATGACGCCACCTTGGTCAATATCAGCGCCCTGGGGATTCCTGTCATCAGCGCCACCGCCAAGGCCCAGATCAAACTGGGCGGCGAGACCTGGAAATCGCAAGCGTTCACCGCCGACGACATCAAAAACCACACCATCAAGACGGTAAAAACCGATGATGCTGTCCAAAGTCTGACCCAATCTCTGGTCGATAAGGTTGATCTAACGGTCGTCTTAGCGGGCATTAAGATCAAGGTGGGCCCCGCAGTATCCGCGATAGGATCGCTGCTGAGTTTTGCCGCCCCCCTGGTGGATGGGGTGCTTAATACCCTGCTGGGGACGCTCGGTATTGGTCTGGGTGAAGCCGACGTTCAGGTCCACGGTCTGCGCTGTTCGGGCGCTGCCTTAGTGAGCTGATGTGGCGTCACCATCCTTCATGTAGACAGCCCGTTCGGCGCAGAATAAACAGAGGTCATGACCGACCTTCTCCCCCCGACTGAATCGACCAATGCCGCCCCCTATTCGGTATCCGAACTGGCGGGGGCGCTGAAACGCACCTTAGAGACCACTTACGACCATGTGCGGGTACGGGCTGAGATTTCCAAGGTCACGCGCCATTCGTCCGGTCACGTCTATCTGACGCTCAAGGACGACCGTGCTGCCATTGACGGCGTGATCTGGAAAGGCAATGTCAGCCGCCTGAAAGCCCAGCCGGAAATGGGGCTTGAGGTCATTGTGACGGGCAAGATCACGACCTTTCCGGCCTCATCCAAGTACCAGATCGTCATCGAGTCGCTTGAGGCCGCCGGCATGGGCGCGTTGCTGGCCCAGCTTGAGCGGCTCAAGGGGAAGCTTAATGCCGAGGGCCTGTTCGATCCGGCCCGTAAAAAGCCGTTGCCGTTCGCGCCCAAAACCATCGGCGTCATCACCTCGCCCACCGGGGCGGTGATCCGCGACATCCTGCACCGCATCCGTGACCGCTGGCCGTGCCGGGTCATTGTCTGGCCGGTGGTGGTGCAAGGCGATGCCGCACCGGGTCAGGTGATCCGCGCGATCAAAGGGTTTGAGGCTGGCGAAGCTCCCAAACCGGATGTGCTGATCATCGCCCGCGGCGGCGGGTCGGTCGAGGATCTGTGGCCGTTCAACGATGAGGCATTAGCGCGCGCCGTCGCCGCCTGCCCCATCCCGATCATTTCCGCCGTCGGTCACGAAACCGACACCACCCTGATCGATTTTGTATCTGACCGGCGCGCCCCCACCCCCACGGGGGCTGCGGAAATGGCTACACCGGTGTTGAGCGAACTCAAAGGCTTTGTGCTCGATCTGGAGCGCCGCCGCGTCGGCACTTTTGGCCGCTCTATGGAATCCCGTCGCGAACGGGTGGCGCTGTTGAGCCGCGCCCTGCCCAAGCCGCAGGACCTGATCAACTCCGCCCAGCAGAGGCTCGATTATATCGCCCATCGTCTGGATGGGGGCCTCTTGAAAAATCTCAACCTGCATGAAACCGGTTTTGTGCGGGTGGCGGGACGGTTCAATCCGGCCTTGCTGGCCCGTCCGCAGGCGCTTAAAGCCGATCAGGTGTCGCAACTATCAACCCGTGCCCTGGCCGCCTTGACCCGCCGCGTGGCGCTTGCTGAGTCACATGCGCGTCTGCCCGCATGGGCGCAGCGGATGGATGACGCCATGCAACGCCAGTTGAAACAACGCCGCGAGCGGTTGTCGTCCCTTGAGCAACTACGCCAGAGCCTGAACCCCGACCGTCCGCTTAATCTCGGTTTTGCCCGCGTGCACCGTAAGGACGGGGCGCTGGTCGCGTCTGCGGCAGCCATCATCACCAACGATGCGCTGGAACTGCATTTCAAGGACGGCATCGTCGATGTGGTCGCCACCACCGAGGCACCACCTCAATCTTCACAACCCAAGCCCGCGCCCAAAAAAGTCACACCGCCCCCGTCTTCCGATCAGGGGAGCTTGTTTTAGGCCGCCATCTGCCCCTATATTGCGATAATGAATATGCACACCCCTTCCCCCCTGCCCGATCAGGCCGTTCTGCACTATGGCGACGGCGAATATGTCGTCATGAAGCCCGGTAAGTTCGTCATCTGCGCCGTATCGGGCAAGCACATCCCGCTGGAGGCCCTGCGCTACTGGAACCCCACCGCTCAGGAAGCCTATGCCGGCCCTGAAGAAGCCACGGCCCGATGGAAAGCCCAGAACCAGCGCTGAACCGCAGACACTTACTGACAGCCGCAGGCCTGATGGGCCTTGCGGCCATGCCCGCCTATGCGGTGCCCCTGATCCCGCGCACGTTGAATCTTCGTGGCCGTTTTAAGCAGGGCGGCTATGCCATAGGCCAGGCCGATCCCCATACCGATGTCTGGGTTGACGGCGAATGGCGCACGAAAGCCTCTGATATCGGCAGCTTTTTCGTAGGCTTTGATCGCGACAGCCCGCCCCAGTGCCTGATTGAATTGAAAGGCCCGGTCTCAGGCCAGTACCAAAAGACGATCTGCGAAATCTACCCCACCAGCTATGACGTGCAGCGCATTGATGGCCTGCCGCAAAATACCGTCACCCCCAGCGATCCCGCCTTGCTGGAGCGTATCGCCGCCGAGGTCGCACTCAAGAACGAAGCCTTTGCCCACCGCGAAGACGCTGACTGGTTCCGGGACGGGTTTTCATGGCCGCTTGATATCTACCGCGTGTCGGGCACCTTCGGTAATCAGCGCATCTTAAACGGCGTGCCGTCGCGGCCGCACTATGGCTATGACATGGCCGCCCCCGTCGGCACACCGGTACATGCGCCTCAGACCGGGCGGGTGGTGCTGGCCGAACCCGACCTGCACTTTGAAGGCGGGCTGATCCTGATCGATCACGGTCAGGGGGTGATTTCCATGTACCTGCACCTGTCGCAACTGTTTGTCACCAAAGGCCAGTTGATCCCAAAGGGCCAGTTGATCGGTTATGTCGGCGCCAAAGGCCGCGCCACCGGCCCTCATCTGTGCTGGCGACTCAAGTGGCGTGACCGGGCGCTGGACCCCAGCCTGATGGCCAGCGCCTGAGACCAATTGGCGTCAAATTCGCCATCAAGAGTGCATACTATTGCAAAATGCGTCACATTTTATGGAAATATTGTGTCCACCATGCTCAATCAGCGACAATATGTGTGCGCCGCACTTGATCTTTAGGACGGGTTTGCTTAACCGCTGGCACGGATCGCCCCTTCAGTTTCTAAAACGAACGGTGCCGATCCCATCAGTACCGCGTACCTCCTTTTTAGATTTTAAGTTAAATCATCTGCCGTGTTGAGGCAGAACGGACTTATGTGTCATGACTGATTATAGTGCCCTTAAAATTCTGCTGGTCGAAGACAATCAGCACATGCGCTCAATCGTCATGGCTATCCTCAAAGGCACGGGTCTGCGTAACATTCGCGAAGCGCGCGACGGCGCTGAGGCCCTGGAGATGCTGCGGCAATACGAAGCCGACATTGCCATTGTCGATTTCAACATGCAGCCCATCGACGGGGTTGAATTTACCCGCATGCTGCGTAATTCCAGCGACAGCCCCAACCCTTACCTGCCGGTCGTAATGATCACCGGCCATTCCGAGAAAACCCGCGTGATGGAAGCCCGCGACGCCGGGGTCAATGAGTTTGTGGTCAAGCCATTGACGGCGCGCGCGCTTTTGGGCCGTATCGACACCATCATCATGCGCCCGCGTCCGTTTATCCGCTGCTCCAGCTATTTCGGGCCGGATCGCAGGCGAAAGACCGATGAAGGCTACAAAGGCCCTTACCGGCGCAATACCGACGGCATGTTTTAGGTCGCACCCTCAAAAGTTAACGCCGCGCTTTGCGTCAGAGGAAAATCACCCCATAGTACGCTCTACGCGTATTAGTGATTCTTCAGGACCACGCATTCATGGCCAGAGCCACCCCTGCCCTGTTGATGGGCACCTACATCTTTCTGTCGCTGACGGTGGCCGCCCTGTTGTGGCGCGGCGGCTCAGACGGCGGTGCGTGCGTAGCGGCGTTTCTGGGCACCATGGGCCTGTGTACCGGGTTCCATGTGTTTGTCGGCCAAAAGCTGATGGCCGCCCGCATCGATAAGGATCTCGACCGGGTGCGCGAAGCCCACCGCCTGATGGTCGAAGCCATTGACGCCACCCAAAAAGACATGCTCGATCTGGCCGACAGCGTGCAGCATCAACGCACCACCCGCACCGAAGAATTGACATCTGAGGTTAAGATGCTGGAAGGGCTGGTGCTTAAGCTCGGCGAAAGCATCGAAGATCGCCTCAACCAATGGCAAAACCGTGCGCCAGCCCCCACCCAGCCAAGCTATGCGCGCGGCCCCAATGCTGCCGAGGCTGTACGCCAGATGTCGCGTCAGGAACAACAGGCCATAGCCCTGATTGAGACCGTGCGTGAGGCCCTAATTGAGAATCGCGTCGATCTCTATCTGCAACCCGTCGTGTCCCTGCCACAGCGTAAGACGGTGTTTTACGAAAGCTTTTCGCGTCTGCGCGATGAGACCGGCCGCGTGATGATGCCCGCAGAATATCTGACCGTGGCCGAACCCGAAGGTTTGCTGCCGTCGATTGACAATCTGCTGCTGTTTCGTTGTGTGCAGATTGTGCGCAAACTGGCCAAGAACGATCGTCGCATTGGTATTTTCTGCAATATCTCGCTCTCGACCCTGCGTGACGACAGCTTTTTCCCGCAGTTTTTGGAGTTCCTTAAGGAAAACCGCGACCTGTCCGGCGCGCTGATTTTTGAACTGGGTCAGGACGCCTTTATCGCCCGCGGGTCGGCCGAAGCCCGCAATATGGCCAAACTGGCCGATCTCGGCTTCCGCTTCTCGATCGATAAGGTCACGACGATTGATTTCGACGTTCATGACCTGCAACGCTCGGACGTACGCTTCGTCAAAATTTCGGCCAAGCTTTTGATGGAGCAATTGCTCGACATCGACGGTCGCCCGGCCATGAAGTTCCTAAAAGATATTCACGCCGGTGATTACGCCTCACTGCTGGCGCGTTACGGCATCGAAGTCATTGCCGAAAAGATCGAGTCTGAGCGTCAGGTCGTTGACGTGCTCGAAGCCGATATCGGCTATGGTCAGGGCCATCTGTTCGGTGAACCGCGCGCCATCAAGGAGCAAGTGCTGCTGGAAACCGCCCCACCCGCTGGCTTTGCCCGCTCAACCCTGCCGCCCCTGCGTCGCCGGGCTTAGCAAGGGGGCAAGCCCCTTTGACCCGTTAGTTGGAGTCGGCGGAATATTCAGCTCCTCACATTACAAATTGCGAATTGCCCATGCCCTCCCCTGAATTGATTACGTCCCTCGCCTCGATCTCCGGTCGTTATGACGCTGTGTTTTGCGATATATGGGGGGTGATCCATAACGGCAAATGGCATTTTCCAGCCGCCTATGCGGCGCTGAAAACCTTTAAGGCCACGGTCGGGCCGGTAGTGCTGATTTCCAACTCGCCGCGCCCCAATGACGGGCTGGCCGCGCAATTGGCCGAACTCGGCATTTTTGAGGATGCCTACAGCGCCATTGTCTCTTCCGGTGACGCTACCCGCGCATTTTTAAGCCAATACGCCCCGCTCGGTTCCGCCTGGATCGTAGGGCCTGAGCGCGATGATCACCTCTATACTGGCCTTGAGCTTGACCGCACCGGCACGCCAGAGACGGCGGCTTTCATTTCATGCACCGGCTTGTTCAACGACGAGAGCGACACGATTGAGCAATATCGCGACACGTTCGCCGTCGCCGCCAAACGCGGCATTCCGCTGATTTGCGCCAATCCCGATCGCATCGTTCAGCGCGGTGATCAGATCATCCTGTGCGCCGGATCGTTGGCCGATCTTTATACGGCGCTCGGCGGTGAGGTCATCATGGCCGGTAAGCCTTACCCGCCGATTTATGACCTGTGTTATGCCGCGCTCGAAAACCTGACCGGCAAAGCCATTGATAAATCACGGGTTCTGGCGATTGGTGATGGCCTGCCGACCGATGTACTGGGGGCCAATGCCCAAGGGCTTGATCTGCTGTTTATCGCCGCCGGTATTCACGCCGTTGAGGCCACCGGCGCTGACGGTAAGCTTGATCCGCATCTTCTGACCGCCGTGCTGCAATCGCAGAACGCCCAAGCCAAATATGTGGCGGCTGAACTGGCTTAAATCACAAAAAACCGGCCGCGAGGGGATTTCGCGGCCGGTTTTTCACCATCACCAGATCTTCGTCTGATTATTCTGCTTATTTTCTACGCGCATCTGAGTCCAAAAACCGCGTTACACTTTTTGGAAACGAAGTTTGGCGAAGCCAATGCGCTTGTCTTTAGTCAAACAGGGCGTCGATATCGTCCTGTGAGTTTGTCTTGTTCAGGTCTTCGGGGCTCATGTCGAACAATGAGTCGATATCGTCCTGAGAATTACTTTCTGCGGCGGCCACGGGGGCTGGAGCGGGCGCAGGTTTGGGTGCCGGAGCCGGTTGAGGCGCAGGCTTAGGCTCTGGCGCTTTGGCCACAGGTGCCGGTTGGGGGGCCGGTGCTGGCTTTGGAGCCACCTGCGCAGGCGCTACGGGCGCCGGAGCAGGTGCCACCTTAATTTCGGGTTTTGGTTCGGGTTTAGGCGCGGGCTCTGGTTCCGGCGCCTTGGCTACCGGTTCAGGAGGGGCTACCGGTGCTGGCGCCTCGACCACAGGTGCAGGGGCCGCTTCAATCGCATCAAAGCTGTCGAAACCACCGGCAAACAGAGCATCAATCGAATCCTGTCCGGTTTCAGGCCCACCGATGGCCGGACCGTTCAGCAGCAGGTCACGGTCGCGCTTTTCACGGTCGGTAAGTTCAACACTCTTGTCCTCTATGCCCAGCTTATCGGCCAGGCGCGTGACGCGGTCTTCGATCTGCTTTAAGACATTGACGACCTTGGAGACGCGCTGTCCCGTGATGTCCTGAAAGCTGCACGCCTCAAAAATCATCATGACCTGATCATCGACCGCTGCCTTATAGGCTTTGGGGTCGTCACCAAAATCCTTAACCGAAAAGCCCATCATGGCTTCGGCGCAGTTCATGATCGTGTGGGTGGCGTTTTCAGTATCGCGGGTGATGGCCTCAAGCTCGGCCCCGGCGGTCGGAATACGGTCGTTCGACAGATCATGCGGGCGCAGTTCGCGGATCTCTTCCTTGGCCTTAGCGATATAGCCCGCGATGATTCTGAACTCATCGGAGCGACGCTTATCAAGCTGCTGGAAAAAGCCACGCATCAAAGCGACCAGCGCTTCGGATTGCTGCATCAGATTGATAAGCTTAGGCTCAAGTTCCTGAACCAGAGCGGGGTCGAACCCGTCCATGTCAGTCTCTGCCTTATGTGATGCCTGGGCCATTGATGAACCTGTTATTATGTTAGTTTAAGGCTACTGTTAGTCAGTTTAAAGCTTAGAAATCACCAAGAACGGCGGTGATTTTTTGCTTCAAAGTCGCGGCGTTGAACGGTTTCACGATATAGTTGTTCACACCGGCTTTTTTGGCCGCAATCACGTTTTCCGTCTTGGACTCAGCCGTAACCATGATGAAAGGCGTGCGCTTAAGAGAATCGTCCGCGCGGACCTTCAACAGCAGTTCGTAGCCTGTCATGGGTTCCATGTTCCAGTCAGAAATGACCAGGCCATAGGCGCCTTTTTTCATCTTATCGAGTGCTTCGGTGCCGTCCGAAGCTTCTTCGACATTTTCAAAGCCCAATTGCTTGAGCAGATTGGAAATGATCCGAAGCATGGTTTTGTAGTCATCTACGACCAGCACCGGCATGGACATATCGATGGCCATGTAAAGCCCCACCTATTTTTTTGGACCCGCAACACGCGACGCCCTTCATTTGAAGACAGGGCCATCATGACAAAGACAGACAAAAATTCGGTTAAGAGCCGATTTTATATTTATCGTTTAAATTCAATGATATACCTTAAATTAACCACGATTATGGTGAAATTTTGGGACAGGTGCAAAACTTTTTTGTCAGTTTGGGACATAATTTCACGGATGAAACTGCAAAAAGATTTGGCAATTGGCATCGTCACATAATAACGGTGACGCTTAATTTTTTTAAGCGACTTAAAGCCAACATGTCCGATTCCGCCCCCACTGTGTACCTCGAAGACCTGATGATCGATCAGGAGATCACCCGCACCTTTCAGGTGACGGACGCAGCTATCTCCGCCTTTGCCGAAGTCTCAGGCGATCATAACCCAATCCATGTCGATGAAGCCTATGCGGCCGCGTCACCGTTTAAAGGCAAGGTTGCCCACGGTATGCTGGCCGGCGCCTATATTTCGGCAACCGTTGCCGGCGGCCTGCCCGGCTGGGGCACTATATATGTCGGGCAAACTTTGAGCTTTAAGCGCGCCATCCGTCCGGGTGATGAGGCCACCGTCCATATTCGCGTCAAGGACATCAACCTGAAAACCGCCCACGTCCAGCTTCAGACCACGGTCAGGGTGCGGGGTAAGGTCTTTGTCGACGGCGTGGCCGAAGTTCTCGCGCCGAAAAAGCCGGTCACAGCATAGTCGTGTCCCCGTTCACCGCCCATCATATCAAAGCCTTTCATCTGCGCCTGACCGCCGAGGGTAAGCTTGAGGCCTATGCCATCAATGAACCGGCGCATGGTGAGGGCATCCCGCCCAACCTGTGCGTGGCGATCGGCAGCTTTGACGGCGTCCACGAAGGCCACCACAGTGTGATTGCCGCGGCGACCGAGACCGCCCACGTGCGCGGCCACAAAAGTGCGGTCATCAGCTTCGATCCGCACCCGCAGCAGTATTTTCAAAACCTCAGAGGCATTGACGCCGAGCCATTCCGCCTGATGCACGTCCCGCAGCAGTTGCGCTCCTATGAGGCCCTGGGCGCGGATTATGCGCTGATCTGCGATTTCGATGCGAACCTGTCGGCCTTAAGCGCTGAGGATTTCGGGCGCATCATCCTGAGCGAGCAGTTACGGGCCTCCCACGTCAGTGCCGGGTTTGATTTCAGCTTCGGCAAGCGCGGCCCGAACCAACCGGCGGGTCAGGCCGCCGATCTGGTGGCGTTTGGGACGCAGTTCGGTTTCACGACCACTATTCTGGATCGTCAGGACGATGCCGACGGCAATAAGCTGTCGTCGTCCGCCGTCCGGGAAGCTTTGCACGTCGGAGATTTTGAACGCGCCACGGCGATACTCGGCCACCCGCAGGCCTATATGGGCACGGTCATCAAGGGCGATCAGATCGGCCGTACGCTCGGTTTTCCGACCCTGAATGTTGATTTAGGCGACTATGTCCGGCCAAAATACGGCGTCTATGCCACCCGCACCCGCTTTGAGGATGGACAGGTTTTGGGCTCGGTCACCAATCTGGGCCGTCGCCCGACGATTGCTGAGGGTTTGAGCGAACGGTTTGAGACCTATGTGTTTGATCTGCAATATGAGGTTTACGGCCAGACGATCGAGGTCGAGCTGCTGCATTATCTGCGTCCCGACATGAAGTTCTCATCATTAGATGAGCTTAAGGCGCAAATCGCGACCGACACAGATCAGGCAAAATCCTGGCTGAACATGCACCCGTCTAAGTAGTTGATGCCGCAACTGCGAACACAGCCTGAGCAGACTCAGCTTGAGTTTGAGCTGTCGTTACAGACTACACAACCTAATAACATAGCGGTGATCAGTTATCACTTTCGTTATAGATAACGGGTTTCGCCCTTTTTTATCCACACCCTAATGCCTAACTATATACCTCAAATGGGGCGAATATGCCGATACCCGATAGACGGTATAATCGCCTCATGAGAGAGTAGGTTCATAAAGTACAGGGTTCGGAACATATAAAGGCAAAAGCCATGTCGATCAGAGGCTATGGGTTTTTGAGCATCATCGCGTTTTGTGCCGCTATGTGGTGGCTTGTGATCAGTGCGATTTTTGCACCGCGACAAGACTGCGCCTCATTTGGCGCGCCATCTCAGCCCGGCTATCAGTGCGAATACCAAGGCGGTCAATAGGCTTAAGATTGGTAAGATGAGTATGTCAGGCACGACTATGCCCAATATTTGGAAGTCAGGCATACTAGGGCCTTTACTCGCCGGATTAAGCATTATCGGAATTGAGAGCCCTATCGAGACCCACATAAGAACTGTTGCCGACATTTTTTGCTTACGCGCCAGACTAATGGCTTTGGTCAAAAGCAACACGACAATCAGCCATATAATTCCGGCAATGTAAAATAGGAGTTGCCCGCCAGCCAAAAGCTCGTCGTGCGGAACCACATAGAACTCAATCACCCACAAAAGCGGTGATAAAAAAAGCCCCACGACAAATCTTGGCCAAGATAGTGCTTTCTTGTCTGGCATCCCCGCCCCTTTCAGCATGTCCCAAAAGTCGAATGACACGCCCGAAAGCGCTAGGCAATCAAAGTTCGCTCTGATAAACGCTGAGGCCATGTTTTTTGCCGGTGCGATGCCCTGTGTGCCCGCGTAACCCGGCCTGATGAGATTACCCCAATGGCTTCTGATACCGACACCACAACTGAACAGACCGCACGCGATTATCGCGAAACGGTGTTCCTGCCCGAAACCGACTTTCCGATGCGCGGCGGCCTGCCCAAGGCCGAGCCGGAGATGCTCAAAAAATGGGCTGAGGCCGACCTCTATAACGAAGTGCGCAAGGCCCGTCAGGGTAAGGGCGCGCCTTTGTTTGTCATGCACGACGGCCCGCCCTATGCCAATGGCAATATTCATATCGGTCACGCGCTCAATAAGCTGCTGAAGGATTTCGTGGTCCGCTCAAAGTTCCTGATGGGCTATGATGTCGATTACGTTCCCGGCTGGGACTGTCATGGTCTGCCGATCGAGTGGAAGATCGAAGAGGAATTCCGCGCCAAGGGCCGCAAAAAAGGCGATGTCCCCGCCGCTGAGTTCCGTAAGGCCTGCCGCGAATACGCCGCCAAATGGATCGACATTCAGCGCGATGAGTTCAAGCGTCTGGGCGGCCTGGGCGACTGGGATAACCGTTACGCGACCATGGATTTCGACACCGAAGCCAAGGTGACCGAAGAATTCCACAAATTTATGATGTCGGGCCAGCTTTATCGCGGCTCAAAGCCGGTGATGTGGTCGCCGGTTGAGCGCACGGCGCTAGCCGATGCCGAGGTCGAATATGCCGACCATGTCAGCCCGACGGTGTGGGTGAAATTTCCGGTGAGCGACCCTTCTGTAGGTGAAACCGTCGACGGGCATACCATCACTTCATCACCCTTTGACAACGCTTCAATTGTTATCTGGACAACCACGCCTTGGACAATTCCGGCTAACAGGGCTATTTCATACGGGCCAGATATCAATTACGCTCTGTATGAAATTACCGCGGTGAAGTCTGTCGAAGAGCTTGGGTTTGAACCTTGGGCTAAAATTGGCGAACGACTAATTGTTGCAGAAGCCTTGGCGGAATCTGTATTTAAAGCAGCAAATGCTGAATACAGATTGGTACAAAAAATTGATGACGGTAAGGAAACCAAGGAGCCTTACAATCGTAATACTCAGTTGAGCCGATTAGTTTGTGAGCATCCGCTCAGAGCACTTGCGCCAGATCCAGATGATAAAAAAGGTTATGGTTTTCCTGTTCCACTGATCGCAGGGGGCCACGTTACCGCAGACGCAGGTACAGGCTTTGTGCATACCGCACCAGGGCACGGCGTCGAAGATTACATGGTCTGGATTGGCCGTTATTCTATTGCATCCATCCCCGACACGGTTGATCCCGACGGCGCCTACTATTCCCATGTCCCGCTGTTTGCAGGTCTGAAAGTTCTGGAAACCGAAGGCAAGAAGGCCGGTAAGTTCGGCGACGCCAATAAGATCGTCATGGAAAAGCTGATCGAAGCCGGTAACCTGCTGGCGCGCGGACGGGTCGAACACTCCTACCCGCACTCATGGCGCTCGAAGGCCCCGGTCATCTTCCGCAATACGCCGCAGTGGTTTATCCGCATGGATGGCGGGTTACGAGATACCGCGCTCACCGCCATCGACCAAACCGCCTTCTACCCCGCACAAGGCAAGAACCGTATCCGCTCGATGGTCGAAACCCGCCCCGACTGGCTGATCAGCCGCCAGCGCAACTGGGGCACGCCGCTGGCCATGTACGTCAGTAAATCGACGGGTGAGCCGCTGCGCGACGAAGCGGTCAATAAGCGCATCATCGACCGTATCCGCGACGGCGGGGCCGATGCCTGGTTTACCCTGCCCGACGCCGAGTTTCTGGGCAACGGCTATAACCCGGACGATTATGAAAAGATCACCGACATTCTCGATGTCTGGTTTGATTCCGGCTCAACCCACGCCTTTACGCTGGAGGGCCGCGAAAACACGCGTAGCCCTGCTGACCTCTATCTCGAAGGCTCGGATCAGCATCGCGGCTGGTTCCAGTCATCGCTGCTGGAATCCTGCGGCACGCGCGGCCATGCCCCGTTCAAAGGGGTTCTGACCCACGGTTTCGTCCTGGATGAACAGGGCGAAAAAATGTCGAAATCCAAGGGCAATGTCGTCAGCCCCCAGGACGTGGCCAAGGAATCGGGTGTTGAAATCCTGCGTCTGTGGGTAGCCCTCAGCGACTATTCCGAAGACCTGCGCATCGGTAAGCAGATCCTGCAAACCACCGTCGATGCCTATCGCAAGCTGCGTAACTCAATCCGCTATCTGCTGGGTGCGCTCAACGGCTACACCGAGGCCGAGCAGGTCGCCTATAAGGACATGCCGTCATTGGAACGCTATATCCTGCACCGCGTTCATGCGCTGGATGCGCAAGTGCGCGATGCTTACGGCGTCTATGATTTCGCCGGCGTCATCCGCCCGGTCGCGGATTTCGCCTCACAAACCCTGTCGGCGCTCTATTTCGATATCCGCAAAGATTGCCTCTATTGCGACCGCCCCGACAGCGTGAAACGCCGCGCCACCCGCACCGTGCTCAATATCCTGTTTGAGCGCCTGACCGCGTGGCTGGGGCCGATCATGAGCTTCACCACCGAAGAAGCGTGGTCGTACCGCTACCCCGACGCCTCCGAAAACGTCTTCCGCACGCTCAATCCCGTCCCGGCCGAATGGCACAATGAAGCCGAGGCCGCGCGCTGGGAAAAGATCGAGCATGTGCTGGATGTCGTCACCGGCGCGTTAGAGGAAAAACGCCGTGAAAAGGTCATCGGGGCCGCGTTAGAAGCCGCGCCACATGTCTATATAGATAACGACGTGCTGATGGCGGCTTTTGACGGCATTGATGCCGCCGAAGTGTTCCGCACCTCTCAGGCGGTTTTGTCCAACTCAATGGGGCCGGAACACGCCTTCCGCCTTGAGGACGTGAAAGACGTCAGCGTGGTTGTGCTGCTGGCCCACGGTCAGAAGTGTCAGCGCTCATGGCGCATCCTGCCCGAAGTGGGCACTGATCCGCGCTACCCCGACCTGTCGCACCGTGATGCCGATGCGGTCGCCTATTGGGACAAATTACATGGCTGATATATTGACGGGGATTGAAACCCGTTTGAAGGGCCGTGTGAGCCGTTACGGTGCGCTGGGTCTGATTGTGGCCATCGTCGCCCTAATTCTTGATCAGATCTCAAAGCACTGGATTCTGTTCGGCATTAACCTGCCGGTCCAGCAGCAGATTGAGGTTTTGCCGTTTTTTCACCTCAGCATGGTGTGGAATGATGGCGTAAGCTTTGGCCTTCTGGGCGCGGACGGTCTGGGCCGGTGGTTGCTGGTGCTGTTCTCAATCGTGGTCTCGATCTTTCTGATCAACTGGGTGCGTAAGGCTGAGCGGCCGTGGCTGGCGTGGTCACTGGGTCTCGTCATCGGCGGCGCGATCGGTAATGCCATTGACCGCATAAGGTTCGGGGCCGTGGTCGATTTTCTGGACTTTTCCGGGCTTTATTTCCCGTGGGTGTTCAATATTGCTGACGCCTGCATTTCGGTTGGTGTGGTCATGCTGATCTGGGAAGTGTTCACCACCAAGGAAAGTGACGCGAAAGCTTAGTTACGGGCGAAAAAAAGGCTTAATTGCCGGTTAGGTTTCGTCATCTTTGGGGGCTTGGCACAGCCGCTTAAACACAGTAACGGTTAGTTTGTTAATTTTGGTGCCTCGCCATTACAGGCAGGTCTGGAGCGAAATATGAAGTCGGTTAAGGTCGTTTTGGGTTTAACGGTGCTGGCGGGTCTGGCCCTATCGGGTTGCGAATCCACCAAGTCCGCGCTGGGCCTCAACAAGGTTACCCCCGATGAATTCCGCGTGGTCACCAAGGCTCCGCTGATCGTACCGCCCGATTACGCCCTGCGCCCGCCCGCGCCCGGTGAGCCCCGTCCGCAGGAGCTTCAGCCCGAAAGTGCGGCCCGCGAAGCTTTGCTGGGTCAGCGTCAGGGCTTTACCCGCTCTGAGGGTGAAAAGATTTTTGCCTCAAAAACCGGAGCCGACCGCGCCGATCCTCTGGCCCGCTATGTGGTTGATGATGAATTTGGCGACCTGACCTATAAGGAAAAGTCGTTTTCCGATTCGGTCATGTTCTGGAAAAAGCCGGAAACAAATGTGGTCGCTGGCTCTAACGCCGCTCTCGGTGCCGAAGTCGCCCCGCTGGATGCCGCCGCTGAAAAGGAACGCCTGACCAAGCTGGTCGGTGAACAGCCGATCATCATCGAGCAGAAAAAAGACGCTAAGTTCAAGCTTCCGGGTCTTTAGGCCAAGGATTTTAAGATTTAAAAAGGCGGCTCTTAACGGGCCGCCTTTTTTGTTAACGCGGATGTAACTTGCATCCCTGTCGTCCTCGCCTATCCTCCCGCCACCTGACCGCAGGAGGAAAAATCATGCGCCTATATAAAAGCCTTGCCTTAGCCCTTATTTTGATTGCCCCTATCGCAGGCGTCCCCGCGATAGCCCAGACCGTCACCGCCGAAGCGGCCATGGCCGCCACCGACCGTCCGCCTCAGCACACGGAGCGCGATGCCGCGCGCAAACCGGAAATGGCGTTCCTGCTGCCCTATATTAAGGCAGGCGACACCGTGCTCGATATGGGCGCGGGTGGCGGCTACACCTCCATGCTGATGTCCACGGCGGTCGGCGATACTGGTAAGGTCTATGTGCAAAATCCGGCCTCATGGGTTGAAAACTATAAGATGCAGCCCGCGCTCGATTACCTGACCTCAAAACGCGCCAATGTCACCGTGGTTGTGGCCCCGTTTGAGGATATCCCCGCACCCGCCAAGCCCTATGATGTCATCTTTGCGGGCATGATCTATCACGACACCTTCAATGATCCGAAGGCCGATGTCGCCAAGATGAACGCAGCCTTGTTCAAGGCTATTAAGCCCGGCGGTTATTTCATCATCACCGACCATAAGGCGCCGGACGGCTCAGGTCTGCGCGACACCAACACCACCCACCGCATCGACCAGCAAACCGTGATTGACGGCGTCACCAAGGCCGGCTTCAAGCTGGTGCTTGATTCCGACGCGCTCAGCCACCCTGAAGACGATCGCAGTCTCAATGTGTTTGATGCCAAAATCCGCGGCAAGACCGACCGCATGGCGCTGGTGTTCCAGAAACCTTAAAGGAATCACTACAAAACGCTCACCAGTTTCTGTATTGTGATTACTCAAGGCTTTAATCCGCCGTACCGAAAGCCTTCAGTTTGGATGAGATGCCAGGCGTCAAGCGCCGCAGGTACAGTGAGTACCTGTAAGCGATGACAACGCCGCAGATCGCCAAAATCAAGGCTTTCGCATGTCCGTCATCGCCCGCTTACCTACTGAAACCATCAACCGCATCGCCGCTGGCGAAGTGGTGGAGCGCCCGTCATCCGCCATCAAGGAACTGGTTGAAAACGCCATTGATGCCGGGGCCCGCAGCATCGACATTCAGGCCGAAATGGGCGGGCTGTCGCGGATAATCATAGAAGACAACGGGCGCGGCATGTCGGAAATCGACCTGCCGCTGGCGGTCGAGCGGCACGCCACCTCAAAGCTGAAACCGCAGGCCGATGGCACCTGGGACCTGATGCACATCCAGACGCTGGGCTTTCGCGGCGAAGCCCTGCCGTCGATGGGGTCGGTGGCGCGGCTGAATATCATCTCCAAACCGGCCGATCAGGACGCAGCGTTTGCCATTGAAGTCGACGGCGGACGGATCGCGCCCTTGCGCCCCGCCGCCTTTTCGCGCCCGCACGGCACGCGGGTCGAACTGAAAGACCTGTTCTACGCCACCCCCGCCCGGCTCAAGTTCATGAAGACCGACCGGGCTGAAAACATGGCCATTGCCGAAGAGGTCAAACGTCAGGCCATGGCCCACGAGGATGTCGGCTTTACGCTGGAGCTGGACGGTAAACGCCAGTTGCGGTTGTTTGCTGAAACACCGGGCTTTGAGGGCCGCCTGAAGCGATTAGCGGCCATTCTTGGTGAGGATTTCGGACGCAATTCGCTGCTGATTGATCAGGGTCGCGAAGGCGTGCGCCTGACCGGCTATGCCGGTTTGCCAACCTTTTCGCGCGGCAATGGCCAGCATCAGTACCTGTTCGTCAATGGCCGTCCGGTGCGCGATAAGCTGCTGCAAGGGGCTCTGCGCGGGGCCTATGCCGATTTTCTGGCTAGAGATCGCCACCCGATGGCGGTGCTTTATCTCGATATCGATCCGCAGGATTTGGACGTCAACGTCCATCCGGCCAAGACCGAAGTGCGTTTCCGTGATCCGAACCTGGTGCGCGGTCTGATTATCGGCGCGCTGAAACATGCGCTGGCCTCCGCCGGTCACCGTGCGGCCACCACCGTGGCGGATCAGGCGCTGTCTGGACTGCGCCCGCAGATTGCCAGCTTGGGGTATCAGTATCCGACGCCTGCCCCCCGTCCGGCCTATTCGCTCGACGCGCCACATCCCAACTATATGTCGACGCCCGCTTTCATGCCGTCTGCGCGGGTCGAAGCTGATTTTGTGCCGCACTACGGCGAACTGGCCGAAGCTATTGCCGATATCGAACTGTCTGCCCCGCCCGCAGACATCGCGACCCAGCATCCGTTAGGGGCGGCGCGCGCGCAAATCCATGAGACCTATATCCTCGCCCAGACCAGCGATGGCCTGGTCATCGTCGATCAGCACGCCGCCCACGAACGGCTGGTCTATGAGCAGATGAAAACGGCGATGGCGCAGGGCCATGTCGCCCGCCAAAGCCTGCTGATCCCGGAAATTGTCGATCTGGAACCCGCCGATGTGTCGCGACTGATGACCAAGCAGGGCGATCTCGATGTCATGGGACTGGCGATCGAAGCCTTTGGGCCGTCGTCGATACTGGTGCGCGAAACTCCGGCCCTGCTGGGTGATTGCGATGTCGGGGCCCTGATCCGCGATCTGGCCGATGACATCGCCGAACACGGTCAAGCGCTGGCGCTCAAGGAGCGAATGGCTGAAATCTGCGGTAATATGGCCTGCCGTAATTCTGTGCGCGCCGGTCGCCGTTTGACAGGCGAAGAGATGAACGCCCTGCTGCGCCAGATGGAGGCCACACCCCACTCCGGCCAGTGCAATCACGGTCGCCCGACCTATGTTGAGTTAAAACTCAAGGATATCGAAAAGCTGTTCGGGCGACGTTAAAGCCTATCGGGGCTTGACTCTTAAGACTAAAACGCGCAAAAGGCCCGACACATTGGCGCCCTCCAGCGCTTTTGACGACAAACCTTCGCCATCATGACCCCGGCACTGCGACCGGACAGGGATGGGAAGGCTCCCCGACAACGCGTGGCGTTCTCGGGGTCTTTTTGTTGTTCAAAATCGCGGGTGCCAGATATGAGGATTTTGAGGTTTGACTCGCTACCATGTTTGATAGCTTAAACGAGCGCCTATCGGGACTGTTTGACCGACTGAGTGGCCGTGGCGTCCTTTCGGAAAAGGACGTTGACGAAGCCCTGCGCGAAGTGCGGGTCGCCCTGCTTGAGGCCGATGTCGCCCTGCCGGTCGTGCGCAAGTTCATGGATAAGGCCCGCGAACTGGCGACCGGCGAGGCGATCATCAAAGCCATTAAACCCGCCGATCAGGTGGTCAAGATTGTCTATGACGGCTTGATTGACATGCTGGGCGGCGAAGAGCCGGAACCGCTCAATCTGGCCGCCGTGCCGCCGGTTGTCATCCTGATGGCCGGCCTGCAAGGGTCGGGTAAGACCACGACCTCGGCCAAGCTGGCGCTGCGCCTTTCCAAATTTGATCGCAAAAAGGTCATGATGGCCTCGCTCGATACCCGCAGGCCTGCGGCTATGGAGCAACTGAAACTGCTGGGCGATCAGGTCGGCGTCGATGTCCTGCCGATCGTGGCCGGTCAGTCCGCGATTGAAATCACCCGCCGCGCTTTGCAATCGGCCAAGCTTCAGGGCTTTGATGTCCTGATCCTCGATACCGCCGGCCGCACCACGCTGGATGAAACCCTGATGGCCGAAGCGGCTGAGATTGCCAAAATCTCAAGCCCGACCGAGACCTTCCTGGTGGCTGACTCACTCACCGGTCAGGATGCGGTGCGCACCGCCGAAGCCTTCCATGCCCGCCTGCCGCTGACCGGCCTGATCCTGACCCGCGCCGATGGTGATGCGCGCGGCGGGGCCATGCTCAGCATGCGCGCCACGACCGGACTGCCCATCAAGTTCCTCGGTGCCGGTGAAAAGATCGAAGCGCTTGATGTCTTTGATGCCAAGCGTATTGCGGGCCGTATTCTGGGTCAGGGCGATGTGGTCGCGCTGGTCGAAAAGGCCGCCCAAGAGCTTGATGCCGCCAAGGCCGAGCAGATGGCCAAAAAGCTGTCCAAGGGCCAGTTTGACCTCAACGATCTGGCCGATCAACTCGGTCAGATGCAAAAAATGGGTGGTATGCAGGGGATCATGGGCCTGCTGCCCGGCGTGCAAAAGATCAAGAAGCAGATCAGCGATCTGGATATGTCCGATAAGATGTTCGCCCGTCAGGTGGCGATTATCTCGTCCATGACCAAGCTGGAGCGCAAGAAACCCGACATCCTTAACGCCTCACGCAAGCGCCGCGTTGCCGCAGGTGCGGGCGTCGATGTCGCCGAAATCAACCGCCTTTTGAAACAGCATCGCCAGATGGCCGACGCCTTTAAGATGATGGCGCGCAATACCGGTGGGCGCGGCGGCGGCATGGGCGCTATGGCCAAGATGCTTGGCATGGGCGGCGGTCCAAACATGGCTCAGATGCAGCAAATGGGTAAGGCCCTCAAAGGCGATCCCAACCTCGCCATCGGTGAAAACGCCGCCGTTGATATGGAACGGCTTAAGCAACTGGGCGCAGGTAAATTACCAAATCTTCCTGCTGGCGGGCTTCCGGGATTACCCGGCCTCGGCAGTGGCGGACTTCCCGGACTTGGTGGGGGCAACCCCTTCGACCCGAAAAAGAAATAACTGAAACGCTTTAAATCTAATCTCTCAAAGGATCTTATATCATGTTGAAAATTCGTCTGTCGCGCGGTGGCTCCAAGAAGCGCCCGTACTACCACATCGTTATCGCTGACGCTGCCGCTCCCCGCGACGGTAAGTTCATCGCCAAGGTTGGCGCCTACAACCCAATGCTGGGCAAGGACAATGAGGCCCGCGTCACGCTTAAGGTTGAAGCCATTGCTGACTGGCTGAAAAAAGGCGCGCAGCCGACCGACCGCGTCGCACGCTTCCTGGCCAAAGAAGGTCTGGTAAAGTGGGAACACGGCAACAACCCACAAAAGGGTACACCAGGCAAGAAGGCTCAGGAACGCGCCGCTGAACGTGCGCAACGTGAGCAGGACCGTCTCGACGCCGAAGCCGCTGCCAAGGAAGAAGCTGCCGCCGCGGCTGCCGCTCCGGTTGAAGAGCCTGCTGCGGTTGAAGACGTGGCTGCTGAAGAGGCCCCTGCTTCCGAAGAGTCGACCGAAGCTTAATTGCCTTCATAATTTGCTGAATAAGGCCGGGGCATATATGTTCCGGCCTTATTGTTTCAGGTATTCGTCATGACCGAAAAATCCGACCTTATCTTTGTCGCCCAGGTGGCCGCGTCATTCGGCGTCAAGGGCGAGTTCAAGCTGTTGAGCTATACCGCCGACCCGCTCAGCGTGCTGGAATATAACCCGCTGTTTAACGATAAAGGCGAGCCCGCCCTAAGCCTGACGGGGGCCCGCGCCCACAAAGGCGCTCTGGTTGTGCGCGCTGACGGGATCGATGATAAGGATAAGGCCGATAAGCTCAAAGGGCTTAAGCTCTATGTGCCGCGCTTAGCCTTTGCCGAACCCGAAGACGAAGACGATTTCTACATCACCGACCTGATCGGCTTAGAGGCCCGTAACGGCAGCGGCGAAGTCGTGGGCCGCATCAAAAATGTCGATAATTTCGGCGCGGGCGATTTGCTCGATATTCAGCCGAAATCCGGCGCCAGCTTCTATCTGGCCTTCACGCGCGAAAACGTGCCCGAAGTCTCGGTCACCGGCGGCTATGTCGTGATCGAACTGCCGCCGGAAACTCAGGCTGAACCATCGGATGCGGAACAGCCCTAAGCGCTAAATTTAGCGGGCGATATTCAGCACAATCAGGCTGAGGCCCATCAGTACGCCCCACGCCTGCACGCTTAAGCCTGCGATCAGCAGCAGCTTGAGGGCGTCCGAGCGACCCTTTACCGGCTTGGTATCCGCCGAGTTGATGTTCGCCGAGTTGATATTCATTGTCTGCGTAGTCATCACATAACCCCTTTAGTGATTTAACTTAGGACGCAGTTTTCCGGCCCGAAAAGAACGTGTGTTCAAATTCGGCGAAAATGCGCATGTACTGTTTCGAGTACTGCAAGGCATGTGCCGGATGGCCTGTCTCTCCCCATGGCCCCTTACCCCGCTTTTGACGCCCCTAAAAAAGCGTCGCCCCCGGCTCCCGACGGGGGTCATGACGGACATTTAACCCCTCATTAAGCATATATTGGGGATAGATTTGGAAAGGCGTCAAGCCGCTATTTTGCCACTAGCGCCAATTATACAACAATGACGCGAAGAGGGCCCGAAATAGACATATTTATCAATAATTTATAATTTAAGAATTTTTTGTTTCAGGAAGAAAACCTGCGCCGCACCATAGTTACGGGTGTCGATTATTTCCCACAGTTCGGACAAAAACGTCGCTTCATCGGCCCCTTTTTCGAGCACAACGATGGCATTTTCAGATACCCATTTACCTTCGATCAGCTCAGTAAGGGCGACCTCCCCCAACCCCTTGTGGTAGGGCGGGTCCAGGAACACAAGATCAAAGGGCGCACCCGCCGATGAGGGCCTGATCCCTAATTGGGTCGCATCGCGGCGATGCACGCGGGTGACACCGAATTTTCCAAACGCTTCGATATTTTCGCGGATGGCACCGCGCGCGTCATCATCGGTTTCAACAAACAGGCAAAAGGCCGCCCCGCGCGACAGGGCCTCAAACCCCAGCGCGCCGGAACCTGCAAACACATCCATAACCCGAAGGCCCGATAAGGCGGGCATCCAGTCGGCATGTTCCAAGATATTGAACACGGCCTGGCGCGCCCGATCAGAGGTCGGGCGCGTCGTTTTACCTTCGGGGGTCGCTATGGCGCGGCCCTTCAAGTCTCCGCCGACGATCCGCATGAGGCCTATTCGCCTCTGGGCTTACGCGGGCCATCAAAGCGAGGCCCGGATGAACGGGGGGCCGAAGATCTTGGGCCAGCACCGCCTGGATTAGAGAACGACGGACGGCCACCAGAAGGTTTTCCACCAAATGAGGGCTTACCACCAAAAGAGGGTCGGCCACCTTCGGGGCGATCACCGCGAGGTTTGAAATCGCCACGCGGCTTGTCACCGAAGCCGCCACGGTCAGGACGGTCGCCACGGGGCTTGAAATCACCACGAGGTTTGTCGCCGAAACCACCACCAGCAGGACGGTCACCACGGGGTTTGAAGTCACCACGAGGCTTGTCGCCAAACCCACCACCAGCAGGACGGTCACCGCGAGGTTTGAAGTCACCACGCGGCTTGTCGCCAAACCCACCACCAGCAGGACGGTCACCGCGAGGTTTGAAATCACCACGCGGCTTGTCGCCGAAACTACCACCAGCAGGACGGTCACCGCGAGGTTTGAAATCACCGCGTGGCTTATCGCCGAAACCACCGCGATCAGGACGATCCCCACGCGGTTTGAAATCACCGCGAGGTTTGTCACCGAAGCCGCCACCAGCAGGGCGATCACCACGGGGTTTAAAGTCACCGCGAGGTTTGTCACCGAAACCACCACGATCCGGACGGTCGCCAGCGGGTCTGTCAAATCTGGGTTTATCAAAGCGTGGTTTGTCGCCGAAACCGCTGCGGTCAGGGCGATCACCCCGCGCGGAGAAACCTTCCCGCGGTTTGTCGAAGCGCGGACGTTCAGTCCCCGCGCCCTCACCTCTGGGTTTGTCGAATCTGGGTTTATCAAAGCGTGGTTTGTCGCCAAAATCGCGGCGTGGGCGATCCGAAAATTCCGGGCGCGGATTGCGGTCTTTGGCATCGCCGTCGCCTTCGAAGCGCGGACGATGATCGAAATCACGTTCCTTGAAATCGCGGTCATCAGTGAACTTCGGACGCCAGCCAGCATTGTCGCCGCCGCGATTACCACCACGATCGCCGCGCGGCTTATCCCCGAACGGTTTTTTGTCGCCAAAGGATTTGCGGTCGCCAAATGCCGGTTTATCGCCAAAGCCGCGCTTGTCGCTGAAACGATCGCCGCCACCGCGCCGACCATCAGAATGCCCGTCAGAACGGCTGTCATCGCGGCCACGACGCGGCGCATCGGCGGTCTGGGACGCGCCTTCCAGCGGCAGATTGTTCAGCGGCACCACGCCACTCAGCATTTCGCGGATCACGCGCGGGCCGATTTCCTCAGCCTCTCCGGTCGGCAGATCACCCAACTGAAACGGGCCATAAGCCAGACGGATCAGGCGGTTGACCTTAAGACCAATGGCTTCAAGCACCTTACGAACTTCGCGGTTCTTGCCTTCGGTCAGCGACACGGTCAGCCACAGATTGGCGCGGCCGTCGGCCTTTTCCTGCGCCTTATCAAGCTTGGCATCCATCGAGCCATAGTGCACGCCTTCGACGGTCAAACCGTCTTTCAGGCGATCCAGGCGCTCCTGCGTCGTGCGCCCCAAAGCGCGGACGCGATAGGTGCGTATCCAGCCCGACGACGGTAATTCAAGCGACCGCGCCAAGCCACCATCATTGGTCAGCAGCAGCAGGCCTTCGGAATTGAGATCGAGGCGGCCAACCGAAATCACCCGTGGCAAACCTTCGGGCAGGTTGGCAAACACAGTCGGGCGGTCTTGGGGGTCAGAATGGGTGGTCACCAGGCCAACCGGCTTATGGTAGCGCCACACACGGGTGGGCTCGGCCTTACCGACCGGTTTGCCATCGACCGTGACCTGATCGTCAGGTTTAATCAGGGTTGCCGGTGTATCGAGGATGCGGCCATTGACCTTGATCTTGCCCAGACCAATCAGGCGCTCAACTTCGCGGCGTGAGGCAATGCCGGCGCGCGCCAGAACCTTGGCGATGCGCTCACCCGAATGGGCGCTAGCCGCACCTTTTTTGTCACCCGCTTTTTTGGCGTCGTGTTTTTTGAGGAAGGCCGCCTTGCGGAAACCGTCGCGCTTGTCTTCGCGCGCCGCCTCACGGGCCTCAGCACTCATCTCAACGGGAGCGTCGGCAGGCATGTCATTTGAGTTTTCGGGCGTGTTTTGGTCATCGACCATGGTCGCTATCTTTCTAAGAGTGAGGGCCTAAACCACTTAGGTCCTTAAAAGTCACTTGGCCCTTAAAAGTACGGGGGCCCTTGAAATTGGTCACCGGATCGTCTGTAAGAGCCTATGGACCCGACAGATGAAACCCTGATGGCACTGGCTTTGGACGCGGCACGCAAAGCGGGCCTTGCCGGTGAGGTGCCGATAGGCGCTTTAATCTACGATCCGTCAAGTCAAAAGGTGCTAACAACTGTATCAAATGCACCGATATCGACCCATGACGCCACCGCCCATGCCGAAATTCTGGCGATTAGGGCCGCGGGACAGATTGTCGGTAATTATCGCCTAACCGATTTGTGGCTCTATGTGACGCTGGAGCCGTGCGCCATGTGCGCGGGCGCCATATCCCATGCGCGCATAGGCCGGGTCATTTACGCAGCACCCGATCCCAAGGGCGGCGGGGTTGAACACGGCGGCAAGTTCTTTGAGCAGCCGACCTGCCACTGGCGACCAGATGTGCGCGCTGGCGTGCTGAGTGATGACAGCCGCGACCTGCTGAAAGCGTTTTTTAAAGACCGCCGCAAAACGCGTACCTGACGCCTTAACGATCTTCCCGTGCGTGCCAAATGCGCAAGATTACGATCCGGTTTTCCCGAAGTTCATAATGAACCTCGTAATCTCCGGCCACAAAGCTTCGCACCTGCCGCCCCGCATAGGCTTCCTGCAGCCGGCCCAGATGCGGAAATGACGCCAGCCCTTCGACCGCATCCACGATTTTGCTCAAGGTGCGTTTGGCGGCAGAGGGATTGACCGGTGCCAGAAACTCATAAAGCCGGATCAAATCCCGCTGCGCCGCCTTAGTCCATTCAATAGTCATGACGTAATGGAGCGATTATTCGGGCAAGCCGTTCACCCACGCCTTAATATCGGCATGGCTGACCACCCGGCCCTCATCGGCGTCGGCTAGGGCTTCCATCACCATAGCGTGGCGACGAGCCTCCAGTTCCACCCAAGACACCAAAGCCTGCTTGACGATCCACCCCTTTGGGCGGTCGAGCCTGGAGCTGATCTCATCAAGCTGATCCGCCAGTTCAACCGGAATATGGGCGGTGACAACGCGCGTGTTCATGATCAACTCCGCTGAATATATGAGACACTCTACAATTTAATCATTTTGATTAAAATCGATTAGATACGCATTTTTCCGCTTTAAGGGTTCACCCTGTCACAATTTTGGTCTTTAATTACCGCAATTAGCAGAGGTTATCGGATGACATTTGATTTCAAGGCCATGGAAGCGTTCGTCGGGCAATATTCCGCGCACGCTGAAAAGCAGATTCAGGGCCTGACCGCCAACGCCGACACGATCATTGGCAAAGTCATTGTGGTCGTGCTGATCCTGACGGTCACGCTGATTATCTCAGGCTGGCTGTCGGGCATGGTGCGTAAGATGGCGCGCCGACTATCGCATAACCCGGCTGACCGGACCCTGCCTGAGTTTTTCTCTCAGGTCGTCAACTGGCTGATCATGGTGATCGGCATCGTGGCGATCCTGTCGCAGCTAGGGGTGCAGACGACCTCGATCATCGCGGTTCTGGGTGCGGCGTCGCTGGCCATCGGGTTGGCCTTGCAAGGCACCCTCAGCAATGTCGCGTCCGGCATCATGCTGCTGGTCATCAAGCCCTATGTCATCGGCGATGTCGTGCGCATCAATGATATATCGGGTACGGTGTATCGGCTGGGGCTATTCACCACAGAACTGGTCGATGCCAATAATCTGCGCATCAACATCCCCAATTCCAAGATCATCAGCGACCAGATCACCAACTTCACCCACAACGGCACCCGCCGGATAGAGATGATGATCGGCGTCGATTACGACACCGACCTTGATCACGCGCTCAAAGTTCTGAAAACCATCGCGGAAAGCCACCCCAAGACCCTTGAAGCTCCGGTGACATGGACGGGTGTGCGCGGTTTTGCTGACTCATCGGTGACCATAAGCCTCCAGACGTGGGTGCAGGCGGGCGATCATTTCCAGACCGAGACCGATCTTTTTCTGATGATCAAAAAGGGTTTTGATTCTGAGGGCATCATCCTGCCCTACCCGCATCAGGTGCAGGTGGATAAGCATCCAAAGGCCACGCCAGAAACCCTTGCGGACTAGGCCGCGTCAGAACCTATTCCAGCCCGATCTTGCCAATGGCGTAGAACCGTTCGGCGCGTTGGGCGACCAGTTGATCGGCATTGAGGAAATTGAGGGCTTTCAGTTCCTCTTCCAGCACATTGCCGACTGTGCGGATCATTAGTTCCGGGTCGGAGTGCGCCCCACCGGCGGGTTCTTCGATAATGCGGTCGACAATCCCGAATTTCAGCAGGTCGGGGGCGGTGATCTTCATCCGGTCGGCGGCATCCTTGGCGCGCGCGCCGTCTTTCCACAGGATCGAAGCTGCCCCTTCGGGAGAAATCACCGAATAGATGGAGTGCTCCAGAATCAGCACGCGGTTGCCAGCGGCAATCGCAATCGCCCCGCCGGAGCCGCCTTCGCCGGTCACGGTCGTGATCATCGGCACTTTCAGGGTCAGGCTGCGCTCGGTCGAGCGGGCAATGGCTTCGGCCTGACCGCGCTCTTCGGCACCGATGCCGGGATAGGCACCCGCTGTATCCACAAACGTCAAGACGGGCAAACCGAACTGTTCGGCCATATCCATCAGGCGCACGGCCTTACGGTAACCTTCGGGGCGGGCCATGCCGAAATTGTGCTTGAGGCGCGTGGTGGTGTCGTGGCCTTTTTCATGGCCCATAACGACGACGCTCTGGCCGCGGAAGCGGCCCAGACCGCCGATAATCGCCTGATCATCACCGAACTTACGATCACCGCGTAGTTCGACAAAATCCTCAATCAGACCCTCAAGGTAATCGACAAAATGCGGGCGCTCAGGGTGGCGGGCCACCTGCGTCTTCTGCCAGGGCTCAAGCTTTGAATAGGCTTCTTTGCGCATCACATGGGCGCGCTGACGCAGGGCATCCAGTTCCGGCACCATGTCCGTGCCGCCGCTTTCGGACAGGCTGGACAGTTCTTCGATCTTGGCTTCGAGATCAGCAATCGGACGCTCGAATTCGAGATAATGACGCATCAAAGGAATCCCACAACACCGTTTAAGGCGAGCAAATTATAAAGTCTGGCCTTATACAGCAAGCGATCATTCGGAAAAGCCGAAAAATGACGCATCCCTCCTCCCCATTCCATGGGGAGGTGCCGAGTTTACGAGGCGGAGGGGATTTCTACGGCGTACAACAAGCTACCCCTCCGTCAGCCTCGCTACGCTTGCCGCCACCCGCTCCGGCTGCCCGGTCCCCACTGCGTAGGGAGGAGAAACTTTACTGTTTTCCGCATTGCTACTCCGCCCTAACGCTGCGCTTTTTGAGGGCTAACGGATGATGGGTTTCCACCACTTCGCGCAGGCGCTCACCCGCCACATGGGTATATATCTGGGTGGTCGAAATATCGGCATGGCCCAAAAGGGTTTGCACCACCCGCAAATCGGCGCCGCCCTCAAGCAAATGGGTGGCGAAGGCATGGCGCAGAACGTGCGGCGACACCCGCGCCGGATCAATGCCCGCATTCAACGCCGCCTCATCCAGCAACTGCCCAACCCGTCGGCGAGTCAGGTAACCATCGCCGCCGCGTGAAGCAAACAGAAAGCTGTTTCCCTTATCGCCTTTGGCCACAAACAGCTCACGCACACCCAAATAGTCCTTAATCGCCACCCGCGCTGACGGATTAAGCGGCACCAGCCGTTCCACCCCACCCTTGCCCTTAATGATCAGATAGGCCGGGTCTTTCATCACCGCATCCAGTGGCAAAGACACGATCTCAGACACCCGCATCCCTGATGCATAGGCAATTTCAATCAGACATTTCAGGCGAATCGCATGGTGCGGGCCTTTCAGTTCGGCAGCCGAAATCAACGCCTCAACCTCTTCCCGGCTGATGATTTTGGGCAAGACTTGCGCTTTTTTCGCCGCCGGAATCTTTCGGCTGGGGTCGGTCAGCATAAAACTCTCACCGACACAGAAACGGAAAAACTGCCGGATGGCCGAGCGCTTTCGCTGTAGTGTTGCCCCCGTCAGTCCCAGCGCATCCAGATGCTCGAAAAACCGCGCCAGATCAGCCTCGCCCAAGGCCAGCAGATCATTGCCTGCAAACGCTGCAAGGTCGCTCAGGTCCTGCCCGTAGGCCTCCAGCGTGCGCTTAGACGCATTGCGCTCCACCGCCATCATTTGCAAAAACTGCTTTACCGGATCGCGCGCCATTATTACTCCCACAACCCTTTGAGGGTGCGTTAGCATAAACACTGGAAAATACCCATGAATATACTGTAAACCCTATCAACATGAGCTGTTTTTTTCACCCGTGCCACCCATGACCGGGCCGTCCGACATAACCGATTACGTGCGTCCGCGCTTTGACCTGCCCAAGCCTCTGGTTCTGGTGGGCTTGATGGGCGTGGGTAAAACCACGGTCGGGCGGCGTCTGGCCGACCATTTTAGCCTGCCCTTTCGCGATGCCGATGAGGAAATCGAAAAGGCCGCGGGCCAGTCCATCGCCAATATTTTCTCAAGTCTGGGCGAGGCCAATTTCCGTGACGGCGAACACCGCGTCATCCTGCGCCTGATCGAAGAAGGCCCGCAGGTACTGGCAACCGGCGGCGGGGCGTTTATGCACGCCCAGACCCGCGCCAGTTTGAAAGACAAGGCGATCGTCGTCTGGCTCAAGACCGACCTTAAGGTGCTGGCGCGGCGGGTGGCCAATAAACCCCATCGCCCGCTGCTGAAAGACCGCGACCCGATGGACGTCCTGCGTGAGCATGAAATCAACCGCTATCCCTACTATGCTGAGGCCCATCTGACGGTTGAAACCGGCGATCAGTCGCACGCCAAAAGCGTTGATCTGGTGCTGGAAGCGCTCAAAACCTATCTGGATACCCACAAATGACCACCATCCCTGTCGCCGGCGGCGCGTTCACCCCCTATGACGTTCTGGTCGATACCGGTCTGGTCAGCGATGTGGTCAGCCATGTCAGCCCATATCTGAAAAACAAGCGGGTGCTGATTGTGTGTGATGCCAATGTCGATGCGCTCCATGCCGATGGCGTCGTCGCCCAATTTGAAGCGGCGGGTTTCAAGACCTTTAAAACCGTCGTGCCCGCCGGTGAGCAAACCAAGTCCTGGGAAGGGCTTGAGACTGTCACTGATGCGTTTGTTGACGCAGGTCTTGATCGTAAGGACGTGGTGATTGCCCTGGGTGGCGGGGTTATTGGTGACCTGACCGGCTTTGCGGCCAGCATCTATATGCGCGGCATCGATTTTATCCAGATCCCCACGACCGTGCTGGCGCAGGTTGATTCCAGCGTCGGCGGCAAGACGGCCATCGACCATCCGCGCGGTAAGAACCTGATCGGCGCGTTCCATCAGCCGCGCAAAGTCCTGTGCGATCTGGATGTGCTGTCGACCCTGCCCGCACGGGAGATCAAGTGCGGTTATGCCGAAGTCATCAAATACGGCCTGCTGGGCGACAAGGTCTTCTTTGAATGGCTTGAGATCAATGATCAGAAGGTGCTGTCGCTTGATACTGACGCGATAAAATATGCCGTCGCCCGCTCGGTCGAGATGAAGGCCGAGATCGTCGCCGCCGATGAGCGCGAAGGCGGCAAACGCGCCCTGCTCAACCTCGGCCACACCTTCGGCCATGCGCTGGAGGCCGAGGTCGGCTTTGGTGATACCCTGCTGCACGGTGAAGCGGTCGCTATCGGCATGGCGATGGCGTTCCGTTATTCCGCCCGCGCCGGTTTGTGTTCAAAAGCTGATGCTGATCGGGCCGTAGCCGCCATCGCGCAGTCCGGCCTGCCGACCACGATTGCTGAAATCCGCAACGCACCGTTTGATGCGGATCGCCTGATCGAGCACATGGGCCACGATAAGAAGGCCGAAGGCGGCAAACTGGTGTTCGTACTGGCCCGCGCCATCGGTGAGGCCTTCGTGGCCAAGGATGTGCCCGCCGCCGATATCTATGATTTTCTGCTGACGGAGGGCGCACTGGCCCGCCTAGACGCATGATCACCACCCTGCTCGTCCTCGCACCGATTTTGGTCGGATTATTGTTTGTCTCCGCATTGTTCTCAGCGGGGGAAACCTCAATGACGGCCGCCTCACGCGGGCGGATGCACCAGCTTGAGCGCGACGGCGATAAGGCGGCCAAACGGGTCAACCGCCTGCTGACCGATCAGGAAAAGATGATCGGCGCCATATTGCTGGGCAATAACCTGATCAATATTGGGGCTTCGGCGCTAACGACCTCGGTTCTGGCGGCCATGTTCCCTGGTGCTATGGGCATTGCCATCTCCACCGGCGTCATGACCGTACTTATTCTGGTGTTCGGGGAAGTCCTGCCCAAGACCCTGGCGATCACCAAGCCCGATGATGTGGCGCGCGGTATGTCGCGGATGGTTTTGTGGGCCGTCTATATCTTCGGTCCCGTCGTGCAGGCCGTGCAGTGGTTTGTGCGCAAAACCCTGAAATTGTTCGGCGTCAACATGTCGATGGAAACCGACGTTCTGGCCGCCCATCAGGAAATTCGCGGGGCCATCGAATATCACCACGACGAAGGCTCAGTCGAAAAGCGCGACCGCAATATGTTCCGCGGCGTGCTGGATCTGTCTGAGCTGGATGTCAGTCAGATCATGGTTCATCGCAAGCAGATATTCATGATTGACGCGGATCTTGGCATTGAGCGCATCATCGATGAGGCGCTCAAAATCGGCCATACCCGCATCCCGCTCTACCGCGATAATCAGGAAAACATTGTCGGCGTCCTCCATGCCCGTGACCTGTTCGCCGCCATCACCAAGGCCAGAGGCGATGTCTTAAGCCTCGATATCGACGCCATCACCCGTGAGCCGTGGTTCATCCCCGACACCACCAACCTCAAAAGCCAGTTGAACGCGTTTCTAAAACAAAAGCAGCACTTTGCGCTGGTGGTCGATGAATATGGCGCACTGCAGGGCATGGTGACGCTGGAGGACATACTGGAGGAAATCGTCGGTGATATCGAAGATGAGCACGACACCGCCCAGACCGGCATCCGTAAGCAGGCTGATGGGTCGCTTATTGTTGATGGTGATGTACCTATCCGCGACCTGAACCGCTTTATGGACTGGGATTTGCCCGATGATGATGCGGTTACGATTGCTGGCCTTGTGATCTATGAGGCCCGTACTATCCCTCAACCCGGTCAGACCTTCATCTTTTTTGACCGCAAGTTCCAGATTCTGCGCCGCCAGCGTAATCAGATCACCGCGCTGAAAATCACCCCGATCGTGATTGAAGACTAATATACCTCCCTGAACGTCTTGCGTTCGGGGAGGGGGACCGCGACCGTTTACGGTCGGGGTGGTGGGGTTTCTTAACTGTGGCCCGTCGGTTAAGTTCAAACTATGGACAACGCCCCTAAACCAAAAACGGCTCTGGCCCGTAAGTTTCGCAAGTCGTTAACAGTGCCCGAATATTTATTATGGCAGCGTTTGAAAGAGCGGCACGATACACTAACCTTTCGTCGGCAGCATCCGCTAGGGCCGTACATCCTTGATTTTTACTGTCCCAAAGCCAAGCTTGCCATCGAAGTTGATGGTCATGAGCATGGTTTAGCCGGTCATCATGAGCGTGACCTCATTCGCGACAAATGGTTTGCTGAAAAGGGCATTGAAACCTATCGCGTACCTGCCGCGGAGGTGTTTAGAAACGTAGATACCGTCGCAGATGGCATCAGACTTAAAGCGCTTGAGCGGCTTCAATTTAGAAAAGACACCCCACCACCCCGACCGTAAACGGTCGCGGTCCCCCTCCCCAAAATCAGAGATTTCAGGGAGGTATAGTTTACGCCCTAAACTGCGCGGTCATCGTCTGCCCTTGGCGAACTATGCTGATTTTCCATGACGCCGGACGGGTGCTCAGAATCTGCTCTAACTGCGCCGCCGACGTAATCGGCGTGCCGTTGACATCCTTGATGATATCACCGGGGCGGAAACCGGCGCGGGCCGCATAGGCGCGGTTCGATTCAATACCGTACACCAGCACCCCGCGCGGGGCGGCAAAGATATCAATGCCCGCTTCTTCGGCCACGGCGGGCGACATATTGACAACCTTGGCCCCCAGCAGTGGCGTGTTGGCCTTGATCAGGCGCTCATCCTTGGCCGGTGTGGCGATGGGCGGTTGCACCTTGACCTTGACCGATTGCGGCTTACCGTCACGGATAATGCCCAGTTGCGCCGTCTCACCGGGGTTGCGCACACTCATCCGATAGGCGATGGCGCGGGCATCATTGACCGGCTGGCCATCGACGGTCGTGATGACATCGCCGGTGCGCAAGCCCGCCTGATCGGCGGGGCTGCCCTTATAGATATCGCTGACCAGCACCCCTTCGGGGCGCGGAAGGTTCATGGAACGGGCAATGTCTGAGGTTACCGCATCGCCCTTGGCCCCCAGCCACGGCCGCACCAGCGTGGACTTACCGCCGAGTGCCGTATCGACTACCCGGCGCACCATAGCCGAAGGGATGGCAAACCCAACCCCCGCCGAAGAGCCTGAGCGTGACAGGATAAAGCTGTTGATGCCGATCAGGTCGCCGTCCATATCGACTAACGCCCCGCCGGAATTGCCGGGGTTAATCGCGGCATCGGTTTGAATGAACGCCCCCTCGCCCGGCCCGACATCGGTGCGGTCAAGGGCCGAGATAATGCCGTTGGTCACCGTCTGGCCGACCCCAAACGGGTTACCGATCGCCAGCACCAGATCACCAACCTCCAGGTCGCGCCCGTCATCCAGATTAAGCGTGGTGAACTTTTCGCCGTTGGTCTCAAGCTGAAGCACAGCCAGATCGGTGCGTTCATCGGCCAGCAGCAGCTTGGCCGGAAATTCACGCCGGTCATTGAGCACGACCATGAATTCCTGCCCGCCCTGAACGACGTGGTTGTTGGTCACCACCACGCCGTCCCCGCGCACGATCACGCCGGAGCCCAGGGACTGCTCGACCTGCGGACGCGGATTGACGCCGCCGAACATCTGCCAGAATGGATCGACCTGGCGGCGGGAGACGCGCTTGGCGTAGACATTGACGACCGCCGGCGCCGTATCGCGCACGACCGGTGCAAAGGACGACTTCATGCCGATGGCGCTGTCGGGTACTTTACGGTTAGGTGTGCCGAGCGGCTGCTGATGAAACCCCGAACCCTCGTAATTATCCTGCGGTTCGGTCTGGCCGGAGCAGGCGCTCATCAAACCGGCCATAGTCAGGGCGATAATGGAGGCAGCTTTGCGCAAGGATGTCGTCATGGGTTGGGTCAGGCTCACAAAAGGAATAGTCATCCAATTATGTAGAGGTCTTTGCGGCGCTATCAAGGCCGGATAGCGCCTGAAAAAGGCCGGATCTCAGTCTTTCAAGGCTGGCCGAAACACCTTGGCCGTGCCGTCATAGGGTTCAGGCTTAAGGTCAAGCAGTTCCATGATCAAACCGTAGACATCGACATTATCAAAAGTATTCAGACGCACGCCGGATTTAAAGGCCGGACCGCTGGCGATAAAGGTCGCCTGCATGTGCGGATCGTAGGGGTCATAGCCGTGACTACCGCCCTCTGGTTTGGGCATCCAGTTATCGCGGGAGGGGGCCACGATATAGCCCCCGACATCGGCCATGCAGACAATCTTGCGCACGCGGATGTGTTTACCGAAATGGTAGCGGGCCGGTATTTTCTCGCGCGGCCAGCATGTCATATGCGCTGGCTTATGGCGGATCAGAATGTCATTGACTTGCGCCTCATGACCCGGCTTCGGATCAAGCATCACCACCTGCCCGCCCGCCACCAGATCATAACTGCCTTCGGGTAAAAGGTCGGCGATGCGGACAAAGGTTTCAGGCTGGTGCTTAGCCATGCCGTGATCGGAGACAATGACGATATTGGCGGTGATGCCTCTCGATTTCAGCCCGTCAATAAGTTGCCCGACCGACTGATCGACATCAGCCAGAGCGGCATTAACTTCGGGGCTGTCGGGGCCATAATCATGGCCCTCATGATCGACGCTCGAATAATAAAGGCTAATCGCATCAGGCCGTTCAGCGACCGGCATATCCAGCCAGTTGAGCACCTGTGCCACGCGCGCCGGGTGCGGCATCTCCTCATCATAGGTCATCCAGTATGTCGGGCGCACGCCGCGGATATCGGCCTCAGAACCCGGCCAGAACATAGCCGCGACCTTAAGCCCCTTCGCCTGCGCCGTGATCCAGAACGGTTTGCCATCATCCCACCAGAAGCGATCAATGACCGCCTCACGGTTGGCCAGCCTGAAACGCTCATCAGGGCGGCGCGGATCACGCATGGTATTGCCGATAATGCCATGATGATCAGGCCGCAGACCCGTGACCAGCGTATAGTGATTGGGGAAGGTCAGGCTGGGGAAACTGGGACGCATGGCGGCGCGCGCGCCACTGTCGGCTAAGGCTTTGAGATTGGGGGTTATGCCGCGATCCAGATAGTCGGCCCGGAAGCCATCAATGGAAATCAGTATCAGCGGGGCTGGTTTTTCACTTGTCGGTCTTTCATTGGTCGCTTCAACGGTTGCCACAGGCGCCTGCGGTTTGGAGACGCACGCCCCCAGGCCCATCATGATCAGGGCGATGGCCCCCAAAATCTGTTTACGCATAAAGCACCCGGCTTAACCCAACGATCACAACAGACTACATAAAAGATACGTCAGAGCGGTGACAAGGGGCAGACGGCAGCGGGCCGCAAAAAAGCCCCCGCGACTGCGGAGGCTTTTGATATGTTTATGCTGTTCGTTTTAGTCGCAGGTGCGGATGCGATCCAGAACGTCCATATCGGACGCGTCGCTGAACGCGGGTTCATCATGCCCGAAAAGGGTCTCACTCAGCAGCGCTTCCGAAAGGATCGGTGCGCCTGTAGCAGGGGTGTACGCATGGCTTTGTACGTCATTGGACATAGCAACCTCCTGAATATGGGTGATGTAAGGTAGAAGACCTGACCCCGTGGTCTTAATCTTCACCTGAAGCGTAGGGTATAAACCGCGTCAGGGAAAGTCACAGTCCTTATGCGGATGATCACAGACGCGTTAACTAAGCAGTAATAAATAATTATGTGATAAATATCACGCGCCGCACACCGGCGAATGCCTGCCGCATAAGGCATTAGGTATGCCCCCGTCCGATTTTTACGCACCCGCAAACATAAAAAAGGCTCCCCGCCATAACGGGAAGCCTTTTTAGGTAATCTGCATCGGCAGGAGAGGTTTTTAGGCCTCTTCGGTCTCAACCGACAGTACCGGGCCGGAATCCTTGCCCTTTTCGTTTTCGTCACGCTCGACGAATTCGATGATGGCCATAGCGGCGTTGTCGCCGTGGCGGAAGCCAGCCTTCATGATGCGGATGTAGCCGCCGTTGCGGTCTTTGTAACGCGGGCCAAGCACTTCGAACAGCTTGCCGACCTGAGCGACGTCACGAACGCGCGAGATGGCGATACGCCGGTCGTGCAGGGTGCCCGACTTGGCCAGGGTCACCAGCTTTTCGACGAAGGGACGCATTTCCTTGGCCTTCGGCAGGGTGGTGGTGATTTGTTCGTGCTTGATGATCGACGCAGCCATGTTGGCAAACATTGCCGTACGGTGGGCGCTGGTGCGACCGAGTTTGCGGTGGCCTGAACCGTGACGCATAATAAAATCTCCAAAAGACCGGCGGCACGCAGCCTGTCCGACCTCCCAAAAACGAGCCCATGATCTAAAGGCTAAGAAACCCGAATGGCCCCTGCCCGTCATAAGCGTCGACCCAACGTGGGTCGAAATTACCGGGACAAGGTTTTGGTCTTTCCCGATAAGTGAAGCCAAAACTCAGCTTCTATAAAAAGGCAAAGGCGAGACCGAATTCACTTCGGTCTCGCCTTTGTCCATATCTATACACTTAAAAGTACACCGAGCAAAGCGAGGGACTTTTAAGTGAGGTCTCTTATATCTGGTCTTCGAACTTCTTAGCCAGATCCTCGACGTTCTCAGGCGGCCAGTTCGGCACGTCCATGCCCAGGTTAAGGCTCATGGACGACAGAACTTCCTTGATCTCGTTCAGCGACTTACGACCAAAGTTCGGCGTACGGAGCATTTCCGATTCCGTCTTCTGGATCAGGTCACCGATATAGACGATGTTGTCGTTCTTCAGGCAGTTCGCCGAACGGACTGAAAGTTCCAGTTCGTCGACCTTCTTGAGCAGAGCCGGGTTGAACGGCAGCTCAGGCTTACCTTCTTCGACAACGGCAGGCTTAGGTTCTTCAAAGGTGATGAAGATTTGCAGTTGATCCTGAAGGATACGCGCAGCAAAGGCCACGGCATCGATCGGGGTCACAGCGGCGTTGGTTTCAACTTCCATCACCAGCTTATCGTAATCGAGCGACTGACCCTGACGGGTCGGCTCGACGCGGTAAGCAACCTTCTTGACCGGCGAATAAAGCGCATCGACGGCGATCAGGCCAATCGGGGCATCTTCCGGACGCAGACGGTCAGCAGGCACATAGCCCTTGCCGGTCTGAACGGTGAATTCCATGCGTACCGAAGCGCCTTCATCCAGAGTACAGATGACATGGTCAGGGTTAAGCACTTCGATATCGGCCGGGACATCAATCTGACCGGCGGTTACCGGGCCAGCACCAGAGGCGCGAAGCACCATGCGCTTGGGGCCTTCGGCATGCATACGCAGCGCCAGTTGCTTGATGTTGAGGATGATATCCACGACATCTTCACGAACGCCTTCGATAGATGAAAACTCGTGAACGACACCATCGATCTGCACAGCCGTAACAGCCGCACCCTGCAACGAAGACAGGAGAACACGTCTCAAAGCGTTACCGAGAGTTACCCCGAAACCGCGCTCCAGCGGCTCCGCGACCAGACGCATCTTGCGCGTAGAATCCACGCCGGACTCGATCTGGGGCTTCTCGGGACGAATTAGCTGTTGCCAGTTTCTTTCGATCATTGCGTCCCTCAAATTGTGGGAAAGGCCGCCGCTTCGCGATCAAACGAAACGGCGGCTGTTAAATAGAATTAGACGAAATTAAACGCGACGACGCTTCGGCGGACGGCAGCCGTTATGCGGGATCGGGGTGACGTCACGGATCGTGGTGATCGTGAAGCCCACCGCCTGCAGGGCGCGCAGAGCCGATTCACGGCCCGAACCCGGACCGGCAACGCTGACTTCCAGCGTCTTGACGCCATGTTCCATAGCCTTACGGCCTGCGTCTTCGGCGGCAACCTGGGCGGCGTAAGGGGTCGATTTACGCGAACCCTTAAAGCCCATGTGGCCAGCCGACGACCACGAAATCGCATTGCCCTGCGCGTCCGTGATGGTGATCATGGTGTTGTTGAACGAAGCGTTGACATGTGCCACGCCCGAGGTGATGTTTTTACGTTCGCGCTTTTTAACGCGTGTAGGTTCCTTAGCCATTGCTCAGCGGTCCCGATTACTTCTTTTTGCCAGCGATAGGTTTCGCCGGACCTTTGCGCGTACGCGCATTTGTGTGAGTGCGTTGACCACGCACCGGGAGGCCCTTACGGTGACGCAGGCCGCGGTAGCAGGCCAGGTCCATCAGGCGCTTGATGTTCATCGAGACTTCGCGACGCAAATCACCTTCGACCAGATAGTCACGGTCGATGGTTTCACGGATCTGCAGCACTTCGGCGTCAGACAGCGAATTGACACGACGGGCATCTTCAATGCCCACTTTTTCCACGATTTCCTTAGCCTTTTGCGGGCCAATGCCATGGATATATTGGAGCGCGATAAGGACGCGCTTGTTTGTCGGTATATTGACGCCTGCAATACGGGCCACGTCTAATTCTCCTCGGGGCACAACCTTACGGCGCGCCAAAAAACGAAAGGCGACACGTATGCCTTTAAGCGTGCCTGATGTAAAGGCCAGCCCAAAAGAACACGCGTGTTATTTTCGCGGAAGCGACCCCTTATAATAAGGAATCATCATCCGTCAATGGTTTTTTGCCCAAAAGCTTAAGGTTTAACGCCTTAAGCGATCTGGACGGCGAAGTTACAGACTAAGACTTGAGCCCAGAGGTGAAAAAGCTGGGCCAGCATCTTTGGTCTTAATTGTAGAACCGGCTTTGGGGTGAAAATTCAAAACCGGCAATTAAATCTCTCAGGCCTTCTAAGGGAGCCTGAAAGGAAATCTGTTAAGCAAGGGCCGCCTCGATACGGGCGGCGACCTCTTCCATTGAGCCCATGCCCTCAACCTCAGCAAGCTTGCCTTGCGCGGCATAGAAGGGCAAAAGCGGTGCGGTCTCAGCATTATATTTCGCCAGACGCTCTTTATAAACTTGCGGGTTGTCGTCGCTGCGACCCTGCTCGGCAAAGCGCGTCTCGATCCGGTCAATCAGCGCGGCTTCATCGACATTCAGGCGCACGACCTTATCGATCTGGCTGCCACGCTCGGCAAGCATCGCGTCCAGCGCCTCGGCCTGGGCCACAGTGCGCGGAAAGCCATCAAAGATCGCCCCACCGGCAGCTTCGGCCTCTGGCAGGCGCTCACGGATCAGGGCGATGACGATCTCATCGGCCACATAGCCGCCGCTGGCCAGAATATCCTTGACCTTGAGGCCCAGTTCGCTTTCGGCAGCAATAGCGGCCCTCAGCATGTCACCGGTTGACAGTTGCACCATGTTACGTGCCACCACCAGACGCTTGGCCTGAGTGCCCTTACCGGCCGCAGGCGGCCCGAAAAGTATTAGGTTCATCGAGCTCCCCCGCGGAGTCTTGGCGCTCCGCCTTTCATTTTCGATTTTTTGATCAGACCATCATACTGATGGGCCAAAAGATGCGACTGGATCTGGGCAACCGTGTCCATAGTTACCGACACCACGATCAGGATCGACGTACCGCCGAAGTAGAAGCTGTTGCCAAGGCTGGAGATCAACAGTTCCGGCAGCAAACAGACGATGGTGATATAGCCAGCACCAATCACGGTAATGCGCGTCAGAACGAAATCCAGATACTCAGCCGTGCGCTTACCCGGACGGATACCCGGCAGGAAGCCGCCGTATTTACGCAGGTTCTCAGCGGTTTCGTCCGGATTGAACACCAGCGAGGTGTACAGGAAACAGAAGAAGATGATCAGAGCGGCATAGATAGCCATGAACAGCGGCTGGCCATGGGTCAGTTGCGTCGTAAGCGTAGGCAGCCACTGCAACCAGGTCGGCATGGCATCCGGGTTGGAACCTGCAAATTGCAGGATCGTGGTCGGCAGCAGCAACAGCGACGAGGCAAAAATCGGCGGAATAACACCGGCGGTATTGACCTTAAGCGGCATGAACGAGGTATCGCCGCCCATGATACGGTTGCCGACCTGACGCTTAGGGTACTGCACCAGCAGGCGACGCTGGGCGCGCTCCATGAACACGATAAAGACGATGGTGGCAATCAGCACCAGAACGACCAGGAGCAGCACCAGAGGCGCGATCTGTCCTTCTTTGGCGAGCGCCAGAAGCTGGGCTATGGTTGACGGCAGGACGGCGACAATGCCGGTAAAGATGATCATCGAGGAGCCGTTACCGACGCCGCGCGCGGTGATCTGCTCACCCAGCCACATCAGGAACATGGTGCCGCCGGTAAGCGTCGTCACGGTCGCGATAAGGAAGAACGGCCCCGGATTGAGCGCCAGCCCCGATGCCTGCATACCTGCTGCGATCGAGAACGACTGAACAATGGCCAGAACCAGCGTCAGATAGCGGGTATACTGGTTAAGCTGCTTGCGGCCCGCCTCCCCGCCTTCCTTGCGCAGCTTTTCCCACGGGCCGTAGATCGAGCCCATGAGTTGCACAATGATCGACGCGGAAATGTACGGCATGATGTTCAGGGCAAACACGGCCATACGCTCAACGGCACCGCCGGAGAACATGTTGAACATGCCCAAAATACCCTGAGACTGTCCCGAAAAGGCGCGGTCAAACGCGGCCATATCAATGCCGGGAACGGGCACATAGGTCCCCAGACGGCAGATAATCAGCGCACCCAGCGTAAAAAGAAGACGCTTATGAAGTTCGGTTGCCTTCGCAAAGGCGCCGAAATTCATATTCGCAGCAAGTTGTTCAGCAGCCGATGCCATCAAGTACCCTTAAAAATCAGAAAGTCCCCAAAAGAATCTGATGACACAGACTCACGACCTTCAGGCAGATATAGGCGGACAAAACCGAAAGGCCAAGAGGCAGCACGCACCAAAGCGCCCGCCCCTCAGCCCAAGGGCTTATATCACCCGTGGATAACTTACGCCGCTGGCTTCTTAGCCGGACGCTTTTGGGTCACGGTGCCACCGGCAGCCTCAACGGCCTTCACAGCCCCTGCGGTCGCTGAATAGACGTTGAGGGTAACCTTGGACTTCAGCTCGCCTTCGCCCAGCAGACGCACGCCGTCAAGCTCACGACGAATAACGCCCGCAGCCTTAAGCACAGCGCCCGTGATCTCAGCCTTGGCATCGATCTTACCGGCGTCGATGGCGTCTTGCAGGCGCCACAGGTTGACTTCAGCGAATTTCAGAGCGAACGGGTTGTTGAAACCGCGCTTAGGCATACGCATGTACAGCGGCATTTGACCGCCTTCAAAGCCCAGCAGCGAGACGCCCGAACGGGACTTCTGGCCCTTCACACCGCGACCGGCGGTCTTGCCCTTGCCGGAGCCAGGGCCGCGGCCTACGCGCATACGGCCCTTGGTCGAGCCTTCGTTATCGCGGATTTCGTTCAATTTTGTCATTGTATGCCTCATATCTGAATGCGCCCGCAAGGTGCGGACTCGGCGTTGATGGAGTGAAGCCTGATGTTTCAGGCTTCTATAAATAGCAAAATGCCCGGAGTTTCCTCCGGGCATTTGTTTAGTCTACGATTTCGATCAGGTGAGCCACCTTGGCGATCATGCCGCGAACCGAAGGCGTATCTTCCAGAGTGGAGACACGGCCCATCTTGTTCAGGCCCAGACCGGCGAGCGTTGCGCGCTGATCTTTGGTACGGCGGATGGGCGAACCCGTCTGCTTGACTGTGACTTGTGCCATGATGATTAGCCCTCGATCGCTTCAGGCGACGAAGCGCCGTCGTTACGGCGCGTCAGGATGTCGCCAACCTTTTTGCCGCGCTTGGAGGCGATCTGACGGGGCGAAGACTGCACCTTCAGCGCTTCAAACGTGGCGCGCACCATGTTGTAAGGGTTCGAAGACCCAAGCGACTTGCCGACCACGTCGGAAACGCCCAGGGTTTCAAGCACCGCACGCATCGGACCACCTGCGATCACGCCAGTGCCCGGAGGGGCCGCGCGAAGCTGGATCTTACCGGCGCCCCAACGGCCGTAGCCATCGTGGTGCAGAGTGCGGGATTCACGAAGCGGCACGCGAACGAGCGACTTCTTGGCTTCTTCGGTAGCCTTGCGGATAGCTTCCGGCACTTCACGGGCCTTACCGTGACCGTAGCCAACGCGGCCTTTTTGGTCACCAACGACCATCAGAGCGGCGAACGAGAAACGACGACCACCCTTAACAGTAGCGGCGACGCGGTTGATGGCGACGAGCTTTTCTACGAATTCCGAAGGTTCTTCGGTGCGATCGCGACGCTCATTGCGGTTTTCGCTAGGACGAGCCATGAACGTACCCCTTAGAAGTTGAGACCGGCTTCACGCGCGGCATCTGCCAACGCCTTCACCCGGCCATGATAAATGTAACCACCACGATCAAAGACAACGTCTTTGATACCGGCTTCGATGGCACGCTGGGCAACCAGCTTACCAACTTCGGTGGCGGCGGAGGCGTCCGAACCACGCTTAGTCGACGCTTCGAGGGACGAGGCCGCAACTACGGTCACGCCCTTCAGATCGTCGATGATCTGAGCGTAGATGTTTTTATCCGAACGGAACACCGACAAACGCGGGCGGCCGTTGGAGAGCTTCTTGAGGCGCGTACGATTACGTTGCGCGCGACGAGCCAATTGTTCACGAGGAGACAGAGCCATGACTTACTTCTTCTTGCCTTCCTTGCGGCGAACCTTTTCGCCGGCATAACGAACACCCTTAGCCTTATAGGGCTCAGGCGGACGAATTTTGCGGATCTTGGCGGCCAGTTCACCGACGACTTGCTTGTCGATTCCCTGGATCTTGATTTCGGTTTGCTTAGGCACCACGAAGGTGACGCCGGTGGGCGCCGGGACCTCGACCGGGTGCGAGAAACCGAGCTGCAGCTCAAGCGAGGTGCCCTTCATGGCGGCGCGGTAACCCACGCCGACCAGTTCAAGGTTCTGCTCGAAGCCGTCAGTCACGCCCTTCACCATATTGGCGATCAGGGTGCGGCTGAGGCCCCACATAGATTTGTGACGCTTAGTATCGCCACGCGGAGCAACGGTGATTTCGTCGCCCTCATACTTGACTTCGATTTCTTCAACGACGGTCCAGGCCAGTTGCCCCTTGGGGCCCTTGACCTGAATGTCCTGCCCGTTGAGCGTGATGGTCACGCCCTTCGTAACAGCAATAGCTTTTTTACCAATCCGAGACATGGTCTTAATTTCCTATCAGCCGGTCTTAGTAGACGCGGCAGAGGACTTCGCCGCCGACGTTATTGTCGCGGGCTGCGTTGTCAGACATGACGCCCTTGGGCGTGGACAGGATCGAGATACCGAGGCCGTTCTTGATAGGCTTCAGATCTTTGATCGACGAATAGACGCGACGGCCTGGCTTTGACACGCGGGCGATTTCCGCGATGACCGGCTCACCGTCGAAGTACTTCAGTTCAATCTGGAACTGAGGAAACTCGCCGGGAACTTCCAGAAGCTCATAGCCGCGGATATAGCCCTCGTCCTTAAGGACATCGAGCACGCGACCGCGCAGCTTGGAGGCCGGGGTCAGAACGCTGGAACGCTTACGCATGGCCGCATTCTTGATACGAGCGATCATGTCGCTCAGAGGATCGTTAACGAACATATTTCAATCCTCCCTTACCAGCTTGACTTGGTCAGACCGGGGACTTGTCCCTGGTTGCCAAGCTCACGCAAAGCGATACGGCTCATCTTAAGCTTACGATAGAAAGCTCTCGGACGACCGGTGATTTCGCAGCGGTTACGGATGCGGTTGGGCGCTGAGTTGCGAGGCAACTTGGCCAGTTTCAGACGGGCATCGAAGCGTTCTTCCAGCGGAAGAGACTCATCGACAGCGATCGCTTTGAGGGCTTCGCGCTTAGAGGCATATTGAGCCACCAGCTTCTTGACCATCTCGTTGCGGTTAATTGCGCTTTTCTTTGCCATGATATCTTTCTCTCCCCGCTTACGACGTGAACGGGAACTGGAACGCCTTCAGAAGCGCCTTAGCTTCCTTGTCGCTCGGAGCCGTGGTGCAGACAACGATATCCATGCCCCACATCTGATCGATTTGGTCGTAGTTGATTTCCGGAAACACGATGTGTTCCTTCAGGCCCATGGCATAGTTGCCACGACCGTCAAAGGAGTTACCGTTCAGACCACGGAAATCCTTCACGCGCGGCAGCGCGATCGTGATCAGGCGGTCGAGGAATTCATACATACGATCCTTGCGCAGCGTAACCTTGGCGCCGATCACCATACCTTCGCGCAGCTTAAAGCCGGCGATGGATTGACGAGCCTTGGTTTCAGCCGGCTTCTGACCCGTGATAGCAGCCAGATCCTTGATCGCAGCCTTTACCTTCTTGGAGTCAGCAACGGCCTCGCCGATACCCATATTGACAACGATCTTGTCAAGCTTTGGCACTTGCATTTCGTTCGTGTAACCGAACTCAGCCTTCATGGCCTCACGGATGGTCTCAAGATAGACCGCCTTAAGGCGCGGAGTGTACTTCGTATCAGCCATTGATGACCTCACCGGACTTCTTGGCGACGCGCACCTTCTTGTCGCCATCAATCTTGAAACCAACGCGGGTTGGCTTGCCGGACTTCGGGTCGATGTGGGCGACGTTCGAAACGTGGATAGCGGCTTCTTTGTTGATGATGCCGCCTTGCGGGTTCGTCTGGCTGGCGCGGGTGTGGCGTTGAACCACAGCAATGCCTTGCACGACGACGCGGTTTTCTTCAGTCAGTACCCGAAGGACCTTGCCTTGACGGCCTTTGTCCTTACCGGTCAACACAACAACGGTGTCGTTTTTCTTAATCTTCGCAGCCATATCAGATCACCTCCGGTGCCAGCGAAATGATCTTCATGTGGTTCTTGGCGCGCAATTCGCGCGGAACCGGGCCGAAGATACGAGTGCCAACGGGCTCGGACGACTTATTGACGATCACGGCAGCATTGGTGTCGAAACGGATCACCGATCCGTCTTTACGCTGGATGTCTTTCGCGGTGCGAACGACGATGGCGCGCAGCACATCACCCTTCTTCACGCGACCACGCGGAATCGCTTCCTTAACGGAAACGACGATCAGGTCACCCACCGAGGCGTAGCGGCGCTTAGAGCCACCCAACACCTTGATGCACATGACCCGGCGTGCGCCGGAATTATCGGCAACATCCAGGTTAGTTTGCATCTGAATCATGTTCAAACTTCCTTGAAACCCAAACCAAAACCCTTCGCTGTTGCTTAAGGTGCCTTGGTTTGAAACGATACGAGCAAATCACGCTATCAGGGCAAGCCCCTACTCATGATTTGAATTTCTTTTTCGGCAGGTTTTGCGGCCAAAGCAGACCGCAACGCTATACCGACAAATATTCGCGGAATGAGGCATAAGCCTCATTCCGCGTTAGAAGTAAACTCAAAAATGCTCGAAGAACCGCTTCGAGAGCATTTTTCCTGAATTGACCCGCCAAAAACGTATTGAAAGCATAGCTTTCAAACTTTTTGGCGAAGCCATTAGGCTTCTTTAGGAAGCACTTCCCAGGTCTTCAGCTTCGACTTAGGCGCACATTCGATGATGCGTGCGGTTTCGCCAGCCTTGTAGGTGTTAGCTTCGTCGTGGGCGTGGTAGCGCTTCGATACGCGGACCGTCTTTTTCAAGAGCGGGTGCAGAACGGTGCGTTCAACCTTAACAACGATGGTCTTGTCGCCCTTATCGGAAACAACCAGACCTTCCAGAATACGCTTGGGCATGGTCTCTCCTTAGGCTTTTTGGGCCGTCAAAAGGGTCTTGATGCGGGCGATGTCCTTACGAACTTCGTCTACACGGTGAGTCTTTTCCATCTGGCCAGTGGCCTTCTGGAAACGCAGGTTGAATTGCTCTTTCTTCAGATTGAGCAGTTCTTCGTGCAATTGGTCAGGGGTCTTGCCCCGCAGGTCAGCAATCTTGGTCATGATCCTACTCCGCAGCCTCAGCGACCGGCGCAATGCCGGCATCAAGGCGGGTCACGACGCGGGTACGAACCGGCAGCTTAGCCGCGCCGAGGCGCAGAGCTTCGCGAGCGATATCGTCCGGCACGCCGTCGATTTCAAACAGAATGCGACCCGGAGCTACGCGAGCAGCCCAGTAATCCACCGCACCCTTACCTTTACCCATACGGACTTCGGCAGGCTTACCCGTGACCGGCAGGTCAGGGAAAATACGGATCCAAACGCGGCCTTGACGCTTCATTTGGCGGGTGATCGCACGACGGGCAGCTTCGATTTGACGAGCTGTCAGGCGCTCAGGCTCGACCGTCTTCAGGCCATACGAACCAAAGTTCAGCGTAAAGCCGCCCTTGGCGTTGCCATGAATACGGCCTTTGAAAGCCTTGCGGTATTTGGTGCGCTTAGGGAGCAACATGGCTCTTAAGCCTCCTTCTGATTACGATCGCGGCGCGGGCCGCGGTTACGGTCAGAGCGCTCAGGACGTTCGTTTGACGATGGGCCAGCCGCCTCAATCGCCCAACGCTTGTCCTGGGCCATCGGATCGTGCTCAAGGACTTCGCCCTTGAAGATCCACACCTTGATACCAATGATACCATAGGTGGTCAGGGCTTCGGCAAAACCAAAGTCGATGTCAGCACGGATGGTGTGCAAAGGCACGCGGCCTTCACGGTACCATTCCATACGCGCGATTTCAGCACCGCCAAGGCGGCCCGAAAGGTTCATACGGATGCCCTTGGCGCCCAGACGCATAGCCGACTGGATCGAACGCTTCATGGCGCGGCGGAAGGCGATACGGCGCTCAAGCTGCTGAGCGATAGACTCGGCAACCAGTTGAGCGTCGACTTCGGGCTTACGCACTTCGACCAGGTTCAGGAACACTTCGCCCTCAGTGAGGGTGGCGATGTCCTTGCGCAGCTTATCGATGTCCTGGCCTTTTTTACCAATCACAACGCCCGGACGGGCGGCGTAGATGGTAATACGGCACTTCTTGTGAGGACGCTCAATGATGATGCGCGACACACCGGCTGCGTTCAGCTTTTCCTTGAGTTCCTTACGGATCTTCAGGTCCTGATGAAGCAGCTTGGCATATTCCTGACGCGCAGCGAACCAGCGCGAGTCCCAGGTGCGGTTGACGCCGAGGCGCAGACCAATAGGATTAACTTTCTGACCCATTACGCAGCCCCTTTAGCAGCTTCGGCACCGAATTCGCGAACCACAATCGTGATTTCCGAAAACGGCTTGAGGATACGCGACGAACGGCCACGAGCCCGTGAAGCGAAACGCTTCATGACAATGCCTTTGCCCACATAAGCCTGAGCGACAAACAGGTTGTCGATGTCCAGGTTGTGGTTGTTTTCGGCATTGGAGATCGCCGAATACAAAGCCTTGCGAACGTCTTTGGCGATGCGCTTGTGGCTGAATTCCAGTTCGTTGAGGGCGCGTTGCACCTTCAGACCACGAATGGATTGAGCGACCAGATTTAGCTTACGCGGGCTGATGCGCACCGAAACCAGCTTGACGCGGGCTTCGTTGGCTTCAACGCGGCGAGGATTTTTTGTCTGAGACATAATTACTTCCTCTTCGCCTTCTTGTCAGCGGCGTGACCGGGGAAGTTCCGCGTAGGCGAAAATTCACCGAGCTTCATGCCAACCATGTCTTCCGACACGATTACGGGCACATGCTTTTGACCATTATATACGCCGATCGTCAGCCCAATGAACTGGGGCATGATGACCGAGCGACGCGACCAGGTCTTAATGACCTCTTTGCGACCGGAACCCTGCGCGGCGTCAGCCTTCTTAAGAAGGTGACCATCCACGAAAGGACCTTTCCATACGGAGCGTGCCATGGATTAGCGAGCCTTCTTAACGTGACGCGAGCGGATGATGTACTTATCCGTCGCTTTGTTGGTACGAGTCTTACGACCCTTGGTGGGCTTGCCCCAAGGTGTCACAGGGTTACGACCACCGGAGGTACGGCCTTCACCACCACCGTGCGGGTGGTCGATCGGGTTCATGGCGACACCGCGGACGTGTGGACGACGGCCCTTATGGACAGAGCGACCGGCTTTACCGAGGTTTTCGTTCATGTGGTCCTGGTTGGACACAGCGCCGACGGTCGCCATGCAGGTGTCAAGCACCATGCGAAGCTCGCCCGAACCCAGACGGATCTGAGCGTAACCGGCGTCACGACCAACAAGCTGAGCATAGGCGCCGGCCGAGCGGGCCAACTGGCCACCCTTAAGCGGCTTCAGCTCAACATTGTGGATGATCGTGCCGATCGGCAGGGCGCGCAACGGAGCGGCATTACCAGGCTTCACGTCAACCTTTTCAGAGGCGATGATCTGGTCACCGGCCTTGAGGCGTTGCGGGGCCAGAATATAGGCCTTTTCGCCGTCGGCGTAATTGATCAGCGCGATGAACGCGGTACGGTTAGGGTCATATTCCAGACGCTCAACCGTGCCGACCACATCAAACTTGCGACGCTTGAAGTCGATGATGCGGTACAGGCGCTTGGCACCACCGCCGCGAAAGCGGACAGCGATACGGCCACCGGCACCACGACCGCCGGACTTGGTCAAGCCTTCGACAAGTGATTTCTCAGGGCGACCCTTGTGCAGTTCCGAACGGTCAACCAGAACAAGCTGACGACGGCCGGGGGAGGTCGGATTATATTGCTTTAAAGCCATTGCTCAAACCTCTCCTTACAAGCCGGTTGTGATGTCTATGGATTGGCCCTCTTCGAGGGTAACAATCGCCTTTTTGACATCAATGCGGCGACCCTTAATGCCCTTGAAGCGCTTGGTCTTGCCCTTTTGAACGATCGTGTTCACCTTGGTGACCTTAACGCCGTAAAGCGCTTCGACCGCCGAGGCGACTTCGTCTTTAGAGGAGTCCAGCGACACCTTGAAGACAACCTTGTTCTGCTCGGACAGCAGAGTGGCCTTTTCGGTGATGTGCGGCGACAGGAGAACGTCGTAATTGCGAATAGTAGCAGCCATCTCTTAAGCTCCCACAGCAAAGCGTGCTTCGATGGCTTCGACCGCAGACTTGGTCAGAACCAGCTTTTCACGACGCAGAATGTCATAGACATTGAGACCGGCGTTCGGCAACACATCGATATTCGGGATGTTGCGCGAGGCCAGAGCGAAGTTGGTGTCGACTTCAGGACCCGCGATAAACAGCGCGTTCTTCAGGCCGAGCTTCTCGAAAGATGCCAGCAGGCTTTGGGTCTTCGGGGCATCCACAATCGCCTGATCCAGAATGATCAGCGAGCCGGACTTTACCTTGGACGACAAAGCATGACGCAGGCCGAGCGCACGAACCTTCTTAGGCAGGTCAAACGCATGAGAGCGAACGACCGGACCGAAAGCGCGCGAACCACCGACGAACTGCGGGGCACGACGTGAGCCGTGACGGGCGCCGCCGGAGCCTTTTTGCTTATACATCTTCTTACCCGTACGAGAATTCTCATTGCGGGTCTGAACCTTGTGCGTACCGGCGCGGCGCTTGGCCAACTGCCAGTTTACGACGCGGGCCAGAATGTCGGAGCGGATATCTTCGAGACCGAAGACGTTGTCCGAAAGTTCCAGCTCGCCCGCTTGATCAGCGTTCAGATTGGTGACTTGGATTTTCATAATTATTCAGCTCCCTCTTCTGCGGCAGGAGCCTCAGCCGGGGCTTCATTTGCAGCGACCGGAGCGGCAGCTACAGACTTAATACCAGCAGGGAACGGCAGACCTTGCGGAGCGGCCTTTTTCACGGCGTCACGGATCTTGACGAAAGACCCTTCCGAACCGGGAACAGCACCGCGAATATAAAGAAGGCCACGCTCGGCATCAACGCGAACCACTTCGAGGTTCAGGGTCGTGACGGTTTCAACACCGTAGTGACCGGCCATCTTCTTACCTGGGAAGGTACGGCCTGGGTCTTGACGCTGACCCGTTGAACCGTGTGCCCGGTGAGACACCGACACACCGTGAGTTGCGCGCATACCACCGAAGTTCCAGCGCTTCATGGCGCCGGCAAAGCCCTTACCGATGGTCGTGCCCTGAATGTCGACCTTCTGACCTTCAACGAAGTGGTCAGCCGATAATTCAGCACCGACGTCGACAAGCGCGTCTTCGGAAACACGGAACTCAGCGAGGATCGCCTTGGGCTCAACCTGAGCCTTGGCGAAGCGCTCACGCTCCGGCTTCGTGGTGTTCTTTGCTTTCGCAGATCCAGCACCGAGCTGGAGCGCGACATAGCCGTCCCTGTCCTTCGTACGCTGCGCCACAACCTGGCAGCCCTCTAGAGAGAGAACGGTAACTGGCACATGGACGCCATCGTTATCGAAATAACGCGTCATGCCCAGCTTTTTGGCAATCAAGCCCGTCCGCATGGTCAATATCCTCAGATCTTAATCTCGACATCGACACCCGCCGACAGGTCGAGCTTCATGAGCGCGTCCACGGTCTGAGGAGTCGGATCGACGATGTCGAGCACACGCTTGTGCGTGCGAATTTCAAACTGTTCGCGGGACTTCTTATCGACGTGCGGCGAACGGTTTACGGTGAAACGCTCAATGAGCGTAGGCAGGGGAATAGGTCCCCGAACGGTGGCGCCCGTTCTCTTGGCCGTGTTCACGATTTCGCGTGTGGAATGATCCAGCACGCGATGATCGAAGGCCTTGAGTCTGATGCGGATATTCTGACGATCCATATCGCTCGTATTCCAATAAAAGAGCTTGCGGGTTTAACGCGTGCAGTGAACCATTTCAAAGACCAACTCAGGCTCTAAAAAAGAGACTGAACGCATATTCCGCAACTACCACCCTCATCTACCAGTTTCCCGGCAGATGAAAGCAAAAAAACAGACACCGTTTCGAGCCTTACGGTATAAGGCTCAATTCCGTGCCTGAACGTTTGATTTGCGAACCGCGTCTGACACCTCAATCACTTGAGGCACCACAGCCGATCCAACAGAGGTCGCGCTTATGCCCAAGGATTCCCTCCCCGTCAAGACCTGATGTCGGAAAAATCCAAAAACAATAAGGGGAAACGCGTTTCCGGAACGCCTTGGTTTGTCCCCTGCCCGCACGACGCTATTCCGGCCACTTAGCACACCCTTCGATGATCGATTTTGATCACTACCTGATTGCAGTTGACGGCTCCACCAAAGCGGGCATTATGTACCGCAATAAACCGGCTGCGCATTTAAGCTGCCGACAGGGAATAGATTCAGGGGGACAGTCATGTCATTGAAATCCACAGCCGCCACAGGTGCGTTTATCGCGCGCGCACTCATTATTAGTGCTGTCGTCATCCTGCCCACGTCGGTTTCCGCGCAAACGCCAACGCCGCCGCCCGCGGCCGAGACACCTTCTGAAACGACCGTAACCGTCGAAGGCAAGCTGAAACCCAAGACCGCCCGTAGAGTCCTGAAGCTCAACCCCAACTCCGCTGCCTCATGTAATTTCTTCACGTCGGGTCTGGGGTCTACAGATAGCTATGTGCAGGACTACATCGAATCCACCACCGGCAGCCGCGATCCGGACGCCATGGCGGGCCCCACGACCTTTGATGACGACGGTAATGTGATCGGCGGCGGCCGGAGCGACTACTTTAACGAAAGCAGCCCGTTTGGTGACGCCTCCCTTCCCGGCGCGCCCATGCGCTTTCCCTCCGCCGAAGCGCCCGGTACAACCGCCGATCAGACCGCCTATTGCAGCGGTGCGGATCGTGGCTTTGCAGCCGGTCGGGCCTCCATTGCCCGCCGCGACAAGACCCTGCCCGAAGCCTATGCCCTATTCGATGCCGGTAAATTCCCCGAAGCGCTGGAGATGGCGAAAAAATCCTACGCTAAACTTCCCGACAGTGATGGTGGCGTGGAAGCGTCACTCCTGATCGGTAAAATCTATCTCAATGGCCTGGGCATGAAAGCCGACGTCCCGGAAGCTATCAAGTGGTTGGAACGTGCCGCCGGCAGCCGCTTTGATGCCACACGCCAGATGCCGGCCTTTGATCCGAAGTACCCGGATGACAGCCTGACCCCGATCAGCGAAGCCGCGGTCATGCTGGCCAAGGTATATCTGACCGGTTTCGGCGTGGCTAAAAATCCAAAAGAGGCCCGCAAGTGGTTTGAGCGGGCCAACTATGTCGGCTATGTCCCGGCGGCCAAAACCCTGGGCGATATCTACTACTACGGTTACGATACGCAGAAGGATGTTAAAAAGGCCGTCAGCTATTATAAACAGGCGGGCGAAGTCGGCTTTGCCCCCGCTCAGTATGCGCTTGCGGAAATCTATTACCTTGGAGACGACGGCATAGAGCCGAACCTCAAGACCGCCGTGGCCTGGTATTACGAAGCTTCAAAGCAAAACCATGCGGGTGCGCTTTATAGCGTCGCTCGCGCCTATGACGCCGGTGAAGGCGCCGATGCTGATCCGGCCAAGGCTCTGGTCTATTATAAAGAGGCCGCCCTTGCCGGAAATGCCGACGCCCAGAACGCAGTGGGCACCTATTTCTATCAGGGCGGCGATCAGATCGTCAAGGATGACGCCACAGCCCGCAAATGGTTCGAAGCCGCCGCCCGTCAGGGGCAGGACGACGCCATGTTCAACCTCGGCGTCATGCTGATGAAGGGCGAAGGCGGCGACAAAGATATGGTCAAGGCCTGGGTCTGGTTCCGTCTGGCGCAGGCCAAGGGCCACGAAAGTGCCAAAGCCGCCCTCACCGCATTGGAAAAGCGCATGACCGATGCCGATAAGGCGCAGGCTCTGGCGATCCTGTCACCGTCCGCCAAATCTTAAGTGAGTTAAGGCGGAATTATGAAAATGAGCTCTGCAAATATCCATCGCACACTGGTGCTGACGGTCATGACGATGTGCGCCGCCTATGTTGCGCAAGCCCAAACGCCTGCGACGACGCCACCTCCGTCCCAACCCGCCCCATCAAATCCGGCGGCTGAGGGCGACGTCACCACAGTTACCGTATTCGGCAAACTGAAACCCCCCACAAGCGGGCTGACGATCAGAACCGACACCGCGTCCTCCTGCGGTTTCATGTCAGGGCAAAACGCCAGCACGGCTGACTATGTCCGCGGCGCCATACGCCAGCAAAGCTACGACCGCCAAACTTTCAGCGCCAGCAGCCCGTTCGGTGACGCCTCAACAGGTTTTTCTGCCTTTGACCGAAGCCGCACCGCCGATGACCGCAGCGGCTTCAGCGGCTGTAGTGCTGCGGATTATGGGTTTGCCGCCGGGCGGGCGCATATTGCTCGCCGCGACACAACCATGCGCGACGCCGCAGACCTGTTCAACGCTGGAAAATATCCCGAAGCCCTCGCGATGTTCAAAAAGTCCTATTCAAAGATGGGATATCGCGAAGCCGCCGTCATGATCGCCAAAATGCACCTTTACGGCGTGGCCACGGAAAAGGATGTCCCCGAAGCCATTAAATGGTTTGAAGACGCTGCCGCAGGTCATGAAAAGGTTACGCCTCGTCCTTATGATCCCACACGTCCCGACCGGATGAGCCCCAAGGCCGAAGCCTCCATGATGCTGGCCAAGATTTATCTGATCGGTTTTGATGTGCCTAAGAATCCGAAAGCGACCCGAAAATGGTTCGACCGCGCCTATGATCTGGGCTTTGTTCCCGCAGGTAAGGCTTTAGGCGACATCTATTATTTTGGTTACGATACACCACGTGATTTAGGTAAAGCCGCTAAACTGTACACGGGTGCGGCGGAATATAGCTTTGCGCCCGCCCAGTATGCGCTGGCCAATATACTCTATTCCGGCGAGGAAACTATTAAAGCTGACCCGAATAAGGCACTGGACTGGTACTGGCACGCCGCCAGGCAAAAGCATCCGGGCGCTACCTATGCTGTGGCGCGGGCCTATGATTTGGGCGAAAACGTCAAGGCCGATCCAGATAGGGCTTTGAGCCTCTATAAGGAAGCGGCGATTGGCGGCGACGGTGACGCCCAGAATGCGCTCGGCACCTATTTCTACAACGGACAGATACTGCCCAAGGATCAGGTCATGGCTCGTAAGTGGTTTGAAGCCGCCGCCGTGCGCGGTCAGGCCGACGGCATGTTTAACCTTGGGGTCATGATGATGAAGGGCGAAGGCGGCGAGACTGATCACACCAAGGCCTATGCGTGGTTGACGCTGGCGCAGACAGCCGGTCACCCCAATGCCGAAGCGGTGCTTAAAATTCTGGAAGGACGGATGACACCGGCTGAAAAAGCCGCCGCCGAAGCCCTGTTATCCCCGCAAGCCTAACCGAACAGACCGCTCTTATCCTGTTGGTCTTCGTCCTTTTCCGGACCGAAGGCCGACAGGAGTTGGGTCTGGAACAACATCCCCTTATCGCCGTTGTCCGAGCCGAACATCATATCGAGCAACGCCTGATTGGCATCAACCCGCTGGGCGCGCGCCACCAGAAACCCGCTCAAGCTTTCCTCGATGGCATCGGGTTGCACGTCCGGCATAGTCACCGCGCCCCCGGCCTTGTGGGTCAGATTGGCCATGACTTCGGCCACGGTGGCCGCCCGGCCCTGTTTGTAGAATATCGAGCGATTGGCCGACGCCGCCTGCGGGAACAGAGCCGCCGCTGATGCCCCCGGCCGGCTATCATGGGCCTGCATCAGTTGCGCCGCTCCGGCTGGCCCCAGAAAATGCGCGGCATATAGCTCACCCGCCGACGGATTACGCCCCGTCCGCCCTTTGAGGTAGGCGGCATTACCCGCCGTCAGTTCCGCCCCCATGGTCGACGCGGCGGTGGCATCATAGCGCAGACCCAGCACCTGCTTACGGGCGCTGGCATCAGGCACGCTGTACCGGCCATTAGTGCCCTTGACGATCTGATTGGCATAGGTGCCGTAGCCGTGCTTGGCGCCGTGGCTTTTGACCGTGGCCAGCCAGGTCTGCTCGATAAATTGAAACAAGCCCGCCGCCGAAGACGTTGGGGCCTTGGCGCGCGGATTGAGCGAGCTTTCGCGCTGGGCGGTCTTGACCAGATAGCTGAAATCCACGCCGGTCGTCTGCGAAGCCCGTTGCAGGGCCTGCATGACCGGATTGGTACTGGTTTTGGCCGCAGCCTCACCGCCGGATGTGGGAATCAAACCGAATTTCATACGGCAAATTTTGCCGCCTTATGGTTAATGAGGGATTAATTTGCTTTAGCTCAAACGCCGCATGGCTCGCCGCATAAGCGGCGGCGGGCAGTCGCCCTTGCCAACTTCCGAATGGAAGTTGGATTAAAACCTGTTCGGGTCATACAGCGCGGCATCGTCCGGCAAAGTTACACCGGTCAAACCCGCGATAATCGCTTCGGCCGCATAGGGCCCATAGATCCAGCCATTACGGCGCATAGCTGTGGCCACCCACACGCCAGACGCTGCATCCTTACCAATCAGCGGCCAGTGATCGGGACTGGCGGCCCGCACCCCGACCCGCGCCACCGCGTCATCATCAATCGCGGACACCAGACCCGACGTGAATTTCGGCGACTTGTCTTTCAAGGACGCCACAGCACTATCTTCGACGTCCAAATCGCCGCGTCCGCTCTGCATGGTCGCGCCGAATTTCGACAGGCCGTCATAGAACACAAAATAGCCCCACGGCGAGCGCACCATACGCCCGGCCAGCGCCGGATCAGATTTGCGCGTAATATCCAGCAAATGCCCTTTGATCGGCGACAGGGCCGACAGCGACGGCACGCCTTCCGCAAAGCGCGCCGAACCAAAGCCCGCGCACACCACCACATGGCCGGCGTTCAGGCGTTCATCATCCGTCAGCACGACCTCATGGGCGGTGACCTTAAGCACATTGGCCTCACGCCATTGCCCGCCGCGCTCAAGGAAAAGGTTTTTGAGATAGGCCAAAACTGGTTCCGGCGAGATTACCCAATCGCCGGAAATTTCGATGCCCTCAAACGGTGCGTCATAGCCAATCGCCCCAAGGCTCGCGTCCGTCATCAGCTTGGCGCGCGCCCCCATGTCGGTAAAGCGTTTCAGCATGTCATCCGCCGTGGGCCCCGGCTCCCACAACCAGATGCCCGGCTGTGCCATTTCAAGCACCTCGCTCAGCCCAATACCGTCCGCAAAGGCCGTCCATGATTTCTGCGCCGTCGCATAGCGGGCAAAGCTTAGGTGAGGATCGGCTTCGGTCATGGCCTCCAATGCGGGGGCGACCATGCCCGCCGACATGGCCGAGGTCGTCGCCATCACATCGTCCTTGGCCACAATCGTCGCCGACAGCCCCAGATCAAGCGCGCGTAAGCCCACACACAGGCCCACTATGCCACCGCCGATTATGATTACGCTATAGGGTGATGCCGTCATCGCATATTCGCTTTTTGCGGCAATATGACCATTAGAAAGGGTTTGTGATGGTACCGTCTGCTGGTTTCGAACCAGCTACCTCCAGAGCCACAATCTGGCGCTCTACCAAGTGAGCTAAGACGGCACGCTATCACAAGACATAGCGTACACGACACAATGTCAGGGCGCTGTCTCTAACCGAGGCCGCGCCCGTGATCAAGTGCGAAGTTATGCCAAAGGCACAATTATGCTCAAGCGAATAACTTTGCTGTGGAGGATCAGCTATAGCCCTTCGACTTGATATAGGCCTCTAGCTGGCTGATGCGGGTGTCATCCGACGGGTGGGTCGACAGGAACTGCGGCTGAGCCCCGCCGGTGCGTTGCGCGGCCATATTGCGCCACAGGGCGATCGATTCAGACGGTTTGTAACCAGCCTTAGCCATCAGATCGACGCCGATCTTATCAGCCTCCAGTTCATGCTGGCGCGAAAACGGCAGGATAACGCCCAGTTGCGCCCCGATGCCGCCATAGCTTGAGATCGCCTGCTGGGTACGGCCAGATGTGGCCCCGGCCGCGACCTGAATACCGACCGAAGTCGCCACCTGCTGCGAATAGCGCTCGGCGGCATGCTGCGCGATATTGTGGCCGGTTTCGTGGCCCAGAACCGCGGCCAGTTGGTCGTCGTTTTTGACGACCTTAAACAGGCCGGAATTGACGCCGACCTTATTGCCGGGAATGACAAAGGCATTGGGTTGAGGGTTGTCGAACACCACATATTCCCACGCTTGACCCGACAGGCCCGCAGCCTGAACGATACGGGCGCCGACGGTTTTCACCCGGCGATTCATCTCGGCATCATTGGAAATCTTTGAGGTCTTGAGCGTTTCCTGCCAGGCCGCCATGGCGGGTTCGGCCAGTTGCGCGTTATCGACCAGTAGTAATTGTGACCGCCCCAGCGTTTCGTTGGTAGTGCAGGCCGCAACCGACGCCAACGTAAGGGCGGCTATACCTGCGAATATATGTTTTGAGTTCATGAGCGATGTCACCTGATGCCTGTTCCAATTTTCGCGAACTATCGCCCAGCCCGTATTAAATTACAATCAGGCAATCTCATAAGTCGGCGCCGTCGCCCCCTCCGCCGTATACGCAATTACCGCCGATACCTGGCTCAGCCCCAATCCCGCTACAAATATTACGGCACGACCTATGTGGCGATTCTCATTATCTCCCCCCAAAACGGAACACTCCGGGCATCACTACCCGGAGTGCTTATGTTCACATTTTACCGTTTACTCAGTCAAGCGACCAGCGATAACGGATCTTCATCTTGTCACCATCACGCAAGGCACCATTAGCGGTTTGGGGCTTGGCGCGGGCGTGTGCAACCAACAGGTCCACCGTTGCCTGTCCAAAGCCGTACTTGGCCGGGTTTTCAGACAAAACCGCACAGGCCGTAATCTTGCCCGTAGCGTTAAACGTACATTCAACCAACGCCTCCCCTTCGACTTCGCCGTCAAGGGCGCGCTTGGGGTAATAGCTCAGCGCCGCCTCCCCGGTCGGATAGCTGGCCCACTGCGCCTTTACGTAAGGACTTGTCGCCGGTTGCGAGGATGTACCCGTAGCCTCGGTGGGTGCCCCAGTTGCTATCGTGGCGGGCGGCGATGTTATGGTTGATGGCCCGGCTTCGACCGTAGACGGTTCAACCGGGATTGGTGGCGGTGCCAGCGGAGTTATTACGGTCGGCTTATGCAGATCAATGGGCGGTGATTTCGGTTGCGGCGTAGGCGGTGGCGGCGCAAACCGGACCATGACGCCCTTGGTTATGACTTCGGGCGGCAGGGTTGGCGGCTCAATGATCTGAAAATTCTGATTAAACAGATAGACCGCAATCCCTGCATGTAACAGGGCGGCTATGCCAAGCCCGGCCATGACAGACGGTGACAATCGGCGTTGGCCGGCCGTGGCAAAAAGCGGATGATGAAGGCTGTGCGCCACTTCGGACATGATTAACCCCTGTAAAAGGTCGCGACGCCCCGCCAGTCGGTTGCGCCTGTCATGTCACAATTTCGGGTCTGCCAGCGCAAGGGCATTACAAACCCAAAGGCCAAATATGAAGCGGTTTTGGCCACGAAACCGTGACACACAAAAGCTCATGAACCTTAAGAAACGTCAGGACATATGGTTGTTAGGCCTCCCTGTTCTTACGCCAGGGAATGCAGCATCAGAGTACCGCAGATTTTTGCGTCTCAAAGTCAATAAACTGTGATCACAAATATTCGCGCGCCGGATGAGTGCTCTTGACGCAAAAAAAAACACCCCGTGGCAAAACCACGGGGTGTTTCTTTAACTTGGATCAGTTGAGCCTAGTTCAAGGTCCAGCGATAGCGGATCTTGATCTTATCGCCGTCCTGAATAGCACCATCAGCCGTTTGCGGTTTGGCGCGCGCATAACGCACCAGCAGCTTCACGGTTTGCTCACCAAACTTATAGCCCGCAGGCTTTTCGCTGATGACCGAACAGCCTGTAACCTTGCCGTTACCGGCCAGAGTACATTCGACCGTGGCTTCACCTTCGACTTCACCGTCAAGAGCGCGCGGTGGGTAGAAGTTGAGCGCAGCTTCACCCGAAGGATAGCTGGCCCATTCCGCTTTCACGTAACGCGGTCCGGCTGGGACCACGGGTGCAGGCGGTGGTGGCGGACCAGGAATGACTTGAGGAGGACCCTCATAGTCAACGCGGTCTTCCTTCTTGGTTGGCTCGATCCGGATAGGCTCCGGTGCCGGTACATCCGTCATAACCGGCTCACGAATCTGGAGCTTGGGTGGCGGCGGCGGCAGATCGGGCGGCGGAGGCGGAGGCGGCGGTGGCGGCGGTGGAGGTGGCAGAAGCTCCTCCAGCGTCGTATCTATCTTCTCATCCTCATAGTGGATTTCTTTGATCTCGAACTTCTCTTTGTAGATATAGTAACCGAGAGCAACGTGGAATACGGCGGCAACGCCAATACCAATCCAGATCGGGCCTTTGTTTTTATTCTCAGGCGGATCAAGAATAGGATCGCGGCGTCTGTGGGGGGTCTCTACCATAATGTCTGGGCCCTCCTTACTTGTTACCGTCTTCGCCGACCAGAGCCACACTGTAGAAACCACTGTCCTGCAATGCGTTCATGACTTCCATAAAGGTGCCGTAGCGAACCTTTTTGTCTGCACGAATAAAGATACGCTCTTCGTCGGGATTACGCTTACCGATCAGTCGCTTGAGGTCTGCCCCCATGCTATCAACCGATGTGGGACCGTCACCGATAAAGACATCGCCATCTTCCTGGATGGATATGTAAACCGGCTTAGGCGGGTTCTGTTGAGGTGGTGCGACGGCTGTTGGCATTTGAACCTCTACCGACACGGTGGCCATAGGCGCGGCCACCATGAAGATAATCAAAAGTACCAGCATGATATCGACGAACGGCGTAACGTTAATTTCGCTGTTCTGCTCGATTTGAAACTTCGAGCCGCCGCCACCTGATAGCTTGGCTCCCATCTAGATTACGCCCCTTTGTCGAGTTGACGCGACAGCGAGTTCATCAGTTCCGAAACAAATTGCTCCGAGCGGGTGCCGTAATTGGCGATCTGAGCGTTGAAGTAGTTGTAGAACACAACGGCCGGGATAGCGGCGACAAGGCCGATACCGGTAGCCAGAAGGGCTTCAGCGATACCCGGAGCCACAACGGCCAGGTTGGTGGTGTTCGAGTTAGCGATACCGATGAAGGAGTTCATGATACCGTAAACCGTACCGAACAGACCGACGAACGGACCGGTCGAACCGACCGATGCGAGGAAGATCTGACCACCCGACAGGCGCTTGGCCAGACCGGCTTGAACCGCGTTGATCGAAGATTCGGCGCGGTGCAGAGTCGATTCACGGTGTTCACCGGAGATCGACAGACCAGCAGATTTCGAAATCTGGACTTCTTCGGTGGCCACGGCGGCCATGTCGGCCAGCGGGTTACCGGCAAATTCGTCCGAAACCGAGATGCGGTTGATGTCGGCGATCGAGCGCGCGTCGCGGAAAGCTTCCAGATAGTTGTTGGTTGCCTTGTTCAGACCACCGAACTCAAGGAACTTGATAACCAGCAGGGTCCAGGAGACGATAGAAGCCAGCACCAGGCCGATCATGACAGCCTTAACGACCGGCACAGCTTCCATGAACATGGAAGATACGGTGATTTGACCGGAGTGACCGCCTTCGGCAGGTGCCGCTGCGTCGTCAGCCGGAGCCGCCGCTTCGACAGGCGCAGGGGCCGCCGCTTCAGCCGCTGGCGTTGCCGCAGCCGCCACGGCCAGGGTGGGAGCGCTCATCAGCAGTGCAGCCGCACCGAGCAGAGCAATGAGTGGGTTGTGTTTCTTGTGTTCGAGCATTTTTCGCCAATTCCTGAATTAGGACTGACCCGTTACGGGCTGACCAAGGACTAAAGGGGGAAGCGTTTACCCCGTGTTAAAACCTAAACTCCCCTCAAAAAAAGCCGGACCGTTTGGCCCGTCTTTGACTCTGTGAGGAATCTTTTTGTGTTACACCAACCCATACCGAGTTCTAAAACTGCTCTGTCAGGGTCTCATGCACACACAATGCAAAACCATTATGAACCATTAAGATACAAATGGCGATCACTTTGTTACTCTCAACAATGTGATTTGTGATTAAAAAAGCCGTGCCAGCGTTAAACGTCAAGGTGTTTAAATTGACTTTTTAAGGCATTTTCTCCCACATTCCACAGACTGCTGTATAAAGAAGTTATAAAAGATCAAATATGTCCGCAGCTTACCCCAATTGTGGCGAACGAAATTAATTCCAGTCGCGTTTGACTTTTTTTCGCAATGCCACTGTCACATGCACAATTACACACCCATAAAGAGAATCAATCAGCCCCGTTACCGCTAACGCGCGAGTTGGAGGCGGTGTAAAAGTGACACAAATGTGTTACAAATGAGCAACTTGCACACTATTGCGCTGCCTTCGTATGTGACGTGCGAATCTGCGCACCCTCGTCCGGTATGGCTCAGGCTCGAATGATCATGGACAGTACCCTGTATAGTTTGAGATTAAATACATTATAACTTTATAGCGATGCGCCATGCTGTCTGCACACAATCATTATACTGCCTGTCACACGCATCAGAGCGAAAATAAACTTAAGCAGAAGACCCAATTACGCTGTAGTACGCTCTTCGCCACATTAGGCTCAGTAACGCGGTTACCCCAGGCGTTACAAAAGCGTCAAACATGGCGGGTAAGCCAAAGACAAACTGTCATAAGGACATCGCCATGCGCCCGTTATATGCCACCCTCACCTCAATGATTGCCCTGATGACGGCTACGGCCCACGCCGAGCCCACACGTCAATGGCTGGCCGGGGATCACCATGTCCACAGTCGCTTTTCGGGTAAGGTCAAGGATGGCCAATATGTGCTGGGTACTGACGGCATCTATACCATCCCTAAAAACGCTGAGATGGCGCAAAAGTATGGGCTGAAATGGTTTGTCTCGACCGACCACGGCGGGCTTGGATTGTCGCAGCTACACTATGACCAGACCTGGCCAGAGGTCGTTGCGGCGCGCAAAGCCACACCGGAACTGATTATCTTTTACGGCATGGAGCTTGATACGCCGGGTGGCGATCATTCGTCGATCATCCTGCCGATCAATGGCGATGAGCGCGAACGCCTGCGCCGCCTGGAGCATGCTTACGCCAAGCATGAGGTTGATGATCCCGCCCGCGACACGACCGAAAACATGCTAAAGGCCCTGCGCGACATGGACGGTCTCACCCCCAAGCCGCTGGTGTTCGCTCACCACCCGTCGCGCTCAGCCAAGGGCATTGGGGATTATCACGGCCACACACCGTGGGAGTTGCGGGCATGGCATGACATGGCCCCCAGCGTCGCCGTCGGCATGGAAGGCGCGCCCGGTCATCAGGGCACTTCGCTGAAAGTCACTGAGAACCTGCGCAAGCGCGGCTATTACGTCAATTCACCCACTTACGGCGGCTTTGATATTATGACGGCCAAGGTCGGCGGGATCTGGGATTCGTTCCTTGGCGAAGGCCGCCGGTTCTGGATCACCGCAACGTCCGATTCTCATCGCAATGTCGAAGACGGCGGCGAAGATTTTTGGCCCGGTCAGTACACCAAGACCTATGTCTTAGCTGCATTCGATCAGGCCGATATTATGGAGGGGCTGCGACAAGGGCGGATTTTTGTGGCGACCGGTGACCTGATCAGCGAACTGGATATGGATATCGCGGGTGCCCACATCGGCGGCACAGCGACCGTCAAGGCCGGACAGATAGTTACGCTTACCGTCCGGCTGCGCGATCCGTCAGGCCCCAATGCCAATGGTGACCGGCCGGACCTTAAACGCGTCGATGTCATCATGGGCGATATCACCGGTAAGGCTGATGTTAAGACCGACAACAACCCGACCACGCGCGTGGTCAAACGCTTTACTGCTGCCGACTGGGCGCGCGACGGTGAGATCATCAACTTCAACTATTCATTCAAAGCTGAACGCGACGGCTATGTCCGCCTGCGTGGCACCGCGACCGATGAGCTGGAACCATTGCCCGATCCGCTGGGCGAAAACCCGTGGCCGGATCTGTGGTTTTATTCCAACCCAGTGTTTGTTGAGGTGAAATAGCCCCCCCCTCCGTCTGCTCGCTACGCTTCACAGCCACCCGCACCGGCGGCCCGGTCCCCCGGCACGCCGGGGGATATACATAATAAAACACCCCCGAAGCCTGAACTTCGGGGGTGTTTCTTTCTTATATTTATCCCACCCCAAAATATTTTGGCCAACGGCCAATAACTTTGCGGTGAGTTCAATTAAAACGTCATGCTGACGCCGACAAATACCGTCTTGCCGGATGTGGTGGTGTTCCACAGACGCTTGGCGCCTTGCTGGCCAAAGCCATTATAGAAGCTGTTGACCTGCTCCTCACGCTCATCGGTCAGGTTAACCCCATCCACCGTCAGACGGATGCGTGGTGTGACCTGCCAGAAGGCCGCCGCATCGACATAGGTGGTCGAATTAAAACCGCCGCCATCAATGGTGTAGTCCGAGCGGAAGTTCTCGGAGATACGCGCCCCCCAGGTCGAGGTTTCGTAATAGATCGTCAGGTTATGGTTGACGTCTGACATGCCAGTGAGCGGTGTGTCGGTTTTGTTAACCTCTGATTTAACGAAGGTCATGTTGGCGATGGCACCAAAGTTGTCAAATGGTGCTGGTAGGAAGAAGAAGTCCGTCTGAGCATTGAGTTCCAGACCGCTAAGTTTCACGTCGTTGAGGTTGATTGGGCGCGAATACTCGTTAACGGTCGTCGAACCCACGACACCCGCCACCAGATTTTCCGGCAAGCCGGTGGAGGCATAGCTGACATTTCTTTCCATGCGGGTAACGACAAAGCCGTTGATCTTCTTGTGGAAGACACCGGCGGTCAGCATGCCAACCCGGCCAAAGTACCACTCACCCGACAGGTCAAACTCATCCGAGGTATAGGGATCAAGGTTCGGATTACCGGCCGAGACCTTCACATAGCCGTTTTCTTCGCTGACCGAACCTTGCATGGCATAGGCCGTCAGGCCCGGACGGTTGAGGTTTTGCGAAACCGCAGTACGGATCTGGAAGCTGTCAGAAAGTTCCAATACGGCGTTGAAGGACGGCAGGAAGCCGGAATACTTCTTTTGCACCTGTACCGCTGTCACGACAGCCGGTAAGGATGCCGACGGTTTTACGCTCATGAAACCGTCAGACGTCAGTTCGGTTTCATAGGCGCGCACGCCGACATTGCCGCGCATGTGCTTACCCAAAACGTCGCCGTTCCAGTCCATCTGACCGTATGCCGCCGTGGTGTCTTCCTTGACCGTATAGTTCGACGGCTTTTGCAGGGCGACAGTGCGGGTTATGCCGTAATGGCCCAGCGCCTTATCCCAGTCAACGATGATCCAGTCCTGATCGTCGTGCTTATCGAAGACGATGGCATAGGCATTGACCTTATCGTCCGGCCCGGTGCCCCAGGTGCCTTTTTCCCACTCGGTCTTCTTGACGTCGTCATTGGTGTACTGGCTTCCGGTGTTCGAGAAGCTGCGGTACGATACGCCGCCTTTGTAGGTCAGGTACTCATTCTGAGCAAATGTCGCGTTGAGTTCGGCATTTTCCAGCTCGGTCGTCTGATAGGTCGCGGAAAAATCGATTTCGTGGGCGCGGTAATTGTTGGCGTCGGCCGTATCCCATTTATAGGTATTGTGCGCGTCCGAGGTGCCCCAATATTCGGTAATGATGCCGCCGAACGCTTCGGTGTAGAACTTGTCCGAGATCGGCAGGTCGTAATCCGAGGTTTCCTTACCGATATGACCGTCGATCGTCAGTTGATCCGATACCTGCCACTGACCGGTCAGAACGACTTGGTTGAAGGTGTTCTCGGCTTCCTGACGGCGAGTTTCGGTCGCAAACACGGTGTAGGCCGCATCAACATAGTTGACTGAGTTATATTGATCATAGCGGATCGAATTCAGCGACGGCGCCGGAGCGATCTGGTTGCCGGAGTGCGGGGTGGCGACGCCGAGGATCGACGACGAGCCCAGCGACGCGCGGGTCGCCAGATGGTTTTCGCTGCGGTTGTTGGTGAACTTACCATATAGCGCATCCAGCGTCAGGGTCAGGTTTTCAACCGGACGCCACTGGAACGCCGACGTGATGCCGAGGCGCTCTTGTTCCGAGCCCCAAACCGACAAACGGTTGCCGCGCTGGAAAATCAGCTCACCATTCATGGCCTTGGCCTGATCGGCCGCGCTGAGGTTGGTCACGTTATTAGCTGGCGCCTTGATGGTGGCGGCGCCATAGGTATTATAGCCCTGCTCTTCGGTGTCGCGCTTACCGTAGGCGACCGATATCAGCGCGCCAAATTTGTTGTCCCAGTTATAGGAGAACTGAGCGGCGGAACGCGGCTGAAAATCCTTAGTGGCCGAGTTGGTGCCGCCCTGGAACGAGGCCGCGCCCTTAAAACCGGTGCCATAATCAAACGGCTTGGCGGTATAAAGACCGACGGTGCCGGCCATGCCGCCTTCGTCCTGCTCCGCCGAGAACGACTTGCGCACCTCAACCTTTTTGAACAGGTCGGAGGCGAACAGGTTAAAGTCGAAGGCCCGGTCGCGTGACGTTTGACCACGGCTATCCATCGGCGAGTCAACATTGCCCAGCACTTCCATGCCGTTCAGTTGCACGCGGGTGAAATCTGGCCCCAGACCGCGCAAAGACACCCGACGACCTTCGCCGCCTTCACGGTTGATCGCCACACCCGGCAGACGTTGCAGCGATTCCGCCAGGTTCAGATCCGGGAACTTGGCCATGTCTTCGGCGACGATGGTTTCCGAAGTGATATTGGCGGTCTTCTTGGCCTGACGGGCCGCGCCCATCGACTTACGGAAGCCGCGCACGACCACTTCCTGAACATCGCTGTCATTAGTTTGGACGGCGGTTTCAGACGCTTCCTGAGCGTTAGCAGCACCGCTGAGAAGCGACAGCGCCAGCACACCAAAGGCGGCACTCGTCAGCAGGGTGGCATTGGATTTCGACATAAAAAGCTCCATTGAGCCGCCGTCATGGGAGGTTCGGCGGGATGGAGCGCGCAATATGGCTTAATTGTGAACGGAATTTTGCGAATTTGTAGCAGTTATATGAATTACGATTTTACCCAATGATATCGCTGTCAGATTTGCGCAATTGTCATGTAACCGTGGTACGGCGGACACATACCAATTTGCACACAGCACGAGTTGAACCATGCGCCACACCTTCATAACACTGTTCTCTGCCTGCCTTGCCGCATCAGCGATAGCGCAGGATTTAGAACCTTCCGCTACGTCAGGCTTGCGCATGAACGACCTGCAAGCGATTGGTACGCACAACAGCTATAAGATCGCCATACCACCGGCAGAGTTGACCATAATTGCCACACGCTCCGAAGCCGCCGCACTGTCGCTGGATTACAGCCATCTGCCGCTAAAGGATCAGCTTGATCTGGGGATGCGCCAGCTTGAAATTGACGTGCTTTATGATCCCGACGGCGGGCGATATAGCCGCCCCGTCCTGCCGCAATTGAGTGGCGTCGCCTATGACGCGACCGGCATGGACAGACCCGGCTACAAGGTGCTGCATATGCCGGACGCTGATGTCCGCAGCCAGTGCGCGACCTTTGTTTGGTGCCTGCAGCAGGTCAAAGACTGGTCGGAGGCGCATCCCAATCATGTGCCGATCCTGATCATGATGAACGCCAAGGATGGCAAATCAACTGTTGATGGCGGCACCGATGCGTTTGATTACGACGCCAAGGCCTTTGACGCGCTCGACGGTGAAATCCGCTCGGTGTTTGGGCCGGACAAACTGATTACGCCGGATATGGTGCGCGGCAATCACAAGACCCTTCGCGACGGCGTATTGGCTGGCGGTTGGCCGACACTGGAGACGGCGCGCGGCAAGGTTTTTTTTGCCCTAGACGAAGGCCCGGCCAAGGTCGCGATCTATATGCGTGGCCACTCATCGCTGGAGGGCTTGCCGGTGTTTGTCAACTCCGTTAGCGAAAGCGCCGATCACGCCGCCTATTTCACGATGAACGATCCGGTAAAACAGTTAGACCGGATTCAGGCCGCCGTTAGATCCGGCTTTATCGTCCGCACCCGCGCTGACGCTGAAACGATTGAGGCCCGCACCAATGATCTCAGCCGGTTTGAGGCGGCGCTTAAATCCGGCGCACACTATATCTCGACCGACTATCCGACCCCGCGGCTTGAGTTCAGTCCTTATAAGGTCGCTCTACCAGATGGTGCCGCCGCCCGCGCAAATCCGGCACGCTAGCGCATGCCAAAAAGTGTGAAGCGGTTTTTGGAATCAAATGCGCGCCCTTTAAAGTGCCCTAGTGAGCCGCTGCGCCCAGAGGTCAACACCGGTGGGATCGCTGATCAGATCCTGCCGGATTTCGATCATGATCGCCTCTATGCCCCGGTCATCACCGTGGATGGGAACGCCATAGTCCTCGTCGCGGCTGGTCTGGTACGGCACATTGGCCCCCAGCATCAGCCCGGGTTCACGCAGACGTTCCAGCACTGCCTCACCGTAGGTTTGCGACTTATCGAACAGAACACCGCCATGCCATTGGCGCACCTCACCGTGATAGACCGGCGTGAAGCTATGGATGCTGACGATACGGGTGGGCAGCCCCCTAGTCTTCCGCGCATTCAGATGAGCGGTGACCCGATCATGAAACGGCGTAAACATCGTCTCGACCCGATGGGCGCGCTCAATCTCATCAATATTGATATTGCCGGGAATGTCGGTGGCTTCGGAGCGCGTGACGATGCTGTTTGGGCTCTCCAGCGGCCGGTTCAGATCGATCAGCAGCCGCGAATAACCGCCCAGAAACGCCACCGCTCCTAATGCATCCGACAGCCTGCGCGTGACCTCCGCCGCCCCGATATCCCAGGCGATATGGCGCTGAAGTTCGGTCTGCGGCAGCCCCAAACCGTTATAGCGCTCAGGGATATGGTTTGAGGCATGCTCACACAACAGCACAATCTCGCTGGCGTCGCCCTCCCCCCAAATCTCTACCGCATCCACCTCAGTCACGCATAGTCCGCCTCTTCGGTAACCACCTCAAACCGGCTTAACACCCCCGGCCCGAACTGGGTGGAAATCGCGACATCGGTGGCATCACGCCCGATAGCCATCAGGATACGCCCCACGCGCGGTTTATTATGTCGGGCATCGGCGGTGTACCAGTGCCCGCCCAGAAAGACCTCAAACCAGCCGGAAAAATCCATCGGTGACGAGCTATGCTCAACCTTGATATCCCCCAGATATCCGGTGCAGTAGCGTGCCGGAATATTCAGGCACCGGCACAGGGTCAGGGCCAGATGGGCAAAGTCACGGCACACCCCGACCTTTTGCTGATAGCCATCAAAGGCGCTGCGGGTCTTATCAGCCAACTGATAGTCAAAACGAATGTGGTTATGCACGAAATCGAGCACCGCTTTTACCCGCGGCCAACCGGGTGCGGTGTGCCCAAACAGGCTCCAGGCAATGTCCCCCAACTTATCGGTCTCACAGTAACGCGATCCCAGCAGATAGAGCAAAACCTCATCCGGAAGGTCGCGCACTTCGTGTTGGATCGCATCCACCGGCACATAGTCAGGCCGGCCCGTATCGTGGATGATGAACTCGGTCGATACGGTCATCGACCCGGCGGGGGCCGTTACCCGTGTACAGACATTGCCGAAGCTGTCGAGATAATCCCACGTCTCGACCGCCGGCGAAAACACCACCGTCTGCGGTGTCAGCAGGTCGGCCCGCCGCGACGGGTGGATATTGAGGCACAGCAGCATGGGCGTCGGCTGCGGGCACTCATAGGTAAGCTCATAACCGGCCTTGATTCTCATGGTGACCTTTCAGATGGAGGTGTCAGATTCGGCGCTGTCACTCAGCGTTGTCACATTAACCTGAACGTCCATACCTAAAAAGTCCATGCGGGTTCCGGTATGTGTGCCCCATAAAGGTATAGCTTGCCGCGGCGTACGGGTAACACCGATGCGAATCAGGTCGCGATTACCGATAATGCCATTGGTCGGATCAAACTCGACCCACCCCGCCCCCGGCAGATAGACCTGCACCCAGGCATGGGTCGCCCCGCCCCCCAGCAGTTCCGCGCCATCACGCGTCGGCACGTAGATGTAACCCGTGACAAACCGTGCCGCAAACCCCAGCGACCGGACTGCCTCCATCATCAGCAGCGCATAGTCCCGGCAGGTGCCACTTAAACTATAGAGCGTCATTTCCGGCGTCTGGGTGCCGGGATTGGTGCGCCGGGCATATTTGAACTCATCATGAATGGCGTGGGTCATCGCCTCCAGAAGCCGTGCCGTATCGGTTGGGCCGTTCGGATTGATGAACTTGCGCGCCCAGGCCTCAGTCATGCCGCCGTCGCTATATTGGCGCTGCATCGACGGCATCAGGTCGGGCAGGTCTTCCTCGTCATATTCAAACGGCCATTGCCGCGCGGCCTCCTCTGTGCGGTAGTGCAGGCCCAGCAAAGGCGTATGCTCCAGCACCACCGTCGTTTCAAAGCGCAGGTGATCCGCCGCCTCTCCAAAGCGCGCCACGGCGATCGAGTTGTTGAAAGCATCATGAATCCAGAACAGGTCGCTCGGCACCGGTGAAATGCTTAAAGCCGAGGATATCAGGCGGTGATCATGGCTGATACGTGGCCGGAACATCAGCCGATGCTCACCAAAACCAACCGGACGGCGGTAATTATACTGGGTGATATGATGCACCCGAAGCAGGGTCATGGTGCGCCTCCTTTATGTGTGAGCCGCACTATACACTCCCGCGTCCTCAGCGGTAACGATAAAGCCTGACCTTCTGGATTGAGAAGCGATCCGGCGGCAGGCGCAAATGGCGGCCCTGATGGGTCTGGTCGCCGTTCAGCCAGCGCCCGTCTTTCCAGACACCGTTCTCATAAGTGCCCTCGATCGCTTGCTCGATGCCGATACGGTAGCCGGAACCGGCCTCAGCATCCGCAAAGGTCAGGATTACACCCGATCCGGCCACCAGAAATTCATCGCCCCCAAGGTGAATGATCAACCCGCCGTGGGCGGCGATGTCCTGTTTGTCCTTCGGCGTCCACGGATCAATCATAGTGGCTTTGACACTGTAGCCGCCCAGATCGAAGGTGCGCGGCGTCTCATCAACCACGCCCTTGATGTCTACCGCCGCCTTGAAACCGCGCATCTTGCCCTTGCCCTGATGGGCCACCATAACCGGCGTCAGTTGATGCAACACGCTATAGGCCTGCGTCAGACGGTTGGTTTCAGGGTTGGGCAGATCCTCGATCGAGAACGGCGAAAAGCCCATAGCGTCGTGTTCGCCAAAAACGTAAAAGGCATTGCCGCCCGCCTCGGATTTCCCCGCCTGATTGGCTTCGGGCACGAATAGCGGATTGTCATGGCGCTTGAACTTATCGGCCCAACCGACAAAATCCGGCCAGTAGCTATCGATAGCCAGCACGTCAATCTCGGGCCCCGCCGCCTTCCACACATCAAACAGGTGCGGCAGAGGCCCGGCACTGGGATATTCGCCCGGCTTTTTATCGGGATGATTAAGGGCAGCATTGACATACATCGGCAGCGGATAGGCCGCCTTACCGGCCTTGGTCAGCTCATTGGCAAAGGTCGCATAGCCCCAGGCCTGAAACACTTCCTGACCTTCGATGCCAGAGCCGAAAACCTGCGCCCACGTACCCGACGTGCGATTGCCATTTGCCGCCCACAGGTCGCGCAGGAACGGATTGAGGCGCGCCTTATTGGCCGACATATATGTGATCAGTTGAGCGGGCACGGCTTTGCGATACGCGGCCTCGGCTTGCGGGCTATAGTCGCGCACGGTCGGCAACATGCCGATCTCATTTTCGACCTGCACCATAATGACGGTGCGGTCTGTATCGGTTGTTTTCAGATGCCCCAGCAGGGCGGCAAACGCAGCCTTATCCGCCGCCAGCGTGTCCGGATCATGGGCGCTTAAAATTTCCTGCGCTAAGCCCTTGTCATCCTCGGCCCGGTCATAGGTCTTGTAGTCGCGCTTCACGTAAGGTGGCACATAGGTCGACATGGAATTTTTCCATGCCCCGAACCACAGGATAACGATCTTGATATTCTGCTCGCGAGCCTGAGCGATCATTGCATCGACGACCTTGAAATCGTAGCGGCCTTTTTCAGGTTCAACCTGATCCCACTCGACCGGCGCCAGTATGGTGTTGACGCCAATGGCTTTCAGGGTTGGCCAGTGGGTTTTCAGATGCTCAGGGTCTGAGGCCGTCGAATTGCCCAGTTCGCCACCGATCATCAGAAATGGCTTATTATCGACCATAAGCTGGGTCGCCGTGCCCTGCGTTTTCAGATGCGGCACCTCCGCCGCCATGACCGGCCCGCTAAGCGCCATCAGGCTTGCGGCCATAAACCAGTACAGTGATTTTCTATAAGATGGTGTCATTGGCAATGTCCCTGTTGTTGCCGCTGACTTGTCATACCAGTTGCGGCTTTTTGTCAGACCTTTGTATTAGGTTAGCGCTACCATCGCAACTCTAAAACGATATGCATCGTGATTTTGCCCCAGCCTTAACCAAACCCATGGATTTCTTATCGGTCGTCAGGCACACTCGTAAAAAGCGAATCGTACTACTGAATAGAACCTGCAAAGGGAACAACATGATCCGCGCTCTGCCGCTTAGATACTGGCTGTTCGGGGCCGCCGCCCTTGCAATCGTGGCGGTGTGGGCGATGATGCCGGCGCAGGCCCACCATGGCTGGTCATGGGCCGAAGCCGAACAAAGCCGCCTGAGTGGCAAGGTTGAAAAGATCTCTATGGCCCCGCCGCATCCGGTTTTACACGTTAAAGCGGCCGATGGCGTCCTATGGCAGATCGACCTTGGCAATCCGACCCAGACCGAGCGTTCGGGCTTTACCGGCACCACCGCCAAGGTCGGCGATGACATCAGTATTCTGGGCAACCGCTCGCTCGATAAGGACAAGATGCACATGAAGGCCGTGCGCATCACGCTTGGCGACAAAAACTATGACATGTACCCGGAACGCCTTAAGGCCAATTAGGGATGGATGAGGCCGTCTGGTTCGGGGCTGTGTGGTTGCGGATGTCCTCCACCGCCTATCTGCTGGTCAATGCCAGCCATATTTTGGGCATAGGCCTGATTATTGGGGCCATACTGCCGCTGAGCCTTATGGGGCCATTTCTGTCACGCTGCGCCCTGACAGGGATGGTCTTGGCGGTTGTAACCGGACTATGGCTGTTTTCGGTGGCCCCCAAAGACTATCTGACCAATCAGGCCTTTCTGGTGAAAGCCGGTTTATTGGCAGTCGCGATCCTCAATATAGGCTTTCAGCACTTCAATCCGGCCTTTCAACGCGCGCTCAGAGGCGGGCCATTAACGTCAGGCGTCAAATTATCCGCCATTGCGTCCTTCATCCTGTGGTTATCGGTGCTGGTTGCCGGACGGTGGATCGGCTTCATTTAGAGCTCAGCCTGAAAAGGCTTAGGTTTACTCCACCCAATCAGCCTTCATCCGGCGCGAGGCCGCAAAGAACAAACCGGCGGCAATGACATAGAACGACAACCCGATCAGAAACGCGTATTTCATCGAGTCATCCCCATATTGCGGGCGCAGATGATCGGACATAAAGCCGAAAAACCAGGTGCCGACCGCAATGCCGATCAGGTTGTTGATCAGCAAAAACAGCGACGACATCATGGTGCGTGACGGGCCGGGCCCCAGATGCTGAACCGCCGTGATCACCGGCCCCATCCACACCAGCCCCAGAGCCTGCGGGATCAGCAGCATCACAAACACGACCGCGGGGGCTTGCGCATTGACGCCCACCGCATAGAGCGGCACGCAGATCAAAAGCGCCACCGCCGGTATCAGCGGATAGGCCGCCCGCGACTTTTGCCCCAAACGATCGCCCAACACCCCGCCCAGCGTCATCCCCGCCATACCGCCGATCAGCAGCAGTGCCGCCAGAAACCACGACCGTGTGCCTAAATCCATCTCAAGTGAGCGCGACAAAAAGGTCGGCAGCCAATACATAAAACCGTAGCCGGTCATGGAGGTGAAGGCTGCCCCCAGCGACAGCAGCCAGAACCCCGGTTTTCCGGTCGCCAGCCTTGCGGTCGCCAGAAATCCCATTGGTTTCTCAGCCGTAACCGCCCCATCCATCCCGCCTCTGGGGGGATCTTTGACCAGCAGTCGAAATATCGGCGCGAACAGCACGCCGATCAGGCCCACGACCACAAACGCAAAACGCCAGTCGACCTGCTGGGCCAAAAGACCGCCAAACAGCACCCCTGCCGCGGAGCCAATAGGGATACCAAACGCGAAAATCGCCAGTGCCCTCGCGCGCTGTTTAGGCGGGAAATAATCGGAAATTAAGCTATAGGCCGGGGCCACGCCGCCCGCTTCGCCGACCCCTACCCCCATGCGTGCCAGAAACAACTGGCTGAAATTACCGGCTAATCCACATAACGCCGTAAACCCCGACCACAGCGCCAAGGCCCCGGTCATGATCCACACCCGCGAGAAACGATCGGCCAGCCACGCCACCGGCACCGCCAGAGTGGTATATAATAATGCGAACGCCAGGCCGCCCATCAACCCCAGTTGGGTATCGCTAAGATTCAGCTCTTCGGCAATCGGGTCTTTGAGGATGCTGATGATCTGCCGGTCCAGAAAGTTGAGCGCATAGACGACCACCAGCAAAGCCAGCGCCACATAGCGACCTTTTGGCGGTGTGGGTTCGGTCATAACCGCTCTCCAAAGCAAACGGCCCACGCTTTTGACGTGGGCCGCGCATCTTTTAGGTTAAACGCCGCTACTGATCAATACTGCGTTTAAACGTCTCAGGCAGGAACAACAGCCCGATGATAACCGTGCCGACCGCCACCACGATGGGATACCACAGGCCGTAATAGATATTGCCCGTCGCCGCCACCATCGCAAAGGCCGTGGTCGGCAGGAAACCACCGAACCAGCCATTGCCGATATGATAGGGCAGCGACATGGAGGTATAGCGGATCTTGGACGGAAACAACTCAACCAGTAACGCCGCAATCGGCCCGTAAACCATGGTCACCAGAAACACGAGGTAGAACAGTATGCCCACCACCAGCGGCTTATTCATCTGGCTCGTATCGGCCTTGGCCGGATAGCCCGCCGCCGTCAACGCACCTTTCAGATCGGCCTGATAAGTGGCGATGGCGGCCTTTTTAGCGTCGCCGCTAAGGAACGCCGGATCAGGGGCCGTAAAGGTCTGATCACCGACCTTTACGCTGGCGATCGTGCCCGCCGGGGCCTCGATATTGGTGTAGTTGATGCCGCTTTTGGCCAGATAGGTCTTGGCAATATCGCAGCTTTTGGCATCGAACTTATTCTTGCCGACCGGATCGAACTGGAAGGAACAGTCGTCCTTATGGGCCGTGACCGTGACCGGAGCACTGACCTGTGCCGCCGCCAGCGCCGGATTGGCCGCATCGGTCAGCAGCTTAAAGGTCGGAAAATAGGTTGCCGCCGCCAGCGCACAACCAAACAGGATGATCGGTTTACGCCCGATCTTGTCCGACAGCCAGCCAAAGAACACGAAGAACGGCGTGGCCAGAGCCAGCGAAATGGCAATCAGAATATTGGCTGTCGCCCCGTCAACCATCAGCGTTTTCTCTAAGAAAAACAACGCATAGAACTGACCGGTGTACCAGACCACCCCTTGGCCCGCGACCGCACCCAGTAGGGCGATGATCACCCACTTCATATTGCCCCATTTGCCAAACGCTTCCGCCAGCGGTGCTTTCGAGGTCTTGCCCTCGTCCTTCATCTTTTGAAAGACCGGGCTCTCATTGAGCTGCATCCGAATCCACAACGACACCATCAGCAACAGGATGGACACGATGAACGGCAGACGCCAGCCCCAGTCTTTGAACGCCTCTTCGCCAATGACGGTGCGCGTGCCGATAACCACCAGAAGTGCGGCAAACAGGCCCATGGTCGCCGTCGTCTGAATCCAGGAGGTATAAAGCCCGCGCTTATTGTTGGGCGCATGTTCCGCCACATAGGTCGCCGCCCCGCCGTATTCACCGCCCAGCGCCAGCCCCTGAATCAGTCGCAAGCCCACCAGAATAATGGGTGCCGCCACGCCAATCGTCGCATAGGATGGCAGCAAACCAACCGCAAAGGTCGACAGCCCCATCAGGCCCATGGTCACCAGAAAGGTGTTCTTGCGCCCCACAAGGTCACCGATACGCCCGAACACCAGCGCCCCGAACGGCCGCACGGCAAAGCCAGCCGCAAACGCCGCCAATGCAAAGATAAAGCCGGTCGTTTCATTGACGCCCGAAAAGAACTGAACGGAAATATAGGTGGCCAGCAGGCCATAAAGGTAAAAATCGTACCATTCAAACACCGTCCCCAACGACGATGCGGCGATCACCAGTTTTTCGTTCTGGGTCGCTTTATGGTGCTTAGGCGCACTTTCCCCTTGGGTTGCCATGCAATCTGTACTCCCTGATGTGGCATTTTCTTATTGCGCGCAGGTTTGACCGACTATTGGGATTGGTCAAGCCCTTGTATCGCCTACGGGAAACTTTATTGAGGTTACACACCTCTGGTATTGACATAAAGGCTGAACAGCGACTGCCCCGCCACCATGAACAGGCGGTTTTTAGCCTTACCCCCAAAGCACAGATTGGCGCAGCGGTTGGGCAGGTGGATATGGCCGATGGCCGTGCCGTCCGGCGCAAACACCCGCACCCCGTTCAGGCCCACGCCGCCGCCCCATCCGCACCACAGATTGCAGTCTTCGTCGCAGCGAAACCCATCGGGTGCGCCCTCACCGCAACCTGTAAACACCCGCCCACCTGTCAGCGTCCGGCCATCGGCCGCCACATCATAGACGCGGATACGTTTAGGTTTTGCATTAGATTCCGCGATATAGAGCCTTGTTTCATCAGGCGAAAAACAAATGCCATTGGGATGATCAATATCGGTCGCCACCACCGTTGCCTCACTCGTGGCCGGATCGAGCCGGTAAACATTTGTCGGCAGTTCCGGTGTCGCGCGATGGCCCTCATAGTCGCCGCCGATCCCAAAGGTCGGGTCGGTGAACCAGATCGAATCGTCAGATTTAACCGTCACATCATTGGGCGAATTGAGCCGCTTACCGTCAAACCGGTCGATCAGGGTCGTGACCGTGCCGTCATATTCAGTGCGGGTCACGCTGCGGCTGCCATGCTGGCAGGAAATCAGCCGCCCCTGCCGGTCGCGCGTATTCCCGTTGGCATAGTCTGACGGTTTGCGAAAGTGCGTGACCGCCCCGGTTTCTTCGTCCCAGCGCAGGATGCGGTTATTCGGGATATCGCTCCACAGCAGATAGCGCCCGTCGCCGAACCACACCGGCCCCTCCCCCCAGCGCGTGCCGTCATAAAGCTTTTCGACCGCACTTAAGCTTAGGCGATAGCGCTCAAAACGCGGATCGAGGATTTCAATGGAGGGGTCGGGATAGATTTCGCTGGGCTGCCACATGCCATGACTCACGGTTTCAGGTGATGCCGGTTTTAGGACAGCTTCGCCCTCTTGCCCACCCCGAACCTGTGGGTTAATACTGAACCTCTGGGGGGCAATCAATCATGGACAGCGTAACGACGGGGACTGAGGCGGATTTTGCGCGCATCCTGCGTGAGACTCAAACCCGCATCAGCCATGCTCAGCACGCCCATTGGGAAGCGACCCAGGTTTTTGAATCCCTGTCTCGCACGCTGATGCTGTTCAACCTGATCGGCGGGTTTGTGGTATCGCTGCTGGCGGCGCTGCCGATCGTGGTGCCGGGTGCCTATGAAGCCAACAAAGATACGGTCAGTCTATTGCTGTTTATCCTTGGCGGGCTGGTGTCGGTGACCTCAATCCTTCAGGCGAGTTTACGCTGGTCAGAGCGGTCGCAGCAGCACCTCAATGCCGCCAATGCCTATACCAGCCTGCGCCGCCAGCTTGAGATCGTGACGCTAAAATCGCGCACCGAAGCGGGCTTGAGCGAGTTGATTGCCAAGCTGGCTGACCTGTCGGAAACCGCGCCGGCCGTGCCACAAAACATCTGGGACCGAGCGATTAGAAAAGCCGCTCTCAAGCTTAAGTAACCAGCCGCTTTTTCAAAAACGCCAGCACCAGAATTTCTTCCGGCGTCAGGTGCTCATATTTGCGCGCCAGGGTTATGTTGATTTCACGGTTGATTTGTTTGATCAGGCTGCCGTCCATATAGGCGCTGACCACCTCCGGGTGGACGTAGCATTTGCGGCAGATGGCAGGCGTATTGCCGAGGCTTCTGGCCACGCGATCAATGGCGGCGATGACATTCTTTTTCGCCTGAACGTCCGAGTCATATTCGGCATATTCCTGCAAGGCCATGGCCGCCAACACCGTGCCGGTCCAGGTGCGAAAATCCTTGGCCGTAAACTCACCACCGGTAATCTCACGCAGATATTGGTTGACGTCGCCGGAGGCCACATCGCGAATAGTGCCATCCTCATGCCGGTACTTAAACAATTCCTGCCCGTCGATCTCTGCGCAATCATTGATTACCCGCGCCAGCCTGCGGTCACTGAGTTTCAGGTTCCAGGCCTTGCCCGATTTACCCTTAAACTGAAAGCGGATGGTGGCGCCGGTGACATCGACATGCTCATCTTTGAGTGTCGTCAGGCCGTAGGATTGATTAGAGCGGGCATATTCGTCATTGCCGACCCGGATCAGCGTCTTCTCCAGCAGCGACACCACGCAGGCCAGCACCTTTTCGCGGGTGAGCCCGCGCAGTGACAGATCGGCCTTAACCTGCGCGCGAATGACAGGTAGAACTTCAGCAAACGCCAGTATATGATTGAATTTATTGGCATCACGCATGGCCCGCCAGTCGGCATGATAGCGGTACTGCTTGCGCCCGCGCACGTCATAACCTGTGGCCTGAATATGGCCCTTAGCATAGGGGCAGATCCATACCCGCTGATAGGCGGGCGGAATGGCCAGCTTGCGGATGCGGGCGATGGTCTCTTCGTCGCGGATGCGCTCACCCGCGGTGTCGAAAAACACGAAAGACTTACCGCGCTTTCGCCGTGTAAAACCGGGCTTAGTATCGCTGACATAGCGCAGCCCCTGCGCCTTCATCAGGGTTTTCAGATCATCGGCAATTAACGGCGCGGAGGTATCCATACGTGGAGTTTAGAGGACGGTTTACGGCTTCGCCATTCGGACTAGATGGCTTAAAAATAAAGGAAACATCCTAATTTATTGAAGCCATAAAGATGTGATTAATTTAAGCTATCTTGCAAAATCAAGTTGCAAATTGTAATGTCAACCACCGGTGAAGCTGCAACTTCACCGGTGGCTTATCGCCCATTAATTGAATGATGGAAGTATAAGTTGAAGCATGTTTACGGCGTTTGGCTGCAAGATCAAAAATTGCAGGAACGCCGTAAATATCTGCCCTGCACTTTCTCCTAAATAAATCTCACAGTACTTGCACTTAAAGTGTAACAAAGTCTGACTTTTATCCATCAAGAATCCTTTCTTCATGTGGTTGATGATGCCGCATGATGACCCAGATTCTGAGAAAAACGCAAAACATGAAAAACGGATCAAGTTCCCCTTAAATATCAAGGCATTAAATTTAATTATCCACAATTATAATAAAATTACGCGATGAAATTTCGCAAAAACAACAAAGAGTCCACAGCCAAAAGCAAATACCCACCGAGATTAAAGATTACAACCGATACTGCCTCCAACAATCCATAACGAAGCGCTTAGATAAAAACCTTTTACGCATTTCGAGCGGTAGAGATTTATCCAAACGCCGCTCAGATACAATCACCTCTGCAATTGCGTCATATATCCCTGTGCGCTTACCTTTTAATAAAATTTCAAGCTCAGGGGGCTGCCATTCCGGCACAAGCGCAATCTGAAGATATCTGAATATTTGGTCCGGAATTTTTGGGTCTGTAAAATGGCTTTTATAATGATGAGGATTACTCACAATATCTTTAGCTGTCTCAAAATTTCTAGTTGTTTCAGTAGAATTTTCACTACTATTTAAGACCTTCATCTGAGACTCTATAACCCGCCAGAGAAAAAAATCTCCGTCACTTTTCTGCAAAAGATAACTTCTTAGAAATTGACGACGGTTCTCATTAACTAAATGGTTAATTCTTTCTTGTATGATCAATTCAAATCGATATGCGATTTTTTTTCGCTCTTCTATTGATATTTCATCAAATCGATTAGGCCCAGAGCGTGCGCCACCATGCCCACCTTTTTTAATATATACTTTGGGCATAACTTCTCTTTTCTAAAGAATTACAGTCTGCCAAAATTAAACAAGTGGTAGGCGAGGAGGGACTCGAACCCCCAACCAGACCGTTATGAGCGGTCGGCTCTAACCATTGAGCTACTCGCCCCCGAAAACGCATAAACACAGCCGTTGCGACCGGGCGCTTCAAAAGGCCTAAAGACGCGGTGCGCCAAAAGGACGGCTTGCCTAACATGCCGCGTCCGCAATTTAAAGGCCTGATTTAGAATTTCAACAGGTGCCGCCACCTCCCCCACCCGCATAAATATCACAGGTGTGGACCGTCTTTGTCCCGTCACGCCCCAGACTTAATCGCGCCGTAATTGTGGTTTGTGATCAGCCTTGGGAATAAGGGACTTTTTTGACGCTTTTCAGGACTAAACTAACATGACTAAACCCATCATAACCACGCTGTCCGCCGTCGCGGTGCTTATGGCAGGCTCAATCGCCCTGCCCGCCGCCGCTCAGGACATGCAATCCTCACACGCAGCCCACATGATGCCTAAACCGACCACGCTCAACCTCAGCGCTCAGGGCGAAGTCAAGGCCACGCCGGACACCGCGTCGATCAACTTTGGCGTCATGACCGAGGCCAAGACCGCCGAAGAAGCCATGAAGCTCAACCGCGATCGCATGACCGCCGTCTTCGCCGCGCTGAAAAAACTCGGCATTGCCGACAAAAACATCCAGACCTCGAACCTCAACCTCAACGCCCAGTACGACTATCCGCAAAACGCGCCTGCCGTATTGCGCGGCTATCAGGCGTCGAACCGCGTGACGGTTAAGGTTGACGATCTGGCCCGCCTGGGCACCAGCATCGATGCGGTCGTAAAGGCCGGCATCAACCAGATTGACGGCATAAACTTTGGCCTGAAAGACTCTAAAACCGCCGAAGACAATGCCCGCAAAGCCGCCGTCGCCGCCCTCACCCAGCGCGCCGATCTCTATGCGTCGGCTATGGGGTACAAGGTCAAACGCATCATCACCCTGTCGGAATCCGGCGGTTACGCCCCTCAGCCGGTCTATAAAACCATGGCCCGCGCCGAGATGATGGATGCCACCCCGATCACCGCCGGTGAACTAAATATCGCTATCAGCGTCAGCGCTGAGTTCGAACTGGAGAAATAATTCCGGCAAAATCTCTCGCAGCGCGAAAAAATTCATCAGGGTGCGGCCTTTCGATCACAGGCCGCACCCTTTTGTTTTTCAAGGGTTTGCGGCGGATGACAAATCTGTCCACACCTGTTAACAACTTCTTAACGCAGCAAAAGGCCGTGTGTGGGGGCTAAAGCCAATGGCAGGGAAACGCACCAAAATCCGTCGCCGGATCATCAGAAAAATGACCCATCCCTATGTGATGGTCACGGTCGGCATGGGGATCGTTATCCTGACTCCGGTCATTGGTCTTGGGTTGTCGCAACTGGCCGTAGCCCAAGTCGCCCCCATTACCGCCACCCGCGCGCCAGTCGCCCAAACCCAGCAAACCCCCGCACCTGTAACGCAACGCCCGCGCATCGACTGGCAGGCCGCCGCCGCCCGCCATCAGCGCGGGATCGTCGCCAAGACCACCGCCGCCATCGTGTCCCGCCTGCCCCGCCCGGAACTGGATAAGACCCGCCTGCCGATCCTGCTGCCCCGCAGCGGCGGTGCGTTGAAAACCGCGCAGGCTAAGCTCATTTCCTTTGGCGACGCCTATTCCATGAACCTGCCGCAGGGCGACGGCGTGCAGATTACCCTGTCCGGCAATGCCGCCGCGATGCCCGTCCCGTCCGGTGCCATCAGCCGCCTTGAAAAGCGCGCCGCCCGTATTCAGGGCGTTCTGGAGCCGGTGCAGATCGACCGTACCGAAGATGGCTGGACCGCCAGCTTCACCCGCTTCAATGTGACCTACACCGCCGATCTGACCTGCGACGACAGTGAAGCCGCGGCCTGCAAAACCGACGGTTATCTGCGCACCGTCGTCGCTGACCTGACCGATGTGGTGATGGGTAATGCCGCCATTGCCGCCGCCCGCGCAGCCGGAGCGAACTTATGATCCGGATGCTGTTTGCCGTCGCCGTCATTGGCTTTGCCGCCATCAGCCTGTGGGCTTGCGACAGTCCGCCCGAACCGGCCCCCGTACCCGAAGTCGGCACCGAAACTGAAACTGCATCCGAAGCCGCTTCTGAGATCGCCCATGAGACGTCATCGGAGGTCGCCTCATCAGGTGCTGCCCCCTTTCCCTACGATCCCCCAACCCAACTGATCGCAGGCTCCGGCCCCAGCTATACCAATACCAAAAACTGGGCGCCGGGCATCTGTTTTCCGCTGGCCGATACCCCGTCCTATGCCAATTCTCAGGTGTGGAAACCGGGCGGCTATGAACGCCCTGATAACCCCAGCCAGTGCGCGCCGGAAAACTACGCCTATCCGTGGCAAGACAATTTCTGTGAGACCCGCACCGGCACCAACATGATGTGTAAGACCGGCACCAAGGGCCATCAGGGGCAGGATATCCGGCCCAAGACCTGCAAGACCAACACCTACTGGGCCGTGGCCGCCGAAGACGGCGTGGTGACCAATGTCGCCTCCATGACGGTCGCCATCACCGGCAAATCCTCGCCCTACCGCATCTATCGCTATCTGCACATGCAGTCTTCGACCCTTAAGGTCGCTTACGGCGATCATGTGGTGCGCGGGCAGAAACTCGGCCTTGTGTCCAACAATCTCGGCCTCAAAAACGGCGTTCAGCAGTACACGACCATCCACATGCATTTTGAGGTGCGGGTGGCGCAGGCGGAAACCCTGCCGGACGGGACGGTACTGTCGGCTAATACCTTTGTGCCGCCCTATGTGGCGCTGGTCGATGCCTATGAGCGCAAGCTGGGCGGCGATTGCCAGACGATAGAGTAAAATAGGGCGATTGGCTAAATCGCTTTGGCACTGTGTCCCCCCTGCCATTGCGCAGTTGCAAAATAGTGGCATACTCGCCTTATCCGAGGGGATAAGGGGGATTGATCATGGGGTTTCTGTTTTCGCTTAGCGGGCGGGTGGCGCGGTTGCCGTTTATCGCCTTTGTCATTGGGGTGAAATTGGCGATTGAGGCCATCGGCTATGCCCAGCGCCAGTATATGCCGCCGCTGCCGATTGACGACATGATGATCGCGGCCATACCGGGGGTGATTACATTAGTCCTGATGTGGCCGTTGTTTGCGGTCACGGTAAAGCGGCTGCATGATATCGAATGGCCTGCGGTGCTGGCGCTGGTGCAGTTTATTCCGCTGATCGGGATCGTGATCTTTTTTACCCGCTCGCAGTACTACACGGCCGATGCCGAACATCTGGCGCGGATGTTTGAATGGGCGGGGATCGGCCTGAATATCATGGCCCTGATCAGCTTTGGGTTGTTTCTGCTGTTGGCCGTTATTCCGGGGGTTAACCGCACCAACCGCTTTGGCCCGCCGCCGGGTGTGGTACGCATGGCCGAGGAGGCTTACTGATTGCTTTAGAACTCCCCCTGATGCAGGGGGAGCTTTCATTTGTCCTGCCAAATGAAAGAGGGGGTTACTTTTCGCCGACTTGTGCATATTTACCCCACCTTCCGGCCTGACGGCCTCCCCATGACTTACAAACGATTCACTGGATCGTTTGTTGGCGTCAAACCCCTCCAAGAGGGGAGGTTCTAAAGTTAACCGCTTGCTCAGCGCTTAACATCGGCGCTAAACAGGCGTCATGAAAACACCTGCCGCCGCCACCATAACACCGCTGTTTGTCACCGAAATCTACCGCGCCGACCTGTCCGGTGAGGCCGGCTTCGAGGCCTTTATCGAAGAGATCGACGACACCTGCCGCGCCTTTGCCGATGACGATGACGCGGGCCATGACTGGTGTGAGAAAAACGCCTATCCGGGCTATACCTCCTATGGGTCGATGAGCAACCTCACCCAGTATGCGCCGGTGTTTGCCGTCCTTAAAAAACAGCTCGATGCCCACGTCCACGCCTTTGCTGAGGTTCTGGAATACGATCTGGGCGGCAAGAAGCTGAAACTCGACAATATCTGGATCAACATCCTGGAACCCGGCGGCTTTCATTCCGGCCACATCCACCCGCACAGCGTCATTTCCGGCACATTTTACGTCGCGGTACCGGATAAGGCCTCAGCCTTAAAGTTCGAAGACCCGCGTCTGATGGGCTTTATGAACGCCCCTCCGCGCAAAACCCCGCACCGCCGCGATCACGAAATCTTTGCTTACGAGGCCCCCGCCGCGGGTACTATACTGATGTGGGAAAGCTGGCTGCGCCACGAAGTGACGATGAACCAGAGCGATGATGTCCGCATAAGTGTGAGTTTTAACTATGGTTTCTAATGTGAATGCCGCCATCGTTGGCTTTGGCAATGCCGGACGTATCTTCCACACACCGCTGATCCGTGCAGCGAGTGGGTTGAACCTGCACACCATCGTCTCGTCACGCCCCGCCGATGTTTTGGCTGCCGTGCCCGGTGTGCGGGTCGTCCCCGACTTAGAGACCGCGCTTAGCGATCCTGAGATTGATCTGGTGGTAATTGCGACGCCCAATGCGATGCACGCCCCGCAGGCGCTGGCGGCCTTACGCGCCGGTAAGCATGTGGTGGTCGATAAACCGTTCTGCCTCAATCTTGATGAGGCGGAAAGCCTGATGGTTGAAGCCAAGTCATCGGGCCGACTGCTGTCGGTGTTTCATAACCGCCGCTGGGACGCCGATTTCCTGACGGTTCAACGGCTGATTACCGACGACAAACTCGGCGAGATCACCCGCCTTGTGTCGCGCTTTGACCGCTTCCGTCCCAAACTGCGCGACCGCTGGCGTGAGCAGGACGTGCCGGGGGCGGGTCTGTGGTTCGATCTGGGCCCGCATCTGGTCGATCAGATGCTGTGCCTGTTCGGAAAGCCGGTGTCACTGATGGCCGATATGGCCCGCCAACGCGACGGCAGCGTGGTTGATGACTATTTCAACGTCACTCTGAAATATGAGCGCCTGCGGGTGACGGTCAGCGCCAGTGTGCTCACCCCCGCTGCCGGTCCACGCTTTGAAGTTCACGGCACCAAAGGCACCTTTGTGAAATACGGCCTCGACCCGCAGGAGGACGCGCTCAAGGCCGGGGGCGATCCGACTGATCCCAGCTTTGGCATCGATGGCCACGAAGGCAGCTATTGGCCGGTGATCATTGACGACCATGTCGGCATGAATGAAAGCGTGATGTCTGAACGCGGGCGTCACCTCAGCTTTTATGAGGCCATTGCCGCCGCCCTCATGGACGACGCGCCCAACCCCGTCCTCCCCGAAGAGGCCTATGAGGTCATGCGTATCCTGGAACTGGGCCAACTCAGCGCCCATGAGGGCACAGAGGTGCATCTCTAAACGCATTCAGCTCAGGCTTTCGCCTGAGCTGAAACTAAGCCTTAATTGCCCACCTGAAAGTATCTCATCGCAAAGCGATGATAACTTTCAGGTGAATTAATTAAAACCGCTTCTTGACCGTGATGAAGGCCATGCGCGGAGCCGCCGGCAGGATGGTCATAGCTGTCCCCGCGGTGTCAGCATTGGTAAAGCCGCCCGAACCGATGGTCGAGATGTAGTCTTCGTCCAGCAGGTTGGTGACGTTTACCTGCACATCCAGATCATTGCCAAAGCGATAACCCGCCGTGAAGTCAGCCACCTTTGTGCTGTCAACCTTACCGCCGCGGTTTTCATAGGTGTAGTAGCGCTCACCCGTAAACTTCATGCCGAGCGTACCGAACAGCTTACCGTTGTCATAAGCCACTTCGGCATTGAACATGTGTTTAGGCGTATCAACGACGGTCTTGCCCTTGGTGCGGGCCGTGATCGTACCTTCGGCATTGATAACATCGTCCTGATACTGGGAGTCGTTATAGCTGTAGGACGAATAGAGCTTCCATTCCGGCGTGATGCGGTAGGTACCGGCCACTTCGAGCCCGTTGGTTTCAACACCCCCGACGTTCGACAGCACGGTCGCATTGCCGACGATTGCCGCCCCTTGGGCCACACCCAGCAGACGGTTATCAAACTCGACATGGTAGAGCGCCAGCACGCCCTGGAAGACCGAACCAGCGTTCAGCCGCAGCCCGCCTTCAAACGTCTTGGAAGTTTCCGGATCAATCGACGACTTCACATAATCCAGTACGGCTTGCGACTGGGCACCGAACGGGCCGGAGGTGGCGGCCGATACATAGGCCGCCATGTTTTCGGTATAACCGCCGAACAGTTCGATATTGTCGTCAAGCTTATAGACCGCCCCGACCTGCGGCAGGAAGCTGTCCTTGGATTCAAGCGAGCCGTTCATGGGCGCGGCGGCGGTAACGGTCTTGACTTCGTTCTCGACCTTGACGGACTTGAAGCCGAAATTGACCTTAAAGGCGTCGGTGACGGTCCAGACGTCCTGAACATAACCGACCGTGGTCTTGGTGTTGAAGGCGTATTCCCACTGGGTGAAGAAAGCGCCGGACTGGAAGTCGAGCGGATCACGCGACGGGGCCGAGAGGGTTTCACCATAGAAGCGGCGGGCCTGATTGAAGTCGTTGTCTTCAATCCAGAACCCGGCCTCAACCTGATGAGAGCCCAGATCGAACATCAGCGACCCGAAGGCACCGGTGCGATCGACGTCATATTCGGTCGTGCGGATCGACAGGGCAGCGTTATTGCTGGTCGCACCTGACACACCAAAGTTCGGAGACGGCACATAAGGCGTGTACCACAGGCCCTGACCTTCGTTGGTGTGCTTATAGAGGCTGGCCTTGACGCTGATGATGTCGGTCAGCGGATAATTGATGCTGACGGCACCCAGATTGTCGTCGCGGATGCCCGCACCGGCATAGTAGGCATCATCGACCGTCGCCACCGGCGCGGGCAAGGGCTGATTTGTAAGGTAGGCGGCGGCGACCTGATTGGCCAGAGCCCAGTTCGGCTGGAAGTTATCCCAGTCGCGGCCCAGACGGCTGATCATGTCGAACGACATATCCTGATAGTCCTGCTCACGGCGCTCAGAGCGGTTGATGAAGCCGGTCAGTTCACCTTCGCCGATCGGCATGACCGCCTTGGCACTGATCTGGCGCTGCTTTTGCTCGGAGCCGCCCTTCCACTTGTCGGTCTTTTGATCGGCGATCGACACATAGGCGCGCAGGTTGTTCAGTTGGGCGATTTCACCGGTTTCAAAGCGGCCATAGAGACGGTGCATGGCTTCGGAACCGACGGTGCCCGCAACTTCGCCGCCCATCTCATTAGACGGATCGCGCGAGAAGAACTGCAGCGTGCCGCCAAGGTTTGAGGTCGAGGCCGTCGACAGTGAACCCGCCCCTTGCGTCAGTTCTACGCGAGCCACGTCTTCGTTGGTGATGGCGCGCGAAATGTGCAGGCCGTTGTGGTTGCCGTAGGACATGTCGCCCAGCGGCACGCCGTCCAGCGTAAAGCCCATCTGGTTTTGGTTGAAGCCGCGCACGCCGATACGGGTCGACCACTCATAGGCCCCAAACGGATCAGCGGACTGGAAGGTCACGCCCGGCAGTTTGTCGATGGCCTTCAGCGGGCTGGTGCCCGGCGCTTCCAGCGCCAGTTCGCTCGCCTTGACGGCCTGGATCTGGCGGCTCTGGCCCTGACCGTAGACGATAACTTCGGTGATGGCTTCATCTGCGGCGGCCGCATCCGGCGCCGCTACGGTGTCTGCAAAAGCGACCGGCGCAAACGTGGCGGCGCTCAGGATGGCCACAACGGCCACGTTGGTAAATAAAGCTGTCTTCATTGTCGTATCCCCAAAGCCCACATGGCTTTGAAGGCGCTTTAGGCGCACATGACGACAGATCAGCGACACATAAATTACACCCACACGTCAGTCGTGCGACGACAGCATAACAACCGCTGTCAAATTTCTGAATTTATGGAACAATGTTTCAGAAAATTATGCCGTTACCGGATCATTGCCCCCGCGTGATGCTTAAGCCCTGTGCCCGTAATGTCACGGCCAGACACCTTGCGCACAAAGAAAAACCCGGCACAGAGGCCTAAAACCTGCGTACCGGGCTGATTCTTTGATCGCCTGCCTTCGATTAGAACGGCAGGATATTGCGCTTTTTGGAATAGGACAGCCAGCCGACATTGGCCCCCAGACGGAAGCCGACACCGGCGCGGATCGGCGCCAGCACGATGCCCTCGGCACGTTGATAGTTTACGCCCAAGCCCCCGATAAAATAGGCTGAGCCTTCGACGCCCGGAAAACGGCGGAACACCTGCTCAGGATTATCGAGGAAGTAGGCCAGTGTGAACACACGCGAGGCATTGGCGCCGGTGTCAAAACCAATCGACGGCCCCTGCCAGTACACCGTCGTCGGGCGCTGGGCCGATTTCATATGCACCAGCCCCTTACCGTAGCGCAGGCCGATACCAATCGCGCCGGAGCCTTCTTCACCGGCAATATAGCCGGTTGGACGGTCACCATAATCGCCAAAGATGCGCTCAATTGCGCCGCCCAGAGCCTCAACTGTCACGCCTAGGAAATTGGAGCCGGCATTGAGCACTTCGTCGCGCGAATAGGTGCTGTCTTCGGACGCAGGATTGTTCTGATAGGTCGGCGTGGCCACAGGCTGTTGAGCCGCAGGCTGCGAGGTCATGGGCGGGGCGGCATTGGCCAAACCCGGCACAAGGCCACCGATCAGAGGTGCTGCCCCCAGTGCCAGACCAGAGGTGACGAATTGACGACGTTCTAACTGACGACGGTCCATAGGCGCGAATACTCCTGAGAAAAGGCTTATGTGATAACCTGATATTAACCCTAGAGCTATGACCAAAGTCTTACTCAGCCATTAATCTGCGGTTCATGTGACAGCCTAGTTACCGCTTGCGGCGCGATTGTGGCGCGGATGGCAAACCCGTCAATCGCGCCAGTCTTTCAGGCAGTCTTTGTTGCCCTTGATCATGTTGCGCAGGCCCGGATAAGGGCCTGTTCCATCGCGGTAGCGTTTCCAGTCCTTTTCGCGTTCGGCAATGCATAGTTTAGCCGCGCGGGTTTCTCGCGGCTGAAGTGGCAGAGGCTTGGCGTCCTTGGCTATATCTTCCAAAGCGCAATCCTTATCCATTGGCTTTCCGGCCAGACGCTGCTGCTGGCACAGTTCGCGCTTGAGCAAAGCCTTGGTCAGCGCCCCGCGCGTGCCCCCGCCACCATAGGCCTTGGGCGTCACCACACCCGGAGCCGTGCCTTGTGGCGCAGAGGTTGAGGGCGCAGATGCGGCCTCACCTTTGGGAGCGATAGGTGCTGTCACGATTGTTGGACTGGGCGCCGATGTCGGCACCCCTGACGATTTCGGCGTTACGCTAACCGGCGGTTTTTCGTGCGGCTGTGTAATGGTTTTTGGTTTCGGTTGGGCCGGTACTGGCTCATCGGGCGTGTCGGCACCTTTTGGTGGCACCACAGGCGGCATCTCGACCATAACGGCCTCAATAGCCCGCACCTCCGGCAGATCAAACCTACCTTTAGTTTGCCACAGCGCCCAGCCAGTCAGGCCATGCACAATCACAGCGACGCCCAAACCCAGCAGGATCGGCTTTTTATCATTCAGTTTGCGGGCCGCCATAGCCTGAACTGAACCACCGCCCTGTGTCGCAATTGCGGCCTTTAGGTTACCGCAGACGAGCATGGGCAAAATAAAATATCGGCAAAATCTGAGATCACGGCAATCCGCGCTCCGGTCGGCGGCGTATTCCTGATCAGAAGCGCGCTTTGATTTCCATGTTCCCCTTTTAAGACCTTCAAGGAGTTACCATGACACATCTGCGCCCCCAGAGTTTGCGCCCCCTGAGCCGATTTGCCGCGTCCATACTGATCGGTGCCAGCCTGATGGCCGTCCCGGCTATGGCCGATCATCATGCCAAGAAAGCCGATAAGACGATTGTCGAAACCGCAGCCGCTAATCCGGATTTTTCCACCCTGGCTGCCGCCGTTAAGGCCGCAGATCTGGCTGGCACCTTGTCCGGCACCGGCCCGTTCACCGTTTTTGCCCCGACCAACACCGCCTTTAACGCCCTGCCCGCCGGCACGGTCGATACTCTGCTCAAGCCCGAAAACAAAGCCCAACTGACCAAGGTCCTGACCTATCACGTTGTCGCCGGTAAGGTGTCGGCCAAAAAGCTTGGTGAACTGATCGCGGCGGGCGGCGGCAGCTACAAGATCACCACCGTCAGCGGCGATACCCTCACCGCCACGCAAGACATGGGCAAGATCAAACTGACCGATGAAACCGGCGCGTCCGGCCATGTGACCGCTGCCGATCTTTGGCAATCGAACGGTGTGATCCATGTGATCGATAAGGTCGTATTACCCCAGTAGCGTTGACTAAAGTGTTCGAGATACTTCCAGCCTAGATCCCCAATTAGGCCCCCTACCTGCCCCCGAAGCATCCCCTTCTTCGGGGGCTTTTTTTTCGCCTACAACTGCGCGAGGTCAAAGGCTTTGATCGTTGCCTTCTTCGCCTGTGCGCGCCATACCCGCTCGATATTAGTCTTAACCCAGTCGATATCGAGCCGCTCAGGCCGCCCCAGAATAAACGGCCAGGGCTTGTGATGATCGGTCGTGAAAAAGGTGTCCGGATCAACTTCCAGCAGGAAATCGCGCTCCTCAAACGCAACCTTAAATACCGGGCAATCATATTGCGGATTCCAGAACAGGATCGCCTTTTTGTTGACCTTGAATGAGCGCGCATCCCACGACATGCCCTCGGTCGTGTCGGGAAAGCTTAAAATAATCGCGCGGATATCTTCAAACGTGACCATGCTTTTCTTGCCTCCGTGGTGGCTTTGGTTCTAGGCTACCACAAAAAGGGAGAGCTCTATGAAACGCTTTATGTGGGCCGCGGTCGCCGCCTTAGTTATGTCTGCACCGGCAGCGTTTGCAGAAAAATGGGTCGGGACATGGGGATCATCGCAATATCTGGCCGAAGGTGACAATGCCCTGCCCGCTGACGCTCAGGACATCACTCTGCGCCAGATCGTGCGTGTCTCGCGTGGCGGTGAGCGCTTTAAGGTGCGCATCTCAAACGCCTTTGGCACGGAAGCCCTGACCATAGGCGCGGCCCACATCGCTACCGGCACACCGGGTTCAGCGCGGATTGATGCCGCATCAGGCACCGCCCTGACCTTTTCGGGTCGTGCCTCGGTGACCATTCCGGCGGGCGCGACCTATGAGAGCGATCCGGTTGATATGGTGCTTAAACCCCTGTCTGACCTTGCTATCAGCCTTTATATCCCCAAGGTTCCGACGCGTCAGACCGGCCATCCGGGATCGCGCACCACCTCCTACCGCGTCAGTGGCAATCAGGTCGCCGCCACCGACTTCACAAACCCAACCCAGGTCGATCGCTGGTATCATATCGCGGCTATCGAGGTTGAGGCTAAAAAAGGTGCGGCCATCGTCGCTATCGGCGATTCGATCACCGACGGACGCGGATCAACGACCAATGGCAATGACCGCTGGCCCGATTTTCTGGCCAAACGTCTGCAAGCCGACCGTAAGCTCAAAGACCTGGGCGTGCTCAATATGGGCATCGGCGGCAACCGCATCCTCAACGATGGCTCAGGCCCCAACGCCATGGCCCGCTTTGAGCGCGATGTCCTGTCGCAAGCCGGGGTGCGCTATCTGATCGTGCTCGAAGGGGTCAATGACCTCGGCACCCTGACCCGCGAAGCGCCGGTAAGCGACGCCGCCCACAAAACCCATGTCGCTGACCTAATCACCGCCTATCAGCAGATGATCAGCCGCGCCCGCAGCCACGGCCTCAAGGTTTATGGCGCCACCGTCATGGCCTATATGGGCTTTGATTATTACCGCCCAACGGCCCTGAACGAAGCCGACCGTCAGGCGCTCAATGCCTGGATACGCACGCCCGGTAATTTTGACGGGGTCATCGACTTTGATGCCGCCACCCGCGACCCAGCCGATCCGCCGCGTCTCAAGCCCGAATACGATATGGGCGATCATATCCACCCGTCACCGGCAGGTTTTAAAGCCATGGCCGATGCCATTGATCTCAGCCTGTTCAAGAAGTGATCACAAACCTTAACACCAACAGAAAACCCCCGTTACACGATGTGTAAGGGTGCGACATTTTCGCCCCTTAATTATCTCGCATGCGCAGCATATATACAGCCTGTCAAACAAACAGGAGATTTGATTATGCGTAGCGAAAGACTTGAACAGGTATCCGTATTTGCCATGCCGGTAACTTTACTTATCGGATTTCTGATGGCGGTGGCTGCGGCCCTGTAATCGGCCATCTGATTACATACCTGAATATTCAAAAAGGGCGACCGGATTAAGTTCCGGCCGCCCTTTTGATTTTTTGGTCCCCGACTGTAAGGTTTCCCTGGTCGCAGACGTCTAACCTTACGAACACACCACAGATATGAAGGGGATTAGGTGAACGGCACCGCCAAATTCGATGCCTGGATAAGGCCGCACATGGGCGCGCTGATGCGCATCGCCCGCGCCTTTGCCGAGCCCGCCGATCAGCACGATCTGATGCAGGAACTGATGATCAGCGCGTGGAGAGCCATGCCGGCTTTTCGCGGCGACGCCAAGCCCTCGACCTTCATCTACCGCGTCGCTCACAACCGCGCCCTGACGTGGAAAAAGCGCCAGACGCTGACCCTTTTCCGCGCACGAGCCGCGCAGATCGATATGGCGGCTTTAAACGAAGGCGGCACTGACGGGGAGAGTGCGCAGCTTGAGGCGCTTTATGCGGCCCTGCGTCAGATATCGCCCATCGACCGGTCGCTGATGCTTTTGTGGCTGGAAGCCACGCCCTATGCCGACATGGCCGCTCTGCATGGCCTGACGCAGACCAATATCGGTGCGCGTTTGACCCGCGCCCGCGCCCGTCTTTCGGCCCTGATCCATGAGGTATCCGATGAATACTGAAGCGTTTGCGCGCCTGTGGCGCACCCATAGCAACGACCTTAGTCAAACCGCGCAGGCCTATTTACTGGAGGATATGATGACAATCCTGAAACAACGCCGCGACCGCCAAAACCTGTTTTTCCTGCTGATGACCGCCATTCTGGGCACGATAACCTTTGTGGCTGGTTATGACATGATCAAAAACGACAGCCTTGACCCTACGCGCGAATGGGCACCGCTTCTGATGCTAGCCGCCCCATGGATAGCGCTCCTACTGATGCGTCGGCGCTTTAACCGCCACCTGAACGCCTTTCCCCATACCGAAGGCACCTTGCCCGACACCCTGCGCATCATGGCCGATGAAAACCGCGCCGCCCGCACACAAGCCCTTATTTTGCTGGTGATCATCGCCATTTTCCCGGTCATTACCAGCTTGGCCCTGTGGCAACTGATGCTCACGGGCAAGATGGAGCCGGCCCATGTCCAGCAGGCCGCCCTGTTGTTTGGTGGGGCCTTGGCCGTCTCGGCCCTGTGGCAGGTCATCCGTTATGTCCGCGTCCTCAAACCCGAAGGGGCGCGTCTGAAAGCTTTGCTGGAGGATTACAATAGTTAAGGCGACTGCTTTTGATCGACAGATTGCCACGGCAATCTGATTGAGGCCATTATAGGTGCGTGGATCGTTGCGCGGCGACACCTTAAGGTCGTAGACCGAGGCGCTGATGTTGCTTAGCTTGATGAGTTTCTATGCTGGATTGTAGCTGAAGTTAAAACCGATATCGTAATCCGCACAGCTTAAGTCCGTACCAAGACTGGTCAGCCGGCCGAGGTCATAAAAACCATAAACCGTTGAACGCCCTTCATATAAGGTTTTTAATTTATTTAAGGTCAATTAATAACTGAGGAATGATCATAATTCGGGCTCTAGACCTAAAGATATCCAATGATTGCGAACCTCCCAAAGCACCGGTAGGTCGTCCAAAAGACATTTGGTTTGTACCGTTAGCATCCTGCAATCTCTCCCATACATGTTAAAATTAGAAATACAGAATCGGTCATCAATCTCCCCCTCTTCGATAAATTTAATGTCTATAATTCGATTATCCATATATTCAAAATATAGGGTATTTGAGAGCTTAATATTTCGCTTCTGCCCAAACAAAGGCGCAATAACGACTCCTTTATCTTCGGATAAGTCAATAAAATAAGCTCTTAAAATAGCGTAGAATTCAATAGGATCAATAGGTTTCATCTGCATCATTCTGGAATTAAATTCTTATCACCGCTGTTTACTTGAAATCTATGCGCAAGTCGTTAGCACTCATAGTTCCTTTACCCCTCACATTCACAGTTCCATAACACCCGCCCGCGCTCTCTACAATTTGCAACCTACTGAGTGCGTCTTCAAATACCCCGGTTTTAGGCTCACCGTATGGGCCGTAGGTGTAACATCGCTTAGGCCAGGTACAGTTCTGCGTCGCTGACCGCAATCACCGAGCCCTGATAGTTGGCGTGGAAATCCTTGCGTTCGCTCCAGTTGGAACTCTCCTGCCAGACGATAGGGTCATCCGTGCCCGGCCCATGCACATAGCGCCGCAAAAGGTTGGAGCAGCTCAGATCAAGACAAAGGGCGATTGCCATTCCGGCAACCGCCCCTCATCTCCCCGTACCTCGTGTAGCGTTACTGGCCCATATTCAGCACATAGACCGGGCCCAACTCAACGCCACCTTTGATATGCCCCAGATGGAGAGACACATTGGCCTTACCCGCCGGATAATCGGCCGGCGCGATACCAGCAAAGCTTAAGGTTTCCCACTGCGGTGTCAGGGTAATCTGGCCTGACACTATGCCGGTATAGGGCGCTTCATTTTGCTGGATGATGGCGGTGATCTGGGCCTTTGCCGTCGGCTCAGCGCTGTCGAGGCGCGCCATGACCGCAAACACCAGTTTATCACCTTTGTTGATATTGCCGTTGAGCGCGACCGCAGCACCTATATCCCAAGGATTGGGCCGGGCTGCGGGCACGGTCACCCTAAGCGCGCTTTTCACCACGGAGGACTTATCCTGCCGCAGGGCATGGGTTTGGCCTTCGCCGTAAACGGCCCAGCCACTAACCTTCGGGCTGTTAATCAGATATTTGAGGATATCATCCTCTTCTTTAGCCGGTACCGCCGCTGAGGCTGAGGCTTTTTCCGGGATCAGCGCCCCGTGGATCGGCGCATTCCATGAATCCGCCGGTACGTCATAGACCACGAAATCGCTGTCGAACTGCCAGTAGGCCCAGGCAAAGCCACGCGCTTCGGCGGCCCGCGCCACCGCCGCCGTATAGGCCACGCGTGAGGCCATATCGGCCTTATCATAGGCGCCAAACTCCCCCAACAGGATCGGGCGGTTATTGGCCTTAGACCACGCCGCCACCTTATCGAAATTGGCCTCAAGCTGATCGCGGTCACCTTTCGTGCCCCAGCGCACCCCAAGCTGCGTAAAGGCCGGCGCCCAGGATGCCCCCTGATGGGTAAACTCCATCGGCGTGTAGTAGTGGAAGGTCACGATGATATGCCGGTCATCCTGCGGCAGTTTCAGGTTCGGCAACTGATCGAGACTGTTCCATGACTGCGGCCCGATAATGACATTGCGGGTGGGATTGGTGGCGCGGATGATGGCCAGATTTTCCGCCACCATATCGTTCCACGCCGCATCAACGGCCATGTTTGGTTCATTGAGGATTTCAAAAACAACCTGCGGCGGCGCGTCCTTATAGACTTCCGAAATCTGCGTCCAGAAGGCCTTGAGTTTAACCCGGCAGGCGGGCACATCCTTGGCACATTCATTGAAATTGTGCTGATCAAGGATGACCGTCAAACCAGCATCGAGCGCACCCTTAACCACCCCGTCGAGCGTCTTCAGATAGGCCGGTTTCAGACGGTTATTGCCATCCATATGGCCAAAGGCGTGCAGGTTGACCCGCACCGCATCGAAGCCGCCGTCCTTGATGATTTTGAAGTGTTTTTGCTGAAAGCGGGCCTTGGCCGGATCGCTCCAGATCGGATCATAGCCGATGATATTGACGCCGCGCCGCATAGTTTGCGTTTGCGCTTCGGCGGTAAAGCTGGTCGGCTGGGCCATCGCAATAACCGGCGCAAGCAGCGCGCACAGCATCACAAGCAGACCCGATAAGGTCTTGAATTTAAACATAGATCATCCCTGTATTTAATTTTTATGTATGGTTATTGTATTAACCTAACACAGGGTCGAATTACCGTGAAACGAAAAATTGTCAGCGCTGTCAGGCCACCATCAAAACCGACGGTGACCATCATCGGCGTCGCAACGCCCGCTGAACTTAACCATGCCGTCAATGGTGATCACACCGCTGCGGCGATTGATGACGATATTGGGTTTATTCAGGCCATTGAGTGCGAACCGGCCACGGATTTCGTTGTGACCGACAATCAGGTCATCAATGGGCCACCAATTGCCGTCACCGCCGGAATGGATCGGCGGCACCATCGGTTTCGGCAGGCGGATTTGCCCCTCATCGCCATGGATGGAAATGGTCACAGCCGTGTCGAACTGATTTCGGCCGGTTTCAATTGAGGTCTTAGGCATATATTTGTGCTTATCCGCATCCCATTCATAGCCCGAATGGGTCTGCGCCGTAATCGTCTGTGCCTCTCCGTAGCAGACCAGTTGCAGATCCTCGCGGTAGTCGCGGTCATAGTCGTCACCGCTGGCAGCGGCGAGCAGGGCAATAAGCGTAGCCGATACTGAAATCATGACACATCTCCTGAAAGTTTTGGCGAAACATCAGACATCCATGCGAAATCGCGATGGACATTACGCAACAAAAACAGGCCATAAAGAAACATCGGCAGGGTCAGCAGCACCGGCGCAAACACAGCGCTGACAGCCGCAGCCCCATCCGGCGGGGGCGATCCGGTCGCCAGCATGAAGACCAGAAAATCCCACAACGCATGGATAATAATCATAGGATATAGCGACCGCGTGCGTATGCGCACCGCCATATAACCGACACCCGTCATAAAGGCGGCCGTGGCCTGAATAACGGCCTCAATAAACTGCCCGGTGATAAACACATTGAGCACATGCATCAGCCCGAACGCCAGACACGACAGCCAGATCGCCGGCCAGATTGTCAACCGCGTCAGAAACCCGCGCAATAAAATGCCCCGACACATCACCTCTTCGGAAATACCGACCAAAGCGGTATTGATGGCCACAAACATAATAACCTGGGCCGGTGGCCAGCCCTTAGCCATCACCATAGCCAACACAACCAATAGATAAACTACCGGCAGCCAGATCACCCGCAGTGATTTCAGCGGCCTAGGTGCCTGAAAACCCACGGCTTTGCGATCGGCCATCAGACCGACCACCACCGCAAAGACCGCAGCCAGAACCCAGCTTATGCCCACGCCGTTTTTCACCACATCGGACAGCGGCATCTGCTGCCCGCCGGACAAAATCTGATCCAATCCGATGGTGAGGCCCAGCCAGATGACAAAAACTGACAGTGCCATGGGTAAAGTTATGGTCAGTCGCATTGTTCCACCCGCTTAGATTGCCGCGCTGATCACGTCCGGTTAAGATACACACTCCGGGGGCGAACGAAAACATGATTTTTCATCCTATGGGTGATCACCCGAACGGAGAGAGTATATGGAAACGCAAAGCCTGCATCGCGGTCGCCTGATTGACCACATCCAACTGGTCGTCAAAGACCTGCCCGCCAGCCAGCGCTTTTATGAAGCGGTATTGGCTGCCCTCGATATCCCGATGGGCGGCACCGGCGATGACTATTTCTGGGTCGATGAATTGTTTGTCTCCAGCGCCGACAGCCCCGCCGCCCACGGCCACCTGACCGGCCGCCACCATCTGGCGTTTCAGGCCAAGGACGAGGCTATGGTTCAGGCGTTTTATGAGGCGGCTCTCAAGAGCGGCGGCACGGATAATGGTGCTCCCGGTTTACGCCCCTACCACCCAGGTTATTACGCCGCCTTTGTGATCGACCCCGACGGCAATAACATAGAAGCCGTCTATCACGGCCCCGCCCGCCGCTCCGCCGACAGCGTGGTGGTTGAGTTTGATGAGTAGTGCTGCCGAATATCTTAGCTTTGAAACGCCCGCGCATCTGTCGCGCTGGCTATCTGTGCACCATGCCACCGAGCGCGAATTGTGGGTGCGGATGTATAAAAAGAACAGCGGGACGCCGTCGGTGAACTGGGAAGACTGCGTGGTTACCGCGCTGGCCTGGGGGTGGATCGACGGCCAGAGGAAATCACTGGATGAGGTATCGTTCGTCCAGCGCCTGTCGCCGCGCCGGCCCAAATCGAACTGGTCACAAAAAAACTGCGACCACGTCGAACGGCTGATCGCGCAGGGCCTTATGCAGCCGCCCGGCCTTGTGCATGTTGAGGCCGCCAAGCAGGACGGGCGCTGGGACAAGGCCTATGCCGGATCAGCGAACGTTGTTATCCCTGATGATTTTCTGGCGGTGCTGGCGGCAAACCCGCACGCCAAGGCAGGGTTTGAGGCCTTAAACCGCGCAAGTCTGTTCGTCATCTATCACCGCCTGCACACCGCCACCCGCCCTGATACCCGCCAAAAACGCATGGACGACTTCATCGCCAAACTGGCTCGTGGTGAGGCACTATCTGACGAAGGTATCCGCGCTATTCTGGTTGCTGGCTGAGCACTATAGTTGCCTTGATAATGTAAGCGCCTTCTGCCTCTGGAAGGCCCACCAACAATTTCATAAATTCGGTTGCAACATTACAAGCTTCAACCGGTGTCAGCGCCTCAATCTGCGAAAGTTTGACATAATTGTTTAAATAAGCACCTTGTTTTTCATAGGTTGTGGCAATCTTTTCTGCGAGTTGGTCTTCATCGACTTTTTCAGGTGGCGCCGTCGGCATTTTTACGGAGGCTTCAATTACTTTAGCCTTGTTCTCCTGCTCGGATTTTATGAACCCTTCCGGCACGCGCTCAGGGTATTTTAATCCGTCAAGAAAATAACTTGCGCAGTTCTCTGGTTGATTTTCTAGTTGTGTCAAAGCCGAGTAAGAATGCCTAATCGAGGCAAATACCGCGTCGTTCGGAGCAAACAATAGGTGTTGGGAATAGTAACGATTAATTATAGCGTTTGAGGAATTTGTAAATCTTACAACCTGCTCGCTTTCAGGCAGTTTCGAAGTCATGCTTATTTCTTTTAAAAGCTCAGCCTCCGCCTCTGGATGAACCCTGAAGATTGTAGCCATCAATGGGTTTGATGCTTTCACATTTTCTATTATTTTTTCTGGGCTTTGTTTTGCATTCGCCTCTCTGTAAGCATTCAAAGCTTGAACCGATACGATCACAAATACTGTAATTACAACACCTGCAATCCCTCGTTTCGATTTTTCAGAACCTCGCTTTCCAAAGACTTTGAACCCAAGCTCAATCAGTAATAGTGCGGCTAAAGCGGCTACCGCACCAGCTATTGCCGACGAAACAAATGTTGGCAAACCCCAGAAAAAATCCATTACCCCTCCCAAATCCGAAAATTATTGCGCCATGACTGTTAGCTTAAAGGTGACACTCTAAACTAGTGTCCATATCATTTGCTACCAGATCAATAAACCCGATAAAAATACGCCTTAATTCCGCTACATAGGCGATGCAGTGTGCCTGTGTGGAGGTAGAGTTCATGCGTGCGTTTCCCGTTACCCTTGCGATCCTGATGGCGGCCTTAACCGGCAGCGCCTATGCTGACGCCAGCGAAGACGTGGTCGCCACCGCCCGCACCCTGCCTGCCGCAACGGAAACACAAAGTCCCCCTGCGCCTGAACCCATATCCGCGCTGGATGCCACAAAATCCCAGTTTCTGGCCACGCTTGATGGCAGCGCCCAAATTGAGCGCACCTCAGACGACCCTATCGGCTACCGCGACGGGCCGGTTACCCTCGATAAAAACCCCTACAAGCGCCGCATCCAGACCGAGGTGAGCGTCAGCGTCGGCACCGGCGGTTACCGCAGCGGCTATATCGCCTCGCTTATACCGGTCGGTGAACACGGCACGCTCGGCATCGCCATTGGCAAGACCGATTATGGCAATAACCGAGTCTATGGCTACGGCTACGATCCGTATGGTTACGGTTATGGTGGCTACAGCCCCTATGGCTATGATGGGTACGGTTATGACCCGATGGGTTACGATCCGATTGGCTATGGCGGTTACGGCCACGCAGGCTATCGCGGCGGTGGGTACGGCCATCCATATGGTTATGCGCGCCGTGGCGGCGAGACCCAGAGCCTGGCGATATCCTACAGCTATGATGCCCGCAAATCCAACCGCTCCCGCGCCGATGAGGCCTGCGATACCGGCTTTTATGATGGTGACCGCCTGATGGAGCCTTTGTGGGTCAGCCGTGTCCGCGCCCCCAGAACGTGTGAAGTCACCACCACGACGACGGTGCCGTAAATCTTCTCCTCCCTACTCGGTGGGGAGGTGGATGCGAGCACAGCGAGCAGACGGAGGGGTACCTGCCGTCTCTAATACCCCTCCGTCCGCTTCGCGGCCACCTCCCCACTACGTAGGGAGGAGAGTTACGCGATAAACCCACCGTCGCGGTAAACCTGCTCCAGCACCTGCAGCGGCACAGGGCCATTGACCAGACCGCGATCGTGGAAAGCCTTGATATCGAACTTAGCACCCTGATGGGATTTGGACTTTTCGCGTAGTTCGGCCCACTTGATCTTGCCGACCATGTAGCTCAGGGCCTGCCCCGGCCAGACGCAGTAGCGTTCAACCTCAGTGGTCGCCGCCGATTCCGCATCGCCATTGGTATCGACAAAGTATTTGATCGCCTGCTCGCGCGTCCAGCGCTTGCTGTGCATGCCGGTATCGACCACCAGCCGGATCGCCCGGAACAGAGCCGACTGCAGATAGCCGATATAGCCGGCCGGATCGGTGTCATACATGCCCATTTCCGCGGCGACGAGTTCCGTATAAAGTGCCCAGCCTTCTGAATAGGCTGAGAACCCGCCGATCCGGCGCAGCATAGGCAGACCTTGCGCCTCCATCTGGATCGAAATCTGCATGTGGTGGCCGGGCAAGGCTTCGTGATAGGTAAGCGTCGGCAGCGACCACTTCGGCCATTCTTTGGTGTCGCGTAAGTTTATGTAATAGGCACCAGGGCGTGAGCCATCCAGGGTCGGGCGCTGATAATAACCACCCGGTGCGCCCGCCTCGATCTCCTTCGGCACCCGCCGCACAGTGACGGCGGTTTTGGGCAGGGTGCCGAACCATTCGGGCAGCTTGGCCTCGACCGCGCGGATCTGCACGTTCAGGTCTTCCAGCAGCTTTTCCTTGGCCGCATCGGTGTTGTCATAAAGGTATTTGGGATCATCGCCCAAGGCCTTCATGCGTTCGGCGACGGTGCCCTTGGTCATGCCGAGCGCCTTAAAGCGTGTATCGGCCTCAGATGTCAGTTCGGCGACCATATCGAGACCAATTTTGTGGATCTCATCGGGCGTCAGAGTCGTGGTCGTGCCGGCGCGCGCCGCAAAGGTGTAATAGGCCTCACCGTCCGGCAGACGCCATACGCCGGCGTCGTGCACCGCCTTGGGGCGCACAGCCTTGACGGCGGCCATTTGCGCGTCCAGCGCCTTGGCGATTGCGCCGTCGACCCGTTTGGCCGCCTCACCGGCCCAGTCCCCGGCAATGCCCTTGGACTGCGTTTTAGTGGCCAGAGCCTTGGCCATCGAACTGTCGGCGCCTTTAATGGCACGAATGGCCTCCATCTGTCCCAAAGCCCGATCAAGCGCGAAATCGGGCGGGATGACGCCCTTGGCGACATCGGATTTAAAGCGTTCAGTTTCCTGCGCGATGACCGTCGCAAAACCGTCCATACGGCTGAGGAACGCTTCCGCGTCAGCCTTGGTTTCAATCGTGTGCTGGTTATTGAGGAAATCCGGCACCGACCGATAGGAGCCGGTTAACTGGCTGAGCACATAGGGCTGACCGCTGCCCCAGCTTCCAAATTTGAACTTATCATAGCCGGATTTCTGGTTCTCACCGCTCCACAGAACCGTGTCGTAATTGATGCGGTCCATGCCCGACAGCTTGGAACGGTCAATGGCTTTCAGCGATTTGATATACTTATCATTGCGCGCCACATCGCGGACTTCTTCGGCCTCGGAGGCGTCGCCCAGCTTATATTTCAAGGCCGCACGATCACCTTTGTCGAGACCCAAGGAGGTCGCCAAAGTCGGAGAATTATCGACCGCTTCGTTGAAGATGCCATCAAACAGATCATTAAGCGCCTTGACCGTCGCCGGATCGGAGGCGCTTTCCGCCCCGACCTTTAACGGCAGGGCCGCCGCCCCCAGAACCGCGCCCGCACCGGTGAGTAATTGCCGTCTGTCCATGGTCATCTCCCGCTATCTACCTTCCGTGAAAAAGTATTTTGGCTTTAGCCAAAAACTTTGTTCACGAGTTATATGAGTCCCTTATCCTTATAGACCTGCTCCAGCACGGCCAGAGGCACGGCACCGGCGAGCAGGCCCGTATCATGGAAGGTCTTGATGTCGAACTTGGCGCCTTGCTTGGCCTGCATTTTGGCGCGCAGCTCCAGCCACTTGATCTTGCCGACCATGTAACCCAGCGCCTGCCCCGGCCAGACGGCGTAGCGTTCAATCTCCGTCTCGTTCGGGTCACCCAGATTGGTGTCCATAAAGGCCATGGCCTGTTCCCGCGTCCAGCGCTTTTCGTGCATGCCGGTATCGACCACCAGACGGCAGGCGCGGAACAGGGCGTCATGCAGATAACCGATCCGGCCATAAGGGTCGGTTGCGTACATGCCCATGTCGTTGGCCGCGACCTCTTCGGAATAGAGCGCCCAACCTTCGATATAGGCGTTAAAGCCTGAAATCTGGCGCAGCATCGGCAGGTTCTTGTTCTCCTGCTGGATCGAAATCTGCATGTGGTGACCCGGCACCGCCTCGTGATAGGTCAGGGTCGGCAGGGTCCAGCTTGGCACCTCGGCCGTATCGCGCAGATTGATGTAATAGGCCCCCGGACGCGAACCATCCAGCGACGCCGGCCAGTAATAGCCACCGGGCGCCCCAAGCTCCGTCGCCACCGGCACACGGCGCACCGTCACCGGCGATTTGGCATAGACCCCGAAATAGTCAGGGATCTTGGCCTCAACGACCTTAATTTGCGCGTTCAGGTCGTCCAGCAGCTTTTGCTTACCGGCATCCGTGTTGGGATAGATAAACTTCGGGTCCTTGGCCATGGCTTTCAGGCGCTCACCCGTCGTGCCCCCAGTCATGCCGAGCGGGCGCATAATCCGGTCAATTTCAGCGTTGATTTCCTTGACCTTATCCAGCCCGATCTTATGGATTTCATCCGGCGTCATGTCGGTCGAAGTGCCGCTGCGGGCGCCAAAGACGTAATAGGCCTCACCGTTTGGAATATGCCATACGCCCGCATCATGGGTCGCCTTGGGCAGGGTCGCCTCAAGCGCCGCGATCTGGCGATCCAGAGCCGCCACGACCTCGGTTTCATAGGCCTTGGTGGCCGCCGTTTGCCAGTCACCGGCAATGGCTTTTTCCTTGGTACGGCGGGTGATCGAGGTCACCAGCGTCGAATCGGCGGCCTTGGTGTCGCGCTGGCCTTTCAGTTGCGTGATCGCCTTTTGCAGAGCGAAATCCGGGGCAATCACGCCCTTGGCGACATCGGCTTTAAAGCGCGCGGTTTCCTGATCGAGCAGGGTCGCATAGCCGCTCAGGCGCGACATATAGGCGTCGGCATCGGCCTTGGTTTCAATGCTGTGCTGGCTGTCAAGGAAATCCGGCAGGCTCTGATAGCTGCCGGTCAGTTGGGTGATGGCATAGGGGGCCGGATAACCGGGCGCACCAAAATCGAACGCTTTATAGCCGCTCAGCGTGTTGGAATAGTCCCACAGAACCGTGTCGTAATTGATCCGGTCCATGCCGGTAAGCTTAGAGCGATCAACCTTTTTGATAGCCGCGATCGACTTTTCAAGGAAGGCCTGGCCCCGGGCGCGCTCAGCGGGCGTTGACGGATCAAGCTTGGCCTTTAGCGGTGCCAGTTCACCCTTATCGAGGCCCAGCCCCGTCGCCGTCATTGGCGAATTGGCGACCAGTTCCTTGAAGATGGATTCAAATGTCGCATTAAGTTGAGCCGCCGGGGTTGTGGCAGACTGTGCTGCGCCCCCCAGAGCTGTCGCCCCCACCAAAGCCCCTGCCCCCATCAGTACCGAACGCCGATCGACCATGTCACTCACTCCGTCATTAATCTGTTGCGGGGGAGCCTATGACCATGTGTTTACATTCGCAACGGTTTTGCGACGGGCCAAGATGAAATTGTCGTAATGTTTAACCGGCGCATAAAAAAGCCGCCGCCCTGATCAAACAGAGCGGCGGTAAAGTCATGGCACCAGGAGGACTAGTCTTGGAACCAATCTCGGGGAGGAGATTTAGGGTTGGTTAGCGCTTAATTGTCATGCCGACGAAGAAGCGCCGGCCAGAATAACCGGTATTGATCAGGCGGATATCGCCCGCCCAAGTCGACTCGTCCTCTTCGGTCAGGTTCTTACCTTCCGCAAAGAATGACAGGCCTTCCGGACCCGGCTTCCAGGTGATCTTACCGTCCAGATAGCCGGTTGGGTCCTTAAAGATCGGGTTGAGCGAAACATCCGCCGCCGTCACCAGATATTCAGAGCGATAGTTATAGGCCAGACGGGCATTGATCGGACCCTTATCGTACCAGAAGGTCAGGTTATAGCTGTCAGACGACAGGCCCGGATAGGGCAATTCAGAACCATCAAGCTGGCTGTAGACGCCAACATCCTTGGCTTCCTGATAGGTGTAGTTGGCATCGGCGCCAAAGCCCGACAGCCAGCCCGGCAGGAATGTGAAGGCCGTTTTCGCCGTCAGTTCAAGGCCCGAAATCTTGGCCCCTGAACCGTTGACATAGGTGTTGTAATCGTAAATCACGCCATCACCGAACACATCCGTAGGCCCAAGGCTGGTGCGCGAGGAGATGTAGAACGAGCGGATATTCTTATGGAAGAAGCCAGCCGAAAGCTGAGTATCGCGGTTCGGATACCACTCGAACGACAGGTCGAACTGATCGGCACGATAAGGCTTCAGGCCCGGATTACCGGCATTACAGCTATCGAGCGCCCCCGGATCGCTAACGTCATTAGAATAGTTGATGGTGCAGTCGATGCTCGGTTGCAGGAAGTTGACCAAAGGCCGCGCCATCAGCTTGGCGAAACCGGCGCGCACGCTCAGCTCATTGTCGATCAGCCAGGTATTGATGTTAAAGCTCGGCAACCAGACCGTATAGTCCTTGGTCATCGAGGTCAGAGTGTTGGACACTATGCCAGTGGTAGCGGTGCCATTAACGTCGCGGGTTTCGCGGCGGGTGTTCTGGCCTGTGGCTGTGGTTTCGGTGTGGACGCGGCGAACGCCGAAGTTACCGTCAACTTCGTAACCAAAAGCCGGGAAGGCATAGTCAAAACGGACGTACTGGGCGTCGGTCTTTTCCTGAATGTTGTATGGGATCTGGTCGTAAGGCTTACCGTCGCTGCCAGTGGTCGTGTAGAGGTTATCCAGATTGAAATGCGACGTATCCAGATACTGAGCCACGCCGTTAAAAGTCGGGTAGAGCCAGTCTGTCGGCAGACCACCGCCGCCATAATAGAACGAAGACGGCAGCGGCGTCATAGCGCCCGCAAAAATCTGGTTCGAGAAGCCGCGTGACCAGGTTTCGGTGGTGTTCCAGAAGTTGGTTTCATACGGATTGCCGTACACAGCTTCGGTCTGATCGGCGGTGGCTCCGTTAGACACCAGCGCTGTGGAATTGACCGAGTTGGCGTAGATCACGGTATTGTCGAGCACGCTGCCCAGGTTTGCCCCGGCATCGACGATGAAGCCGCCGTAACCATAGCCCGAAGTTGTGGCGTCGGTCATACGGCCACCAAACTTAACGGCTTTCAGGAACGGCAGTTCGGCGCGATATTCGAAATCGAGCTTATACTGATCTTCGCTGTTTGCCGATTGCGACGGACGATACTGAATCTGCCACTGGCTGACCGCGCTGGCATCAGACGGGCTGTAGCCATCAGCAAACGTAAAGATGGGCGCAGAACCATTAGGGTCGATAGTGACCTTCAGGCCCGGCGTGTTGTAACTCACGCTGACATTGTTGGTTTCGCTCAGGGTCTCGGTTTCACCATTGCTGCCCTGGAACTTTACCGTCCAGCGCTCACCATTATAGTTGAAACCGTAAGAGACGTATTCGGAGCTCGACTCGTACTGGAAATCGCGCGAGGAAACGCTGAAGGCATTGTTGCCGCCGCGCCCCGTCGTCCCAAGGCAGTTACCGACGACATATTCAGTTACGTTGTGGTTTTCATCGACCACTACACCCGGTACGGCCCCGGCGTTGGCAACCGTTACGTTACAGGCCGAACCATAGTTCAAACGGTTCAGAGCCGTGAAATCGGTGCCATAGTTGATGTCGTTAAGCACCTGAGTACGTTTGTTCTTTTGATAGGTGACGAAGGCGTCCATCTGATCATTAAACTTGTACTGCGCGGTAAATTCGCCCGAAGAGCGGTTATCATCACGCGTCCAGACGCGGTAGCGCGGCACGCGCGGCTGATAATCATACCACTGGCTTTCGCACGCTGTGCGGGCCTGAGTGGCGGTCAGGGTGCCAACCGCGGCGATGCTGGCGCAGCTTGCCTCGGTCTGGAAGCCTGAGATGTAATCGCTGACGTCGTTGCCGTAGGTCTGGTTGAAATAGCTGACCGTCTTTTCGTCAGAATTGTCGAAATCCGCCAGACGCGCCCACGAATGGTCGTCATAATAGTCGCCGCGGGTGACAACCTTATCAAAGTTGAGACTGCCCATCAGGCCAAGCTTGCCATCAAACAACTGGGTCGCGCCAAACAGGCTGGTGCGCGGCTTCCAGCCGTCCATGGTATCCAGGTTTTGCGCTGACGCCGTGATCGAGAAGGTCGGCTTTTTGAAGTCGAGGGGCTTGCGGGTCTGAACACTGACCGTGCCGCCAATACCGCCTTCGGTCATATCAGCCGTAAAGCCCTTGAACACGTCGATCGACTTGACCATTTCCGATGGCAGTTCGCGGAAGTCGTTGGAACGGCCACCGCCGCCATAGACGTTAAGGTTGCCCGCCGTCGACAGCACGCTCATGCCATTGATTTCGATACGGTTCAGGTCTGGCTCAACGCCGCGGATCGAGACTGCACTGCCCTCACCCATATCACGCGACAACTGCACGCCCGTAACACGGCCCAGAGCTTCACCGACGTTTTTGTCGGGAAACTGACCGATATCTTCGGCAACGATCGAATCCGACACCGTGCCGGCGCGCTTCTTACGGTTCATGGCCGACTGAAGACTGGAGCGCGTGCCGACAACGACGACTTCCTGCACCTGATCGTCAACCGCTTCCGACATGGTCTGCGCGGCCGGGGCAGCCTCCTGAGCCATGGCGACGCCGGAAGCCGACATGACGGCCACCGCGACCATGGCGGTGCTCAGGTTCAGGCTGCGGCGCAGACGCGCGCCAAATGTGTGCGTGATACGGGAAGTCATAGCTATTGCGGGCTCCTGGCGTAGTGTTGTTGCCGACGCGTTTATCGCGCCGATCTGGTGCTTTAAGACTGACCCGGAAGCGTGCCAGAACGCCCAAACTGCGCCCTCAACCCCATCGCCCGACATGCTGTCCGTTGAGGACACCATGGCCGAACCTTCTCCCGTGCATGATCTTTTGTGATCGTTTTATCAATCTTATCTCATTCCATCATTAACAATCAATTACGATCAGTCAAGCTGTTTTGACAAAATTGTAAATACCAAAGCCCTTTTTGACATAACAAAGATATCAAATTTTAAGCACATCACAACACAGACACACAATCGCCACATTTTAGACACCACAATTACTAACATTACACACAAACAATACTGAAAAATACATCCAATATTTGCGTCAAAATCCAAACAAAATTGCAACATAGCGCAATCAATACTAATACTTATGATAAGATAATCTTATAATTTTACTTATAAAAATCATGATCGATTATTATTTTTTATTATTGAATAGAAAATTACCTGTGAAATCATGAAATCAACTTCAATCACGCCGACAAAATAGTGTCAGGCGCAACCACACCCCAGGCCCCGCGAAATCAGGGCCGCCGCAATATTGTTCAATTGTGTCAGAAAAATTCGGGTTACCCCTGCCGCACTTCGTGGGGATTGAAGGCCTTGAGCGCCTTATTCACCAGATCAAGGTGGTGATAACACACCACCCACGCCGCAGATTCGGCCTGAAGCCGCGGATAATCGGGCGGCGCGTCGGAACCTGCCGGCATGTTGAGCGGATCGCCCTCAGCCATATGGCGCAGGATATCCGCCATAGTCTCAACCCGCACGATCAGGCTTTCCGGCGGCGACCCGCCCGCGTCTTTGGCCGTCTCCCGCAGCACATAGTTAAGGTTATCGGCAAACAGCACACTGGCCGCATAAAGCCGGATGGCATGGCGGTCATAACGGGCAGCGATATCACGCACCTCCGCCGCCATGAACCGCCCGCGCAGGGACCATTTGGCGTCATCGCGGGCATTGGAGATCGAGCTGTTCATGCTGACGATACTGCGGTGCGCGTCCGACAGCCCGATCAGGGCCGCTTCGGAGCGCGACGGTTGCTGATGGCGCAGCGCCTCGGCGCAGCCTTCCATGCCGTCGGCCAGGCTGCTCAACAGCTCACGCGCCGCCCCGTCAATCGTGCGCAACGGGTCGGGCGTGATCAGGATCTGACTGAACAGCAGCCCGACCCCGGCCCCCAGAATGACATCCAGCATCCGCGCTTCACCGGCGGTTTCCGGCCCGATGGCGATCACCAGCAGCGCCGATGTCCCCGCCTGTATCGGCACCACCACTGGCAGCCCATAGCTTGACGCGACAATCATGGCCAGAAACGGCGCCAGCGCAAACTGCACCAGCCGCCAGTCCGGCGGCAGCCACAGCACGGTTTCCCCGACCACAATACCGGTGAATACGCCCACAAGAATCCCCACCGCCTGCCGCGAATGGCTGGGCAGACCGGGCGCCAGGCAAATTATCGCGCTGATGGCCGCAAACAGCGGCATCTCATGGCCGAACAGATGCCGGGCCAGAAACCACGTCACCACCGCCGCGATCGATGAGGCCAGGGCATCGCGCCACACCCGCTGCCAGCGTCCGACCACGCGCCCCGATACCCGGCGCCAGATTTTCGGCGTCAGTCGTACCGCCAGTTTCGGATATGAGCTTAACTTCACGCCACCGCCTCATAAGGATCGGACCGCCGATCAGATCATCACCCGCGTCCATAAAATGCAATAAGATTTGAGACCTTTGTTTCTGCGCAGCCGTGCTATTACCCGCCTCATAGAGCAGCGGGAGAACCGTGGCCATGTCTGTATTTGTAAACTATAGAGTGTGTGTCATGCCTAAAGGGATTTTGCTGGGTTTTTTGGCCTTTGCGTCGTTTGCCATTTCCGACGCCTTTATCAAATCCATCCACGGTGCCCTGCCCGCCTATCAGCTTGGGTTTTTCAGCGCGGCCTTTTCGGTGCTGTTGCTGCCGTTTGTGTGGACGCGCGGCACGGCGGCGGTTGATCTGGTCCGCCCCAAGCGGCCGGGCCTGTGGGTGTTGCGCGGCATATTGTCGGTCATCAATATCCTGACCAGCGTGCTGGCCTTCACCCACCTGAGCATGGCCGAAGCCTTTGCCCTGATCTTCCTGATGCCGTTGGCGGTCACGGCCATGTCGGTGTGGTTCCTCAGTGAGAAGGTCACGTTAAGCGGCTGGGCGGCCATTAGCTTAGGATTCATCGGCGTTCTGGTGGTCTTAAGGCCAGGGTTTCGTGAGATTGAGATTGGCCATATTGCAGCCCTCACCTGCGGATTTACCGGCGCGGGCCTGTCGGTTTTGTTGCGCAAAGTCGGGCAGACCGAAAAGCCGATCAGCCTGTTTGGGGCCGGTCAGTTGTTTCCGCTGGTGATTTTTGCGTTGTTGATGATCCCCGGCTTTGTGCCGCCGAAGCCGATGCAGTGGGTGGCGATTGCGTTTTATGCCACGCTGTCGGCCGGCGGGAATATGCTGCTGATGTTCGCGTCACGCCTGTCGCCCGCCAGCCAGATCGCCCCCACCCAGTATTCACAAATGCTGTGGGGACTGGGGCTGGGCTATGTCTTTTTCCACGACCGCATCGACCTGATCACGCTGCTGGGGGTCGTCCTGATCGTCGGCGCGGGCCTGTGGCTCTTTTTGCCGAAACGTCGGGCGACATGACCGCCGCCGTTCAGATTTCTGAGCGCCTTCGGCGAACTCTGATGATATGCCGGATCAACAGGGCCGCCGATGCGCCTGCCCCCACAATACCGCCCCAGATCGTCAACTGAAAATAGAAGCTTCGCCCCACCCAGCGATAAAAGTAGAGATCTCCAGATCTTCGACCCCCGCGAATCCGCTCATTGGTCGCCGTTGATCTGACAGAGGCGACCCGATCATCATAGCGCATAACAGCCTTGCCGTTTTGGCTGATGGCCATGAGCATATATTCATCCGTGCGCTGACCGGGCCAGCGGTCGTAATATTTAATCTCAACGGTTTTCCCGGCGATCCAGAGATTGTCCCCCGTCCCCTCCCTGTCATAAAGGCACGTATTTATGGCCGGAAACGGCTCGCAGTTAAGCTCGATAGCCTCCCCGCCATCCGGCTTAAACAACAGCTCTGCCTGACGACATCCAGGCGGCTTGCATTGCAGATCATGGGCTTGTGGGTAGAAATATCCCTGAGCGACCGTCAAACTCGCTTCGGGCGGCGCTTCCCAACGCATCCAGCGCAGATCGGCTTCCCCAACCCTCCGACTCCCGATCACAAAGGCAAATCCCGCTAGAACCGCGACGATACCCAATGCGCTGATTTTACCCGACTTCACACCACCCGACCTTCCCAAAACCCTCAGCGCCTTATACAATTTTACCGTGAGGGTAAGGGGCAATCAATGAAATCCGGTAAATTCATCTCCAACTTGAGTGCTGTCGCGCCGGTCTAGTCCGACTGATACCTGACCGGTAGCTCATCCGGTTTCAGGTCGTAGTGTCGGCGTCGGCCAAATCGAAGCGAGCGAAGATTGGGCAAGTCTAAAAGGGGCGCGAGACGGCCATCTTGAATGTCGGTGTTCCCAATAAACCAAAGCGATTGCAGTGACAGACAACCGAAAATGGGCGCAAGACTATCAATCTTGCCATCATCAATGAGGTTGATTGTGTTCAGATGTCTAAGGTGACTGAGCTCTGGTAATCTAGCTATGTTCTTGCAGCTAGTTAGTTCAATATGACGCAAAGTGGGACATTCAGTAAGACTGGTGACATCGACGAGTTTCCGGCCATCATGTATATCTAGTGTCTGAAGACCTAAAAGTTGCTCAATTCCGGCAAGAGATGACAGACTCCGAGATGTAATAGATAGAGTCTTGAGAAGCCTCAGATTTCCATAGCGACTGAGGTCACCATCTGTTGACCCTTCGATACTCAAGTGGGTTAGGTTCAGGCAGTCCTCGATACCCATGAACTTGGATCTTGAATGGAAGCCACAAACTGACAACGCACTAAGTTGGGAAATGTTTAGCGGCTTTTTGGATGTACAGTAGGCGCTAAGATGCTCAAGCTTAGGCAGGTTCAATACCGGGCTCAAGTCCGTTATTTCCCAGTTGTAAATCTCGACGCCGGTTAAGAAGTCCAACTCAGCAAGGAAGGCGATACTAGTGTCGCGCCACCCGTTGGAATGACTCAATCTCAGTGTGGTAATCCCGCGGCGCTGCATTTCCTTTGCGTATGCCGTCTGCCATGGACCGGTCGGAGCAAAACAGTTCCCACTGGTATGGTCATTCGAAAAAATCCTAAATCCGTTCTGGAGGAGCATACGAGTCCTTTGTGGCACTTTGTTCTTTGTTGCCTTATCAAATTACACATAGCGGGTCGTCGGGTTGATGTGAAGTCAGACAGTCGCCGTGCCCATTTCCGCAAATGCTGTGGGGACTAGGGCTGGGCTATGTCTTTTTCCACGACCGCATCGACCTGATCACGCTGCTGGGGGTCGTCCTGATCATCGGCGCAGGTCTGTGGCTGTTTCTGCCGAAACGCCAACGCATAACGACCACTTAGTCGCAATCTGCGCAGTGGATGCGCGGCTTCTGGCTCATTATGGCCCTTAGCGGAAGCAAATGCATGACGTTGGCTGTCGAAAGCGGACGCAGCCACGGCGCAGGGTTGGCCCTAAACGGATTGGAATAGCTACTAAAGTTGGGAGCTATGCTGTCCTTTGCAATTGCGCCGCTCGCTCAAAAGTGTTTGCAATCGCAAACACGCTATGTGGAGAAATAGCTTCGGTTGAAACTAAAGCACTTGACGAGGCTGATATATAGCGTCTCATTTAGGGCGTAATTTCTGGAGGTGACCGTGGCGCACAAGATAACTAACACCCTCAAAGGCTGGCAGAAAGTTGCATATGCGGTTCTGGCCGTTTCAGGCTCGGCATATTCTGGCAGCACTTTGGCGGCCCCCTTACCCATCGAAGCCTTGTCTCAGTATGAAGCTATCACTAACGCGACCATATCGCCGGACGGTAAGCATGTCGCGGCGATTGTCGCTGCCAAAGGGCAGAAATGGCCAGTGATTTCGATCTGGGATGCCAATGATCTCTCAAAGACGCCGGTATGGGTTCCGTCGCAAAATATGCGCATTGTCGGAGTGGACTTCATTGGCAATGACCGAATTTTCTTCATTACGGAAACGGCCATCACTGGCCGGGACGGCCGCCCAACCCTGACACGTAAACTTTATTTCACGGACCTTCAGGGCCGCTCGTTTGAGGAACCTTTCCGCACAGCAGGAACTCGCAATAAAGCGGTTCGCGAAGCCGAGGAACGTGGCATTACGGTCGGTATTTTCAATGATGATCTGTATAATCCAGATCTGGTCCTGATGGAGAAAGCCGATCTCGATACGGGCGCGCAGGAAATTTTTGAATTTAACACCAAGACGGCCCAAACCCGACTTTTGGCTAAGGGCGGTGAAAAGACGGCATTCCTGTCTGCGGGTGTCGATCTGGCCACCGGTGAGCCGCTGATCAAGGCTGAAATTGAGCCCGTCAGCAACGAATTTTGGTACAAGGTTTACATCAAGGATCGTGGCACGGGCCAATGGGTCTATCATGCGCCGCTGAGCTATGAGCTTAAAAACCGTCGCAATATTTCCCCGATGGGCTTTGACACTGATCCGTCAAAGCTGATTGTTGCCAGCAACCTCAATCGCAATTATCAGGCGATCTACAGCTACGACATCAAATCACAGACATTCTCGGCAGAGCCTCTGTTCGCCAATGATAAATTCGACGTTTCAGGCGTGGGATTCAAACCTGACCGGGCAGCCAAGACCTCTACGATTTCAAGCATTACGGTCAATGGCCCTGCGGCGATACAGGTCATTCTCGATGAGCAGTGGGAGCCGGTTCAGCGCTCAATCAAGGCAGCGTTTCCGGATAAAAATGTTTACATTAACTTGAATAAAGATACGCGCGACAGTGCCATTGTGACCGTTGAGGCGCCGGACTTGCCGCCGGAATATTACCTCTATAAGGGCGGCAAACTGGCTCTGCTCGGCAAGCAGCGGCCCTGGATTGATCCTAAGACGTTGGGTAAGGCTGAGTACATTACCTTTAAGGCGCGCGACGGCCTGGAAATTCCGGCCTTTGTGACCTATCCGCCCGAGTGGACGCCTGCCAAGGGGCCCGTGCCTTTGGTGGTTATGCCCCATGGCGGCCCGTGGGCGCGCGATGACCTGGGGTGGGACGGGGCCGGCTGGACACAGTTTCTGGCCACGCGCGGTATAGCGGTCGTTCAACCGCAGTACCGCGGCTCTGACGGATGGGGCTATAAGCTCTGGACCGCCGGGGATAAGGAATGGGGCCAAAAGATGCAGGACGATAAGGACGATGCGGCGGCTTATCTGGTCTCAAAAGGCGTAGCCGATCCTAAGCGGATGGCCATTTTCGGCTATTCATATGGTGGGTTTGCAGCGATTGCGGCCTCCGTGCGGCCCAATAGCCCTTATAAATGTGCGATCGCCGGGGCAGGGGTTGCCAGCCTTGACCGTATCGGCAATCTGTGGGGCGACAATCACCTTCAGCGCGACGTGCAGGGCTGGACGGTAACCGGCATGGACCCGATGAAAAACGTCGATAAGGCCAATATCCCGATCATGCTGTACCATGGCGATCATGACCGGCAGGCTGATACCGATCATTCGCGCATGTTCTCCAAGGCGATGAAGGCGGCGGGCAAGGATGTGGAATACTACGAAATCAAAGGTATGTGGCATACCTTGCCTTGGCGCACCGAATGGCACGAAGAGACCCTGGGTTTGATTGAGGGGTATCTGAAAAGTCCGAAATGCGGTCTTATGTAACCGAAACCAGTATCTTTATAAACTTAATTAGGCCTCGTTTTTGCGAAAACGAGGCCTTTTTATTACACAAATTGCTAATGGTTGTCGCCATTACGGCGAAAATGCGTCTTGAATGCCACACTAGGGCATATTGTTTCTTTGTTTACGGATTATGGATTGCGTCAGAAAAGTGACGGGATAGTGTCGCTTTAGTGAATGGTATTAATTGGAGGGCATCTTGTCCATTTTATCTCCCCGTAAATGGTTACTGGCCAGCAGCGTTTTAACCGGCATGATGATGACGGCGCCGGCTCTGGCTCAGGAAGTGTCGACAGAGACGACGACCACGACCACCACTGAAGAAGAAGTGGTTACCGAAGTCGTCATCACCGGTTCGCGCATCAAGGGCAAAGAGTTCACCTCTGCTTCGCCGGTGACCATCATTACCGCTGAAAAATCAACGGCGGCAGGCCTGATCAGCGCTGCGGAAGTTCTGCAAGGGTCTTCGGTGGCAAATGGTTCGGGGCAGATCAACTCGACGTTCACAGGTTACGTTCTTGATGGTGGTGGCGGTATTAACACCATCTCCTTGCGCGGTCTGGGGGCTCAACGTTCGCTGGTTCTGCTGAATGGCCGCCGTATGCCGCCCGCTGGCGTAAGTGGCACGGTTGCCGCCGTTGATCTGAACACCCTGCCGGACGCGGTGGTTAGCCGTTATGAAATCCTGAAGGATGGCGCCTCGTCGATCTATGGCTCTGACGCTGTGGCCGGTGTGGTCAACGTCATCACCCGCAGCAATTTCGAAGGCTTGGAATTTAACGCCACGGCACGGGTCCCTGAAGCAGGTGCCGGTGAAACCTATGATTTTTCGGGGATATGGGGCAAGCGCGTCGACAAGGGGCATTTTTTAGTGTCGGGAAGCTACTCGGAAACAAAGGCCGTCACTCAGGGCGACCGTAAGGGTTTCGACTGCGCCGAGGAATATCTCTACAACGAAGATGGCACCCGCGCCGACCTCGTTAGCAATCTGACGGGCGAATATGCCTGCTGGGGTTCGACGACCGGCGGTATTCTCATCGATGATACCTATTTCCGTATACCGCGGGACGGCAGTTCTGCCTTTGGGGTGCCTGGATGGTTTGGGCCAGTGCCCTTTGCTGACCGCCAGTTAGACCCGGCTATAGAAGATCGGGTCACTGTATTTTCACCGGTTAAGCGTTATACCTTCTTTGCTCAGGGCGAATATCGTCCGGAATGGGCTGGTGGTGCAGAGCTATATACGGAACTACTGGTCAACCGTCGTGAATCCGAACAACACGGCATTCGTTACATTTTCCCGTACTATGATCCGCAGTCGCCCCAGAACCCTTTTGGTACAGGTTCAGCCTATGACATTGCAGACGGTCCTGCACGTTTTGGTGCCTACGTTTATCCGTATTTCCTGACAAAGTCCGATGACTCTCAAGAAGTTGACGTTTATCGCGGCGTATTTGGCGCACGCGGTGATTATAAGGGGTGGGCGTGGGATAGCTATTTGTCCTACTCCAAGAGCAAGGGCGAATACACCGGCGATGTGGTCCCAAAGGACCGCCTTTTCTATGGTACAGGCTTGAACGAAGACACGTTTGAATTCATTGGTGTATGTCCGCCGGAAGCCCCTGCGGGCTGCGTACCGCTTAATCTGCTGACACCGGCAGCCCTAAATGACGGCGTGCTGACCCAAGCCGAGCGGGATTACTTTTTCCTAACGGAAACTGGCAAGACTGAATACGAGCAGACTATCTTCGAAGCCAGCACGACTGGTGATCTTTTCGACCTGCCGGCGGGACCTTTAGGTGCGGCTTTCGGTATCGCGATCCGCAAGGATAAGATTAACGATGTGCCGGGTGAATATTCCCGTGCCGCCAACGCCTGGGGTTCGGCCAGCGCCGGCATCACCAAGGGCGAAGATACTCTCTCGGAAGCCTACTTCGAACTTGAAGCTCCGATCGTGAACGGGAAGACTTTCTTCGAAGATCTCAAGCTTAACTTTTCAGGCCGTTATTCGAACTACGACAGCGTTGGAGACGCCTTCACCTATAAGGTTGGCTTGAACTGGGCGATCGATAACACCTTCCGTTTCCGCGCCACCCACGGCACATCATTCCGTGCGCCGGCCCTTTATGAAATGTTCCTGAACGCTCAGACGGCTTATCTGTCTCAACGTACGGTTGATCCTTGTATCAACTGGGGTGCCACCAATGAAAGCGGCCAATTGGTCAAGAGCCAGACGATCCGTGACAACTGCGCGGCCGAAGGTATACCTGCCACTTATAATGGTAACGGACCTTCGACCCTGATCGAATATTCCGGCAGCACCAGTCTGAATCCTGAGGAGTCAACTGCAACCAACTTTGGCTTCGCTCTGACCCCACCGGATACAGGCTTTAAAATGGCTATCGATTTCTGGCGTATTGAAGTCGAAGATCAGATCCTCAGCACCGGCGCCGGTGTGGTCGGGGCCTGTTACGGTCAGGAAACCTACCCAAATAATGGTTTCTGCGGCCTCTTCACGCGCGATCCTTCGACAAACTACATTACGTTTATCGATGCCAGCTATCGGAATATCCCGAGCGAAGAAACCAGTGGTGTGGACTTCACGGCATCTTATGAAAAGGAATTCAACTTCGGTACTCTGGCGATCGATTTGGATGCAACCTTCACCAAAGACTCCAAGACACAGCTCTTCCCAGGTGATGTTGTCCTCGATTACAATGGCACCATAGCTGATCCTAAAATGGTGGGTGATATCCAAACTTCGTTCAAGCACAAGGACTGGACCTTCTACTGGACACTCAACTATGTCGGCGAGTCGACCAATCAGGGCTATCGTGAAGAAGATGGCGTTGTGAACCTTAGCTATGCGCCTCTGGCATATAACAAGAACTTCACCAACGACTGGACGACCCATGACGTAACGGTTCGCTATCAGGCCAAGACCTGGACGGTTAATGCCGGTGTCATCAACATCGCTGATGAAGAAGCGCCTATCATCAGCTATGGTGACAATACGGGTTCACCGGGTCGTCTGGGCATCTATGCCTGGGGTAGCCAGTATCGTTCCGGCTATCTGGGACGTCAGTTCTACTTACGAATGAGCAAGAGTTTCTAAGTATTGAGTATTGAAAAGGGCGGCAAATCATTGCCGCCCTTTTTACTTAAACAAAACGTCTACGTTGACGTGCAAATTCTAGCTTATCATTTTTATAAAATATTCAAATTTGTAATTTTCGTATTTTGGAAACTTAAGAAGTTATAGATGCCAATATGATTTGCCAAAATTCTATTTTGCCACATCAGAGTTAAGTAAATCTAATATCAAATTTCTCGGTTGGAACAAGAACTGTTTTGATGCTTTAAGCTTGATGTTCCCCGCAGTTGGGCTGCTTGCACTTTTGCGTTGAGGTTTGGCTTTAACCTTGAATTTGCCGAACCCCGAAAATGTTATCTCTTCTCCATGTCGGACGGCTTCGGCAATAGTTCTTTTTAATTCGATGAGGGAGTTGCACCTCCGTAGTTTATTTCTCCCACTAGGAACAACTAACCATTTGAATATATAGGCCCATCTCCTCCTTGGGGCGCTGGATTTAGTTCAACGGGTCTGATGGACTAAGATGCTGCCTTCAAAATATTGCCTGTACGATAAAGATTAAATGGAATGTGAAATTATCATCGAAGGGGAAGTTTCCGCTCATTAGATCTTGGTTTTTGAGCGAGAATGTCCACAGCGGGCGCTAAGAGCGACACAGGCGGAGATGATGGTCTTGACGATTTTGAAATAATTTGCCTTAAAAAACGTCAAAATTATCAATAGGTAATTTGAGTGTTCAATTCTATGCCCTAATTTTGCTATACTGAAGCGATGTGGATGATCGCTAACGGATTGCAATGAGAGTAAATCGACAAAACCTAGGTATTTTTACACCGGCCGACAAACACGCTGCTGGCCACGCCCGTTTCTGTCGACAAAATTTGCCTTAGAGACTGCCATCAAGAGGATTGATCATCGCGGTAGCCGCACACTATAGTTGCGACGCAGGCAAGGGAATGGGATGTCATCAGATCGTATCGACGGATGGAAGGCGATCGGCGCATATTTTAACCGTGACCGCACAACGGTCATGAGATGGGCTCGTACGCGCAGCTTGCCGATCCGCCGACTGCCGGGCGGCAAGACGTCCACAGTCTTTGCGTTGCGCCAAGAAGTTTACTTTCGATGGCTAGGTTGAAGAGCGCGAGGTCTCTAGGCGATTGGCTTAATTCGATCCGAACGCGGATCGACCAGGCGTGTTTGGGTTGGAGCGGCTTTTTCCGGCCAACCAGTAGGCCTTTGTTCCAAGGTTGGCTGTGAGTGGGAAATTGGTCTTCAGACATGACGTATCCTCCGCCGGCCCTCCCACCACAACTCGCTTCTGCACGTTGCCATTGTACCACGGATTGAAACCAACGACGACGGCTGAGAATAAGCGTGCGGTTTGGAAAAGTCCGCTTATGGTGTGCTCGCACGCGGTTGGGCACAATGTCCGCAAGGGGCGCACAGGAGAAGACCTTTCCTGCCCACGAGCAGACAAATGTCACCCAGTTAAAATCATAAATGGGTGTGTGGAGCCGTTAGTCCTAATCCTCCTCTTCGACCCAAAATATGAAAGCGCTAGCGGCATCATAGCCAATCACACCGCAATCGAAGGTCGCGTCTGTGAGCGGAGTCCAAGAAAGTGGGCCACGAAGGCCCCAAAAGCCATTACTAAGGAAAACCGCGTCGCCATCCAGCAGCTTTAGCGCCTCGCTGGCATTTTCAATTTGGCCTTTTGATGCTGAGCCGCTGAAATGAGCCAAGCTCATGGTCCCAGCCACAGCAAGTACATGGGCAGCTTGATTTCGGTCTAAGCGAACTAAGCCATAGTCCTTGAAGGGGTCGGCTTTTGACGTGGGATAGTCGATACGGTCCGCAATGAGCCGCGATACCTGACCGTCACGACCTTCTGGCCTTTCTCCCACCCACCAGCGCGCATTCGAGCTCCGGGCAAATCGCTCTAATAATTTTTCCAGGTCATTCATGGTATGGTTGCCCGTTGAGTTTGTGCAGATTCCTATAAATGTAGAGGGGGGCTCTTGCAATCGAATGACCCGCAGGTGCCGGTTAATGTCTGCCTTGGGCGCAATACCGACATCTGCCCTCTCCGCCTAAAGCCCCTAAAATCACAAAAAAGCCCCCGCGATTAATCGCAGGGGCCTTTTCAATTCTTAAAGGGGGCACATGGGGGAAAGTCATTTCCCCCATGAAATCAGTCCGCCTTCACGCGCTTCTTGCGGAACGAAGGGTTCAGCTCGCGCTTGCGCAGACGGATGTTGAGCGGTGTCACTTCGACCAGTTCATCGTCTTCGATATAGGCAATCGCCTGCTCCAGGGTCGGGCGGCGCGGCGGCGTCAGGCGGATGGCTTCATCCTTACCCGAAGCGCGCACGTTGGTGAGTTGCTTGGCCTTCATCGGGTTGACATCGAGATCGTCCGAACGGGCATTTTCGCCGATGATCATGCCTTGATAGGTCTTTTCGCCCGCACCCACAAACATGGTGCCGCGGTCTTCGAGGTTCCACAGCGCAAAGGCCGCCGTTTCGCCGTCACCGTTGGAGACCAGCACGCCCTTACGGTTCTGGTCGATGATGCCTTTGTACGGCTCATAGTGCGAGAACACGCGGTTCAGCACGCCCGACCCGCGCGTATCGGTCAGGAACTCGCCCTGATACCCGATCAGCGAGCGCGATGGCGACTTGAGCTGGATGCGGGTCTTGCCACCACCGGACGGGCCCATGTCCTTAAGCTCAGCCTTACGGGCCGATAGCTTCTCAATAACGATGCCGGAGAACTCATCGTCCACGTCGATCATGACGTCTTCGATTGGCTCCATGCGCTCGCCGGTTTCTTCGTTGATCTGATAGACCACGCGCGGACGCGAAATGGCCACTTCAAAGCCTTCGCGGCGCATGTTTTCAATCAGAACGCCCAGTTGAAGTTCACCACGACCGGCAACCTCATAGGCGTCTTTTTCAGCCGTTTCCGTTACGCGGATAGCGACGTTGGACTCGGCTTCTTTCAGCAGGCGGTCACGGATGACGCGCGACTGCACCTTGGAACCTTCACGGCCGGCCAGAGGTGAATCGTTGACGGATACGGTCATCGAGATGGTCGGCGGATCGATCGGCTGTGCGGGCAGAGCTTCATTCAGCGACATATCGCACAGGGTATCGGCCACAGTCGCCTTGGACAAACCAGCAATCGCGCAGATGTCACCGGCTTCGGTACCTTCGTCGATCGGCTGACGCTTAAGGCCGCGGAAAGCCAGAACCTTAGTGATCCGACCGCGCTCGATTTCAACGCCGTCACGGTTCAGCGCCTTGATGGCCAGACCGGCAACGGCCTTACCGGCAGCAATACGACCGGTCAGGATGCGACCCAGGAACGGATCGGATTCGATCAGAACGCTCAGCATCTGGAACGGCTCATCCACACGCGATTGCGCGGCGGGCGGCGGGACGTGATCAACGATCAGGTCAAACAGCGGTGCCAGCGTTTCCGAAGGCTCCTTCATATCCATAGTCGCCCAACCGGCCTTACCCGACGCATAGATGTGCGGGAAGTCGAGTTGTTCTTCGGTAGCACCCATGATGGCGAACAGGTCGAACGCTTCGTTATGAACGCGGTCAGGATCGGCGTGCGGGCGGTCAACCTTGTTGATGCACAGGATCGGACGCAGGCCCAGTTTCAGCGCCTTACCCAGCACGAACTTGGTCTGCGGCATGACGCCTTCTTCGGCGTCCACCAGGATCACACAGCCGTCCACCATGCCGAGGATACGCTCAACTTCGCCGCCGAAGTCCGCGTGGCCCGGCGTGTCGATGATGTTGATGCGCGTCTCACCGGCCTTACCGTTCCACAGAACGGAGGTACATTTGGCAAGGATGGTGATGCCGCGTTCGCGTTCCTGGTCATTAGAGTCCATGGCGCGCTCAACCGTCGCCTCATTGGCGCGGAAGACGCCGGACTGTGCCAGCAGCGCATCCACCAGCGTCGTCTTGCCGTGGTCAACGTGAGCGATAATCGCGATATTTCTTAAGTTCATAAAAGGCCTTTAAACGCACAAAAGCCTCTCAGGCATCAGAGAGGCTGCGGGGTTGGGGCGCACCCCCAAACGGGTAAAAGATGCGCGTCAAATCGTGAGCCCGCTTAAGAGATATGGTCCCGGCACCGGCTCAGAATGTCTGAATCGCGCGCTGTATAACCGAAACTGAGCGCAAGCGCCACCCCCGCCTGTGCATATTTTTTCGCATACGCAGCGTGGAAGGGGTGGTGAGACGGTAAGCAAAGGTTCGCAAGGGGCAAGCCCCCTGCACCCAAAACCGGGCATAATAAGAATCCCCCCTGATTTCAGGGGGGACACCGGCATTTTGTCGGAGGGGGTTAAGGCCACGGGAATCCAGTTGTGAGACTAAGCATTACAGCTAAAACTTTTAATTTTACGCGAATCGTGCTTGATTTGTTCCATGGCAATACAAACGGCTCGTGGGCAACCACGCAACGTCCCCCTAATTGAAAATCACCAACCACAATCATTCACGGAAATTCCTGATGATTATGTTCGTGGCTTTATAGAGCATGTAAAGGTGACCTCACGCCCTGAGACATACCCAGGCCTATGGTATCTTCCATTATCGCGGGACGAATTGTTCAAGATACGTGCGCGACTGCCAGACCTTGGAAAGGCGCGAAGGGTAGGAGATTTAATACCATGCCCTATGTGCTGGAATCGCAGCAAGTTTACAAAGACTGGTTACCTTGTGCACATGCTCCACAGCGGGCACGTTGCGCTTATAGGACATAATTGCGCGAATAAAGAAGTTATGGACGCGGCTTTGCGCGAATATAACAAGACTGAAGAGTTGAAACAAAATGAAGCATGGCTTCGTGAAAAACTCCCCCTTACATTGGGAGCATTGGCCGATCTGAAAGCAGCTAGACGTTCTCAGGAAATTGCATCAACTCTAGTCACTGATTTCAATAGAGGAGCTAAGGAAACTCGAAATCAAATTCAACGTGCTTTAAGAGGTGGAAACGAGCTTCGCATCGACATTAATTGAGGTGCCCCTAGAATTGTAGACGCTTTGCTCGTTATAAAACGGAAGCAAGGAGAG
>NZ_BMZB01000004.1 GCF_014652575.1 Asticcacaulis endophyticus | reverse complement strand
AAAGAAAAACTGGAGGCAATACGGCGCGATGAATTCGGCTGGTTGCGTCGAACGGGTCCATAAGCGCACAACTCATCTTTATATTCCTATAGATCATCTCCATTAATTCCATTTTGCGAGAAATAAACTGCGATATATCTTCACCACATTGATACGGAGGTATATCGCAGTGCCCTTACGCCCTCGCAAGTTCCAACTCGCGCACAAAACGGAAATGCACATGGGTAGGTCTCCGTGTGCGCATTTCACCTCGAAAGCAGACAAAGGTTTGTACCTTCCTGGAGCGAACTTTAAACTACACTCAATCTGCTTTAGTGCTGTAGCTGAGCTTCCGCCCAATTCGCTGCAGTCGGCGTCTGACCGCCCCCTACCGAACGAGTGATAAGCTCGATCACCTTGATGCCTTTTATGTCAGCCTGAAGCGCTATCGGTGCCGCACCGTAGCTCAGCGGAATCGACTTCGTTAGCAGCTTGCCGTCGCCAAAGACTAAGAACTGCACCGTAGACGCTTGGTTGCGCGCGGCGACGTCAATGCCGACCTTAACTGAGAATCGTTTAAATTCTCCGTCGTTGCGCACTTCGATGCGTGAATTGGCGAAGACGCCCAGCCCATACTTGAAGTGCTGATTGCCTACCGTAATCCGAGTCCCGTAGACGCTAACGTCCGGCTGTGCGGCACCTGTACGGGCGTAAATGCCGATCTCATTTTTTACGTCGTCAGCACCCGGCGCCTTATGGTCTTCGGCGGTAACGCCCGCATCAGGAAAGCTCACCCCCTCAACCGCGACATTCACGCGCGCTGGAATTTCCGACAGGTAGACCCCGTTTTTCAATAGGCGTGTGCCCGCGGCCTCGAAAACCATCGTCTCATGTGGTGCCAGCGTAAAGGCTCGCTTTCCCTTGAAAACTGGCAGAGTTTCTTTCGTCCACAGATCGCGCAAGGCAATCGAGCCTTTCGGGTCAAGCTTCAGGTGTGCGCTGGTCAGGTCCACTGTTTGCGCGACGTTCGAACGATTGAACAGAGCAACCGCTGTCTTGCCGTTGCTCAGCGTCTTGACAATAATGTGCACCTCGTTTGAGCGCCAAACCAGAATGCCCTGGTTGCCTGCCTTGTCTTGATTCACATTGATCAGATCGCGATTACCCCAGATATCGAGCAAAGCCTTCGGGGCTTCTCTCAGGTCATAACCGATTAGCAATGGGGCATTGATCATCGCCCAGAGAGAGAAGTGACTACGCGCCTCCGTCAGATGGTTAGTATCGAACTCGCCCTTACCTATGAACAGCATGTCAGGATCGTTCCACGCACCGGGGCGGGCGTAAAGAGCGCGGGTCGCAACACTGTCATAGGAGCGGAGCATGGCGTTCCAGTTAGCGGAAATGTCCGGGCTGGTGCGCCACGCATTCCCGACCTTATTGCCCCAGGTGCGCACGTCGCCTGTACCCCAGGTGCAGATCGACAGGACATAATCGCCGTCGGGATTATACGTTTTCAGAGCCCCGGCCACTTCAGCATACATGGTTTGAATGCGGTCCGCCTGATCCGCCGCCGGTTTCTTGCGAACAATTACCGCTTCATGCGGCGCATATTCGGCGCCTTTCAGGCCCCGCCCGCCGGGTGCAAAATCGGCCAGGCCGCAGGCATCAACCTTCACATAATCGAAACCCCAATCGCTAAAAAAAAGCTTGATGTCCTGATCGACATGGCCTTCCAGCCCAACCTCACGTTCCTTGACCGAGCCTTCGGGCAGGTTAGGCGAGTGAAGGTCCCACGCCTGAGAGCACGCGTTGCGGCCAATGTCAGTATAGATACCCGTCTTCAGACCCATTCCGTGAATACGGTCTACGAACGGCCTGAAGGTGGTATCAACCTGCCCCGGAACGCTCGCGCTTGGGAACAAGTTGGTGCGAATTTCAAGACGCCCGTCCGTCTGGCGCCGCTTCAGCCACCAGCCGTCGTCGATATTGACGTAGACATAGCCAAGCTTAGCCAACCCCGTATCAATCAGGGCTTGGGCCGACCCAATGACCTTTTCCTCGGTGATCTCCGTACGGAATGCATTCCACGAATTCCAACCCATCGGAGGAGTCTGCGCTTTGCCAGCCTGATGCGCGGTCCAGCGGCCGGAAGGCTGGAGGGCGTCAGCAGTTTCGGCGAGAGCGGTGGCACCGGACAGTACGCCCATGACGGCGACACTTGCCAAAACGATCCGCCTGAAGCTCAATTTCATCTTTCCATTCCTGTCAAATAAACCGTTGATGTCTCACCGTTGGGGTAGCTTGGCCTATGCGCTAACAAGGAACCGATAGGTGCCCGAGCCAACCCGCACGACCGTGCGCCCGTCCCTCGGCCCGTCCACGCGAATTTCCTTACGGCGCGTCAGAGCTTTACCGCCCTCCCTGATTTTGGCCACGGATACCGTTGGCAAATACAATTCGGCTTCGGTATTGGCCGGTACGGTGAGATCGAGACTGAAGCCGGTCGCCGACTGCGCCCACTGAGTGCGAATAAGGCCCGATACCGAACGATACTCACCGCCGCCTGCCTTTACACGGGGGTCGATGACCGGATTGACGCGGAACCGGCGGAAGCCCGGCTCTATCGGATCAATGCCAGCGATCCGGCGATAGACGAAGCCGTTGATCGCCCCGAGCGCATAGTGGTTGAACGAGTTCATCGATACATCGCCGGTATCGCTGTTCCAACGCTCCCAGGTCGTCGTCGCGCCGCGTGCCACCATGTATCCCCACGATGGGAATTCAGTGCGGAGCAGCAGGTCGTAAACTATATCGGCAAAACCCGCATCGGCCAGAACATCGAGGCTGTTTGGTGTGCCGAGAAAGCCCGTTGTCAGCAGATTGCCACGGCGGATAATATTGCCCTTCAGCTTGTCGGCGACAGCCTTCCGTCGAGCTTCCGGCACAAGTTTGTAGCGCAGAGCCAGAATGTACGAAGTTTGGGAATCGTTACCGACCGTGCCGTCCGCTTCAATGAAGGTCGTGTTGAAAGCCGTGGTGATATCGGCGGACAGTTTCGTATACCGAGCGACCGCTTCGCTACGGTTTGTGGCGCGTGCCATGTCGATCATCAGATCGACCGACTGTTTCCAGCACGCCGTGCCGATCAGGTCTTTCGGCGTTGTCGGATCGCCCGGCTTCACCGCATCAAGCGCCAGCCAGTCGGCGTAATCCGAGCCTCGGCGTTTGGTCCAGATGAAATTTTCCGCCTGACCTGCTACGAAGGCGATATGCCGGACCATCATGTCCCAGTTCTGGTCGATGATCGTCGTGTCGCCGTAGCGCTGCCACACCGTCCACGGCAAGGTAACTGCGGCGTCGGCCCAACCAGGTGTCGCGCCGCGCGCGCCGCTGGCGCCCCAGCCGGTCGGGCAGATTTCCGGCACAACGCCCTCGGCGGTTTGCGAGTCACGCAAATCGCCCATCCACTGCCGGGTGAAGCTGGCGACGTCCATATTGAATGCGGCGGTATCCCAGAACACATTGGCATCGCCTAACCAAGCCATACGCTCGTCGCGTTGCGGACAATCGGTCGGCACGCCCATAAAGTTGGAACGCTGGCTCCACAAATTATTCTGCCAGCCCTGCATAATCAGGGCGTTACCGATACGCAGATGCCCAGTCTGCGCCACATGACTGTGGATGACAATGCCGGTGATGTCGTCTGGTTTGGGCGCTTGCCGCAAGCCGGTCACCTCGACATAGCGAAAACCGTGATAGGTGAAACGCGGCTCCCAGACCTCACCTTGCGTCGCGCCTTTCAGCGTATAGTGATCGGCGGCGCGCGCCGTACGCAGGTTGGACTGATCGATACTGCCATCGGCCTTGAGCACCTCGGCAAATTTCAACGTCACGCGATCACCGGCCTGTCCCCTGACCTTTAGCCGCACCCAACCGGCGAAGTTCTGGCCAAGGTCGATGACCCAGCCGTCGCCAGATGGTTTCACGCTTTTCGCTGGCAACGTATCTGTCCGGCGGATCGGCGGTGTAATCATGCCGATGAGTTGCCCTTTAGGTGACGGCACGACAGCGGCCTCCGCCCATTCGGGTCCGGCCTTAAAGCCCGATGCGTCCCAGCCCGGCTGCTCCAGGCGGGCATCGTAATCTTCACCGTCGTAGATTTCGCAGAAGGTGACCGGTGACGGCGCTAAAGCCCAGTCTTTTCCGGTCTGCACGATTTCGCGCGTACCGTCCGAATAGGCGATTTCAAGTTGCGCTCTCAGGCGGATCGGTATGTCACCGAAGCCGTAACGCCCCTTCGACAGGATGCGCCCGGCATGCCAACCGTCACCGACCAACGCGCCAAGGGTGTTCGGGCCGGCGGCAAGTTGCGCCGTCACATCATGCACGCGATAGAAAATGCGTTTCTGACTGTCGGTCCATTCCGGTGCGAGCAGGTCATCACCGACCTTTCTGCCATTGAGAAATAGCTCATAGACCCCCAGCGCTGTGACGTAGATCCGCGCCGATCTAATCGCGCGCTGCACATCGAAGTCCTTGCGCAAAGCGGCGGCTCCGGCGCTGGGGAATGGCATCTGGGATTTGAGATCCCGTATTACGGCCGGCCATCTCCGGTCATCGAATTCCGGTGCGGACCAGCCGTCCGCTTCGATATCGGAGATTTTTGCGTCCTTGGCGGTAAAACGTACTATTCGTCCGTCATTCAATCTCGCCCGCAGCAACAGCGCCGCTGTCAGTTCACCTTTGCGGAAATTAGGGGCGAGACTATCGCCTTCCAGCGCAATACACAGGGTGTGCTTACCTTTCGGTATAGAAAACGCCGTGTTCTGCGCCAACGGCCAGCCCCATTCGACTTTGTCCGTCGCCGGGACGCTCAGGGGCTCACCGTCGATAAAGACTTTGACCGAAGATGTTACGGCCATGATCAATATTAAATCGGCATCAGTTTCGAGCGCAAAACCCATGCGGAAGTAGCGGTTCTTCGATTCCGTCGCGGGTCCGGTCATCCAGTAAAGTCCGGCGTCGCGGTCAGCACGCCGCGATTCGACTTCGGCGCCGATCCAGTCTGCCGTCCAGTCTGACGGCTGAAGTAGTCCCATTTCCCAGAAAGCCGCAGAGCTTACGGCCCGATTCCCCATGTTGTCCCACACGGTAACGCGCCACCAGACACGCTGGCGCGATATCAAAGGCGGTCCGCCGTAAGGGATGTCGAAGCTGCGGTTCGAAGCCACCTTGTCGCTGTCCCACAGATCGGCCTTGCCCATGCTCAAGGCATCTGACGAGCTTGCTGCCTCAACTCGGTAATGGGTCTGTATTACGCCGCGCGCCGACGACTCCAATCGCCACGACAGACGGATATCCGTTTCTTGCACCCCAACCGGATCGGTCAGATTCAGCGCCTGGGGAGTGACCGCGCGCAAAGCGGGCCCAGCCTCTGCGCTTTTAGCGGTCGAGGTAATTAAACCTATTGCACAGACCGACTGAAACAATCCGCGGCGTGACGTTTTTCGCAGGCTCATAACTCTCCCTAACCACCCTTTTTAATTGTGACACGATTGACGCCTCAATAGCTTCATCGCCGCTGCCAGTTTCGGCCCAAGCTGTAACTGCGCTGCGGTTGATAAATGAATGCCGTCCGCGTTCTTAGGCAAACCGGCCGCGGACACATAACCTACATCGGCAAGGGATGATGCCACTTCAACCTGAGCGGCCTGAACCGTTGTCCATCCATCGGTCGGCTTGGGCCAGCGCGCGGGATCGGGCCGATCAGACAACCCGACGATCACCCACGGCAGGCAGGCATTACCTAGATCCTGACGCATACGGGCAATCAAGATAGTCATCCGCTCACCCCAAACCTGAGCGGTCTCTACCGTACCGGCATCAGTTTCCCCCTGATACCATAAGACACCAGCAATCCGGCCATGGGCCGACGCTTCGCGCGCACGCGCCAGACACGAGCCGTAAAGACGCGTCCTTGAGGGATTAGGCGTCCATTGCGATAGGGACGAGCCGCCTTTGGCACAGGGAACCAGCGCGATCGGACGCGCGGTGGCCGTCATCGCCTCGGCAAACGATAACCCCGGACCCACGCCCGCCTTACCCGCATCAGAGGAAACGGCATCGACTTCATGGGCCGGATCATCCAACGGTTCCTGCGCCGGTCGCCAGACGCCGTCATTGCCATAAAGCCACACAATGCCCGACGACGCGAGGGGCTTAGGCAGTTCAGCCATATCGCCCCGCCCCGACATGTTGGATTGCCCCATAAGCAGATAGATATCCATATCCGCCGGCGGGATCGTTTTCGCATCCGCAAGGGCACCGGACGACAGTGCAAGCCCCATGGCGATCTGACACACCGTATATCGGAATTTTAACATTTGACGCTCCGGGGGTTTTCCAACGGTCTACTTCACCGGCCCGAGAATGTCCGCCTCGACAATACTGAGGATATTACCAGTCTTGACCTTTTCGGCACCGGTTGACGCGCCCTCGCGGTCGGTGGTCACTTCGATGATATTGCCAAAACCGTCACGGTCTTCGGTCGGTGACATCAGCTCGATCTTGAGCTTGCGACCAGTTACCACCGGCCAGCTCAGATCGGCATAGCCCAGGTTCTTTTCCGGCGTCCCGCGATAGACGGTCTGACCATCAAGGGTGATGTGCAGCGGATAGCTGCGCACGCGCCAGCCGGTCATGCGCAGCGAGACCGCATCAACGGCCTGCGGCGTGCCCAGATCATATTCGATCCATGCCTGACCTTTTGTGCCGTCCGAATTCCAGACCGATGCCTCATTATCATCGCGCGATTTGGCGGCATCCGCGGCGTTTGAACCGGCCGTGATCGACACCACCGTCACCCCACGCTTTGTATCAGCATAGGACGGCGTCAAGGGCGTTGGGCCGCGCTTGAGATTGACCGGCTGATAGTCCTCAGCAAAAACCTTCGACAGACCGTTCCTGACGGCGACGGACTTAGTTTTGGTGCTGATGGTCGCGGGCTTAAGCCCCTCAGATGACGCGCTTAAGCTCACCTTGCCGGACGTGGTGGTGGAACGGATCAGGACGCGGTTGATGCCGCCTTCAACCGGCAGAACCTGAGACAGGACATAGTTGGTCGATTTTTTCTTATCGCCCGCGCCGTTCGGCCCGGTTTCTTCCTGAGCGAGGCCGCCTTTCCAGACCGCAGCCCCTTCCAGCTTGAAATTGATAGAGTTGAAAGCGGTCGGCACGCGGTTGCCGTCCTTATCCACCACCTCAACATCAACCAACATGGCGTCCATGCCGTCGGCCACAAAGCCGCGCGGCCCATAGACCGGCGTCAGCTTGACCGCCACCGGTGCGCCCGTTGTCTTGCGCGCGTCCTGCGACGTCTTGCCGTCAGCATAGGTCGCCACAGCCTTCAATTCACCCGCCGCGTAGGCCACATCTTTGAAGGTGAACAGGAAGCCGTCAGACTTCTCGCCCTGCCCCACGGACTTACCGTTGATAAACAATTCAACGCTGTCGCCGTTAGAGGCCACAAAAATATCTTTGGTGCCCCCCTCAGCATAGGTCCAGTGGCCAATGATATGGGTGTGGCGGCCTTCGGAATTGACCCAACCGTCCCACATCACCTTATGCACCCACAAACTGTCCTTGGGCAGGCGCATGGCGTCCACTTCGCCCGACCGGCGGTAGTTGTTGTCGCCTCGGAAGTGCGAATTACTGTCGGTAAAGCCGATGTTCACGCCGCCAGCACTTACCCGGTCGCCGGTGCCCGGACGGTAACGGTAAAAGTCCCACCAGCGCTTAACGTTCTCGACCGCGATCGGCTCCACATTACGGTTATAGGCGGGACTGTCTTTATGGAACGGTGTGGTAAAATCATCCTGATAGGCACGAGCCGCTTCGTCACGGGAATATTCGGTGGCCCACATCGGCTTGGATTTCGACTTGTTAATATAGAGCATTTCACCGCCATATTCGGCGATCTGCGAGCCCATCATTTCACGCGACCCAATGGCCCGCCCGCCGTGGGGATCATAGATATCCCGCACGGCCTTCATCTTCGCCATATGGTCTTCGGTAATGCCCTTATTACCGCTTTCGTACATGATGATGGACGGATTGTTGCGGTTATAGATGATCGCATCGCGCATCAGATCTACCCGCAGATCAAAACGCCGGTCCTGAGGGTCCCCCTCAGAGTCGCCTGCCGGCATGGCCTGCAGCAGACCGAGGCGGTCGGCGGATTCAATCTCCTGCTTGGCCGGGGTGACATGCATCCAGCGAACCAGATTGCCGTTACCTTCCAGCATCAGGTTATTGCCGAAATCCGAGAGCCAGGGCGGCACCGAAATACCCACGCCCGGCCATTCGTTCGTCGAGCGCTGGGCATAACCCTTCATCAACAGTACACGGTCATTAAGCGTGACCTTGCCATTGTCAAAGGCGGTTGAGCGGAACCCTGTACGGGTATCGACCGCATCAATAACCTTGCCGTTTTCGCGCAAGGTCGTCGTCACCGTATAGAGATAGCCATAGCCCCATGACCAGAAATTGAGATTGCCGACGCGTTGCTCGGTCGAAAGCGTCGCCGTCTGACCCGGCGCAACGGTGATCGGTGCCGCGTCGAATTTAGCGACCCGCTTGCCGTCCAGATCACGGATTTCCACGCCATAGGTCAGGGTGCGCGGCGCGGATGTATCGTTCTTGACCTCGGACTCCGCATGGACGGTGGCGGCTTTCCCCGCGATATCATAGTCCTTGCCGTAGATATAGACGCCGGTGGTTTCGAGCGATGACCATAGCGGCAAGGTCTGGTACACACCGCCGGTCAGGTGCAGGGCCACCGGCTTATTGATGCCGCCATAGTTGGCGTAGAAGTTCTTGTCCGACCACTGGTAACGCGTCTTGGTGGTCCGCTCGCGCGCGCCCCAATCATTATCGACCCGCACGGCAATAAGATTGTCACCGGGCTTAAGGGCCTTGGCGATATCAAACCCAAACGCCATGACGCCGTTTTCGTTATAGCCGATCTTTTCGCCGTTGACCCAAACGTCGGCGACGTGACGCACGCCTTCAAATTCCACGAAAACATGCTCAGGCTTGGCATTGGCATTGGCAGGCATCTTGAAATGCTTGCGATACCAGGTAATGCCCGTCTTTTGCTGGTGAATGTCTGAGGCAAAGGCTTCGTCTTCGTTGAAGGCGTTTGGCAGGACCACATCTTTCCAGCCATTGTCATCAAAGCTGACCTCAGACGCTTTTGCATCATCGCCAGTCGTCATTTTCCAGCCCTGATCAAAGCTGTAGCTTTCGCGCGGAGAGGATACAAAGGTCGAGGCGCGGTGCGCGTCCGCCGGTGAGTTCACCACCAGCCCTGTAGTCAGAGTCAAAACAACCGCAAAAGAGCGCGCACGAACATAGGGCATTGTCAGCGTTTCCTGATTGTATTTGACCAATTAAATAGATTGGTCAGACCAATAACGCAACAACAATCACATCCCGTCGCAACTGCGCATCAATTTTTATTAATCCGTCACCATAACTTGGGGAAAGTGCCTTGGCACCCAATCTATTTTATGGTGCGGGTACGCGCCTCTATAGCCTCGATCTCCGACAGGAACCGTCTTTTGGCGGGCTTCTCATCCTTGCCAAGGGAAACGACCTTGATACGCGCCTTCCCCTTGAGTTGGGAAACTCAGTCCAAGCGTATTCGGGTATCGGGCGCTTTATCTTATAAGCTGATCCGACCTCGACCATATATTCAGGAAGATTTGGATTTGCCTTGGGCCTGCCATATGTATCACCGTATGTATCGACCACGGTCTACAATACCTATTTTTCTTAATGTTTTTGAAAAATATAGAGAAAAAAGAAAGTGGCTGGGGAACTAGGACTCGAACCTAGAACGACGGTACCAAAAACCGCTGTGTTACCATTACACCATTCCCCAACACGGCTGCGGTTTGTTGCAAAACCGGCTGGTCTTCGTATATTGCCCGAAGAGGGGCTGGAGATAGCGCAAGCCCTTGCGACTTGCAATCCCTAGGCTGAATTTTTCTTGAACGTTCTGGACAGTTTTCCCCAAGCTTGTCAAACAACGGCTCTTTTGCCTGCCCCCTTTTCGCCTAAAGCCGCCTGTGCTATGGGGCGCCATGTCCTACGTTATCGTCGCTTTTTATCATTTTTTTGATTTTCCAAACTTTGAGGCCATGCAGGCACCCCTGCTGGAGCGGCTGCATAGCCTTGGCATCAAAGGCTCTGTCCTCATAACGCGCGAAGGCGTGAACTCCACGATGTCCGGTACGCGTGAGTCGATTAACAGCTTTTTGGACTACCTCCAAAACGACCTGATTGGCGCAAAGATCACCTATAAAGAATCTTATGCGGAGTTTCAGCCCTTTGGCAAAACGCGGGTGCGTTTGAAAAAGGAGACCATATCTCTGGGCGAGCCCGTATCGATGAAACGGTTCGGGCAATATGTCGAACCAAAGGACTGGAATAATCTCATTCGCGGCAATGACGTTGTCATCTTAGATACCCGGAATGATTATGAGGTCAATCTGGGCACCTTCAAGGGGGCTGTCGATCCGTCCATCCCGACTTTTAAATACCTGCCGCAATGGGTGCGCGACAACGCCGATAGCCTCAAAGACAAGAAAATCGCGACCTTCTGTACTGGCGGCATCCGTTGTGAGAAGTTTACTTCATGGATGATCGATAACGGTTTCGATGATGTCTACCACCTTAAAGGCGGTATATTGCAGTATTTCGAGGATGTTCCGGCTGAGGAGACCCTATGGGACGGCGAATGTTTTGTATTTGATGAGCGTATTGCCGTCGATCATAACCTGCAACCGTCGCAGTCAGCAGCGCTTTGTCTTTACTGTGATCATGCCCTGACCGTCGAAGATCAGGCGCATCCTCATTATGTCAAAGGCGTCTCCTGCCCCCACTGTCACGGTGACCCGGCCTATCAGTACGACCGCCCATCCACTAACCCCAGACGCGGCCGCACCAAGTTCTGATTTTTCACGGATTCAATTATTACGCTGTCTTCATTTGACCTGTTACCATAACCGTCTATGTTTGGCGGGATTTGCGCGTGTGGGGCGGGCATGAATATGAGCAGGACAACGATCTTCGCATGAAACAGTTTTTGATTACGGTCGCCGCCGTTGTAACCGCCTTTGTGCTGTTCTTTATCGGTCTGCCGTTCCTGCTTTTGGTCACTCTGGCGGCGTCAACCAAGCCGCAGACACCTTCAGAAGTTGCGCTGAGCATCGACCTACGTGAAGGCCTGACGGATCAGTCCCTGGATGACCCGCTGGCATTTATCACCGGCGAAGGCTTATCGACACTGGAGATCGTTACCACGCTTCACAATGCCGCCAGCGATCCCAAGGTAAAGTCCCTGCTCATTCGCCTGCCTGAAGGCGGCATGTCACCGGCGGCGGCTGAGGAAATCCGCAACGCTCTCAGAGAATTCCGCGCAGCCAACAAAACCGTCATTGCCCATTCTCAGGGCCTCTACCCCGATACGCTGGTCGCCGCCTCCTACATGGTCGGCAGCGCGGCCTCGGAATTGTGGATGCAGCCCAATGCCTCACTTCAGGTAACGGGGATTGCGTCAGAGAGTATGTTCTTCAAGCGGGCTTTTGAGAAATACGGCATCACGCCTCAGTTCGAGCAACGCTACGAATTCAAGAACGCTGTGAACCCTTACCTCTACAGCGATTACACACCGGCACACCGCGAAGCGACCCTGTCGTGGATGGGCAGCATCTATAACTCAGTGCTTACCAATATCGCCAGCGACCGCAAGATTGAGGTCGGCAAACTTAGAGGTCTGTTGGAAAGCGGCGTTTATAGCGCCGGCGCAGCCCAGAAAGCCGGCCTGATCGATAAGCAGGGGCAGGTTCATGATGCCGAAGAGGCCGTGCTCAAAAAAGGTGGCAACCAGATTGAACTGGTCGATATTCGCGATTACGCCAAGACCATGCCGCGCTCTTCCGGAAAATCCACCATCGCGGTGATCGGTGGCGAAGGTGCCATCATGACCGGCACCAATGGCTCCAGCTTCAACAGCGACCCGATGATGATGTCTGATGATGTCGCAAATGCATTCTTCGACGCCATCAATGACAAGGACGTCAAGGCCATTGTGTTTCGCGTGTCGTCACCTGGCGGATCGGATACGGCATCGGAGCAGATTTTGTCGGCGCTACAGGCCGCTAAAAAGGCCAATAAACCGGTCGTCGTATCCATGGGCGAATATGCAGCGTCCGGCGGTTACTGGGTGTCATCAGACGCGTCGGCAATCATTGCCAACCCGACCACCCTCACCGGCTCGATTGGTGTATATGGCGGTAAGTTTGCCATCGGCGACGGCCTCGGGCGTTTTGGGGTTGACCTGAAAAGCGTCCACGTCGGCAGCGATCTCAGCCAGATGTATAATGTGGGCACGGAGTTTACCCCTGAGCAGCGCGCCAGCTTCTCAAAGCAGATTGATGAGACTTATAATGAATTCGTCGCGCGTGTCTCAAAAGGCCGCAAACTGCCCGAAGACAAGGTGCGTGAAATCGCCAAGGGTCACGTCTGGACGGGTGAACAGGCTAAGAAGCTGGGGCTGGTCGACGATTTAGGCGGGTTTTATGTCGCACTAGCCAAGGCAAAATCCTTGGCGAAAATTCCGTCGGATGAGCATGTAAAACTGATCAAGTACCCCAACAATCGCTCCCCCTTCTCGATGTTCAACAAGAGCGTAGAGAGCGCCAATAGCGGTCTGAAAGCTTTGTCGTTAATCAATTGGGCTATGAGCGATCCACAGGCCAAGGCGGCCTTAAGGGAAATGTCTCAAGCCCGCCTGCGTGCCCAAGGCGCTAATGTTCTGGCCAATGAGCCTCTGCAATCCAGCAGCAGATAAGCTCAGATCGTTTTACAGTAGATGGCGACACGCCCCGACCAGAAATGATCGGGGCGTTTTGTTGTGTGTGATAGGGCGCGGAGCTCCACATGCCCACGCTGACTCTTCATACTGCGCCTACGCTACCCAAAACTTACGCACAGAGGCCAGCAACTGCGAACATGTTCTTGTTGTCGATGATCTGGGCTGTGGTCCAACACAACACCTGCTCGGAGATGGACAGAAGACTTTCGTTCCTCCTGCCGATTCGTCTCTGTGGGCATCCACATGCGATTCACCTGCCCTTTGCAGGACAACAAAAAAGGCGGAAGGTTTCCCTTCCGCCTTAATTCATATGAAATTCGGTGCCTTACAGCTTGAACTTCATACCAACATAGTAATAACGACCGATAACATCGAAGGCGTTAGGGTCGGTATTGCCGTCTGGTGAGTTATCAAACACGGGCGGATCTTCATCCGTCAGGTTCTTGATACCCGCCGTCAGATCAACATTGCTATTGACGCCCCAACGCGCCTGGACATCGTGCACCCAGTAGTTTGGAACTGTGCTGTAGCCACCATCTTCAAAGATCGCCAGGTTACCTTGGTTTTCCATTTCGCTGTAGAAGGTGCTGCTCCAGTTAATCAAGACCGGGCCAATGTTATAAGCCAGACGGATATTAGACTTCCACTCCGGCAGAGTAGCCGAAATATTGTAAGCGCCTGCGGTACCGGCATATTCGATATCATCCAGCTTCCAGCTTTCCAGCTTGGTCACCAAGACATTGATATCAAGCTTGTCGGAGAATAGCGTGCTGTCTTTAACCAACCAGCCCAAAGGTGCCTTATAATCAACGGCCAGATCGATGCCCTTGGTTTCAAGTGCCGACACGTTACCCTGGCTGGTGCGGATCTTGAGTTCGCCAGTGGTGTCACGGTAAATAGCCGATTGACCAATATCGCTGTTAAAGCAAGCGGTTGAGTTCAGGTCGAGCGTTGCGAAACACGCAGCAACCGTGCCAGCCGCACCGCCGTAAAGCGTGTTGATATAATCATCAACCTTGATGTCGTAGTAATCAAGCGTAACACTCAGACCTTCGATATATGATGGGCGCCAAACAGCACCAACCGTAATGGTTTCTGATTGTTCAGCCTTGAGGTTAGCATTACCGAACGAGAAGCTTTCCAACTGAGAGTTCGGCTGAATATAACCAAGCGTTACAGGATCGCCGCCGAGTTGAAGGGCGCAGAAATCACGAACTTCTTGGCTAATTGTGCGATCAGCACCGCTGGTTGGTGACTTGGTAGAGCAAGGATCGGTGAATTGCGGGAAACCCTGGTCACCGGCTTGATAGAGTTCAAACACTGACGGCGCACGGCTTGCTTTTTGATACATGCCGCGGAAGCGGAAATCATCATCAATTTTCCATTCCAGACCAGCTTTGTAAGCTTCGGTTTTGCCTACAGAGGAATAGTCAGAGAAACGAGCACCAAGTTCAAGGCCAAGATACTTAACAAATGGAACTTCGGCAACCAGAGGTACGGTTGCTTCACCGTAAACTTCTTTGACGTTATAGCCGCCAGATACAGGACGTTCAGCGTTGAAGCCATAAATGTCACCCGAACCATGCGCGGCATCCGGTGCAAACGAGAAGGTATCTTCGCGATATTCGAAACCAGCCGCCACACCAACAGCCCCAGCGGGTAGCACAAATGCATCACCCGCGATATTGCCGCCAACGACAAAACGCTCAAATGTCGTCGTGTCACTGAAATCCAAGCGGACGAAATCAAGTGCTTCCTGAGATGCCGAGCCTGCGCCAAAGAGGTTGAAAGGTTTACAAGCTGGCATGATCGCCAGTTGAGCTGCCCCACACGACGTCGTCGTTGCACCGTCTGATGCCCCGCGAGTGGCGGCAATCATGCGTGAACGGGAAACGTCATTGAAGGTTGAGTCTTTAAACTCGGTGCGACCATAGCTGAAGGTCGAGTCCCACTTCCAATCCGAGAAGACAGTACCATCTAAGCCCGTCACAAACTGGAACATCTTGTTGTTGTGGTCTTGCTGGCGCACGCCGACTTCAAGCATCCGCTTTCTGAACACGAAATTGGCCGTAGGATCAGTACGTCCGGCCAGTAGTGAAGCAAAGCTTGCCGAAATGAACGGATTGTCAATCGGAACGCTCAGACCCGTCATTGGCGTCGGTGCCAATTGGCTGGAGGTGCGGTTATCCGTGAAGAAAACTTCCAGTTTACCGCGAAGATTTTCGGTAAAGTCATAATGGCCAAGCAAAGACAAGCTGATACGCTCAGACGGCGACATCAGGTTATTTACCGGAGAGAAATTATATTGATCCGTTACAGGATTAGTCAGATCAAAGTCATTACAAAAACCATGGGCCTCACCGGTCGGGGTGAAGGAAATTTGTCTGTTTGTGACCGTAGGGCATCCTGTTTGCGTTGGCGTTAGCGCATAAGGATTCAAAGCCACATTGTCTGCACGACCTGATAGACCCGTCGCCGAACCACCTGCGTTTGAGTAAAATGCCCAGTCGCGTTCGGCACCCAGAACCTGATCACGATCGTAATAGGATACGAATGCTGTCAGGTTCCCCTTACCGCCATCGAAGTTGGTGCCCATGATCAAAGATGTGTCGAATTGCTCAGCATCACCCTCGGCGCTCAGACCGTACTGGCTGGACAGTTCAATGCCTTCAAAATCGTCTTTTAGGACAAAGTTCACAACACCGGCCAAAGCGTCCGAACCGTAGGTCGCCGAAGCACCACCGGTCATGACTTCAACGCGCTTAATCAGTCGCGCTGGGATGGTGTTAAGATCGGTTGCCGATGATGCCTTAGTGGCAGGCGTCATGCGGTGACCATTGACGAGCACCAAGGTACGCGAAGCACCAAGCCCTCTCAGGTCAACCGTTGCCGTACCATCGGACGGGTTGTTGGAAGCGGCCGAGAAGCCAGGAACCACTTGGGGGAGCGTATTCAAAATTTGCTCAACCGCGAGGCTACCCGATGCTTCGATCTGAGCCGACGACACGGTCGTGATCGGGCTGGGCGATACAAAGTCCTTACGCGCAATACGGGAGCCGGTAACGACAACTTCCGTAACGGGTGCGTCTTCGCTGGACGTTGCGGCATCCTGTGCAATCGCAACTGATGGCAGTGTGACTATAGAAGCCAGTACCGCCGAGCAGATGGTCGTGGTAACCATCAGGCCCGATTTGATAGATTTGTTTTTCACTCTTAGTCTCCGGATTATTTTTATAGGGTATTTTTATACCCACCGCAGTTTCCAACATTAACTGTTGTTAATTCCAGTAAGACACTCGCGTCACAAATCCGTCAATCGCCTGACACGACTTTGCCAATTTCAAATGAAACCTGTTTCAATAAAGTCACACCAGAAACAGTTGCGCTGTAGTGATCACAAAAACACCCCTAAATCCTTATGACCATCATCAATGTCATATTATTTTTATAATAATTTTCAGATAGATAATAATCTTTGGCAAAATTAGATATTACTGAATAATCAGATTAAGGCTGCTCAAATCCGACTAAAGCCGCCCCATCTCAAATAGTTTCAGTGAAAATAAATTGTGGATAATGCCACACATGCGAGGCTGATATGGCCGCAAGGTACAGGCTCTAACCGCCTGGACATAGATTCATCAGTGTCAATAACGGCTATCGGTCAATGATAGCATGAACCGCATAGGGCATAACGGGTTCTGGCGTGCAACTGGCCACAGCGATCTGCGTCACTGAAAGCACCAGAAAAGCCGCCACAATGCGCTGGGCTCGTTTTGAGACAAATATTGCAATATTAACAGCCATAGCGACACCCTTAAGATTTCCTTAAGGATGAAAAGCAATTTTCAGACCAGAAATCAGCTACATGGCTTTCAGAATTTCAACCACACGCATTACCCGCGTACAATTTCCACCTAGGTCGGATAACTCATGCCGGCTGACCGAACGCACATCGGTTTTATCCGGATCAATACGAACCACTATATCAGACTTAAAACCATAGATGGGATCGCGGTAAACCGCCTCAATCCGCCAGGGTGAGCGGCCAAAAATCATGTAACCTTCGTGCATCAGGCTAGCGGCTACCTTATCGGCAGTGATGTTCGCATTTCTCACGGGTTGCGCGCCAGAACAGGTCGCAGCATTCACATCGGCAACCGGTTTCAGATCCCATTCAAACGAACTGCCTTTTGCGACACGCGGATTATCTTCGATCGGATGAGCATCAGGCCCGCGATCCTTAATCAGCTTTTCGGAAAAAGTCAGCGGACGCTGCCAGTCAGTTGCGACATCGTATATGGGTGGGGCCGATTTCAGCTTGCGTTCATAGACATAAAATCCGCCCAGAACACTGCCTGATATGATGACCGCAGCCAAAGCAAAAGGCCCGGTTCGCTTCGGGGCCATAAACAATGATACCAGCAAGGCAATCAGAGCAAAAACCAGACTTATCGTCGCCAGCTTAGGCGCCCAGTTTAAGGTCAGGAGGGTAAAGCTTGTGTCGTAATCAAGATATTCGACCTTACTTCCAAATATGGCCGCACCCAGAACAAGCGGCGCAGACAAGCTCACCAGCAAAGCCACAAAGGCCAGACTGAGGCCACGCTTGCGCTTTTGCGAATTGGTTTCCAACACGATTACGCACCCTACCCTTTTAAATTGCCGCGCTTCAAAGGCACAGCCTTGACCTTATTGGGACGCGCTGTGACGTCATTGCCATACATCGTGACGGCGAATCCAACAGGGCGCGAATAGATATAATTTCACCAGAACAGTACTTTAACGCTTTGAACCAAAATAGAAATTGAACTTTTTGTGTCTAAGCTCCCACCAAGTCAAATCGCCTCAATACGCGTCCATTTCGATGACAAATCCTTCACCTCAGCTTGGGAATCAGCCACCGCTTCTGTGGCGTCAGACGCATCATTTGATCGAACCGCGACCCGCCGCACCCGTTCTTCGCGCGACAAATCCAACCATATGCCTTCAAAGTGAACACTCGTTGTCTCGGCCAGTGCCTCCATAGCCTCCCGCGGCGACAGATCTCTGAACGTTGCATCTAAGATTACAGATTGCCCGGACGCCAGTACAATACCGGCAAGGCGCTTTATGTGACTATAAACCTTGTCAGTTTCCTCATGCGTGTAAGCCTCAGCAGGCAAGCGTTCAAAGGACGGCCAGTCCCACAAACGCTTGCGAATCTCGTCGCTGCGTAGAATGACGGCACCGGGTGATCGCCCCTTACTGTCCGCGATACGTCGGGCATAGGTCGTTTTTCCCGAACCCGATAAGCCACCAACGGCCATTAGACCGGCCTTGTCCATTTCCAGGAACGCCATCGCCGCGTCAAGATAGACCGAAGCTTGCTCAAGATCGCCGTAATGCGCATTGACATGACAACGCACCCCCGCCCGTACCGACATATAGAGTGGCAATAACTTTAAGCCGCTATACAGGCGGCCATCATCCGCTTCATTTCGCGCGGCCTTATCCATGTAAGCATTCATGACGCGGTTCGCGGCCTGTTTATGGCCCCTCACCCACAGATCCATCAACAAAAACGCCAGATCGTACAGCACATCAATCTGGCTCAACCGCTCATTAAATTCGATGCAGTCAAACAGAACCGGCCGATCCATCTCAACGAATATGTTGCCCAGATGCAGATCACCGTGGCAGCGACGCACAAAACCCTCATCGAAACGGTCCTGAACAACCGATTTTACCTGCTCATAGGCTTGCGATATGCGCTGATCGTAATCCTCAACCCGCGCCGCGCCTAAATGCTGGCGAAATACGTCAATATTGCTGCGGTTTGAGTCGATCACATATTTGATGTTGGCCGCGTGGGACGGGTCACGGCAGACCTCGGAGCCCGCATGAAAGTCGGCAATCACCTCACCAAGCGTCTGCATCAGATCGATATTCGGCGACCAGTCAGGATCGCTCAGGCTTTGCTCAGCCAGCACCATAGACTGATCAAAGCGGCGCATGACCAGAACCGCTTCGCCATCCACCTCAATCACCTCACGATAAACATCCGCGGCCGTGCGCTGATTAAACTTAAGCTCTCGCTCCAAAGCCTCACGCCGTCGGGGTTGTGAAGTGAAATTCAAAAAACCATAGTCTACGGATTTTTTGATTTTAAACGCCTGATCGTCCTTTAAAACCACCACAGCACAGGATGTCGCTATAACCTTGTCAGCTCCGGCAGACAGCTTGGCGATCACGGCGTCCGGTGAAGAATTGGCATCTGTCATATCTTTTTACCCACAGCCGAATTGACCCAGAGCAGGCCTGAATTCATATAGAACACATGCATAAAGCGCTTCAGTTTCACCCCGACGCCGGGATCAAAGCCCTGATTTTTGATTGTGACGGTACTTTGGCCGACACCTTCCCCGCTCATTACCGCGCTTTTAAAGAGGCGCTTGAGATTTACAATATAAATTTTGAAACCGGTTTTTACGGCGCCAGACTGGGCTTGTCGCGGTATCAACTCGTGACTGAATTAGAAGCTCATTACAAAATGCGTCTGGATGATGCTTATATCGCCAAACGCACCGCCGAATTGTTCCTGACGCACATTGACTCTGTTCGGCCGATTACAGTTACAACCGAACTCGTCCACCGCTTTCATGGCACATATCCGCTGGGCGTCGCATCCGGTGGCCAGAGGTCTATGGTGACAGCCTCCCTTAAGGCCATAGGACTGTTAGACCGGTTCGAAACCGTCGTCACCATAGAGGATACGGGCAAGGGCAAACCCCATCCCGACCTATACCTGGCCGCTGCCGAAAACCTCAAAATCCGCCCGGAACATATTCAGGCCTTCGAAGATACTGACGAAGGCATAGAGGCCGCCCGAAGCGCCACAATGAAGGTCATCGATATCAGACCCTATTACCAGCCAGACCCCACAACCTGGTGATCAGGGGAAAAGCCGCGCCTTATCCCAGCTATCCGAGACTGTCTGACGATTAAACTGAACACGTTCATGCAGACGAAAGGGCTTATCGCGCCAGAACTCCATGGTCAAAGGCGCCACGCGGTAGCCGGTCCAGTGCGGTGGCCGTGGAATGGGCCCGACACCAAACTTCAGCGTCAGTTCCGCAACTCGTTTTTCGAGCGCAAACCGATCCGCCATAGGGCGGGATTGGTCCGACGCCCAGGCACCAATCTGAGACGCCCGCGCCCGACTGTGGAAATAGGCGTCAGCTTCGGCATCCGATACGCGGCTAACCAGCCCGCGAATCCGCACCTGTCGGCGTAGGGATTTCCAGTGAAACAGCAAGGCTGCCTTGCCCGCCTGATCAAGCTGCTGCCCCTTGGCGCTATGGGTGTTGGTGTAGAAAACAAAACCTTGGGCGTCAAAATCTTTGAGCAGCACCATGCGCACGTCCGGCAAGCCATCTTCATCAACGGTTGCGACCGCTACGGCGTTGGGATCGTTCGGTTCCTTTTTACCCGCTTCTTTGAGCCACTCGGCAAACAGATCAAAGGGCTCGGCCACATTGAGATCGATCTCAACCGCATTGGCTTCGTGGGCGGCTTTATATTCGTCTTCCGTAGGACTATGTGGAATCAGCTCAGATGCCATGACCATCTCCATTACATATAGCTAACGGTGCATTAACCGCATTTTGACGCTTTTGGTGTGTCTTAGACCCGTTGCCTAAAACTGGCTAATCCAAATTTAGTGGCTCTTTTCAGAATGAACAGAACCGATGCGCTCAAAATTCTGGGGCTTTGCGATCCCATCGATGAGGCCCGCATCAAAGCGGCGTTTCGCGGTCGTGTAAAAGATGTTCACCCGGATATCAATCCGACATCGGATGCTCTGCTGCGCCTGATGATCATGGCGCGCGACATATTGCTTCAGCAGTCTGCGCCCGCATCAGTCGCCCACCATAGCCCCGCTATAACAGATTTAGTTATCACACCCCATCAAGCTATCCATGGTGGTGAGATCGTTTGCGAAATTCCGGTTACCCTTGACATCATCGAACAGGATCAGACCGTTCAGTCCCTAAGCCACCTGCGGCACGTATCCTTATGCCTGCCCAAAGGCCTGCGACACGATGAGGTTTTAGAACTTAAGGATGGCCAATTGTGTCCGGCTCAGAGTCAGCCCGCCCATACACATAACTTTCAAATTAAAATCATTCTGGATGAGCGCATTACTATCGCCGGTAATGACATATGGATGACGGTTGATGTCACGCCTGATATTTTGAAAAATGGCGGTCAAACTATGGTTGAAACGCCGGACGGCACGCGGTCCATAACCCTTCAAGGCCCGGTTAAGAGCGGCTCCAGTCTAAAACTGGCAGGTGCGGGACTTCCCGCCAGAGCGGATTTCAAAGCCGGAGACCTGCATTTACGGCTCACCGAAAAAGAGGTTCCGGGCTTTAATGCGGCCAACCTTTTGACCCGTTTCAACGCGCAGTGGGGTTAACCCTCACGATTAAAATTTGCACGTCAAATCAATCTGGTTTAAGCGAAAGCCACCTTATCGTGCCACCTTTATCGTGAGCCCCGGATACCATGTCGCACAATAGCTTTGGCCACCTTTACCGTGTCACTACCTGGGGCGAAAGCCATGGTCCGGCCTTGGGCTGTGTCATCGACGGATGCCCTCCCGGCGTCTCACTCACCGAGGCTGACCTGCAATGGGCACTGGATCGACGCAAACCCGGCGGGTCGCGCTTTGTGACCCAGCGTCGCGAAGCTGACGAAGCCAAAATCCTGTCAGGCGTGTTTGAAGGCAAGACTACAGGCACACCGATTTCGATCATGATCGAAAACACTGATCAGCGCTCAAAAGATTATGGCGACATCGCTAAGCAGTTCCGGCCCGGTCATGCTGATTATACCTATTTTGCCAAATACGGCATCCGCGACTACCGTGGCGGCGGCCGGTCGTCAGCCCGCGAAACCGCCGCCCGCGTTGCCGCTGGTGCGGTTGCCCTTAAGGTCTTGCAAACTCAATTTGCTGACATAAAAATCCGCGCCGCTCTGGTGCAGTTGGGCGTCCATAAGATCAACCGCGACCAGTGGGACTGGGCTCAGGTCGATCAAAACCCGTTCTTTTCCCCCGATCCCTCAACGGTCAAAGCGTTCGAGGATTACCTCGATGACATCCGTAAAGCTGGCTCCAGCATCGGCGCGGTGGTCGAAGTTCAGGCCGAGGGCGTACCCGCCGGCTGGGGCGCACCTATTTACGGCAAACTCGACTCCGATCTGGCGGCCAATCTGATGTCAATCAACGCCGTCAAAGGGGTGGAAATCGGCGAAGGCTTTAACGCAGCCACGCTTTCGGGCGAAGACAATGCTGATGAGATGCGTATCCATGACGGGCAGCCGGAGTTTCTATCCAACCACGCGGGCGGCATACTGGGCGGCATATCTTCGGGTCAGACCATCATTGCCCGCATAGCCCTTAAGCCGACCTCCTCGATCCTGACCGAACGCAAATCAATCGACATAGACGGGCATGAGGTCGATATCCGCACCAAGGGCCGCCACGACCCCTGCGTCGGCATCCGCGCCGTGCCGGTGGCCGAGGCCATGATGGCCTGTACACTGCTGGATGCCTGGCTTCGGCACCGCGGGCAAACCGGCGGTGGTGTTTTTAGCGTTGGCTAGAGTTGCATATTTTGCAACACGGCATACGAAATTGCATGTCTTTTAGGGACGAACGATATCGCTATATTGGTGACAACTTCAATCGATGAAGGGCTCCAAAGCCCTTAAGGAGATTACCATGATACAGCACCGCCCCTTTGAAAAACTCTTTCAAGAAAACCACGGCTGGCTCGATACGCGCCATCACTTTTCATTCGCAAGCTATCATGATCCGAATAATATGGGTTGGGGGTCAATCCGTGTCTGGAATGATGATGTCATTGATTCCAAATCAGGTTTCCCGCCTCATCCCCATAGTGATATGGAAATCATCACCTATGTCCGAAAGGGCGCTATTACCCATCAGGACAATCTTGGCAACACCGGCCGCACCGAAGCTGGCGATGTGCAAGTAATGTCGGCCGGCACGGGTATTCGTCATGCGGAGTACAATCTGGAGCCGGAAACCACTGAGATTTTCCAGATCTGGGTCATGCCGGATAAACGCGGCATTGCCCCGCGCTGGGGTGCCAAGCCGTTCCCCAAAGGCGACCGGTCGGGTAAGTTCGTAACTCTGGCGTCTGGTTTTGACACTGATACCGATACGTTGAAAATTCAAACCCCAGCCCGCTTGCTGGGGGCCACCCTGCTCAAAGGTCAAACCGAAACCTACGCGACCGAAGCCGGGCGACATATCTATCTGGTATTGGCACACGGACGTGTTAAGTTAAACGGACTTGAACTTGGCCCGCGTGATGGCGCTGCAATCAAGGATGAAGCCATTCTTACGATTGAAGCTCTGGAGGATGCGGAAATCCTTTTGATGGACGCTCAATGATAGAACTTGGGATTAAACCAGTCCTGAAACCTGCGGGTTTCATTCTCTTAGTTGGCACAGCCCTGTCGCTTCAGGGCTGTGTCGCCGTTGCGGTAACGGGCGCTGTGGTCGGCACGGCGGTAGGGGTTACGGGCGCTGCCGTCAAAACCACCGGCGCGGTCGTTGGTGCCGCTATCCCTGATGGCGACGACGAGAAAAAAGACAAAAAGAAAAAAGACAAAGACGAGGATTAGGCCATGCAGCATATGGGTTACTTAGCCATCGCACTCATATGTTTGACCGCCTGCTCGCCCGCCAGTACCGACACCGCGCCTGCGGAAGACAATTCCGAACCGGCCTCAGCACCCGCTAAGGTCAGCGCGCTGCCGGCCCATAGCCTTAATGGCGTCGACCTTGATCAGCCATTGACCCTTCTCGGTACCGAACCGTTTTGGAGCGTCACAGCCTCCCCTTCGGGTATTGTTTTTAAACGTCCCGATGAAGCCGACATCACTCTATCCGCCGCCCCCTTCACGGCCATGGCGGACACGGCCGAACTGCGCCATGATGAACTGACGATGACCTTGACCGCAACAACCTGCTCGGATGGCATGAGCGACCGCGCCTACCCTTTGACCGCTCAGGTCACCTATAAGGGCAAGATCATGCAGGGTTGTGCGGCACCAACGTCTGACCTGCAAGCAGATCGGCCTTAAAAACTACCTGATACCCGTCATTTTATGGGTTTGAAGGCTAAGCCGCCACTGGGGATGTTTCAGACAGTACTCGATCACAGCCTGCGTATTGGCCATTTGCTCAGTCTTATCGGCCCCAAGATTATCCTTGGGTTGCAGGTAAAAGCGCTCAAAATCTAACCCCGAAAAATCTTCCGGATCGACGCCCGCCTGCGGGTAAACCAGTTTCAGTTCCTGCCCTGACGTTTGCTTCAGGGCATTTTGCGCCTTGGGACTTATGCACAGCCAGTCGATGCCAGTTGGTGCGGCGATCGTACCGTTAGATTCCACCGCAATAAAATATCCTGCGGATTTTACAGCCGAAATCAAGGCCGCATCCATTTGCAGCAGCGGCTCCCCGCCCGTGAAAACCACGGACTTCTCCAACCGTGGCAAATCCCCCCAAAACCGGTCCAGCGCCTCGACAACATCAGCCGCGGTTGTAAATTTACCGCCGCCCTCGCCATCAGTACCTATGAAATCGGTATCGCAAAAATTGCACAACGCCTTATGGCGATCCTCTTCACGGCCGCTCCACAGGTTGCAGCCAGCAAAGCGCGCAAACACCGCCACCCGCCCAGCCTGACCGCCCTCGCCCTGTAGCGTCAGGAATATTTCCTTGAAACTATACATGTTCGCCGGATCGCCATTGCTCAAAGCCCGTCGCCCGCAATTCACACGCTGGACAGGTGCCGCAACCATAGCCCCAAGCGTGACGCTCACCACGCTCCCCCAGATAGCAGGTATGAGTTTCTTCCAGCACCAGATCGACAAGAACATCCCCGCCCAGATCATGCGTCATGGCCCAGGTCTGCGCCTTGGTGAGGTACATCAGCGGCGTATCAATCCGGTAAGGCCGCTCAATCCCAAGGTTGAGCACATTTTCCATAGCCTCCAGCGTATCCTTGCGGCAATCCGGATAACCTGAAAAATCCGTCTCACACATGCCCCCGACCAGATGGTCAATCCCGCGTCGGTCCGCCACAGCGGCGGCATAGACAAAGAACACCAGATTGCGTCCCGGTACGAATGAATTGGGCAAGCCGCGCGCAGACATCTTGATTTCCTGTACCCGCGTCAGCGATGATTCCGCCACGGCTCCGAAGCCTTTCAGGTCGACCACATGGTCTTCCCCCAAACGACTGGCCGCCGGGAAAACATCACGGATTTTATTAAGAACATTCAGCCGGGTCGTCATTTCGATGTCGTGACGCTGCCCGTAATCGAAACCGATCGTCTCAACCCGCTCGAAATGAGTGAGCGCCCACGCCAGACAGGCCGTTGAGTCCTGACCGCCGGAAAACAGGACTAAGGCCGATTGATCAGCGGCAATGCTTTCCAGTTCCTGAGACATACCCTTTTTACCTTCATGGATACATATGACACGATCGGCCTTTAACAGCCGCCAGATCGGGTTTGGCAAGTCTTTTTATCAAATCAAGCGCGCTTATGTTTGACCTTAACGTCAACATCGCTCAGAATTCATATAAACGCCTATTGGCTCATTCCAGGTCAGCCCATGCCCCCACAGGAAGATCAACCCTCATCATTTTCAGATATGTTCGCCAGCATAGTGGATAGCACGCCCTATATGCGGGCTTTGGGCGCTTATTATGCTGGTAAATCGTCCGATGGGGTCAGTATGGGCCTGCCCTATCGTGCTGATCTCATCGGTGATCCCGAATCGGGCGTTCTGGCCGGTGGTGCCTTAACGGCCATACTGGATCATGGCTGCGGCATGGCCGTCTGGGACAGCCTCAATGAATTTAAACCCATAGCCACGCTGGACCTGCGCATCGACTACATGCGTTCAGCCAAACCGGGTAAGGATATGATCGTAACCGCTAAGTGCTACAAACTGACGCGCACCATGGGGTTCGTGCGCGCCTTTGCCTATGATGAGACCATAGATGATCCGGTGGCCGCCGCTCAGGCTGCCTTTGTCATCACGTCTAACTCCCCTAATGGGCAGAGATCATGAGCCATCGCGAACTGCCTGAAAACATACTGGAACAGATACCTTTCGCCCGATTTTTAGGCGTTAAGATGGAACTGGCCGGAAACGAGCTGACGCTAAAACTGCCCTATGAAGATCGGCTGATTGGCAATCCTGTTTTACCCGCCCTGCACGGCGGTGTGATTGGTGCCTTCATGGAAATTACGGCAATGGCGCAACTGGCGTTCAGCGAAAACTTCACGCACATGCCAAAGCCCATCAATGTCAGCGTGCAGTATCTGCGCAGCGGCAAGGCTATGGATACGTTTGCCCGTGCGCGACTGAACCGGGTGGGCCGCACCATTGCCAATGTCGACGTCATTGCCTGGCAAGACAATAAGGAGATGCCTATCGCCACTCTGCAAAGTCATTTTTTATTAAAGGGGTAAATCACGCCTGAATATGGCGCTTATGCCCAGAATCGGGATGAACTTAGCCATTCGTGAAGGGGGACACGATGCCGGAAACTTTTTCAGCACGTTTAGGAACGATTATCATCTTGGCGGTATGCTGTCTGGCGATTGGTTTTGGCTCAAACAAAGAGCGAACCGGAGGCGCCATATATCTTCCGGCTTGCGGTCTGGTTCTGGTCACACAGCAGTTTTTTCCTGCGGGATTAAGTTACACGCTCATCACACTGGACGTTATATGTCTGATAGCCTTTATAATGTTGTCCTGGAAATCTGCGCACCCCTGGCCCGTCTGGGCCTGCTTTTGCCAGGCCATCATCGTGACCCTGCATATCGCCTACGCCAACCCATCGGCACCAGCCAATTCCGCGGCCAGTCAATGGGCTTATTACACCGTCAGGGCCGCTTCGGGGTACGGTGTGCTTACGGCCTTACTGATAGGAACTTTGTCCGCCATTCGCATCAAAATCGCGATTAAGAGACAAAATTCCCATATTTAGGTTGACATTCCTAACCTCAAAACTAAAATCGGCATATTGAGGTTACCGATGTCATTGTCACACGCACATATCTGGGCGGCCATTGACGCCCTCGCCGAAAGGATGATGACAACACCCTCTGGCCTTGCGCGCATGGCCGGTCTTGACCCAACCAGCTTCAATAAATCCAAACGCCTGTCGACCGAGCAACCGCCGCGACCGCGCTGGCCATCTACCGAGAGCCTGTCGAAGCTCCTGAGCGCCACAGGTATTAAGTTCTCGGAATTTGCGCTATTGGCCGAAGGGCGCTCCAAAGGTCAGGGCATCCCGCTCATTGGCATGGCACAGGCCGGAAGCGACGGCCTGTTTGATGATCTGGGCTACCCCTTGGGTCAGGGCTGGGATGAAATCAATTTTCCAGAAGACCACACCGGCCTTTATGCGCTCGAAATCTCAGGCGATTCCATGCTGCCGCTATATCGTGACGGGGATCGTATTCTGGTCGACCCTCATGCCGGTTCATCCTTGCGGCGCGGCGACCGGGTCGTCGTGAAAACCATTGAGGGCGAAGTTATGGCCAAGGAACTGGTCAGAGAAACCAGCCTGTCCGTAGAACTCCGCTCCCTGAACCCAAGCTTCCCCAACCGGACGATCGAGCGATCCCAAATCATCTGGATCGCCCGCATCGTCTGGGCCAGCCAGTAAGGGGGGAGCGCTCAAATAGCAAGGCGGTAGCGCAAAAATATGCCTTAACCCTGAACCTGGGGCCCGCGGACACGACGCAAACACCCTGCCTCTATACCAACTCGCCGTTAATGCCCTGATCCAGCAAGGCGATGGTGCGCTCTAACCCGAAAATAGCGACAAACGACCCAAAGCGCGGCCCTTGGGATTGCCCCAAAAGTACTTCATACAACGCCTGAAACCATGCCCGCAAAGGCTCGAATTCGTGCGCTTTTCCGACTTCGAAGACGAGGCCTTGAATGATCTCCGCGTCGCGAGTTTCAGGATCAAGGGCCGCAAACCGCGCCCGCAAATCCTTCAAGGCCGCCAGCTCTTTTTCATCCGGCAAACGGAAAGTTTTGGCTGGCTTTACGAAGTCCTCAAAATAGTTGAGCGCATAGCCCGCCAGACGATCCAGCAACGGCTCAGATTCCGGTGTCGCACCGGGGATATAGGCCCGCAGGAACCCCCACAGCGTTTCCTTGTCTGACGCATTGGCCGCCGACACCAGATTGAGCATCAGCCCAAAGGTCACCGGCATGGCCTTTTGCGGCACTTCACGGCGATGAACAAACCAGACCGGATTTTCAATCTGCTTTTCGGCCTCTTGCTTTGGGTAGGCTTCTAGCTGCTGCAAATACTCGTCCGTCGCGCGTGGAATGACGTCAAAATAAAGCTTCTTGGCCGACTTGGGCGACTGGAACATGTAATAGGCCAGAGATTCCGGCGCGCCATAACGCAACCAGTCTTCCATGGTCAGACCGTTGCCTTTGGACTTGGAAATCTTCTGGCCGGCCTCATCCAAAAACAGTTCGTAATTGAACCCTTCGGGCGGCACACCGTCCAGAACCTTGCATATCTGCGATGAGACCTTAACCGAGTCGATCAGGTCTTTACCGGCCATTTCGTAGTCGACCCCAAGAGCAGCCCAGCGCATGGCCCAGTCGGGCTTCCACTGCATTTTGACATGGCCGCCGGTGACCGGAATTTCAAACCGCTCACCATCTTCTTCAAACACAATCGTACCCTTGGACACATTGCGCTCTAAGGTTGGCACTTGCAGCACATTGCCGGTCTTAGGCGACACAGGCAGGAAACAGCTATAGGTCGCCCGACGATCAGGGCCAAGCGTCGGCAGCATGACCGCCTGAATCCGGTCAAAACGCTCCAGCGCCAGCAGCAGCTTTTCGTCGAACATCCCGCCTTTATAGCAGTCGGTTGAGGACATAAACTCGTACTCAAAACCGAAGCCGTCAAGGAAGGCGCGCAAACGGGCATTGTTATGCGCCCCAAAGCTGGGGTGAGTGCCGAACGGATCACGCACCACGGTCAGGGGCTTATTGAGGTCTTCGCGCAAAATCTCAGGGTTCGGGATACCGTCCGGCACCTTACGCAGGCCATCCATATCGTCTGAGAATGCAATCAGCCGCGTGTGCCATGCGCCATCGGTCAGGGCTTCAAAGGCCTGACGCACCATGGTCGTGCGCGCCACTTCGCCAAAGGTGCCAATATGCGGCAACCCCGATGGCCCGTAACCCGTTTCAAATATGACCGCACGCCCCAAGCCCTCATAGGCTTTGAGGGCTTCATCGGTTTTACCCGCCTGAATGAGTTCCAGCGCCCGTTTCTGATCCCCGGCATCCTTCAGACGCATCTTAAGAACACGCATCAGGGTGGCCCTGGCTTGTTCAAAGGGCCATGCGCGGCCCGCGTGTGCGAGGATCGATAACGGTTGGGACATAATCTTAAGTTTATTCCATAAACAAAAACGGGTCTTGGCTTTAAGCCGCCCGCACACAGGCGTCAAATACTAATGACGCAATCCCGTTTGCCCCGCCATTGACCCGGCGGCAACAAAGCTTTGTGATCATCTTGACGGCTCTGAAAAATGGGCATACATCTTGACGTTAACGTCAATGTAAACAAAAGACCGATGGAAACGCCGCATACCCTTGATACCGGTGAAAAGCCCCGCACCTATTCCATTCGCCAGTTGTCGAAGGAATTTGATGTCACCGCCCGCGCCCTTAGATTTTATGAGGACAAAGGCCTGATCTCGCCTGAGCGCAAAGGCCAGACCCGCATATATTCCGCGCGTGACCGGGCCCGCCTTCAGCTCATCCTGCGCGGCAAGAGACTGGGCTTTTCCCTTGTTGAAATTCATGAAATTCTCGATCTCTACACGCCCAAGGATCGCGGCGCCCAGCAGATCAGAGCGACCCTTTCCAAATATCGCACCCAGATCGAAAACCTCAAGCGCCAGCGCGAAGATCTGGAAGGCGCCATTCACGATATGCAAAACGGCTGTGCGTGGATGGAAGATGAATTGAAAAAACTCGAAAACAAATAACTCCGCGGCCGACACAAGGTCCGCGCTACGACAGGCAGGCGATCATGGCTTACACAGCACCCGTACGCGACTATCAGTTTCTGTTCGATAAGGTCTTCAAAATTGATGGCCTCACTAATCTGGCGGGATTTGGGGACGCCAGCCTTGATACCGTTATGCAAATCCTCGATGAGGCGGCCAAGTTCGCGCAGGATGTGATTGCCCCGCTCAATGGCCCCGGCGATAAACAAGGCTGCGTCCTCAATGCCGATCACAGCGTCACTGCCCCTGATGGCTATAAGGAAGCTTATCAGGCCCTGATCGAAGCCGGCTGGACATCGCTTTCCGGATCGCCCGACTATGGCGGTCAAGGCTTGCCCCATTTCGTCAACATGGCTTTTTCGGAGTTTCTTACGGGCGCCAGTTCGGCCTTTGCCATGTATCCCGGCCTGACCGAAGGTGCTATTGCCGCCCTTACCGCCGGTGGCACGGACGCGCAGAAAGCCCTTTACCTGCCCAAGTTGATCTCCGGCGAATGGTCAGGCACCATGAACCTGACCGAACCCCATTGCGGCACGGATCTGGGCCTTTTGCGCACGAAGGCCAAGGACAAGGGCGATGGCTCCTACGCCATCACCGGCCAGAAAATCTGGATCAGCGCCGGTGAACATGATTTCACGGGTAATATTTGCCATCTGGTATTGGCCCGCGCCGAAGGCGCCCCCGAAGGCGTCAAGGGTATCTCGCTGTTTCTGGTGCCCAAGTTTATCCCCGATGCGGACGGCAATCCGGGTGAACGCAATAGCCTGCACTGCGCCGGGTTAGAGCATAAGATGGGCATTCACGGTAACTCGACCTGCGTGATGGTCTATGAAGAGGCGACGGGCTGGTTGCTTGGCAACCTGCATGAGGGCCTGAAAATCATGTTCTACATGATGAACAACGCCCGTTTAGGCGTGGGCCTGCAGGGGCTGGCTATCGGTCATGCATCTTACGTCGCCGCCGCTGAATTCGCCAAGGATCGTCTGCAAGGCCGCGCCCTGACCGGGCCGAAATCGCCGGACAAACCGGCTGACAGCATATTGGTTCACCCGGATGTGCGGCGGATGCTGCTGGAAAGCCGCAGTATTCTTGAATCGGGTCGCGCCTTTATCGCCTGGGTGGCTTTGCAGGCTGATCTGGCTCACGCCGCCGAGGATGAAAAAACCCGTGAAAAAGCCAGCGACTACATGGCACTACTCACACCGGTGGTTAAGGGCTATCTGACCGAAAAAGGCCTGAAGGTTACGCAAGATTCCATGCAGGTACACGGCGGGTCCGGCTTTACGGAGCACTTCCCGGCCTCACAATATATGCGCGATGTCCGCATCACCCTGATCTACGAAGGCACCAACGGTATTCAGGCGCTTGATCTGGTCGGACGCAAACTGCCGTCCAAAGGCGGACGCTCTATAATGAGTTTCTTTGCCGAAATCGACGCCTATGTCGCCGAGCATGAAAACGGCCCAAAAACCGGCAAAGCCCCCGAATTTGTCACCGCCCTGAAAACCACCAAGGCTAAGCTACAGGACGCCACCATGTGGCTGATGCAAAACGGCATGACCAATCCTGATAAAGCCGCGGCCGCCTCAATGGATTATCTGTGCCTGTTCGGCCTGACCTGCCTCAACTACATGTGGGCCATGATGGCTGAGGCCGCCCAAATAGAGATCGATGCGGGCTCTGATGATCCCTATTATGACACCAAACTCAAGGTCGGACGTGTCTTCCTTGAGCGCGTCTTGCCCGAAGCCGATTCGCATCTGTTGAAACTGAAAAGCGGTTCAGAGGCCCTGATGGCCTTGGCTGATGATCAGTTTTAGCCGATTTAGGGACATTTACGCATCACAAACCCGTAAACCGGGTATCACCACCTGAAAAAAGGGTTAACAAACCCGAACACCCTGCGTTAACTATTGCAACGCACGAAATAGTCCCGCCTTAAGCGGCTATAGGGTGTTTTTCAGGAGGGCATTATGAAGTTACCGGTTAAAACCGGCGTTGGTGTATGTGTGGCTTTATGTCTTGGGGCATCAACGCACGCGCTGGCTCAGACCGCAGCGGATGCTCGTCAGTTTCTGGCGTCGCCTGAATACCGGTTGCATAATAACCCTTCGATTACCTACGACGATGTTCTGGTCAAAAAAGCGCGCACCCTGATCAGTCAGCGCCAGTATAAGGCTGCGCTGAAGATCGTTGATGAACTCGATACTTTTGATGGCTTTGATACGGCCCGTATCAACTATGTGCCTGATATCGCGATCCTGGCCTTAGCGTCTGACAATGTTGATCAGTATAATTTTTTCCGCATTCTGGCATTGGATGCCGCCCGCGTCTCCACCAGCAAAACGGTGTGTAAGCAGGACCCGTACTACCATCTGCAATCGGAAACTGACGTCGCGTTTGAACGTCCCGAAGACATCACGACGCGCATCTGCTCCAGCAGCCTGACCGCCAATAAGATTGTCTCTCTGACGCCTGAGTTTGAAGCCAAGATGGCCTTTATAACGCAAACGCCGTCAGGTCCGCGCCCCTATATCGCCGAAGCCTCACCGGCACCTACGGAAGCCACCGGCCCGCAAATCATGGTGATGTCCGTCACCGCTCTGGAGCCCGCGCCACAGCCAACTCAGAAAGCCACGGCTGAGGCGTCCACCAGCCCTGAAGTAGTCGCCCTGCCTGCGGCACCACAACCCTACACCGTGCTTTATACAGCGCCAGCCATGGATACGCCCCCGACTAACGAAGCCAACCCTAAGCGGAAAACGCAGTGGGTTATTCCAGCTAAAGACGGTGAAGCCGAAAAGCCCTATCGGCCACGATAATATTACCCATAAACAGTAAAAGGCCGCTCTTGATAGAGCGGCCTTTTAAAATGGTCGGAGCGACAGGATTCGAACCTGCGACCCCTTGACCCCCAGTCAAGTGCGCTACCAGGCTGCGCCACGCTCCGAAGACTGCGGCTTATAGAGAGACAAACCCGATACCGCAATCCCTTTAATAACAATTTCTGTGGGTGCGGAATTATTTCCCCAGCACAGCCGCAAGACCCGCCTTCGCCGCCTCAAGCCCTGCTAAAACCCGGCTTAGCTCGGCGCGCGACGCCTCGGTCAGCAGGCCTTGCGCATGCATTTCGTGCCCGACAGGGCCTGCCGACGAAACAGCACCTGATTCAGTTTCGGAGTGATCCACCGGATAATCGGCGAAATCGTCGCCAGCCGCGGCCAGAATCGCTTTTTGCCCTTGATCCTTATAGAGCTTTTGCACCCCACGAATGGTGTAACCCCGATCATGCAGCAGCGCCTTAATACCTTGAAGCAGCACTATATCCTGTGGACGATAGAACCGACGGCCACCGGCACGTTTGGTCGGGCGCACAAAGGTAAACTTCGTCTCCCAAAACCGCAGAACATGCTGCTGCACCCCAAGGGCGTCAGCCGTCTCAGAGATGGTGCGAAATGCGTGAGGGCCTTTAGTCGTCGACACTGTGGCTTATTTCCCCGACAGGGCTTTCGCGGCCCCGGCGTCCACACGCGCCTTCATGATTTGCGATGCCCGAAAGCTGATCACCCGGCGCGGATCGATAGGTGCCGATTTGCCAGTCTTTGGGTTACGCCCAACGCGCGCATTTTTGTCGCGAACCTGAAACACGCCAAAGCCGGACAATTTGACGGTTTCGCCCTTTTCAAGAGACTCAATCACCAGATCGAGTGTGCGTTCAACTATCGAAGCACATTCCTGACGCGGAAGGCCAAGTTCGTTATGTACGTCTTCAAAAAGTTCTGCGCGTGTCAGAGTTTGATTTTTCATGCGTTTAAATCCCGCCAGAGGGTGAGCATAGAGCGAACCCGAATGTCAGTCGATAACCATAAAGGCTCAAGACCTTACATTACGCAAATTCTGCATGCCGTCAAAGGCTTATAAAGGACGGATGATCAAAAACATGAGAGAAGCACGATTTTACCGGTCTCAGAGCCGGATCGCCGCCGCCGCCCACGTCAATCCACCGCCCAAGGCCTCGATCAGCACCAGATCACCGGGCTTCACGCGGCCATCGCGTACACCTTCCCACCACGCCAGCGGAATAGACGCGGCTGAGGTATTGGCATGGGTGGCCACCGTCGAAATCACCTTATGCTCATCAAGACCAAGCCGATCCGCCACGCCCTTGAGGATGCGCTGATTGGCCTGATGGGGGATGAACCAGTCAATTTCGGCTATGGAGATATTCGATTTTTGAACCGCAGATTCTACGGCCTGAGAGATTTTATGGACCGCGTGCTTAAAGACCTGATTGCCCTGCATACGGATCTTGCCCGCCCGGAAGTCAGAATCGAAAACCCCGCCATCGACATATAGCAAATCCGTTTTCGTACCGTCGCATTGCAAATCGAAGCCCAAAATTCCGCGATCCTGCGGCGTCCCCTCGCCTTCGACCGGCTCCAGTATCACCGCGCCAGCACCATCTCCAAACAGAATACAGGTGCCACGATCGGTATAGTCAATAATACGGCTCATGACTTCGGCACCGATGACCAGCGCACACTTAGACAGGCCACGCGCCACAAAACCATCGGCGACACTTAAGGCGTAGACAAATCCAGAACATACGGCCTGCACGTCAAATGCCGCCCCTGCAGGCACGCCTAGTTTACGCTGAACCACCGATGCCGTTGATGGAAATGTCATGTCGGGTGTCGTGGTCGCAACGATGATCAGGTCAATCTGATCCGCAGACCTACCCGCAGCTTCTAACGCGACCTTCGCCGCTTCGACGGCCAGATCGCTGGTGACCTGATTCTCGGCAGCCTTATGGCGCTGGGTAATGCCGGTACGCTCACGTATCCACGCATCGGACGTATCAACCATGCGGGCGAAATCGTTATTGGTCAGGATATGTTCCGGCAGATAGCCGCCAACGCCAGTGACGGCCGTTCTCAAAATACGCATATTCACGAAACTTTTGTCCCTTCAACCGCCAGACCGGCTTCCGGTGCGACGACCTTGTGTTTGCCCGTTGCCGACGCTGGGTCGGGTACAGGTGGCATGGCCTCAGACAGATGAGCCAGAGCCGTCTTGATATCATCTTCATAGGATGAGGCCGCCAAAGACACAGCAACGCTTACCGCATTTGAAAATGCCCAGGCCTCCGCCCCGCCATGGCTTTTGATCACGATCCCTTTCAGGCCCAGCAACGGCCCGCCGTTGGATGCGCCCGGATCGACCCGCTTGGCCATGACCTTAAGTGCGGATGATGCCAGCAGCGCCCCAAACATGGCAAAAGGTGATGACTTAAACGCATCCCGTAACAGGCTTTTGATAAACCGCGCCGCACCTTCGGCGGTTTTCAGAGCAATATTGCCGGTAAAGCCGTCAGTTACGACCACATCAACCTTACCGCTAAACAGGTCATCGCCTTCGACAAAGCCATAATAGTTCAGACCAAAACCGCCTTCACGCAAAAGGCGGTGGGCTTCGCGTACCTCTTCGTGGCCCTTCACGTCTTCTGAGCCGACGTTGAGAATGCCAATTTTCGGGTTTTGCACGCCTCGAACCGCCCGGTGAAAGGCCGCACCCATGATGGCAAACTCAATAAGCTGGTGCGCGTCAGAGGTGACATTGGCCCCGACATCCAGAACCGTGCCCATGCCGCCGCTGTTGGGCCACCCGCAGGCAATGGCGGGACGCTCCAAATCTTCGGCCACCATCTTTAGAATCATGCGCGACATGGCCATCAGGGCACCGGTATTACCGGCCGAGACTATGGCGCGCGCCTCTTTGGTTTTAACCGAGGTGATGGCGTTAAACAGGCTCGTGCCTTTGCGACGGATAGCCTGAGCGGGCTTTTCATCCATGGCAATGGATTGGTCCGTGTGAACGATGGTGGCCACGGCCTTAAGCTCAGGGTGACGCTCCAACTCAGGTCGGATTTGCGCTTCATCGCCGTGCAGCAGAAAGTGGAGATTATGCGTTCCAGCTTCGCGTTTCAGGGCTTGTGCCACCCCCGGAACCGTGACACGCGGGCCATGATCCCCCCCCATCGCGTCAATGGCAATGACCAGTTTCTCGTTTGAGGTGGTCGCTATTGTGTCAGACTTGCTTGTCAAAGGACCAGAGACCCCATCAGTATGGTGCGAACACGCATATGCGCGTTCAAAAATCGGTGCAAACTAGCGTGCATACAAAACTATGCAAGCGCAACTTCACTCATCAGATTCGCTTAATCGAACTTGAGGCGCGACAAGGCGGCAAAAGGCGAGGGTTCGGCCTCGACTTCAGGCTCTTCAAATACCGCGCCCGGCTTGCGGGCAAACGGATCATAAGCTTCACCCAGCGCCTCAATGATATAAAGTCCGAGGTCTATACGGCCATTTCCGATAAGATCAGGCTCATCCAGATCATCGGCGGACAATTCCTGCTCGCCGGTTGCCTGCGCAGACTTGGAATAGGTTTCAGCCTTGACACAATCGACCTCAAGTCTGGACGAAATCGCATGAGTAAAGGGCTCAAGCGTCGCCCCGCACTCCTGCGTCACCTCACCGGACAGCTCGACACGGATGTGCACAGTTTCGGTCTGGTCATGTGATGGCTTACCATGCGTGTGCGCATTGACCGTAAGGCTGATCAGCTCAATCATACCGAAAGCCGCCTGTATGCGGGCCCGCCGCGCTTCATCAGCCTCAAGACTAAGATCTAACCCTGCGAATGCCTTGTCAAAGGCAACCGGGTGGCTCCATAAAAGATCATCATTTTCAGGGTGGACATCCGCCATATTCATACTCCACGCACCTGGCTTATTGGAAATCATCCCCAGGGTTTATACAGGTTCGTTATTCGTCTCAGCTTAAGTATGGTCAGCTTAAGGCTGGCCACACACTTTTACCATGCAACAGGTCTGATAACGACAGGGTTTTTCGAGCCCTATCGACATATTCGGCCAAATCTTCAGCCTTTGCAGCAGGAGCCGTGCCCGCGACCGCCTCATCATCCGCATAGACTGTACGTAAAATATAATCAGTCATGTGCTCCAAAGAAGCCCCCGACTCTAGCAGATCATCCCACCCCTTGATGCGGGCATAAACAACCTTGCCCAATGCCTTCATCTTTTTAGCCACGCTAAGGTCACCGACGCCCTGCTCGCGCATGGTATCATCAAGTCCGCGCAGCAGAGAATCAAACAGCGCCTGAGCGGTTTCTTTAGCCTGTTCATGGTGGGGATCGGATACAGGCAGCTTCAGTGTTTGCAAAGCTAGAATCACATGCAGGCACAACAGCTCAAACCGGGCGCTGATTTCGTCCTTAACGCCGTATTCAACATAAAAAGGCACCTGCCTTGATTGCGACACACATTGCCCATACAGAATCTGACCGACGACGACGGCAGGCCGGGGCTTGAAATTTGCGAACACTGCCAAAAGTTTTTGCAACATGAGTATGGTTTGCCGTAAGATTTCGATATAAGGACTGGTGGTCGAAAGACCTAAACTTTAAGCGCCGCAAGGTCAAACAGGTTCAACACGGGTATCCATGATTACGTTCAAACGCCTCATTCCTTTTGTTGCCCTTGCCGGAATTATGGCCGGTACATTGACGGCCTGCGCGCCTACGATATCCCGTCAGGGGTATCTGGTGTCCGATGTTGACCCCTCTAAGGACATCAAGGTCGGCGAAGATACCCAAACCTCAGTGCGCACTAAACTGGGGTCGCCATCTCTGACAGCATCGTTTGAACCCGGCATCTGGTACTATATCGACCAGACCTCGCGCAAAATGACCTACAAAAAGTCGGAAGTGACCAACCGTAAGGTAACGGTTATTGAATTCGACAAATCCTCGCAGGTCGTCAAGGAAGTCAAAACCCTGACGCTGGCTGATGGACGCGCCGTCGATTTCAATCAGGCCAAGACCCCTACCCGTGGCCGCGAACTGACGGCGCTTGAGCAAATCCTCGGCAACGTCGGTCGTCAGACCATTACGAACGAGGAAGATTCCAATCCCGGCGGTCAGCGTCGTCGCGAATAGGTCGCGTTTCCGCCTGAAACGGGTCTGCTTCCGACGAATAGGCAATAAAAACAACTTACAAGCAATCCAGCTTTACGTCCTCAACGTATGAGAACATAGCTGTGCGCCTTATTGTTGCGTACCGAGTAGGAGGCCGCATAGATGGCGCGATTGACTGAGATGCCGGAAACCCACGATTGTGTGGCATTGCGAGACCTGCTTGACCGACTGGGCGATCGCTGGAGCCTCCATATAATCCTGACACTCAAAGATCGTCCCAAACGCTTCAGCGAGCTTAAGCGCGAAGTCGAGGGGATATCTCAACGTATGCTGTCACTAGTGCTGCGCGCCCTGGAACGCGATGGCTTTATCGTCCACAACAGTCACCGCCATGGCTTTGCCGATTACGAACTTACGCCATTAGGCCTGTCGCTGATCCAGCCCGTGAATACGTTATGGGCCTGGGCTATCAATACGCGCAACGAAGTCCTGAACGCGCGCAAGCGTTTCGATAATGTTGCCGAGGACCAGCCGACTGAATCAGCCAAGTAAAAAAGGCCCCGCCAAAGCGGAGCCTTTTCAATTTCAGCCTGCGTGCGCCAAAACCGCCAGCATGAGCAAGGCCACAATATTGGTGATCTTGATCATCGGGTTAATGGCCGGGCCGGACGTATCCTTATAAGGGTCACCGACCGTATCGCCGGTTACCGATGCCTTATGGGCCTCGGAGCCCTTGAAATGCTTCACACCGTCCTTATCTGTAAAGCCATCTTCAAACGATTTCTTAGCATTGTCCCAGGCACCGCCGCCCGACGTCATCGAAATGGCCACAAATATGCCCGTAACGATAACCCCAAGCAGCATGGCACCTAACGCTTCGAAAGCCGGAACCGCTCCACCGATGTGATAAACCACGAAGAACAGGACGATCGGCGACAACACCGGCAGAAGCGACGGGATCACCATTTCCCGAATCGCGGCCTTGGTCAGCATATCCACGGCCCGGCCGTAGTCGGGCTTAACCGTGCCCTGCATGATGCCCGGATTTTCCCTGAACTGACGCCGCACCTCTTCTACGACGCTTTGCGCCGCACGACCGACCGCCGTCATGCCCATACCAGCAAACAGGTACGGCAAAAGCCCACCGATCAGCAAACCGATCACCACCCAGGGACTGGACAGAGAGAATGTCAGTTCACCAAGCCCTTCAAAGAATGATCCCGGCGCCGCATTGGCGCTGAAATATTGCAGATCGGACGTGTAAGCCGCAAAGAGAACCAGCGCCCCCAACCCGGCTGAGCCGATAGCATAGCCCTTGGTGACAGCCTTGGTCGTATTGCCAACCGCATCCAGAGCATCGGTCGTGTGGCGCACATCCTTATCAAGCCCTGCCATCTCCGCGATTCCGCCCGCATTATCCGTGACCGGCCCAAAGGCATCGAGCGCCACGATCATGCCCGCTAAGGCCAGCATAGTGGTCGTGGCAATGGCAATGCCGAACAGTCCGGCCAGCAGATAACAACTGATAATCCCAAAGACGATGATGAGCGCCGGTATCGCCGTTGATTCCATCGACACCGCCAGCCCCTGAATGACATTGGTGCCATGCCCGGTGACCGAAGCCTGAGCAATGGACACCACAGGCCGCTTACCGGTGCCGGTATAATACTCTGTCACCACAATGAAACCCGCCGTAACCGCAAGCCCAACAAGCCCGCAATAAAATAGCGTCATTCCGGTAAAGGCTTGAGGGGCGCCTGCATAATTAATGGGCGTATCAAAGCCGATAAAATAATGCACAACCGCGGCCAGTGCCGCTACCGACAGCACGCCGGTCACGATCAAGCCCTTATAAAGGGCATTCATAATATTGTTGTCTTTGCCTAATTTCACAAAGAAGGTTCCGGCAATCGACGTCAGTATACAGGCCCCGCAGATGACCAGCGGAAGCACCATCATGCGATCAACCCACGGCGTACCCGCAAAGAATATGGCCGCCAGCACCATCGTTGCCACGACGGTAACGGCATAGGTTTCAAACAGATCCGCCGCCATACCCGCGCAGTCGCCGACATTATCGCCAACATTATCCGCAATGGTGGCCGGATTTCTGGGGTCATCTTCGGGAATACCGGCCTCGACCTTACCGACCATATCACCGCCGACATCCGCGCCCTTGGTGAAGATGCCACCGCCCAGCCGCGCAAAGATCGAAATCAGCGACGCCCCAAATCCAAGGGCGACCAGAGCATCGATGACATCGCGACTGGTGCCGTCAAGCCCGATACCAAGGGTCAACACGGCATAGTATCCGGTCACCGCCAAAAGGGCACCGCCCGCCACGAACAGTCCCGTAATAGCCCCGGCACTAAAGGCCAGATCGAGCCCCTTTTGCAGGCTTTGCGACGCAGCCTGAGCGGTGCGGACATTGGCGCGCACCGATATTAACATGCCAGCAAAGCCTGCCGCACCGGACAGAACCGCACCAACCAGAAACCCTATGGCCGCCAGATCGCTTAAAAACACCCACGCCAAAACAAAAATGACCACGCCGACTAAGGCAATGGTCGTATATTGACGCTTGAGATAGGCCTGAGCCCCTTCCTGAATGGCGGCCGCGATAGCCCTCATCGCGGGCGATCCCTGATCGGCTTTCATCAGCCCAAAGGTCTGCACCACACCGAACAGCAACGCCACAACACCTGTTGCCAGCACCAGACCAATAGTGGCGCCTATGTCTGGCCCAGCCACGCTTACCAACTCTGTTGTCATTGATAACCCCTGTATTGCACTTGTTTTAATTATGAGCGGCAAACGGATCGGGATTCGCTTGCCTTTATTGGCATTTGATAGTGTTCAGATAACGTGAAACGCCCCCAACACCTTTCAAAGTGTGCCAAAACTTAACAATACATGCAAGATCAAGGGATTAATTATGCCATTTAAGTGATATGACACCTGATCACTTAGACGAATATTGTGCGACGCACACACAACAACCGAGGCACAAGACATAGATAAAATATTCAGACAACTGGCGTCTTATAGCTTTCAGCGACGACGGCGTTTTGGGTTTTGATCCAAGATTTCAATACTCTGGATCATGCCCGGCCCTGATACACGACTGAATTCCCCAATCATGACCTTTTTGAAGCGCGCCTCATCCAGAGTATCGCTTTTATCTGGCAGTGCAAAAGAGGTCTTATAGGCCGCCTGCATGAGTTGATTACGGAAATAGGGCTCTTTTTCGCGCAGCTTGTTGACATCAGCCTTGGCAGTCAGATTCAACCTTACCGTCAGAAAAATGTAGTTCACCACTGACTGATTTTCAAAAACCGGTATGGCTACCGAAGATAGACGTACATATGGCGGCCCGGCCTCGGCTTCTTCCTTTTTAGGCGCACCCGATGCATGGGCCACCGAGAGCGGCAGAAAAATGGAGACCAAAAACGAAATCAGCAGAGTTATAAATGAAATGCGCATACCACTATTCAACCCGAAATAGGTTGAAATTTGGTGATCAGCTATGCACCCAGCCGGTATTTTCTATCTCAACGGGCTTACCATCTGACAGTACAATGACCTGTCCCTGACTTTTGGCCGGGAAACACTCACCAATATCGACAAAACCCGCTTCACACAGGGCTTTGGCGCGCTCCCCTGACGCTGTGCACAAAATCTGATAGTCATCGCCGCCACTGATCAGATCCAGCACGCTGGCACCTAATGCCATGGCCGCCCGCGCCGCCCGTGACGTCGGCACCCGGTTAAGGTCAATATCTATATCCACCCGCGATGCCTGAGCGATATGGCCAGTATCAGCCACCAAACCATCTGAAATATCCATTGAAGCGTGTGCATTGGCCCTTACCACGTCCGCCATATCAAGACGCGGCTGAGGCAATTGATAAGTATCAACCAATTCAGCTTTAAATTCAGCCGCAAGCTCCGGATATTCCCCCTGCAAGACTTTCAGACCGAGATAGCCCTGACCGATAGGGCCACTAACCAGCACCCGATCACCGGCTTTCGCGCCTGCGCGCGCCACAGTCTGCCCCTTCGCTACGCGACCGAACAGCGTTACACTGACCATCAACGGCCCCGGCGTCGACACCGTATCCCCGCCGAAAAGTGCTACATTGAACCGCGCCTGATCAGCCTTAAGCCCTTTGGCAAAGGTTTGTTTGGCTTCAAACGGCAATCCGTGCGGCCAGGCTGTCAATAATTGATAACCATAAGGCACCGCGCCCTTGGCGGCCAGATCAGACAGGTTTACCCGCAGCAGTTTTTGCGCGACCTTATCGAGCGGGTCCGTGCTTAAAAAATGCACACCTTCGACCATAGCATCGGTCGTAACCACCAGATCGTGTGTATTGTCGGAGGGTAAAACCGCCACGTCATCCCGTAATCCGCGTGCCTCAGACGTCAGGCCCGCAAGGGGCCTGAACAATCTATCGATCACGCTGAATTCGGAATTATCCGTCATCTTACATCGCGCGCAATGCCATCAAGCGCGCCATTGACGAATTTCGCTTCGGTTTCCCCGAAAAATGCCTTGGCGATTTCCACATATTCGTTGATCACGACTTCCTTGCCTATATCCTTGCGGAAACCAAGTTCCCACGCCCCGGAGCGCAGAATGGCCCGCAGAGTCGTGTCGATACGATCCAGCCGCCACCCCGCCGCCAGACGCTCCGCGATATTACGATCAATAGTTGATTGCTCTTTGACGACCGTGCGTAGACCATCGGAGAAAAAATCGATATCGCCTTCCCCCAGAGGTTCACCTTCCAGATCGCCGTCAAAGCGGAAATCAGAGAACTCACGAACTATGGTCTCAACACCCTGCCCGGTCAGCTCCATCTGGTAGAGCGCCTGCACCAGAACCAGTCGCGCTACGGTACGCGCCTGCTTGTCGCGGGCACTTAGGGTTTTGCCCTTAACTTCGGGTGTATTGAGGTGCTCCATGACCTCCTTAAGGCTTTGTGGCTTAGGGGACTCAGTCATGAACGCCACCACCCAGCAAGGATTTGCGCAGCGAAATCATATCAAGACAAACCTTGGCCACCGTGCCGCCCTTGTCGCCTTCGGAGCGTCGTGCCCGCACCCAGGCCTGATCTTCGTCTTCGACCGTCAGAATACCGTAACCGATCGCCAGACGCTGGTTCATCGACAGATCCATCAGGCCGCGGGCCGATTCCGTACAGACATAATCATAGTGGGTGGTATCCCCGCGAATGACGCAGCCTAGAGCCACATAACCATCGTAATAACGGCCCGTTGGACGATGCGCCGCATCTTCGGCCATGGCGATCGCCGCCGGCACCTCAAACGCCCCCGGCACCGTCACCACGTCGTACTCAGCCCCGTAGGCTTCGAGCGCAGATTTGGCTCCGGCCAGAAGCTCGTCAGAAATATCATCATAAAACCGGCTTTCGACGATCAGGATGCGCAAGGGTTGTTCTTGTGACAATAGATATTCCTCAAACTAAATTTCAAAGGCGGCCGGTTAGACAATCAAGCCAGATTTTGCCAGTCAACGATTGATAAGCCGTAACCTTCCAGAGCTGCCGGTTTGGGTTTTGACGACGACAAGGCAATCATATCACGAACGCCAAGATCTAAAAGAATTTGCGCACCCACGCCGTAATCACGAAGACCGCGCGCACCGAGCCCTACCGGGTCCTCAGAGGCAAACCGGGATGACAGAACCTTGGGGTCCGGATCGCGAAGCATGACCATTACGGACGGGCCATCAAACTCCGACAACGCCTTCATGGCCGCTTCGATCAGGTTTGCCCGGGAGGCACCACCGATCCCTCCCAATACATCTGAGGCGACATCAAGCTGATGCATACGCACCAGGGCTGCCTGATGCGGCACAGGCTGGTGCTTGACCAAGGCAATATGTTCGGACTGATCAATCCGATTGCGATAGACAAAAAGACGGAAATTACCGCCCCACTGACTCTGGAATGGTTTTTCGAGCACACGCTCAACGAAACGCTCAGTCCGGCGACGATACGCGATCAGATCGGCAATCGTACCAATTTTCAGGCCATGAAGCTGGGCAAACTTCACCAGATCCGGCAAGCGTGCCATCGTGCCGTCATCGTTCATGACTTCGCAAATGACACCGGCCGGGTTAAGTCCGGCCATGCGTGAAATATCGACCGCCGCTTCGGTATGACCCGCGCGCACCAAAACCCCGCCATCACGCGCGACCAGCGGAAACACATGGCCGGGACTGACGATATCTTGGGAATCCTTTGTGGGATCAACGGCCACCGCGATGGTACGGGCGCGATCATGGGCCGATATACCGGTTGTGACCCCCTCTTTGGCCTCGATAGCCACGGTAAAGGCTGTGCCGTTGCGCGCGCCGTTATCATGGGCCATCGGCGGCAGGCGCAATTGTCTGGCCCGCTCAGGCGTAATCGCCAGGCAAATAAGACCGCGCGCGTGCCGAGCCATGAAGTTGACCATATCAGGGGTCGCCATCTGGGCCGGTATGATCACATCGCCTTCATTTTCACGATCTTCGGCATCGACCAGAATATAGGGCCTGCCGTTACGCGCATCCTCAAGGATATCCTCGATCGGCGAGATGGGGCTTTCGTGATCTATGTTCGTCAGATCCGTTTGCGCACTGTGCAGGGTCATAATGTCAAAGTCCTTCTACGCAAAACCGTTACACAGTCTCACGCCATCTGGCGGCATAACGCGCCATGAGATCAATCTCAAGGTTTAGTTTACCCCCCTCACCGATTTGCGACAATGTCGTATGGGTCCAGGTATGGGGAATGATATTGACACCAAAGACATCATCTTCGACTTCGTTGACTGTCAGCGATATGCCGTCCAGCGCAATTGAGCCTTTCGGGGCTATATAGCGATGCAAGGGGCGCGGCACACGAATTTTCAGCCGATAGCTGTCACCGTCTGATTTGACGCTAACTAACTCACCCACGCCGTCGACATGACCGGCGACAATGTGGCCGCCCAGTTCATCACCGACCTTAAGTGCGCGCTCAAGATTGATTTTTTGCCCCAGTTCCCATTGCTTCAAGGTCGTCAAAGATAGGGTTTCATTGGAGACATCAACTGTAAAACGGTCATCCGTTTTACTCACCACGGTCAGGCAGCATCCGGAATGGGCAATCGACGCCCCCAGATCAACACCGCCTAGATCATAGGCCGTTCTGATTTCAAAGCGTGCGCCGCCGTCATGGCGATCCACGCCGACGACTTCGCCCATATCGGTGATAATACCCGTAAACATAAACTCTTGCCTTAGCTTAACTCGTAACTTTCCCAGAGATCATCGCCAACGGCCTGAACCCCAAGACGATTAAACCGGATCATGCCATTGATATCATCAATGTTGAGAAAACCGATCACGGATCTCGCATCCCCGCCTAAGATGGTGGCGGAGCGAAACCATTCAAGCCGATCAACCAGTCCCGCCTTAATGAAAGCGGTGGCAATCAATCCACCGCCTTCGATAAACAACCGCTCAATACCCGCGCGCGATAGAGCCTCCATGGCCAGAAGAATATCGACACGCTGATGAAAGGAAGCGACCTTGATGGCCTTGACCCCGGCCGCCTGAATTTCAGGATTTAGGTCGTGTGTAGTAACCACCCACGTCGGGATCACACGCGCCGTCTGCACCAGTTTGGAATGTAGCGGGATGCGGCCTTTGGAATCAAACACGATGCGCGTCGGCTGAAAGCCTTCATAGCCTTGCAGACGCACTGTAAGTTCCGGGTCATCCTTGATAACGGTTTCTATACCCACCAGTACGGCATCATGCCCCGCTCTCAGTTCATGGACACACCGGCGCGCCTCTTCACCCGTAATCCAGCGGCTCTGGCCAGATGCCGTCGCAATGCGGCCATCCAGAGTCGTCGCCAGCTTAAGGGTGATAAAGGGGCGATCCATCAGGCATCATCGGTCGGCGACAGATCCTGCTCGCCTAAGCCCCGCTTAATCTCAACCGGGTCTTTCAGAGTCGGATTTCCCGGCGGGCTGGTGGTCGGCACACTGACCTCAAACCCATCGTGATCAAGGCCTTCGTCCCCAAGGAATCGCGCAAAATCAGAGGTTTCCTTGAAGTCGCGATAGACCGACGCATAACGGACATAGGCTACGACATCGAGCGAGCGTAAGGCCTTCATCACCAACTCACCCACCACATCGGAGTTGATGTCAGTTTCGCCCATGCTTTCCAACTGACGCACAATGCCGGACACCATACGGTCCAGACGCTCCTGATCCACAGGTCGCTTGCGAAGCGCCAGTGAAATTGAGCGCTCCAGCTTAGCCCGGTCAAACGGTGTGCGCCGACCGGAACGCTTGACGATCATCAGGTCGCGCAGTTGCACCCGCTCAAAGGTCGTGAATCGACCGCCACATTCATTACATGACCGGCGGCGGCGGATGGCTGCCCCATCCTCACTGGGACGGGAATCTTTGACCTGGGTTTCGGGATTACCGCAGAAGGGGCAGCGCATGACTAGCCTTTATTCATAAATAGGAAAGCGAGCCGTCAGGGCCTTAACTTTTTCGAGCACGACCGACTGAACTGCCGGATCGGGCTGGCCATCGTTTGCAGCCATACCGTCAACCACATCCGCAATCAGGTGACCGATTTCACGGAACTCAGCTTCACGGAAGCCACGCGTTGTCCCGGCCGGCGTCCCCAAACGCACACCTGATGTAATGGTGAACGGCTGCGGATCGAACGGAATACCGTTCTTGTTGCAGGTAATGCCCGCGGCTTCGAGTGCAGCCTCGGTCGCCTTACCCGTCTGGCCCTTGGGGCGCAGATCGACGGACATGACATGGCTGTCGGTGCCGCCGGACACAATGGCCAGACCACGCTCGACCAAAACTTCGGCCAGCACACGGGCATTGGCCACGACCTGAGCGGCATAGGCTTTAAATTCCGGCTGCAATGCTTCACCGAAGGCGACCGCCTTACCGGCAATAACGTGCATCAGAGGCCCGCCTTGCAGACCGGGGAATACCGCCGAATTGATCTTTTTGCCCAGAGCTTCGTCATTAGACAAAATCATACCGCCGCGCGGTCCGCGCAGGGTTTTGTGCGTCGTCGTCGTTACCACATGGGCATGAGGTAATGGATCGGGGTATTGGCCACCCGCCACCAAACCGGCATAGTGCGCCATATCCACAAACAGATAGGCCCCAATGCTGTCGGCGATCTCACGGAAACGCTTAAAGTCGATGTGGCGGCTGTAGTTCGACGCCCCGGCGATAATCAGCTTGGGCTTGTGTTCCTTGGCCAGCGCTTCGACCTGATCCATATCAATCAGGTGATTATCCTCACGCACCCCGTATGGGATAACCTTAAACCACTTCCCCGACTGGTTGGCCGGAGAACCGTGGGTCAGGTGCCCACCGCAGGCCAGATCCATGCCCATGTAGGTGTCGCCCGGCTGAAGCAGGGTAAAGAACACCGCCTGGTTGGCCTGAGCCCCGGAGTGCGGTTGCACATTGGCATAGGCGCAGTTGAACAGTGTCTTGGCGCGCTCAATGGCCAGCTTTTCGACTTCATCGACATACTCGCAGCCACCATAATATCTGCGGCCGGGGTAGCCTTCGGCATATTTGTTGGTCAGAACCGAGCCCTGCGCCTCTAGTACCGCCTTTGAGACGATATTTTCCGACGCGATCAGTTCAATCTCATGCTGCTGGCGGTGAAGCTCACCCTTGATCGCCTCAAGAACCGCCGTATCCGACTGTTCGAGCGAATGGTTAAAGTATCCTTGCGGGATAAACGATGCGGCCTGGGCGGGAGCGTTCACGGGCATGATCCTGTCATCTGAAGCAGCCGTATGTCAGTTGTGCGACATGCGGCCTGAAACCCGGAGCAATATGCCGAAAAGTGTAAGGCGGTTTTCGGCTATAATATTGCGACCAGGCAAAAACTTAGAGCGTCTGTTAAACCTTTAACACCGCGATTCCAAGACAAAAAACCACCTATGCGGCGTTGCAGCACAAAGCTTTAAATGAATTTTCCGGGCTTGGCGGGCGGGGTTTGGCGAAGGGCGGCCAGTTTGTTCTGCAATTTCGTAATCGCCAGACTTTTGACAGCCGTTGGATTACTGGCAGGCCCCATGGCGCTGACTTCCTCACCCGTCGCCGGATCGACAGCCGTGACCTTGAGATAGGCGCCGTTGCGATGATATTCCAGCAGCACTTCGGACATGGGCGAACTCTGATTCAGCGTACGCGTTTATTTAAAAGCGAATCAGGCCCAAGTTCAAGCCGCCTTACGCCACGGCGGGCATACGCGCCACATTGCAGTGGCTCCACAGCTTATCCATGGCTGATACCAGTTCATCCATCATCTTATCGTCATGATCCGGAGACGGCGTAAAGCGTAGGCGCTCCGTCCCCTTGGGCACGGTCGGGTAGTTGATAGGCTGCACATAGATCGAAAAGTCATTGAGCAGCATATCCGAAATCATCTTGCAGTGATGGGCATGGCCGACCAGAACCGGCACGATATGACTGACTGACGGCAAAACCGGAATCCCGGCTTCACGGAAGCGGCACATCAGGGTTTGTGCCCGCTCCTGATGCGCGTCGCGGCGCTCATTGTGTTCTTTAAGCCAACGCACCGAAGCCGTGGCGCCGGCCATAACGGCGGGCGGCAAAGAGGTCGTGAAGATAAAGCCCGACGCCCACAGGCGGATGGCGTCCACCATAGCCGCAGATCCGGCGATATAGCCGCCCATCATGCCAAAGGCCTTACCCAGCGTACCTTCGATGATATCGATCTGATCCATGATGCCGTCGCGCTCGGCCACACCGGCCCCGCGCTGACCATAAAGACCGACCGCGTGCACTTCATCAATATAGGTGAGCGCCCCGTATTTTTTGGCCAGAGCGACCGTGCCGTGGATATCGGCAATATCACCATCCATCGAATAGACCGACTCAAAGGCGATGAGTTTCGGCGCATTGACAGGGGCCGCCTTCAGCAGCGCTTCCAGATGCTCAAGATCATTATGACGGAAGACATGCCGCTCACCGCCGCCGTTACGGATACCGGCGATCATCGACGCATGATTAAGCGCATCGGAAAAGATGATCAGGCCTGGCAAAATTTTATAAAGCGTCGTCAGCGTGGCTTCGTTAGCGACATAGCCGGACGTAAACACCAGCGCCGCCTGCTTTTGATGCAGATCAGCCAACTCGGCTTCAAGTGCATTATGATACCAGGTCGTGCCGGAAATATTGCGTGTGCCGCCCGAACCCGAACCTGCTTCATCTATGGCCTTATGCATGGCCTCAAGCACAACCGGATTTTGGCCCATGCCGAGATAATCGTTGGAACACCAGACCGTTACGTCCTGATGCGTGCCATCAGGTCGCTCCCAGGTCGCGCGCGGAAACTGACCATTATGACGCTTGAGATTGGCGAACACGCGGTAGCGACCTTCCGAACGGACGGTTTCGACAGCGGCCTCAAAAGCGGCATTATAGTCCATTATATCAATCTCCGGCGCTGCACACAGCGCTTACGCCTTGCATTTGTGGCGCGCATATAAGGGTATAATCCGCGCCTGACCAGCCCCAGCACTAAGAGACTGGGCTGAAACATTTCTCTTTGACCATAATATTAGGTTAAATTCCACGATTTATGTAGGGCTAAATGCCGCACCCTTAAAATAAACCCCTCATTTTATTGAACTTGAGAACCATTATCATGCAGACGTTCGTCATTCTTTTTCGAGGCATTAATGTCGGCGGCCACAAAAAAATGCCAATGAAAACGCTAAAAACAGCACTCGAATCCCTTGGCTACACAGACGTCGAAACCTACATCCAAAGTGGCAATGTGGTTCTCAAAAGTTCCGACCGCCTCGCTAAAATTGAAACTGATGTTACGGATGTAGTGAAAGAAACTTTTGGATTTGAATGTGGCATCCACGTTTTAAGTCGTGATGATTTTAGCGCGATCATAACCGCCAATCCGTTCAAAGAGGCTACGCAGATACCGAAATCACTCCACGTTTATTGCCTGAAAAGCCCTGCGATTAACCCTGATCACGAAGTTTTGGGCGCGTTTAAAAAAGAGGACGAAGCCTATGCGCTTACGGATTTGGCCTTTTATTTACACACGCCATCGGGCTTGGGCACGTCAAAACTTGCTGAAAAGATTGAGAAAGCTCTAAAAGTCACAGCGACCGCGCGCAATTGGAACACCGTTATGGCCCTATCACGATTAAGCTTAAAATAAGGGTGCGATGCATCACGGTTTGCATTTTCATCAATTATTTGCCATGATGCCCGCTTATTCCTGCGTGTCGTGGAAGGAAATCAAGAATGATAACCGATCACCATCGTCCAGAAGCCTCCGGCATTTTGACGCATCTCGGTATTCAGTCCACGTTGGGGGGCCGCATCAGCGCGTCGCCAAAGGCGACATCTGAGGCCGATGAACGCAATCTGGCATTTCTGGTATACGGGCTATTATTCGTTAGTCCGTTTTCGCTTGGCCTCACCGCGTTGATCGCCGCCGTTATAGCCTATATGCGAAAATCGCAGATCAAGAATTATATTACCAGCCACTACGCCTATCAAATTCGCAACTTCTGGGTCGTCTTCGTTCTCTGGTCCATGGCCACCTTCATCGCTCTGATTTGCACGGTGTTTCTGACCTACACCATCATCCAGATTTTCATGACCCAATATGATGTGACGGACTGGCGAACCTTAGATATAAATCTCAACGACCTTGATACCTCCAAAATTCCCGTTGTTTCCATTATTACCGCCGCTTCCGGATTTATTGTTTCTGCCTTTTTTACCTTGATTGCGACCCTGTGGATTTTGACCACCTCGACGGTCGGCTTTCTTCGCCTCATCAAGCACAAATGTATTGGCAAGGACATTTTTCAGGCCTATGCCGACTGCAAAACCGGCAACTGATTTTCCAATTTTGAGTTTTTAAATGACCTTCGTTCCTGTTACGGGAGCCTACCCGTTTGTACGCCCCCGTCGCCTGCGTCAAAATGGCTGGATCAGGGACCTGGTTCAGGAACACACGCTCTTAGCCTCTGATCTTATCTGGCCCATATTCGTCCACGACCGCGACATTGCCCGCGATCCGATCGGATCACTTAAGGGCATTGATCGCCTCAGCATTGATGAGGCCGTACGTGAGGCCAAAGCCGCCCGCGATCTTGGCATAAAGGCACTGGCGCTATTTCCTCACATTGATGAACGTAAGCGCTTCAGCGATGGACGGGCCGCACTTGACCCCCAAGGCATAATTCCACTGGCCTGCCGCGCCATTAAGTCCGCAGTACCGGATATCGGTCTGATCGTCGATGTCGCGCTTGATCCCTATACCGATCATGGTCACGACGGGCTTCTGATCAACGATAGGATCGACAATGATGCGACCATTGACGCCCTCATTGAACAGGCCGTCATCCAATATGAAGCAGGCGCCGATATTGTTGCGCCCTCGGATATGATGGATGGCCGTATCGGCGCGATCCGTCAGGCTCTGGAGGCGCGCGGGCATAAGGACGCGCTGATCATGTCCTATGCCGCCAAATATGCCTCAGCCTTTTACGGCCCTTATCGCGATGCCATCGGCGTTAAGGCTTTGAAAGGCGATAAGAAAACCTATCAGATGAATTCGGCAAATACCGACGAAGCCCTGCGCGAAGTCGCCCTTGATATTCAGGAAGGCGCTGACATGGTTATGGTCAAACCGGGCCTGCCTTATCTCGATATCGTCTGGCGCGTGGCCGATACATTTAAGGTGCCGACCTTCGCCTATCAGGTGTCCGGCGAATATGCGATGATCAAGGCCGCATCCGATCAGGGCTTACTCGATCACGACCGCGCCGTGCTGGAAAGCCTTACGGCCTTTAAGCGGGCGGGCGCATCGGGCATTTTGACTTACTTTGCTAAAGAAGTGGCTGAGAAACTTAATAAGTGAAGACTTGGGGACGCAATACATTTCCAGGGCCCCAAACCCCGGAAATCAAAGCTTTTTGCGACGATCTTCTAACCGCGCATGAAGCGATGAGGTATCCCAGCGCTTGCCGCCCATAGTTTGCACTTCCGAATAGAACTGATCGACCAGAGCCGCGACCGACAGATGCGCCCCGTTCGAGCGCGCTTCATCCAGCGCGATACCCAAATCTTTGCGCATCCAATCAACGGCAAACCCGAAATCATATGTATCCGCCGCCATGGTCGCCCAGCGGTTTTCCATCTGCCATGATCCGGCAGCCCCCTTGGAAATCGCGTCAAACACCAACGCCGGATCAAGACCGGCCGATTTGGTAAAATGCAGGGCCTCAGCCACCCCTTGAACCGCCCCGGTAATAGCGATTTGGTTGGCCATCTTGGCCAGTTGTCCGGCACCAGCTTCACCAATATGGGTGACACTTTTGGCATAGGGGGCTAAAATAGTCTGCGCGCGTTCTACGGCGTTAGCACTCCCGCCCACCATAATCGATAGCTGGCCATTGACGGCCCCCGCTTGCCCACCCGACACAGGCGCATCAACAAATTCTATGCCTTTTGATGCACATACATCAAAAAGTTCCCGCGCCAGTTTAGCCGATGTGGTCGTGTGGTCGATGATCAGGCTGCCTGACCGCATGGCGTTCATTGCGCGCGATACCAGTCCGCGCACATCAGTGTCATTACCTACGCACAAAACCAGAATATCCGCAGTGCTGACTGCACGCTCAAAGTCCGCCTCGACCGGCGCACCGTGCGTTTCAGCCCAAACCTGCGCCTTATCATGGCTGCGGTTATAGCCCGTGACCGACAGCCCAGCCTTAACCAAATGCCCGGCCATTGGCGCGCCCATTACCCCCAGACCTGCGAATACTATTTTCATAATTCTACCTTAACCGAACATATGGGTTTGGCCGTAACGGCCACGAAAAAACGTCAACCCCTCGCCCGCCCCGTAATCGTAGGCCTCGACCCTGCCCACAATAAGGAGGTGATCACCAACGACCCGTGTGTCATGCGTAACGCACGATAGCCAGCCGATGACCTTCTTAAGTCGCAAAGGATGATCAAGCGTCAACAAGCCCTCATGATCCCCGATCACCGCATCACCGCGCGCAAACCGGTCAGACAAAGGACTTTGTTCACTGCTGAGGATATTGATGTCAAAAGCCTCGGCTCCGGCGAAAACACCATACCGCTCACAGCGGTTATCCAGACACCAAAGCACCAGCGGCGGGTCAAGGGATACCGACGTAAACGAATTGGCCGTTAGTCCAATAATTTGCCCATTAGCCTGAGCCGTAATAACGCACACCCCGGTGGCAAATGCACCAAGCACATGGCGCAACGGCGGTTTTTGAGTCACGGGAATCTCCGGTTCACGGTCTAAATCATACACACCCTCTATGGACTGAGACAGGGCATAAGGTCAAACCAAAGCTTGAAGGCCTCGCCCTTCAACCACCTGTTAACTATAAAAGCGTTAAACATCATGAAACCCTTTGCCTACAAGGATTCTTCATGGCCAGCCGCGACGCCCCCGTCGTTATCAAAAAAGTCAAAAAAGTGGTCGGTGGCGGCCACCACGGTGGCGCGTGGAAAGTCGCCTATGCGGACTTCGTGACCGCCATGATGGCCTTCTTTCTATTGATGTGGCTGATCAATACCACCAGTCCGGAACAGAAACGCGGCGTTGCCGACTATTTCGCGCCCGCCAGCGTGTCTTCGTCGTCCAGTGGCTCCGGCGGGATTCTGGGTGGAACGGCCGTCGGCGATGAAGGTGCGCAAAGTGCCGGCGCCATGGCATTTATTGAGCAACTGGCCCCCGAAGCGCCCAATATGCAGGACCGTGATGGCCAGTCGACCACCTCCGGCGACTTGTCGAAATCCAGCGAGGACGAACTGCGCGAGGAACTTCTGAAGCGCGAAGAAGAATCGTTCCGAAGTGCGGCCGAATCCTTGCGTCAGGCCTTACAGGACATGCCCGAACTGGCGGAATTATCTAAAAACATTCTGATCGACCAGACCCCGGAAGGCCTGCGCGTTCAGTTGATCGATCAGGAAGGCCGCTCGATGTTTGATGCCGGTTCTGCCCGTCCGAATGAGCGGGCGCGTACGCTGCTTAGGGCTATCGCCAAGATTATCAATCAATTACCGAACCGTATTTCAATCACCGGCCATACGTCAGCCAGCGCTGCGGGCGGTGCCGAAAAGGATTGGGCGCTGTCGGCGCAACGGGCAGATGCATCACGATCGATTTTACAAGGCGCAGGCGTTGATCAGGATCGAATCGCTCAGGTCTCCGGCAAGGCCGCTAAGGAGCCACTGTATCCGGATGATCCCACCCTTGCCGGAAATCGTCGCATCGCTATAATTTTACTGCGTGAAGCCCCTGTTTTACCAGATAGCCCTTCACTTTAAGGCATTTTTGGGGTCTGATAAGGCTCCAGCTATTTTAAATCAGGCCGTCAGTAACGCGCTATGAGCGAGCATTTTCCGGGACGAAAACTAAGGTACTATCTGACCATCCCCGGTCCCTGCCCCTACTTGCCCAATCTGGAAGAGCGTAAGGTGTTCGTACACCTGCCGCCGCTGGAGGCCATTAGCGTCAACGATCAACTCTCGGCCATAGGCTTCCGGCGCTCTCAGAACATCGCCTACCGTCCCGCCTGCCATAACTGTAATGCCTGCCAGTCGGTGCGCATCCCGGTCAATGAATACGTCCTGTCCAAAAGTGATCGGCGGATACTTAAGCGTAATATCGACCTTACGAAATCGTTTGTCGAAGCCGAAGCCAGCCGGGAACAATACGAACTACTGCAACGCTATCTTCGGTCACGTCACCCTGATGGCGGCATGATGGACATGACCTGGCCTGACCTTGTGGCCATGATCGAAGACACGCTGGTGCGCACACATATCATTGAATATCGGCTGGACGGGCGTTTAATTGGTTGCGTTCTGGTCGATGCGCTCAACGACGGATTGTCACTGGTCTACAGCTTTTATGATCCGGATCTGATGAGCCGATCGCTGGGCCGATACGTTATTCTTGACCACATCGCTCAGGCTCAAAAAGTCGGCTACCCTTATGTCTATCTGGGCTATTGGGTGAAGGGGAGCCCCAAGATGGACTACAAGTCCCGCTATCGCCCCCTCGAAGGCTTAACCGACGGCGGCTGGCAGCGCATCAAGCCTTAAGCTTTATATGGCTATGACATTTGCGCGCCAGATAAACGGCCACAAGCAAGCATAAGACTGAGAGCGCTCCAATAAAGCTCAACAGAGCATTCATGCCCGCTTGTGTCAGGAGCCAGGCACCTATGGCCGGGGCAATCGCCTGCATGACCAGACTGATCCGGCGCAGGCGTCCCATAAGCAGCGGATAGCGCATCGGCCCAAAAACCGCCAAAGGCACGGTGCCTGTCGTAATTGAAACTACGCCAAGCCCCGCCCCATAAATAATCAGCGCCGGCGTATTCAAATCGGTGCCAAAGATAATCAGCCCAAGGGCTGCCGCCACACCGGCAACCCCAAGCGCCATAGAGACATAAGGCGGCCATTTCTTACCGATAGTTAACTCCATCAGGCGTGACGCCACCTGCGATGGTCCAATTAACGCACTCAGCGCTACCGCAGCGGTCGCAGACAAACCACGGCTTTGCAAAATGGTATGCATATGCACCGACATCATCGCGACAATCGCCATTTCACAGGTAATCACTAAACCCAGCGTCCAATATATGACCTGTTCATCTGGCTCAGGCCTGATCTTGCTGAGGTCTTTTATCTGCTTAGGTGCCGTTGCATCCGTAGGCCTTGGCACCAACCACACATATATCGGCAGACATATGACCAGATGTATCCCGGCAAATACTAGGCAGGTTATTCGCCATCCATAGGCGGTCTGTAAATACTCGCTCATCGGCCAGAAAACCGTCGACGCAAAGCCTCCCCACAGAGCGATCTGTATTATCAAAGACCGTGCCGATTGCCCGAAAATGCGACCTACCGTCCCAAAGGCGGCATCATACAAACCGCACCCCATGGCCGCGCCCACAACGATCCAGGCTACGCAATAAACAAGCAGGCTACCGGATTGTGACACGCCGACCAATCCAGCCGCAAACAACACCGCACTTGCGGCAAGAACAAAATGGCCGTACCCGGCACTGATGTATCGCCCCGCCAAAGGTGAGATCGCCGCAGAAGTCAAAACGCCGATTGAGTACCCACCAACAACCCATGCCAGCGGCCAGCCCGTATCTGCGGCAATCGGGACAGCCAGCGTCGTCAATAAATAAAGCGAGGTTCCAAAAGCTATGAGCTGGCAAAGGCCAACGCCCGATACAGTGATCAGTCGACTAAGGCCGTCAGGATCGGAAAAGGGGAGCGGCACACGCATCGCGTGGACATAGGCAAATGATCAGAGCCTGTAAATGCCCCTTACGAAATTAGCGATGACAAACCTTGTCCAGCACTCAGCGCGGCATAGGCCAGAACGCCAAAGTAAACCAAAGTAGCTATCACAAAGCTGTAGCCCGCAACCACCAAAGCGCCATCACGCTGAACCATGCCTATCGACATCAATAAAATGGCGACGCCGGGCAGGGTATTGGAGAAGGGAATGAAGCCCAAAGGCAGCATCAGCAGCAGTGCCGAAAACATCAGCACGGCCCCGTTGAACCTGTTGATGACAGTGCCCGTGGAAAACATCAGAAGGCGCGGCTGCACATAGGGATCAATGCGGGAGACAATCTTCACGCCTCTTTCCAGAACCGGAATCAGCTTGTCCGCCTCAAGTTCGCGGTCAAGAATCTGGCTGGGTAGCCAAGGCAAACGATTGAGCGTAATCGCCAGACTGATTAGCAATATGGCCACCCCAAACACGGTACTGACGCCGGGAATGGATACCGGCAGCAGAAACGGCAGGGTCAGAAGCGCACACAACAGCAGGAACCCCTGCTCCCCGATGCGCCCGATAAGATCGCGCAGGGTGACCGACTTACCGTCGATCAGAGTAATCGTGTGCGTCAGCATATCGCTGATTTTTTCAGACGTGTCGTTAATACCGGCTAAGTCGCGCATAAAGCACCCCATATTGATGATGCACTGCAACATAAAAGCGCAGCGCCATCAATATGAAATTACCTTATCGTTTGGAAGGGACTCATTAAGAGTGATTTAAGCCACACCCTATCCGTTTGGTCGCAGCTTTCTCAGGCCACGCGGCGCAATGCGTCCGACCGATGCCCGCCTACCGACATAGTCCTTAAAGTCCTTGAAATCACGCGCCTTACCGGAACCGTCATACCACACGACCGGGCTTGCGGAATCGAAAAGCGTAATGTCCCTGACGCCACCGTCCTTATACCCCTGAAGTTTGACGCCCTTGCCACGCGCCATTTCGGGCAGTTCTGACACAGGATAAATCAGGAGCTTATTATTTTCACCCAGGATCATGATCTGGTCACCCGTCACAGGCAGGGTCGCAAACGCTTCAGTCCCATCGACGTTCAGCACTTGCTTACCGGCCTTTTTGTTGGCCAGAGCATCTTCTTCATTCATGACAAAGCCATAGCCATTCTTTGACACCATCAGACGCTTTTGGCCCGGAGTGAAGGTGAAGATGGTCATGATCTTGGCCGACTCTTCGATATCCAGCATTAACCGAAGTGGCTCACCATGCCCACGGGCAGAAGGTAGCTTATCGCAGCCCAGGGTGAGGAACCGTCCGTCTGACGTCATGATCAGCAGCTTATCGGTCGTATAGGCCGGGATCAGGAAGGCGTGCTGATCACCTTCTTTGAACTTCAGTTCGGATGGATCTTCGACACGGCCCTTGGCCGCCCGAATCCAGCCGCGCTCTGACAGGATGACGGTAATCGGCTCTTTTGGCAGGTAAGATTCGATTGAGGCGACTTCAATGCCCTGCGGCGCCTCAGCATAGGTCGTGCGGCGCGGCGACAAAAGCTGTTTGCGGACTTCGCTTAACTGCTCATCAATCCGCTTCCACTGCTTCTTTTCGGAACCCAGCAGAGCCAGCAGACCATCGCGCTCTTTGGCCAATTTGTCATGCTCGCTCTGGATCGCCATTTCCTCAAGCCGCGCCAACTGACGCAGACGCGTATCAAGGATGTAATCGACCTGGGGTTCACTCAGAGAAAAGCGCGCCATCAAAGTATCACGCGGCTTTTCATCCTCACGGATTATACGAATGACCTCATCCAGATTGAGGAAAGCGATCATCAAACCATCAAGGACGTGCAGGCGCTTTACGATGCGCTCCAGACGCCAGTTTGACTGGCGCACCAAAACTATCCGCCGGTGATCAAGGAAAGCCACCAAACATGGCTTAAGTCCCATAACCCGCGGCGCACCGGATGCATCCAGCACATTGATATTGATGGCAAAGCGCGTTTCCAGATCGGAAACCTTGAACAGGCTTTCCATCAGGACTTCGGGTTCGATATTGCGCGTCTTAGGCTCAAGAATCAGGCGAATTTCTTCGTCTGATTCGTCACGGACATCGCCCAACAGCGGTGCCTTCTTGGCTTCGATCAGATCGGCCAATTGTTCGATCAGGCGCGACTTTTGCACCATGTAAGGTATTTCAGTGACCTTGATACGCCAGTTGCCGCGCCCCAGATCCTCAACCTCATAGCGTGCCCGCGTCCGCAGGGAACCACGTCCCGTTTCATAAGCTTCCTGAATAGTCTCCGGGCGTTCAACACATATCCCGCCGGTGGGGAAGTCCGGGCCCTGCACGAATTGCATCAGGGCCGCCGTATCCGAATGAGGACTCTCAATCAGCAACTTACAGGCGTCAATCAGTTCAGACACATTGTGCGGCGGGATCGAGGTCGCCATACCCACTGCGATACCGGTCGCGCCATTGGCCAGAAGGTTCGGAAACCCTGCCGGCAGGATAATCGGTTCTTCGTCCTGATTGTCATAGGTCGGGCGAAAATCGACGGCGTTTTCATCAATGCCGTCCAGCAACAGCATGGCCGCCGCCGTCATCTTGCACTCAGTGTAACGCATGGCGGCGGCTGAATCGCCGTCGATATTGCCGAAATTACCCTGACCATCGACCATCGGATAACGCTGGGCAAACCACTGCGCCATCCGCACCAGCGCGTCATAGATCGACTGATCGCCATGCGGGTGGAAGTTACCCATGACTTCCCCGACCACCTTGGCGCACTTACGCGCCGCCGATTGCGGGTTCAGGCGCATGTTGTGCATGGCATAGAGCACACGCCGGTGCACAGGCTTCAGACCATCGCGCACGTCCGGTAAGGCCCGGTGCATGATGGTAGATAAGGCATAGGCCAGATAACGGCGCGACAGGGCTTCGCCCAGATCTTCGTTAAGTATTCGCCCACCGGCGTTTTCGGGAATCACTACATCACTCATAACCACACAGATTAATGCGCTGCGCCCTTATAAGCAAAGGTATCCTGTTAAATTATGGGGATTGTGGACCTAAAACAGTGCGTCAACCGCACTCTGGGCGTCGGTTTCAGAAGGCTTGACCCGGCCATGGATATGCGAATCCATCTCGGTGACCAGTTCCTTCATCTCCGCCAGACGGGTTTCAAGCTCTTCATGGGCCACAGGCGTTTCAAGCGACGACAGCAATATCTGGATAGACGACTCAAACGTATCCAATGCCTTGTCACAGCAGTCATCGAAGGCCGCACGAACCTCATCCGGTGCCGTTTGATAGGCCCGCACTACCACGTCTTTTTGCTCAAAGCCTGATTTTTCAAAGTGACTGACATAGTCCCGGCGCTGCCAGTCCATTAGCTCCTCAGCCATGTCAGGCATATCCATGCCCATTTCAAACAGCATAATGGCCTCGTTGAACAGGTTGAGGTAATCCGTAGCCAAACCCGTCGCCGGATTGACATTTGCCTCACGCAATTGCTGTTCGCTGTAAGTCATCAAGATTTAGACATTCCGCCGTCAGATTATAATTAACGGGACTATGACATGTGAGTGGTTACCAAAGGGTGGATTTCACAAAGCAACCAACTTTGTGCCGCCCGAATGCTCACATATAGCCTGAATCACTCAGGGTTTGCATAAGGCGCACACGGATTTCCGGCAAGGGTTTATTGAGCGGATGAAACACGTTCCGCTCCAGAAAGTGCCCGGTAAGCTCAAGCCCAAGACCTATATCACCAGCCTGCACACCGCCTTGCGACGACAACATAAACATAGGTAATTTCAATAATTTGTCTTTATAGGCTTCACCGGCACTTCGGCTCACCGCCCGGCCGGAACGGGGACTGACATAGATAAGATCATCCCGGTCCCCCGTGACCGCGCAGGCTGATAAATCAAGGCCAAACCCTAACGCCTCAAGCAGACCCGCCTCGAATCGCACATAGACCGCAGGCCATATCTCAGGGTGCGGCAGAATCATCATCAATGCCGACAAGGCATGATAGGCGCCGACATGCACCTCACGCTCAGGCAAACAATATTGCGTCATAAGGCAGGCGGTTTGAAGCCCTGTAAGCGCTAGGGGATCATCCAGCAAATCAGACGCCCCCTCGCCCACAGGCTCAATCGTAGCACTGCCTAACTGGTCGGAACTGCGCGCCCGATAGCTGAATTCAACATGCGCCCCCGCCTGAAGATACGGCTTCATGCGGCGCGACGCGCCCCCCGCGATATGGGCAGCGATATGACCATGTTCATGGGTCAGCACATGGATAATGGCGCCAGTCTCACCGTGACCGCGCGCGCTTAACACAATGGCTTCATCCACAAATTGCACAGACACGGTTCTTAGGACTCAAACTCCAGACCGAACTGGGTGTAAAGCGCGCGGTCATCGGTCCAGCGCTCATTGACCTTAACATGCAGGAACAGATGCACCGGACGATCGAGCAGTTTCGACAGTTCTTCACGCGATTTCTGGCCGATCCATTTCAGGGTCTGACCATTTTTACCCAGCACAATGGCGCGCTGACCGTCGCGTTCAACAAAAATGACTTGTTCGATCCGCGCCGAACCATCAGGCAGGTCCTTAAACTCGGTCGTCGATACCGCGGCTGAATAAGGCAGTTCTTCATGAACCCGCAGGAACAGTTTTTCGCGGGTAATTTCCGCCGCCAGAATACGGGCGGGTGCATCGGCGGCTTGGTCTTCGGGGTACAGCCAATGCCCTAGCGGCATCTTATTGGCCAGCGACTCTTTCAGATCCGCAACACCTAAGCCCTTTTCGGCGGAAATCATAAAGACCTCATCGAAAATGTCGGCCTTATAAAGTGTGTCGACCAGCGCCAGCAGATTATCGCGCTTGAGCATATCGATCTTATTGACCACCAGCGTGGCGCGGGTGTTCGATTGTTTAAGGCCTTCAATAATCGCCGCCACATCTTCGACGGCGCGGTGATCAGCGGCGGTGGCTTTGGGCGTATCAGCGGACGGATGCTCGACCGCGATCTGAGCCGGTGCATCGATCAACAACACGACATGATCGGCGTCTTCCGCCCCGCCCCAGGCCGATTTAACCATGGCACGGTCCAGCCTGCGGCGCGGTTTAAAGATACCCGGTGTGTCAACGAGTACGATCTGAGCATCCCCGTGCATGGCAATGCCGCGCACTGGAAAGCGCGTCGTCTGCACCTTTTGGGTGACGATCGATACTTTTGAGCCCACCAGTTGATTGACCAGTGTTGATTTGCCGGCATTAGGTGCGCCGATAATGGCCACAAAACCGGCACGATGAGAGGAGTTATGTTCGGTCACGCTAAGCCTTCACGTTCGATAAAGCCAAGGGCGGCCGCTTTTTCAGCATCTTGCCGCGATCGCCCGGTGGCGGATTGAGAGGGGTGCCCGTCGACAGTCACTTCGATGGTAAAGACCGGAGCGTGGTCGGGGCCGGATCGGTTAATGATAGAATATTTCGGCAGGGCCTTTTGCTTTGAGGCGGCCCATTCCTGTAGATAAGATTTCGGGTTGATGCGCACGCTGTTGCCGGACGCCTGCATCCGCTCAGTCCATAACGGCTTGAACAAACGCACCACGCCCTCGAACCCGGCCTCGATATAGATGGCGGCAATCAGGGCTTCGCACGCATCGCCAAGAATAGTCAGGTTCTCGCGCCCGCCGCTTTTGGTTTCCCCCGCCGCCAACCGCAGCGCTGGGCCGACACCCAAATTTTTGGCGACATCGGCGCAGGTTTCGCGACTGACCAGACTGTGGAATCGCCGCGACAACTCCCCTTCGCTGGCGTCAGGAAAGGCCTCCATCAGGGCTTCGGACACCATCAGCGCCAGAACCCGATCGCCCAAAAACTCAAGGCGTTCATTGTCAGCGATCTTACGCGCGCCCTCGGCTACGCTGGCGTGGGTAAGCGCCAGATCGAGCAAGGCCTTGTCCTTAAATTCGTAACCCAGTTGCGCCTCAAGGGCGCTGAGGGCGGATCGTCTCAGGTTCATAGGGCGTCAGATACACCAATCCCGCGCCAAAGAAAACAAAACCCGCAATTTACTTAAGGGATTTAAACAGGCGGTCCCAACGCAGGTTCAACCATGTCCACGGTTTCCAGATCGAGGAACCTTCGTTCCATGACACCAGTACCATGGTCGCGCGCCCTTCGAGGTTTTCGGCCGGCACAAAATCAACACCCGGCTGGATCGGATCGTCCATAGCGTAGCGGCTGTCGATCGAATTGTCGCGATTGTCGCCCATCATGAAATAATGATCGGCAGGCACGATATATTCAGGCGTGTCATCCGCCGGGCCATCGGTACGCAGATCCTGCATAAAGTGGGTAGACCCGTCCGGCAAGCTTTCCTCATACTTGGTGGCGTACTGGCTGTCGTAGCTAATTTGCGGCGTCACCGCCCCAAGGTTTTTGGCAGCCACCGGGATATCATTGATATATAGCTGATTGTGGCGCATCTGTATCCGGTCACCCGGCACACCGACGACACGCTTAATGTAATCAACCTTGGGATTACGCGGCAGCTTGAAGACGACAATATCGCCACGCTTGGCCGCTTTTTCCATGATCCGGCCCTTAATGAACGGCAACGGCCACTGGAACGAATATTTGGAATAGCCGTAATCCCACTTGGAGACCACGATGTAGTCACCTTCGTAAAGGTTAGGCTCCATCGACGCTGACGGGATCGTAAACGGTTGGAAAAACAGAGTGCGGAACACGAGCGTGATCAGCAACGCATAGATGACCGTCTTGATGATCTCACTGGTTTCTTCTTTGGCGCCGCCGGTGGCACTGCTCCCCTTGCTCGTTGCCATATCGTCCTCGACCACCTTGTCTTCCGCGCTCATAGTATTGCCCCGTTACCTTGCGCCTCACCTAACCACAGATTATGGCAAGGGCAAGGCTTCAATCACCGCATAGGCGCTGGCATAGGGCCATTCGTCGCTCAATGACAGGTGGATGTGATAATTATGATCGGGCTTGACCAGCGCCTTCATGCGCTCCAGCGCCCCCCGATGCAAAATGATTTCGGGCTTTCCCGCGGCATTGTTAAACACCTCGATATCGATAAATCGAAACCCGCTGATGCCGGTGCCGAGCGCCTTAGCCACGGCCTCCTTGGCCGCAAAGCGCTTGGCGTAAGATAAGACCGGTTTAACATGCGCCTGCGCGCGAGCCTGTTCGTCAGCCGTGAATATTCGGTTGAGGAATTTCTCCCCGAAGTTTTCAATTGAACTTTCGATCCGGCGCGCATCAACCAGGTCATTGCCGATGCCGACGATCATCTGGAAGTCAGGCCTCTGGCCGCATCCATCAGCAAGCGCATCTTGTGGATCGAAGTCTCAAGGCCGGTAAAGATCGCCTCACCAATCAGGAAGTGGCCGATGTTCAGTTCCTTTACCTGCGGAATTTGCGCGATAGCCGTCACCGTATCATAATCAATGCCGTGGCCCGCATGAACCTCGATACCGGCCTTATGCGCCATCTCAGCCGCCAGCCTTAAGGCTTTCAATTCCTTTTCATAAAGCGCCATATCGCCTTCACGGAACGCGTCGCACAAGGCACCTGTGTGGAACTCGACTACTGGCGCTTTGACGACTTCGGCGGCTGAAACCTGAGCCGGATCGGTGGCGATAAACAGTGACGACCTGACCCCCGCCTTGGTCAAGCGCGCTACGGCCGCACCGATCTCATCGACCCGCCCGGCGACATCCAGACCGCCTTCGGTCGTGCGCTCCTGCCGGCGCTCCGGCACCAGACAGGCCGCATGGGGTCGCAGATTTTCGGCCAGAGACAGCATCTCTTCGGTCACCGCCATTTCAAAATTGAGCGGTTTATTCAGTTCGTCACACAAATTAGCTAAGGCCGTAATATCACCGTCACGGACATGTCGGCGATCCTCACGCAAATGGGCCGTGATCCCGTCTACGCCTGCCGCAATCGCCAGACGTGCGCCCCGAACCGGATCAGGACTATGGCCACCACGGGCATTCCGCACCGTCGCGATATGGTCGATATTTAACCCTAAGCGAATACGCTGCGACATGGCTCAGGCTTTCGCCAGACGACGGCTGCCGGGGTCTTCGACGGGGATAGCGGCAAGGTCCGCGGGCAATTGATCGGCCGGATATGCCGGAACCTTAAGGCTGGCCAGCGAGATCAGCGGCACGCCGACATCGGCTTCCCCGCCGGAACGATCAACAATGCAGGCTGCCGCCACCACCTCACCGCCCAGATCCTGAATGGCCTTGATGCACTCGCGCGATGACAGGCCCGTCGTGACAATATCTTCGACCATAACGATCTTAGCGCCCGGCTCAAAATAAAAGCCGCGGCGCAGTTTAAACGCCCCACCTTCGCGTTCAACATACATCGAGTTGACCTTCAGATGGCGCGCCGTCTCATAGCCCGGAATGATACCCCCAACTGCGGGGGAAATCGCCAGATCGACCGGCCCGACCGTGGCGATGATTTTTTCAGCCAGCGCCTTACACAGCCGCTCACAACGGGCCGCATCCATGAACACCAGATTTTTTTGCAAAAACATCGGGCTGTGTAGGCCAGACGACAGCACAAAGTGGCCTTCGCGCAAGGCATTCGCGGCGCGGAATTCATTGATAACGTCTTCGGAAGTCATAAACAGGCCCGTACTCTTGAAAAGTTAGGCGTTGCCCCGGATTCGCTCCACACTCTCGACCGAGGGGCAAGTGCGCAGGGCCGCGCTGATATTGGTCAGGTGTTTAGCATCAATGACTTCGATTTCAAATTCTACGTCAAGGAAATCGACCTGATTATTCGTCAAATGCATATTGATAATGTTGCCCTTGGCTTCACCGATTAATGTGCAGGTGATACCCAGCACGCCCGGCTTATTTTCCATATTGGCGCGAATACGCGCGACACTGATGGTGTTTTTCTCGGCATTCAGTGTCCATTGCAGGTCAACCCAGACATCCTTATTGTCTTCAAATTGCTCCAGAGTATCGCATTCAATCGAATGGACATGGACATCGACATCCTCAACAATGCCGACGATTCGCTCCCCCGGCACCGGACAGCAGCAGCGCGAAAAGCGGATACGGTGATGCTCACGCAAAGCCGAACCCCGAACAAACGCCCGTGCGCCTTCACCGTCTTTGATTCGCGTCAGGCCATCAGTCGCCATCAACGCGGGTATGGTAAGACCTGGGAAGACCGCCTCTAGAATCTTGACCGGTGTGATTTTGCCGCGTCCGCACAGTTCGTAAAGTTCGTCCTGATTGGGCACCTGAAAGCGCTCAAACGCCGTGCGCCAGCTTATGTCATTGAGTGATTTATCAACCTGAGCTGCCGCCCGCTCAATCGCCGCCCGCCCCAGTTTGATGAAGTCTTCGCGCTCGGTCTGGCGGATGTTACGCCTGATCGCTGAGCGTGCGCGTCCCGTAATCGTCAAAGACTGCCAGTCGGGATTAATGCGCGATTCGACCCCGGTCAGAATATCAACCTGATCACCGTTTTGCAGAACCGTACGCAGAGGACGGTGTTCGCCGTTAATGAGCGCACCGATGGCGGTTTCGCCAACTTCGGTATGCACAGCAAAGGCGAAATCAAGCGGCATGGCGCCGCGTGGCAAGGTGATCAGGCGGCCCTTGGGGGTAAAACAGAACACCTGATCGAGGAACATTTCCATCTTGGCATGTTCAACCCAGTCTTCGGAATCTCCCCCATTTTCAACAATCTGGACGATATTCCTAAGACTATTGATTGGGTTGCGGCCACCGCGTTTGGTCGCCGCTTCTTCGTCAAAACCGTAGGCGTGGTTTTTATAGTTCCAGTGCGCCGCCACACCTTCTTCGGCAACGCGGTCCATTTCTTCCGTGCGAATCTGAAGCTCAATCCGCGTGCCCTTATGCCCCACCACCGTCGTGTGGAGGGACTGGTAGTTGTTGCTTTTAGGGGTTGAGATAAAATCCTTGAAGCGGTCGCCCACACAACTCCATGTGCGGTGGATCAATCCCAAAGCGCGGTAGCAGTCATCTTCTGAGTCCACAATAACGCGGAAGGCAAAGATATCCGACAATTGCGAAAAGCCGATCGATTTGCGCTGAAGCTTGCGCCAGATCGAATAAGGCGATTTCTCACGACCATAGACTTCGGCCTTGATGCCGTATTTGTAGAGCCGTTCCTTAACGTCCTTGGCGATCTGGGAAACCACAGCACCTTTCTTGGCGCGCATGTCCTCAAGCCGGCGACCAATGGCGGCCTTGGCGGTCGGATTGATGTAGGTGAAGGCCAGATCCTCCAACTCCGTCGCAAACCGGTTGCAGCCGATGGAGCGCGCCAAAGGCGCATAGACCTCAAGCGTTTCGCGCGAAATACGTTCCCGTTTGGATTCAGGCACATATTGCAGGGTGCGCATGTTGTGGGTGCGATCCGCCAGCTTGATCAGCAGCACCCGGATATCGCGCGAAATCGCCAGAATGAACTTGCGCAGGTTTTCCGACTGCTTGGTATATTCCGATTGAAGCTCAAGGCGGGTGAGCTTGGTCACACCTTCGACCAGTTGCGCCACATCTTCTGAAAACTTAGCGGCGATTTCTTCACGAGTCGCGGGCGTATCCTCGATCGTATCGTGCAGCAAGGCAGCCGCAATCGCTGAGCCATCAAGCTTGTAATCGGTCAGAATCCCCGCCACTTCGATCGGGTGAGCGAAATAGGGATCGCCTGACGCCCGAAGCTGCGCCCCATGCATCCGCATGGCGTAGACATAGGCGCGGTTGAGCATGGCTTCATCCACCGTCGGATCATAGGCGGCTACGCGCTCAATCAGCTCGACCTGACGCAGAAATTTGGGCCGCACTTGAACGGGCGGCGGCAGTTCAGTAGGCGGCGATACCGGCGGCGTTTCAACCGGCGGATCAAGAGGTGGTGTCTCTGGCGGTGGATCGAGCGGTGGCGTTTCCGGTGGCCGGTCAGCCGGAAATCCCGGCGGGACATTAGGTTCAGGCACATCCGAAGCCACGGAAGATTTTCCCGCTGCGCTCCGCTCAAAAACCTGATGACCTTCTGCCGACATAGTCGTTATCAAACCCTTGTGGTACATAAGAAATCCTTAATGTTTAAGGACCTCAACCCCCATATAATAACCATACGCCCGCTTTTTCAGCATATCCAGAAAAAATATAGTCAAAACAGAGACACACACGAAACGCGCGCACGAAAAAGCCGCCCCCTTTCGGGTGCGGCTATGTTGGTCTGAAAAGGACGCAAATAGTTAGTAGCGCTCTTCCTGACCACCATCGCGATCAGATTGAAGGGCGCGGATCAGTTCGCTTTCCGACATTTGCATGTGCTGCGGATCAGCCAGCAGAGCCAGGGTTTCGGCCTCTTCCTCAGCCTCAGTGCGCTCATCGACGCGTTGCAGGCTGGCGATCAGGCTTTCGGTCAGGGTTTCCGGCTGCAGAACCTCTTCGGCGATTTCGCGCAGAGCCACGACCGGGTTCTTGTCATTGTCGCGATCCAGCAGGATTGCCGAACCCGACGAAATGGCACGGGCACGATGAGCGGCCAGAAGAACCAGATTGAAGCGGTTATCGACCTTTTCGATGCAATCTTCGACAGTGACGCGAGCCATGAAATCCTCAAATTCTATATGCGCATTAAAGGGCAGCCCTGCCACAATAGCGTATATGTACCGGTTGAACCGCGCTGTTTAGCGCTGTTGGTTCAAAAACACAACCGGGTGCGTATAAATTCTTTGGGGGCCGCAACCCATGTTGCATTAGAAACCATACCCCTGTATAGCCGCCGCCATGATTACGCACCTTGCCAATCGCCTGAACACCCTTGCGCCCGCGGCGCCCCGCCCGGTCGCTGTTGATGCACGCCGGGACCGCAAGAGCGTCGAGAAAACTGAAAAACCGCTCTGGGCGCTTAAGCTTGCGCGCCGCGCGCGTCGCTTTAAAACAGGTGCCTGAGTTACCGGCACCTTACGTCATCAGGGTGCTGCCTATTTACATGATATCATGGCCCGCAGTATCAGGCCCTCACCATGTCAGAGACAATATCCACCGACAGTTCAGAAAAACCAAATCCGCTCATGACATGGGGCGGCTACGGACTGGCGCTGCTGGGCTCATTTCTGTTTGCCACCAAAGGCATCTATATCAAGCTGGCCTATGACTATGATGTTGATGCCACGACCCTGTTAGCCCTGCGCCTGCTGATGGCCACACCCTTTTTCCTGCTGGTGGGACTAATCACCTGGTGGAAGCATCGGGCCACTATCGATATTTCGCGCAAAACCTATTTGCAGGCAATCGCTGTTGGCGTACTGGGCTACTGGTTTGCCAGCTATACGGATTTTGAGGGGTTGGTTCATCTGACGCCACAGTTTGAGCGGTTGATCCTGTTCACCTACCCTTTGTTTGTCATTTTACTGGGCGCATTGTTTTTCGGCCACAAGATTAAACCGTGGGCGTTATCTGCCTTCGCCATTTCCTATGCCGGTCTGGGGCTGGTGTTCATAACCGATATGCATACCAAAGGCGGTAATATTACCGCCGGCGCCTTATGGGTTACCGCCTCATCGGTGGCGTTTGCGCTTTATCTATTGCTGGCCAAACCGGTGATCAAAAAGATGGGCCCTTCTCTGTTCACCTCATGGGCGATGACCGGAGCGGCGACGGCCTCCTTCATCCACTTCGGAGTGACCCATAAGGTATCGGACATCCCGGTATCCGCGCCTTTGTTGTGGCTGTGCCTGGGTCTGGCCATCGGGGCCACAGTCCTGCCCAGCTATCTGATCAATTTCGCCCTGTCGCGCATCTCGGCTCAGGCCAATGCGGTGATTGGCTTCATCAACCCCGTTATCACGCTTATCTTAAGCGGGCTAATCCTGCGCGAGGTCATAACCCCGTCTGACATTGCCGGTACGATTTTAGTATTGATCGGGGTGGCGCTCTATAGCTGGCTGGACCAGCGCAAACCTCAGCCCGCCAAAGGGTAAGCATCAGCCCCGACCGTAACCTTTGCGGCCAATGCGCGCGCGGTCTGCTTAAGAACCGGATGCATCCACTCAGGATCAATCTCGGCCAGCGGCCCCATAACAAATCCCCGCTCATGAGCCCGCGGATGCGGCAACTGCATGCCGCCGTCTTCGCTAACGACCTCATCACCATAGGCGATAAGATCAAGATCAAGTACACGCGGTGTGTTTTTCATGCCACTAAGATTAAGATTACGAATACGTCCGGCCTCAACTTCCAACTGATGCAAAATTTGCAATAAATCATAGGGTAAGTGGCCGGTGGATACTCGAAAAACAGCGTTATGAAATGGCGGGTCATCAGGATTGGGCCACGCTTTTGATCGCCAAAGCTTAGATGCGTGCTCAACATTGACGCTTAATGCGCGCAATCTCTTGACAACATAGGCTAAATCCTGCGAAGGATTCCCGTGACGGCCGGGTAGATTAGCCCCATATGCAATATAGATTTTACCGTCCTCCATTACCGACTGCCCTATTTTTAGAAAGCCATTGCCATGAGTTTTTATCCCACTGACAAAATCGCTCTGTTTATCGACGGCGCCAACCTTTATTCGGCGGCCAAGGCTTTAAACTTCGACATCGATTACCGCAAGCTGCTGGATGAATTCCGTAAGCGCGGCATCCTGATCCGCGCCTATTATTATACCGCTCTGGTCGAAGGCGATGACTATTCCCCCATCCGTCCGCTGGTGGACTGGCTCGATTACAACGGCTTTGCGCTGATTACCAAAACGGCCAAGGAATATACCGACTCGCAGGGGCGTAAGCGCTGGCGCGGGGATATGGATATTGAAATCGCCTGTGACATGATGGAAATGGCTGAACATGCCGACCATCTGGTGCTGTTTTCGGGTGATGGCGACTTCCGCCGCCTGATCGAAAGCGTTCAGCGCAAAGGCTGCCGCGTGACCGTGGTGTCAACCGTAAAGTCGCAGCCGCCGATGACCTCGGATGAACTGCGCCGTCAGGCGGATACGTTTGTCGATCTGGCCGATCTGGCCAGCGTTGTGGGCCGTCCGCGTCAGGCTCAACAAAATGCGCCGAAATTCGCCGATCAGTTCGATGACGAAGACCTGTAATCTGGTCTAATCAGCCTCGATCACGCATCAGACGCGCCTTATCGCGCTGCCAGTCGCGTTCGGCCACAGCTTCGCGCTTATCGTGATTTTTCTTACCCTTGGCGAGCGCGATCTGGAGCTTGGCAAAGCCCTTTTCGTTGAAATAGAGCTTCACCGGCACGATGGTCAGGCCTTCACGCTGCACAGCCCCCATCAGCCGATCGATCTGCTTACGGTGCAGCAGCAGCTTACGGATACGGCGCGGCTCGTGGTTGAAGCGATTGGCCTGCGCATAGGGGGGGATATCAGCATTGATCAGGGCGATATCCGCCCCTTCGACACCGGCGTAAGATTCCGTGATATTGGCCCGGCCATTGCGCAGTGATTTGACTTCTGTGCCGGTCAGCACGATGCCGGCCTCAAAGGTTTCTTCAAGGAAATAATCAAACCGGGCGCGGCGATTTTCAGCAATGACTTTGTAGTTGGTGGGTTCGGCCATATTACAGCCCCGCCAGCCTCATGGCCTCATCGACCTTCGGACGCACATCAGCCGCACATGGCGCGATCGGCAGACGCACCTCGTCAGTGCATTGCCCCAAACAGCTTAAGGCATATTTGGTCGGCGATGGCGAGGCATCATAAAACAAAGCCTTATGCAGGTTGATCAACTTATCCTGCATGGCGCGGGCGGTCGCAAAATCACCGGCGGCGGCTGCGTTATAAAGCGCAACCATTTGGGCGGGCGCGACATTGGACGTCACTGAAATCACACCATGACCGCCGTGGGCCATGTAACCCAAAAGCGTGGGATCATCACCGGAAATCAGGGCGAAATCTTCGGGCACTTCAAGGCGCATCATACTGGCGCGCGCCAGATCGCCGGTCGCGTCCTTAATGCCGACAATGTTGGGCAACTGGGCCAAGCGCGCCACCGTGGCGTTAGATAAATCAACCACCGTACGGCCGGGGACATTATACATCATCACCGGAATCTGCACATTGTCGTTCAGGTGCTTATAGTGCTGGTACATGCCTTCCTGAGACGGCTTGTTGTAATAGGGTGCGACCACAAGGGCGGCATCCGCCCCCACCGCCTTGGCATGCTGAGTTAGCTCCAGCGCTTCAGCTGTCGAGTTTGAACCCGCACCTGCGATCACTTTCACGCGACCAGCTGCGGTTTTGACACAAAGTTCGACGATAGCTTTATGCTCGGCCATGCTCAGCGTTGAGGTTTCCCCCGTTGTACCCACCGGCACCAAGCCATGAACGCCAGACTTTATCTGATGCTCCACCAGAGCCTCGAAGGCCGCATAATCCACCTCACCGTCTTTGAACGTCGTAATCAGGGCTGTAATCACACCATGAAAAAGCGGAACGGAACTGCGGGTCATCGACATAAAATCCTGAGTAAAACACTTGCGCAATTCCTTAAGACCACAAAGCGCAGGCCGCAATGATTAGTTGGGAATTTGTTTAAAGAATTCCATGTTTCCATATGGAAAAATATGGGCCATGATGGCGCTCAGCGCTTCGATAGCCACCCTGTTAACAGACTTTGAGAGCGAAACACCATGACGATACGCCCCCTGAAAACTGTCCTTAAAACCGGCATGTCCAGGTGGGTAGCCGGTGTCGCCGGGGTACTGGCTGTAGGGGCCGGGGCTGCGTTTGCGATCGAAGCCACCCAGAACACACCCGCGCCAACCGAATCAACCTCAACCGCCCGCCCCTATCAGGCCGCCGCCTTGCCGCAGGCTGAAATGGAGACGCTGCAATCGGCACTAAGGGCGGCAAAATCCGGTAATTTTTCTCTGGCCGAATCCCTGCGAAGCGGCCTGAACGATCCAGTGGCGCGTAAGATCGTGTTGTGGAACATCCTCGATAACGAAGGGGCGTCAATTTATGGTTTTGCCACGTTAGATGCAGCCCGTCGTGATCTTATCGGCTGGCCGCGCGAATCACGCCGGGTTTTGGCCGCCGAAAAACTAATTTCCACATCCGGCATCAGCCCTCAGCAGGTTGTCGACTGGTTTAACGGTGCCCCCCCGATGAGCGTCGATGGCGCCATCGCCCTCATTACTGCCTATGACCAACTCGGCAAGACCGAGGACGCCCGCGCCACGGCCCGTTTCTGGTGGCGGGACCAAAGTTTCGAGGCTTTGGATCAGCAGCGGTTCTATAGTCTGTTTGGCAAATATCTGTCGCAGGAAGATCATGTCGCCCGTCTGAACAGCCTTCTGCTGGGGCCGCAGGGTCCGGCTTCGCGCGCCATGCTGGATTATGTCGGCGACCGCGACCGGGTGGTGGCGCAGGCCGCCTTTGCCCTGCGTGCGGGCACGGCCGATGCCACCCAGAAATGGGAGGCCGCTTTAGCCGCTTCGCCCAACAATAGTGTTCTGGCCTATGAGCGTGCGCGATTCCTGCGCAAAAAAGATCTGGAGCCACTCGGTTTTCCGCTACTGACGCAATTTCCAGCCGCCCCGCAAAATGACACCGCCATCAACAATCTGTGGGTTGAGCGCCTGAGCTATTTCCGGGAAGCCCTTAAAGCTAAGGATTATCGGGCCGCCTATAATGCCATGAATAATGGCGGTTTTCCCAATGGCGAGAAAAAGGCCGAGGCCGAGTTTTTTGCCGGCTGGATGGCCCTCACTAAGCTTAACGACCCCGCCCGCGCCATTACCCACTTCACGTCGCTGGAAGGGGCTGGCACCTCGCCCATCACTCAGGGACGCGCCCACTACTGGCTGGGCCGCGCCTATGAGGCAGCGGGTGATGCGGCCAATGCACAACTGAATTATCAGGAAGGTGGCCAGTATATCTTCAGCTTTTACGGACAGTTAGCGGCTGAAAAAGCAGGGCTTGCCCAGATCGTCCTCACCAAAGATCCGGTGCCAGCACCGGCCGACACAGAACGCTTCAATGGTCGAGACATGGTCAAGGCAGCCAAAATTCTGGGTTCAATGGGTGAACGCGACCTGTTCCGGGGTATGGTGCTGGCGCTGGATGACGTATTGCCCAATGCCGAAGAACAGGCCCTGCTGGTCGATCTGGCCAGCACCTATGACACTCAGGACACGGCCATGCGCATTGCGCGGGTGTCCATGCAGCGCGGATTTTATCTGCCGGAACGGGCCTATCCGTTACGAGCCGTGCCCAATGTCAAGGCCCCCGAAAATGCCTTTGTGCTGGCCATCACCCGTCAGGAGAGCGGCTTTGATCCGATGGTGCGCTCCCACGCCAATGCCCGCGGGATGATGCAGCTTATTCCACCGACCGCCCGCGCCGTTGCCCGACGTATGTCGCTCAGCTATTCTGACGCTAAGCTTTATGAGCCGGAATTTAATATGACACTCGGCGCCTATCATCTGGGCGAACTGGTGGATCGTTTTGGCGGGTCATACGTCATGGCTGCCGCCGGTTATAATGCCGGTCCAAACCGCCCGCCGCGCTGGATCATGGAATGTGCTGATCCTCGCGGCGATGGCGGCGATCCGATCATGTTTATCGAGTGCGCTCAGTTCACCGAAACCCGCAACTACATGATGCGAGTCATGGAAAACATGCAGGTTTATCGCGCCCGCCTCAATGGCGGTCAGGCGGTTTTGCGTCCAATGACTGATCTGAAACGCGGCATGATTATCGCCTATACTCCCTCGCTTGAGGACGATAGCGGCAGCGGTGAAACCCCTACAGGGCCGATCAACTATCTCGACCTGAAAAAACAAGGTGGTAGTTAGGCGCCGTGCTCCGGCAGGGCCTGCGGATCAATCCGCAAGTTTCGCCCTTCCGCAAAGGTGCCGGTAATATTGAAAACCTGCCGCAGCACCTCATCCGACAGGGCCGCTTCAGGTTCGCCGTTTGCCACTAACCGCCCGTGATCGAGCACCCACAGGTCATCGGCAAATTGCGCCGCCAATCCGATGTCATGTAAGCTCACAATGATAGTGCGTCCTTGCGCCGCGCGAGATTTAAACACCTCCAGCACCCGCCTTTGCCAGGCCGGATCAAGCGCCGTCAGAGGCTCATCAAGGCAATAGATTTTGGCCTCCGTGGCCAGCAACCGCGCCAGAAGCACCCGCGCCCGTTGCCCGCCAGACAGGCTAAAGACGCTGGTTTCGGCCTTATCCGACAACCCCATGACCTCAAGCTGCTGCTGCGCATGCTTAAGGCTATCTTCTCCCGACAAGTCCGCACAGCCGAGCGCCACGACCTCTATGGCCTTGAGATCCCAGGCAATGGCACGCTCCTGCGGCAGATAGGCCATAAGCCGTGCCCGCTCGCGCAAACTAAGTGCAGTCAGGTCATGCCCATCAAGCCTGATGGCGCCAGTCGCACTGGGCAGAAGGCCACAAACGGCTTTCAGCAGACTGGTTTTACCCGCACCATTAGGACCAATGATCGCATGTAATCGGCCGGTCTCAAAGCGGGCTGTCAAATTACTGACGACCCGTGCGCGGCCCATATCGATGTCAAGATTATGTATATCGATCATATTGTTATGCCCATGACTTCGCACTTTTGTACGCTATGAGCGCAAACAAGGGTGCCCCGATCAGTGATGTCAGAACCCCTAAGCGAATATCGCCGCTGGCGGGCATAACCCTGATAAGACCATCCGCCATCAGCACCATCACCCCACCCGCCAGCCCCGACGGCCAGATCACACCATAAGGATCACGCAACCCCAAGGCCCTGACAAAATGCGGGGCAGCCAATCCGACGAACCCAATAATACCGGCCACTGCGACCGAAAGACCAGCCAGCACAGACGCGGTGATAACCCCAATCAAAGTGACATGCCGGATATTCACCCCCATGCTCTGGGCCGTTTCCTCACCCAATGTCAGCAGCCTTAAGCCCGCACGCAATCGCGGCACAAGCCCCACCGCAACGGCCAGGCCGGCCACGCACAAAGCCGCATCCTGCCAGCTACGGTTCTCGACCGACCCCATCAGCCAGCCCAGAATTTCAGTGGTCGTCACCGGTGACGGCGACAGGTTAAACACCAGCGCCATCAACGCCCCGCACAGGCTAGATATGCCAACCCCTAACAAGATAAGCGCCTGCCGATCCGGAAACCGGGCCACAAACGCCATCAACACCGCCGACATCATCAGGGACACCAGCAAAGCACTGGCTTCAACCGCAAACGGGACCAGCCCCACCCCCAGCACTATAGCCACAGATGCCCCCAATCCGGCACCGGAAGACACCCCCAATATACCGGGTTCGGCCAGCGGATTACGCAGCAGCCCCTGCATCACCGCCCCCGCTACGCCCAGCATAGCCCCCACACCCCAGGCGCACAGATTGCGCGGCAATCTTATGCCCCACACAATCTCCCCGTTTAGCGACTGAGGATGGGTGATAGCCTCGATGTAATCGGCACCACTTAAGGGGACATCCCCCACAATCAGCAGCGCGCCCATCAACACCAGGCCGCTGATCAAAAGCCCCCCTGCAAGGGATAAAGACTTAACTCTCATAACCCCACCCCCTCCTGCATGGCCTGAGCGCTATACCACGCATTACAGGCAATGGCCGGACTTGGCAGCACGATCGTTTCTTGCCCGGCTATTTTTTTGCGCACCAGCGGATGGCGACCCGCAACCCGCCGCATGGCGTATTTATCCTCATAAAAACCAAGCGCATAGACATCCGGCGTCAGGGTCAGAAAAGCTTCGGGCGACAGATAGGCATAGTAATCCTGCCCCGCCTGCACCTTATAATTCATAGTTTTCAGCAATTCCCCTACCCAGGTTTTCGGCCCCGCCGTATAACCGGAAGGTGTGTAATAGAGCACATCTCGACCACGTCCCTGCTTTGAAATCGCCTTAAGCGCCTCATCCATACGGCGCGCTTCGTGCAACGCCCGTTGAGGCTGCCTCAGCAGAGTCCCCACACGCAAAAGCTCTGCGCGTGCCGCCGGAATGTCAGCCGGATCGCTGATTTGAATGACCTCAATCCCATGTGCCTTGAGGCCAGATAATAAGCGCGCATCGCCGCCCCAGGTTCTGAGCACCGCCCGCGGCCGCAGTGCCAGCACAGTCTCAAGGCTGGCGCGGCGGCGGGGAAACGCCACAGCCCGCAGACGGTAAAACGAGTCCGGATGCTGCGCCCGCAAGGACAAACCGGCGATCTCATCCTGTGGCAGCAAGGCCAAAGCATACTGATCGGCACACATATCCAGAGACACAATACCCTGACGCGTTCCGGCATTAGCCAAAGGCGCAAAAACCAGAATCGGCCCCAATAGCAACCATAAATTGAATCCCTTAAGACGCGATACCACCTTCGATAAGTTGCCCATAGGTTGAATTTACCGTTTATTAATCATGTTGCGCAGCGCAAAATGCCAGCGTCGGGGGTATAACATGGTGGGGGCGGAAGCTTTCAAGCAAAAATGGCTCAAAGGCTACATGCCTGTGCGCGAAACCTTGCCGGTCATACGGCGCATACTCAGGCGCAGGCCGGAAGCAACACCCCTGGCGGCACTACCAGAGGCTTTTTCGGCCCGCAGTGGTCCGTCGCCGGTGCAAATCTTTCTGATACTGCTGGCGGTCATCAGCCTCGTCTGGGTCGCAACCCATGCCATGTCAGGGCTAATGGCCGGTATATACTGGTTTTTCTGGCTGAGCTTTTCAACCGGCGCGGGCTTGCGCTTTCTGGCCACACTGACGCCAAAACGCGAAGCCGTGCCCGATACATTTCTGGAAGCGTCCAACGAAAACCTGCCGCGCTACAGCGTTATTGTGGCGCTCTATCGCGAAGCCGCCATTACATCGCAGTTGGTTAAGGCTCTGAGCCAACTCGATTACCCGCGTGAAAACCTTGAAGTTCTTTATGCCCTCGAAGCCGATGATTTTGAGACCATCGCGGCCTTCAAGGCGCAGGACTTACCCGATTATATGCACATCGTTCTGGTCCCGCCGGGCACACCCCGCACCAAACCCAGAGCGCTAAATTATGCCTTGGCGCGGGCTCAAGGCGATCTGGTGGTTATCTATGATGCCGAAGACAGGCCCGCGCCAGACCAACTGATCGAAGCCGCCCGCACCTTTGCCAGGGCGCAACAGACCGGCGATATGTCGTTGGCTTGCCTTCAGGCGCCTTTGCGCCCCCTTGGTGGCGATGGATTTATTGCGCGGCAGTTCGCCGCCGAATATGCGGTGCAGTTTGATGTCCTGCTACCCGCGTTCTGTCGCCTCAAACTGCCGTTTCCGCTGGGGGGCACCAGCAATCATTTCCGCACCAAAGTGCTAAAATCGATTGGTGCGTGGGATGCTTATAATGTCACCGAAGATGCCGATCTGGGTTTAAGGCTGGCGCAATATGGCTATACCAGCACTATGCTCAAAGCACCGACCATCGAGACGCCGCCATCGAATATCTACACCTGGATACCGCAACGAACTCGCTGGATCAAAGGCTATATGCAAACCCTGATCGTCCATAGTCGCCTAAACACGGCTCTGCGTCTTAAGGTCTGGATCAGCATGATTTTAGGGGTGGGTTTGAGTACACTGGCGGCCCTTTGTTACGCGCCGTTTACCTGCTTTGTGCTGTCAGGTCTGATGCTGCAAGCCCTATCGGGTCAATTCACCCCCATGGCCTACAGGGACGCCGGATTACTGCTGTTTGGCACCTTGAGCGGGATGCTGGCGCTATATCAGGGCGCGCGCAGAGCCGGTGTGCCTTTTGGCCTCAAGGATGTGCTCTCAGCCCCCGCTTACTGGAGCCTGCAATCGATCAGCGCCGCCCATGCGATTTATCAACTTATCGTCAAGCCTTTTCACTGGGACAAAACCGATCATAAACCTGCGGCCATCAGTTAGCTAACCTCTGGTGCAACGGCGCCTGATGCGCTAATCAGCGGCCATGATGATAGCTGATCACCCCATTCAACTGCGCACGCTGGCCTGGTCCGACTACGCCCTTATCGACTCAGGTAATGGTAAAAAGCTGGAACGCTACGGCGACTACATGGTTATCCGCCCGGAGCCTCAGTGCTGGTGGACGCCTAAATATCCGGCATTGTGGGACAAGGCTGACGCCATTTTCGACCCTACGGACGAGGATGATGACGGTCGCTGGCAATTCAGCCGCAAACCCGCCGATCAATGGGCGCTGGGTTGGAATCAGGTCAAGCTTTATGGCCGCTTCACCTCGTTCCGCCATCTGGCGTTTTTCCCTGAGCAGGCCGCCAACTGGACGTGGCAAACCAAGTGCATTGAACAGCGCGTCGCAGCGGGAAGAACACCGCATATATTGAACCTGTTCGGTTACACCGGCGTCGCCTCGCTGGCCTGTGCTGCGGCGGGTGCTAAAGTCACCCACGTCGATGCGTCAAAAAAATCCGTAGGTTGGGCACGGGAGAACGCGACCCTGTCAGGCATGGAACAGGCCCCCATTCGCTGGATCTGCGAAGACGCCCGCAAATATGTGCAGCGCGAAGTCAAGCGTGGCTCAAAATACGAAGGCATCATTCTCGATCCCCCCAAATACGGCCGCGGCCCGACGGGCGAAGTCTGGCGGTTGTTTGAAGACCTGCCGGAACTGATTGATCTGTGCGCGCAGCTTTTGTCGGATGACGCAGCCTTTCTGCTGCTCAATGCCTATGCTGCGCGAGTCTCTGGCCCGGCGCTGGCCCACCTTCTGGCCGAAGCGGTCGGCCCTGATAAGGGTGGACGGATCGACTACGGCGAACTCACCCTGGTTGAGCAGGATAAAGCCCCCAAAGGTATGGCTTTAAGCCTTGTGCCCCCACGCGAAATCGGACTTTCCTTCTTTGCACGCTGGATGAAGGATAAGGCGTAAGGCCATGATAAAAGAGATTACTTCGCTTACCAACCAAACCATAAAAGATATCCGCGCCCTGCATATGCGCAAAACGCGTGAGGAAACGCAGCAGTTCCTGGCCGAAGGTTTGAAGATAATTATTGATGCGCTCGATCAGGGTTTCTCACCGCAAATTCTGGTCTATGGCAAAGACGCTGACCGCCATCCGCTTCTGACCCGTGCCATTGACCAGACGCTTAAAGCGCGTGGTCAGGTTCTTGAAGTCACCCGCGAAATATTAGAAAAAATATCCCGCAAGGATAACCCGCAAATGGTTATTGCGGTCTTCGCACAACAGATCAAAACTCTTAGTGATATCAACCCCAAGGACAACGACGTTTGGGTGGCGCTTGAGCAGGTTCGCGACCCCGGCAATCTCGGCACCATTATCCGCACGGCTGATGCCGCAGGTATTGGCGGGGTGATTCTCATAGGTGATTGTGTTGACCCGTTTTCAGTCGAAACGGTGCGCGCCACTATGGGCTCAATCTTTGCCTTGCCAATTGTCAAATGTACTCAAGCCGAATTTATAGCTGATCGTGCGCGCTGGACGGGATCGATCGTGGGCACCCTGCTGACCGCCACCCACGATCATCGTTCCGCCCCCTATCAGCGGCCGACCCTGATCCTCATGGGCACTGAACAGTCCGGTCTCAGCCCAGAAGTTGCCGCCATCTGCGACACCCATGTCAAGATCCCGATGCGTGGCCGCGCCGACAGCCTTAATTTATCAGTGGCGACCGGCATTATGATCTATGCGGCCACCGAAGTTTAAGTACCACGCGGTTTAGCCCGTGCGGTCGCCTGTGCCGATTTTGGGTCTTCGGGCCAGACGTGACGGGGGTAGCGTCCTTTCATTTCAGTGCGCACCTCCGGCCAGGAGCCGTCCCAGAAACCAACGATATCCTTGGTAATCTGGATGGGGCGATGGGCTGGCGACAACAGGGCAAGGGTCAGGGGCGTTTTGTTGACGCCAACCGTCGGATGACGGGCCGTGCCATAAAACTCCGTCACCCGCGCTTCAACCCGCGGGCCGCCTTCGGCACCATAATCGATGCGCGCCCCGTTGCCTGTCGGCAGGCGCAGGCTTTCGGGTGCCAGCGCATCGAGAGTTCGTTGCTGTTCGTAGCTGAGCAAACTGGTTAGCGCTTGCATGACATCATGCGCCGTAAGATTAAGCAGCGGTCGCCCGCCGGCATAGGGCCCAAGCCAGTCCTCAAGGGTTTGCAGCAAGGCCGCATCCGACATATCCGGCCACGCAGGATCATCACTTCGCAAAAACTGCACGCGCTGACGCAAACTCTCCGCATGATCCGAAAATTTCAGCGCTTTCAGTCCTTTAGATTTTATCTCCTCAGCTTGAACTTTCACTAATAATTCTGTGGGGACGCGTTCCATAGGTTTGGAGGACAGCACGACCTGCCCCAACCGCACCTGCTCAAAAGCCCGGAAATTACCGCCAGCGCTTTTCTCAATAACCGCGGCCGTTTCCAGCCGGTCTGCGAACAGACGCATAATCTCATCGGCGGTCAGTGGCGCCCCCAGCAATATCCGATCACGCGCACTGCCGCCGCCCAGATCACCGACGGCCAGATAAGACGATCTGGCTAAGGGATCGGTTTCATCGACATAGACACCACGGCCATTAGCCATGACGAATTCGCCCGCCTTACCTCGCGCCTTGGCGATGCGTTCGGGAAAGGCTTCAGCTAACAGATAGGCTGAGTTTTTACGGACATCCGTTTGTTTAATTTCTTTTTTAATCAAACTATCTGCCAGACGTGTCCAGTTCTGCGCCAGACTACGCGCCTGAACCGCTTTGGGTGTCTTGTCACGGCTTAAGCCCTCAAGCCGGGTTTCCAGATCGGTCGATTTCCCGCCTAAGCCATTCTCCGACAGCAGAGCGGCCAGGGCCGCACCTCTGCTCGCATGCCCTTCCTTAGCCGCATGCAGCAGCATATTGGCCAGACGTGGCGACATCGGTAGCTGCGACATCAAACGCCCATGTGTCGTCAGATCGCCCTTGTCATCCAGCGCGCCCAAGGCCTGCAGCAACCGTGTCGCCTCAGCCATGGCGCCTTCAGGGGGATGATCGAGCAGGCTCAAACCCTCGGTCGAGCGTGCGCCCCACATGCGCAGATCCAGCACCAGCCGTGACAGATCAGTTTCCAGAATTTCCGGTCGCGCAAACGGTATTAACGACAAATCCTGCTCTTTATCCCACAACCGGTAACAGTCCCCGGCCTGTGTCCGGCCCGCACGACCGCGACGCTGATCGGCAGACGCCTTGGTCACCCGTTCGGTCACGAACCGCATCGTCCCACGCGCCGGATCATAACGCCCCAGTCGCGATACACCACTATCGATCACCATAGTCACCCGGTCCAGCGTCAGGGATGTTTCAGCAATGGCGGTCGCCAATACGATCTTCGGCCGCCCCGGTGTGTTTTTGCGTAAAACGGCAGACTGATCGCGGATATCCATCGCGCCATAGAGTTTGCAAAGCTCGATATGACTATGCAGCCCGCCTTCTTCCAACCGGCTGGCGACGCGGTGAATCTCACCCTGACCTGGCAGAAAAACCAGCAAAGTTTCAGCCTGTTCGGGCGTAAGCTTAGATTGTAACCTTAAGATATGGCGGGCGATATCATCTTCCAGTCTCTGGCCTTGATCCCGGCCCAGATAGTGGGTCGTGACCGGATAGGCGCGACCTTCGGAATGAAAGGTTTGGGCATCAGACAGTACCTCAGCTACCCGCTGCCCATCCAGTGTTGCCGACATGACAAGAAGCCTTAGATCATCCCGTAAAAGCGTCTGGCTATCGCGCGCAAAGGCCAGCCCCAGATCGGCATCCAGACTGCGCTCATGAAACTCATCGAAGATGACGCCGCCCACCCCCTCAAGCGCCGGATCATCGACGATGCGGCGTGAAAATATGCCTTCGGTGACGACTTCAATGCGGGTCTTAGGGCCAATCCGGCTTTCACCGCGCACCCGAAACCCCACGGTTTCCCCGACAGATTCGCCCAGGGTTTCTGCCATTCGCGCCGCCGCTGCCCGCGCCGCCAGCCGCCGCGGCTCCAGCAGAATCAGGGTCTGGCCCTTAAGCCACTCTTCATCCAGCAAGGCCAGAGGTATCCCCGTCGTCTTACCTGCCCCCGGCGGCGCGATAATCAGGGCCGTGGTCCGGGTTTGCAGATACGCCTTAAGCGGCGAATATATCTCTTCGACAGGCAACATAATTCGCCTCCCTAGCAGAATTTTCCGCCAAATGTCACGCGCAGGCTAATTTCTCATTAAACTTGGCTGTTAGCTGGTGAAATCTTCCCGCAAATAGCTGTTGCTTAGTTGAAAATGTGACATTAACGTCATGCCTTTAGCGTTTTATGCCGCGAGTGAAAATGGCGGCACCATGCGAGGGGTCTCATGTCCAACAACCTTGGTCGGCTGTTCCAGAAAAAGTCGATTGCCAATATCCAAAAAGAAGCGGCCAAAAGTCCGCTCAAGCGCACGCTTGGGCCGATTAATCTGATGTCGCTCGGTGTCGGCGCCATTATTGGCGCCGGCATTTTCGTTCTTACCGGTCAGGTGGCGTCGGCCAATGCCGGTCCGGCGATCATGTTATCCTTCGTTGTGGCAGGGATTGCCTGCGCGCTGGCCGGCCTTTGTTATGCCGAACTGGCGTCAACCATGCCGGTATCGGGTTCGGCCTACACCTACGCCTACGGAACCCTGGGCGAAGTCTTCGCCTGGATCATGGGCTGGCTGCTGGTGTTGGAATACGGGATTGCCGCCTCTACCGTGGCGGTCGGCTGGTCAGGCTATGTGGTCAGTTTGCTTGGCGATTTCGGGGTGCATCTGCCGGTGCTCGCGGGGGGGACTGACCACCCGGCGACCATGTGGGCAACCCCGTTGGTGCGCGCCGTAACCGATGATGGTGGTCACACAACCATGATGCTGTCGGGCACATTCAACCTGATCGCCGCCATCGGCATTGCCGCCGTGACCTGCCTGCTGGTTCTGGGCGTCAGCGAATCGGCCAACGTCAACAACTTCATTGTGGTATTGAAGATCATCGTGCTGCTGACCTTTATCGCGGTCGGCGTAACCTATATCAACCCCGACAACTGGCATCCTTTCATTCCGCCCGCCACCGGCAATCCGGGTGAGTTTGGCGTAGGTGGTATTTTCCGCGGTGCCGCTATCATCTTCTTCGCCTATGTCGGTTTCGAAGCCGTCTCAACGGCTGCGGCCGAAGCCAAGAACCCAAGCCGTGACGTACCCGTCGGTATTCTGGGCGCACTGGTCATCTGTACGGTCATCTATATGGCGGTGGCGGCCGTCATGACCGGCGTTGTCCCCTATCTGGAACTGGCCAGCCCCGCCCCCATCGCGGTGGCTATCGACCGCATGGCGCTGACCTGGGCCAACTTCCCGTGGCCGTTCGTCGAAAGCGGCCAGATGAACGCCATCAGCCTGCTGATCAAGGTCGGTGCGGTTGCAGGTCTCTCATCCGTTATGTTGGTGCTGTGCTTTGGCCAGACCCGCATCTTTTACACCATGTCGCGTGACGGCCTGTTGCCCGCCGTATTCTCGAAAATCCACGATAAGTTCCGCACCCCCTGGCTCGGCACCATACTGCTGGGGATCATGGTTGCGGTGGCCGCCTCGTTCCTGCCGATCAGCCTTCTGGGTGATCTAGTCTCGCTGGGGACTGCGGTTGCCTTCTCGATCGTGTGTTTGTCGGTGATCTATCTGCGCATCAAGCACCCCGAAATGGAGCGTCCCTTCCGCGTACCTGGCGGGATTTTTACGGCGGTCTTAGGCATCCTGTCCTGTCTGTTCCTGGCTTGGCAGAACTTCTCGCCCATGATTGACCATGCCATGAAGGGCAACACTCTGCCGCTGACCATTCTGGTGTGCTACGCCATTGTCGGCGCGATCATCTATGCCGCTTACGGCTTCTGGCACTCGAAGCTGTCTAAGGGCATCGACATCACCGAAGACACCGATCTGTCGTCTCCGGCCGATGCGTTCCGCGGCAATATCGACGATAAGAAATAGGATGTAATCTCCTGTAGAGTTTAAGGCCTCTGTGTTTTAGAACACAGAGGCCTTTTCTTTAGGAGTCCGCCTGTGTCCGATGCCCCTATCCGCCTGTTTGTCGCGCCCGTCACCCCGCTACAGCAAAACTGCACAGTCGTCTGGTGTACGAAGACCAACAAATGCGCGGTGATCGATCCGGGCGGTGACCTTGAGGCTGTGCTGGGGGAAATCAACCGGCGCGGGTTGAGCGTCGATAAGATATGGATCACCCACGGCCATGCCGATCATGCTGGCGGCGCTTCGGAGCTTAAAGAACGCACGGGGGCGACGATCGAAGGCCCTCACCGTGACGATCAGTTCTGGATTGATCGTATCCCCGAAGCCGGTCAGCGCTACGGCGTAGAAGGTATGCGGGTGTTTGAAACCGACCGCTGGCTGGAAAACGGCGATACGGTCACACTGGGCGAAACTGAATGGGAAGTTTATCACTGCCCCGGCCACACACCCGGCCATGTCGTTTTCTTCCACCGGCCGTCGAATTTCGCACAGGTCGGTGATGTCCTGTTTAAGGGCTCAATTGGCCGCACGGATTTTCCGCGCGGCAATCACGCTGATCTAATCAACGCTATTACCACGCGGTTGTGGCCGCTGGGGGATGTGCAATTCGTACCTGGACACGGCCCAATGTCGAGCTTTCATGCGGAGCGTCAGTCAAACCCATATGTGGCGGATCGGGTGATTGCTCATTCTAAAGCCAATACGTCGGGGCCGGGTTAGTTTTTCAGACGCGCATTTGATCCAAAAACCGCTAACACTTTTTGGAATGCGCTTAGCCCTTCAGCAACGGCGCCAGTTTCTGCGCGACACTCATGTCGCCAAGGATCTTCATCTTGCCCTGCATGAAGGCCATCATCGGGTCAAGCTGGCCCTTGGCCATAGCGATCAGATCATCCAGTCCGATGATGACCGTGGTATCAGCCGCGCCATCGTCGTTGCTGACCACATTGGGCACCTGAGCGGCGTTAATCAGGATTTTACCGGCATCACCGAAGTCTAGCTTGACGATTTTCCCCAAACCGGAGTCCTCTCCGACCGAAGATTTGATTTTTTCTGTGATGGTGGCCAAATCGGACATGGTATCCTCCTGAACAGGCTTATATAGGTGGCTGCGACCTTACGCCGGATTTTCGGCAGAACAAGTATGACGCCGCGTAAGGCGTCGCAATTTTTTGAGATTTCATGTCCTCTTCCCCAAAATACTATGATGCTGCCATTATTGGTGCCGGTGCCGCAGGCCTCATGTGCGCCATCGAAGCCGCGAAACGTGGAAAAAAAGTCGTCGTGCTGGAGCAGGCTGACGCCCCGGCCGAAAAGATTCGCATCTCCGGCGGTGGGCGCTGTAACTTCACCCACCTGCGCGCCCATTCGCACAACTACCTGTCGCAAAACCCGCGTTTTTGCATTTCGGCTTTAAAGCGCTACACACCGCGCGATTTCGTAAGCATGGTCGAGCGCCACAAAATTGCCTATCATGAAAAGACCGAGGGGCAGTTGTTCTGTGATGAGTCCGCGATGGACATCATCGACATGCTGCTTAATGAACTGCGCGATAATGGCGGCGAACTGTGGCTGCAAACGGCCATCACCGCGATTACTAAAAACGACGCCGGTTTTGAAATCACCACGACCAATGAAACCGTCAACGCTAAAAAGGTGGTCATCGCCACCGGCGGTCTGTCGATCCCGAAACTGGGGTCGCCCTTTGCCTATGAGACCGCCAAGCAGTTCGGCCACACTATCACCCCGATGCGGGCAGGACTGGTGCCCCTGACCCTGAGCCCAGATAAGCTTCAGGCTCTGGGTCTGGCCGGTGTGTCGATGCAGGCGCGCGTTAAAGTCGGCAAGACCAAGTTTGAAGACGGCTTTTTGTTCACCCACCGCGGCCTGTCCGGCCCGGCTATACTGCAAATTTCCAACTACTGGCAGATGGGCCAAACGCTTGAGATCGACCTTCGCCCTGATATGGATCTGATGGAGTGGTTCCGGGCTAAGCGCAAAACCCGCCAATCTCTGCACACGGCCCTGTTTGAAATCCTGCCGCGTCGTCTGGCAGAGAAAATCATGGCCGCTCAGGGTCTTAGTGCTGAAACGAACGAGACCAAGATCGCGGATATGTCCGATGTGAAGATCAAGGGTATATTGTCCCACATTCAGCCATGGAGCCTGATCCCAGACGGCACCGAAGGCTACCGCACGGCCGAAGTCACGCTCGGCGGCATCGACACCAAGGATATCTCTTCGCAGACCTTTGAAAGCCAATTGTGTGCGGGACTATACTTCGTGGGCGAAGCGCTCGATGTCACCGGCTGGCTGGGTGGCTATAACTTCCAATGGGCGTGGTCATCGGGCTGGGCGGCCGGTCAGGCTATATGACGGACAACCCCGCGCGCTTTGAACCCGCTGATGACAACGTCTTCGCCCGTATTGCCGAGGATTATGACCGTTATTGCGACTATTTTAGCGTTTACATTCAACGGCTATGGAAGCGGGCCTTTGCGGCGGAAGTCGCCTCAGTCAGCGGTGACTGGCTCGATCTCGCCTCCGGCACAGGTGATATTCCGGCGCGAGTTCTAAAATCAGGGGTTCGCTCAGGTCGTGTTGATGTGACGGATATTTGTGCGCCCATGCTGGACGTGGCGCGCACAAAACTGACCCAATACAATGCGGCATTCTCAATTGTCGATGCCTGCGATATGCGCGATATTCCTGACAACCGCTATGATGTGATCAGCATGGCGTTCGGTATGAAAATTATCGACCGTGATCGGGCGTTAAGCGAATTATTTCGCTGCCTTAAACCCGGCGGTATTTTTCTCAATATTGAGGCGTCGCGCATAGGCTGGCCCCCGCTTCAGGCAATGTATCTGGCCTATATGAACATGTGCCTGCCGGTTATGGGTCGCATCATCGCTAAGGGTGATCCATCGGCCTATAGTTATTTATTGCGTGGCATCCATGACTTTCCGGATGGCCCGGAGTTCGCAGACCAATTGCGCAACAAGGGGTTTGAAGCTGTTAGCTTTCGCCCTCTGACATTGGGCATAGTCGCCATTCATAAGGCACAGAAGCCATACTAATGGCGGCAGCCAGACCTTGTAAACATTAGAGACGAAAAACCCCTGAGTGCAGACACTCAGGGGTTTTTTATGACTTACCCAATGGCGTTCAATACGCCAGTTCCCGGGTCCAGGGTGTTAACACCTTGGTTATTCGCCAGCCGGGGCTTCGAGCAGGATTTCCGCCGGTAGCGGTTCCATTGTCTCTTCGCGGGTCTGAGCCAGTTGCTCATCACGCTTAAGCGCAATGCGCTGGAGCGAGCGCAGGTAAGCGCCCGTACCGGCCGGGATCAGACGACCGACGATGACGTTTTCTTTCAAGCCGTCCAGAGTATCGACCTTGCCGTTGACCGAAGCTTCGGTCAGGACGCGGGTCGTTTCCTGGAACGAAGCGGCCGAAATGAACGACTTCGTTTGCAGAGACGCCTTGGTGATACCGAGCAGGATCGGCTGGGTTACCGCCAGACGGCCACCGCGCTTTTCCGTCTTGGCATTATCAAGGTCAACCTCGGTCTTATCCAGGTGATCGCCCTTGATCAGGCCGGTATCGCCCGGCTCAAGGATTTCCACCTTTTGCAGCATCTGACGCACGATGACTTCGATGTGCTTGTCGTTGATCGGCACGCCTTGCAGACGGTAAACGTCCTGAACTTCGTTGACCAGATACTCAGCCAAGGATTCAACGCCCTGAATACGCAGCAGATCATGCGGATCAGGGTTACCGTCGATGATGTAGTCACCCTTCTGGATGAAGTCACCATCGTGAACCGAGATGTGCTTGCCTTTCGGGATCAGGAATTCGACGGCTTCTGAACCATCTTCCGGCGTGATCTTGATACGGCGCTTGTTCTTGTAGTCACGACCAAACTCTACGCGGCCATCCATTTCGGCGATGACAGCACAGTCTTTCGGACGGCGAGCTTCGAACAGTTCGGCGACGCGCGGCAGACCACCGGTGATGTCGCGGGTCTTGGCACCTTCGGTTGGGATACGCGCCAGGATTTCACCCGGACGCACCTCATCACCGTTACCGACCGAAAGAATAGCCCCGACCGGCAGGAGGTAACGCGACTCAGTGCCGTTGGCCAGACGCTTATAGGCGCCCGCATCATCGACAATGCCCATGCCCGGACGCAGGTCAGACCCACGCGGAGAGGCACGCCAGTCAGCGACCACGCGGTTGGTGATGCCGGTAGCTTCGTCGGTTTCTTCACGCACCGACATGCCGTCAGTGAGGTCTTCAAACCGGATTTTACCGCCGACTTCGGTGATGATCGGGGTGGTATAGGGGTCCCACTCCGCCAGACGCTGGCCTTTTTTGACCTCGGAACCGTCCACGATACGCAGACGCGCGCCATAAGGCACCTTATAGGTTTCACGATCTTTACCATCATGGTGAACCGTGATCATGACGTTACGGCTCATGGCGATCAGGTCACCATGGGTGCCCTTAACCGTGTTGCCGCCGGTCAGCTTGATCACACCGTCTGCTGTCGTTTCATAGAACGACTGCTCGGCCACCTGAGCGGTACCGCCGATGTGGAAGGTCCGCATGGTAAGCTGCGTGCCGGGTTCACCGATCGATTGCGCCGCAATGACGCCGACCGCTTCGCCCATATTGACGCGTGTCCCGCGGGCCAGATCGCGACCGTAGCAGGCCGCACAGGCACCGAGTTCCGCTTCACAGGTCAGGACCGAGCGCACCTTAACCGACTGAACGCCCGAAGCTTCGATAAGCTCGACCACTTCTTCGTCGACATAGGTATCGGCTTCGACCACAACTTCCTGCGTCGCCACGTCCTTGATGTCCTCAGCCGTGGTGCGGCCCAGAACGCGTGCGCCCAGCGATACCAGCACGTCACCGCCTTCGACCACGGCGCGGAGCGTAATGCCCTTCGTCGTGCCGCAATCCGGCTCCATGATGATACAGTCCTGAGCGACGTCAACCAGACGACGGGTCAAATAACCGGAGTTCGCCGTCTTCAGCGCGGTATCGGCCAGACCTTTACGGGCGCCGTGGGTGGAGTTGAAGTACTCCATAACCGACAGGCCTTCTTTAAAGTTCGAAATGATCGGCGTTTCGATGATTTCGCCCGATGGCTTGGCCATAAGGCCGCGCATACCACCAAGCTGCTTCATCTGGGCCTGCGAGCCACGAGCACCAGAGTTGGCCATCATGTAGATCGAGTTGATCTCTTTTTCAGTACCATCAGCATTGAGGTGCTTACGGCTGATTTCCTTCATCATTTCGTCAGACACGCGGTCGGTCGCTTTTGACCAGGCGTCAACGACCTTGTTGTACTTCTCACCCTTGGTGATCAGACCGTCAGCATATTGCTGCTCGTACTCTTCGACCAAATTACGGGTCTCTTCGACGATCCCCTTCTTGGAATCCGGAATAACGATGTCGTCCTTACCAAACGAGATACCAGCGCGCGCCGCTTCTTTGAAGCCCAGCGCCATCATCTGGTCAGCGAAAATCACGGTCGCCTTCTGGCCGCAGTGGCGATACACCACGTCGATCAGATTGCCGATTTCCTTTTTCGTAAGGTTCTTTTCCAGAACCCGGATACCGATCGAGGCGTGACGCGGTAGCAGAGCGGCAATCTTCATGCGGCCCGGCGTCGTGTCGATGACACGGGTGCGGGTTTCGCCGTCAGGATCGACTTCGGTGAAGCGGCACTTGACCTTGGCGTGCATGGAGACAACACCGGCATCGAGGGCGGCCTGAATTTCGTTCAGGTCGGCAAAGATCATGCCTTCGCCCTGCTCTTTTTCTTTCACGAGCGAAAGATAATAGAGACCCAGCACGATATCCTGCGACGGCACGATGATCGGCTTACCGTTGGCCGGCGACAGGATGTTGTTGGTCGACATCATCAGGACGCGGGCTTCGAGCTGAGCTTCCAGCGACAGCGGGACGTGGACAGCCATCTGGTCACCGTCGAAGTCGGCGTTAAAGGCCGAACAGACGAGCGGATGCAGACGGATCGCCTTGCCTTCGATCAGCTTGGGCTCAAACGCCTGAATCCCAAGGCGGTGAAGCGTCGGGGCGCGGTTCAGCATGACGGGATGTTCGCGGATAACCTCTTCGAGGATGTCCCAAACCTGCGGCTGCTCACGCTCGACCATACGCTTGGATTGCTTGACGGTGCCGGACAGGCCCTTGGCATCCAAACGCGCATAGATGAACGGCTTGAACAGTTCCAGCGCCATTTTCTTGGGCAGACCACACTCGTGCAGCTTCAGTTCCGGGCCCACGGTGATAACCGAACGACCCGAATAGTCGACGCGCTTACCGAGCAGGTTCTGACGGAAGCGACCTTGCTTACCCTTCAGCATGTCGGCCAGGGATTTCAGCGGACGCTTGTTGGCGCCGGTGATGACACGGCCACGACGGCCGTTGTCGAACAGGGCATCAACCGATTCCTGCAACATACGCTTTTCGTTGCGGATGATGATGTCCGGCGCACGCAGCTCCATCAGGCGCTTCAAACGGTTGTTCCGGTTGATGACGCGGCGATAAAGATCGTTCAGGTCGGAGGTCGCAAAACGGCCACCATCCAGCGGCACCAGCGGGCGCAGCTCAGGCGGAATGACCGGCACAACCGTCAGGATCATCCATTCAGGCTTGTTGCCCGATTCCATGAACGCTTCGATCAGCTTAAGACGCTTGGACGCCTTCTTGGCCTTCATTTCCGAAGGATTATCGGCCAGATCCGAACGCAGCTTATCGGCAATCTCGCTGAGGTTCATCGACATCAGCATATTGCGGATAGCTTCGGCACCGATCTCAGCCGTAAAGCTGTCGTCGCCGAATTCTTCCTGACAGCGATAATATTCGTCTTCGGTCAAAAGCTGGTTGAGCTTAAGCGCGGTCAGGCCCGGTTCTGTGACGATATAGTTTTCAAAGTACAGAACCCGCTCAACGTCCTTAAGCGCCATGTCGAGGAACATGGAAATACGCGACGGAAGTGATTTCAGGAACCAGATGTGCGCCACCGGAGAGGCCAGTTCGATGTGGCCCATACGCTCACGGCGAACGCGCGACAGGGTGACTTCCACGCCGCACTTTTCGCAGATAATGCCCTTGTACTTCATGCGCTTATACTTACCGCACAAGCACTCATAGTCCTTGGTCGGGCCAAAGATACGCGCACAGAACAGACCATCACGCTCAGGCTTGAACGTGCGGTAGTTGATGGTTTCCGGCTTCTTGATCTCACCGAACGACCACGACAGGATCTTTTCGGGCGACGCCAGAGTGATGCGGATCTGGTCGAAGGTCGGGGCGACCTGTACCGGATTGAAAATATTGAGGACTTCCTGGTTCATCCAGTTGCTCCATGTGGGTGCCTCGGGCACCCCTAAAATTAAAGGTCGATCAGGTGATGGCGGGGCAGGTTCCCCTGCCCCTTTTAAGGATTACCCTTTTGAGGGTTAGCCCTGACCATTCTCCAACTCGACATTTAGACCTAAAGATCGCATTTCCTTGATCAGGACGTTGAAGCTTTCCGGGATACCGGCCTCGAAGCTGTCATCGCCACGGACGATGGCTTCATAAACCTTAGTACGACCGGCGACATCATCCGACTTGACGGTCAGCATTTCCTGCAGGGTATAGGCGGCACCATAAGCTTCCAGAGCCCAGACCTCCATTTCCCCGAAGCGCTGACCGCCGAACTGCGCCTTACCGCCCAGCGGCTGCTGGGTGACGAGCGAGTATGGCCCGATAGAACGGGCGTGGATCTTGTCGTCGACCAGGTGGTGCAGCTTCAGCATGTAGATGATGCCAACCGTGACTGGACGCTTGAACTGCTCACCCGTCAAACCGTCGAACAGGATCGACTGACCGGAACGATCAAGACCGGCAAACTCCAGCATATCTTCAATGTCGTCAATGTGAGCGCCATCAAAGACCGGGGTTGCAATCGGCACACCGCGCGACAGGTTCTTAGCCAGTTCAATCAGGCCTTCTTCCGTATCCGGAAGCTCCTGTTCCTGACCATAGACACCACGCAGGTGATCGATCAACGCCTGCTTCTGACCGCCATTCTGCCAGTCTTCGAGCAGGTTGGCGATTTGCTTGCCGACGTTAGCACAGGCCCAACCGAGGTGGGTTTCAAAGATCTGACCGACGTTCATGCGCGACGGCACGCCCAGCGGGTTCAGCACGATATCAACGTGCTCACCATCGGCGAGGAACGGCATGTCTTCGACAGGAAGAATCTTGGAGATAACCCCCTTGTTGCCGTGACGGCCGGCCATCTTGTCGCCCGGTTGCAGCTTGCGCTTCACGGCCACGAAGACCTTGACCATCTTCATGACGCCCGGCGGCAGTTCGTCACCGCGTTGCAGCTTTTCAACCTTGTCCTCAAAGCGACGGTCCAGACGCTTGCGCGCCTCGGTGAACTGACGGTTCATGGCCTCGAGCTCGCCCATGATCTTTTCGTCTTCGAGGGCGATCTGCCACCACAGGCCTTTGGAGACCTCAGCCAGCTTCTCTTCGGTGATTTCACCACGCCCCATGCCCTTCGGCCCGGAAATGGCGACCTTACCGAGGACGATGTCCTTCAGACGGCCATAGATGTTGCGCTCAAGGATCGACAGTTCGTCATCGCGGTCCTTGCCCAGACGCTCAATCTCGTGACGTTCAATCGCCAGCGCGCGCTCGTCTTTTTCAACGCCGTGACGGTTGAACACACGCACTTCAACGATCGTACCGGCAACACCCGGCGGCAGACGAAGCGAGGTATCGCGCACGTCAGACGCCTTTTCACCAAAGATAGCGCGCAGAAGCTTTTCTTCCGGCGTCATCGGGCTTTCGCCCTTTGGCGTGACCTTACCGACCAGAATGTCGCCTGGCTGAACTTCGGCGCCAATGGCCACAATACCGGCCTCGTCGAGGTTACGCAGGGCTTCTTCACCGACGTTTGGAATGTCGCGGGTGATTTCTTCTGGCCCAAGCTTGGTATCGCGGGCCATGACTTCAAACTCTTCCAGGTGGATAGAAGTGAAGATGTCATCACGCACGATGCGCTCGGAAATCAGGATCGAGTCTTCGAAGTTGTAACCGTTCCACGGCATGAAGGCCACGAGCACGTTACGGCCCAGAGCCAGATCACCGAGGTCGGTCGATGGACCGTCAGCAATGATGTCATGAGCGACCACTTTGTCGCCGACCTTTACGATCGGGCGCTGGTTGATACAGGTGTTCTGGTTCGAGCGCTGGAACTTCGACAGGCGATAGATGTCAACGCCCGGCTTGGTCGGATCGGTTTCTTCGGTAGCGCGAACCACGATACGGGTCGCATCCACCTGCTCAACCACACCGGTGCGGCGGGCAGCAATGGTAGCACCGGAATCGCGGGCCACAACTTCTTCCATGCCGGTGCCGACGAACGGAGCGTCCGCCTTGACCAGAGGCACGGCCTGACGCTGCATGTTCGAGCCCATGAGGGCGCGGTTGGCGTCATCGTTTTCAAGGAAGGGGATCAGGGCCGCAGCGACCGATACCACCTGCTTAGGCGACACGTCCATATAGTCGATTTGGTCTTTACCTGACAGGGTGACATCGCCGTTGATACGGACGGTCATCAGATCGTCGCCCAGATGGCCTTTGATGATCGGCACGTTCGCCTGAGCGATGGTGTGCTTGGATTCTTCCATGGCCGACATGTAGACGACCTCTTCCTGCACCGCGCCGTCAATGACCTTACGGTACGGCGATTCAATAAAGCCGTACTTATTGACACGGGCATGGGTAGCCAGCGAGTTGATCAGGCCGATGTTCGGGCCTTCCGGTGTTTCAATCGGGCAGATACGGCCATAGTGGGTCGGGTGAACGTCGCGGACTTCAAAGCCCGCGCGCTCACGGGTCAGACCGCCAGGGCCCAAGGCCGACAGACGGCGCTTATGGGTGATTTCCGACAGCGGGTTGGTTTGGTCCATGAACTGCGACAACTGCGATGAGCCGAAGAATTCACGCACGGCGGCAGCCGCTGGCTTTGCGTTAATCAGATCATGCGGCATGACGGTGTCGATATCGACCGACGACATACGCTCCTTAATGGCGCGCTCCATACGCAGCAGACCGACGCGGTACTGGTTTTCCAGCAATTCACCGACCGAACGGACACGACGGTTACCGAGGTTGTCGATATCGTCGATTTCACCGCGGCCATCGCGCAGACCGACAAGGATCTTAAGGATGCTCAGGATATCATCTTTGCGCAGGACGCGGACATCATCGGCCACCGACTGCTCAAGACGCATGTTCATCTTGACGCGACCGACGCTGGACAGATCGTAACGCTCCATATCGAAGAACAGGCTATTGAACATAGCCTCAGCCGCTTCGATGGTGGGCGGCTCACCCGGACGCATGACGCGGTAAACGTCAAACAGAGCGTCTTCGCGCGACGAGTTCTTATCGACGCGCAGGGTTGAGCGCATGTAAGGCCCAACCGTGACATGGTCGATATCAAGCACGTCCACGGTCGAGAAACCGTTTTCTTCGAGCGTCTTGATGGCAACCGCATCAAGCTCATCACCGGCTTCGGCGTAGATTTCACCGGTCTGGAAGTTGACGGCGTCACGCGCCAGATAACGACCGTTCAGGGCATTTTCAGACAGCAGCAACGATTTCACACCACCGTCAGCCAGCTTCTTAGCCGTACGGGCCGAAATCTTGGTGCCCGCCTGAGCGATCACTTCGCCGGTATCAGCATCAACCAGGTCAAACTCCGGCTTCACACCGCGCCAGCGCTCAGCCTTATAAGGCGTGACAAAACCGGTATCTTTTTTCTCATAGGGCACGACATCGTAAAAGGTCGTGAGGATTTCTTCGCCATCAAGGCCAAGCGCCTGCAGGAAGGTGGTCGCCGGCAGCTTACGGCGACGATCGATACGGACATAGACCACGTCCTTGGCATCGAATTCAAAGTCGAGCCACGAACCGCGGTAAGGGATGATACGTGCACCGAACAACAGCTTACCCGAAGAGTGGGTCTTGCCCTTATCGTGATCGAAGAACACGCCGGGAGAGCGGTGCATCTGGGAGACGATAACGCGCTCAGTGCCGTTGACGACAAAGGTGCCCTTATCGGTCATGAGCGGGATATCGCCCATGTAAACGTCCTGCTCCTTAATGTCCTTAACGGAGCGGGCGCCGGTATCTTCGTCGGTTTCAAACACGATCAGACGCAGCTTGACCTTCAGCGGTGCAGCATAGGTGATATCGCGCTGGATACACTCTTCAACGTCGTACTTGGGCTCTTCGAACTCATAGGACACATATTCCAGCGTCGCGCGTTCGTTAAAATCCTTGACCGGGAACACACTCTTGAAAACAGCCTCCAGGCCGTCATCAATGCGCTCGACCGGGCGGACGAAGCGTTGCAGAAATTGTTCATAAGATGAGCGCTGAACCTCGATCAGGTTCGGCATACGAATAGCTTCAGGGATACGGCCGAAAGATTTCCGAATCCGCTTCTTTTCAGTAAAAGACTGCGCCATTTTTGTCCTTGCGTGGAAACGCTGTATTTCGGATGCAGAACATCCGGGGGTTCAAGGTGTCGTCACATCCCAAAGGATGTAAAAGTTGCCTTGCGTCCGCTCTTTATGAAGCGATAAATCACCTCAGACGCTTTGTTTTTATGGCTTTGCGATCTAAGCCAAACCCTTCGCCGACGAAAAGAGCATAATGTCAGCCATCAGGTAAATTCGCAGGATGCGCGAAACGCAAAACGAGTCGCAATCCAAGAGAGCACGCCATAGCGCACTTATCCCCGCCTGTGAAGAGGGCATCTTCAATATTTTTTGAAAATGTCAAGAATTAAAATTTCAGGTCGCGAAAGCCGCACTGAAATCATGTGCAGTCCTCATGAACCTCGACAAAGCGGGTCTGAACCTGACAGACCGCGACGCCTTCAAATCCACAAACCACGCCCCGCCCGCGCGCCGAGCAGCTCCAGTGCTCAGGCCGGACATCTGACTTTCTGAGCCGGTACTGACCGGCCTCGTAGTTCCGGCACATGACCGCCGCATCGGTTTTCCCCGACGCTATGGCAATATCCTTGGCCGCCACTTGCGAAACTGAAGGCACCAGAGCCGTCATGACCATCAGGGGCAGGGTTTTTTCCTCACCGTCCCAGTTCTCACGCTCGACACGGCGGCAGGTTTGCAGGCGCAGGGCGGCTTCACGGGCAAACTCACCGTCCGGGTAAATCCGCAGATACTGGCGCAAACCCTCCCCGTCCACGCGTGATGAAGCCGCCACCCAGAACCGTTCTTCGGTAGGTGACGCCACACCGGCCAACCCGCCATAGGCGCAAACCGGACGGAACCACCCCTGCCCGCAAAAAACCGTCGCCGCCCCCAAAGCGTTACTGGATAAGGCAATCCATGCCCCAAACATAAAGATAAGCACCCCAAGGAAATAGGGTGTGGCCACAAACCGCTTAATCGCTGACTTAACTTGCTTTTTAAAAGTTATCACGGCCCGCCTCCCACATGGCGATCCCGACAGCCCTATCAACCCCTCACAGGTCGTTGCCGCCACCCGAATTATCCACAGAGTAGCGGATGAAAACGCCCTGTCAATATGGTTAAAAATCATCCAAAGGACGAGTCACTCAAGAAAACCTGAACCGTCTCAATCCGTTGTAAATCCTTCGGTCGGCCAAACCGACGCATAATAGTAACCTGCTCATGCAGGTCAGGCACGAAAATTTCGCCGATCGAAACGCAACTTTCAAAATGCAAGCAACTCCATTCACCGCTGAAAACTTCCAGATCGCCCATGAAATCAATCACAACCCCGCCATCAGGCTTGTATTGAAAAAACGGATGAGAGCGAAAGCGCTCATCAGGTCTGGATGCGACCGGCAATGACACCTGTAGAGCTTTGCGCACGCCCTCAATCACCTCAAACGGTGCCACTACATCGACATCTGCGGGCAGAGGTACAACCGGGACACCGCTCAGCCACAGGGCCGCAGACCCTATGACCCGCCATGCCGGCTCACGCGGCATGACCTCACTGAGGAAATCGAACGTACGCAAAAGCGCCTGTGTCATATCTCACTCCGCCCATAACGAAAACAGGCCCGAAGGTTTCCCTTCGAGCCTGAATGCTTAAAGCAATATGGCCAAAGCCTAAATTACTTAACTTCAACCTTAGCGCCAGCAGCTTCAAGCTTTGCCTTGATTTCGGCCGCTTCTTGCTTGGAGATGTTTTCTTTAACGTTCTGAGGCGCGCCTTCGACCAGATCCTTGGCTTCTTTCAGACCGAGGTCCGAACGGATGCCACGGATTTCCTTGATCACGTTGATCTTCTTGTCGCCGCCGTCAACGATGACAACGGTGAACTCGGTTTGCTCTTCAGCAGCTTCGGCCGGAGCGGCAGCGCCACCACCAGCAGCAGCAACGGCAACCGGAGCAGCGGCAGAAACGCCCCATGCTTCTTCAAGAGCCTTCGACAGTTCAGCAGCTTCGAGAACGGTCAGGGTGGACAGGTCGGCGACCAATTGTTCAATCTTAGACATTGTATTTCCTTTAAAGGGTATAGGTTTGTGAGTGGTATGAGCTGATTAAGCGGCGTCTTTGGTCGCATACGCGTTGAAAACGCGCGCCAATTGACCCGCCGGTGCTTGCAGAACGCCAGCGATACGGGTCGCAGGCGCCTGAATAAGACCGATAAGCTTGCCGCGAAGTTCGTCGAGCGACGGCAGTGTGGCCAGGGCCTTCACGCCGGATTCGTTCAGAACATCGTTGCCCATGATGGCGCCAATGAGCTTGAGCTTGTCATTCTCTTTGGCGTATTGAGCGGCAATTTTAGCGGCAGTCACAGGGTCGGGACCATAGGCCAGAGCGACAGGGCCTTTGAAAAGGGCTTCAGCCTTTTCACCAGCGCCATCGGCCAGAGCTTTTTGAGCCAGACGGTTCTTAAACACCTTAAGCACAGCGCCTTCTTTACGAAGACGGTTGCGCAGTTCAGCCATTTCCACAAAGGTCAGACCCGAATACTGGGTCACAACCACGACGCCTGAGTCAGCGAAGATGCCTTTAAGCTCTTCGATCGAACTGGCTTTTTGTGCGCGGTCCATTTGCGGCCTCCAATTGAGGTGATGCTTTTCAGGGGAATTCCCGAAAAACGTAACAAACGACAAATTCGCGCTGAGTTGCCTCAATGCGGTTTGTCACTGTCCATGATGAGAAGCTAATCACCCAAGGGCCGCACGCGCTTCCTTTAATACAGGAAATCGTGCAATCTTGATGGCGTGTCGCGTCCCGTCTATTTTCGGTCTCCGGGGGCTCCCGGAAGTTTATGGAACAGGTGGCCCCTGCTCCCCGAAGGTCTCGGACAGAACGGAGTGGAAATGAATTTCCACGCCGGAGCGCTGCCTTTACAAGCAACTCACTGAAAATGCAAGCCTGTATCCGGTCTTTTTAACGCCGAAACAGTTCAAGGATAAGTTGGGAGCTTCGGTTCGCCATCGACAACGCCATGATCCCCAACTGCATTTTGGTCTGGAGCGCCTGTAACTTGACGCTTTCCTTGGCCATATCAGCATCGACCAGGTTACCGACCCCGGCTTCCATGGCATCCTGAATTTTATAGAGCATGGTCGATTGGCGATCCAGCATCTTTGAATCCGTGCCCATTTTTGCCAGACTAAGGCTGGTGGTCTTAATCGCAAAATTGGTGGCGTCTATGAACTTTTGCGCATCGGCCGCCGATGTGATCGGCCCAAGCGTTACCGCCCCATGCCCCGGAACACTGCCCCATAATCCCGCCAGAGACATATCCTGCGCCCTAATGGTCATGGTGTCCCCGCCAAGCCCCGCAAGCACGCTGATGTTCTGATTACCGGCACCGATCAGACTAGTACCATTAAACGAAGACGTTTTGGATATGCGATCCACCTGTTTGGCCAGGGTCATGAACTCTTCTGACAGGGCCGCCCGCGCGGTCGTATCAATCGACGTATCCGATGCCGCCAGTGCTTTCTCTTTCATCAGGGTGAAAATGTCTGAGATCGACTCGCCCGCGGCCATCGCCACATCGATGACCGACTTGCCGCGATTGAGCGAGGTTTGCAGAACATCAATCGATGAAATCTGGGAGCGCTGATAATTGGCTATGGCCCAGACCGCACCATTATCCTTGGCGCTGGAAACCTTAAGTCCGGTCGATATACGGTTTTGGGTCGCCGCAAGCTGGGCCGCCGTCGCATTTAAATTTTGCAACGCCGTCATGGCGGCTCTATTGGTCCGGATCGACATGCCTGCCACAGGATGCGCTCCTTTCCATTTTAAATTAAGGCGTGCGGCCTCGCGCGTTGCTGGTAGTTTATGACATCGCCATGAACAGCCGGTTAAGGTCTATGCTTAAGCGGCCTGAAACAGGGCCAGCACCATGTTCGGTGCCCGGTTAGCGATTGACAGAGACTGCTGACCCAGGGATTGCCGCGTCTGCAAGGACACCATACGCGCACTTTCTTTGGCCATATCGGCATCCACCAGATTACCAACGCCCTCCGTCATGGCGTCCTGCAGCTTATAGAGAAACTGCGACTGACCTTCTATGGCCTTAGCCGCCGTCCCCAGAGCCGACAATCGCAATCCTATGCGCTCAATGGCGATGTCCATGGCCGGTATGAAAGCGGCGGCTTCGGTCGCGGTTGTAAACGGCAGGGTCGCGGACGCAATCGGCATGTTCCACCACAACCCATCCACACCCAGCGACAGGTTTTGCGCCTGAACCGTAATCGTATCCAGACTAAGGCTGGCCGGCACGACCATGTCATCAGCGCCTTCGTCGATCAGATTGGTGCCATCGAATTCCGCGTTTTTGACGGCATGCCAGATCTGGCGGATCAGATCCAGAAAGTCGTCCGACATAGCGGTGCGCGACGTCGTATCCAGCGAGGTGTCGGCTGCCGATATTACCCGCGTTTTCATTTCATTGAGTACGTCGGCGACCGTCTCACCGGCGCCCATGGCGACATCTATAACCGAGGTCGCCCGCTCAAGTGAGCGCTGCAAAACATCAAGTGATGATATTTCCGAGCGCTGCATAACGGCGATGGCATAGACGGCGCCATTATCCTTAGCGCTCGATACCTTAAGGCCGGTGGTTATGCGGTCTTCGACTTCCCGGAACTGGCGCGAAGTCCGGTTCAGCGACTGCAAAGCCGCCATAGCCCCGACATTAGTGTTGACGGTCACGTTCGACACGATGTGCCCCTACCATTCTGGTTCAGGATTAACGGGCATTTTGCCCATACGCCGTAATTGACATTACGGATACACTTACGCGGTCACTTAAATTGCGGCACTAAACCTTTGGCGTTTGCGCCTTATAATACCACTTATCATGAAGTTTGGTTAATTTAGTCTTACCGCACTTACGTCGATTTGACCCTTGATAAATCAACGCCCAGCCCGACCTTGACCAGATCCAGCGCGACCAGAGATCGGAACACTTTGACGTTGGTATTCTCGTAAAACAGCTTGCGCGACAGCGCCTCATATTCGTCCATGGTCGCCACCGTCACCACCAGAACGAAATCAACGTCGCCGGTCACATAGTAACACTGCTGCACCTCCGGCACCGACAGCCGTTTGCGCATCGCATCCAGCTCACTGATGTGAGTGCGCTCCAGAGTGACCTCGCCAATGATGGTGATGGATGGTTTGGATCGATCACCACTATACTTTTTGGCAGTAACACCTCCGTCTTCCAACCGCGCTTCAGGCTTGTGTTTTGCTGCGGCCTTTGGCACATCAGCATCGTTCAAAAGAGAGTCCGCGCATGCTGCCCGCCATCCATGATTTCCTGCAAAGCGAAACACCAGCCGCCTGGATCGACGCGGCACTTGCCAATCAGGACATCCTGCTGCTCGACCACAAGAACTGTGAGTATAAGGCGGCTACCAACGCGCTGAACCTGATGGCCAAGTATTGCACGCGTGAGGTGCTGATGAACGCCATGTCACGGCTGGCCCGCGAAGAACTGGTGCATCACGAGCAGGTCATGAAGCTGATGAAAAAGCGCGGCGTGGCTTTGCGTACGCTTTCGGCGTCGCGCTACGCCGCTGGCCTGCGGCAGATGGTCCGCCGGACTGAACCCGGCATGTTGACTGATATACTGGTGATCTCAGCCTTTATTGAAGCGCGGTCGTGCGAACGCTTTCACGCGCTCTATCCACATCTGGATGAGGAACTGAGCAAATTCTACAAAGGCCTGCTGGAAAGCGAAGGCCGTCATTTCACCGGCTATTTGAAACTAGCCCATCTTTATGGCGACTCTGATGACATCGCCGAGCGCATCAACGCCATCCGTCCGGTTGAACAGGCCTTGATTTTAAACCCAGACACAGAGTTCCGCTTCCACAGCGGCCCGCCCTTATAAACTTAAAATAAAAAGCAAAAAATCAGCGAAGACCCGCTTCGAACTGATTTTTCCGTTCAGCCCCATGACAAAGTACACTGAGCGTAGCGAAGGACTTTTGTCATGAGTAAGATTTTGGTGGGCGATGACGGGATCGAACCGCCGACCTACTCGGTGTAAACGAGCCGCTCTGCCAGCTGAGCTAATCGCCCCCTTAAGGCCGCATGACATCGTATATCGGTGCGGTCTCTGAAGTGGAGGTGAGCCTTTGCCCGCCCCCGCTTCAGAAGTCAAGTCATTGAAGCGGTCTGGTGCGCATTTATCCCCATCCGAGGCGCGCGCAGCCAAAACCGTCTCACATAAGTCTTAGCTGTTAAGCGCAGACTTCAGGCCTTCACCAACGCGGAAACGCGCGGTCGTGCTGGCCGGACGGGCAACGGTTTCACCGGTGCGCGGATTGCGGGCCGTGCCAGCTTCGCGCTTGACAGCCAGGAAGGTGCCAAAGCCCACGAGACGGACTTCTTCGCCTTTTTTGAGAGCATCCGAAACGCTGTCGGTAAATGCGTCGAGTGCCTTTTTGGCTTGCTCTTTGGTCAGGCCGGCCTGTTCGGCAATCGATGCCACGAGTTCAGCTTTCGTCGTCATATATCTTCTCCCTACCATCAGTATAGGTTTGCTAAAACTAACCCTTGATCACCGCGACTCATATTCAAAGGGTCGCTCAAAGGTGAACCCGATAGAGACTACAAAAAAACCGTCAGGTCAAAACCCAAATTGCAGTTTGTGCACCGCAAACCGTGTTTTTTTAAGGGTTTCAGGCGATTTTATCGTCTTTTTATACCTCACGGCCATTTTCTTATCGTTACACTTCCGTGATGCAGCGCACAAAAAAGCCGGTCTGTTTCTCACGAATCAGACCGGCCTGTCTTTAAGGGGACGCGCTTTTAATGTGCGGTGAGTGCATCCGGATCATCAATGGCGGCAACCGCAGCGCCTGCGACCACCACCGGCTCCACCCACTCAATAGATTCGAGCGGCTTGGTCAGGGCATGTTTCAGGACATCCTCAACCAGAGATACCGGGATGATCTCCAGCCCGGACCTCACATTGGCCGGCAGATCAATCAGGTCTTTCTCATTCTCTTTTGGAATAAGCACCGTCTTGATGCCAGAGCGCAATGCCGCCAGCAGCTTTTCTTTCAGGCCGCCGATCGCCAGCACCCGGCCACGCAGGGTAATTTCACCTGTCATCGCCAGATCTTTGCGCACCGGAATACCCGTCAGCACGGACACCATAGCGGTGACCATAGCTACACCGGCCGAAGGGCCATCCTTTGGTGTAGCCCCTTCCGGGACGTGGACGTGAACGTCGGTCTTATCAAACACCGGCGGCAGGATACCGAACTTCGGCGCCAGAGCTTTCACATAGGAATTGGCCGCAGAGACCGATTCCTTCATGACTTCTTTCAGGTTGCCGGTAACCTTCATGCCGCCCTTACCGGGCATTTTGATGGCTTCGATAGTGAGGATATCACCACCGAATTCCGTCCAGGCCAGACCCGTGACCATGCCGATGAGGTCTTCTTCATCGGTGGCACCGTAATGATATTTACGCACGCCAGCATATTTGGCCACACGTTCATCATCGACCGTGATCGATGTGACCTTCTCCTTGGCCAGATCACGGATGGTCTTACGCGCCAGATTGCTGAGTTCACGCTCTAATGAGCGCACGCCCGCTTCACGGGTGTAATAGCGGATCAGGTCACGGATAGCCTGTTCCGGCACGATCCATTCCTCAGCCGACAAGCCGTGGTCTTTGGCCAGTACCGGCAGGATGTGACGCTTGGCGATCTCAACCTTTTCATCCTCAGTATAGCCGGGGATGCGGATGATCTCCATCCGGTCGAGCAAGGGCTGTGGCATGTTGAGCGAGTTGGCCGTCGTCACGAACATGATCTTGGACAGGTCATAATCGACCTCAAGATAGTGGTCGTTGAAGGTCGAGTTCTGCGCCGGATCAAGCACCTCAAGCAGGGCTGACGCCGGATCACCGCGCCAGTCAGCGCCCATCTTGTCGATCTCATCCAGCAAGAAGAAGGCGTTGGTGGTCTTGGCCTTCTTCATAGACTGAATGATCTTGCCGGGCATGGAGCCGATATAGGTGCGGCGGTGACCGCGGATTTCGGATTCGTCACGCACCCCACCTAATGAGATGCGCACAAATTCGCGCCCGGTCGCCTTGGCGATCGACTTGCCGAGAGAGGTTTTACCTACACCCGGAGGGCCAACTAGGCACAGGATCGGCCCCTTGAGCGTGCCCATACGTGCCTGCACGGCCAGATGCTCAAGGATGCGCTCCTTGACCTTTTCCAAACCATAGTGATCGGCATCGAGGATTTCCTCAGCCTTATCAAGCTTGATCGGCTTGGTCTTGGCAGCCCCCCACGGAATGGCCAACAGCCAGTCGAGGTAGTTGCGTACGACGGTCGATTCTGCCGACATAGGCGACATATGACGCAGCTTATTCAGCTCAGCCATCGCCTTGTCGCGGGCCTCTTTGGACAGTTTGGTCGCCTTGATCTTCTTCTCAAGCTCGACCAGTTCGTCCTTGCCCTCGTCCTGCTCACCTAGTTCGCGCTGAATGGCCTTCATCTGCTCATTCAGGTAATATTCGCGCTGGGTCTTCTCCATCTGGCGCTTGACGCGCGAGCGGATTTTCTTCTCGACCTGAAGGACGGAGATTTCGCCTTCCATCAGGGCGTAGATCTTCTCAAGGCGCTTGGTGACCGAAAGCTGCTCAAGCAGGTTCTGCTTATCGGCAATCTTGATCACCAGATGGGCGGCGATAGAATCAGCCAGCACATCGGGCTCGGAAATTTCAGCCAGAGTCGCCACAGCTTCGGCAGGGATTTTCTTGTTCAGCTTGATATAGTTTTCAAACTGCTCAGATACCGCCCGCACCAACGCTTCAAGATCAGGGCCTTCAGACAGGCTGGGCTCCAGCGCATAGGATTCAGCCTCATAATAGCTGTCGGTCTTGGTAAAGCGCTTGATCTTCACGCGCGACTTACCCTCGACCAGCACTTTTACCGTGCCGTCCGGCAGTTTCAGCAATTGCAGCACGTTGGCCAGAACGCCGATATCGTAGATGGCGTCGGCTTCAGGATCATCATCGGAGGAATTTTTTTGCGTCGCCAGCAGGATCTGCTTATCGCCCTTCATGACCTCATCAAGGGCACGCACTGACTTATCCCGGCCGACAAACAGCGGCACAACCATGTGCGGAAAAACCACAATGTCGCGCAGCGGCAGAACCGGAATTGTCAAAACATCAAACATTACATACTCCTAATCAGGAAACCTGAGCCGGAAAATTACTTCTGATCTGCGCTCAAGAAGCACTGCGTTAGCGCAAACTTATATAGACAGTAAAGCCCGATATCCCTAGCCCTGCAAGGTTAGAGTGATTCAGCACCCATCCGATAGACATTTGTCCGAACACGCTGTGGATGAGCCTGAACTTCTATGTGGGATAGATCGGATAATAATCAAGGGACGCCCAAAGCCTGGTCTGGTATGAGGTCTTCATGACCCTGACGATCTACATAGATGCCGATGCCTGCCCGGTAAAAGATGAAACCTACAAAGTCGCCGCGCGGTACACCCTGCCGACCTTTGTGGTGTCCAACAGCTTTATCCAGATCCCGCAATCAGCGCTCATCAAGCGGATGATCGTCGATGCGGGCCCTGACATTGCCGATGACTGGATCGCCGATCAGGCTGTGGCCGGAGATATAATCATCACCAACGACATCCCTTTGGCGGCCAGAGTTCTGGCCAAAGACGCCTATGCCATTGCCCCCAATGGCCGCGCCTTTACTAAGGATTCAATAGGCGCCGCCCTGGCCCAACGCTCTATCATGGAACATATCCGCTCGACCGGTGAGATTACCGGCGGTCCGCCGCCGTTCTCAAACGTTAACCGGTCGCAGTTTTTGCAAACTCTGGATCAGACCATAAACCGCTCTCAAAAATTGCGGCGCTAAATACCGTCTGATTTGACCTTTTCTGAAACAATGGTAACGCTAACGTCCAACGAAAATAATCAGGGATAAAGTCATGAGCGGATTTGAAATCGATCGTCGCCGTTTATTGCTGGGTGCCAGCGTAGCCCCCCTCGCCGCCTCCGTAGCGGGTGCCGCTCAGGCGGAGGTAGTCGCCAAGGGCCAGCCCCTGCGTGGCAATCCCCAGATGCCGGAACCACCCGCCAAACGCATGGGTTACGCGGTCGTGGGACTTGGGTCTTTTGCCATAGGGCAGGTGCTGCCCGGCCTGCAAGCCGCGTCTCAGTCCGCCGTGACGGCACTCGTCTCCGGCAACCCTGAAAAAGCCCGCGATATCGGGGCGCGCTACGGCGTTAACAAGCTCTACGACTACAAAAACTTCGACAAGATCGCCGATGATAAAGACATCGATTGCGTTTACATCGCCTTGCCGGTCGGCCTGCATGCTGAATACACCATCCGCGCTCTCAAGGCCGGCAAGCATGTACTGTGCGAAAAGCCGATGGCCTCAACCATTGCGGAATGTGAAGCGATGGTCGCCGCCGCCAAGGCCGCCAACCGGCAACTGGGCGTGGCCTACCGCGTGCACTTCGAACCGAACAACGTCGAGGCCCTACGCCGTCTGCGCGCCGGTGAGATTGGGGATATCCGCTATTTCTCCGGCGAAACCGGCTTTCCGGCCAATCCGGCCTACCCGCCGGTCAAATGGCGGTTGGAAAAGGCGCTGGGCGGCGGCGGGTCGATGTATGACATTGGCATCTATGCGCTTAACGGCTGTCTGATGTATGTCGATGAACCGCCGATTGCCGTCTCGGCCGTCTATACAACACCGGCAGGCGATCCGCGCTTTACCGAAGTCGAAGGCGGCGTAGACTGGCGGCTGATGTTTGCATCGGGCATCACCGCGCAAGGGTCATCGTCCTATACCTTTGCCTACACCAGCCAGCAGCGCATACTCGGTACCAAGGGCTATATCGCGCTTAATCCCGCCACCGATTACAGCAGCGTTGGCGGCGTGATCCATACCGACGCCACCCGCCCGATCCGTGCCGGTGATTCTCTGGTACAGTTTGCCGCTCAGCTCGATGGCTTCTCGACCGCCGCCCGCACCGGCCAGCCGCATCGTACCCCCGGCGAAATGGGCCTACGCGACATGCGCATCATTCAGGCCATGTACAAAAGCGCCGATAACGGCGGCGCGACGGTCAAGCTTTAAAACAGCGCCATTTGCGAATCACCGCCACGGAACTGACTGTAGTCGAGATTACTCGGCCTCCAGTTCAGTCCGTGGCGCTTAATCGCCAGCGCAAACCTTTGGGCGATCAGATCAGCATAAGGCCCCTGCCCCGTCATGCGGCTGCCGAATTGCGGGTCATTCAGTTTGCCATCCCGGCATTGGCGGATATGGTTCAATACCTTATTGGCCCGATCCGGAAAATTAAGCCTCAGCCATTCCTCAAACAGGATTTTGATTTCATAAGGCAGACGCACCAGATTATAGCCCGCCTTTATAGCCCCCGCGTCCGCCGCCGCCTTCACAAGATTTTCAATCTCATGGCAAGTCAGGCCGGGAATGATGGGCGCCACCATAACCCCCACAGGTACGCCTGCTTCATGTAAAGCGCGCACAGTCTCCAGCCGCCTGTGTGGCGTCGCCGCCCTTGGTTCCATGACCCGCGCCAGATGCCGGTCCAGGGTCGTGATCGACAACATAACCGTCACCAACCGCAGGGTCGCCATAGGCCCCAGAATATCAATATCCCGCAGAACCAGAGCGGATTTGGTAATCAGATGCACCGGATGACGAAACTCAAACAGAACCTCCAGAAGACTTCGCGTAATGCGTTCTGTGAGCTCGGTCGGCTGGTAGGCATCGGTATTGATCCCCAGCATCAACGGCGCGGGTTTGTAACGCGGATCAGACAATTCCTGCCGCAACAGTCTGGCGGCATCAGGTTTACGGAAAATCCGTGTCTCGAAATCTATCCCCGGTGACAGATCAAGATAGGCATGACTAGGCCGCGCAAAACAATAGATGCAGCCATGCTCACAGCCCTTATATGGATTTATCGAGCGATCAAAACCGATATCCGTCGACGTATTGCGTGTGATAATCTTGCGGGCCGTATCAACCCCCAGAATGGTTTTAAGCTGCTCAAGTCCTGCCCGCTCCTCATGCGTCCAGCCATCGTCAATTTCATAAAGATCGGGCGCATTAAACCGCCCGCTTGGTCGATTAGACACAGAGCCCCGCCCTTTACGCAACCGATTAGGCAGTGCGTTTTCGTCATCAATGGGATCGGTCCTGAGTTTTGGGATGGGCATGCATCATGCTAACACCCTCCTAGAACAAATCAAGAACATTTAATGCAAAAAAACGACCCCATTTCCGGGGCCGCTTTTATTCAATATCAATTCTCTATGAGGCAGCTATTCGCAGCCTCTCACAGTAGAATTAAGCCGCGCCGCCGCCGCGCTTTTCGGCGTAGATGAGCAGTGGCTGTGAGCGCTCTTCGACGACTTCGCCATTGATGACCACCTCTTCGACGCCCTGCATGTTCGGCAGTTCGTACATGGTATCAAGCAGAATGGCCTCAAGGATCGAGCGCAAACCGCGCGCGCCGGTCTTACGCACAATAGCCTTTTTGGCGACAGCAAACAGCGCCTCTTCCGTAAAGGTCAGGGTCACGTTCTCCATCTCGAACAGCCGCGCATATTGCTTGATCAGCGCGTTTTTGGGCTCGGTCAGAATCTTGACCAGGGTTGCCTCATCAAGATCCTCAAGCGTCGCCAAAACCGGCAGACGGCCGATAAATTCCGGGATCAAACCGAACTTCATCAGATCGTCGGGCTCAACCTGGTGCAGGACTTCGCCCAGACGACGCTCTTCCGGGTCTTTGACCGTAGCGCCAAAGCCGATCGAGGTGCCCTTACCACGGCTGGAAATGATCTTTTCCAGACCCGCAAACGCGCCACCACAGATGAACAGTATATTCGTCGTATCGACTTGCAGGAACTCCTGCTGCGGATGCTTGCGGCCACCTTGCGGCGGAACGCTGGCGACCGTACCCTCCATGATCTTTAGAAGCGCTTGCTGCACGCCTTCGCCCGACACGTCGCGGGTGATCGACGGATTGTCAGATTTACGCGAAATCTTATCAACTTCGTCGATATAGACGATGCCGCGTTGCGCACGTTCGACATTATAATCCGCCGATTGCAGCAGCTTCAGGATAATGTTTTCAACGTCTTCACCGACATAACCGGCTTCGGTCAAGGTCGTTGCATCCGCCATAGTGAACGGCACATCGATGATGCGCGCCAAGGTTTGCGCCAGCAGGGTCTTACCCGAACCGGTCGGCCCGATCAGCATGATGTTGGACTTGGCCAGTTCAACATCATTGCCTTTAGCGGCATGATTCAGGCGCTTATAGTGGTTGTGAACCGCGACCGACAGAACCTTCTTGGCCTGAGACTGGCCAATCACATAGTCGTCGAGAACTTCACGAATCTCTTTGGGGGTCGGCACGCCGTCCTTGGACTTCACGAAAGCAATCTTGTGCTCTTCACGAATGATGTCCATGCACAGCTCAACGCATTCATCACAGATGAAGACGGTCGGCCCCGCTATTAGTTTACGCACCTCATGCTGGCTCTTTCCGCAGAAGGAGCAGTAAAGGGTACTTTTGCTATCGCCACTGGCGGCTTTCGTCATAAGCGCTTTCTCACCTCATGCGCGGCCCGTGGGTCCAAGTACGACACACGTTCCCGCTTCAAACCGACACTATGCCTTCTTAGGGATTAAAAAAAGGCTATTTTCGCTACATATCCGCGTAACATACGGGTCTAATGGCGATCTATGCACAGTTTAGACCACGCCTCAACCGCATCCTTTGGGGTTTTAGTGTCCCCGACCACAATTAGCGGGATGAATTTCTATATAGGATGGAATATGAGGAATAAAAGCCACACTCATAAACGGCCCTGTTAATGCCTTCCGCAAATAAAGTCCCCGCCCCCCAAATCGCCGCGTTCGATTTTGATGGCACTCTGACCTATAAGGACAGTTTCACGGCCTTTCTGGTCTGGCATTGCGGTTATCCTAAACTAGCGTGGGCGTTTATCTCCACACCGTCGCTTATCGGCCACTATATAAAGACCAAAGATCGCGGGGCATTAAAGTCCCGGCTCATCCATAAATTACTGGGCAGCATAAGGCGCTCAGAGCTTGACGCCCTGATCACGGCGTTCGCGGATAGCCATAAGGATAAGTTACTCCGCCCGGACGCTCTGATCGCATGGGCAGAACAGAATCAGCCGGATCGTCTGCGGGTGATCGTCACGGCCTCGCCAGACATTCTGGTCGGTGCGTTCGGGGCTTATCTGGGGGCGGACCTTGTGATCGGCACTAAACTTGGATTTTCTGCTGATGACCGTTTATTGCCGGATCTCGACGGCCTGAACTGCCGGGGGCCAGAAAAGGTTGAGCGCCTCAAAGCGGTTTACGGCGAATCAATACAACTCGCGGCAGCCTTCGGAGACACAAGCGGCGACTTTGAGATGATCAAAGCCGCCGACAAGGGGTATTACAGAGTGTTTACGGGCAAGCCTACTTAACGACTTCTACCGTATCGGTGCGCTTTTCGTAAACGTGGTCGACCAGACCAAAGTCCTTGGCTTCCAAGGCGGTCATATAGCGGTCACGATCCAGCGTGCGCTCGATCGTTTCATAGCTTTGACCGGTGTGCTTGACGTAGATTTCGTTGAGCAGCTTCTTGGTTTTGCGGATATCTTCGGCCTGAATTTCGATGTCCGACGCCATACCGCGCGCGCCACCCGAAGGCTGGTGGACCATGATCTTGGAATTGGGCAGGGAGAAGCGCTGACCGGCTTCACCGGCTTGCAGGATCAGCGAACCGGCCGACGCAGCCATACCGATGCAGACCGTTGATACCGGCGATTTGATGTACTGCATGACGTCATAGATCGCCAGGGCCGAGGTCACCTGACCGCCGGGCGAATTGATGTACATCGCGATTTCCTTCTTCGGATTTTCCGACTCAAGGAAAAGAAGCTGCGCGCAGATCAGGCTGGCCATACCGTCTTCAAACGGGCCGGTCAGGAAGATGATGCGTTCTTTCAGCATACGCGAGAAGATATCGTAGGCGCGCTCACCGCGGCTGGATTGCTCCACCACCATAGGCACCAGATTCATAGTCAGATTGTCGATAGGATCGCGCATAATTGCCCCTGATCAAAATTGGCTTGTGGATTCGTATATAGGGTTAAAACTCTTAAACGAAAGTGGACACCCCGCGAACCCCTTTTACAAACTGGCAATTTACCCACAGCTTTTCAAGCGCAAAAAAAGAAGCAGAGGAAAGTCCCCTGCTTCTTTCACTTTTAATCAAGCTATGAATTAACGGCGCTTAAGCGTCATCTTCGGCCAGAAGTTCTTCCTTGGTGATCGGCGCTTCCGATACCTTGGCCAATTCAAAGATCGCATCAACGACCTTCTCTTCATAAAGCGGCGCACGCAGTTGTGCCGAGGCCGCCGGGTTCGAGCGGAAATATTCAAACACCTGACGCTCCTGGCCCGGATAGTTGCGAGCTTCCTGAGCGATGGCCTGAGCCAGTTCCTGATCCGATACGGTCACGTTCTGACGGGTGCCGATTTCAGCCAGAACGAGGCCAAGACGCACGCGGCGCTCAGCGATCTTGCGGTATTCGGCCTTCAGATCGTCCTCAGACTTGCCGACATCTTCTTCGGACAGTTGACCGGCGGCTTTGTCCTGCTCAACCTGTTGCCAGATACCGGCAAACTCAGCGTCCAGCATCTTTTGCGGCAGATCGAACGAGTGCTTTTCATCAAGGATGTCGAGCAAAGCGCGCTTCATTTTAAAACGGGCGGCGGTCTTGTACTGCTGCTCGATCTGGGTCTTCAGGAGGCCCTTGAGCGCGTCCAGACCTTCTAGGCCGAGGCCCTTGGCGAAGTCATCGTCCGCTACGGCATCTTTCGGTGCGGAGATTTCATTGACCTTGGTCTCGAACGTCGCTTCTTTGCCGGCCAGGTTGGCCGCACCATAATCAGCCGGGAAGGTCACGTTCAATACGCGCTCTTCGCCTTTTTTGGCGCCGATCAGTTGCTCTTCAAAGCCCGGAATGAACTGGCCGGAACCGATGACCAGATCAGCCCCTTCCATTGAGCCGCCGTCAAATACTTCGCCGTCAACCTTACCGACAAAGTCGATATTCAGCTTGTCGCCGTCGGCAGCCTTCGGGGCTTTGCCGCCCTTGGGCTCATACTGCTTTTGCTGCGATACGATGCCGTTCAGGGCTTCGTTGATTTCGTCTTCGGTCGGCTCATAGACCGGGCGGGTCAACTCAAGGCCCGTCACATCAACCGGCTCGAAATCCGGCATTTGCTCAACCGCGATCTGGTAAGCAAAATCAGATTCGCCCTTGATGACCGCATCGATATCGCCGAGCGGGGTCAGTTCAGGCTGGCTGGCCGGGCGCACTTTATTTTGATCCAGCGCCGACTGGGTCGTTTCAGTGAGCGTTTCCTGAAGGATTTCGCTCATCAATTCCTTGCCGTAAAGCTTTCTGACGTGGGCCGGCGGCACCTTGCCGGGACGGAAGCCCTTCACGTTCATTTTGGGGGCGACTTCGGCGATTTTGGCGTTCAGCTTTTGCGTCAGTAGATCTTTAGCGATCGTGACTTCGTAGACGCGCGACAGGCCTTCATTCAGTTTTTCAACGACTTGCATCGATTTTCAGTACCTTTTAGAACCGCGCCCTTTCCAGCCCTTGCCGGACGCACAATTCAGACAAAACACGACCGACCGGCAAAGTCGCCGGTGCGGAAATTCAAAAGAAGCGCATCTATGGCATGATACGCCTCAAGGTCAACGGTATATAGCCAGTTTTCTCGCTTTTTCGGGCCAATTTCATGACAACCCAAAGGCCGCCCCAAAGCGCTGGGCACGGTTGCCGCATCTTTACGCCTGTGCCACAGTCAGCCCTCATATGATCGGGAGCACAGCATGTTCAGATGGTGGTTTAGCATACCTTTGTGGGGGCGGGTCATGCTGGCGCTCGTCCTTGGCGTCATCACAGGCTATGGCCTGCAACATGCGCTGATCTATTGGGGGCTGCATATAGGCATAGCTCCGGGTGAGGCCAAAAGCGTTGCCGCCCATTGGATCAAGACCTATCTCGGCCCCTTCGGTGATATCTTCATGCGGCTGTTGCGGATGCTGATCGTGCCGCTGATTTTCACCACGCTGGTGGCCGGGGTTGTTGCCCTTGGCGATCCGAAAAAGCTGGGGACGGTCGGGCTGAAAACCATCGGGCTTTATCTGCTGATGACCGTGTGCGCCAACATAGTCGGGCTGATATTCGGCAATATTTTTCAGCCCGGTCAGGGTATCAGCTTTGATGCGACAGAGGCCGCACCGCTGGCTTCCGACGCACCCTCCTTACGGGAACGTCTGCTGGAGGTCATACCGCAAAATCCGGTTGTGGCGCTGGTTGAAGGCGATGTTCTGGCGATCATATTCTTCGCCGTTATATTTGGCATCGGCATCATTCTGGCTGGGCCGTCCGCCAAGCTGGCCGGCGATGTCTTTACCGCCGCATCTGAGGCCATGCTTAAGGTTACTCAGATCGTCATGGAATTCGCCCCCATCGGCGTATTCGCCCTGATCGCCTATACGGTCGCCAGTCAGGGATTAGAAGCCTTCAAATCCATATTGCTGCTGGTGGCCTGCGTCTATCTGGCGCTCATTACCTATATGATTATCGTCTATTTTGCGATCATTAAGCTGTGGCTGCGCCTGCCACTTGGCCGGTTTTTCAAGGGTGTTGCCGATGCCGCCGCCGTCGGCTATTCCACGGCCTCAAGCAACGCCACCCTGCCCGTCACCATCGCCTGCACCACCCAAAAGCTGGGGGTCAATCGATCAATTGCCGGTTCAACCCTGCCGCTGGGAGCGACCATCAATATGGATGGCACCGCGCTGTATCTTGGAATACTGGCAGTATTTACCGCGCGTATCTTTGGCTATGAGCTGACCTTAAGCCACTACGCCATGATTGTGGTGACCGCCACCATATCTGCGATCGGTGCCGCCGGAATCCCGTCAGCCTCATTGTTTCTGGCGGCCGTGGTTTTGCAAACCTTTGGCGCCACACCGGCACAGGTCGCCCTGATTGTGGGCTTTATACTGCCGGTAGACCGCATCATGGATATGGCCCGCACTACCATCAACGTCATCAGCGATTCCGTGGTCGCCCTCGCCGTTGCCAAGACCGAGGGCGAACTGGATGAAGACATCTATTATGGCCGTAAATCCTATGAACCCAGCCCCGATGAATTAGACGATTTTTATCGCCAGAACTAATTCTCAAAGTGGTGCATCTTCATGTCAAACCGGCTGAGTTCAGCCAGATAATCGTCAATATTGACCAGGCCGACACAGGCTTTTGCGCCTGCGCCGATATCCACTACGGCTCGGTCATCCTGCGCCAGACGTCGAGCCAATATGATAGCCGGTACGCAGGGGATTTGCGGGCCGTCGCCATTACGGGCAATGATAAACCAGCGCACCTCACGCATTCGCCCCTGAAAATCCGTTCCACGCAATATGACGTGCATACCGCCATCTGCCGTCCCCAGACCATTAAACAGGTCGCTCATGCGCAGCATCAAAGACGCATGGCGTTCAAGCTTAAGCGGCAACCCGATCCGCACCAACCAGCTTAGCCCCCACAGCCCCAGATGCAGCAAAGGATGCTCCAGTCCCGCTGAAAACCGGATAGACTTTATGCCATAAGCCTCCGGCAGCAGATCCAGATCCGGCACATCACAGTTGGCCATCCAGCGCGCCTCAAGCTCAGGGTAGGTTTGCCGGTAAATATCCTGCCAGCCATATCGCGCACCACCCTGCCCCAGTGCGGGTTTTAGCTTTTTACCAACGTAACTCAGTATGCCCTTCGTGGTCGCCAATCCCCGCTCGGCCTTCTGGCCCGGACTGATGCCGTACATCATTGATTCTATCACAGCGAACTGGCTTCGATAGCGCTCAACCACAGCCGACGATAGCCCCGGCACCGTGCTGGCACCGCTGATAATGCAAAGGTTTTCGGCTTTGGCCTGATCATCGAGCGCGGTGATGCCTGTGACAAACTCACGGCCATCGGCCAGATCGATATAGTGCATCCCCGCAGCGATACAGGCGCGGGCGACATGGTAATCCTGCCCTTGAAACGGCCCGACCGTATTGACCACCACCTTTGGCGACAGATTTTTCAGCGCCTCAACCAACCCATCGTCAATATTGACAAACGCTGCCCCCACCTCAGCACCAGGCAGCATAGACTTAAGCCGATCCGCTAACGTCTGCGCCTTAGACAGATTACGGCCAGCGATGATCACGGGCACATTTGAGCGGATCAGCGCCTCGGCAATCCGCTTACCGAAATTACCGTATCCCCCAAGGATCAGAACCTTACCCATCAGCTTAAACGCATGCTCGTCACCGTGAATGTACCGCTATAGGCATAGATGCGGCCAAACCAGGCGTGACGCAAATCCATGTACATCTCAAACTGTGTGTCATCTATGGCCCGTTCTTCGGCATAACCCCGCCCGATCAGCCATTCCAGCGGCACCGGCAATTCCAGCCCCAACATGCGCACTTTGTAACCCCTGTGGTGCATCGTGACCTTTTCACCATCAAAGCCATATCGCGCGTGCCAGCCAATACCCGACGGCATCCATTCAATAATATCACCCTCACCCGCAGCCACCATGCGCGAGCGAAAATGATAGGGTTTACGCTCGGGAAATCTGAATTCCCGATCAAAGCGAAAGCCATCGCCATCAGGTTCGCTGTTGAAAGTCACCGTCACCGGAATATTATCGCCCGACTGCGGCACCAGGGCCTTAGTCAGCCGCATTAACGGCGCCAGTGCTTTCGCCAAGGCCGACAGTTCAACCTTCATCAGCCCATCGACCTGCACCTTGTCGTTAGTGAATGGCCGGTTGGCATAATGGGCTTTGAAAACCGACGGCAAATGCGGCCACGCGCCCCCGAACACAGCTTCAAAAATAGGCTTATCGGTCACGCGGGCTCACCTTCATATCAATCGGACGCACGCCTTTCAGCTTCAGCAATCCATTTCTAAAGGCCCTTAGAAACGGATACAAAACCCGCGAGCGTGTTCTGGACTTAAAGATATGATGAACGATCCAGCCCCAGCCATGCCGGTCATCACTCAAGGCCGCGATCAAGGCTAAGGCTTCATCTCCGATATAGATCTGGGATTGGTAGATAATCGCCATGCCCTGATTCAGATCAAACCCTGCCGCATCGATCTGCTTCACAAAATCATGCGCCCCCTCATCGCGGGCATTGATCAAGTGCAGCCGGAAGTTCCGTCTTAATTTAACGATTTCCGCCGACATAGCGCAGACGGGGCAATCCCCATCATAGATAAACCAGACGCCTTCGGGATCAGGATCATCACGCACGTCCAGACTTCCTCTCTATCGCAATGTGTTTGATATAGCGTATTAAACCTGCCATCTCCAGCGGGCACAAAGGTAAAGAAAAACCATGAGCTACGAACTGATCAAATGGGTGCATGTCTTAAGTTCAACCATACTGTTTGGCACAGGCATAGGCAGCGCCTTTTACATGTTCGTGGCGAATCGAAGCAAAGACACGCGTGATATCTATTTCGCGGTGCGTCATGTGGTCATTGCTGACTGGCTATTCACGACCCCTGCGGTGATCGTGCAGCTTTTATCGGGATTATATATGGTCCATATGGCTGGCTACAGCCTGACGGATCTCTGGATATTGTGGGGGCTTTTGCTCTACGTCTTCGCGGGCGCGTGCTGGGTGCCGGTGGTTTGGATGCAAATCAAGATGCGCGACATGGCCCGGATTGCCATTGATACCGGCACGTCATTACCTGAGCGCTACTGGCGGCTTGATCACTGGTGGATTACCTTGGGCAGCCTCGCCTTTCCGGCGATTGTCATCGTATTCTGGCTGATGGTCTCTAAGCCGGTTTAGGCAAGCCGTAAACATAAGCTGAGAAAAAATGGTGCGGTCGAGAGGACTCGAACCTCCACGCCTCTCGGCGCTGGAACCTAAACCCAGTGCGTCTACCAGTTCCGCCACGACCGCATTGGCACTGGCGATAGACGGATCAGATGCGATTGACAAGATTTTATTGGCGTCCTTCGCAACAAACTCGTGGAAGAACCTGCCAAAGCCACAAAACCTTCGCATACGCCGCGTAAAGACATGTCCGGTTTCACAAACGATATGATGTCATAAAAATTGATTTCAAAAGCAATCACTCCTAACCAAAAAAGCGATTTTTGCAAAGTTTAATGGTGAAATTCAACAATTAAGGCCATAATTCAGCGCCTGAGATATTTTCCTTTTGAAATCCGCAGGCTTCACGTCTAAAGCCTTGCCACACCATTTCACGCAAAGTAATAAATTCTTTCAGTCATGTGAGCCGCGCTTTCGCAAAACTTCCTTGCATTCTTGCGCAATGCAAACAAGTTAAGCCATTGAACGGTCGCTCGTTTCAGGATTGCTCATGAAAAAGATCGAAGCTGTCATTAAGCCCTTTAAACTCGACGAAGTGAAGGAAGCCCTTCAGGAAATCGGCGTTCAAGGTATGACCGTGCTGGAAGCCAAGGGATACGGCCGCCAGAAAGGACATTCCGAACTCTATCGGGGTGCGGAATATGTCGTTGATTTTCTGCCGAAGATCAAAATTGAACTCGTCGTGGCCGACGATCTGGCGCCCGCAGCCCTGGAAGCTATCCAGACCGCTGCTCGCACCGGCAAAATCGGCGATGGCAAAATCTTTGTAAGCGACATCATTGATGTCGTGCGCATTAGAACCGGAGAATCCGGCCCACAGGCCGTCTAGTTTCTCTTTAATTATTAAACTCAAGGTTTCGGGGCGTCTAAAATGACTGCAAATGAAATTCTCAACCTCATCAAGGAAAAGGATGTCAAATATGTTGACGTTCGCTTCACTGATGTTCGCGGCAAAATGCAACACGTCACTTTCGACATTAGTCTGGTTGACGAAGAGTTCCTTGAAGACGGCACCATGTTTGACGGTTCGTCCATCGCCGGCTGGAAGGCGATCAACGAGTCGGACATGAAGTTGCGTCCCGACCTGAAAACGGCCTATATCGATCCGTTCTATCAGCAGACCACCCTCTTCCTGTTCTGCGACGTTGTGAACCCCGACACGAATGAGCCTTACAACCGCGATCCGCGTTCGATGGCGAAAAAGGCTCTGGCCTATCTGGCATCGTCCGGCATTGGCGACATCGCCTTCTTTGGTCCTGAAGCCGAATTCTTTATCTTTGACGACGTGCGCTGGTCGATTTCGCCGGACAACACCGGCTATGCGTTCGATTCGACCGAACTGCCGCACAACTCGGCTAAGGTTTACCCAGAAGGCAATATGGGCCATCGCCCTGGCCCAAAGGGTGGCTATTTCCCGGTCAACCCTATCGACTCCTGCCAGGATCTGCGCGGCGAAATGCTGGCCGTGATGGAAGAACTCGGCATGGAAACCGAGAAGCACCACCACGAAGTGGCGCCCGCTCAGCACGAACTGGGCCTGAAGTTCTCGGACATGCTGACCATGGCCGACCGCCTGCAGCTCTATAAGTACGTCGTTCAAAACGTAGCCCATGCCTACGGTAAATCGGCCACCTTCATGGCAAAGCCGATGTTTGGTGACAACGGTTCGGGCATGCACGTACACATGTCGATCTGGAAGGGTGGCAAGCCATCGTTCGCTGGCGATAAGTATGCCGGTCTGTCCGACATGTGCCTGTGGTACATCGGCGGCATCATCAAGCACGCCAAGGCCATCAACGCTTTCGCCAACTCGACCACCAACTCCTATAAGCGTCTGGTTCCGGGTTACGAAGCTCCGGTTAAGCTGGCCTATTCGGCCCGCAACCGTTCGGCCTCGATCCGTATTCCGTGGGTGTCTTCGCCGAAGGGCAAGCGCCTCGAAGCCCGATTCCCTGATCCGATGGGCAACCCTTACTTGACCTTCGTGGCTCTGCTTATGGCTGGCCTTGACGGCATCGAAAACCGTATCGATCCGGGCGCACCTGCCGATAAGAACCTATACGATCTGCCACCCCAGGAGCAAAAACTGGTGCCGGAAGTTTGTGGCTCCTTGCGCGAAGCCCTCAACTGCCTCGACGCTGACCGCTCCTTCCTCAAAAAAGGCGGCGTGATGGATGACGACTTCATCGACTCCTACATCGAACTCAAGATGGAAGAAGTGATGAACATGGAACTGCGTCCGCACCCGGTCGAGTTTGAAATGTACTATAAGTGCTAATTTCGAACTCGTAATCGTTTGAAATACTTGATTAAGCCGCCCATTTTGGGCGGCTTAATTTTTGCCTAATTCAAGCATAATGTTTAATTTCAAATGTTATTATTTTAATTTCACAAGCAACCATTTTCAAAACATATCTTTAAGCACCAATACGGCTCAAATTGACACATAAATGACGCAATCGCCCACCCCGCACTCCTTTACGTATCTTTAACATGATAAAAAGCCTTTGAGTTGAAGGCATAAGGCGGCACTGTTCGCCTGTGCAACATCCGCTTAACCAAGGGGGATACTTTGAAAACGTGGATTAAATTATCAAAAGCCGCAGCCTGTGCTGCCGCTATAATGCTGGCGGCACCTGTCGCTGGCACGGCTATGGCCGCGGCACCCGTCGCTGCCGAGGTCGCCTCTGAGGCGGCTGAAGCCATGTCTGAAGCCGCTTCAGCGGTCGAAGCTGCTGTCGCTCCCGAAGCTGAGGCCGAAGCCGAAGCTCCTGTTCTGCTCGGCCACCAAGCCGCTTTAGAACTGGACGGCGCAGCCTCTGCTTTCGTCTTCCTGTCAACCGCTCTGGTTCTTATGATGACCCTGCCGGGCCTGGCGCTGTTCTACGGTGGTATGGTTCGTAAGAAAAACGTCATCGCCACCGTAACCCAATCGGTTGCTGTGTCCTGCGTCGCCGGCCTGCTTTGGCTGGTGGTCGGCTACTCGATCGCTTTCGGCAAGGTTAGCGCCCCGCTGTTCGGTCAATCAGCCGATTTCATGAACCAGTTCATCGGTGGTTTTGATGTCGTTATGCTTAAGGGTGTCACCTCCTCCACCGCCTTCAGCGCAGCCCCTTATCTGCCTGAAATGCTGTGGATTGCCTACCAGATGACATTCGCCATCATCACACCAGCCCTGATCACCGGTGCGTTCGCAGAGCGTATCAAGCTGTCTGGCCTGCTGCTGTTTATGGCTCTGTGGTCGGTATTCGTCTACGCGCCGATCTGTCACCAGGTCTGGGGCGGTGGTTACCTCGGCACCATGGGCGTGCTTGACTTCGCCGGTGGCGCAGTCGTTCACGTCAACTCCGGCGTCGCCGGTCTGGTTGCCGCACTCTTCCTCGGCCGCCGTAAAGGCTACGGCACCGAAGAAATGCCGCCCAACAACCTTGTGTTTGTCATGATCGGCGCCTCTCTGCTGTTCGTTGGCTGGATTGGTTTCAACGCCGGTTCCGCCTGGACTCCGGATGGCATTGCGGCCGCAGCTCTGCTCAATACCCTCGTCGCAGCCTTTGCGTCGGGTGTTACGTGGAAAATTGTTGAGTGGATTGTTCGCCGTAAGCCGTCACTGCTCGGCATCCTGTCCGGCATCGTGTCTGGTCTCGTGGCTATTACCCCGGCTGCTGGTTTCGTCAACCCGATGGGCGCTCTGTTTATCGGCCTCATTGCCGGTCCGGTCTGCTACTTCTCGGCTGTCTGGGTTAAGAAGATCTTGGGTTACGACGACTCGCTCGACGCATTCGGCATCCACGGTGCTGGTGGCTTCCTCGGTGCAGTTCTCACGGCTGTATTCGCTGACGCCTCCATCAACAGCCTTGCTGAAGGTGCAACCGTTGGCAAGCAGTTGGCAGGCCTTGGCTTCACTATCGTGTGGTCGGCTGTTGGCACTCTGATCATCTTGGTCATCTGTAAGTTCACGACGGGCCTGCGGGTTTCGGAAGCGGACGAAGAAGCTGGTCTCGACTCGTCACAGCACGACGAAGCCCTTCATCACTAAGCCTATCCACATCTGATTTCAGATGAGCTTATAAGGCGTCCGGTAACGGGCGCCTTATTTGCGTTTGAAAGGCGGCAACAAAGACACATAATAGCTGACACACCGCCTTATATTGTCACAACAGAGACCAATTCGATGCAAATACGCCACACATGTCGTGCTTAAAGATACACACCTCTTGGCAATCCCCATTTAAACTGTATCGTCATATTGCTAAGTCACAAAAACTACATAAATGACGCACTACAGGAAACGCCTTCGGTAAGGGTCACATAAAAACAACCCATCTGAGGATATGGATATGAAAAAGATTTTGTTCGCTGCCGCCGCTTCGGCTGCCCTTCTGGCTTCGGGTTCGGCAATGGCCGAAGGTGAATTCAGCTACAACGTAGCCGCCACCACTGACTACGTGTGGCGCGGCGTGTCGCAAACCGACGAAAACCCAGCCATCTCTGGCGGCATCGACTACAGCAACGGCATATTCTACGCCGGCACCTGGGCTTCTAACGTCGATTTTGGTTCGGATGCTGATTACGAACTGGACCTGTACGCTGGCGTGAAGCCAACCGTTGGTAACTTCGCCTTCGATTTCGGCGTTCTGTACTACGCCTACCCGCAGGAAGATGACCTCAACATGACTGAAGTTAAGGCCGCCGTCAGCTATCCGCTGGGCAAAGGCTCGATCGGTGCCGCCGCTTACGTCAACACCGACGAAGATCTCGAAGACTACTTCGAAATCAATGGCGCTTACCCGCTGACCGATAAGATCAGCGTTTCTGGCGCTTACGGTGACTACGGCAGCTATAACACCTGGAACGTCGGCGGCAGCTACGCCCTGACCGACATCCTGTCGGTTGACCTGCGTTACCACGACACAGATGTCGACTCTCCTTGGTCTGACGAGCGTGTCGCCCTGACGCTTAAGGCTGCGTTTTAATCATAAAACGCTAAAATAAATCGATGCGAAGGCCGCCTTTTATGAGGCGGCCTTTTTGCTGATAATATTGCTCCCGAACCAATTTTATATGCACCGCAAACAGGCGCCATGTTAAAGGCCTTGGTGCACGAAAACTTTCGCAACTCCTGAATACATCTTTTTGAATTTTATACGCATTAATACAAATTTACATTCGTCATGATACGAATATGCGCGTTAACACTGCGTTGTAAAATTGCACCAAAGCGTTGCTAATAGTCTTCCGCATCTTTGCAGGGGCTAGTCGTGTGACGAAAAAATGCTACATTTGCGAAGGCTTTGATAAAGTTAACTGTGTAATCGCGTCTGATGCCGATGACCTCCTCGATCTGGCGCTAAACAACAAAACCTAGGATTTATAAAAATGAAGAAGTCCCTCCTTGCCGCTGCTACGGCTCTTGGTCTGGTATTCGCCGGTGGCGCAATGGCCGAAGGCGCTCTGAGCTACAACATCTCGGTCACCAATGATTACGTATGGCGCGGCGTGTCGCAAACCGGTCGCAGCGAAGCTGTTCAAGGCGGCATCGACTACGCCAACGGCATCTTCTACGCAGGCGCATGGGCTTCGAACGTAGATTTCGGTGACGACGAAACCGACATGGAAGTCGACGTATATGCTGGCGTAAAGCCGACCTATAAAGACTTCTCGTTCGACTTCGGCGGTATCTACTACGGTTATCCGAACCAACCTGAAGACACCAACCTGTCGTTCGGTGAACTGAAAGCTGCTGTCAGCCATCCGATCGGTGCAGGCGCTATCGGTGCTGCCGCTTACTACTCGATGGATTTCGGCGGTGCGGGTGAGTCGCTCTATTCGGAACTGAACGCCTCTTATCCGATCACGGAAAAGCTGTCGGTCTCCGGCGCCATGGGTAAGCAATACATCGAAGATGGTTCGGACTATACCGCTTGGAACCTCGGCGCGGGCTATGCCCTGACCGAAGCTTTCTCGGTTGACGTTCGCTATTGGGACACCGGCGATCACGACCTGGGTTCGAACTACAAGGATCGTGTTGCCGTAACGCTTAAGGCCGCTTTCTAAGCCCACGCCTTTTGTGCTAAGTTTAAAGGCCGCAAGCCCACAGGGTTTGCGGCCTTTTTCTTTCTAATATCCCGAATCACAGCAAGATAGGGTTTATGTCCACATCTGTACCCCAGCCGAATCTATTCGATAACGGAGCTGCACCCGCGTCACAGGATGCTGCCCAGCCTCAACCTGCCGCTAATCCGGCCAAAAGTCCGGCGAATGACACGCCGCCTGAAAAGGCGGCTAAAGCCAAAACCCCAGTTGCGCCACAACCCGACGCCATGACGGCCGAAGGCTATGGCGCCAATGCTATCGAAGTGCTGGAAGGGCTGGAGCCCGTCCGCAAACGGCCCGGCATGTATATCGGCGGGACTGATGAAAAGGCGATGCACCACCTGTTCGCCGAAGTCCTTGATAACTCTATGGACGAAGCCGTGGCGGGTCACGCCAAGGCGATCTGGGTGGAACTGGATGCGGACGGTTATTTAAGTGTGCGCGATGATGGCCGCGGCATCCCCGTCGACCCGCATCCCAAATATCCCGGCAAATCAGCCCTCGAAGTCGTTATGACCGTTCTGCACTCTGGCGGTAAGTTCTCTGGCAAGGCCTATGAAACCTCCGGCGGTCTGCACGGGGTCGGGGTATCGGTGGTGAACGCCCTGTCTGAACGTCTGGAAGTCACCGTCTGGCGCGACGGCTATGAGTGGCAGCAGGTATTTTCCAGAGGCCTGCCGCAAGGGCCAATTGCACAATTGGGCCCCTCGAAAAAACGCGGCACACGCGAACGCTTTATTCCCGATCCTGAAATCTTTGGCGAAAATGCCCACTTCCGTCCTGCACGGTTATACCGCATGGCCAAGGCCAAGGCCTATCTGTTCCGCGGGGTTCAGATTAACTGGAAATGCGCGCCATCTTTGATCCACGACACGACGCCCGCTGAAGACAAATTCTACTTTCCGAACGGTTTGGCCGATTATCTGGCTGAGCGGGTGGTCGATACCGAAACGGTCAGCGATATTTTTTCTGGCCGCGTCGAGCGTAAAGGCGAAGGCGGGGCTGTCGAATGGGCCGTAGTCTGGTCCGCCGCAGGGTTTGGAGAGCATGACGGCTTTGTCCAGTCTTACTGTAACACCATCCCCACGCCCGATGGCGGTACTCACGAAGCGGGCTTACGGGCCGCCCTCACCCGCTCCCTGAAATCCTATGCCGAAATGACCGGTGACAAGCGCGGGGCCATCGTCACCGCCGAAGATGTCGCGGCTCAGGCCGGTATCGTCATCTCTGTGTTTATCAAAAACCCGGAATTTCAAGGCCAAACCAAGGATCGCCTTTCGTCGTCCGAGGCCCAAAAACTGGTGGAAAAAGCGCTGGCCGATCCGTTCGATCACTGGCTGACCTCATCACCGAAACAGGCCGACAAGCTGCTGCAGTTCATCGTCGAACGCGCCGAGGAACGCCTCAAAAAGCGCAAAGACAAGGAAGTTCAGCGGGCCTCCGCGACCCGTAAGCTGCGCCTGCCGGGCAAGCTTGCTGACTGCGCCCGTCAGGATGCCAAGGATACTGAACTGTTTCTGGTTGAAGGTGACTCCGCCGGCGGCTCCGCCAAACAGGCCCGCAACCGTAATACTCAGGCCATTCTGCCTCTGCGCGGTAAAATCCTGAACGTGGCGTCGGCCACCGGCGATAAGGCCAAGGCCAATCAGGAACTGTCTGATCTGGGGCTGGCGCTGGGCGTACAACCCGGCGCGCGCTTCAAGGAGGAAGATCTGCGCTATGAACGCATCGTCATCATGACCGATGCTGACGTCGACGGCGCCCATATCGCGTCCCTGCTGATTACCTACTTCTATCGGACCATGCCCGCCATGATCCGGAACGGAAACCTGTTCCTGGCCATGCCGCCACTCTACCGCATCAGCCATGGCTCCAAGACCGTGTATGCGCGTGATGACGCCCATCGCACTGAGATTCTGGAAAAAGAATTCAAGGGCAAGAAACCTGAAATCGGCCGATTTAAGGGTCTGGGTGAAATGATGCCGGCTCAGCTCAAAGAAACCACCATGGACCCCAAAACCCGCACCTTGGCGCGGGTGGTTCTGCCTGAGAGTGAGGATGCGGTCGAAAGTCTGGTCGAGACCCTAATGGGCCGCAAACCTGAATTGCGCTTTCGCTATATTCAGGAAAATGCAGAGTTCGTCAGCGAGGATCTTGACGTTTAAGCGTTCTGAATTTGCCCGCAAAGCTTTAAACTTCAAAGAAACCGGCTTTTTCACAGAATAGCTGTTACACCAAACGGCTATTCTGTGTATAAGGCCGGTTTATCGCGTATGCCCCCGGTTAAAGAGTTTCATGACAAAGTTCACCGATCTTGGATTAAGCCCCGAAGTTTTAAAGGCCATAGCTGAGACCGGCTATGACACGCCGACGGCTATTCAGGAACAGGCGATCCCCGTGGCCCTGACTGGCCTTGATGTCCTTGGCATTGCGCAAACCGGAACCGGTAAGACCGCCGCCTTCACCTTGCCGATGATCGAACGTCTGGCCGCTGGCCGGTCGCGCGCCCGTATGCCGCGCGCCATCGTTCTGGCCCCTACCCGCGAACTGGCCGATCAGGTATCCGAAGCCTTTGAAAAATATGCCAAGTATCACAAGCTTAACTGGGCACTTTTGATTGGCGGCGTGTCGATGGCCGATCAGGTGTCTAAGCTTGATAAGGGCGTAGACGTTCTGATTGCCACTCCCGGCCGTTTGCTGGATTTGTTTGAGCGCTCAAAAGTCATGCTCAATGGCGTGCAAATCATGGTGGTTGACGAAGCCGACCGGATGCTGGACATGGGCTTCATTCCTGACATTGAGCGTATTTTTAAGCTCACCCCGCCGACGCGTCAGACCCTGTTTTTTTCGGCCACTATGGCGCCGGAAATTACCCGCATCACTCAGGCATTTTTGAAAAATCCTGTCCGCATCGAAGTGTCACGCCCGGCCACGACGGCTGAAAATATTCGCCAGTTTGTCTACCGCGTCCCCGGCAGCAATGCCTTGAATGCAGCCAAGGCCAAGCGCATCGCGTTGCGCGCTATTATTTCAACGCTGGAAATCAAGAACGGCATCGTGTTCTGCAACCGCAAAACCGACGTTGATATCGTAGCCAAATCCTTATCGGTTCACGGCTTTAACGCAGCCCCAATCCATGGCGACCTCGATCAGGCCCTGCGTATGAAGACGCTCGATTCCTTCCGCAAAGGCGATCTGACCTTGCTGGTGGCGTCTGATGTGGCCGCGCGCGGGCTTGATATTCCCGATGTCGGTCATGTGTTTAATTTCGATGTCCCCCACCATGCCGATGACTATGTTCACCGCATTGGACGTACCGGTCGCGCCGGTCGCTCAGGCGAAGCCTATCTTCTGCTGTCGGGTGCCGATGAGAAAAACTACGATAAGGTACTGAAACTTACGAAAAAAGAACCGGAAACCCTTTCGATTGAAGTCGATTTCAGCGCCATGTCTGAAGATAGCGACCGTAAATCGTCGCGCCCAGACCGCAAACCCCGTCGCAGCGATCGGGATAAGCCCATAAAGGCAGTCACAAAAACCGAGCCCGAAGCCGAAATTCAATCCGAACCGGCCGTTAATGAAAACGCGGTTATCGAAAATATCGTTGATAAGCCCAGACCATCACGCCGTCGAAGCCGCACAGAGAAAGTCTCTGAAACTAAAGAAAAATCAAACGATTACGAGACAACGGCCGAGGGTTTTGGCTGGCACGTCCCCGCCTTCCTGTTGCGTAGCGTCGATTTAAAATAATAAAAATTTAGAAAAATTCTCAATCGCGTTAACCGCCTGTCAGAGAAGTTGGGCTAAGGTCGCCATTGTCACATAGAATCAGGTGACGCAAGGAAGACCAAATGAACAACGACATAGAAGTAAGTGTCCGTGGTCCAAACTCATACGCCTTAGCGCAGGACGCGTTGAAGCTTATGGAAGAACATGGTGTGTGGCCGACGCCACTCAACTATGAAATCTGGCTCTATGTTGCCGGTGACCCGCAATGCGCCTTGGCTCAGGAAGTCCTGAGACTTGTTGCCAGCGGAGAGAAAATCACCGAAGAAATCAGCGATAGCCTGGCGTCGAAATTCATTGCGCGCCTGAAGCTGAATGATGAAGTCCGCGACGCGGGCCTTAAGCTGTCCAAAGAATTGCATACGATCACTGAGGTCATCAGTGACGTGCAATCTTCCCAGAAAAGCTATTCCACGACGCTGGAAAGTGCACGTCAGTCTCTTAACCTAGCCGATGCGGGTGTGCTGAAAAATCTGGTCGACAACCTGTCGGCGGCAACCAATGTCGTCCTTGACCATCATCAGTCATTACAAACGCGCCTGAGCGATTCATCGCGTGAAATCAATCGCTTACGTAAGCACCTTGATCAGGTGCGTATGGAAGCTATGACCGACGCCCTGACTAATCTGGCGAACCGTAAGGCGTTTGATGAGCAATTGGATAAGCAGTGTGAAGGCGATGACGTCTCAAAACCGCTGACGCTGGCGGTAATCGATATCGACCATTTCAAGCGCTTCAACGACACCTGGGGTCATCAGACCGGCGATCAGGTTCTGCGCTATGTGGCCAGTGTTCTGGCCCGTATTGGCCGCCCGCCCGCCCTTGCCGCCCGCTATGGCGGCGAAGAGTTTGGCATGTTGTTCCCCGGCCAAACAGCTACCGAGGTCGCTCGTATTCTCGATGAAGCCCGTCAGGAAATTTCAACACGTGTGTTGAAACGCCGCTCTACCAACGAAGACCTGGGTACAGTCTCAATATCGGTCGGTCTAGCTCAACGCGAGTTTGCCGAAGACCCGTTTGATCTGATGGACCGTGCCGATAAAGCGCTGTATCTGTCCAAAAACAATGGCCGCAACATGGTGACTGTCGCTGAGTCCACTCAGGTCAAGGATTTTAATGTCGCCTGACGCGCGTTAACATAGGCTCGCCAAATCAGCTAAAGTCTTATACGTCTTTGAGAGCTATGACTCTTAAGGCCTGACCATGCGCAGTTTTCTGTTCGCCAGCGCTTACTGGCTCTTTTCGATATTTTACAGCCTTATGGCGCTGCTACTTACAGTTTTACCGGGCCGCCGCCCGGTGCTTTGGGTTATTCAGCGCTATACCCGCCGCATGGTCTGGGCGATGCAGCATCTGGCTGGCATCCGGCTTGAAGTCAGAGGCCGCGAACACATCCCGTCACAGCCTGTAATCTTTGCCGCCAAGCACCAGTCGTGGGGCGATGGCTATTGCATATATTCCCAATTCAATGATCTGGCCTTTGTGACGGGTGATCACCTCGAAAAATTTCCCTTTATGTCGACCATCCTGCGTAAGCTGGGGGCGATTGTTGTCAATAATTGCGGTGGCATCGAAGCCCGCAAGGCTCTGGCCGACCGTTCACAAAAAGCCAGTGATGATGGCCGCCACATTCTGATCTATCCGGAAGGCCATTTGTCAACGCCCGGCACCTATCACCGTTATCGCTCAGGTGTGTGGCACATGTACCGTAATTTCAATCGGCCCGTCGTGCCGGTGGCGACCAATCTGGGGCTATTTTGGCAGGAAGAACGCTATGAAAAGTCACCGGGTACGGCGGTCTTGCAGTTTATGGAACCGATCCCAACCGGCCTTGATAAGGTGGAGTTTATGGCACGCTTGCAGCGGACCATTGAAACCCAGACCCAAACCCTGATCAGCGAAGCCACCGGCATCCCATTCCAGCCATCGACCATAGTTTCTGAATAAAACTATTTGGGAAAACAACAGGTTTTGAGGCTTTATTAAGCTGGCTGCACTATGACAGTTCATAGTATCTATTTGCGTACAGGCCCAAAATCATGCCCGCGGGTTTTCGAGTGAGTTACCGCATCGACGAAACCAAAAATCGCCTGCTGGTGACGGTCAGAGGCGCTTACGAGGGGGCGACCCTGATTGATGCTCTGATTGATGTTTATGGGCAAATCGACCAGCCTTGGTCTTACGACCGGGTGATGGATATGCGCGCCGCCGAAGGCTTTACCACCCTGCACGATTTGATGAGAGCCGCTCAGGCACTGGCCGAAATGGCTGGTTCTCCACCCCCTCTACGTAAACGATTGGCCCTGATCTCAAAAGATCCGCTGGATAAACCGCGTTTGGCAGGCATTGGCGATATATTCGCAAAGGATTATATACAAACCTTTGAAAGCCTTGATGAAGCCCTGACCTGGCTGGATACTAATCCGCCTGAACCGGCGTGATAGTCACGCTTTCGCCGCACCCGCAGGCATCAGTCTCATTCGGGTTATTGAACACGAATTTTGAGGACAGTTTCGTCGTCTCATAATCAATGACCGTACCGACCAGATAAAGCACCGCCTTGGGCTCAATCAGGATGGTGACATCCTTATCGGTTACGACCTCATCCAACGGATCAGCCGCTTCGGCATAGCTTAAGACATATTCCTGCCCTGCACAGCCGCCGGCCTTCACGCCCACGCGCAGGCCCGCATAAGGCTTATCGGCTTTCGCCATAATCGCCTTGACTTGCTTCGCCGCCGCGTCCGTCAAACTGACGATCGCAGGCCTCGGTCGACGGGGTCGGAAAGAAACAGCGGTTTCCATGATCACTAAGCCTTAAAAGACATTCGCGGCATTGAGTTTACATAAATGCAAAAATTATCGAAGGGCCGCCCCAAGATAATTTTTTCGATCTAACAACACCCTCAAAGTACACTGAGCGCAGCGAAGGACTTTGAAGGTGAGTACCTAAAACATATTAAGCTGAAGCTTAGCTTCGTCGCTCATTTTCGATGAATCCCACGGCGGCTCAAAGATCAGATTAACATTGACACTGTTAACGCCTTGCACGCCCATAACGGCCTGCTCGACCCAGCCCGGCATCTCACCCGCCACAGGGCAGCCCGGCGCCGTCAAGGTCATGTCCACGGCCACATCGCGATCATCAGACACATCGACGCGGTAGATCAGCCCCAACTCATAAATATCAACCGGGATTTCCGGATCATAGACGCTTTTGAACGCCCCAATCAGGTCTTCGGTCAGGCGCGACAGTTCGTCCTCAGACAAGCCGGACGGGGCTTCGCGCGCGAACAGTTCCGCCTGCGGATGCTCCGGTTCCTCATGAAGATTGATGATGTGGTCGGACATATCGATAACCTTACTCAAAAAAACTTTGGGCCTTTTGGACCGCCACGATCAGAGCGTCGATCTCATCTTCGGTATTATAAAGCGCAATGGACGCCCGCACGGTTGAGGTCACCCCAAGGCGCGTCATCAGTGGTTCGGCGCAATGTGTACCGGCCCTTACCGCTATATTGTAGCGATCAAGGATTTGTGCAACGTCATGGGCATGTGCCTGACCTAAAGAAAAGGTCAGGATCGAGCCTTTATGTGCCGCATGGCCATGCACCTGCAGACTATTGATACCGCGCAAGCCCTCATAGGCGCGATCATACAGCGCCATTTCATGGGCAATAGTGGCATTACGATCAAACTGAGACAACCATTCGATCGCAGCCGTAAGACCGATGACCTCAAGGATCGCAGGTGTACCCGCTTCAAACCGATGCGGCGGTTCGGCATAGGTGATGCGCGCTTTGCTGACGTGTGCAATCATCTCACCCCCGCCCTGATAGGGTGGCATGGCGGCCAACAGATCGTACTTGCCGTAAAGTACGCCAAGGCCCGTTGGGCCATAAAGTTTATGGGCCGAAAAGACGTAGAAATCGCAATCCAGGGCCTGCACATCGACCGGCAAATGGACCACGCCCTGACAACCATCGATCAGGACCTTGGAGCCCACAGCATGAGCCTTAACGACAATCTCGGACACCGGATTGATGGTGCCCAGAACATTCGACATATGTGAGATGGCAACTAGCTTGACCTTATCCGTCAACAGTTGATCAAAAGCCGCCATATCGAGGCTGCCGTCATCCAGAATCGGCACCCATTTCAGTACCGCGCCGATGCGCTCCGCCAGCATATGCCACGGCACGATATTAGCGTGATGCTCCATTTCGGAGATCAGGATTTCGTCACCGACTTTGATAAATGATCCAAAACTAAAGGCGACCAGATTGATGGACTCAGTCGCTGACTTGGTGAAGATCACCTCTTCGACGCGCGCGGCATTGATAAAATGCGCCACGGTCTCACGGCCTTTTTCAAAGGCATCGGTCGTTTCATTCGCCAGCGCATGAAGGCCGCGATGGACATTAGCGTAGGATGTCGCGGCGTGCGCGCTCATCGCCTCCAGCACCTGACGCGGCTTTTGCGCGCTGGCCCCGCTATCGAGATAGATCAGGGGCTTACCCTTGATCTCCCGTGACAGGATCGGAAAATCGGCGCGGGCCTTATCGACGTCAAACGCCATAAAAGCCTCCGGCCTTAGCCTCAACAAACTCCAGCACCGCCGCGCGCAGTTGATCATCATCAATGGCTTCAATCACCGGGACGATAAAGGCCTGCATCAAAAGGCCGCGCGCGGTGGCTTCATCCATACCGCGCGACATGCAGAAAAACAGCGCGTTTTCATCCAGATTGCCGATGGTATTGCCGTGCGCACACTGCACGTCATCGGCATAGATTTCCAGTTCCGGCTTAGCGCGCACCCGTGCCCCGTCGTTCAGGATCAGGGCCTGATGGCGCATGCGGGCGTCGGTGCCGTCGGCACCTTTTTGCACCAGAATACGCCCCTGGAACACGACCTGAGCCTGATCCTTGACCAGCCCCTTGATCGCCTGCGTCGTCACACCATTGATGTGTTGATGATCAAGGCGGGTGGTGTAATCGAAATGGGTTTTGTTCTTCAAAAGGTACGCGCCGTCCATGCGGACTTGCGCCCCATGACCGGCGTGGGTGACGTGGCTTTCAAAGCGCTGAAAAGCAGAGCCGGTCGAAATTACGGTCTGCACATAGTGGGCATTTGGCGCGGTATCAATCGTTGATTGACGCACAGAGGTGGCCGTTTCTGGCTCATCCATGACCACAACCCGCTCAAGGCGCGCACCCTCGGCCAGAGTGAATTCAAGCTCACTGTGAACCGCGTAGTTACCTTTACCCTCGTAGGTTTCAAACAGGATCAGATGCTCACCAGCCGCAAGATCAACCCGGCCTGTGTTCTGGAAACCGGCCACCCCATCCAGACGCCCGCGCGCCCAGTGCCGCAGCCACAGCTTGCCATTTGCCGCCTTAACCGCCGCCTCAAGACCGCTGTAGTCCGCGCCAAAGACGTTATGGATATGAAAGCCATCCAGCACCAATTTAGGGGCTGCGATGTCCGTCGAAACCTCCAACTCACGCGGCGTGATCCGCAGATGACGCGCCAGATCGGAATATTTCCATTCCTCATCCCGCCTCGTCGGCCAGGTTATGGGATCGAACAGATCAAACGCCATTATGCCGCCTCGCCCAGGTACTCATCATAGCCGCGCGCTTCCAACTCATGCGCCAGTTCCGGCCCGCCCGAATGGGCAATGCGACCATCAACCAGAATATGAATCCGGTCCGGTGTAATATGATCCAGCAAGCGCTGATAGTGGGTGATAACCAGCATCCCGCGATCGGGCGCACGCAGGGCATTCACGCCCTCGGACACGACCTTAAGCGCGTCGATATCGAGGCCGGAATCGGTTTCATCAAGGATCAGAAACTTCGGCTTGAGCAGCGCCATTTGCAGCACTTCCATGCGCTTCTTTTCGCCGCCGGAGAAACCAACATTGAGCGGACGCTTAAGCATGTCCATGTCGATTTTCAGCGACTTGGCCACTTCGCGGGTCGTTTTCAGGAACTCAGGCGCTGACATTTCGTCTTCGCCGCGCAGCTTACGCTGGGCATTCAAAGCCGTGCGGATAAAGGTCAGGGCCGGGACGCCGGGAATTTCGAGCGGATACTGAAACGACAGATAAAGCCCGGCAGCGGCGCGCTCATGCACGTCCTTTTCCAGCAGGTCTTCGCCGTTCAGTGCTGCCGATCCGGCTGTCACCTCATAGTTGGAACGCCCCGCCAGCGTATAACCGAGAGTCGATTTACCGGCGCCGTTCGGGCCCATGATGGCATGGACTTCGCCCGCCGGCACGTCGAGCGTCAGACCCTTAAGGATGGTTTTGTCATCAACGCTGACGGTGAGATTTTGGATATTAAGCATTATTGAGAAAACCTTTTCATATGAAGGTCATCACCGACCTCACACAGGTATTTGAGTTTTGCTGTAGCAAGACAAACATTGGCGTTTACGAAGGCCGAGGGCGTATCATCCACTTCCAGCCATAGCCAATCGACGTCACCATTTGCAGCACCAAGAACGACGAGACGGATTCCCGGCAGAAGCCCGATTGGCCCATCACCATCAACGTAATATTGCTCGACAGCCTCTATTGGGGTGACAACCGAATACATCCTTACTGGATTCCCGGCAGAGTCGACAGCTTCACCATCAAACCACACGACATTGGATTCTCGAAGTTTCAGGTCAGCCATAACCGTCACCCCACACTCCCTTCAAGACTGATGGCCACCAGTTTTTGCGCCTCAACGGCAAATTCCATCGGTAGTTCCTGCAACACATCGCGCACGAAGCCATTGACCAGAAGGGCGACCGCTTCTTCCTGGCTCAAGCCACGCTGCATAGCGTAGAACAGTTGATCTTCACTCAGGCGCGTGGTCGTGGCTTCATGCTCAAACTGCGCCTTGGCGGTATCGGCTTCGACGTAGGGCACGGTGTGGGCCGCGCAGGTTTTACCAATCAGCAGGCTGTCGCATTGGGTGAAGTTCCGCGCCCCTGCCGCCCGCGCATGTGCCGAGACCAGACCGCGATAGGTGTTAGACGACTTACCCGCCGAAATGCCTTTGGAGATGATGCGTGAGCGGGTGTTTTTACCCAGATGGATCATCTTGGTGCCGGTATCGGCCTGCTGCATGCCGTTGGTGACCGCGATCGAATAGAACTCACCGACGCTGTCATCACCGCGCAGAATGCACGACGGATATTTCCAGGTGATGGCCGATCCGGTTTCCACCTGCGTCCATGACACTTTCGCCCGCGGTTCACGACAATCGGCGCGCTTGGTGACGAAGTTATAGATACCGCCGCGACCTTCCGCATCACCGGGATACCAGTTCTGCACGGTCGAATATTTGATCGAGGCGTCCTCTAAGATCACAAGTTCAACCACGGCGGCATGAAGCTGATTTTCATCGCGCATGGGGGCGGTGCAGCCCTCAAGATAGGAAACGTAAGATCCCTTATCGGCAATAATCAGCGTGCGCTCAAACTGGCCGGTTTCCGACGCATTGATGCGGAAATAGGTCGAAAGCTCCATCGGGCAGCGCACGCCGGGAGGGATATAGACAAACGATCCGTCCGAAAACACCGCCGAATTAAGCGCCGCGAAATAGTTATCCGACTGCGGCACAACCGTGCCCAGATATTTACGCACCAGTTCAGGATGCTCACGCAAAGCTTCTGAAATTGAACAAAAAATAACGCCTGACTTACTGAGTTCATCCTTGAACGTCGTCACAACCGACACCGAGTCAAACACAGCATCAACCGCATACCGTGGCGCACCTTCGACACCGGCCAGCACCATCTGTTCTTTCAGAGGTATGCCTAATTTCTCATAAACGCGCAGCAGTTCCGGATCGATTTCATCCAGCGATTTGGGTGCGACCTTTTGCTTAGGGGCAGCGTAATAATAGAGATCCTGATAATCGACGCGTTTGTAATTCAGCTTGGCCCAGTCGGGCTCATCCATCGACTGCCAACGCTCAAACGCTTCCAGACGCCATTGCAGCATCCATTCCGGCTCATTCTTTTTTGCGGAAATGAAACGCACGATATCGGCATTGAGGCCCTTGGGCGCAAACTCCATCTCGATGTCCGAGACGAAACCGTGCTCATAGGTCTCAAGTTTTTGAACCGTATCAATGGTTTCCTTAACGGCAGCCATCAGGCTTGTTCCTTTATATTCAACTTAGTCGACTGGCGGGCGCGAAACGCTTCGTATCCGCCCGACCACACTTCAAAAAACCGCTCCCAGTCCGTAGGCTGGCTAGACCAACCGGTCGATATACGCAAGACCCCGCCCGACAGGTTTTCCAGCCCCATAGCGTTCAGGACACGGCTTTGCTTGACCTTACCCGACGAACAGGCCGAGCCAGAACTGACGCAAATCCCGGCCATATCCATATGAATCAACTGCAATTGCGACGACCAGTCCGGCACCGCCAGACAGGTGATACCTGACACCCGCGCCACATCCTCACCTATGATACGAGCACCAAGCTCTTTCAGAGCTTCCTCAGTTGAGGTTTGCTGAGGCAACCGTTCACATAATTGTGCCTCCAAAGCTGCTGCTCCAAAGGCCGCCAACCCCGCGACATTTTCAGTCCCGGCCCGCAAGCCCTGTTCCTGACCACCGCCCGTGATCATGGGGATAATTGTATGGTCGCTATTATATACCAAAGCGCCCACACCCACCGGGCCACCAATTTTGTGCGCCGTTAAAGTCAGGCTATCCACACCCAAAGCCTCAAAATCAATATTGATTTTTCCTGCCGCCTGCACAGCATCGACATGCAACCATCCACCCGCCGCATGGACAATCTCAGCAGACTCAGCCACCGGCTGAATAATGCCGGTTTCATTATTGACCAGCATCAGCGCTACAAACGCCTTGCCCTCCACCTGGGCCAGCAGCGCTTTTAAGGCCTCAAGATCAGCCAGCCCTGATGGTAACAGCGGCCATTTCAGAACGGGTTTACCCACATAATTCGCGGCCGTATAAATACTATCGTGCTCACCGTAACTGATGATCAGGTGGGTTATGTTATCGCGAACCCGCGCCTGATGAAGGGCTAGATTATTGGCTTCGGTGCCACCAGAGGTAAACACCAGCTTGGCACCATGTCCGCCAACCAGATCAAGGACTTGCGCGCGCGCCTCTTCGACGATCATTTTCGCCTTGCGTCCCAGGCTATGTACCGATGAGGCATTTGCCCCAAGCTCAAATGTGGCAAGCATGGCCTCACGCGCCTGCGGCCTGAGCGGCGAGGTGGCGGCATGATCCATATAAAGAACGGTTGAGGCGGACATAGCTTTAAGACACCATCTCCTGATCGCGGGCAATTTTATCAATATTGATTTTATGACTACCGTTGAATGAAGCCGGGACATTAAGCGCATCTGCGTCCGTCGTCTTACGGGTGCGCTTAAGGATCACGTCGCTCAACGACACCTTCGCCAGATAGTCATGGATGGCAAGGCCCAAGTCTTCCCAGAGGTTATGGGTCAGGCAACGCTGACCACCGGGCATACAGCCGATTTCGCGGGCCGCATTTTCTTTGGACAGCCGCTTATTGGCCCCAAGCTTATTGGACGTCAGGGCACAGCGCGTCGCCTTGATCGGCTCATCAACCGCCACCACGATTTCGGCAACAAACAAGGCATCCGATGACCGGGCCAGCGAATAGCCACCACCGGGTCCCCGTGCACTTTTAACCAGCCCGGCTTTGCGCAGGCGGGCAAACAATTGTTCCAGATAGGACAGCGAAATCTGCTGGCGTTCCGAAATCTCAGACAGCGATATGGGCTTACCCTGACCATGCAGCGCCAGATCCGTCATCGCCATCACGGCATAACGCCCCTTGGTTGACAAACGCATATGAAATCCTTCGCCAAAAGCCTGAACCGGACTGTCATTTGCACAAATAGGCAGTGACCGAGCGTCACTGACAAAAATCTGCGCAAACTGAAAACTTTGTGCTATGACCCGCGCAGATAGCGGACAAAATGCCCGACTAATGCGCTAGGTTATTCGGACTTAATAATTCCGACCGCGTTAGTCAAGTAATTTGGCCGTCAAATTTGTTATATTTGTCACAAGGTGAATTAATGCCCGAAGTCATTCTGGCCGGAGCCGCAGGTCGCATCGAAGCCCGCTACACGCAAGGCAAAACAGAAAACGCCCCGATCGCCCTCATCCTGCATCCGCACCCCAAGGCGGGCGGCCACATGAATAATCCGGTCACGGTGCAATTGTTCCACCTGTTCATGACGCGCGGGTTTTCAGTTTTACGCTTTAATTTCCGCGGCGTCGGCAAATCCCAGGGCGAATTTGATGCCGGCATTGGCGAACTGGCCGATGCGGCCACCGCCCTCGATTGGCTTCAGGCCAAAAACCCGACCGCAGCGCAATTCTGGGTCGCGGGCTATTCGTTCGGTGCCTATATCGGTATGCAACTTTTGATGCGCCGCCCTGAAACCGATGGCTTTATTTCGGTATCGCCGCCGACCAATGCCTATGATTTCAGCTTTCTGGCCCCCTGCCCGGCGTCGGGCCTGTTCGTCAACGGCGCCAACGACAGCGTGGTGCCGCCGTCCGAAGTTGACCGCGTCGTGGCCAAGCTGCGCAGTCAAAAAGGCATCGTCATTGACCACGAACTGGTGCCGGACGCGACCCATTTCTGGATGGATCAGTTACCGGAAATCGAACAGCGCGTCGGATCATACCTCGATAAGCGCCTGTCGAACGCCTGACAACCTTCAGCGGGCGGAGGGTATATTCAGCCGCCCGCCCGTTAAAGGTTGAGGCACACCGGTCGTTGCGGGGAACGAGATCGGCATAGACCGCAGCGACCTCACCGCCATATAGGCAAAAGCCTCGGCCTCGATCGCCCCACCGCGCCAGCCAAGGTCTTCGGACAGATAAAGCTGGGTTCTCAGATCAAGTTTTGTGCGTAATCTGTTGACCAGATACGCATTTTGACGACCGCCACCAGCCAGAACGACGGCCTTGGGGGCAACACCCGACATCCGGATAGCGAGCAACAGACTTTCCAGCGTAAATTCGCACAATGTCGCCAGACCATCCTCAAAACCTAACCCGTCTACACCCGCCAGCGTAAAATCATAACGGTCTAACGATTTGGGCGCAGACGCTGAGAAATACGGGTGGCTGAGATAGGCCGCCACCAGCGCTGGGTCAGCCGTCCCGTGTGCTGCCCACGCACCACCCGCATCGTAGTGTCCCCGGCCATGCTTTTGCACCCACTGATCCATCAGGCCATTAGCCGGGCCGGTATCCATAGCCGATATATCGCCCGCCTCATCAATGACCGTGATATTGGCTACCCCGCCCAGATTGACCACCACCACAGGCAAGCCTAGTACCGCCTGCGCCACCAGAGCGCGATGATAAACGGGGGCCAGCGGTGCCCCCTCTCCGCCCGCGGCCACATCGTTGATGCGGAAATCAGACACCACCCGCACGCCGGTCATGTCCGCAAAAGCCTGCCCATCAAACAACTGCACGGTCCGCCCTGGCACGCCTGCCTTGGGGCGCTCATGCAGCACGGTTTGACCATGCACGCCCAGCAGATCGAAATCGCTAAAGCTCAGGCCCTGTTCAGCCAGAAAACCTTGCGCCGAAGAGAAATGATAATCCGTGATGACCTTGCGGGCTTCGTTGAAAATCTCAGGCTCCGGCGTTCCACGCGGCCAGCTAAGCGCCGCCTTCACCGTGGCTTGCAACACCGCGCGCACCGTATCCGGCATGGGGCGTTCAGCCCAAGGCCCAAAGGTCAGGCGCTGCTCACCATCGGTCTCAAGCACCGCCATATCGATGCCATCCAAAGATGTGCCGGTCATGAAGCCCAGAACCTTAAACACACCCGTACCTGACATACGATTCTTCCCTATGGTTTTCGCGCAGGTCTATGTTATGACGCCTTTCCCTTAAGGTCGAGGCGAATTAGTCCCGCTCTTTTTCTCCAACCATTCGATAGAGATATGACCGCAACCAGCTTCAAATCCGATTTCCTTAACGTCCTGAGCGAGCGTGGCTTCATCCACCAGTGCACCGACGCAGAGGCCCTTGATACGCTCCTTCTTGCGGGGCCAATCACGGGATATATCGGCTATGATGCCACGGCATCGTCGCTGCACGCGGGCCATCTGGTGCAGATCATGATGCTCTATTGGCTGCAAAAGACCGGCAATAAGCCAATCGTGCTCATGGGCGGCGGCACCACCAAGGTTGGCGACCCGACGTTCAAGGACACCCAGCGCCCGCTTTTGACCGATGAGCAAATCCAGTCGAACATGAACGGCATCAAGAGCGTGTTCAACAACTTCCTGACCTTTGGGGACGGTAAAACCGACGCCATCATGGTCAATAATGACGACTGGCTGTCCGGCTTTGGTTATATCGAGTTCCTGCGTAAGTTCGGCACACACTTCACCATCAACCGCATGCTGACCTTTGATTCGGTCAAGCTGCGCTTAGAGCGTGAGCAGCCGATGACGTTCCTTGAGTTCAACTACATGCTGATGCAGGCGGTTGATTTCCGCGAACTGAACTCAAACTATAACTGTGTCCTGCAAATGGGCGGCTCCGATCAGTGGGGCAATATCATCAATGGTGTTGAACTGACGCGCCGGATCAATCAATCGGCAGCGTTCGGGCTGACGACGCCGCTGCTTACGACCGCATCGGGTGCCAAGATGGGCAAGACGGTCGGTGGCGCGGTGTGGCTCAATGCCGACGCTTTGAGCCCCTACGATTACTGGCAATACTGGCGCAACGCCGAAGATGCCGATGTCGGTAAGTTCATGCGCCTGTTCACCGACTTGCCGATGGATGAGATCGCCCGCCTTGAGAAACTTGAGGGTGCGGAAATCAATGAGGCCAAGAAAATCCTGGCCGATGCAGCCACTCGCATGGTCCACGGCGAAGCGGCGGCCGCAACCGCCCGCGACACGGCACAAAAAGCGTTTGAGCAAGGTGTGCTGTCCGCAGACCTGCCGACGGTCGAAGTCGAAAACTCGGTCCTTAAGGCCGGGATTATGCTGGCGGCCTTGACGACCCAGATCGGGCTTACCCAATCCAACGGCGAGGCCCGCCGTCTGGCTCAAGGCGGTGGCTTGCGCGTCAATGACATCGCCATCACTGACGGCAATCAAAACCTGACACTGGCCGACCTTAATCCTGATGGGGTGATCAAGATCAGTCAGGGCAAGAAAAAGATCATTCTGGTTAAACCGGTCTGATAAAAATTTCCGGGGTTTGGGGGCCATGCCCCCAAGCCTTACCTGCCTAATCTTTGCTCTTCTTCGCGTCTGGTAAATTCAGCGGCGGGATTTCGTCCTCAAAATCCTTATCAAACCACTGCCGCAAGAAACCAGGTATGACCAGTGAGAACGGATCGACCTCGACCTGCGGCGTCGGCGGACGCCCCCGGACGCGGTATCTTAAGCCCACCAGCCCCTGCCCCTTTTTTGCTACGTCCCCGAACATGGAATTGACGGCATAGACCGGCAGCAGGCTGCCACGATAATCGATATAGTTATTATCGCGATCGAACGTCCCCCAGACATTGATGCCAACAGCCTCACCCTTGGCGTAACCGTCCTTGATAAACAAAAGCTGGTCGCTTACCCGGTAACGCACAGGTAGTTCATACTCATCAAAGGTAATGCCTTCGCCGGTTAAGGTGTTGGCCAGCCCCTGCAATGACCCTACCGTCAGCAATTGCGCCAGTATAGGGATCTGACGCACCTGAATATGCTCACCGCTGATCGTGGCATCGACCTGACCGCGAGTAAACACCCCCTTGATCTCGGTTTCGCCACGATGAACCTGAGCGGTCGCAAAGGCGGTTTTCAGGGCATCACCGGTATCGGCAAGCTTACCCTCAAAGCGGCTATAGGCGGGCTGCGCCGCCGTATCGGGCTCAGCTTCAAATCGAATAAGGCTGTTGTTTTCTGAACGCGCGTTTAAGCTTCCATCAAGGCCGTTGGCTCCATCCCAATCCACATTGATTTTAACGTCATGAAACGCACCGTCGCGCGAGAGTTTCAGCGTTTGCACATCCGCCACCAGACGCGTCGGCACCGCCGGAGATGGCGGGGGCGGCTCAACAGGCGGCTGATCGTGGGGAATATCGGCCACTATGATCGTAGTCTGGGGATTGGCCTTTGGCACAAGCCAGGGGCGCAGGTCAAAATAGCGGCCAGTTGCCGATATCAATCTGGGTCCGCCCTGCGTCGCCTCATAATATTTGACTGAACCCTCCGCTAAGTTTTTCAGATAAACCTCTGACAAATCAGCAAATTCAATCTTGCCATCGCCATCCAAAGAGGCGCGCCCCTCCAGTTTTACCGACGCCCCATTGCCATAGATGCGCGCGATGTTCATACCTTGCCCAGCACCCTTATCGTCAATCTCAAAGGCGAAATCGGCAGCCTCACCCGCAGGCTTAACCCAATCACTACCCAACACCTTAAGCTCGGCGTCCTGAGCATAGACATTGACCACGGTTACGTTGCGGTCGCCGCGCCGGTAAAGACTGGTGACCACATCGGCCTGCCCCGTCAGGGTCAGACGATCATGGGTATAGCCCAGCAGCGTCAAAAGCCCATCATTGACGCGGGTGCGTATCTGGGCCTGATAACCGTTCGACCCGACAATATTGTCCGGCACCGTAAAGTCGATAACATGGCCTTTCAGATCGATCTGCCCGCTCATGGCCGCGCCGGTTTGCAACCACTGAGCCTTGGCATCAATGGTTTCAGACGGCTTGAAAAAGGCTTCGGGCAGGCCCAGCGATGCCCAATCCTGCGGCGCGATTTTAGCGGTCAGTGTACGGGCAATATCGTTGCTGGCGTCGCGCTTGGCCCAACCGAGTTTCGCCTCAAACTGATCTACCCGGATGAGCGCCTCACGGGTTTGATCGTCAAGCCCGATATTGAGACTAAGCCGCCGTTGCGTCCGGAACAATGGCATCCCGCTCAGGCCCAGTTCACGGGCCTCATCCGGCGTAATAACCGACTGATAAACCAGCCGTGGATTTGCCCCTTCGATATAGGCCAAGTCGCCGGAAAAGGCCTGCGCCTGAATTTCCCCGCTCCAGATATCGCCTGACCGAATGAGCGATACCTGCGTGGGCAGCTTGGGCCCCAGATGCTGGATGAACGGCAGACCTTGGGCAGCCATGCCCTTGGCGTCGGTTTCACCACGGATGGTCACATGGTTCGGGCGTTCATCCGTGCCTTCCCACGCTACATCGCCGTCAAATATGCCGGAACGTATCTGACCTGAACCTTGCGTGCCTTCATCGCTTCCGCCTGTCAGGATAAACTCCCCCTCAATCGGCACCGGCTTATCCGGCGCGCCGCCAAACGGCTCAGCATCAAACTGACCTTTGAAAGTCACCTTGGGGTCGGCTTTGCTAAAGGCCGTATGATAAGCGATTTCACCCCGGTACGGGCCAAGCACGCCCGGCCCCGACGCCACAATACGGTTGGCGCGCAAATCACCGTCCACACGGATCGTCGCGTCCGTCAAATCCCACCCCAGCGCCGCCTGCTTCAGGGACGCATCGGTCAGGTCGGCATTGAAGGTCAGATCAAACGTGTCTGTACTCAGGTTCTGAAACGTCGGGAAGCGGATATCAACCCGCACATCCGCCTGACCGCCCAGACGCTCACGGTTGAGGCCGTTCTTCGCCAGATCGCCACCGGCAATCGGATCAACCGCTTCGATCACATCGACCGCATCGGCCTTCGCTTTGATCCAGATGTGGGTCAGGCTGCCTCTGCCTGAGCGACTGGAGTGGAAGCTCGGCACCAGCACCTGCCCGTCCGTGATCGCCGCCTTATCCAGCCAGCCGGATTCGACATCCAGATCAAACCGGCTACCCATAAGTACAGCATGGCCCTTGAGACCGGTTCCGTCCTTAAGGCGCGGATCAAATTCGATCGTCGCATCACGAAAATCAAAATCGAGCCGCAAATCCTCATTGCGCAGATTATCAGCCGTCAGATAGCCCGGCGGTGCCGACAAGGTGAAATCAGCGTTAGATAAGGTGCCGACCTTGATCCGGTCGATCAGGTTCAGGCGCGTCGCCTTTGTCAGACCTTCGGGCCAGAACGCAAAGACGGTTTCCTTGGTGAAATCACCGTCGATTCTGGCCGTCAGATTGGCCCCCAGCCCCTTATCGTCCGCATAAAGCCGCCCCTTAGTGGTGACGACAGCGGTCTCCAGACGGCCGCGGCCGGATTTGATAAACAGCTCGCGCGTATCGGGTGAATAGGCGCCGGTGAAATGGACATCATTCAGAGTCTGAGCCCGGAAATCGTCGGCCAGCTTGCCGGTCGCCTTTGGCCCTTTAAAATCAAAGTCAATCAGCAGTTTCCGGCCGACCTTCACATCAGACGGCCAGATTTTGACATGACCAAACAGGTCCGCTTCCAGCATTGGCGACACAACCCGAAAGCGCTTGAAATCGATGCGCTTGGTGCGGCGGGCATAGGTGGCCACGACATTCATGGCCTCAAACGATTGCTTCGATTTTCCGAAATCGTAATAGCCCTTACCGGCTGAGATATCGAGATCGGTCGTCTCAAAGCCGTGGCGGGCGCTGTATTTCACGGTGCCGGTGCCGTTGACCGGCGCATGAAATCCGGCCATTGGCCGGGTCATGCCCACCGACGGAAATACAGTCGATGGAATAAGATTACTGATTGTGGCGTCAATGGCTGCGGTTTTCAGGCCTTCAGTCGCACTCGCCCGCGCCGTCAGTTTCGATATCTGATTTCCACTTTTGATCGATAACCCCAGATTGGCACGGATACGTCCATCACGTTTGGTGTAGTCGATACTGCCGATATCCGCCGTCCAGGCCAGATTGGAATTGACCTGACGCAGATCAAGGCGACCCTGACGCAGGGCAAACTGGCGGGTATAGCTGATAGGTGAGCCTAGCTTTTCGGGCCCGACCAGTTCACGGAACAGCCGATCAAGCGCTACGCCACCGCGCGCCTGTGGCTGCCCCTTGGCCTCATAGCCCAGTTCATAGCGCCCGCGCTCAGATACCGTCGCCGCCAGGAAAAAATCCTTCGCTGTCAGACGCGCTGGCGCGATATGCAAGGCAAACAGACTGTCGATCGCCAAGGCCGCTTCAAGGGATTTGGCCGACGCCACGACACGCTTCCTACTGTCGCGAATAGTCAGACCTTCAAAACGCCACCCCAACGCATTGGCGTCATGAAACCACACCAAATCCATGTGACCGATATCGGCCTTATGCCCCGGCAAGGCATTTTCCAGTCGCGAAATGATGATCGGCTTAAAATTATCAAGCCTGACCGGCGCCGAATAGATACGCAATCCGCCCGCGATCAGACACAGGCCCGACAGAACGGCAAGACTTAACCGCCAGCGCTTTTTCACAAGGCGGGTTAAGGGGATCACAAAACTTGAAACTTCACGAGTAATCAGCAGAACCCTGCGGCGAAAATTTTTTAAGGATTTAGGGGTGTCAGCAGAACCAATTTGGCACACAAACGTACCTGAATCGATTATGTCATCCTTACGCATCCATAAAGGCTATGTCATGGCAAAAGCACAGATAAATCAAAACGAATTTGAACCTTTTACAGCACCGGATTTCACTCTGCCCTCGTCAAAGGGCGGCGAGGTTAGTTTGCGCGACCTCAAAGGCCAGTGGGTGGTGCTGTTTTTCTACCCCAAGGACAATACCGAAGGCTGCACTATCGAGGCGCGCGAATTTTCAGCTCTGGCTGGCGAGTTTGGGGCGCTGGACACAGCCCTGTTTGGCATTTCAAAAGACAGCCTTAAAAAACATGCCAATTTTATCAATAAGTTCGACCTTAATCTTACACTTTTGGCTGATGAAAGCACGCAGACCATTCAGGCCTATGGGCTGTGGGCCGAAAAGACGCTGTACGGAAAAAAATATATGGGCACAGAGCGCGCCACTCTCCTTATCGATCCGGATGGTATGGTGCGCAAGGTCTGGCGCAACGTAAAGGTGGGTGGCCACGCCGCCGAGGTATTATCGGCCCTGAAAGGCTTCAAATCCTGACAGCCATCCTGCGGCACCGATTTTGATACCCAAGATGCAGTCTTCCTAAAACGGGACGAAGCATCACAGAAGTGACATAAATTCCTTAATTTCAGACGGTTTTAGATGAAATTTCATCCAAAGCCAAAGAAACGAGGATTTATGGTCTTGCGCAATGGCGATGTTAAGGCATAGTTAACCAAGCTATCGGGTGCTGGCGGTGATGAGTAAGAAAAGCTTTGGACGCCTTCGTGACGTACTGGAACAAACCTTTCCGGAACGTCACCTCTATATTCGCTCAAACGGCGAAACCCGCGGCTATGTCCTGAGCTCAGGCAAGCAATTTGGGTTTACCGTGCTGGCTTCGGTCGCGGTTACATGGCTGGCCATATCCACAGGCGCCGTGATGTTTATCGCCCTGTCAGAAAGCGCATCCGAGCGGCAAATCAGCCTGATGAAGGCCCAGTCTGAACGCTGGGTGGCCGACCGTCAAGCCCGCCTCGACAGCGCCACCAAGCAACTGACTCAAGCGTCGGGATCGCTTGATGAACTGGCGTCAACCGTTGAAAAACGCCACGGCGCATTGATCCATATTCTGAAAGATTTCAAGAACGTACCCGGTGCTTCTGCGACCTTGTCTCCGGCGCCTGTTGATGAGGCCTTACCGCCCATTGAACGTATTTACGCCGTCCGTGCCGAGCAGGAACGCATGGTGGGTAAGGCCGAGAATTTTGCCAAATCCCGCGCCGAACGCTTAAGACTGGCCTTCCGTCTGGCCGGGCTTAACCCCGCCGCCTATGCGCAGGGCGGCTCAAACGCCAACCCGCTGCTGGAAGCCAAGGATTCCAAAGAGCTGGCTCAATATCTTGATGTCGACGAAGGCTTTGCGTCACGCATCCGTAATGCGGCGATCAATCTCAATGATATGCGCGGCCTGCAAAAATCGTCTGAGACCCTGCCGTTCAATCGCCCATCCTATAATGTCCGCACCACTTCAGGCTTTGGCGTACGCTTCGATCCCATTAATGGACGCCCCAGAAGCCATCTTGGCCTCGATTTTGCAGGTCCCTATCTTACCCCAATCTACTCAACGGCACCTGGCATAGTTTCGTTTTCAGGTGTGCGCAGTGGCTACGGGAACGCGGTCGAAATCGACCACGGCAATGGATTTAAAACTCGCTACGCTCATATGCAGTCTATGTCTGTACGTGCCGGCCAACGTGTGGCGGTCGGTCAAAGACTGGGGGCTATGGGTTCAACTGGTCGCTCGACCGGCGTGCATCTTCATTACGAAGTGTGGCTCAATGGTCGTCCTCAAAACCCTGCACGCTTTGTAAAGGCTGGAGATTATGTTCAACAAAACTAAACCAACCCGCGCCCAACAATCCGAAGCGGCTGTGGCTCCGCCGCTGGATCTCAATTCGGTCAATATGAATTCATCAAAATCAACGCCGATGATGGCCCCCGCACCAAAGGTCGGTTCGGTACTGTCGTCGACTCTGACGATTGATGGCAATATTACCGGTTCAGGCGATTTGCACCTGGAAGGCACTGTACGCGGCGACGTGAAGGCGGGTCATCTGGTCGTCGGCGAAGCTGGCAATGTCGAAGGCTCAATCGAAGCCGAAACCATTGAAATCCGTGGCCGTGTAGTCGGCGGCATTTCGGGCAAGCAGGTTCGCTTGTCAGCCACCGCCTATGTCGAAGGCGACATCACCCATGAACAGTTGTCGATCGATGTCGGCGCTTACTTCGTCGGCCGCTGCCTGCAATCGCGCGCACGCCCCGAAACCGTTCATGCAGCCCCGGCTCCGGTTCAGCCCGCAGCCGCCCAATATGCAACCACGCCTGACTACGGCGCACCGTCACTGAGCAGCTATGACATGAACGCCCTGTCAGATCTTAAACGCTCTTACTAAGCATTCACGCTAACATATTGGTACATAAAAAAGACCGTAAGAAACTTCAATTTCTTACGGTCTTTTTTATGGAGATTTAATCACACAATCGCCAACGGCACCTGTATGATGGGGCATTAAATCACGGACTCTCATGCCTGAAGCTTTATCCGACAGACCCGAACTGACCTTAAACTTCATGTGGCGATTGCTGCGGGAGACGTTTGACGAGTGGCTGGCCGACAAAGCCCCGCGTCTGGGGGCCGCCCTTGCCTTTTACAGCGTCCTGTCTATCGGCCCGCTGTTGCTCATCGTCGTGTCCGTAGCCGGGTTGGCGTTTGGCGAAGACTCGGTGCGGCTTCAGCTTGTCACCGAAATCAGAAACCTTATCGGAGATACCGGCGCGCAGGCCATTGAAACGATCATGACCAATTCTCACAATCGTGAGGCGGGAATCGTCGCGACCCTGATCGGATTTGCCACACTGATTATCTCAGCCACCGGCTTTTTCGCGCAATTACAAGACGCGCTTAATGCGATCTGGAATGTCGAAAGTAAGGAAAATGACCACTGGACATGGTTCCTGAAAAAGCGAGTTTTGTCTTTTGCCCTAATCGTCGGCATTGGGTTTTTACTGCTGATATCACTGGTGGTTTCAGCGGCACTGGCGGCGTTTGGCGGCATGTTCGCTAACGTACTGCCCGCCTTTATGCTGCACAGTTTTAATCTGGCCGTGTCATTTGCCGTCACCACATTTTTGTTTGCGATGACCTTCAAGATGCTGCCTGATGCCCATATCGAATGGCGAGACGTATGGATAGGTGCTGTCATTACCGCCCTGTTGTTCTCGGTGGGCAAGCTCTTTATCGGCATCTATCTCGGTCAAAGCGCGCTCAGTTCCACCTATGGCGCGGCAGGGTCGCTGATCGTGGTTCTGGTGTGGATCTATTATTCGACGCAGATTTTCTTTTTCGGCGCTGAATTCACCCAAGTGTACAGCCGCTATTTTGGTTCACACATCACCGCAAAACACCGACGCGTCAAAACACAAAAAACCCCTGAGATGTAATCTCAGGGGTTTTTTGTTTAGGTTTATACTTCAGCGGCGTCGCGCGTGGCCCCAACCCTTTGCGCCAGAGACGCGGCCATGAATGGATCGAGATCACCATCCAGCACAGCTTGCGAATCCGAAGTCTCGACATCGGTTCGCAGGTCCTTGACCATCTGATAGGGGTGCAGAACATAGGATCGGATCTGATGCCCCCAGCCGATATCGGTTTTCTGATCCTCAAGCGCCTGCTGCGCCGCCTCACGCTTTTGCAGTTCGACCTCATAAAGCCGCGCCCGCAGCATCTTCCAAGCCTCATCACGGTTGGCATGCTGAGAGCGACCGGCCTGACAGGCGACCGCAATACCCGTCGGAATGTGGGTTAAACGCACCGCCGAGTCAGTCTTGTTGATATGCTGGCCACCCGCGCCTGATGCGCGGTAGGTATCGGTGCGCACATCCGCCGGGTTAATATCGATGACAATCGCATCATCGACCACCGGATAGACCCAGACTGAGGCAAACGAGGTATGGCGGCGCGCATTGGAATCAAACGGTGAAATCCGCACCAGACGGTGTACGCCGCCTTCGGTCTTAAGCCAGCCATAGGCGTTCGTGCCCTTGACGGTCAGGGTCACCGACTTGATGCCCGCCTGCTCACCCGGTGTTTCTTCTTCGACCGATACGGTCATGCCATGGGCGGTCGCCCAGCGCATATACATCCGCATCAAAATCCCGGCCCAGTCGCAGGATTCCGTCCCGCCTGCGCCAGAATTGATTTCGAGATAGGCATCATTACCGTCAGCTTCACCTGACAGCAGGGCCTCCAGTTCGGCACGGCCCGCATAGTCCTTAAGGGATTTCAGCATGGCGCGTGCTTCCTCCAGAAGCTCTTCGTCGCCTTCCATATCGGCCAGTTCAGCATAATCGAGCGCGTCTTTGAGCTCCTGCTCCAGCTTTTTAACGGCATCTACGGAGTTACCAAGCCGGGTACGCTCACGCATGACGCTCTGCGCCATTTCAGGATTGTCCCACAGCGTCGGATCTTCGACGCGCGCATTCAACTCATCGAGACGTCTTAGAGCGACATCCCAGTCAAAGACGCCTCCTGAGCAATCCAATGGATTGCTCGATGTCGCGGGCCTGAGCCTCAACATCCAGTCGCATACCAGTATCCTTATGAAATTAAGAGGGCGGGATACATCCCCGCCGCTATGAAGGCAAGGTTTAATAGAGAATGGGCTCAGCCTCATCCACATAGGGCTTTCGCTCAGGAGCGGCGTCCTGAGACGGCACCTCTTCGGTCAGGCCATCGCGCCAGACTTCGGTATAGGGCTTGGGCCCTTCGATGTCGGAAGGTGCCGCCGTCACGACCGGCTTAGGCTCAGTACCCGGACGGAACGCTTCTTCATAGCCACGCACCGAGACAAACACAGCATCCTTGGGCTTCATGAACGGTTTAACGGGTTTGTTCTTCAACGCCTGCTGCATGAAATCGACGAAGATAGGCAAGGCCGAAGCCCCACCGGTCTCCCCCTCGCCCAGTGAACGGTTATCATCAAAACCGACAAAGACGCCAACCACCAGATCGGGTGAATAGCCGACAAACCAGGCGCTGCGGTATTCATTGGTGGTGCCGGTCTTACCCGCAATCGGGCGACCGAGAACCGAAGCCCGTGCGGCCGTACCACGCTGAACCACACCCTCAAGATAAGAGGTGATCTGATAGGCCGTAATCGGGTCAATAACCGGGGAACCATCCGGCAACAGCTTAGGCGATTCTGTGCCGTCAAAGGCGCGCTTACAGGCGCCGGGGCATTTACGGGCTTCGGCCTTATACACCACCCCGCCCTCACGATCCTGAACCACTTCGATAAGATGCGGGCGAATTTTACGTCCGCCATTGGCAAACATAGAATAGGCCGCGGTCAGCTTATAAGGTGTGGTCTCTCCCGCCCCAAGTGCTATCGGCAAGACGGCGGGCAGGTTATCGGAAATGCCATATTCGGCGATCTTTTGCGAGACGGTCTTGATGCCGACCTTTTGTGCCAGCCGCACGGTCATAGCATTGCGTGAGTATTCAAGACCCTTGCGCAGGGTCTGCGCGCCGTAATAGCGGCGGGTATAGTTTTGCGGCGACCATTTCGCGCCATTGGCACCGGCCATGGAAATAGGCGCATCCATAACAATCGACGCCGGTGTAAACTCATTCTCCAGCGCCACCGCATAGACGAACGGCTTAATAGCCGAACCCGGTTGACGCTTAGCCTGAACGGCGCGGTTAAATTTAGACAGAGAGTAGCTATAGCCACCCACCATAGCCACGATCCGCCCGGTCCAGGGATCAACCGCCACCAGGGCGCCATTGACCGCAGGCACCTGATGCAGCCTGAAAAGCCCTTTGGATTGTTCAGACACGAAGATCAAATCACCAGATTTCAGGCCCTTGCCCGCGAAAGCCCAGATGACATCATTATCGGCCAGACGCCCGCGTGTGCCATCGGTTGCGGTGATTATGCTGACCGAAGACGACGACGCCTTTTCCACAATGGCATGTTGCCACTCTTCGCGTTCAGCCGGAGCCGCGCGTTTCAGAGCGACGGCCTGCCAGCCATTACCCATATCGATATTGTCCCAGCCGCCACGCCAGCCGTGACGGCGATCATACTGCTCCAGACCATCCATCAGCGCGATCCGCGCCACGGTTTGCAGCTTTGGGTCAAGCGTGGTTCTGAGGTAATAACCGCTCGAATAAATCTCATCGCCAAAGATGTTCTGGGCACGGCGCTCTACCTCACCGACGAAATAGTCGGCATCGCGGTATTTGGCGCGCGCAGGTGCCGCCTGAACTACAAGGTCTTCTTTGGACGCCGCCAGTGCCTCGGCCGGTGTGACCCAGCCGACCTTGGCCATTTCACCCAAAATCCAGTTGCGGCGGTCGATGGCCTGTTCTTTACGGCGGGTCGGATGATAGTTCGACGGCCCCTTTGGCAAGGCAGCCAAATAGGCCATTTCACTCAAAGACAGTTCATCGACCGACTTACCGAAATAGTTATAGGCGGCGGTACCGACCCCGTTGGAGCGATAGCCCAGAAAGATTTCGTTGAGATAAAGCTCAAGGATTTGCTTCTTATCCAGCGATGCCTCAAGCCGGCGGGCCAGAATGACCTCTTTCAGTTTGCGGCCCAGAGTCTGCTCATTGGTCAAAAGGACGTTCTTGGCGACCTGCTGTGTGATGGTCGAGCCGCCCTCAAGACGGTTGCCTTCCATGAAATTGCCGACGTTCTTAGCTGCGGCCCGGCTCAAACCACCGACATCAACCCCGGAATGGGCGAAGAAGTTACGGTCTTCGGCGGCCAGAAAGGCTTGCGCCAGCCGTGGTGGTATGCGGTCATACGGCACATAAATCCGGCGTTCCTTGGCAAATTCCCCAATAAGCGTGCCGTCCCAAGCAAATACGCGCGTCGAGGTCGCCGGACGATAATCCGCCAGTTCCGTACCATCGGGCAGGTCATGAAACAGCCACGCGGCATAGATTGCGATCGCAAAGCCCGCGACGGCGATCACCGTCATGAGCACGACCCCTGCCATGGCAAACCATCGTTCGGCTGATTTCAACTTACTGCGCCTCCGATCCTGACCGTTCAAGGCCGCCTGACAAAAACGCCGTCACGCCCCCCGCCTGAAGCCAGGATCACCTTAATTAAGGCTACGTATTTATCAAACCTGCCAACTTAGGCAATCGCATTTCGCGTGAATGGCGTCAAAGGCGCCTCAGCCTGACAATTCCGCCACAAGTTTGCAGATAAATAAAGGCCCCGCGCTTAACCGCAGGGCCTTCGGTCAGATAAATTAATCTTAGCGCATAGCCTTGGGCATCATGACAAATGAGGCATAGCGCACATCGTTTTCAAAATACTGATCAATCGATTTGGCTACCGATGTCATCATGCGGTTACGTTGCGCCGAATCGTTAAGCAGCTTTTCATCCAGCGCATTGGTAATAAAGCCCATTTCCAGCAAAACCGCTGGCACATCCGGCGCCAGCAGCACCACAAAACCGGCCTGACGGTGGCTGGTTTTCAGCAAGGGCGTGGTATCGCCAATGTTATTGAGCAAGACCTGAGCAAAGGTTGCCGAGCGGTTCTTGGTGGCGCGTTGCGTAAGATCAATGAGGATACGATTGACCATCTGATCCGCCGGACGCTCAGCCAAAGACCAATCGCCGCGCACCAGGGCCTTACGTGCCGCCCGTTCCGTACCCGAATCAGACAGAGTATAAATACTGGCCCCACGGGTTGACTTATCCGGCCCCGAATCGGAATGAAGTGAAATAAACAGATCGGCATCAGCACTGCGGGCAATCCGGACGCGCGCCGAAAGATCGACAAACCCATCGGTTTCGCGCGTCATGATGACCTTATAGCGCCCGGTCGATTCGAGCTTGGTCTTCAAGGCCTTGGCCGCCGCCAGATTGACGTCTTTTTCATAAGAAAACGTCCCCAAAGCGCCGGAATCTTTCCCGCCGTGACCCGCATCAATGACCACAATCTTTTTCAATGAACGCCGCAGCGGCACTTCGGCCTTTAACTGGGTCGCCGCAGAGGCTTTGGTGGTGTCCGGTATCAGAAGGCGCGTAGCCTCATCACCCGGAGGTGTGACCGCAGCGGGCACCACATCGATCACATAGCGGTAAACGCCCACGCCATCGGCGGGCGGCAGAATGAACCGGCGCGCAATTTTCGCCTGCCCCTGATAGCTGAGTTTAAGGCGCACCGCCCCGCCCTGATTTTCAACACGCCAGCCGGAGACCAGACCCCGGCCCTCACCGCTTAATGGGCCATCCATGCGCACATCGCTTAAGTCCAGAACGGCCGATGAGGCCGTATCTGCCGATAAAAGCTTACCCTTGGCGGCGCGATTAAGCTCAAGCACGATCCGGGTCTGAGCCTTATCACCGCCCAGACGCACCTTAACCACATCGCCGGAAGCGGTCGCATCCGTGGCCGCCCGCACGGAGGTCACTTCGGACACACCGATGCAGATCACGGCGGCCAGAACCGACGCGGTCGCTATTTTTACGGCCTTATGAAAATCATAGCCGACCAAATGCCTGAGCACCCGGATCATTCAAAACTCCACACATCTTATTTTTTATGTTGGAGCGACTATAACCCCGCACGGGTAGCCATTGCGTTAACACAAGAAAATAATTGACGAGAATGCGTTTTTAGAGCCATGTTGCAAAGTGGCTTCACATGAACCCGAAATGTTGTTTAGCGATGGCTTATGGCAATTTTTGGTTCAGACAGCGTCTGTTTTTATAAAAAGCTCAATGAAACGGCTTTTATACAAAGGCAGACAACACATATATCTGGCTGAACCGCATTGTCTGCGGAACACCCTAAAATGGCGAACTTAAGCGGCCTTAAGGTTAGCAAACCTTGGTCTCTGAATGAGCGCCACCTGAAAAAGATTTCGCGCGGGCTCTTACGTCTTGCGCAAAAGCGTAACGGAAATACCCAATATGGGCTGTGCCTATTTTAATTTATCCCGACCGTTAAACGGTCTACGCGCCTTGAAGCGCGGACAGGATGAATGTGCACGCCCGTCACACCCTAAAAATGAGCGCCCCCTAATTATACCCAAAGGTTTGAGCCTTTGGGTCTCAGGGCCTGTGCGCTTCGGAGAGTCTATTAATGTCGAAAACTATGTTGATCGACGCGACCCACTCGGAAGAGACTCGCGTCGTCGTAATGAACGGAAGCCAGGTCGAAGAATTTGATTTCGAAAGCCATTCCAGAAAACAACTTCGCGGCAACATCTATCTGGCCAAGGTTACGCGGGTAGAACCCAGCCTTCAGGCCGCGTTTGTCGAATACGGTGGCAATCGTCACGGCTTTCTGGCATTCAACGAAATTCACCCGGACTATTACCAGATTCCGGTGGCCGACCGTGAAAAGCTTATGGCCGAACTGGCAGCGCAAGCCGCGGCCAATAACCACCACGATGATGATCTCGAAGACGAAGACGACGGCGATGATCTGCCCGACGAAGAGCGCCGTCTGCGCGCTCACCTGATCAAGCGTTATAAGATTCAGGAAGTCATCAAGCGCCGTCAGATCCTGCTGGTTCAGGTCGTCAAGGAAGAACGCGGCAACAAGGGGGCGGCCCTCACCACCTATATGTCGCTGGCCGGACGCTATTGCGTGCTCATGCCCAACACTGCGCGCGGCGGCGGCATCAGCCGTAAAATCACCAATTCTGCCGACCGTAAGCGCCTCAAAGTCGTCGCCCAAAGTCTTGACGTGCCGCAGGGCATGGGCCTGATTGTCCGCACCGCCGGGGCCAAGCGCACCAAGCAGGAAATCAAGCGCGACTATGATTATCTGCTGCGCGTGTGGGAAAACATCCGCGAAACCACTCTGAAATCCAATGCACCGTCGCTGATCTACGAAGAAGAAGATCTGGTCAAACGTGCCATTCGCGACCTGTTCGATAAGGATTTCGAGCATGTCATGGTCGAAGGCGAAGAAGGCTACCGCTCGGCGCGTGATTTCATGCGCATGATCATGCCGTCTCAGGCCAAGAAGATACAGCTTTACCGTGCCAATGCGCCGCTCTTTGCCCGTCATGGCATTGAGGACATGCTGCAAAAAATCTACTCGCCGACGGTCCCGCTCAGATCGGGCGGCTATCTGGTGATCAACCAGACCGAAGCGCTGGTTGCCATCGACGTCAACTCGGGCAAGTCGACCAAAGAGCGCAATATCGAAAATACCGCGCTCAAAACCAACCTTGAAGCCGCCGAAGAGGCCGCCCGTCAGATGCGCCTGCGCGATCTGGCTGGCCTCGTGGTTATCGACTTCATCGACATGGATGAGCCGAAGAACAACCGCGCGGTTGAAAAGAAGCTCAAAGACGCGCTCGAAAACGACCGCGCCCGCATCCAGATGGGTAAGATTTCCGGCTTTGGCCTGATGGAAATCTCGCGCCAGCGGCGTCGCACTGGCTTCCTTGAAGGCACCACCTCGCCCTGCCCGCACTGTGAAGGTACGGGACGGATTCGGTCGGTCGATTCGTCGGCACTGGGTGCCATGCGCGCTATTGATTTAGAGGCCATGCAAAATGGCGCCGGGGCTGTCATCATTAAGCTGCCGCAGCCTGTGGCGCTTTATGTGCTTAACGAAAAGCAGGGCCATCTGGCCAAACTGCGTGACGAATGGGGCCTTAAGGTCACTGTTGAGATCGAAAATCATCTCTCCCACGCTGAGTTTGAAATCACACGCACCGTTCATGCTGACGAAGTTGAGTTCGTACCGCCGGTTCGTTCTATGCCTGCGGCCGACCTTCTGCTCGATGCCGCCGACGAAGTGTTTGAAGACGAAGAACTGGACGCCGAAGACGAAGAGGCCATTGCCCGCGAAGACACCGACGATGATGGTGCCGCGGAGCGTGCGCAGTCTCGCGATGATAGCCGTGACGGCGGACGTGATGGTCGTGGCCGTGGCCGCAACCGCCGCCGCCGCCGCAAGGGTGAAAACGGCAACCGCGAACAGGATGGCGAAGCTGAGGCCGACACTGAAACCGTTGAAGCGGCTGACACTGAGGCTGATGACGATAGTGACGGCAGCGATGGCGACAGTGATGACCGCCGCAACCGTCGTCGCCGTCGCGGTCGCCGTGGTGGCCGCCGCACGGGTCAGGAAAACCGTCCGCGCGAACCTTATGGCTGGGTACGCGCCCGTACGCCGTCGCTCGAAGAACCCTATGTCTGGATCGATGCCTTCGATGAGCAGCAGCAAAAACGCGTAGACCCGCCTGCATCAGATGCTATCGCGGCGAGTTCATCAGTGCCAGCCCCGGAAACAGGGATGGCGGACTCAGGGCCGGTCGCATCTAAAGACGCCCCCAAAGACGGGGCAAGACGTGAGCGTTCGCGTAACCGCCGCAACCGAGCATCCGCCCCGGATGCTATGGATGTCATCACGCCGGTTGGTTCTGTCGAGGTCGCTCCCCGCGCCCTTACCGAGCCGGTAGATGGTTCGGCACCGACGTCGCTCGTGCCCGAAGACGTGGTTAGTGACGCGCCGGTTCGCCGCAAACGTCCAACCCGTTCCCGTAAGGTTGCCGCTGAGACCGTGGCCGATGATGCAGAGACCATATCCGTCGAAGCTGAACTGGCGATCGCGCCCGAAGCCGTTGCGGTGACGCCTGACCCGTTGATTGCCGAAGACGACGTGAAAACCACGCGTAAGCCCCGCGCCCGTCGCAAGAAAACGGATGTGGTGGCGGAAAGCTTAACCGAAACGGTAACGGCTCCCTTGGCTGAGGCGGAAAACACGGCCCCGGAAGTTGAGACCCCGGCTCCTGTTGAAGCGGCAGTATCTGTGCTGGAACGGCCTTTGGTTGAAGTTCAATCCTTTGAACCGGCGCCGTCCGTGGTCGATCCGGCGGAAATCACCACGCCACCGGAAAAGCCCAAACGTGGCTGGTGGCGCAAATAATCATTGACTTCAGGCGTCGGAAACCTCTCCGGCGCCTGAGTTTTTTAAAGCCTGCCCCTTAACTTAGCCGCAAATAGATCACAATTTAGGTTAGGATGGGACAACAGGTTTCCGGTGAAGGTCGCAAGGATGACACCACAGGCATTTAAAGGCATAGGCAAGGCAGCCATAGCGGCCGTGGCGCTGCTGGCCGTATGCGTGCCCGGCCTTGGTCAGACTCAGGCCGTCATTCGCGACACTGAGATCGAAGCCTTCCTGAAAAAAGAATCGCGCACGGTTTTAGAGGCATCATATCTCGATCCTGACCGAGTGCAGTTCCTGATTGTCGCCTCCAACGATCTCAACGCCTTTGCCACGTCGCGCCAACGGATCGGGCTCAACACCGGCCTGATCATGGAAGCCGAGACCCCGAACCAGCTTTTGGGCGTTATCGCGCACGAAGCCGGCCACCAGAGTGCCGGCCATACCGTGCGTTCAGACGAAATCTATCAGGCAGCCAAGACTCCGATGGCCATATCGTTGGGCCTTGGCATCATCAGTATTCTGGCCGGTGCGCCGGATGCGGGGGTAGCCCTGCTTGGGTCGTCCTCGACATTCGGTACATTAGGCGCTTTGCGGTATATGCAAACCCAGGAATCGGCTGCCGATCTGGCCGGGATCGCCGCTTTAGAGCGCGCGGGCATGTCCGGTGAAGGCATGGTCGAGTTCTTCGATAAGTTCCGGCAATCCGAAACCTTTTCCAACGCCGAGCGCTACAAATATTTCCGCAGCCACCCGTTGTCGCGCGAACGCATCCAAACCCTGCGGGCGCTAGTGACCAAGCAATCTCATTACAATGCCAAAGATGGTCAGGCGACGATTGATGAGTTTGCCATCGTGCGCGCCAAGCTGTCAGGCTTTCTCGACCCGGCGCAGTTCGTGTTCCAGAAATATCCCGAAACCGACACCACTTATCCGGCCCGTTATGCCCGCGTGATTGCCTACTATAAGCAGACCGAGGTGCAAAAGGCGCTGACCGAACTCGATAAACTCATCACTGAGCAACCCAACAATCCTTATCTATGGGAACTCAAAGGCCAGATTTATTTCGAGACCGGTCAGGCCGAACTGTCCAAGCCCGCCCATTTGAAATCGGTCGAACTGATGCCGGGCGCGCCCCTGCTGCACCTTAATCTTGGCCAAACCCTGATTGCGACCGGCAACAAGGACGACGCAGAAGAAGCCATCCGGCAGCTTAAACTGTCGCTGCAGGCCGAAGACGACAACAGCTTTGCTTGGCGGCTGCTGGCGCAAGCCTATGATGGTCTGGGCCGCGCCGGTGAGGCCCGCCTCGCCTCAGCCGAAGCTGAGTTCTTCAACGGTAATTTCCGTCAGGCGCGCACCTTTGCGGTATGGTCACAAAAGAATCTCGATAAGAACTCCCCTGAGTTCCGCCGCGCCCGCGATATCGTCATCACCACCTCTGCGGCCATGGGCATAGACCCGGTCGAAGAGGTCACCAAAACCAAAAAATAAGAAGTCCTGCCCGTGACCGACACGCCTCCTGAGACTAAAACATCCCCCACCACTGTAGCTTCATGGTTCAGCAAACCCAACATCGCCATAGCCTTGGGCGTCGTGGCCGTTATGCTGGCCGGTGCGCCCTATGTGGTGCCGGGGATTCAGAGCCTGCAGGTGCGTCAGGGCCTCACCAACCAGCCCAAAATCCTCGAAGACACCATTAAAAAACTGGATGAGGTTAAGGCCGCGGAAAAGCAAAAAGCCGCTGATATCGCTATTAAGGCCAATCATGAAGCCCTATATGACGATGCCCGCGATCCGGTTATGGGCAATCCGAACGGGCCGATCACGATCGTGGAATTCCTCGATTACAACTGCGCCTATTGTAAATTGTCGACGCCGCAGGTCGAACAGCTTCTGGCGGAAAACAAGGACGTGCGGGTGGTCGTGAAGGAGTATCCGATCATCGCAGACTCCTCGCGCGCTCTGGCTTCCTATGCGCTGGCGACCAAGGACAGCGGCCGCTACGCCGAAGTCCATCACGCCTTTATGGCGTCGAAATTCACCACCGAAGCCGAGGTCGCACAGGCCTTGACGAAGCTGGGCTTCGACGCTCAGGACATCGCAGCCAAGGCCAAATCCGAAGCGGTTCAGGATCACATTAACGCCGTTGAAAAGCTGGGCACCCAACTGGAAATCAACGGCACCCCGACCTTCATTGTCGGCGGCGTGGTCGTCAATGGTGCCGATATGAACGGCCTTAAAGCCGCCATCGAAGCGCAGCGGGCCAAGCTCGCCACAAAATAGGCTTTGCTGCACCGCGACAATTCAGTAGTTTTTAAGGCCGGCTATGGTAGGGTTAGCTAAAGCAATCATTGATTGCTCCTTACACCAAACCCTCGGACCGATCTTGACCCAATCTGCCGCAACGCCTTTGTTCGACGTCGAATTTTCCCTGTCCATCTATAACCGGACGGGTAAGTATTTCATCGGTAAGGATATTATCGAGGCTTGCGGCGATCTGCTGGGGGAAACCTATTACGGTTATTACCACAGCAAGACCCCGCCTCAGCGTCTGTTTGGTAAGGCCTTGGGCCGCATCCAGCACCTTCAGGTGACGGGGAAGGCTTTGGGCGGCCCGTTCGGGCTGTTGCCACCGCATCGGCCAGCGCGGCCCTTGCTGCATATGGACCCGTTCAGTATCCCGTCGACCCGTCTGAGCGAAAAGGATGCTGTCATCTGCCACGATGTAGGCCCGATCACGCACCCTGATCTGTTCGATGCCAACACCCGCCCGATATATGATCATATCTATAAACAAATCGCCGCCGTCGGCCCGCACGTCATCTTCGTCAGTCAGGCCACGCAAAAGGCGTTTGCCGCCTGTTATCCGGGGGCTAAACTGGCCAGCGAACGGGTGATCTATCCCGCCATCCGTCAGGATGTCTCCGGCGGCGAGGCTGAACCGGTCGAAGGCGTCAAAGGCCCATTTTTGCTCACCGTTGGCGCTTTGGGTACCCGTAAGAACCAGATCCGGTCGATGAAAGCGTTTACACAATCGGGCCTTGCCAAACGCGGCGTGACCTATGTGTTGTGCGGTTCTAATGAGCCCGGTTTTGAGGCGGTCCAAAAGGCCGCATTGGAAACCGAAGGCGTGGTCATGCTGAAATATGTCTCGGACGCGCAACTGGCCTGGCTGTATCAGAACGCTTCGGGCTTTGTCCTGCCGAGCTTGCTCGAAGGGTTTGGGATGCCGGTGGCCGAGGCCATTCGTTATGGTCTGGTGCCTGTGGTCACAAAAGACAGCGTCCTCGAAGAAGTCGCCGGCGATGGCGCGCTGGGCGTTGATGCCGAAAATGAGGCCGAAATTGCCGCCGCCATGATCCGGCTGATCGATATGCCAGACGCTGAGCGCCAAGACCGCCGAACCCAAATGACCGCCGCCATGTCGCGCTTTGTACCTGCCGCCATCGCCCAGCAATGGCGCGAGACGCTGATAGATATGGCTAGATAAGTCCCGCCAGCGGCGATGACGGATCGGCATAAAGCTTTTTCGGCATACGCCCGGCAAGGTAAGCTTCGCGACCGGCAATGACGGCGTGCTTCATCGCCACGGCCATGCGGATCGGATCTTTGGCCTCAGCGATAGCGGTGTTCATCAGGATGGCATCGCAGCCCAACTCCATGCCGACCGCCGCATCCGACGCTGTGCCGACACCGGCATCGACCAGCACCGGCACTTTGGCGTTCTCAATAATAATGCGCAGGGTGACTTTGTTCTGGATACCTAAGCCCGATCCGATCGGCGCGCCCAACGGCATGATGGCAACCGCCCCCGCCTCTTCCAGTTTCTTGGCGTAGACCGGATCGTCCGAGCAGTAGACCATCACGTCAAATCCGTCTGTGACCAGCAGTTTTAACGACCGCAGGGTTTCTTCCATATCGGGATAGAGTGTCTTAGGGTCGGACAAAACCTCAAGCTTGACCAGATTCCAGCCACCGGCTTCACGCGCCAGACGCAAGGTTCGCACCGCGTCTTCGCCAGTAAAGCATCCGGCGGTATTGGGCAGGTAGGTGAATTCGTCCTGTTTCACGTAATCCATCAGCATCGGCTGGTTTGGATCGGTCAGATTAACCCGGCGTACCGCCACGGTGACGATCTCAGCACCCGATGCCCGTGCCGCCGCCGCATTCTGGGCATAGTCCTTATACTTGCCCGTACCGACGATCAGACGCGACGAAAACGTCCGCCCCGCCACGGTCCATGTGTCATCTGCACTCGTCACAATCTGATCCAACGCCATTATATTTTTCCTATTAAAGCAAATCTCAAACGAAGGGCCGCCCCGAGTTTGAGATTTTCGATATTGAACCACTCAAAACGTATTTGGCGGCTTATGCCGCCGAAACTTTTGAGTGAAACGCTATCCCCCACCGACGAAATGAACGATCTCGATCCGGTCGCCGTCATGAATAGCCGTCGCATGATACTGTGAGCGCGGCACAATTTCGAGATTCTGCTCGACCGCCAGCTTACGGGCTTCGATTCCGATCTCTTCGATCAGGGCCAGAATATTCGCCGCGCCAACCTCTCTGGATTCGCCATTCAGCAGGATTTTTACCATTTTTCGCCGCTTTTCGGCCCATTTTGGCCACTTTTCACGCCGTTTCACCGATGTTCGGCTTGTGGACGTGGGTTTCACACGATACAAGAACCGTCCAGTCAATTGGCGGTGTCATGTCTAAGTCCATATATGTCCTTAATGGCCCCAACCTCAACCTTCTTGGGGTCAGGGAACCGGAAATTTATGGGTATACTCGCCTTGACGACATCAAGGCGTCTTGTGAAGCTCTAACGACGGCGGCCGGTTACACTCTGGTCTTTCATCAATCGAATCACGAAGGCCAGTTGATCGACTGGATTCATGAAGCCCGCACAGCGGCTGCGGCGCTCATTATCAATCCCGCCGGTTACGGTCATACCTCAGTGGCGCTGCTGGATGCGCTGAAAACCCTGACCGTGCCGATCATCGAATGTCACCTGTCAAATCCCGCGGCGCGCGAAGCGTTTCGCCATCACACCTATGTGTCTCATGTGGCCAAAGGGGTGATTGCAGGTTTCGGCCCCATTGGTTATGAACTGGCCATATCGGCAGTTCTGCGCCTTATTGAACAACCATAAGAATTAACAAGCTTTTAGGTAAAAAAATGTCTTCTCCCAAAGGTTCCTCCGACCCCATCGATCCGCGTCTGGTACGCAAACTTGCGGACATCCTCAAGGAAACGGATCTGTCCGAAATCGAAGTCGAACAGGGTGAGTTGAAGATCCGCGTCGCGCGTCAACTGACCGCGGCCCCTGCGGCAACCTACGCTGTGGCGTCCGCACCTGTGGCTGCCCCCGCAGCCCCGGCTGCCGCACCCGCCGCTGAGGCTCCAAAAGCCGCCGCCAAGGATGTGGTATCTTCGCCTATGGTCGGCACGGCTTACCTGTCGCCGCAGCCCGGCGCGCCTGTGTTTATCAAGGTTGGCGATCGCGTTAAGGCCGGTCAGACTATCATGATCGTCGAAGCCATGAAAACCATGAACCCGATCCCGTCGCCCAAGGATGGTGTGGTCGCCGAAATTCTGGTGGCGGACGCAGCCCCCGTCGAATTTGGCGCGCCCCTGATCGCGTTCGAGTAAACACAAAATGTTTGATAAGATTCTCATTGCCAATCGTGGCGAAATCGCCCTTCGCGTCATTCGTGCGTGTAAGGAAATGGGCATTGCGACCGTGGCCGTGCACAGTGAAGCCGACCGCCATGCCATGCATGTCCATCTGGCCGACGAAAGCGTCTGTATTGGCCCGCCCGCCGCGTCCAAAAGCTATCTGAATATCCCGTCGATCATTGCCGCCGCCGAAATTACCGGCGCGCAGGCGATCCATCCGGGCTATGGCTTTTTGTCGGAAAACGCCCGTTTTGCCGAAATCGTCGGCGCCCACGGCATGACCTTTATTGGCCCGAAGCCTGAGCACATACGCCTTATGGGCGATAAGATCACCGCCAAGCAAGCCTCAAAGGATTCCGGCATTCCCGTCGTTCCTGGCTCCGATGGTGGCGTTGCCACGGTCGAGGAAGCTCTGGCGGCCGCCGAACACATCGGCTTCCCGCTGATCATCAAGGCTGCCGCCGGTGGTGGTGGTCGCGGCATGAAGGTCGCCAAGGACCGCGAATCCTTGTCCGAAGCGGTGATGAGCGCGCAATCCGAAGCCGCTGCCGCCTTTGGCGACGGCACGGTCTATATGGAGCGCTACCTCCAGAAACCCCGCCATATCGAAATTCAGGTCATCGCCGACAGCCACGGCAATGTCGTCCATCTTGGTGAACGCGATTGCTCCCTGCAACGCCGCCACCAGAAGGTGCTAGAAGAAGCGCCCTCGCCCGCTATTGACGATGCCGCCCGCGACAAAATCGGCAAGGTCGTCGTCGATGCTATCCGTAAGATCGGCTATCTCGGCGTCGGTACGATTGAATTCCTTTACGAAGACGGTGAGTTCTTCTTTATCGAGATGAACACCCGCCTTCAGGTCGAGCATCCGGTGACTGAGTTCGTCACCGGTGTTGATCTGGTGCGTGAACAGATCCGCATCGCCGCAGGCCTGCCGCTATCGTTCACGCAGGATGATATCACCATCAAAGGCCACTCGATCGAAGTGCGCGTTAATGCTGAAAACGCCCGCACCTTTGTGCCCTCACCCGGTACGATCACCGATTATCATGCCCCCGGTGGCTTAGGCGTGCGCATGGATTCGGCCATCTATAACGGCTATGCGATCCCGCCCTATTACGACTCGATGGTGGGTAAACTGATCGTTCATGGCCGCGACCGTCCCGAAGCTCTGGCTCGCCTTAAGCGCGCCCTGTCGGAAATCGTGGTGGCCGGTATCGACACGACCATTCCACTGTTTATCGATCTGTTGAATGAAAAAGACATCCAAAGTGGTGACTACAACATTCACTGGCTGGAAAACTGGATCAAGGCTCAGGAAGCAGGGGCGTAAAGCCCTTGCTTCCAGTAGCTCTGGCACCCGTTCATTAAGGCGGGATATCCGTGGCTGATTTTACGCTTGATGACCTGATCGACAGCTATCGCAACGGCATATTCCCCATGTCGGATGCGCGTGATGATGACTATCTGTTTCTGGTCGATCCGCCCAAGCGCGGAATATTGCCGCTTGATGGGTTCCATATCCCTTCGCGCTTACGGCGCACGGTGCGCACCACACCGTTTGACGTGCGAGTCGATACGGCCTTTACTCAGGTTATCGAACTGTGCGCCGAAAGCGCCTCGGATCGGCCCAACACCTGGATCAGCCACCCGATCCAGAGCCTTTATCAGGCCCTGTTCGCGCGTGGTCTAGCCCATAGCATCGAGGTCTGGCATGACAACCGGCTGGTTGGTGGACTTTATGGCGTGGCTATAGGTGGCGCGTTCTTCGGCGAAAGCATGGTGTCACGCGCCACGGATGCGTCCAAAATCGCTCTCGTTCATCTGCTGGCCCGGCTAAAAAGCGGCGGCTATAGCCTGCTGGATTGCCAGTTTCAAACCGATCATCTGAAACAGTTTGGCACCGAGGAAATCGATCGGGCAGCGTATCACGATCGCCTCAAAGAAGCCCTTACCATTGAAGCCGATTTTTATGATTTGCCCGCGCGCACTGACGGCCGAACCGCGCTGAAAGTTTTAGGATTTACGGACTAAGGGCGCGCGGCAGGAAATCACCCAGGCATCATAAACCGGGTGCTGAAGCCCGTTAAGGCCCGGCGACGACGCATAGGTCCAGCCGCGAAAAATCGATTTAGGCTTGGGCATGATCTTAGTGGTTTCGGTGATCTGCGGCGAGGATTGGACTTCCATATAGGCGATGATGTCCGGTTGCGCCTCTTCGTCAGTGGTCGTCTCACACGCCTTGACGGTATAGATCAGGCCCTTATAGCGCACAGGTTTACCGACCCGCGCTTCAAACCGCACCGTTTCGGCTGTGACCTTATCCAGCGCCTGTATGATGGCCGCCCCATGACGTTGGCGCTTGGCCGGAACCTTGGGGGCTTCAACGGCCTCAGACGCCTCTTCGCCGTTGCCTACGGGGCCCTTCAAGGTTGGCGCGCTGGCTACCGGCGTCGGTGCAGCCGCATCAGCAGCCCCAAGCACAGGCTGACCGCTGGTAATGCCACGCGTCACAGGCGCGGTTTGCGGGGCTACCGGGCGGGTGTCTGTGTGGTTGGTCGCCTTGCGCGCCCCTTCCGGGACATAGGGCTTAAATTCAACCCCATCAACATAATAGGGCTCAGGGTCGTAGTTCTGGGAATCGACATACCTGCCCTGACGCGCGGGCGGTTCCTCATCGGGCGGGATCTGGGCAATCGCGACACCGGCCACAGCCATAACCGGCACAAGCCCCCACAGGAGCCTTGTTTTTAACGTACCGGTTTTGGGTTTATTGACCATGTCGCTCTGGGCCTACGGTTTCCAGGCTTCGTAATCGCCGGTCGATTTCTGACGATCAGTCTGCGCGTTGAGCGATCCCTTTGGGTATTGCGCCAAAGGTGTACCGCTCATGTTCGGCATATGCGGCTGCTCCCAGCTTTTGCGCGGCAGAGGCGTATCCGATGGCGGCGTATCATAGACATAGTGCATCCAGCCGTGCCAATCTGGCGGAATTTTTGAGGCATCGGCATAGCCTTTGTAGATCACGAACCGGCGCTTTTTGTCGCCATAGCTTTCCTTGGTGTCGCGGGCTTCATAGTATTTGTTGCCGAACTCATCGGAACCGACAAATTTGCCCAGACGGCCAATCGTCCATAAGGTTCCGATCGTGGCGCTGCTCCACCAGGTAAACATATTAGCTAACACGGCAAACATCCTGTAACTGATCCGAAAATCCCCATTCACGACCGTGAATCACAGACCCGGCAGATCTTTAAAAACTTGCAGTTACTATAGTGATCCCCGATGCCGAGGTAAAGCCACAGTCCCTGAAATTTCCTCATATCGCGCCGGTGACTTTAATTATCCACACCCGCCCAGCCGATCAATATGTTGTGGATATAAGACCCGAACAAACTACATTTATTGATAAGTGGTTAATGCGGCCCTAGGATTGCCCCCTAGCCCACATTGCACGGGACACGACGCCATGCGCTTAGAGTCGGATTTTTCCAACCGCCTGATCTATGACATCAGTCTCGAAGACCGCTTTATCGAACGGCCCGGCGGTTATGATGAGGTTTTGGCCCCGCGCGACTGGTCAAACGCCCGCTTAGAAGCCTGGCTGGATTGGGCCGATACCCTGCCCGAAGATCAGCCGCAACTGGCCCCCGATATCGACCACCGTATAGTTCATGACGATCCATTCGATCTGGCTTTGGGCGGTGCAGTTGAGCGTTATGCGCAGCGTCTGACGGCGTGGGGCTATGCGCTCGGTTATTTTGAGGATTCCCAAAGCGCTGCCCATTTCCTGCGTGAACTGCGCGCCAGCCTCCTGCTCGGCTATGCCGCGCCACCCTTATCCCTAAAAAGCGGTCATCGTATCCACCCACTGGCCGGTGACCGTGTGCCGGAACCACCTGAGACCAAGTTCTGGCAGCTTGATGATCCGGCCTGCGACCGTGATCTGCGCCAGTTTCTGATAGCCTATCGCTCAGACCAGATTTCCAGAACCACCCGCACCCAGTTACACGACGCGCTGAACGAGATTACCACTGCCATCGCCCGCGCTGAAGGTGATCACCGCACCAGCCTGCGCCATAACCCGGCTCTGGCCCGCGCCGCCATGACCGCCCGTAAGCTTGGCGCCAGCGATCATTTGATTTCCCTGACCATTCAATCGGCGCAAAATGCCGCCACCGATGCCGTTTTGCCGCCATGGTCGCAGCAGACGGTGGACGCCAATTCTCCCCCGCATGAACCCAAAATCGCTCTGGCTTCACGCGCCCTGATCGCGGCCGGTGATCCGTCCGCGCGGCTGGCGGCGCAGGTCGCTCAGGAAACCGGGCAGCTTTATCTGGCCTTTGATCCGTTGGATGCGCAAGCGCTGTATGGGCAAGGCTATGCGCCCAGAGCGGCCATTAATATGTTCGGATTTTATGATGCCGATAAGGGCTTTGACGCCACCGCCTTTAGCCAATGCGTGGCGTTGTGGACTCTTGCTCTAGATATCGAGACAGCCACAGCTTTCAGTGCGACCGAGGATCATGCCCTGAGACGATACTATGACCGCCCGATTGCGCTAAGTATAGGCGGAGTATCAGAGTTATTGATGGCCCTGAACCTCACTCCCGCAGATGCGGATGGGCTTGATTTTGCCGCGGGGCTAATGGCGGCCATGCAGGCCCAAAGCCTATACACATCAGCGCAACTGGCCACATCGCATGGGGCCTATAAGACATTTGGGGCGGATAAAGACCAGATTTTACATAGTCTTTCGCAGCAAATCTATCGCATTTCCAGCCTCAAATGTCACGCCGACCTTAAGGCCCACAGTCTGACGCTTATGCAGGACGCGTTGAAAACGGCTAAAAAATCGGGCCTTCGCCATGCCCAGACCACGGCCCTGTTTGACGATCCGGAACTGACGTTGCGACTTGGCGTTAGTCTGCATGATCAGCCGGTGTCTGGCCTGACCTCGGTACTGGAAACCGAAGACGGTGAGATTATTGAAACCTTGTCCGAAGCCACCATCGCAGGTCTGATAAGGGCGGGTGCCGTACTTTCCGATGCGCGCCGTCATGTCTTGGGGGCGCGTTCCTTGTTTGAGGCCCCCTATCTGTCGCCGCCCCAGCTTAAGGCGCGGGGTTTGACCGATTTTGAGATTGGGCGGCTTGAGGCAGCACTTCTGACCGCCCGTAACCTGACCGACGTTTTCAACACGATCGATAAGGATTTCGTGCGCGACATCTGGGGTGTCAGCGATGAAGATATCTCAAGTCCTGATTATAACCTGTTGACCGTTATGGGCTTTACCGCCGCGCAAATCGCCGAAGCCGAAGCCTTCATCTTTGGTCATCAAACATTAGCTGATTTTGACGGCTTAACCGAAGATCAACGCGGTATCTTTGTCGCTCCCGGTTTAAAGACGCGGCTATTGATGCGACAAAAGCTTGAAAGTTTCTCAAGCGCGCCGTCGGCCGCGCGCATCCATATTCCGTTTGGCCAGAACCTGCCGGACAGTTTGAAACTCCTGTCGATGGCGGCGAATATGGATTTGCGCGCCGTCAGCCTGCAACCGACCACGCCGCCGGATGATTTCTACCTCGATATTCCGGTTATTGAGGATGCGCCCAAGCGTAATCTGCTTGAGGCCCGCCCTCAGCCTGAACCTGCGCAGGCAAAAGTGGTGGAAAAGATCGTTGAGCGTGACCGCTCCCGCCAAAAATTGCCTGATCGCCGCAAAGGCTATATCCAGAAGGCCTCCGTCGGCGGCCACAAAGTCTATCTGCACACCGGTGAATATGACGATGGCAGCGTCGGTGAAATCTTTATCGACATGCACAAAGAAGGGGCTGCCTTCCGGTCGATGATGAACAATTTCGCCATCGCCGTATCCATCGGCCTTCAATACGGTGTGCCGCTCGATGAATTTGTCGATGCGTTCGTATTCACCCGATTTGAACCGGCCGGCCCGGTCAGCGGCAATGATTCCATCAAATCTGCCACATCCATTCTGGACTATCTGTTCCGGGAACTGGCGATTTCGTATTTGGATCGCACGGACCTTGCCAATGCTGATCCGGATGCGCTCAATGCCGATGGCCTGGGCGACGGGGAGTCCGCAAGCGAATCCGAAGGCATCCGCGCGTCACAGCTTATATCCAAAGGCTTTGCGCGCGGCGCCAATACCGATAATCTGGTGGTCATCCCCTTCGCCAAAAAAGCGTCAAATGATGATATCGGCATGGATTTACCCTCTGACGGTTGATTTTTGGCACCGGTCTTGCTTAGTCACGACCAAACAGATTGAGGTGTCTTAAGATGAAACGCTTGTTCCCGGTATTGGCAGTTATGGCCGTACTCGCTTCCCCCGTCGCCGCACAAAATGCCGGTCAGATCGGGAGAGCCCAAAGCGGAGCATCGTGCGCAGGCTGCAACCTGTTTCAGGCCGATTTCAGCAACCGAAAACTTAAGAGCAAGAACTTTGCCGGGGCGCGGTTGCGTCAGGCCGATCTGAGCCTGGGGTCATTTAACCGCACGTCGTTTGCGGGTGGCGATCTGCGTGATCTGAATGGGTTTGGCGCTTTGTTTTCAAACGTCAGTTTCGCCAAGGCTAATCTGACCAATGCGACGTTTGTGGGGGCCTATCTTGAGGGCGCTAATTTTGCTGGAGCCACTCTATCGGGGGTGAACTTCTCCGGTGCTGAGATGTCGTCAGCGCGTGGGCTGACCCAACGTCAGCTTGACAGCGCGTGTGGCGATCGTGAAACGCAATTGCCGCGCGGGCTTCGCATTCCAATCTGCTAAGTTATGGGGTTTGGGGCCAATGGCCCCAAGTCTTCTCATTCAATAAAAAACCCGGTCAATATGACCGGGTTTTTTATTGAAATAGCAGGTTTGTGGGGTCACAGACCCCACGCCCCGTAATTTAGCCGACTTTAATAGGGAGTGCCGTCCGGATCGACAATTCCTTCAACTGCTTATCAAGCGCTTCCGAAGGGGCCGACATCATCACATCCTGCCCTTGCTGGTTCAGCGGGAAGGCAATGATTTCACGGATGGCCGTCTGACCGGCCAGCAGCATCACGATACGGTCGATACCGGGCGCCAGACCACCGTGGGGCGGTGCGCCATATTTAAACGCATTGAGCATCCCGCCGAACTGCGCTTCAACAAACGCTTCGTCATAGCCCGCGATTTCAAACGCCTTGAGCATGATGTCCTGCTTGTGGTTACGGATCGCGCCGGAGCACAGTTCATAGCCGTTGCAGACGATGTCATATTGGTACGCGAGGATATCGAGCGGGTCTTTGGTCAGCAACGCCTCCATCTCGCCCTGCGGCATCGAGAACGGGTTGTGCGAGAAATCGACCTTCTTTTCGTCGTCGTTCCACTCAAACATCGGGAAATCAACGATCCAGCAGAAGCGGAACTGATCTTCGTCGACCAGCCCCAGATCGGTGCCGACCTTGGTGCGCGCCAAACCTGCGAACTTATAGAACTCATCCGGGTTACCGGCTACGAAGAACACGGCGTCGCCGGATTCAAGCCCTAGTTGGATGCGGAGAGCCTCGGTCCGTTCATCGCCAATATTCTTGGCAACCGGCCCAGAGGCTTCTATCTGAGATGAAGTAGACTCAATATCTACTGAAATACTACTACCTTGATTGGCAGTTGTAGTTGTAATCGAATCTGACGGTCGCCAGAAAATGTAACCCAAACCCTTTTGGCCTTCGCCCTGCGCCCATGAGTTCATCCGGTCGCAGAAAGCACGCGACCCGCCGGTTTTGGCAGGAATTGCCCAGACCTTGTTTTTGGCATCGGCCTCAAGGATCGACGCAAACACCTTAAAGCCTGAACCACGGAAATGCTCGGACACGTCCTGCATTTCAATCGGGTTGCGCAAGTCAGGCTTATCAGAGCCATATTTGGCAATGGATTCACGATATGGAATACGCTGGAACGGATAGCTCGATACGCGCTTGCCTTCGCCAAACTCGGTGAACAGGCCATGCATCAGCGGCTCAATCGCTGCGAACACGTCTTCCTGCGTTACAAAGCTCATTTCGACGTCGAGTTGGTAGAACTCAAGGCTACGGTCAGCGCGCAGGTCTTCGTCGCGGAAGCACGGCGCAATCTGGAAATAGCGGTCAAAGCCCGACACCATCAACAACTGCTTGAACTGCTGCGGCGCCTGCGGCAGCGCGTAGAACTTGCCCGGATGCATACGCGATGGCACCAGGAAATCGCGCGCGCCTTCGGGGGATGAGGCCGTCAGGATCGGGGTCTGGTACTCAAGAAAGCCCTGCTCGACCATACGGGTGCGGATCGACTGGATTACGCGCGACCGCAGCACAATGTTCTTATGCAGGGTCTCACGACGCAGGTCGAGGAAGCGGTTCTTGAGGCGGATTTCTTCGGGGTATTCCGGCTCACCAAATACCGGCAGTGGCAACTCAGCCGCCTCACTCAGGATTTCAACCGATGTGACCTGCACTTCGACTTCGCCGGTCGGCAGATTGGCATTGATGGTATCTGAGGTGCGCTTCACGACCTTGCCATCGATGCGGATAACGCTTTCGGCGCGGACGCGTTCGACCTTATCAAAGCCCGGTGTGGCCGGATCAAACACCAACTGCGTCAGGCCGTAATGGTCGCGCAAATCGATGAACAGCAAGCCCCCATGATCGCGCTTGCGGTGAACCCAGCCCGAAAGACGAACAACGGCCTGATCATCGGTGGCGCGCAGGGCGCCGCAGGTGTGTGAGCGATAGATGTGCATGGAAAACTCTGAAAAAAGCGGTCGTTTCTGACAAAATTATGAGGGCCGTAGGGACATGACCCGCCTTGAATTGTCAAGCCTTAATGCACGCTCACCCTTGCGCACATTAGCGGTGCCGCAGACGATCCGCCGTGCTAGTCTTGGCGCAAAGGAGACCGCTATGGCCGATGTCACCCTGATTGATCACCCGCTGGTGCAGCACAAACTCACGCTGATGCGACGCAAGGACACCCCAACGGCGGTGTTCCGGCAATTGCTTCGCGAAATTTCGACCCTGATGTGCTATGAGATTACGCGCGATCTGAACATGACCCTGGAAGCGATTGAGACGCCGCTGACCGCCATGCAGGCCCCGGTCATCGCTGGTAAAAAGCTGGTGTTTGCCTCGATCTTGCGCGCCGGGAATGGCCTGCTGGAAGGGATGCTCGATCTGGTTCCGTCCGCGCGCGTCGCCCATATCGGCGTGTACCGCGACCACGATACGCTTGAGGCGGTTGAGTATTACTTTAAGGCCCCCGAAGATATTTCTGAGCGGCTAGTGATCGTGGTCGACCCCATGCTGGCGACCGGCAATTCATCCATTGCCGCAATCGACCAGTTAAAGGCCCGCGGGGCAAAGCATATCCGCTTCCTGTGCCTGCTGGCCGCCCCCGAAGGCATTCGTCACTTCACCACCGCCCATCCTGACGTGCCGGTGTTTACCGCTGCCATCGACAGCCATCTGAACGTCAACGGCTATATCGTGCCGGGTCTGGGCGATGCGGGCGATCGGATGTACGGCACGAAATAACGGCCCTCCCCGTTTTCCCCGTTATCAACAGGCGCACGGCCATTGCCTCAAACCGCACAGCGCTCTAAACTCAAGCCAACCATGTCCCACCAGATTCCCCTGAAGCTTGAGCGGCCCGAAAGCTATGGCCTGACCGACCTGATTGTGTCGGAAACCAATCAGGGTTTGATCGATCTGTTGCGCGCGCCCAAAGACTGGATCAACCCACATCTGATACTCATTGGCCCGTCCGGCAGCGGCAAAACGCATCTGGGCCACATATTCGCCGATATCAATCACGGGCAGTTTCTGAGCGCATCCGAAACTCACTATATGGAACCCTCAAGCCTGCCTGAGTGTGCCGTCGTAGTTGATGATGCCGAACAGGCCGACGAAGAACTTCTGTTCCACCTGTTTAACCACAGCCTTCAAACCGAGCAGCCGTTAGTGTTGTTGTCGAAAACCCATCCTTTAAACTGGCAAACCGCCCTGCCCGATCTGGCGTCACGGTTAAAGGCCATGAGGGTCGTCGATATTCCGGAACCGGATGAAGCGATACTGAGCGGGGTTTTGAAAAAACTATTCGCCCATCATGCCATTACGCCCTCAGCGGATTTTTTTGATTATATCAGCCGACGGATGGAACGCTCTGTCCCCAAGGCGCAAAAAATCGTCACAGAAATCGAAGATTATGCCAACGGCCGCGCCTTTACCCGCACTTTGGCCAAAGACTTTCTCGAAAAAAGCGAAAATTTGTCTTGGTTAACTGATCAGGATGACTTTTAATTTACAACACAATCGCTGTTTTACCCTTTAAGGTTCCATAGATGTCTGACGCAGAACTCGTTCAAAAACCCCAGACACCCGCACGCGCGCAGGCCGCAGCGGTGGTTCTGCCTGCGGACATCGAACCCCTTGCGGCCGATGATACCTTAAGCGTTGACCTCAACAGCGACGATCCGCTGGGCTATGAGCTTTATATCAACCGCGAACTGTCGTGGCTGGCCTTTAATCAGAGGGTGATCGAAGAGGCTGAGAACCCGCGCCACCCGCTGTTGGAGCGCTTAAGGTTTTTGTCGATTTCGGCCAACAATCTCGATGAATTTTTCATGGTGCGCGTTGCTGGCCTTCAGGGGCAGGTGCGCGAAGGCGTGCGCGTCATGTCTCAGGATGGCCACACCCCGGCTGAACAGCTTGAAATGGTCAATAAGGCCGCCTTTGACCTAATGGCCAAGCAGCAACTGATCTGGTCGCGCCTGCGTGAAGAAATGACCGATGCCGGTGTGGCCCTGATTGACCACCGTGAGATCAATAAAACCGATGCCGCCTGGCTTGAAAACCAATTTGACAATCAGGTTTTCCCGGTTCTGACGCCGCTTGCCATCGACCCGGCCCACCCGTTCCCATTTATCCCGAACCTTGGCTTTTCTATCGCCATCAAACTGACGCGCCGATCGGACAACAAGGCCATGTACGCGCTGGTGCCGATACCGACGCAGGTCAAACGCTTCTGGGAGATCGGCACTGCCGCCGCACGACGCGGCACCGGGCCGGTCAAGCGCAAGTTCATCACCCTGGAAGGGCTGGTGCTGCTGTTTCTGGATAAGCTGTTTCCGGGCTTTGATATCCATGCGCGCGGCGTGTTCCGCATCATCCGCGACTCCGACATCGAAATGGAAGAAGAGGCCGAAGATCTGGTGCGGGAGTTCGAAGCGCTGTTGAAACAGCGCAGGTTGGGCTCGGTCGTGCGCGTCAAGATCAACGCCAACATGCCCGAAGACCTGCGCGAATTTATCATTGAGCAACTTCATGCCGAACCGGAACATGTGGTGGTGGTTAAGGGCATCCTTGGGATGTCGGAACTGTCGCAGCTTATCCCCGCCGACCGCAACGATCTGAAATTCAAGCCCTATGAGCCGCGCTTCCCTGAGCGTATTCGCGACAATGGCGGCGATGTGTTTTCCGCCATCCGCGAAAAAGACATTCTGGTCCACCACCCGTTTGAGAGCTTTGATGCGGTCGTGCAGTTCTTACGGCAAGCCGCGCGCGACCCGAATGTCATCGCCATCAAGCAGACCCTGTACCGAACCTCAAAAGACAGCCCCATCGTCGCGGCCCTGATTGAGGCGGCCGAACAGGGGAAAAACGTCACCGCTCTGGTCGAAATCAAGGCCCGCTTTGACGAAGAAGCCAATATGCGCTGGGCGCGCGCCATGGAACGGGCCGGTGTTCATGTTGTCTACGGGTTTGTGGAATATAAAACCCACGCCAAGCTGTCGGTCGTGGTTCGCCGCGAAGGTGAGACTTTGCGCACCTATTGCCACTTCGGCACCGGCAATTACCACCCAATAACGGCCAAGGTCTATACCGACCTGTCGCTGTTCAGTGCCGATCCGGCGCTGGGTCGCGATGCCATGCGGGTGTTCAACTTCATCACCGGCTATGCCCGCCCGGATAAGATGGATAAGCTCTATTTCTCGCCGGTGACGCTAAAACAAGGCCTTGTCAGCCTGATTGATCAGGAAATCGCCAATGCCCGCGCGGGCAAACCCGCCCAGATCTGGGCCAAGCTCAATTCGCTGGTCGATCCGGTCATCATCAAAAAACTGTATCAGGCCTCACAGGCCGGGGTTCAGGTTGACCTGATCGTGCGCGGCATTTGCTGTCTGCGGCCGGGGGTGAAGGGGTATTCCGATAATATCCGCGTCAAATCAATTGTGGGCCGGTTCTTGGAGCACACCCGCATTGTCTGTTTTGCCAATGGACATGCGATGCCGTCCGATCAGGCGCGGGTGTTTATATCTTCCGCCGACTGGATGAGCCGCAATCTGGATCGCCGCGTCGAAGTGCTGATCCCGGTTGAAAACCCGACGGTTCATCGTCAGGTTCTGGATCAGATTATGGTCGCCAACTTCAATGACGAAGCCCAGAGCTGGCAATTAGCTATTGACGGCAGCTATAAACGCATAGATGTAAGTCACCTCGATAACCCCTTCTCGGCTCACGATTATTTCATGACCAACCCTTCACTATCGGGGCGCGGTCGCGGGGTTAAGGACTTGCCTCAAGCCTTTGATCATGTTGGTTCCAGAAAATAATCACAACACCGCCGTTATCGACATCGGCTCGAACTCCGTTCGTCTGGTCATCTACCGGATCGAAGGCCGTTCGATCTGGCCGTTGTTCAACGAAAAGATTTTGGCGGGGCTGGGTCGTGACCTGCGTCAAACCGAATGTCTGCACCCGCAGGGCAAAAAAGATACGCTTATTGCCCTGAGACGTTTTAAGGCCATTCTGGAATCCTATACCCTGTCCAAGGTTCATGTGGTCGCCACCGCCGCTTTGCGCGACGCGGCTGACGGCCCTGAGTTCGCCCATGAAATCGAGCGTGTGACCGGCTTTAAGGTGCGTACCCTCACCGGTCGCGAAGAAGCCCACTATGCCGGTCAGGGCGTGCGCTGCGGCCAGTTGGAGGCCGAGGGGTTTGTTGGTGATCTGGGCGGTTCCAGCCTTGAACTGATCAATCTTGATCCGCAATCGACGTTTAAGGGCCTGACCCTGCCGCTGGGGCCGTTTGCCTTGGGTGCGCCCAAGCCGATGGATGTGGAAAAAACTTACGGCCTTATCCGCACCCAGCTTGATCCGCTCCGGTCGCAATTCAGAGCCAAAACCTTTCATGCGGTGGGCGGCGCATGGCGTAATCTGGCCCTGATCTGGATGATGAAGGTCAACTATCCACTTCAGATTATTCAGCAGTTTGAACTGTCCGCCCGCGATGCCCTGACCATTGCGCGTCTGGTGGCGATTCAATCCCCGACATCGCTTGAGAAATTCCCCGGCGTTTCCAAACGACGCATGGAAAATATCTCCTATGCCGCGCTGGTGCTTCAGGGGCTGATCGAATGTTTTGAGATTGAAACGATCTGTTTCTCGGCCAATGGTCTGCGCGAAGGCCTGCTATTTGATGACCTGCCCGATACCTATAAAAACCTTGACCCGCTGATCGAAGGCTGCGCCAATTTCGGCGCCCGCCACGGCATCAGCGAAAATTTAGGCCCCGCACTGGCGGCCTGGGCCACCGAATTTTACGACAGCGTCGATGTCGACCGCCCCTCGGAAAAACTGATCAAGGCGGCGGCCAAACTGGCTGATATCGGCGCGCGCCTGCATCCGGATCACCGCGCCGATCTGGTCTGCGATCAGGTTTTGCGCGCCCCCATCCCCGGCCAAAACCATGCGGAGCGTGTGTTTCTGGCCTGCGCGCTCTACACCCGCTACAGTGGCGATGCCTACACCAAGGAGCCGGTGCTGGTCAGCCGGATATTGGGTGATGAGCGCCATCTTCAGGCCACCCAATTGGGCCTGACCTTAAGGCTCGGCTGCGACCTGTCAGCCAAATCGGCTAAACTGCTGAAAATGGCCCACATTCGTCAGGACGACAAAACCCTGATCGTCAGCGCCAAGGCCGGGTGGGATGACCTGCTGCTGGGCGAACAAACCCGCAAACGCGCCCGCGCTTTGGCTAACGCGCTTAAGCTTAGTTTGCGCACCGAAAGCTACTAATCCAGTTCGACCAGTTCGACCTTGGGGCCATTGAGCACCAGTGCCAGTTCACCGCGCTTGAGCCGCAGAGCATCTTCACCAAACACCTTACGACGCCACCCTTGCAGGGACGGCACATCGGCATTGTCATCCAGCGCGATCTTTTCCAGTTCGGCAACGGTTGCGATCAGTTTCGGCGCCACACCCTCTTCTTCGCAACGGATGCGCAACAGGACTTTGAGCAACTCCACCACCGACGCGGGCACCTGAACCGGCGGGGCCGACTTATCCATCTTGGGCGCGAATTTTTCGGGTTCTTTGATCGCGGCCTGAATGATCTCGATCAGCTCAACCCCGAATTTCGACGCCCCAAAACCTTTGGGGGTCGAGCGCATCCGGTCAAAGGCCGCCGGATCAGTCGGTAACTGGGTGGCGATCTCGTCGATACCCTCATCTTTTAAGATACGCCCGCGCGGCTGATCGCGCTCCTGCGCCGTGCGTTCCCGCCAGGCTGCCGTCTGGGCAAACACCGCCAGATATTTGGGTGATGATTTGCGCGGCCGCAACCGCCGCCAGGCATCAAGCGGATCAGTATTATAGAGCGACGGATCGATCAGGCCCTTCATTTCTTCAGACACCCACTCGAATCGCTCAACCTTTTCCAGCGACGCTTTTAGCTTGGGGTAGACCTTGGCCAGATGGGTGACATCGCCCAGCGCATAGGTCAGTTGCTGCTCACTGAGCGGGCGGCGCGACCAGTCGGTAAAGCGTGAGCCCTTATCGATTTCGACCTTTAATACCTGCCGCACCAGCGAATCATAAGCGACCTGATCGCCGTAACCGGCCGCCATCGCCGCGACCTGAGTATCGAACACAGGCGCCGGCAAAACGCCCAGATTATAAAAGATTTCAATGTCCTGACGGCAGGCATGAAACACCTTGAGGATATCGGAATTAGCCAGCACATCCAGAAATGGCTGGAGATCCAGATCTTTGGCCAGCGGATCGATGATCGCGGCATGATCGGCACTTGCCGCCTGAATAAGGCACAGCTTGGGCCAATAGGTGGTTTCGCGCATAAATTCGGTATCGACCGTGATAAATGGCGCTTTGGAAATCAGCTCACAGAAGCTAATAAGCTCATCAGTGTTTGTAATTGGACTCATTTTGTAGCTATAGCAAACCACAATGGGCTTTAGGCAAGCCCAATAATAGAATCGAAGGTAAGTTTTTATGTCGGAACCGGCGAATAAGACACACAAGAACGGTCTTACATACGCACAGTCGGGCGTGGATATTGATGCGGGCGAAGCCCTTGTGGACGCTATTAAGCCTCTGGCCAAGGCCACGCGCCGCTCTGGCGCCGAAGCCAGTCTGGGCGGATTTGGCGCTTTGTTCGACCTGAAAGCCGCCGGTTACGACGATCCGCTGCTGGTCACGACCACGGACGGGGTTGGCACTAAGCTTAAGATCGCCATTGAAACTCATCGCCATGATACGGTCGGCATTGATCTTGTCGCCATGTGCGTCAACGACCTGCTGGCGCAGGGCGCTGAGCCGCTGATGTTCCTTGATTATTACGCAACCTCGAAACTTGATGTCGACACCGCCCGCCGCGTGGTGGCCGGTATTGCCGAAGGCTGCAAGCGTGCAGGCTGTGCGCTGGTCGGTGGTGAAACGGCCGAAATGCCGGGCATGTACGGTGAAAACGATTACGATCTGGCCGGTTTTAGCGTTGGCGCCGTTGATCGTGATAAGGTTCTCCCAAAGCTGGACACCCAAAAAGCCGGTGATGTGATCATCGCGCTCGGATCATCTGGCCCACACTCCAACGGTTATTCGCTGGTGCGCAAGGTGATTGAGGTCGCGGGTCTGTCGTGGTCGTCTCCTGCCCCGTTCGCTAAGGACCAGACCTTGGCGCAGGCCCTGCTTGAGCCCACAAAAATCTATATCAAATCTGTCCTGCCCCTGATGAAAGCCCGTCTGATTAAGGGCGGCGCCCACATTACCGGCGGGGGCCTGATCGAGAACCCTGGCCGCGCTATCCGCGACGGTCTGGTGGCCAATTTCGATTATAGCTCATGGGAGTTCCCGCAGGTGTTTAGCTGGCTGATGGAAACCGGCGGCATCGAACAGCATGAGATGCTGCGGACGTTTAATTGCGGGATCGGTTTTGTGCTCTATGTCGACCCGACCCATGCCGATGCGGTTCTGGCAGCCCTGTTGAATGCCGGTGAAGATGCCTTTGTCTGCGGTCAACTGGCGGACGCGTAAATGACACCCAAGCCCAAAGCCGCGATCTTTATTTCCGGTCGCGGCTCTAACATGATGGCGCTCATCGAAGCGTCGCGCGACGCTGATTTCCCGGTTGAGTTCACGCTGGTGGTCTCCAATGATCCGGGTGCGGCGGGTCTTGCATGGGCGGCCTCCCAAGGCATTGCCGCGCTGGCGGTTGATCACAAACCGTTTGGCAAAGACCGTGAGGCCCATGAGCGTGAGATTGATGCGGCGCTTAAGGCCGCGGGCATCGAACTGATCTGTCTGGCCGGTTATATGCGTATCCTGACGCCTTATCTGGTGGGCCAATGGGCGGGCAAGATGATCAATATCCACCCGTCCTTACTGCCGAAATATAAGGGCCTGCACACCCATGAACGCGCCATTGAAGCGGGTGACAGCTTTGGTGGCTGCACCGTCCATTGGGTATCCGAAGGCGTCGATGACGGCGACATCATCCTTCAGGCACAGGTACCGATCCTTAAGGGCGACACACCGGATGATCTGGCCGCCCGCGTACTGATCGAGGAGCATAAGCTCTATCCGGCGGCGGTTCGTCACCTCTACGCGCGTTAATCTCCGCGCTTGTTAAAAAAGTTTCATAATTAACATAAAGCGGTTGCCACACGCGGCACATCCAGTATCAATTCCTACAATTGTAACTGCATGGACTGCTGACTATGGCCCGATTCAAGCTGGCGCTTGCCGCCACCACCGCCTTCACCCTGATGGCCGCCACATCCGCCCAAGCCGAAGAAGGTATGTGGACCTTCGATAACTTCCCCGCCGCTAAGGTCAATGAAACCTACGGCACCAAGATCGACGCCAAGTGGCTGAATCACATCCAGTCAGCCGCCGTGCGGTTATCCAATTGTTCGGCCTCGGTCGTGTCCCCCGAAGGGCTCGTTCTGACCAATGCCCACTGCGTCATCGCCTGCGCGCAGGATCTGTCGTCCGCGGAAAATGACTATACCCAAAACGGCTTCTTCACCGCTGCCCGCACCGAGGAAAAGACCTGCCCCGGCCAGTCAGCGGAAATCCTGACCGGCATCAGCGATGTGACTAAGGATATCAATGCCGCGACGTCAGGCCTGACCGGAGAAGCCTTCGTCAAGGCGATGAACGCCAAGGCCTCGGAACTTGAAAAAGCCGGTTGCGGCGCCGATCAGACTATCCGGTGTCAGGTCATCAGCTTCTATCAGGGCGGCGAATATAAGCTCTATAAATACCGCCGCTATTCAGACGTGCGGCTGGTGTTCTACCCGGAATATAAGTCCGGCTTCTTCGGCGGTGATCCGGATAATTTCAACTTCCCGCGCTATAACCTCGATGCCGCATTTCTACGCGTTTATGAAAACGGTAAGGTCGTCAAAACCCCGAACCACCTGAAATTCAACCCGAATGCGCCCAAGGAAAACGACGTCACCTTCGTGGCCGGCAATCCGGGATCAACCCAGCGCCTGATGACGGTGGCGCAGCTTGAAACCAACCGTGATCTGCTGATTCCTGTGTCGCAGCTTCAGCGTTCGGAACTGCGCGGCCGGATCATTCAGTTCATGGCCCAAAGCCCGGAAAACAAGCGCATCGGCACCGATGTCCTGACCAATCTTGAGAACGGTTTTAAGGTGTTTTACGGCCAGCAACTGGCTCTGAATAACCCTGCCGTCATGGATGCCAAGCGCGCTGAAGAAGCGGCGCTTAAGGCCGGAATGACCGCCGAAGATAAGGCCACCTTTGGTGATCCGTGGGCTGATATCGCCGCCGCTCAAAAGGATGTGGGCGATCTCTATTTCCCTTATTTCTTCCTGGAATCCGCGCCAACCAGTTCGTCCCTGTTCACGACCGCGCGCACCATTGTGCGTCTGGCCAAGGAAAGGCCCAAGCCGTCAACTGAGCGCCTGCCGGAATTTGCTGACACCCGCCTGCCCGCGCTGGAAAAGCGTCTGCTTAACCCCTCGCCGGTCGAAAAACCGCTAGATCAGATTCAGCTTGAGTTCCGCCTGTTGAAAGCGCGCGAATATCTGACGGCGGATTCAACCGTGACCAAGCTGCTGCTGGATAAAGAATCGCCAGAGGCTTTAGCCAAACGCCTGATCGACCGCACAAAACTGACCGATATCGCCTATCGTAAACAACTGATGGATGGCGGTTTGGCGGCGGTTCAAGCGTCCGACGATCCGATGATCCAATGGGCGTTGAAAATCGACGACGAGGCTCTGGCCGTGCGCAAGCAATATGAAGCCCGCGTGACCGGCCCGACCCGCATTGCGTCAGAAAAGATAGCCAAAATCCGGTTCAAGGCCTATGCCACCTCGACCTATCCGGACGCAACCTTCTCCCTTCGGCTATCCTACGGCAAGGTCACGGGTTGGGACTATCGCGGGGTGAAGATCACGCCGTTTACCGATATTGCCGGTCTATATGAGCGCGCCACCGGTGTTGAACCGTATGAACTGGCCACGTCATGGAAGACTGCGGAACCCAAGGTCGATAAATCGAAGGTGTTCAACTATGTGACCACCAACGACATCATCGGCGGCAACTCCGGCTCTCCGGTGATCAACGCCAAGGGCGAAGTGATTGGGGCAGCGTTTGATGGCAATATCCACTCACTGGGCGGTGCCTATTACTATGACAGTGCGCTAAACCGCACGGTCGTGGTGTCGTCTTCGGCCATCGCGGAGGCGCTGAAGACGGTTTATGACCGTAAGGCGTTATTGGCCGAATTGACGGGGAAATAGTTCTGGGGCGTGGGGCCATGGCCCCACAAACCTTGTTCTTATCCAAAGAAAAACCCTGCCAGTTTCTGGCAGGGTTTTTCTTTGGAAGGGTAAGACTTGAGGCCATTGGCCCCAAACCCCGGAACTGCTTAACCGACGATTTCAGCGTCCGTGAAGAACTGCGCAATCTCAATAGCCGCGTTCTCATCCGAATCCGAACCGTGGACCGAGTTTTCACCGATCGACAGGGCGAACAGCTTGCGGATCGTGCCCTCAGCGGCCTGCTCAGGATTGGTGGCGCCCATGACTTCACGGTACTTCGGCACAGCGTCGTCAGCTTCCAGAACCTGAACTACAACCGGCTCAGCCGTCATTTGACCGACCAGTTCACCAAAGAACGGACGCTCTTTGTGCACGCCGTAAAAAGCTTCAGCCTGAGCCGTCGACAGCTTAACGCGCTTTTGCGCCACAATGCGCAGACCAGCCTCTTCGATGACGGCGTTGATCTTGCCGGTCAGGTTACGGCGGGTGGCGTCGGGCTTAAGGATAGAAAAGGTACGTGACATATGTAGGTTCCGTTTTAGGCCAAATTCGTTTGGCGTTTGGGTTTGGCTGGCTTATAGCGAGGCAATCTGATTTCGCCAAGCCCTATAACCTGTTTAAGTATCCGTTTTATGTTGCAGATCACCAACCTGACTTTTGACGCCTACGGGCGCCGTTTTTTTGACGGCGCGACGCTAACCCTGACGCCAGGGACCAAGGCCGGTCTGGTCGGATTGAACGGTGTCGGTAAATCAACCCTGTTCAAGCTGATCCAGGGTCAATATCAGGCCGGGGGCGGTGATATCACTACCCCTAAGGCCTGGCGCGTCGCGTCGGTTGAGCAGGAAATGGCCGCCTCCCCGCAGCACTTGATTGATGCGGTTTTGTCGATCGATACCCGCCGTGAAAATCTGCTGAAAGCGCTGGAAACCGCCGACCCGATCCATCAGGCCGAAATCCACGCCGATCTTTATGCGATTGGGGCCGATCGCGCGCCGTCACGGGCCGCGGAAATTCTGTCCGGTCTCGGTTTTTCAACCGCTGATCTAACCCGGCCAATCGCAGCTTTTTCGGGTGGCTGGCGGATGCGGGCGGCGCTGGCCGGTGCGCTGCTGGCCGAACCCGATCTTTTGCTGCTGGATGAGCCAACCAACTATCTCGACCTCGAAGGGGCGCTGTGGCTTGAGGCCCGCCTGAAACGCTATCCCAATGCGGCCCTGATTATCTCCCACGACCGCGACCTGCTGAATGAATCGGTCGATGCCATCGTCCATGTGGCGGGGCAAAAGCTCGAACTCTATACCGGCGGTTATGATGACTTTGAGCGGATGCGTGCGGAGAAAGCCCGCCTGCAAGCCGCCAGCCGTGTGAAGCAAGAGGCCGAGCGCGCCCACCTGCAAAGCTTTGTCGATCGTTTCCGCGCCAAGGCGTCCAAGGCTGCCCAAGCCCAGTCGCGCATGAAACGGCTGGAAAAACTGCCGCCGATTGCCGATACGATTGAAGATCGGGTGGCCCCGTTTATTCTGCCGTCGCCGGAAAAACCATTAGCACCGCCGATCCTGCGCCTCGAAGAGGTCAGCGTCGGCTATGATGATAAGATCATTCTGCGCGATATTACCCTGCGGCTCGATCTCGATGACCGGATTGGCATACTGGGCGTCAATGGTGCCGGTAAATCGACCTTCGCCAAGATGATCGCCGGCGCGTTGAAAGAAAAGCACGGCACCCACTGGCGTGACCGCCGCCTGACGGTCGGCTGGTTCCATCAGCATCAGATCGAAGCGCTCGATCCCGAAGACACGCCTCTGGAGATGATGCGTCGCGCCCGCCCGGATGAGACCGAATCCAAGCGCCGCGCACGATTGGGCTCATTCGGCATGCGGGTCGATAAGGTCGAAACCAAGTGTAAGGATCTGTCCGGCGGTGAGCGCGCCCGCCTGCTGCTGAATATGGTGGCGATGGATGCGCCGCACCTGTTGATCCTCGATGAGCCGACCAACCACCTGGATATTGATTCGCGGCGTGCGCTGCTGGAAGCCCTTAACGATTATGAAGGCGCGGTGCTGATCATCACCCACGACCGCTCATTGATCGAAATGGTCGCCGACCGGCTGTGGCTGGTCAATGACGGCACGGTGAAGCCTTATACAGGCACGATGGATGAATATTCCAAACTGGTCATTGAGCGCGCCAAAACCGCCACGCAAGGCGATGAGCCGGTTGAGAAAAAACAGGCCGGGGTCAATTCAAAAGACGCGCGTAAGGCGGCTGCCGCCGCCCGCAATGCAATTGCCCCGCTCAAGAAAACCGCCGATGAACTGGAGCGCCAGATTGAGACCATCAGCAATAAGATCAAGCTGCTGGATCTTAAGCTGGGCGACGCCGATCTTTATGTAAAAGATCAGGCCAAGGCCATATCTTATGGAAAAGAAAAGGCTAAGCTTGAAGAAGATATGGTGGCGTTAGAATCCAAATGGATGATCGCCGCCGAAACCTATGAAACCGCCAAGGCCGAGGCTGGCTTATAAAACACGAACTGTAAAAGGCGAGATTTGAGGCGAGTAGCAGGAAACAAGCGCAGCGGGTACACTTAGTACCTGCAAGCGAAGTTGACGAACTAGTCGCCCAAAGACCGCCTTTTACTTTTACCCGCATTTGATGGATTGAATTATCCCCGTATTCACATCAAAGGTAATCGTTTGACGGTCTTCGCGGTAATCCATGGTCGCGGCACAGGTCGAACACAACACGCGGCGCTTTGACGGATTAACCGGCACCGGAATTTCGGTACGCGGCTTACCGACCAGATACTGCAAAGGCTTGGCACCGCACTGATCATTGTTATCGGCGCGCGGACGCTCCGGCTTGGGCTCCGGCGGATTGGGGATTGGTTTCATGGTTTGGTTAGGCACGGGGGCTGGTGCGGGCGCCGGACTGGCGCAGGAGACCAGAGCGAGTGCTACCACAGCCATGATAAGCTTAAGTTTGATCGTCATTGCATCTTCTCCCAGCGGCCCAGATCGTTCTGTTTCCAGTAGGCCATGTCAAAATTCTGCGTTTTCAATTGCTTCCACTGCGCCCGCGCCCACCCGATATGGGCGTCATCGCGACCTTCAAACACAATCAGGCAGCGCTGATAGGCCGTCAAGTCCGGCAGATCGCCCGGTGTGACCGAAAATAGCACCTGCGCCTCATTGGCCCGACCACCGGTTTTTCCGAGTAAGATCGGCTGGCGATCGGCAAACTCAGCGGTTTCGAGACCGTGGCCCAGAAACGCCTCATCGCGGTAGGCCCACAGATGCGTGTTCAGTTCCTCCAGCAGATCATCATCCTGCCCCAGCACATAGGCGCGCCAACCGCGTTGCAAGGTTTTTTCCAGCAAATCGGGCAGCGCCGCCTTTAACGCCGTGGTCTCCAGATGATAAAACCAAACTTCTGTCAAAGATATTAGACCTCGTAATGCGCCTTGACCAGCGCATCAAGGGTGCGCACACCCCAGCCGGTGGCACCTTCCGGCACGGTCGGCAGACGCTGCTCATTGGTCCAGGCCGTCGGCGCGATATCCAGATGCGCCCACGGTACATTGTTGACGAAGCGTTGCAGGAACAGAGCCGCCGTGATCGAGCCGCCCGGACGCCCGCCGATATTACGAATGTCGGCGATTTTGGAGTCGATTTGCTTTTCGTACTGGGTCGGCAACGGCATACGCCAGGTGTTTTCCGATACCGATTTAGACGCTTCAGATATTTTCTCAGCTAAATCATCGTTGTTACTGAAAACACCGGCATAATCCATACCGAGCGCAATGATCATAGCCCCCGTCAAAGTCGCCAGATCAATCATGAACTGCGGCTTGAAGCGATCCTGAGTATACCACAATGCATCGGCCAGAACGAGGCGACCTTCGGCATCGGTATTGATGACCTCAATGGTCGTGCCGGACATGGCCGTGACCACATCGCCAGGGCGCTGCGCATTGCCGTCAGGCATGTTTTCGACCAGACCCACGACGCCGATGGCATTGACCTTGGCCTTGCGACCCGCCAGCGCCACCATAGTACCGACGACTGTAGCCGACCCGCCCATGTCCCACTTCATGTCTTCCATGCCTTCGGCAGGCTTGATCGAAATGCCGCCGGTATCGAAGGTGACACCCTTGCCCACAAAAGCCACCGGTTGCGCGGCTTTATCGTCCGCGCCCAGCCATTGCATGACCACCAGTTTGGACTCTTTGCGGGAGCCTAAGCCCACGCCCAAAAGTGAGAACATACCGAGCTTTGTCATCTCGTCTTCACCCAGAACCTCAACCTTGAGGCCAAGCGATTCAAAGCCCTTGATGCGGTCGGCATAGGATTGCGGGTAAAGCACATTGGCGGGTTCAGAGACCAGATCACGCGCCACGATCACACCATCAGCAATCGCTTTCAGTGGTGCAAAGGCGGCTTCAACTTCGGCCACATCATCACAGATTAGGGTCACAGATTTAAGTGACGGTGCCTTTTCAAGCTTGGCGGCACCGAAATATTTATCGAACCGGTAGCTGGCCAGAGTCAGGGCAAACATGGCATGGGCGACCTGCTCGGCCGGAAAGCTGCCCATATCAATCGCCAGATCCGCAAAGCCCGCTGATTTGGTGGCGTGATAAAGACTGGCGACCACCGACTCAACATCAGCCCCCTTGAGGCCCGTCAGATCACCTGCGGCCAGTACCGCCAGCGCCGTATAGGGCTGATCGGGCAGAGCGCTTAAAATCTGCACTTTGCCTTTGGCGGATTTGAAACCCAGCTTTTTCAGACTGCCCAATATATAGCCCGAAGAGATAGTATTAAGTTTTTCAGCCCCGGCGCTTAGAGCGTCACCATCACCGATCAGAACGGCCAAGGCATGGTTTTCGGGATATTGGGTGGCCAGTTGAATGTGCATTATATGTACTCCGGTATCCAGAATCTGGGCGTAAAAAGGCGCGGCATCCGCGCTCCAACACCTTTATGTGAGGGTTTATGCCCACAAACGCCCGCAAAGGTTAAGTGTTTTTTCGTGCATAAATGTCCAGCACCTGACGATAATCACGCAAGCTCAGGTTTTGGGTGCGTTTTTTGGTTTTCAGCTTGATCTTAGCGTCCGAAGTCGTCAAAAAAGCGTCTGTTTTAAAGCTTTTAGTCTCATCAAACATTTTATTCGGATATCCCCACCCGATGCGCACCGTTGAACGGTACATTTCCCGTCAACTGAGGTTCCCTGTGATCGCCGCCATTCTGGCGCTCACGGCGGTGGCTATGTTGTCGCAAAGCCTCAACCAACTCGACGTCATTGTTGAGCGGGGGCAAAGTGCGTGGGTGCTGTTGAAAATCAGCTTTCTGGCCCTGCCTCAGCTTACCAGCCTGGTGTTTCCGATCGCGATTTTCGTCGGCACATTGGTAGCCCTCAACCGTCTGCATAATGAGCATGAAATCGTAGCGTGTTATGCCTCTGGCATGAGTTTGTGGCGGATCGCGTCGCCGGTTCTACGCCTAGGCGTCTATATTACCATGCTGAGCCTGGCGATGAACCTGTTTATTCAGCCCGCGGCCTCGCGCCTGATGCGGCAGGAACTTTACAATGTCAAAACCGATCTGGCCTCATCCCTGATCCGGGAAGGTGATTTTTCCACCACGCAGTCGGGCCTGACCATCTATGTACAGCGTATCGACCAGAACGGACTGCTGCGCCAGATATTCATTCGAACCCCCGGTGGTGATGGCATGGACCGCACCTACAGCGCCAAGGAAGGCCGCATCCTGCGCAAAGACGGCACCTCAAGCCTTGTCATGCGTAAGGGTTCGATGCAGCAGGTCTCAGACAAAGGCGTGCTAAATCATCTGACCTTTGAAGAATATGCGTTTGATATCACGAACTATTTCTCCTCGGACGATTTCCTGCATTATAAAGAATCCGACCGCTGGATGCATGAACTGTTTTATCCCAACATGGCGATGGACTGGGAACGCGGTAACTGGAAAAAGCTGTTTGCCGAAGGTCACAGCCGCCTCGCGTCGCCGCTCTACAATATCGCCTTTGTCCTGCTGGCGACCCTTGGGGTCTTGGGTGGCCGGTTCAGCCGCTCAGGCTATACCAAGCGCATCATGATCGTTTCATCCATTGCCGCAGGGGTGCGGATATTGGGCTTTGGGGTTGAAGCCGCCTGCAACAACTCGGCGGGGATGAATTTTATGCAGTACGTTATCCCGCTGACGCTGATCTTCCTGTGCGCTAAAACGATATATAAAAACGACCGGATCAAGGGTGCTAAGTCATCAACACAACTGATTGAACTGTCACCGCTTTCATCGGGAGGTCAATCGCGATGAGTAATGGCATAACAGGCATGAACTGGCTGCGTTACATAAACCCGATCAAACGCGGGCGGCTGGAAAATTACGTCATGACGCGCTGCATCATCATGGCGGGTGTGGCGCTGGCGGTGATTTCCAGCATTATTTTCCTGATCGATTTTGTGGAAATCTCAAAATCCCTCGGCGTCAGAACGGAATTATCGAGCCTTCAGATTTTGGGCCTGATGCTGCTGAAATCGCCCAATGTGATATTGGTTCTACTGCCGTTCGCCTTTCTGTTTGGCACATTGGCCGCCTTTGTGAACCTGAACCGCCGCTCAGAACTGATCGCCATGCGGGCCGCCGGTATGTCAGCCTGGCGGTTCGTGACCCCGGCATCGGTCACCGCCTTTATGATCGGGGTGATTACCGTCACCGCGCTTAATCCACTGGCGACCTATCTGTCTGATAACTATGAGCGTGTGCGTGCCCGTATCGAAGGCACCGCCATGGCCAAGGAAGGCGACATCTATCTGCGTCAGGGCGATACTGAGGGTAAGACCCAGACCGTTATCCGGGCAGCCTCACAAAAAAGCATCGGCCACCTGATCGATGCGACCTTCTGGGTCTATAATATTGACTCGACCGGCGTGCCCAGCTTCACCAAGCGCATCGATGCCCGTGAGGCCATACTCCGCCCCGGCATGTGGGATCTCAAGAACGCCCGCGAAGCCTCAGCGGGGGAACCTGCGCTGTTTTACAATGCCCTGTCGATCGATTCTAATTTGAATCCACAGACGGCGTTTGAGAAATATATATCCGCCCAATCGACGCCGTTCTGGTCGCTGGCGCCCACTATTGCCGAGATTGAACGCTCCGGCTTTTCGGCCACGTCGTATCGTCTGAGGCTGCATCAATTGCTGGCGACACCGCTGATGTTTGCGGCCATGTCGGCGCTGGGGGCGGTGTTTTCGCTGCGGCTGATGCGGTTAGGTGGCATGGCGAAGCTGGCGATATACGGCGTCAGTCTTGGGTTTGCGGTCTTTTTCTTTAACCAGCTTTGCTCAGCCATGGGTAAGGCCGAAGTCATTCCGGCGTTTATGGCGGGCTGGGCGACCCCGATTATTGCCCTTCTGGCGGCCATGTCATTGCTGGTTTACACTGAAGACGGATAAGCTGCCGTAATCAGGCCATATTGCCTTGTCACGCTTTGCGCTTTAAATATTAAGTTCCTGTTGATCATATTTCTCTATGCCGAGTATCCGTAATTCCACGGCCTTTCGCGTCTTTAAGCGCCGCGCCGACAGCCTGAAAGGTAACGCCTTAGCGTCCGACATGCACAAGCCCGCGCTGAAAAAATTCGTTTATTTCCTCACGGTTGGCATAAGCCCGCTGCTGGCGGCGGGTGTACTGGGCGGCGTCGCCCACGCTCAAAACGCACCGACGCCAGAAGCCTCTCCGCTGCTGAAAAGCACGCCGTCTGAGCGGCCGGTGATCACACCGGCTGAGGGCTATGTCGTTGGCGAAGACGGCCTGACGCAGGACGGGGCCTATGTCGAAGCCGACGAAGTGGTGACTGAAAGCGAAAACGTGATTGTCGCCCGCGGCAATGTCGAAGTCCGCCATCATGGCCGGATCATCCGTGCCGATATGGTGCGCTACGACAAAACGACGGGTAAGACCCTGGCGCAGGGCAATGCCGTCATGATCAATCCGGACGGCTCGACCCAGTATGCCGACACGCTGGAGGTCAACGAAGACCTGACCGCCGGTTATGGCACCAATTTCGCCTCGGTCCAACCTGACAACACCAAGATATTTGCTGAGCGGGTCGAACGACGCGATGAAGACACCAACGTCCTCAACAACGCGCTTTATACGCCGTGCGAAATCTGCGTGAAGCCCGGTGAGCCCACCAAGGGCCCGACCTGGTCGTTTCAAGCCGGCGAAATCATTCAGGATAAAAAACGCAACGTCGTGATCTATAAAAACGCCATCTTTAAGATGCGCGGCGTACCGTTGTTCTACACCCCGATCCTGTGGCACGCCGACCCCAGCGCCAAGGCCTCGTCAGGCCTGCTGATGCCCAAGATCGGTTCGTCACAACGGCGCGGCATGTCCTATGAGCAGCCCTATCTGTGGGTCATTTCGCCCTATCAGGATCTGGTCATCTCGCCTCAGTTCAACGAAAAAGTAGCCCCGCTGTTGAATACGACCTGGCGACGCCGGTTCTATTCCGGTGACGTCACGGTGCGTGCCGGTTACACCCGTGAGGCCTTTTTCGATAATGATGGCAATAAGTGGGGTGAGAAAGCCGACCGCTCCTATATTCTGGCCGACGGCGAATTCAAGATTAACCCGGACTGGCGCTGGAGCTTCACGGCTGAGCGCGTGTCCGATTCCGGCAGCGCCAACTTTTTCGAGCGCTATCAGGTCGGCGATGTCTATGAGTATCGCGGTGTGTTTACCCCCGGATCGCGCCAACTCATCAGTCAGATTAACCTGACCCGCCAAACCGACACCGCGTTTGTGTCGGCGACCATGGCGACGTTCCAGAACCTGCGCATCGCCGCCTTGCAGGACATCGGCACCTCCAGCAACCGACCGGTGGCAGGCTCAAACAAGCGCTATCCGCTGGTGGCCCCGGTGATCGAGGCTCAGTGGAACCCGATCAATGAATTCGCAGGTGGCCGCTTCAAGTTCAACGCATCAGGTGTGGCCCTGTTCCGCGAAGATTATGTTGGCGATCCGATTGCGCCTGACGATTCCGACGGCACCAGCGGCTACGATTCGGCGCGCCTGACCCTTGGAGCGGAATGGCGCCGGGATTTCGTGACCAATCATGGTATAAAGGCTGCCCCCTTCCTGTCGGCGCGCCATGATCAATACCGCATCGACGACCTTGATTCGGCTGGCCGCAGCGCCAATGTTTCGCGCAGTCTGGCCACCGCAGGTCTCGACCTCAGCTACCCGATGATTCGCAAATTCGATGGCTTTGATGTGGTGCTGACGCCGATTGCCCAACTGGCGGTGTCACCCAAATCAAAATCGTCGAGCCTGATTCCCAACGAAGACAGTCAGGTTTTTGAATATGACGAAACCACCCTGTTCAAGGCCAATAAATCACCGGGTTATGATCTTTACGAAGGCGGTGCCCGCGCCAGCCTCGGCCTAAAGGCTCAGGTTCAGCTTGATGACGGCACCACCCTCAAAACCCTGGTCGGGCGCACATTCCGCAACGAGGTCGAAGACACTTATCTGTTGACCGCCACCTCTCCTGCGGGCGTCAAAGTGTCTTACGATCCGTCGGGGCTGGCTAAGACCTCATCCGACTGGGTGGTGACCTCTGACTTCAAAACCGGCGATGGTGGCTATTATGGCTATTCAAAGCTGCGTCTGGATTCTGAGGACGGTGGCATCCGCCGCGGCGAAGTCGGCTTTACTGTCAACCGCCCCAACACGGTCGCCACGGTTCGCTACATCGTCGACAACACCGCCGTGCAGTGGGACACGACCAATACCGTCGTCACCGGCTTTGAAGGCAGCCGCTATGAGGACGTTCAGCTTTACGCCCGCCATTTCTTCACCAAGAATTGGGGCGCGTCGATGCGGATCAACCGCGATCTGAAGACCGATTCCTGGCGCCGGTCTGAAATCAGCGCCATTTATCGTGACGACTGCACCTGGGTCGAAGTCGTCTATGAGCGCGACGAAACGGCGATTTTAGGCAACACCAATGGAAAAGCGTCAAGCGGAATATCTTTGCGCCTTAACCTTGCCATATTAGGGTCATCAGGTTCAGACTTTAATGATATTCGCTGATGGCCGTGGCTTCACATTCATGACCAACTACGCTATCGGTCACCATGAGAAGACTGTCCATGCCTTTTGCCTGCCGTGCGGATACAACCCGACTGATGATCATGAGCCTGAAAAAAATGATGTTTAAGACGACTGCTCTGGCTATGAGCGCAGGCTTGATGATGGTGAGTGCCGCCCCAGCCGTCATGGCACAGGCCGAAGCACCACAGGCGCAACCGGCACAGGCTCAACCCGCTTTGGCACAGCGTCCGGCCCTGCGCGAAGGCATTATAGCCGTCGTTAATGATGAACTGATTTCGTCCTACGATCTTCGCCAACGTATGCTGTTGCTCATCGTGACCTCCGGCGTTCAGGTGACCGAGCAAAACTATGAAGCCTTCCAGCAACAGGCCCTGCGCAGCCTGATTGACGAACGTCTCGAACTTCAGGAAGCCAAGCGCTGGGAACTGACAGTTGACGAAGAAGAAATTACCGAAGAAATTACCCGAATGGCGGCCCAGAGCAATCTGAGCTACGACCAGTTGGTGGCCGAACTGCAACGGGCGGGCGTTGATCCGCAAACCCTGCGCAGCCAGATCCGCGCCGAAACCGGCTGGCAACGTCTGGTGGGAGGTCGTTTTAATTCCAAGGCCCGCGTCGGTAAGGATCAGGTCGATTCGTACATGGCCAAGATCACCGCTGACAGTCAAAAACCGCAATATCTGGTCGCTGAAATCTTTCTCGACCCCAATCTGGCCGGGGGCCTCACCGAAGCCCAGGCCGGAGCCCAGCAACTGTTCCAACAGATTGCCAGTGGCGCCGCTCCGTTTCAATCGGTGGCGCGTCAGTTTTCCAACGCCCCGTCTGCGGCTAATGGCGGTGATGCCGGCTGGCTGATTTCCGGCACAATCGACCCTAAGATCGAAACCGTCCTGCAAACCATGAGTGGCGGTCAGATGACCCAGCCGATCACCACGGACGAAGGAGTCTATATCTATTACCTGCGTGAAAAAACCGACGGTAATTCCGACTCAGTTATGGCGCTGAAACAGGCCGCCATATCGCTGGGCGCAGACGCTCCGGCCTCACGGGTTGAGACCGCGCAAAAAGCCTTGGAATCGTTCCGCAACAGTCAAAAAGGCTGCGGTGCCCTGACGGATACGACCATTGACGGCAATGTCGTGGTGACCGACCTTGGGGAAACTCCCTTAAGCGAACTGCGTGACGACTATGCCGCCGCACTGAAGCCGCTTAATGTCGGCCAAACCACGGCCCCGATGCGCAATGATGCCAACATGAACGTGCTGATCGTCTGCGACAAACGTCTGGCCGGTGAAAACGCCCCAACGCGGGAACAAATCGAAGACCGCCTTGTCAATCAGCGCCTGTCGATGCTGGGCCGCCGCTATCTGCGCGATGTCCGCAATCAGGCGACCATCGAGAACAAATAAGTTTAAAGGATTGAGATCATTCTCAAACCGCTTGTCATCACCATGGGCGAACCGTGCGGTATCGGCCCTGAGATTATTCTCAAAGCTTGGGACACCTTAAAGCGGTTTCCTGAGCTTTGTTTTTACGTGATAGGTGATGCGCAAGCGCTCAAGACGGTCGGGGCTGATGTCGCTGTGATTCAGGACATATCTGACGCCCATAAGGTGTTTGCGGCCAGCCTGCCGGTCCTTGACCGGCCATTGACCGCGCCGGCCGTTGTCGGCCATCCCGACAGTGTCCATGGCCCGCATATTGTCCGCTGGATCGAAGAGGCGGTTTCGCTGTGTCTTGAAGGTAGAGCGCGCGGGCTGATTACGGGCCCAATCGCCAAATCCGTGCTCTATGCTACGGGGTTTAGCTTCCCCGGCCATACCGAGTATCTGGGCAACCTGACCGCCGCCGCCCCTTACGACGGCGCGCGCGGCCCGGTTATGATGCTCACCGCCAAAGATCTTCGCGTGGTGCTGGCGACGATCCATGTCCCGCTATCGGATGTAAAAAAGCGCCTGAACGCTGATGATCTGGCCCACACGGTGCGCGTTACTCATCAGGCCCTGAAAACTGATTTCGGGATCAAATCGCCGCGTCTGGTTATGGCGGGGCTGAACCCTCATGCGGGTGAAGACGGCACCATCGGCCGCGAAGAAATCGACCTGCTTAAGCCGGTGATCGCGGATTTGCAGGCGCAGGGCATCGATATCAAAGGCCCCTTCCCCGCCGATAGCCTGTTCCACGATGAAGCCCGCCTGACCTATGACGCCTGTATTTGCCTCTACCATGATCAGGGCCTGATCCCGCTTAAGACTCTCGATTTCTGGGGCGGGGTCAATATTACGCTGGGCCTGCCGATTGTGCGCACCTCACCCGACCACGGCACCGGCTTTGGGATTGCGGGACAGGGCATTGCCCGCCCCGACAGCCTGATTGCGGCCACCCATACCGCCCACGATTTGAGTATGAAGCGCTATGACGCCTAAAACGCAAAATGAGTTACCGAGTTTGCGCGAAAGCCTTGAACAGCATGGGCTGATGGCCAAGAAAAGCTTTGGCCAGCACTTCCTGCTCGACCTCAACATAACGCGCAAGATCGTGCGGTTGGGTGGTCCGTTTGATGGCGATGTGGTGATTGAAGTCGGCCCCGGCCCCGGCGGTCTGACCCGTGCTCTGCTGGAAAGCGAGGCCCGATCCGTTCTGGCCATCGAAAAAGACGCCCGTTTTATCGAGCTTTTGAGCGAGCTAAATGACGCCTACGGTGCGCGCTTTGACGTGATCGAAGCCGATGCGGTTAAGGCTGATGAACGGGCCTTGCTGGCCGAACGAGATCTGGGTGAGGCCGCCCATCTGGTGTCCAACCTGCCCTACAATGTCGGCACACCGCTGTTGATCAAATGGCTTACGGGCCCGTGGCAGCCGCTCAGCATGACTCTGATGTTTCAGCTTGAAGTCGCCCTGCGCGTGGTCGCCCCGGTCGATGATAATGACTATGGCCGTCTGAGCGTGATTGCGCAGGTGCTTTGTGACTGTGAAAAGCTGATGGACCTGCCCGCCCGCGCCTTTACGCCGCCGCCCAAAGTCGATAGCGCGGTCGTTAAACTGACGCCCAAGGCCGACCGGCCGGATGCGCAACTGATCAAGAACCTGGAAAAAGTCACCGCCGCCGCCTTTGGTCAGCGCCGCAAGATGCTGCGGGCCTCGCTTAAACCGCTGGGGGGTGAAGCCTTACTTGAAAAAGCCGGGATCGATCCGACCGCGCGTGCCGAGACCATATCGCCGGATCAATTTATTCAATTAAGTCGAGTACATCTGCAAACTCTCCAGTCCACTTCCAATCACTATTTTCGAGAATAGTAGACCTAAAAACTGGAATTTTTGAAACTCCTTCAATCAACTTTATTGTATCTTTAACATTTTTCGCCAAGGGAATTGGCATCCAAGGACTTAAAGTAATTCTATTAATACAAGACAATTCTATGGACACATCAGCATATTTTACTTTTTCTGAAAATCCCTTTATAATTCTATACTCCATCTCTGCAGAATATGAATTCCTTTTAATAAATGGAAGATCATCTACGTAATCAATATTGCTCTTTAAATATTCTTTTAAATTCCTCACACTTTTATAAGAAACTTTTTTATGAATAAATTCTTCTTTAGAAAAATGATTCAATAATTTTTCTCTATCAAAACTTATACAAACCCCTCCACTCCCTTTAGAAAAAACACTCCATTGATTATATGTTTGAAGTGTTGAATCTGACAAACACATCACCAATACAGATTCAAAATTTCTGCGTTTTTTGTACAAATCAATAAAATAAATATCATTCCTATCATCCCATAAATCAGGATTTAGTAGAGTTATTTTTTTATTGTGCAAAATATAGAATAGAGAAGTTAAATCAGTATATCGTAAAAGTGGCTTTTTTTTCATTTATTAAATAATTTCCCCCATCAACTCATCGACAAACGGTGCAATCCACAAACCGCGCGACCGTCGCGCTGCTTCAGCGTGATAGATGTGGGCTAGTTCAGCATAGGAACGGTCAAAATCATCATTGAGAATGACATAATCATATTCGGCCCAATGGGCGATTTCACCCTTGGCCCGGCTTAGGCGTCGCTCAATTACATCCATGCCGTCCTGAGCCCGCGCGACCAATCGACGCTTAAGCTCAGACATTGACGGTGGCAGGATGAATACCCGCACCACATCGGACGGGGCCTTGACCGAAATGCGCTGCGCCCCTTGCCAGTCGATATCGAACAAAACGTTTTTGCCCTGAGATAACGCCTTTTCGACCGGCTCGCGTGGGGTGCCGTAGCGAAACTCATGCACCGCTGCGGTCTCCAGCAAGGCATCCTGGGCAATCAATTCATCCATCTGGGCATCGCTGATAAAGTGATAATCACGCCCATGCTCCTCCCCCGGACGCGGGGCACGGGTGGTCACCGAAATCGACAAATCCAGATCTTCGTGATCGGCCATCAGGCGGCGACATAGCGACGTCTTACCCGCGCCTGACGGGGCGACGACGATCAGCATAAGGCCACGGCGGATGCGGGGATTATTCAACATTCTGGATTTGCTCACGAAACTGATCAATCGTTGATTTTAAATTCAGACCGATGCTTGTAAGTTCGGTCAGGGTCGATTTGGAGCACAAAGTATTGGCTTCGCGCATAAATTCCTGCGCCAGAAAATCGAGCTTACGGCCCTGTGAGGTTTCCGCCCCCAACAAGGCATGGGCCGCCTCGATATGGGCCCGCAGACGATCCAGTTCTTCGGTCACATCAGCCTTAACGCCCAGCACCGCCGCTTCCTGCAGGATGCGATCCTGAAACTCAGCCGTATCGCCCATGATCTCCGTCAGGCGGCGCTCAAAGCGTTCGCGGATGTGCGTCAACTGTTGTCCGGCGAGCGCCTCGGCATCATGGCGCGCAATGGTTAGGGTTTCCAGATGGTGGTTGAGGATGTGCAACAGCGCCTCGCCCTCATGGCCACGCGCGGCTTTAAGGTCTTCAAGTACACTATTCAGATCGTCAATCAGACTGGCTTCAAACGCCCGTCCCTCATCAACCGTATCGTCGTCCGCCGCCGTTTCCAACACCCCGCGCAGCGACAATAATCCATCCCAGCGCGGCGGCTTAACGCGGCCGCTTTTGATCAACTCATCGCCAGCGCGCAGATAAAAATCAATCATGGATTCATTGATCGTCACCGCAGCTCTGGGGGCATCCGTGCTGATTTGAAAATTCACCGCAATCTGCCCGCGCTGAAACTTGACCTTGCACAGCTCTTTGGCCAGCCGATCCAGATGCTCATAGCCTGCCGGATAGCGGCATTTGACATCAAGGCTGCGGCCATTGACGGAGCGCACCTCAATCGTCCAGCGCGTTTCACCCAAATCATCGCTATGACGGCCATCGCGTCTGGCAAAGCCAGTCATGCTATAAAGCGCCATGCGCAAATTCCTTTTTAGTTGGCTTTGCTGCTCAGGGCCGTGACGGCAGAATCGCGCGGCTGGTTCTCGATCTTGCGCCAGTTGGCGACATTGACCAGATGCTGATCATAGGTTTCGGCAAAAACATGACCACCCGTGCCATCAGCGACAAAGAATATATCATTGGTCTGGGCCGGATTGAGCACAGCCTTAATGGACGCCTTACCAGGATTAGCAATTGGCGTGATCGGCAGGCGCGAAATCAGATAGGTGTTCCACGGTGTCGCCGTATCCAATTCTGACCGGCGCAGGCCCCGCCCCAGCGGTTCACCTTTGGAGACACCGTAAACCACAGTCGGATCGGACTCCAGCCGCATACCCTTGCGCAGACGGTTGACGAACACGGCCGCGACCCGCGGGCGCTCCTCAGCAATACCAGTTTCTTTTTCGACCACAGACGCCAGTATCAGCGCTTCTTCGGGTGTATTGATCGGCAGACCCGGCTTACGTTTGGCCCACAGATCGTTCAAAGTCTTGCGGCCCGCGTCCAGCATCCGGTCAAGCACAGCCTGACGGGTCTCACCGGGCTCATACTGATAGGTCTCCGGCAGCACCGAACCTTCGGGTGGGATGTCGACATCGCCCTTTAACGCCTCAACCGCCATAAGAATCCGCACGGCCTGAGCCGAGGTGCGGCCTTCGGGGATGGTGACGAAGTGCTGCACGACCTTGCCGTCCTGGATCTGTTTCAGAACGCTGAACAAGGGCTGGCGGCTATCAAATTCATAGGTGCCGGCGCGCATGGCATTATCACGGCCGCTGACCTTGGCGGCCAGACGAAATGCGGTTTCAGAGCGGATAACGCCCGCACTTTTAAGGGTTTTGGCAATGGCGATAACGCCCATGCCCTGCTTGAGCGACACCGAGGTCACCTCAGCATTGTCCCGCGCCACCGGCCCCGGGCCAAACGCCTGAGCATAGACGCCCAGCAGCACGGCCAGAAACAGCAGAAACAATCCCGACAACAGGCCCGCAACCGGCGCAATCAAACGCTTGGCTTTTCGCGGTTTGGCCGGCCTGCCTTTTTTCGTCATGGTTAGTCGACCTTACCCAATATGAGCGCGGCGTTAGTGCCCCCGAATCCGAAGGAGTTTGACATAACCTTATCGATCTTCATAGGCTTGGCCTTATTGGGCACCAGATCGATGGGGGTTTCAACATCCGGATTGTCGAGGTTGATGGTCGGCGGGGCAATCTGATCGCGTATGGCCAGTGCGCAGAACGCGGCCTCAACGGCGCCAGCCGCGCCCAAGAGGTGGCCGATAGCGGATTTGGTCGACGACACCGTGCCGGTGGCTGCACGTTCGCCCAGGAATTTCTCGATGGCTTTCAACTCAATGCCATCAGCCATAGTCGAGGTGCCGTGCGAATTGACATAGTCGATCTCAGTCGCTGAGATGCCCGCATCTTTGAGCGCCAAGCTCATAGCACGAAAACCGCCATCACCATCTTCGGACGGGGCGGTGATGTGATAGGCGTCGCCCGACAGGCCATAGCCCAATACTTCGGCATAGATCTTGGCGCCGCGCGCCTTGGCATGTTCATATTCTTCGAGCACCAGAATACCCGCGCCCTCACCCATGACAAAGCCATCGCGGTCTTTGTCATAAGGGCGAGAGGCCTTTTCCGGTGCATCATTAAAGGCGGTACACAGGGCGCGGCAGGCAATAAAGCCTGCAATACCTACCGGCACAATGGCCGATTCAGCCCCACCAGCGACCATGACATCAGCGTCGCCGTATTTGATCAGGCGGGCCGCATCACCAATCGCGTGGGCTCCGGTCGCACAGGCGGTCACGACCGAATGGTTAGGCCCTTTCAGGCCGTGCCGGATCGACACCTGCCCCGACGCCAGATTGATAAGGGATGACGGAATAAAGAAGGGCGAAATACGCTTGGGGCCTTTTTCCTTAAGCTCAAGCGCAGTGGCGGCGATAACGCCCAGACCGCCAATGCCGGAGCCGATCATCACGCCGGTGCGCACCTGATCCTCTTCGGATTCGGGGTGCCAGTTGGCATCGCTCAGCGCTTCATCGGCGGCGGCAATCGCGTACAGGATAAAATCGTCAACCTTGCGGCGCTCTTTATTGGACAGGACTTTCGAGGCATCAAACGAGCCTTCGATGTCCGGGCCACCACCACCGCGACCATCTACGGTCGGGATTTCACAGGCGACGGTGCAGGCATAGTCGGTCGTATCGAAGGCGGTGATCGGGCCTGCGCCGGACTTGCCTTCCAGCAGACGCTTCCACGAAATTTCGGTCCCATGCCCCAGCGGGGTCAACAGACCAACGCCAGTAATCACGACGCGACGAGCCATATGCGTATCCTTAGAACTTTGGGCAAAGCCATGCCCGATAGACATGACGCGGCCCTGCACCCAAGCAGAGCCGCGCCCTATTTCACCTTAACAGGATTAAGCGGAAAGCTTTTCCTGAATATAGTTCACCGCATCACCGACCGTGAGGATGTGCTCAGCGGAATCGTCGGGAATTTCGATGTCGAACTCTTCTTCGAAAGCCATAACCAGCTCGACGATGTCGAGGCTGTCGGCTTCCAGATCGTCGATAAAGCTCGCCTTATCCGTGACCTTGTCCGGATCGGCATCCAGATGGTCGATTACGATCTTACGAACACGTTCAAGAACTTCAGACATTTTAGGCCCTCTAGAGGTTTAAAAACTTGGCCGCGAGGGCCGCTTAAGAAACTTAACTAAGATTCTAGGCGTTTGCTTGTAGCCATACAGGTGTAAGGATTCAAGCGAATTTAACTGCGCTGCGTAACACACTATTTTACGACACAAAAGCTTTTGATAAAACGAGTGGCTAAACGCCGCTTAAATCATCGCCATACCGCCGTTGACGTGAAGGGTCTGGCCGGTGACATAACCCGCCTCAACGCTCGCCAGATAAACGCAGGCTGCGGCGATATCGCTGCCCTCCCCCAGCTTTCCGGCGGGTATCTTGGTCAGAATGGCATCGCGCTGCGCGTCATTGAGCACATCGGTCATCGGAGAAGCGATAAAGCCAGGGGCGACCGTATTGACGGTGATATTGCGTGACGCCACTTCCTGAGCCAAGGCCTTGGAAAAGCCGATCATACCGGCCTTAGAGGCGGCATAGTTGGCCTGACCTGGGTTGCCAGTCACGCCCACGACCGAAGCAATGCCGATGATGCGGCCAAAACGGCGCTTCATCATGCCCTTCATGGCCGAACGCGACAGGCGGAAATAGGCTTCTAAGTTGACCTTTATAACCGTTTCCCAGTCTTCATCCTTCATGCGCATCAACAGGCCATCGCGCGTCAGACCGGCATTGGAAACCAGAATATCGACCGGCGAGCCGGCAGCCGCTTCGGCCTTGGCCATCAGGCCATCGACTTCGGCAGAATCAGACAGATTACACGCCGCCACAAAGGCGCGCTCGCCCAGTTTAGACGCCAGTTCCTGCAAAACGGCTTCGCGGGTGCCGGACAGCACCACATTAGCGCCTTGGCTATGCAGGGCACGCGCTATCGAGGCCCCAAGGCCACCCGTGGCGCCGGTCACCAGAGCGGTTTTGTTAGACAGATCAAACATTCGGTTCCTCACAAATTCTCAGAGCGAAGCCGCAAAGGCTTCAAAATCGGCCGCGTTATTAAGCGCTAAGGCGGTCGCATCGGGGGCAATCCGCTTGATCATGCCGGTCAAAACCTTACCCGCGCCCAGTTCCGCAAATTGCGTCACCGCCCCCTCACCCGACAGCCACTGCACGCTTTCGCGCCAGCGGACACGGCCCGTCACCTGCTCAACCAGAAGCGGGGCGATCTGCGCCACATCGCTGACCGGGCGGGCGCTGACATTGGCGACCAGAGTCGATTTCGGTTGCAAAATCGTGACCTTGCCAAGGGCTACCTGCATCTCATCGGCGGCCGGCTGCATCAGTGGACAATGGAACGGTGCCGATACATTGAGCAGCATCGCCTTGGCGCCCAGTTCCTTGGCTTTTTCAATAGCCAGTTCAACGGCCGCCTTGGCGCCGGAAATCACAATCTGACCGGCATTGTTGTCATTGGCGACGACCACCACGCCCGCCGACGATCCGGCCTGACAGGCGGCTTCGGCCAGTTCAAGATCAGCCTTACCGATCAGGGCGGCCATAGCCCCGACGCCAACCGGCACGGCCCGCTGCATAGCCTGACCGCGCAGCTTCAACAGACGGGCTGTGTCGGTCAGGCTAAAGGCCTCTGCCGCCGCCAGTGCCGAATATTCCCCCAAAGAATGCCCCGCCACGAACGCGGCCTTTGCGATATCCACCCCGAAATCAGCCTTCAGAACGCGTACAACCGCCATAGAGACGGCCATCAGGGCGGGCTGGGCATTCTCCGTCAGGGTCAGGTCGCTTTCCGGCCCTTCGCGCATCAATTGGGACAGCTTTTGCCCCAAAGCGTCATCGACCTCAGCGAAAACCTCACGCGCGGCCTGAAAATTATCGGCAAGATCTGATCCCATGCCGACAGTCTGGCTGCCCTGACCGGGAAATACAAAGGCAAGTGTCATGAATAATAAGGCCCCGTTTAGAGTCTGTTTGAGGGGCCTTGGGTTAGGTCAAATAAACGGACGGAGCAAGCAAAAAGGCAAACCCGCACATCAGCTTCCCCCAACCGCCGTTTCGGGGCATGGTGCCGTACCAGACGGATACGACCGATGATTAACCTCTTAGCCTTTGCTTTCACCGCCCTTTTAATTGAACTGACCCCAGGGCCGAACATGGGCTATATTGCTATAACCGCCCTGTCGCGCGGGCGGGCCGCCGGGTTTGCATTGATCTTTGGCATCGCTCTGGGTCTGTTGCTAGCGGGCCTGTTGGCGGCGACGGGACTTGCGGTGTTTATCCAGTCGAACGACACCGCGTATCAGATACTACGCTGGGCCGGCGTTTTTTATCTGTTGTGGCTGGCATGGGACGGATGGCGCTCAGCGAATGAGACCTCGCCCCATATTACCGATACCAAATCCACGGGAACAACCTATTTCCGGCGTGGCCTGATCACCAACCTGCTGAACCCCAAGGCCGCCGTCTTCTATATAGCGACCCTGCCCCAGTTTATTGATCCCGGCCGCGAAACCTTGCCGCAAAGCCTCACCCTGACACTGATCTATGTGGCCATCGCCACAGTCATCCATGCCGTCATCGTCATCACCGGCACACAGGCCGGATCGTTCCTCGCCAATGAGGCCCGTATGGTAAAAATCCGGCGCGTCCTGTCAGGCCTGCTGGCGGTGACCGCCATCTGGCTGGCTGTCTCAACCCATCACTAGCCGGTTTGACCGGCCCAGCTCACACTCAACGCACGGTGACAAAACACCCTATTTCCACTTGATGCGACCTTTAAGGATATGTATATGTTTACATGGATAATTTAAAACTTACGCCAACATTTCAGTTTAAGTTCAAGGCGTTCGGGTTGGGGGATATGCATAATGATGTCATACTTAAAAACGCTGACCGCATCCGCGGTTACGCTGTGCATGGCGGTGGCCGTATCGGCGCAAACCCCAAACGCAAACCCAGATAACAAGCTCGGCGCGCCCCCGCCCCTGAGCGCGTTTGGCAAGCTGCCGGACATTGAAAACGTCGCCTTATCGCCCAATGGCGAGCGTGTCGCCCTTATCAAGGATCATGGCGGCGAGCGCGCTATCTTCGATTACGATCTGACGACGGGCAAATCAGCCGGGCTGATCATGGAAAAATCGAAGCTGCGCAACCTGTTCTGGGGCGATGATGACCGGATCGTACTGATTACCTCAACCACCGCCAATATTCGCGCCTTTCAAGGTGATCGCAACGAATATGCGCAAGGCTACATTCTGGATGTCCATGCCGGTAAGCGTTTCCTCATGTATCAGGATATGGAGCTTTTCTCTCCGATCGTTATGGGCAACTTCAATCGCATCAAGAGCGATAAAGGCTACCGGGTCACCGCTTCCAACGTCAAGCTTGATGTCGATGGCTTCCGCAGCCTTTACGGTTTTTCCTTAACCACCGGCAAAGGCTTCAGGATTGACGAAGACCCGCACGGCATTAGGAACTGGGTACTGACACCCGACGGAGAGTTGATTGCCCGCTCAGAGTTCGACTGGGACAGCAAGGTATGGACCCTGCGCTATCGCCAGAACAAGCGATGGAGTGTCATATTCACCCAGAAGGAAGCTATTGATTACCCCTCGCTCGTAGGACTCGGTCGCGACGGTAAATCCTTGCTGGTTTATATGGATTCCGGCCCCAAGGCTGGCGATTATTACGAAGTCAGCCCTGAAGGCGTTTTCAGTGAAGCGCTGGAGATCGACGGCAATAGCCGCTCGGCCATATTCCATCCTCAGACTCAGGTCTTGGCCGGATTTGCCAATTACGGCGAAGGGGGCACGACCTATAGTTTTTATGACCCGGTTATGGCCAAACTACCGAAGCTGATCGATAAAGCGATGGCCGGTTACACCATCAAGAACATTGTCGGATATGCAGATAACCCGTTAAAAGTGATCATCTATGGCGAAGGCAAGGACGATCCCGGTACTTACTATTTTATCGACTTTGCGACCGGTAAGTTCAAGATTGTCGGCGAAACTCGGCCACAAGTCCCCAGCGAATGGGTCGCTGAACAAAAGCTGATAAAATACAAAGCCGCTGACGGGCTCGAAATCTCCGCCCTCATCACCCTGCCGCCAGGCCGGGATGCGCAAGACCTGCCATTGATCGTCCTGCCGCACGGCGGGCCGCAAAGTCACGATACGTTTGGCTTCGACTGGATGGGACAGGCCCTGGCCTCCCGCGGCTATGTGGTGCTGCAACCTAATTTCCGCGGCTCCAGTGGATACGGCGAAGACTTTACTAAAGCCGGACACGGGCAATGGGGCCGCAAGATGCAGACTGATTTGTCGGACGGTGTGCGCCATCTGGCTAAGGAAGGCCTGATCGACCCGAAGCGCACCTGCATCATGGGTGCCTCCTATGGAGGGTATGCCTCTCTGGCCGGAGCGGCCATCGATACCGGCGTCTATAGATGCGCGGCCGCGATTGCCGGCGTTTCCGACCTTACGGCCATGGTAAAGTGGGAAATCATGGAAAATGGCATGGATAAGAACGCCTCCACGGTTCTGTACTGGAAGCGTTTCATGGGCGATGAAAGCGGCTGGGATGCAGTCTCCCCCGCCCAGCAGGCCGCAAAGGTAACCATCCCCGTTCTTCTGATCCACGGTAAAGACGATGATGTCGTACCGGTCGACCAAAGCTACCGCATGCGCGACGCCCTGCAAAAGGCAGGAAAGCCGGTGGAATATATAGCCCTCAAGGCCGAAGATCACTGGCTGTCAAAGGAGCCAACGCGTGTTCAGACGCTGGAAAGCGTTGTGACCTTCCTCGAAACACATAATCCCCCCTATCAGAAAGACTGAATATCTGGAGAATATGTAACTTCGGAGTCGTCCAAAACGTATTTAAGACGTATCAGTAACTAAAAGCCGTTAGCGGTACGTGTAGCGGTACGTGCAAAATCCGGAGGAAAGCCCCATGTCACTATCCAGAACTACATTCGTGTGTGCGGCCCTGGCCACATCCCTGTCTCTGGCTGTTGCCGCATCCCCCGCCCTTGCCGCGCTTAAGGCGGGCGATAAGGCCCCGGACTTCAAGCTGGCCACGGCCACCGACGGCAAGACGGGCGCCTTTTCGCTCAAGGACAGCCTGAAAAAGGGCCCCGTCGTCGTTTATTTCTATCCCAAGGCTTTCACGGGGGTCTGCTCACTTGAGGCCCGCACCTTTGCCGACAATATGCCAAAGTTTAAGGCTCTGAATGTCACGGTTATTGGTGTTTCCACCGATACGATCCAGAAAGTCACCGAATTTTCCAAGGCCGACTGCCAGGGCAAGTTCCCGGTTGCCGCAGACACTGACGCCAAGGTCGCCAAGGCCTATGATGCCAAGATGGCTGCCGTGAACATGGCCGCGCGGGTATCCTATCTGATCACACCGGATAATAAGATTTACGCCACCCACGAAGCCGGTGACGGCGTATCACACCCGATGAAGATGCTGGAAGCCGCTCAGAAACTGAAAAAATAAAAGGTTGTTTTAAGTCAGGTTCGCCGCAAAGGCGGCGGCGGGAGCTTGCCCTTGCCAAACTCAAAATTTGAGTTTGGAGGTTTTACCTTGCCAAACCGAGCCTTATGCAGTAAAGCCCGCGCTCCCTGAGAGGTGGTCATAAGCCGTATGCGGCTATGAACCGTCGCGAGGGGCGGAACCTTCCGTCCGCCCTGCGTGCCACCTCTCGCCCCTACGGAAGAGGATAGATATGGCCTATTACGAACATGTCGTCATGGCACGACAAGATATTTCGCCTCAGCAGGCGGAAGCTCTCAACGACACCCTGAAAGCTTTGATCGAAGAAGGTGGCGGTTCCGTCGCTAAGATCGAATACTGGGGTCTTCGCAACCTGACCTACCGCGTCAAGAAGAACCGCAAAGCGCACTACTCGCTGCTGGCGATCGACGCACCGGCGCCTGCCGTCAAGGAAATGGAACGTCAGTTGTCGATCAACGAAGACGTCATCCGCTACCTGACCATTCGCGTCGAGGAACTTGACCTCGAACTGTCGCCCGTCCTGTCCCGTCGTGACCGTCCGGAACGCCCTGAGCGTTCTGACCGCGCCCCGGCCGGCGAATTCGCAGAATAAGGGAGCTTGACAGATGTCTGATGATACCAACCCAACTATCGGCACGCCCGTCGGCAACGCTCCGGCCCGCCGTCCGTTCTTCCGCCGCCGCAAGGTTTGCCCGTTCTCGGGTGAAAACGCGCCGAAGATCGACTATAAGGACGTTAAGCTGATGCAACGCTATATCTCTGAGCGTGGCAAGATCGTCCCTTCGCGTATCACCGCGGTATCGCAAAAGAAGCAACGTGAACTGGCCAAGGCCATCAAGCGCGCCCGCTTCCTTGCCCTGCTGCCCTACGTTGTGAAGTAAGGAGCGCCCCACATGAAAGTAGTTCTGCTGGAACGCGTTGAAAACCTTGGCCATATCGGTGACGTTGTCGCCGTTAAGGACGGTTTTGCCCGTAACTTCCTCCTCCCCCGCCACAAGGCCCTGCGCGCCACGTCTGCCAACCTGAAGGTCTTTGAGGCCCAAAAGGAACAGATCGTTGCCCGTAACACCGCTGCCAAGGCCGCCGCTGAGAAGCAAGGCTCTGAGCTTGATGGTTCGCAATACATCCTGATCCGTCAGGCTGGCGAAACCGGTCAGCTTTACGGTTCGGTCACCGCCCGCGACGTGGCTGATGCCATCGCTGAGAACGGCGGCAAGGTCGAGCGTAGCCAAATCAGCCTGGATACCCCGATCAAGACTCTGGGCGTTCATGCGATCAAGGTGCGCCTGCACTCCGAAGTGTCGATCACCATCACCGTCAATATTGCGCGTTCGGCTGATGAAGCTGAGCGTCAGGCGGCTGGCGAAAACGTCATTACGTCGCAATTCGAAGAAGACCGTCTGGCTGATGAAGCCGCTGCGGCCGACATGATCGAAGGCGGTGCCGGTCAGGCTGGTGCCGACGCCGATTACGACGCCTAAGTCTTAGTTTAAGACGTACTAAATTACCCCTGAAGCCTTGCGGTTTCAGGGGTTTTTTATATTCTGCGGCTCTACAGGGAAAACAAAATATGCGCGAACTTCCAGCCGCCGCCACCTTGACGCCGCTCTTCGTCACCGAAGTCTATCGTACCGAATTGGGTGGCACCGGGCTTGACAGCCTGATCGTGCAACTGGACAAAGTCTGCGAGAAAATGGCGAGCCAGGACGCCGAAGGTAAGGGCTGGGCAGACCGGCAGGGTTATATCGGCTACACCTCGTATGGCTCCATAGATGACCTTGTGGCTTTTGATCCGGCATTTGCCGACCTGAAATCCGTTCTGAATGTCCAGATGCTGGCCGTCGCCAAGATGCTGGAGATGGATTTGCGCGGTGGTACGCTTGAACTTACCAATATGTGGGTCAACCGACTGGCACCGGGCGGTGCCCATACCGGCCATATTCACCCCCACAGCGTTTTTTCCGGCACGCTCTATATCAATGTCCCGAATGGCTCCGGTGCCTTGCAGTTCGAAGACCCCAGACTGGGCTTCATGATGCACGCGCCGATGCGCACCGCCAATGCCCGCCCCCATCGTCAGATCAGCGTTCCGATCGCCCCTCAACGCGGCACATTGCTAATCTGGGAAAGCTGGCTGCGTCATGAAGTGGCAACCAATCGGGCCGCAACACATCGCACATCGATTAGCTTCAATTATGACTTAAAGACCTGAAGCACATCACGCGTATCCGTTACCCATTTGTCACAATTTCCTATCTTTTTAGTTTTATATTAGCGCTGCAAAATCAAACCCATGCGCAAATCGCACTCATAACAAATTGAAAATAATCATATTTTAAAAATCGCTTGCACCCCGATTAGAAATTCTAATCTGTGATCACAAAACAATTACACATACAGGGCTCTTTAAATCGGCCTATGACCGCACACCTTAAGGCCATCTTATCATCACGTTTTTTCCACATTTGGAGCCTCCCCCATGTCCAAATCATTCATTGCCTCCACCGCCCTTGTGCTCTCCCTGACCGCGTTTACCGCCACGGCCCAGGACGTCGCCACGGCTGATGAGGCCGTCACCGAAGTGGTCGTCACCGGCTCGCGCGCCGCCCCACGGTCGCGCCTCAATACCCTTGCCCCGGTCGATGTCATCAAAAGCGACAGCCTGAACCGTCAGGGCTCAACCGAACTGGCACAGGCCCTGTCTACCCTGGCCCCCGCCCTGACCTTCCCGCGCCCGTCAGCCACCGACGGCACGGATAATGTCCGTCCGGCCACGCTGCGCGGTTTGTCGCCGGATCAGACTCTGGTGCTGGTCAATGGTAAGCGTCGCCACACCTCGGCTCTGGTCAACATCAATGGTTCCGTCGGGCGCGGCTCCGCAGCCGTGGATCTGAATACCATTCCGACCTCAGCGCTGGGCACGATTGAGATCCTACGTGACGGGGCCTCGGCACAGTACGGCTCGGACGCCATTGCCGGGGTTGTCAATCTTCGTCTGCGCGAAGCCCGCGACGGTGGCAATGTCACGGCCAGCTTCGGCCAGTATTACACTGAGGTTGAAACCGCCCGCCAAAGCCGCGATGCCCGCGACGGCCAGACCTATGTGGTCAGCGGCTGGAAAGGCCTGCCGCTGGGCGAAGACGGCTTCCTGACCGTCTCCGGCGAACTGAAAAAGCGCCGCCCGACCAGCCGTGGCGATAACGATCCGCGCGTCACACCGGCCTCGGTCACCTCACGCTACGGCGACCCGGCAGTTGAGGACGCGACCCTGTTTGCGAACGCGGGCCTGCCGCTCGACAACGGTTTCGAGCTTTACGGCAATGCCGGTTATCAAAAGCGCGAATCGGAAAGTGCCGCCTTCTTCCGCCCGAACAACGGCACCGGCGTTTACGCACCGGCCGCCGCCGCTGCCAATATCGCCTCAATCTATCCCAACGGCTTCCTGCCCCTGATCGGCGTCGATACTCAGGACTATTCGGCCACCGGCGGCATCCGTGGTAACTGGGGCGATTGGGCGACCGACCTCAGCCTGACCTATGGCCGCAATGAGCTGGATTATACCACGTCCAACAGCGTCAACGCCTCATACGGCACTAACTCCAAGCGCAGCTTTAATGACGGCGGCCTGGCCTATGATCAGATCGTTCTGAACGGATCGATCGCTAAGCCCTTCGACGTCAATGGCCTGCACGGCCCGCTCAATCTGGCGCTCGGCATCGAAGCCCGCCACGAAAGCTTTGAAATCAAAGCCGGCGAAGAACAATCCTATGCCCGCGGCCCGATCACGGCAGCCCCACTCGGCGCACAGGGTTTCGGTGGGTTCCTGCCTGCCAACGCAGTTGATGTTAATCGCGACAGCATCGGGGCCTATATCGACCTCGAAGCCGAGGTGACCGAAAAGCTGACCGTAAGCGGTGCGGCCCGTGCCGAGAAATACTCCGATTTCGGATCGAACCTTTCCGGTAAATTATCGGCCCGTTATGCCCTGAATGATATCTTTGCAGTGCGCGGATCGGTCTCTACCGGCTTCCGCGCCCCATCGTTACAACAGCAGTACTTCACGGCAACCTCAACCAACTTCACCGGCGGCGTGCCGTTTGAAACCGGCACCTTCCCGGCCACCAGCGCGGTCGCCCGCGCCCTTGGGGCCTCAGACCTTAAGGCTGAAACCTCGACCAACTATGCTTTGGGTTTTGTCGCTAAACGCGGGCCGTTTGAACTGACCGTCGATGGCTATCAGATCGAAATTCAGGACCGTATTGCCCTCACCGAAAACCTCGGTGGCCGTGCCGATATCACAGCGCTTTTGGCACCTTATAATGTCACTCAGGCCCGCTTCTTCACCAACGGCCTTGATACCACCACGACCGGCATTGATCTGGTGGCCGCCTATCGCCTGAGCACCGAAAGCTATGGCCGCTATGACTTTACCTTCAGCGCCACCAGCGCCAACACGACCATCGATAAACTGCCGACCAATGGTACACTGACGGCGCTTACCCCGCCGCCGGTACTGTTGAACCGCATCCGCCAGTATATCATCACCAACGGCACACCGGAAAATCGCGCCAGCTTAGGCCTTGACTGGACCGGCGGTGCCTGGGGTGTGACCGCGCGTGCCAACTATTATGGCGACGCCTATGAGCCTGCGGCCACGCCTGCTGACGACATCACGACGGGCAATAAGACGATCCTTGACCTCGAAGGGCGCTACACCTTTGCGGAAAAAACCACGGTGACACTGGGGGTCAATAACCTGCTCGATACCTATCCGACAGCCACACCAGCCTATCTGAACTCGACCGGCACGCTGGGCTTTACGCGCTTCTCACCGTTCGGCTTTAATGGCCGCTATGTCTATGCGCGAGTCAGCCATAACTTCTAAGCGTCTTTGACAAAGACTTTATACGGCGTCAGACTTAGCTCTGACGCCGTTTTTTGTTTGAAGCGATTCGCAAAACAGACAGCGTTTATCCCCATTACTAACAGGCTGTGGAAAGTCGCCCGGTGGATGGGGTATTTTTGACCTTAAAAGTTAACACCACCCCCAGTTAGATGCGTACCATGTCTTCAGATATTTTAGCTCTCGCTTTCCCGCCGATCGATCAGACCGCCGATACTGTCGGCGCGATCTCGACCATGCCGCACAACCTTGACGCCGAACAGGCGCTGCTGGGGTGTCTGATGTTCGATAACGGGGCCTATGAGCGGCTCTATGACGGCCTACAAGGTCGGCATTTCTATGAGCCGTTTCATGCTAAACTGTTTGGGATAATCGAAGACAATATCCGTGTCGGGCATCTGGCCGATCCCCTTGTTTTAGTTGATAAATTTAAAAACGATCAGGCCTTTCAGGATCTGGGCGGCATCCGCTATCTGGCTGATCTGGTCGATCGTGCCCCGCCCGCCGCCAATGCCTCAGATTATGCACGCATCATCTATGATCTGGCCCTGCGCCGTGATCTGATCCGTCTGGGCGGTGAAATCGCCAAGGCCGCCATCGACGAACAAAATGCCCGCGATCAGATCGAAGCCGCCGAAGCCCGCCTCTATGACATGGCTGAAAAAGGCACCTCTTCGACCGGCTTTAAAACCTTTGGTGAAGCGGTCTCCGGTGCACTGGAACATGCCGAAGAAGCCTTCCACCGTGACGGCGGCCTGTCGGGGATATCCACAGGCCTCATTGATATGGATAAGAAAATCGGCGGCCTGCACAAATCCGACCTGATTATTCTGGCGGGTCGTCCGTCGATGGGTAAGACGGCGCTGGCCACCAACATCGCCATGAACGTCGCCAAAAAATACCGCATGGAAATGCAGCCCGACGGGGAGCGCAAAACCGTCGATGGCGGGGTCGTGGCCTTTTATTCGCTCGAAATGTCGGCGGATCAGTTGGCGACCCGTCTTCTGGCCGATGCGTCGGGCGTATCCGGCGACCGCCTGCGTAAGGGGGAAATTGACGCCTCTGAATTCGCGCGCCTCAAAGACGCAGCCATGGATATCGCGTCTTTTCCGCTCTATATCGATGATACCGGCGGTATTTCTCTGGCCAAACTGACGGCGCGTGCCCGTCGACTGAAACGCACGGCGGGCCTTGACTGCCTGATCGTCGACTACCTTCAGCTTGTGACCCTCGGTGAGACCGGGGCGACCATGAACCGCGTGCAGGAAGTCTCGACCATCACCATGGGCCTGAAGTCCCTTGCCAAGGAACTGCAAATCCCGGTCATCGCCCTGTCACAGCTCTCGCGTCAGGTCGAAAGCCGCGACGATAAGCGCCCCATGCTGTCCGACCTGCGTGAATCCGGCTCGATCGAGCAGGACGCCGACATGGTCATGTTCGTGTACCGCGAAAGCTATTATTTGGGCCGCTCTGAACCCAAGGAAGGCACGCCGGAACATCTGACCTGGCAGGAGGAAATGGACCGTACCCGCGGTACCGCCGAAGTCATTCTGGCCAAACAGCGTCACGGCCCGATCGGCACGGTAAGGCTGGCGTTCGATGAAAACGTCACCCGCTTTGGCAATCTGGCGCCCGAACGCTATAACGACTTCCGAGAAATTCAGGAATAGACTTGTTCTTTTTTTGTTCTTTTTTCTGGCCATTAAATTCAGATCGCGCTAGGCTTACCCAAAATCAACTAAGGGTGACTCGTGGCGAAAGATCAGGCGGTATTTATATGTCAATCATGCGGTTCGGTGCATTCCAAATGGAATGGCCAATGCACCGGTTGCGGCCTGTGGAATACGCTGGTTCAGGAAAGCTTTTCGACGCCGCCCGGCGGGTTAAAGCCGGAAACCTCACCGTCGAAAATCTCAAGACTTACAAAGCTTAATTTCCAAACGCTTGAAGCCGAAGATAAGACCCCGCCGCGTATGGAAACCGGCATCGCTGAGTTCGACCGCGTCTGTGGCGGCGGGATTGTGCCAGGATCAGCCATATTGCTGGCCGGTGACCCAGGGGTCGGCAAATCGACCCTGCTGCTGCAGGTTACCGCTCAGGCGGCAGTTGGGGGTTTACGCGTTGCCTATATTTCCGGTGAAGAATCAGCCGAACAGATCCGAGGCCGTGCCGCGCGGATGGGGCTATCGAAAGCCCCCGTCGAATTGGCGGCGGAAACGTCGCTGCGTACCATTCTGGATGCACTCAAACGTGAAAAGTTCGATCTGGTTATCATAGATTCCATTCAGACCCTGTGGAGCGATGCTATTGACGCTGCCCAAGGATCGGTCTCGCAGGTACGCGCCTGTGCCGGGGAACTGGTGCGGTTAGCGAAAAAGCAGAACATTGCCATGATCTTAGTCGGCCATGTTACCAAAGAAGGTCAGGTTGCGGGCCCGCGCGTGGTTGAGCATATGGTTGATGCGGTTTTGTCGTTTGAGGGCGAACGCGGCTATCCGTTCCGAATCTTACGCGGCTCCAAAAACCGCTTTGGCGCCACTGATGAGATCGGCGTGTTTGAAATGGGCGATATCGGTCTGCGCGAAGTCCCCAACCCGTCAGCGCTATTCCTGACATCGGGCGAACGCACGGCAGGCTCAGCGGTCTTTGCGGGGATCGAAGGTACGCGTCCGGTGCTGGTAGAATTTCAGGCACTGGTGGCCCCATCGGCCTACGGCACCCCGCGCCGGGCTGTGGTCGGCTGGGATTCCGGTCGATTGGCCATGCTGCTGGCGGTGCTTGAATCCCGCTGCGGCGTCGGTTTTGGCCAGAAAGACGTTTATCTCAATGTCGCCGGTGGCCTGAAAATCAATGAACCTGCCGCCGATCTGGCCGCCGCTATGGCCCTGATGTCGTCCCTGCTGGATGTCGCCTTGCCCAAGGACTGCGTTGTGTTTGGTGAAATCAGTCTGTCGGGGGATATCAGATCTGTATCGCGCATGGATTCGCGCCTGAAAGAAGCGCTGAAACTCGGCTTTGGCTCGGCCATCGCCCCCAAGGCGGCGGCCGACAATGCCCCGTTCGAGGTCAAATCTTACGACTATCTGCTGGAGGCCATCAAAGGACTGGAGACCACAGACTAAGACGCTTATTGACCTCTGGCGCACCGGTTAAGGTTAATGTATGGTGCCGCCAGAAATACACATCCGGCCATTTCTGCGGGGGCCCTCTTAGCTGAGGGAAAATGACCATGACCTTGTATGACCTGATCTTTCTGGGCGTCTTGCTGTTTTCCGTTATTGTCGGCCTGATGCGCGGGGGTACGCGCGAACTGGTCACGCTGGTGTCGTTCATCGCCTCATTTCTGATTGCGATCTGGATCATGCCGTGGCTGAAAGACGTATTTAATCTTAAGAACATGACCGCCTTCATCGCGTTCGGCATCATCTTCGTGATTATATATCTCAGCATCCGCATGTTCGGGAACAACCTGTCGGAAAAGATGCATAAACAAAAGGCGCTGGATTATGTTGACCGCGCCTTGGGCTTTGGCTTCGGAATCCTCCGTGCACTGGTGTTTTTAGGTGTATTCCATTTGCTTTTTGCCGCCATCTTCCCTATTGGGAGCCGTGCAGAATGGTTCACCGAGGCCAAGGTTTATCCCTTGGGCGTTACGGCCGCCAAAACCCTGCAAGCCGTGGCCCCAAAATTGGCGGTGTTTGCGGATCAGGTGGCGCCATCTGTGGAAGATTCGACTAGCTGACGCCTCTTTAAGTTCAGGGCGCGCCAACTATATATGGGCAAGGTTTAACGACTAAACCCATCGTAAATCATAAGGTCTTATAGTGATGTCTGGCCTTTTCGCGTAACCTTAATGCAGAGCCCCCATATGCGCCCCACCGGTCCGAAGCACACTTATCATGAAGTTGATAATTGGGTGGAACGCGATCCAGACGATGACACGCCGCGCCTTGAGTGCGGCGTTTTTGGTATCTACGGCATGGAAGACGCCAGTGCGGTGACCGTGCTGGGGCTGCACGCCCTGCAACACCGCGGTCAGGAAGCCTGCGGCATCGCCTCCTGCGACGGTAAGCGCTTTTACACCGAACGCTCCCACGGTCTGGTTGGTGATGTGTTCACCGGCCCGGATCTGACCCAGCGCCTTCAGGGTAACGCCGCCATCGGCCACACCCGCTATTCGACCGCGGGCGGCGCCTTTATCCGCAACGTCCAGCCGATGTTTGCCGATCTCGACACCGGCGGCATTGCTATTGCCCATAACGGCAATCTGACCAACTTCATGCACCTGCGCACCAAACTGGTCGCGGGCGGCTCCATTTTCCAGTCGACTTCCGACTCTGAGGTTATTCTGCATCTGATCGCCCGTTCACGCGGCATCAAGATCATGGACCGCTTCATCGAGACCATGAGTCATATCGAAGGCGGATTTGCGCTGGTGGCGCTGACACGGACGATGATGATCGGCGCGCGCGATCCGCTCGGCATCCGTCCACTGGTGATCGGCCGCCTCGGTAATGCCTATGTACTGGCGTCAGAAACCTGCGCGCTCGATATGATCGGGGCCACCTTCGTGCGCGATGTCGAACACGGCGAAGTCGTGCAAATCGACCAGGACGGCCTGAAATCTTTTAAGCCGTTTGAACGCAAAGCCGCCCGTCCGTGCCTGTTTGAATATGTTTATTTTGCCCGCCCCGACTCGGTTGTGAACGGCAAATCCATCTACGAAGTGCGTAAGGCCATGGGCCGGCAACTGGCGATCGAACATGCCGCCGATGCCGATATTATTGTGCCTGTGCCCGATTCCGGCGTGCCCGCCGCGCTTGGGTTTGCCGAGCAGTCCGGCCTGCCGTTTGAATTGGGCATCATCCGCAATCACTATGTTGGCCGTACCTTTATCCAGCCGACCCAGAACATCCGCGATCTGGGCGTTCGTAAAAAGCACTCCCCCAACAGGGTTGTGCTGGAAGGTAAGCGCGTCATCCTGATCGACGACTCGATCGTGCGCGGCACCACTTCGGTCAAAATTGTGCGCATGGTTCGTGCCGCTGGCGCTAAGGAAGTCCACCTGCGCTCGGCCTCCCCGCCGATCATGTGGCCTGACTATTACGGTATCGACATGCCGGATCGTGATAAGCTGATGGCCGCGACCCACACGATGGAAGAGATGCGCAAGAAGCTGGAGTGCGATTCACTTGGCTTCCTGTCGGTCGATGGTCTCTACAAGGCAATGGGGCACAATGGCCGCAACCCCGACACACCGCAATATACCGACCACTATTTCACCGGCGATTATCCGACCCGTCTGACCGATAAGGAAGACGCTGTGAATGAAAAAGAAGGCAACGGCCAGTTGTCGCTTCTGGTCAACGTCTAGGAAAATCAAAAAATGCAGACGTCCCCTGTCGGCCCTCAGCACGGGCGCGTGGCCCTTGTCACGGGCGCTTCACGCGGCATTGGCCGTGCCAGTGCGCTGGGTCTGGCCAAGGCAGGCGCGCACGTCATCGCCTGCGCCCGCACTCAGGGCGCGCTTGAGGAACTTGACGACGAGATTTTTCAGGCCACCGGTCAGCATGCGACCCTGATCCCGTTTGATCTGATTGACGGGGCCGCCTTAACCCGACTGTCGAACGCCCTGGCGCAACGCTTTGCTAAGATTGATGTCTTTGTCCATGCGGCGGCGACTCTGGGCACACTTAGTCCCGTTTCGCACTATGAGCCCAAAGACTTCAGCCGCCTGATAGCACTTAATCTGGGGGCGACACACCGGCTGATCGGGGCGCTGGAACCGATGATGCGTTTGTCCGAAGCGGCACGCGGCATATTCTTCACCTCCGGCGTGGCCACCAAACCGCGCGCCTTCTGGGGGCCTTATGCGGCCTCGAAGGCCGCGCTTGAGGCGCTGGTGCGCACCTGGGCCGATGAGTTAGAGATCACCAATATTCGCCCGGCCATCGTCAACCCCGGTGCTATGCGCACGCGTATGCGCGCCGAGGCCTATCCAGGCGAAGACCCAAACACCCTGCCCGCACCGGAAGAAATTGTGCCGTTGATTCTGGAACTGGCTGACCCGGCTAAAGTGCCGACGCTGGATACGATCCATTTCCGTGAATGGGCGCAAATTAAGCACTAAACCGCAATCAATTTGTCATAAATTGCCATCATTTTGTAAATTTTTATTTTCAAAATGATTTTTTCGGCGCACATTTGGGATATGAGCACCTATCCTAAACCCGCCAGTGCGGCCATGCTTGATGAGCTGGGTCGCTACGTCATCGCCGAACCCTTTCCGTTTTGCGTCGATATCAAGGCCTCACGCGGGCTTAAGCTTGCGACCGTCGATGGCGGCACGATCACCGACTGGAGCGGGCTCTACGGATCACGTCTGCTCGGTTATAATCATCCCCGCCTTTATGAGCCGGAATATGTCGCTGACCTTGTGGCCGCGGCCAATAATAAGATGGCGAACCCTGACTTTCTGACGCCGGAGTGTTTGAGTTATTACCGCCTGCTACACCGGCTGCACCCGATCTGCATGGAGGGCGAACGCGTCGAGGTATATGCCGTGAACTCCGGCGCTGAAGCCGTTGAAAACATGATGAAATACTTCATCAACCTGCACCAAAAAAAGAAGAGTGCCAAAGGGGTTCACCGCTTTATTTATTTCGAGCAGGCCTTTCACGGTCGCACGGTTTACGCGCTCAATATCACCAATCTCAGCCACGATCCGGTGGCCACGCGCGACTATCGCGGCATCATTCCTGGCAATCTTCAGGTGCCCTTTCCGGAATATGATGAACGCCGCAGCGAAGACGAAAACCTGAAAATCGCCGAAGACTGCCTCGCCAACCTCGAATATCTGATGCAGGCATACGGCGATGACATTGCGGGCGTCATCATGGAGCCGCTGCAAGGTGCGGGCGGACATCGCATGGCCCTGCCCTATTTTTATCGTGAACTGTCGCGTCTGTGTCAGCGTTACGACATCTGCTGGGGGCTGGACGAAGTGCAAACCGCCGGTGGCCAGACCGGCACCGTATTTGCCATCGATCAGTTCGATGTCCCCTATCCGCCCCAAGCCATTGCGGTGGCTAAAAAATTCGGCAATGGCGCGGTCTACATGCTCAATCCGATGGATGATATTGGCGTCCTCGATTCGACCTGGGGCGGCAGCCTGACCGACATGGTCCGCTTTGTTCAGGAATGGAAAATCGTTGAGGACGAAGGGTTGCTGGCTGCTGTGCCCGCCAAAACCGAGTATCTCATCGCGGGCCTACAGGGGCTGGTCGCGCAGTATCCTCGCCTGATCGGCAATGTGCGCGGCCTTGGCCTTTATCAGGGTTTTAGCCTGTGCACCCCCGCCCACAAAGGCCAACTGGTCGATATGGCGCTTGAGCAGGAAGACCTGCTGCTGCTGGGCGCCGGCACGGATTCCATTCGCCTGCGCCCACCGCTTGATGTCACCCTGGCTGATATGGATCAGTTGATCGGGACGTTAGAGCAACTTCTGATCCGCCTCAGCCAGGCGGTCACGACTGAGGCGGCCGTCAGAGTATAGAGCGTTTTCCCATCAAATGAGATCATTTGATGGATCAGAAAGAGCGACAACACAAAAATTTAGAGCAAATTTGCTCTAGCGCTTACCCCGTCCGGCGGGTTTGCCTGAACGCCCCCCCGGACCTGCGGCCCCCGGCTTGGTGCTGGGGCCTGCCGCCTTGGCCTTAAAGGTTTTCAGCTTGGCGGCTTCGGTGCGCGGCTTGGCTTTTACCTTGGGGGCCACGATGGTGCCCTTGGGCTTTTGCTTGACGCGGTTGGGGTGTGCGGGTTTCTCGCCCGGTTTTTTCACCTTAGACTTGGCGCGCGCCCGTGCCGGACCGCTGGTGCCGGTCGCACCACTGCTGTCGTCATAGGGGTTGACGCTGGAATTGGCCTTAACCGTCAGTCGAATGGGCACACCCGGCATATCAAAAGATTCGCGCAAACTATTGATAAGATAGCGCTGATAGTGCGCGGGCATGGCATAGGCGCGTGAGGCAAACAAAACAAAGGTCGGCGGGCGGCCTTTGGTTTGGGCCATATATTTCGGGCGGATGCGCTTGCCGTCGACGGCGGGGGGCGGATGCCTCTGAATCGCCAAAGCCAGCCAGTCATTAAGGTCGCGCGTCTTTACCTTGGCCGACCAGTTGCGATAGGTCTTAAGGATGGTCGGCATCAACCGCTCGATCCCGCGTCCTGTTGCCCCCGACAGGGCGACAATCTGCGTGCCTTTAAGCTGCGGCAGGATGCGGTCGGACTCGTCCATGATCTCTTTGAGCTTGGCCTGCGGCTCCTCGACCGTATCCCACTTGGAGATGACGTAAATCAGGGCGCGGCCTTCGCGTTCCACAAGATCGGCAATCTGCAAATCCTGAGTTTCAAAGGCGTTGGCGTGATCCATGACCAGCACCACGACCTCGGCAAAGGTAATGGCGCGGATGGTGTCGGCGGTCGACAGCTTCTCCAGCTTTTCCTGCACGCGGGCTTTGCGACGCAGACCGGCGGTATCGACCAGACGGATCTGGCGGCCTTCATATTCCCAGTCGACCGAAATCGAATCGCGGGTAATCCCGGCCTCCGGCCCGGTCAGTAGGCGATCTTCGCCCAGCATTTTATTGATCAGGGTCGATTTACCGGCATTAGGTCGGCCAATGATGGCGATGCGGATCGGTTTGGTCTCATCATCTTCACCGTCGTCATCGCCCTCGACGTGATCGCCCTCGATAAGCTGGCGGTATTTCTCGATCGACTCATAAAGGTCGGAAATGCCCTCGCCGTGCTCAGCCGACAGGTGCAGGGGCTCGCCAAAGCCCAGCGAATAGGCCTCTTCGGCCAGAGCCTGCGCCCCGTGGCCTTCGGCCTTATTGGCGATCAACAGCACGGGCACATCGCGGTGGCGCAACAGGTCTGCGAAAATCTTATCGAGCGGCAAAACCCCGTCGCGGGCATCGACCATGAACAGGGCAACATCGGCTTCGTCCAGCGCCTTTTCGGTCTGCTGGCGCATACGCGATTCTAAGGATTCATCGTCGGCATATTCAAAGCCGGCCGTATCAATCAGCATCAGGTCGATATCGCCGATGCGGCCGGTGGCATAGCGGCGGTCACGGGTAACCCCCGGCTGATCGTCAACGATCGCCAGTTTCTTGCCCGCCAAACGGTTAAACAGGGTGGATTTGCCGACGTTCGGACGTCCGACAATAGCAATTTTAAGTGTCATGGCCCGTCTTTACAGACAGACGGGCCTAAATGCCAGTATTTACTGTATCGCGACTAGCTTGGCATCATTGGTGACAACGAACAACTTATCGCCGACCGGGATCGGCGCGATGAAGGCCGCGCCTTCGATCTTAAGCTCTTCGGTTTTCTTGCCGGTTTTGGGATCAAACGCCACAGCCTTACCTTCAGAATTGACCAGTATCAGACGCCCGGACGCCAAAATAGGCCCGGTCCAAACGGTGCGAATACCGATTTTCTTTTCTTTACCCAGACCAAAGAAGCTTTTCTTGGTCTTGGGTTCGCCTTCATTGAGGTCGGCCAGCCAGTACACCTGACCGGAATCGCGGTTGACAGCCATCAGTTCACCCTGAACGGTCGCCAGATAAACCACATCACCGGCGGGCAAAGGCGTGTTTATGCTGTCGGCATTGACGGTCCAGCGTGGCTGACCAGTTTTAAGATCCATGGCGGCAAACACGCCCGAATGGGAGGCCGCGAACACTTCGTTGCGATAGATCACCGGATGACCGGAAATATCGCGGATTTCAGATAGAGCGTTGGTGCGGCTGGTACGGGCCAGAACCTGCTGCCACACCGGACTGCCGGTATTGGTGTCCAGCGCAATCAATTCCCCCGACGAAAACGGGGCATAGAGCACATTGCCACCGATCACCGGAGAGGACGATTTCAGAATACGGGCGGGTTCCACAATGGCCTGATAGGTCCACATTGGATCGCCAGTTGTGACATCGAACGCCATCAACTGGTTGTCGACATCGGTCACAAACACATATTTGGCATTATAGATAGGGGCGGCATGCGCGGGCGAATCCAGCGTCTTTTCCCACTCGCGCGCGCCTGTCTGGGCATTCAGGGCGACCACCAGACGATAGCCGGACGTCACAAACAGCTTATCGCCATTCAGGGCCAGACCACCGCCAAAGGCGTCTTTATCGCGCTTGATGTCAGGGTTAAGGTTCTGCTCCCATACCCGCTCACCGGAATTGACGTCAAAGGCGCTGACGTGGGCATTGCCGTCCATGACATAGATCAGCTTACCGTCAGATACCGGCGGCGCCAGAACCTGCGACAGGCCCTTGGACTTTTCACCGATCGATTTCGTCCACGCGACTTTGAAATCTTTAGCGGCATCGACATGGTCAATTTCAACACCATCCGGGCCACCGGCCTTGGGCCACGAGGCCACCGTCTTAGGCTCAGGCACGTAAAAATCAATGCCCGCCAGACTTTCCGACGGTGCCATCTTCTGATCGAAGGCAACGATAGAAATCCGCTCACCCTGTGTCGCCACAGCTTCGGGGCCTTCGTCACCCTTTTTGAGGGGATTAAGGCGGCTGATCGTCGAGCAGCCGGAAAGTCCCACGGCCAAGGCCAAAGCCATAACGCTGGCGGTCTTTATGTAAGCCTTAGAGTGCATCATTGGGGTTTCCGTCTCGGATGTATCTGGAGTTTATAGTGTGTCGGGTAGCGTTATTGCGGCGCAGGCGCCTGACCTTGTGCCGCCGCCTGAGCCTGCATCTGGGCTTGCATTTGCGCCTGCTGCATCGCCTGAAGCTTCATGACCTGTTCGCGCAGTTGCTCATCCGACGGCTTGGGCAGGGCGACAATCTTGCGCGCCAGATCGGCCGCACCGGAATCGATCGCCTGAACCGCCTGCTGGGCGCGTTCCTTAACACCATCAGGGGTGCCGAGCGTAATCGCCAGGGTTTCAAGATCAGCGCGCGCCCCTTTGAGGTCGCCATTCTGGATCTTGGCCATGGCCAGCGCTTCCTTGGCCAGGGCCTGATAGGGACGCCCGTCCTTGGTCAGCGGCATCAGGCGCTTTTCAAGATCGGCAAAGGTCGCCTTCTCATCAAAGGCGATATAGGCGGCCTTAAGTGACGCCAGATCTTTCAGCAGCGGATCACCGGTTACTTTGGCGGCTTCATCAAGCTTGGCCAGAGCATCCGCCGGTTTATCGTCACTGAGCGCAATGGCGGCAAGCTGGGTCAACGCCATGGACTCATAAGCATCGGCGCCGGTCTTGACGGTCTCATCAAAATCCTTAGCGGCCTTAACCTTATCGCCCGATTGCAGGGCCTCAAGACCCGCAGCGTAAGTCTCAGATGCCTTGGCGGCATCCTTGGATTGCATATGGGTAAAGCCCCAGACACCGAGGGCGGCCAGTAGCGCCAGTCCCAGACCACCGCCCACCCAGGGCGCGCTCTTTTTAGCGATGCTGGTCCATTTTTCCGTGCGAAGCCCTTCTTCGGCTTCTTCAAAAATATCGCTCACGAATAATCCTCAATAATCTCAGGCCTCGCAATATGCCGAGGTGTTTTAACCCTGTTTTGCGCGCGAACCTAGCGACAAGCACGAGGTTGCGCAACGAATTTAGCCGGGGATTTAGCGGTTAAGCCCCCACACCCATCGGTTTGGGCTATTTATTTGGCAAAATATGTCTCTTGTGGGGCGGGAAAGCTGCGATCGCGGACATCTTTGGCATAATCCTCAGCCGCCTTTGAAATTGCTCCACGCATATCGGCATACCGGCGCACAAACTTGGGCGACCAGTCGAACAGCCCCAGCATGTCATCGGTCACCAGAACCTGCCCGTCACAGCCCGCCGAAGCCCCGATTCCAATCGTCGGTGCCTTGACAAGGACGGTGATTTCGCGCGCCAGATCCTCGGCCACGCCTTCGACGACAATGGCAAAAGCACCGGCGGCGTCGGTATCCAGCGCTTCCTGAATGACTTTTTTGCGCTCGCTCTCAGTGCGGCCCTTGGCCTTGAAGCCGCCATCGACGTTCACCGCTTGCGGGCGCAAACCGACATGGCCCATGACCGGAATACCGCGCTGAACCATATAGGCGACGGTTTCATGGACCGTCGGCCCGCTTTCGATCTTAACGGCCTGAGCACCCGTCTCTTTCAGCAGCCGCGCGGCATTATGAAACGCCTCTTCGGGGCCGGCTTCATAACTACCAAACGGCATATCGACGACCACGAATGCCTTATCCGATCCGCGCATGACGGCCTGCGCATGGAGAATCATCATGTCCATAGTGACCCCGATGGTCGATGGCAGGCCGTGCACCACCATGCCGACACTGTCGCCCACCAGCAGCACATCGCAGTGCTCGTCAAGGATTTCAGCCACCGGCGCTGTGTAGGCGGTCAGGCACACCAGCGGCACCTGCCCTTTGCGGGCATATATTTCAGGGGCGGTCATACGCTTGACCTTGGAGTGAATGCTCAAAGCCGAACCTCTTAATGCGCGCCGGGAATTGGCGGCGCTGAGGACTTATATGCGTTCCTGAGCATCATTCAACAAGTAGAGCACCAGAATGCACGAACAGAGCGCAAAGCTTACCCAGAAAAACTGCGGTGTCTGCATCCACTGCACATATCCGCCCACGGCAAACAAACTGTCAGCCAGTCCGCGGGCCATGATGTCAATAAACTCAACCCCGGCCTCAACCGTGGCATCGGTACGGCGGGTCGCCATCTGAAGTGAGCCGGTGTAAAGCCCCCCTCCTTTGAGCGACCATTCCGGCATACGCACGAATTGCGTCAGGGCATAAAGCCCGCCGATCAGCCCGGAAATCACCACCAGCCCCTGCCTGAGCCACGATTTGAGCGTCAGCCCCATCATGACTTTTTGCTGAAAAACAGGCGCATCGTCATAGGCTGGACTTATGTCAAAGAGCGCGCGGATATAGTGATCTTTGTCGTCGGTCATCTTCGTTCGTCCATGAATGTCGGCGTCGCGGAACCCGCCGCGCCATTTTGAGATGAAGCAATTGGGTGAGATGAAGAATTTGGCACCGTGAGCGCGGATTTAAGCTGATCCAGCCCGCGTTTAATATGGCTTTTTACCGTCCCCAGCGGCAGACCGGTCTCAGCGGCCACGTCAACATGAGACAGACCGGCACTGAAATTAAGTGTCACGCACACCCGCTCTATCGGCTTAAGCTGTAAGAGCGCACTATCAAGGTCATGCAATCGCATATCCGGCGGCGGCGCCTCATCAGGCGTCTCAAACAGGGTGGCATCATCGGTAAAAAGATACTTTTGCGCCGCTTTCAGCTTTTTCAGATACCGGCGCGAGGCGATCATCTTCAACCAGGCAATAAACGGCCCTTCAAAGCGGAACTCAGACAGGCGCTCAAATGCCGCCATGAAAGTCTCCTGCGCGATATCGTCAGCATCTGAGCTTTGCGCCCCCATCCGTCGCAAATGCGTGCGCAAAGCTCCGCTGTGACGGCGGACAAGTTCGCCGAAAGCGGTATGCGATCCGGTAACCGCCCGACCGATGAGGTCGATATCGGATTGATCCTGCGCAGAATTGTGACCGGGTGACTGAGGCATGAAGACTCGCGAGCTTAAGCCCGCTTAATCCTTTGTCTTTTGAGCCAGCCCCATCAGACCGATGAGTAACAGCGCCAGCCCGATAAAGCCCGGAATAGCTCCAATGCCGATTAGCGGATACAGGGCGTCACTTTCCTTAAAGCTCAGGAAATAACCGAACACGCCGATACCGATGCCCACGAACATAGTGATCAGTCCGTTGCGGATATCATTCATCGGCGTTTTGACCTTCACATTGTTGCGCAGAATGTCGAAGTCCTCTTTCGACAAGTTCTGGCCCTTTTCGATGGCCATACGCAGGGTCTTGTGAATCTCAGTCTGCTCTTTGTTTTTGTAGATTTTTGACACCACAACAATGGCGATCACCATGATGAATGGGGCCAGGGGAATCAGAATTTCCATATTCATACTCCTCAGTAAAAAGTTGCGGACCAATCCTTATAACCGGCCCTTTGATGACTAGAGCCTCTGACACCGCCATTTGGATGCAGATTCAGACATTAAATAAAATTTATGCACCTCATCTTGATTTAGATGCAATTTAGATATATCTAAACATTGTCTAAAATGAAGAAAGATATAGAAATGCATAGATTTGCACACATGCGCCATGGCGGCGCACACATCCTGCGGCAACGCGACGACATCTTTGGCGGCATGGGCGCAGGCCGTCATGGCCCAAGAGGTCGCGGCTTTGGCGACGCTCCTGAAGGCAGAGACGGTAAACGGCGCGGTGGCGGGCGCATTTTCGGCCATGGCGGCCTGCGTCTGGTGCTGTTGACCTACATCAGTGAAAAACCAAGCCATGGCTACGAACTGATCAAGGCGATCGAAGATAAACTCGACGGCACCTATTCCCCCAGCCCCGGCGTGGTCTATCCGATCCTGACCTGGATCGAGGAACTCGGCTATGCGACTATTGCCGCGACCGAAGACGGCCGCAAGCTTTATACCATAACGCCCGCAGGTCTGGAGTTCCTGACACAAAACGCCGACGCGGTCGCGGACGCCATGGGCCGCCTTGAACGCGGCAAGGCGCGAATGACCGACCGGCCGCCTCAGATTGTGCGGGCGATTGAAAACTTCAAAACCGCCCTTCATCTGCGTCTCAACCGTGAGCCGCTGACCCTGGCCGAAATCGAAGCCATCGCCGACATTCTGGATGAGGCCGCCAAAAAGGTGGAGCGTATCTGAATGACCGAAACCGATTCACGCACACCTGTGCGGGTACGCCATAATCTGGGCCCGGCCCGTCACCTGAAAGTCGTGTCAAAACATCATTTGTCACCAAACATGATCCGGATTGTGCTCGGCGGCGATGACCTGACCGGCTTTACCAGTATGGGGTTCGACGACCATGTAAAGGTCTTTTTCCCCGATCCTGTGACCGGTGAGATTGCCACACCTGTGCTGGGCCCCGACGGTATAAGGCAGATGCCGGAAGGCCAGACCGTCATCGCCCGCGACTATACCCCGCGCGCCTATGACCGCACAAACAACCACCTCACGCTCGACTTCGCCGTCCATGAGGCGGGGCCAGCGACCACATGGGCCCAGACCGCCAAAGTCGGCGATGATCTCAGGGTCGGCGGGCCGCGCGGCTCGTTTGTGATCCCCATGGCCTTTGACGGTTATATTCTGATTGGCGATGACACTGCCCTGCCCGCCATCGGCCGCCGTTTGGAAGAATTGCCGGCTGGTGCCAAAGCCGTGGTGCTGGTCGAAGTCGAATCCGAGGCCGACCAACTCCGCTTCGATACCCCCGCCGATGTCACTATACACTGGGTTTATCGCCGTGAAGGTCAGACGCTAAGCGAAGTCTTAAAGACCATCCACCTCCCGGCGGGCGACTGCTACGCCTGGGTTGCCTGCGAGTCCGCCACCGCCAAAGCCTTGCGCACTCAACTCATTAGAGACCACGGCATCAAACCGAAATGGCTTAAAGCCGCGGGCTACTGGCGGCGCGGCGCGGTTGCCGCCCACGACACCATTGAGGACTAATCATAAGTCATAAGGGGGTCGTCTGGTCGCAGCCCTGCACAATAGGCGAATAACCCACAATTGACTTGACCTGTATGGAAACCCGTAGCTTTTCTGGTATAATATTATCAATACCAGATTAAATTAAGCTCAGAAACGTCATGAATAGGACGTCTATGGGCCGCCAAACCTAAGTCCTGGGAGGGATTGCAATGGTCACAATGTATTCACCGCAAAACCGTGTTTTGGTTAACAGCTATACCAATGGCGATCAAGGTGGCGCCAAGGTTGCCAATCTGACCAACGGAGGTTTTGTCGTTGTGTGGTCGAGTACGGGGCAGGACGACGGCGCCACAAAAGGCGTCTACGCTCAGGTCTACTCGGCGACCGGCGTCAAGGTTGGAGGTGAAGTCGCTGTCAACACGACCGTCGCCGGCGATCAATCCAACTTTGCCGTCACCGGCACAGCGAACGGAGGATTTGCGGTCACCTGGGAAAGTGATGGACAAAACGGCCCCGGCGTTTGGCACTACGCTCAGGCCTTCAGTGGTTCGGGCACCAAGATTGGCACTGAAACTCTGGTCAATACGGCCGCCGCTACGACCGGCTATTCGCCTGAGATCGCAGAACTTTCCGGCGGAGGCTATGTCGTAACCTGGACGGCACCTGACGATGGAGATATCGGCATTTTTACCCAGCGCTTTGATGCCTCCGGCAACACGGTGGGTGCAAATGCTCAACTCAATACGTACGCCCCCTCCCGGATATATAACGACCAATACAACTCGGTTGTGAGCAATACCAATGACGGCGGTTATGTTGTGGCCTGGAGTGACCACGATTATCCCACATCAAATATTTTTTTGAAACGCTATGACGCAAACGGTGTGGCGATTGGCTCGGAAGTATCAATTGGTGGTTACAGCACAATAAATCAGCGCAATACCATTTATGATGTGCACATAGATACGCTGGCTAACGGCAATTTTATCATTGCCTACTCTGGCAATAATTACGGGCACGCCAATCCATCGGGCTATGATGTAACCTTTGCGCTTCATAGTGCGAACGGAAGCCTGTTGCGCCCCATTGGGCCTCCACCCGCTCAAGGTGCGCAGTCAAACCCCAATGTAAAGGCCCTGCAGGACGGCGGTTTCATAATTTGGTGGCAGGATGCCACCCAGTATGAAGGCTACCTTCTACAAAGATATACCGCTGCAGGCGACCTGATTGGCACGACTTACAGCTTTGCCTATCCCTTTGACATCACCGAACTGTCAGATGGACGCCTGGTCGCAGTCTGGACCGAACAGAACTCAGCCACCGGCAGCACCGAGGTCTATCAGTCAGTTCTGCTGGAAAACAGCGCCCCAACGCTCACCGGAGAACCCTTTAGTTTTCCGGTCGGCTATGAAGACACGGCCTATATCCTCACGGCGGCGCAACTGGCGGCGGGCTATATCGACCCTGATGGCGATACGATGAGCATTAGCGGTTTCACCGTGACGCACGGTACGATCAGCAATATTGGTGGCGGCACCTACAGGTTTATCCCCGATGCCAATTATTTTGGTCCGGTGCAGTTTACCTACACTCTGAGCGATGGCCGAGGCGGCGAAACCGTGGTTAACCGAACCGTCACCTTCAACGACGTCATAGATGTCATTAACGGCACCGCGAATACGGACTCTTTGGTCGGCACGTCTGGCTCAGACATCATGTCCGGACTGGCCGGTGATGACATGTTGCAAGGCGCAGACGGCAATGACTATCTGTACGGTGGAACTGGCAACGACACGCTGATCGGCGGCTATGGTGACGATAGCCTGATGGGCGATGAGGGGCAGGACACGCTGTTTGGCGAAAGCGGCAACGACACGCTCATGGGCGGGGCCGATAATGACGTACTTTACGGTCAGTCTGGCAATGACATGCTGCTCGGAGATAGCGGCCATGACATACTCATGGGTGGCATCGGCAACGACATTGTATTTGGCAACGACGGCAATGATACATTGTTTGGCGAAGATGATGACGACCTCCTGATCGGAGGCGCAGGCAATGATGTCATGTATGGTCAGACCGGCAATGACATATTATTCGGCGAAGCTGGCGATGATAGTATCGGTGGCGGAACGGGTGACGATCGGCTTTATGGTCAAGACGGCAATGACACACTGCAAGGCGATCAAGGTGACGATATCCTTGATGCCGGATCGGGTAACGATTTCCTCGTCGGCGGCGCGGGCGAAGATGAACTGACCGGTGGTGTGGGTGCGGATTATTTTTATTACGACGCAAGGAATGAACCGGCCGACTACGTATTCGACTTCAGCCATGCCGAAGGCGACAAATTTGTATTCAAAGGCTCAGAGTTCAATATTCCTGCCGGTTTTAGCCTGACATCAGGCCTTGGTCTGTTGCAAGGCGCCGGGGCAACCCCCGTGGCGGCAACGGCGACCTTTTACTACGACACCAACACCAGAGCGCTGTGGTACGACGTTGATGGCACCGGTGCCAGTGGCGCGAATGTCATCGCTTTTCTGATGAACACCCCAACCCTGTCTGTTGATGATTTCCTCTTTGTCGCGTGATGATGACTTTAGGGGCTTATGCACCCCAAGGTAAAGCCGCGTAACAGTATCTATTGGCCCGAAAAAGGGATCATGGCTAGGAATGCCCGATACCTTATAATTACCCTAAAGAAAGGCCGGGATTGCTCCCGGCCTTTTTATTTAAAATTCAGTTGTAATCGACAGCCACAACCGGCGTGGTTCTTGATTGTTTGAATAAAGGTTAGTGTAGGAAATTGCACCAGTATTGGTATTGCTGACATAGCCGCCGTAGCTGACGAAATCTTTGTCAAAGATGTTATAGATCACCGCATTGACTGTGACCTTATCGGTGACCTTATATGACCCGCCGGTATGGAAGATCCCGTAAGGCTTATAGTCACCGAAGGTACGCTTGGCGGTCGATGTCGTACTGTCTTCCGATCTATATCGCTCTGAGCGATATTCGCCCCGCAGCCACAGGTTCAGCTTATCACTGGCGTTCCAGCGCACTGAACCGTTGATCATGTGGGCCGGTGTGTTGTTGAGCGGGCGGCCTTTGGCGCTGCCGCTTTTTTGCTCGGTGTCAGTATAGGTATAGTTGCCGGTCAGGCTCCAGCCCTCGGCGATCAGATAGCGGAACGCGCCTTCAACGCCCTGAGTTTCTGCTTCATCGACATTGACGCTTTGCGCAAAGGTGTCGACCAGGGGCCAGATGCCATAGTCGACGCACCCCGGACGGTTAGGTGATACGGCGAACGAACAGTTGTCGAGCGGATCACCCGTGGCAATCTTGTCTTCGAACTTGTTATGGAAGACGGTAACATTGGCGCGGAAATCACTGCGGTTGTCGTAGAAGACCGCAAATTCAGTGCTGGTCGAGGTTTCAGGCTTCAGGCCGGGCGAGCCGATGGTTGGGCGGGTGCCTTGACCGGTGAAGCCGGTAATACCGGGTGCAATCTGGTTCAACTGCGGCGTTTTAAAGCCCTGGCTTACGCCGCCCTTGAGGGTCCAGTTCGGTGTGGTGTTCCACACCAGATAGGCGCGCGGTGAGGTATGCTTGCCAAAGACGCTATGGTCATCGGCACGAACGCCCAGCGTCAGGGCCAGAGTGGGCATAAGACGCCATTCGTCTTCGGCAAACAGGGCCCATTGCTGATGCTCATAAGGCGCTGGGGCCACACCATCGACCATTTCAGCATCCCAGTACTGGCCGCCGACGGTGAAGGTATGGTTGCGCCATTGTGAGAACAGCTTAGTGTCGAAAATGCTGTTGGTGGCTTCTAGCGTGCGCGGATCACCGGCATTACCGCCCCCTGGCACATCGCTTGGCAAAATACGCCCGATGGTTTCGCGGACACCGCGTGACAAGGTCGTTTGCAACTCACCAAAGCCAAGACGCCAATTATGCGATAAAACCATTTCTTCGTTATTGAATTCCTGCTCAGGCGCATAGCCACTGGTGCCGATCGTACCCAACTGTGCAACTGAGTTATCGTACCACTGCTTATTGATGTCATAATCGAACATCAGGTCGTGGTTCTCGGTCGGGGTGAAGCTTAGGCGCGCGCCCGCTGACCAGATTTCATTCTCAACCGGGCTTGGGCCCCGAGTGGAGACAATCGCCGTACCACCGTTGATATTTTCGTAGGTGAGGCTTGATTCTTCGCGTGTCTGGTAGCTACCACGCACGGCAAGGCCCAGTTTGTCCTGAACCAAGGGGCCGTTGGCGTAGAAGTTACCGTTGTAGATATTGCCAAAGCTGTCGTCGGCCTGAAGCGTAGCACCGGCGGTTGCGGAACCCTGCCAGATCTTGCCGACTTTACGAGTAATGATGTTGACGACGCCGCCCATCGCGTCCGAACCATAAAGCGTGGATACCGGCCCGCGCACCACTTCTATGCGATCGATGGCTGACATCGGCGGAATGAAGCTGGACGAGGTTTCACCAAAACCGTTTGGCGTGATGGAACCGGCAGCATTCTGGCGGCGCCCGTCGATCAGGATCAGCGAATATTCACTGCCCATACCACGGATATTGATGTTGAGGCCGCCCGTCTTGCCGGCCGTGTCGCCAACATCGACGCCCTCAACATTGGCCAGCGCTTCGGCCAGGCTTTGGTGACGCTCCTGCTCAAGTTCCTTACGTGACAGAACGCTTATGGAAGCCGGAGCCTGTTCGATATTTTGCTTGAAGCCTGATGCCGTGACCACAACTTCGGTCACGCGCTCTTCTTCGGCGGCATCAACAGGCTGTGCATGTGCCGGGACGGCGGCGAGCCCCAGAATGAGCGCGGTGGATGTCAGGAGGTGAATGCTGAGGGACTTAATCCCCGTGATTTTCATTGGTAATATCATAATAGCCCCAACAGATTATCAAATATTTCAGAAAAACCCGAAATAAAAATGAGTTTCATTATGAGGCCGCTATCACAATTGAAAATGCGTCGCAATAATTGCGAACCAACATACGCAAAACATAACCTTTCCGTCACATTACGGTAATGTTGACAGCACGATACTAGGTTTGGAGACCAATTTTGGGATACGTGGGTTTACGTCATTCCCAGGGGAAAATGGATACTCACCCGCAAGCCCGGTGCATTGTCATGTAGCGATACGGTCGCACGGTGGGCTTCGGAAACGGCGGCCACCAATGGCAAGCCCAAACCGTAACCGACGCGCGACCGGCTGGCATCCAGACGGTAAAACCGTTTCATAACGTGGGGTTTGAAGTCATCCGCAATGCCCGGGCCGTCGTCAGCCACCGTCAGTTCAACCCCATCAGCGCCCCCTGCGACTGACACAATGATCTGGGTCCCATCCGGCGTATGTGTCAGGGCGTTTTCGATCAGATTGGACATCACCTGACGTAGCAATCGTTTATCCCCTGACACCTCACACGCACCGGTCGCTATCAGCTCCAAGCGATGGCCATCATCCTCGACCGAGGGCAGATAGGCATCGATCACCTCCCGTGCCACGTCAGCCAGATTGACGGTTTCGCCGCTGAGGCGGGCTTCACCGCTTTCCACCCGTGTGATGCGCAACAGGGCCCCAAACAAGCGCAGGATTTCGTCAATTTCCTCTATGGCGATCCGGATTTCTTCCTGCTGAACTTCCGGCTTTGAGTGTTCAGCGGTTTCGAGGCGCAAGCGCAGACGCGTAAGCGGCGTGCGCAGATCATGGGCCAGGTCTGCCGAAACCTGTCTGAGCGAGGTCACCGCCACTTCCAGCCGCTTGAGCATCAGGTTAAGATTGCCCGCCAGTTCATCAAATTCCCGGCCATAGCCAATCGCCGGTATGCGCATATCCAGACGGCTATCCATGATCCTGACGATCGTATCATTCACACCGTCAAGCCGTTTCAGGAACAGATAGCCAGAGACCGCACCGGCGCCGATGGACAGCACGACCAACCCTATACCACCCCATAGTGCCACCCGGTTCAGTCCGGTGCGCAGTTGCGCCAGCGCCATTGTATCACGCCCGACCGCCAGAAAGGTGCCGTCGGGCATACGCTCGGTCATGATCAACAAAGTAGTGGCCCTGTTTTTAAGGCGACCGGCACCATCTATGTCTTCGGCCTCAACGCCTAAGCCATTGCTAAAGACCACACCCGCAGGCGTCACCACGCGGTAGCTGTAGCGCCCCAGACTGTCGGTGCGGCTATGTTCTTTGAGGACATTGGACAGGGCGGCGGCCCCTTCAAGCTTCACGTCGGCGCGCATGATGGCCAGTTGATGGCGCAGGGCGTCCTGAATTTCACTTTCGGCCAGGCGCACGATGGTGAGGTTTAGGATTACCAGAAACACACCACTGCCGATCCCGAAAATCAGCGAAAAGATCACCGCCAGACGAAAGGTGCCCGTCTTCCAGATACGATTCTTCCAGACGCTGTTAATCGGCATCGTCAATCACATAGCCAAATCCGCGCAAGGTTCTCAGCAGAGGGCGCCCCCCCGGAACATCCAGTTTGGCACGCAGGCGGCTAATGTGAGCCTCGACAATATTGGTCCGCGGATCGAAATCATAGCCCCACAAGTTTTCCAATAGCATGGCCCTCGTAATCGTTTCTCCGCGTCGCCGTACGAGATACTCAAGCAGCTTAAACTCTTGCGGAGTTAGATCGATGCGGCGGCCGGCCCGTGTCACCCGGCGGCGGTACAGGTCGAAATGCAGATCACCAATATGGATGTCATTGGCAAGCTCCTCCCCCGGCGCGGCCGCCCGGCGATGCAGGGCCCTGACGCGTGCCAAAAGCTCAGTAAAGGCGAACGGTTTTGCCAGATAATCATCCGCCCCGCTTTCAAGCCCCTCGACCCGATCATCGACCGATGACAGAGCGGTTAACATCAGAACGGGGGTGTTGATATGGCCACTGCGCACCGCCTGAACCAACTCCAGCCCAGAGCATTTCGGCAACATGCGGTCGATAATCATAACATCATAGGCCGTACGGGTCGCCTGAATCAGACCATCTTCGCCATCTGTTGAGACGTCCACCGTATGCCCAGACTGCGAAAGCCCCCGTGCAATGAAATTCGCGGTTTGTACGTCGTCCTCGACAACTAAGATCTTCATATTGTACCGGAGTAACAGCACTGCTCTGTGATTTGCGAATTAGACGCAATAATACCCAGCGTCAACGCTTAATGAGCTAAGCGACCATCCAAACTACTGAGACAGGTCATAGTCGCCCTGAAGTATATGATTGTTTTGTGCGCAATACGGACGTTTGGAGGATACCGAAATATCCGATTAACGGACTCTTGCCTGCCTCAGTGAACTCAAGAAAGGGGACATCGCAAGTGCCAGAGCTAACTTTAAACTCGATTTAGTCCAGGAGACAATATCTAGCATTGCAAGCAACAGGCTCTTAAGGCGCAGGCGTACTGGAGGGGAAATGATCGCGACTGAATTCGGAGCACAGGTGAGTACGCCGGGGCGCCTTTAGTCGAACGCCTGAAGCCCTACGCGCAAGCGCACGCCCAGCACCAGAGCCCCCTTAGTATCCGGGTCGCCAGAGGGGTTTTGGACATATTGAATATCCGGCTGCACACTTAGGCCATCGCGAATGGCATAACGATAGCTTAATTCCAAGGCCGTTTCTGGCTTTAGCGCAACTCCTTGCGCGGCCGCATAAGGTGTGCCCAAATCCGCCTTGGCGATGGCGATACCCACGGCGTCGGAATCCCGCCCCGCCAGTGGGGCCGTCCACACCAATCCGCCCCCTATGTAGGTTTCAATCGCCTGAACATCCTCGTTGGCCTGCCCCCAGCGTAGCCATGCTGATAGGCCGCGATCGCTCTCAGGATCGGGGCGATAAAAATCATATTTCACTTGAACATATTGACCGCGATTAGCGTGTGATGGTCCAGAACCATCCAGACGCTCCGTCTCGGCCGTGTAGCCCCAGGCCCCCACCTTGACATAGCCACGGCTGAAATTTTGCTCGGCTTCTACCACCCAATGGGCCCCGTCTGCCTCACTCAGCTTTATGCCTATAAAACGGCTCTGATGTGAGGGGTCGCCCGCGACGCCATCGAATAGCCCCCCGCGTAAACGCAAAGTATCCGTCGCTTGCCAGTCGCCGACGACACCCAGCGCCGCAAACGGAAAAATTGACGGCCCGGTCTGGGAATAATCAGGGCCGATGCCGTGTGATGCATTTAAGAAGAGCGCGCCAGCCTCTTGTACATCAAAGATTCCATTGAGGTTAATTAACCCGCCGGTCACAGACCAACGATCGCTTTCTGCGGTCCGGCGCACCCAGGCCTCAAACAAGCGCACGCCTTTCGGGGCGTCGATATTAGATACAACCTGAGCGTCGCCGCTGTAGCGCTCAGAGAAGCCGCCCCCGGCGTCGGCCAGGACGTAGGCAAATCCATCCCAATTTGACGGGCCTTGCCATGCGGCAGATAAATCAAGATTGCTCATCACGCGTGAGCCTTCACGCAGGCCGCCTGACTTATTGTGCAGAAGATCGGTTGTGAGCACCGCATCATATTCGATCTCAGCGCGGGCCGTGCCGCTTGCCGCTAAAGCCACTAGCACACATGTCAATCGAAAGGCTGAAGCTCTGAACATAAAACGTCCCCGTGATACTGGGGGTCACGCCCCAGATATCAATGTTACGCTAAAAGCCCTAGATTAAGGTTTACAAACAGGGTTAACCGGAGATGACTTCGCGCGGCGTAAGGTTTGCTTTGGTAGCGCTAAGTGAGTCAGGAATCTCAAAATGAAACTCTTATTGCGTCTTTTAAGCCTGCTTTTGCCGCTGATGCTTGCGTCCCCAGCTTCGTCCGCACCGAGTATCTGTCGTATTGACGCCGTAAACAGCGTAAAGCAGACTGCGGCCTGGCGGCATGGCTCAATTCGTGAAAAACAGGCGTTAGCGCGCGGCTCCCAAATTCATGCGCGTCTACGATCTTGTAAAAGGTAGTTACCCCCCTTGCACGGACCGGTTTAGACGATCCAGGAAGTGCGCAACACGACCATTCAGGACGTCGGTTTGCTTCGATAAAGCCTGAGAGGACCCAAGCAAATGGGCTGATGCATCTTCGCTTTGGGAGGTTGCGGACGACACATGCTCAAGATTTTCGCTTATCGTGCGTGTGCCATCAGCGGCGAAGGCCATGTTGCGGGCAATGTCTTGCGTTGTTACGGCCTGCTCTTCTACGGCCGCGGCCACCGATGTGGTTGCGTTTGTAATAGCATCAACGGCAGTGCGAATTTCAAAGAGCACATCAATAATGTCGCGGGTCGCGCCGCGCATATCATCAATGACCAAATTAATCTCGCCTATGGATTTCTGGGTTTGGTTGGCCAGATTTTTGACTTCGCCGGCCACCACGGCAAAGCCTCGCCCGGCTTCGCCCGCCCGCGCGGACTCTATCGTAGCATTTAAAGCCAGCAGGTTGATTTGACTAGAGATATTGCTAATCACGGTCGTTACCTCGGTGACGCGATCTGATGCGCCCGACAGTTTCTGAGCGACCAAATCTGCATCAAGTACTTTTTGAGAGGATTCGGAAACCAGTCGGTTCGTGGTCTGGACCTGATCAGAAATTTCACGAATTGACGCCGCCATTTCCTCGGCGGCCGCAGCGACGGTTTGAACGCTTGAGGTGGTTTGGCTAGCGGCGGAGGACGCGGAAACGGCCAGGTCAGCGCTTTTCTTAAGTTCTCCGGTCACGGTTTCCGCCATATGCGACATATCGATGGCCGATGCCGCCAATCCCGACACCACATCCTGAACCTGAACTTCGAATTCGCGGCTGAGACGCGCCTGCGCCGTCACAATATCCCAGACCAGCATGGCACCCGCATACTGGCCCTTTTGGTCAAACACGGCAGATATCTGAAGATCGATGCTCTCGTCACCAAGCTGTATGCGCGCCCGGTGCGGCAGATTAGCCGGGTCGGAAAGCATACGGCGTTGATGTTCGGGTTTTTGGTGGAAGATGTCGACGGATTCTCCGGCCAAGGTGCCCTTATACAAGGGGAAATGCGCTTTGAGCTGTTCAACCAGATTTTGGCTGGCCGTATTCACATAGGAAATGCGAAAGTCGTTGCGGATGTCGACCGCCATCACTGGCGTTGGCATGGACTGAACCATATTATTGACAAGGAAAGCGTCTTTGGCTTTTTCCCTGAGCGTGAGCGTCGCGCGGGCCAGCACCCCAATTTCATTTTTTCGTGCGACAAAGTGCACATCGGTATCCGTATCCCCCTCCGCAATACGAGATATCGTGTGCGACAAACCTGCTAAAGGACGCAGAATGTCCCGCCACAGCAGTACGCTTGTGGCAACGACGCTGGCGACCGCCAGTCCGGACAAGCATATAACTATCAGTCTGATGCGGTCTTCGTCAGCACGGGCCAAGGCTGAGGTCGCATCCATCCAGACGTCTATGTCATTGGAAAGCAACTCATTGCTGCCCTCCATCGTCGAAAATTGCGTGTCAAAAACCGAAATATCAATGTCCGGATGTGAACCGGCCAGCGACGTGAAGACGGCGTCACCGGATTGACGATAGTCTTTCAAGCTTTGTAAGGCCTCGTCGAAACGCGGCTTGAGATTAAGTGGCAAAGCTTCAGCCTGATTTTGTTTTAAATTAGTCTCGAATTTCACGGCATGGTCGCGAAAGTCAGCTTGCGCCTGAGATTGTGCAGAGGTATCGCCCCGATGATTTGCCACAAGCGCAGCCAGCACATCGGCCCTCATGGCGTCATGCATCATGTCGCCCTCCATGTGCCTCTGCGTTATCCGTGAAATTGTCGAGGCCTGGACCATATGGGCACTCGCCAGTTGGCCTGACTGCCAACTTGCCCCGACCATACCGAGTACGAGTAAAGCGCTCATGGCGCCTATGATCATAAATTTTTCGCGAAGCTGCATGGGGTAGCCCTCCCGCTCGTGCCGCTTAGTTGATCCCTGATGGATTTCGCCGTTCGTAGCGCTAGGCACTTCACATAACTATTGGGACACAATGGTTAACGCGCATTTAAGGTAACAGCGTTCGCCATTAACCATGCCGCGGTGTGACGAACACGACGAACTACGACCGGGTTTTGGAGATCATTGAATTCACGATCACGTCACGTCGGCCGTTCTGGAGCGGACATTTGCCGCTTCCCACCCCCACCTTATGTGCGAATTCCGATCGGATATCTGGTATGCTGCCGATATGCAGAAGTGAGTTGCGTTGGATGGGCTGGAAAATAACAATCATGTCCGAAAACCCATTCCTTACTCACAGACAGACCTGCTAGGCCGGTATAAATACATGAAGCCCCTAATTAGATATATTAGAGGCCTCATATTGTTTTATAGACTTAGGCGTGACACGTTATTGCAGCAAACCAAGTCATGACTCAGGAAAATCTACCAAGGTCAGAGCGCAGGATAGTCCGTATACCCTTCGGCGCCGCCACCATATAGCGTAGCTGGATTAAGCTCCGCCAGCGGTGCACCGGTTTTCAGGCGCTCGACCAAATCCGGATTTGAGATAAACGGCCGACCAAATGCAAACAGATCCGCCTTGCCCTCGCTGAGGCGCGTTTCTGCCAGTTCAAGATCATAGCCGTTGTTGGCGATATAGGTTTTGCTGAAACGTTTACGCAAAGCATCGTAGTCAAACAGTGCCACATCGCGCGGACCACCGGTCGCCCCTTCGACGACGTGAAGGTACACGATGCCCAGTTTCTCAAGTTCCTCAACGATGTAATTGAACTGCGTCTGAGGATCGCTTGCCGCCACTCCATTGGCTGGCGACACTGGCGAAATTCGGATGCCCGTGCGGTCCGGGCCGATTTCAGCGGCAACCGCTGCGGTAACCTCTAACAGTAAACGCGCCCGGTTTTCGACCGACCCGCCATAGGTATCCGTGCGGGTGTTGGCACCGTCCTTGGCGAACTGATCGAGCAGATAACCATTCGCGCCATGAACCTCAACGCCATCAAATCCGGCGGCGATGGCATTTGCCGCCGCCTGACGAAAATCCTCGACAATGCCGGGGATCTCTTCAAGGCTCAGGGCGCGCGGTTCCGAAACATCGACAAAGCCATTGTTCACGAAGGTTTTGGTTGCTGCCCGAATGGCCGACGGGGCGACAGGCGCACCGCTATTTGGCTGGAGATCAACATGCGACACCCGACCGACATGCCAGAGCTGAAGAACGATATGACCGCCTTTGGCATGAACCGAGTCGGTGGCTTTGCGCCAGCCATCAATCTGCGCCTGCGTGTAGATACCCGGCATGTCCTGATAGCCTTGGCCCTGCTGAGAGATCTGAGTGGCTTCCGAAATCAGAAGCCCCGCCGAAGCGCGCTGACTGTAATACTCGACGGCCAGATCGCCCGGCACAAAGTCCGACCCGGCGCGATTGCGGGTTAGCGGCGCCATTACAATGCGGTTGGCAAGGGTGAGCGCGCCCAGATTGTAGGGCTCGAAAATAGCGTCTTTTGTCATGTTTTACCTATGAGGTTTATGCAACGGTCGTAGCCGGGAAAGTCGAACCTTGGCCATCTAGGCCTGTGTCAGGTAGCGCTCCGCAGGCTCGGACTGACGGGTGTTCGGAAGTATGGCCACACGCGCCGCCTGATAAGCCTCCCATTGACCGGCATCGGGAAGCACCGGAATGGTCACGGTCTCGCGACGGTCAAAGCCGACAAGTGCGGCATCCACCAGATCACCGACCTCCATCACCCCGGTCAGGGTATTGACGTCTACACCAGAATGTTCCCAAATTTCCGTGCGGGTCGCAGCCGGCAGAACGGCCTGGACGTAAACGCCCTTGGGGCCAAGCTCTACACTTAAGCCTTGCGACAGGAACGTGACGAACGCCTTGGTGGCCCCGTAAACCGACATCGCAAACTCCGGTGCCAGCCCGACAACCGATGAAATGTTGATGATGGCGCCTTCCCCCGCCTCTGCAAAGCGTGGCGCCACAGCGCTGGCGAGACGGACGACAGCGGTCGTGTTCAACGCGACCAGTTTGGCAATATCATCGGTCGTTTGCGTTACAAAACTTCCGGGCAGGTTGCCGCCGGCATTGTTGACGAGCACGCCGATATTATGGTCATCGCGCAAGCGTGTTTCTACGGCCGTGAGATCATCAAGATTGGTGAGATCGGCCTGAAGGATGTCGATTGCAACGCCGGTCTCTTCGCGCAAACGGGCGGCGACGTCGTCCAGTCTGGCCCTATTGCGGGCAACAAGAACGAGGTCATGCCCGCGGCGTGCGAAACGATCGGCATAGATGGCACCAATACCGGTTGACGCGCCGGTAATGAGGACTGTGGCTTTATTAGTCATAATACTATCTCTTTGGTTTTTTACAGGATTGAGCCCGATTGAGGGCGGTTTAGGTTTAGACGCCCGGTGTAACGGTGATGACGACCTTGCCCTTGGCGCGGCCGCTTTCGACATATTCCAGAGCGTCCGGGGTTTTCTCAAAGGGGAACACCTTGTCCACGACAGGCCGGATGATGTTGGTTTCGACCAGGGCCGTGATGTCTCGTAATTGTGCACCGTCAGCGCGCATGAACAGGAACGCGTAGCGGACACTCAGCTTACGCGCCTGCTTGCGGACCTTGCCGCTCAGCAGGCCCATGACAAACTTCAGCACAGGGTTCAGTCCCTGAGCCTTGGCGAAATCGGTATCGGGCGGGCCGGAAATAGAAATGGCCAGACCTCCCGGTTTCAATACACGCAGTGATTTTTCGAGGGCGGCGGCGTCCTGACTGTTGAGTACCAGATCGTACCCGGACAACACCGTCTCGAAATCCTGCGTCTTATAATCGATGAAAACATCGGCCCCCAGTTGCCTGACCAGATCGGCGTTCGTAGCGCTGGTCGTGGTGGCAACCTTTGCCCCCAGGTGCTTGGCGAGTTGAATGGCAAAGGTGCCAACGCCGCCGGAGCCTGCCTGAATGAAGACCTTCTGTCCGGGCTTTACCTTGCCGACTTCGACAAGGGCTTGCCACGCCGTCAGCCCTACCAGAGGCAAAGAAGCCGCCTCTTCCATGCTAAGATTACGGGGCTTAGGTGCCAGATCTGCCGCCTTGACGGCGATGCTGTCTGCAAACGTACCGAACTGGAAGTCGCGGGGGCGGCCATAGACCGCGTCACCAACGCTGAACCCTTTAACCTTAGCGCCCATCCGCACGACCGTGCCGGCCAGATCGTGGCCGAGAACGAACGGAGGCTTATAGGGCAAAAAGGCTTTGAACTCGCCGTCCCGGATCTTGGAATCGAGCAGGTTCACCGCCGTGGCGTGAACTCGCACCAGAACATCGTCGTCCAGGATTTTGGGTTCCGGCAACTCGGCTAAACGCAAAGCACCTTTTTTTTGATATTTATCGACAACGAAGGCCCTCATGGCGCTTTCTCCCATTCAAATAGTGTTGCGATCTCAGGCGATGCCAAATTGCTTGCGCAAGGTCGCGTCAAACAGGGCGCGCGGTAGAAAGCGCCTCGCAAAAGAGGTTTGCCGTGCGGCCTTGCCCGAAGGGTAGCGCAGCCGTGGGGTCTTGTCCTCGGCGGCCGCCACAATGGTCGCCGCAACATCTTCCGACGTGTCTCCGGCCGCCATCGCCGCATCAAAGGCTGCCTGATATTTAGCCTTCGTCTGGGCATAGGCTGCAACCGGACGGTCGCCCTGCGGCGAATTGGCCTCAATTGAGGTCTTGGTGGCCCAGGGCTCGATCACCGCGACGCGGATGCCAAACTGACGCACTTCGTGGTCCAGCGATTCCGAATAGCCCTCAAGGGCGTGCTTGCTGGCCGAATAATAGGCGCCGTAAGGCCCCGGTATCAGCCCCATTACCGAGCCGATGTTGAGTATGCGGCCATGGCCCTGCTGACGCATCATCGGCAGAACCGCATTGGTCACACGTACAACGCCCAGGAAATTAGTATCGAACAGCGAACGCACCTGATCTATCGAGCTTTCCTCGGCGGCACCGGACACAGCGTAACCGGCATTATTGATCAGGAGATCGATATGGCCGAGTTCGGCATGGGCCAGAGCAATGGCCGCAGCGACGGAGTCATCAGAGGTCACGTCACATGCAATCATCCGGATACCCTCGCGAACCTCATTAGGGGTCGCCTTTCGACTGGTGCCGATCACCCGATAACCGGCCTTTGACAGGGCCAGAGCTGCGGCCTTGCCGATGCCGCTCGACGCACCGGTAATGAAGGCCGTTTTGTCGCGGTGTACTTTTTTAGACAAGGCCATTTTCGTTTCTTTCTTAGGTGTCCGGCGCTGGTTAGACTTCAGATGGAGGCAAACGACGCTGCGCATATTTTAGATGATGATTATCATCTTTTATGATAGATGATATTTACAATCTAAATTGTCAAGCGCGTTTTTGACTATGTGTGGACGCATACCTCCGAAACAGGCCAAGTTGGTCTGCTGGCGAGGCCCGACCAGAAAGGACAAGCACAGATGAGAGTGTCACGAGAAAAAGCCTTGGAAAGCCGTGAGCAGGTCATTGATACGGCGGCGCGCTTACTACGTGAACGCGGCTTTGACGGCATTGGCGTGGCCGATATTATGAAAGCCGCCGGGATGACACATGGCGGATTTTATCGTCACTTCGAGTCAAAGGACGAACTGGCCGTCAAAGCCAGCGAACGGGCGATCGCAGAGTCGAAAGCCGTGATCATCGATGAGCTGTCGAAAAGGCCGCAAGACCCACTCCGGGCAGTCATTGAGCGCTATGTGTCTTCGATCCATCGCGACGATCCCGGCACCGGCTGTATACTTCCGGCCCTTGCCGCCGACGCTGCGCGCCGGGATGACCCGGCTTTAAGTCAGGTTTTCACGGACAACATACAGGAATATCTCGATCAGCTTGGGACACTTCTGGCTGTCCGTCCCGCCGCGACTGGCGTTCGCACGCCCTCAGCCATCCTTGCAGAGATGGTCGGCGCCGTCGTTCTATCGCGGGTGATCAGCGACAAAGCGATGGCAGATCAGCTAATTGGCGACGTTGTTGATGATATAGTTGGTAAGTAGGCGCACCCTATGCTTCCACTATAGTCCGGGCGGCACAAAACCGGCATCTGCGTCGTCGAGCACCAGAACCCAATCCGGACCGTGAGGAGGACTTCGAAAGGTATATCGCCCCTCTTTGGGTACTGTGCCGATTAAAATCCCAACGCCTGAGCGAGGATCGAACCACCATGCCCTGAGTGTCTTTCCATTCAATTTCATCAAGTCTACAGTGGCCTCCTGATCATATTGGGGGAAATAGATCATCGCATAACGACCCGCCTTGTCGCGGGTAGCGACGATGCGGGACTTGCCCTGACCGAGATCACTTACCACAAGGCTATCGTCCGGAATGCGACCTGTTTGAGGCCTTGACTGCATCAGGTACCGCAAAAATCCCATCTGGCGCCCACCAGGGCGCTGCATCCCGCTTACCCAATCCATAGTCGCTAAATTAGTGACATCGTTGCGTGATCCGACAAACGGCCATACGGCGTTGTGTCCATAGGTTACGCCAGCAGCTCCGGCGAATACCGAACGATATACCTGTTTGCGAACATCATAATCATCGTAGAAACCCGTAGTGGCATCCCAGCGCGGCCAGGGGTTGTAGGCATGATCTTCGTAATTGGGCTCCAGATCCATGGTAGGTTTCGCGGTGGGAAGATGGAAATCGCGATGGACAAGCTCCCACACGGGGTAATCGCGCCCCCCGCCGTGACCGCTCTGCATACCATTAAAATCAAGCCATGCCTGATCAGCGAGAACAACCGAGGTTGATCTAGCAGCCCCTTGGGGATGGTAGCCGATCAAAGCCCGCTTACCGTAACCGGCCTCTATGCCTTGCGCCATTGCGCTCCAGACAGGTGTCCAATCAATTGTTTTTCCGAGATTATTGCGCGCCGCCATGACTTTGTCATTAGTATCGCTCCCCTCTTCAATACGGGGAGACCTGTCGCCGCCAAGCATCCAGATGACATTGTCGTAGGGCTTTAAGCGGTCACCCAGAAACTGTCCGTACGCTTTGACGTCCGGTAAGTTGTCATTGCGAAATAACGCAGGCCCGGTGCCCCAAGGGGCGGTAACCTTATCCCCCCATGTCGGTAACAAAATAACATAGAGCCCAAGGGAGTCGGCTTTTGCGATTATCTTCTCAAGTCGATCAAAAAATGCGGAATCTGGTCTTGAAATATATTGCCCATCTTTTTTTCGAAGCATCACCTGTAAACACTCGTTTATTGTCTACGCGTCGGCATATTGTACCTCAAACAATCCGCACTACGGAGGGCGGCGGTCGGATGGACCGAAATATATCTACCGTCACGGCCCTTAATGCCGTGACGGTAGATTCAATTTCTGGCGGTATCAAGCTGACGACATACCGCTCCTACGCTGTCACGCGATTGGATGAGGGTTCAAAAGTAAGCAATAAATTGTGAATTTTTCTATTGAAAATCAAATATTTATATCACAATAGAGAGCAAATCAAGGCGCAAGAAAGTGCTCGGATTTATTCCCACTCGATGGTACCGGGGGGCTTTGAGGTCACGTCATAAACGACACGGTTGACCCCTCTGACTTCATTGACGATGCGGGTGGCGCAGCGCCCCAGCACGGCCCACGGGAACTCATAGAAATCCGCCGTCATACCATCCGATGAGGTCACGGCCCGCAGCGCCAGCACGTCCTCATAGGTGCGGGCATCGCCCATGACGCCGACGGTTTTCACCGGCAGCAACACCGCAAAGGCCTGCCAGATCTGATCATAGAGCCCGGCCTTGCGGATTTCATCAAGATAGATGGCATCGGCGTCTTGCAGGGTTTTGACCTTTTCCGGCGTCACTTCTCCGGGGATACGGATGGCAAGCCCCGGCCCAGGGAACGGGTGGCGACCGACAAAGGCATCGGTCAGGCCCAGTTCTTTGCCCAGAGCACGCACTTCGTCCTTGAACAGTTCGCGCAACGGCTCGACCAGTTTCAGCTTCATATAGTCAGGCAGACCGCCGACATTGTGGTGCGATTTGATGACGGTTGATGGCCCACCGTGCGGCGAGACGCTTTCGACCACATCGGGATAAAGCGTGCCCTGCGCCAGAAATTCCGCGCCGTCAATTTTCGCGGCTTCTTCGTCGAAGACCTCGATAAACAGGCGGCCAATGGTTTTGCGCTTTTTCTCAGGGTCGTTCTCGCCCTTTAGTGCACCAAGGAATTTATCTTGCGCCTGCACATGGATCAGCGGAATATTGTAATGATCGCGGAACAGGGTCACGACCTGCTCGCCCTCGTTTTTGCGCAGCAAGCCGGTATCGACGAACACGCAGGTCAGTTGCTCACCGATCGCTTCATGGATCAGCACGGCGGCGACCGACGAATCCACCCCGCCCGACAAGCCGCAAATAACCTTGCCAGTGCCGACTTGTTTGCGAATCTTCTCGATCATTTCCTGACGGAACGCCGCCATCGTCCAGTCGCCTTTGAGGCCCGCGATCTCGAACAAAAAGTTGCGGATCATGTCGGTGCCGCGTTTGGTATGCACGACTTCCGGATGGAACTGCACCGCGTAGAAACGCTTGTCTTCATTGGCAATCGCGGCAAATGGCGCACCCTCAGAGACGGCGATGACCTCAAAACCATCAGGGATGGCCGTCACGCGGTCGCCGTGGCTCATCCACACGGTCTCTTTGGCGTCCAGGCCTTTGAAAATCGGCGACGATGTGGTGATTTCGATCTCGGCGCGGCCAAATTCACGGTGATGACCGCTTTCGACCTTACCGCCCAGCAGATCGCACATCAATTGCTCGCCATAGCAGATGCCAAACACCGGCAGCCCCATATCGAACAAGGCCTTATCAACCGTCGGCCCAGCATCAACAACGCTGTGCGGGCTGCCCGACAGGATGACCGCGTTGGGCTGCACGTTTTTCAGCGCCTCAGCCGCCTTGGTAAAGGGATGGATTTCGCAATAGACGCCGCATTCACGCACCCGGCGGGCGATCAATTGGGTCACTTGCGAACCAAAGTCGATGATCAGAACCTTTTCGTGGTGCATGGTGTTTAAGCTTTCCGTTGGTAGAGCGAGACGAAGAAACCATCAGTATTGGACTTGGCGGGCGACAGGCGTAAGCGATGGCCGCGCGTATCTGTTGCTTGGGCGATTTTGACAAGGGCGTCACCGCCCGCTGGCGTAATTTGAGGCACCTTAACCGCGTCGGCAATGGTGCGCGGTGCGAACTGCGGATGATCGACCTCGAACCGATCCGCCGTCATCTCATTCTCATCCGGCAGGACAGAACACGTCACATAGGCCAGCAGCCCACCGGGCTTTACCAGACGCGACGCCTGACGAAGAATTGCAGATTGCAATTCATGCAGACGTACAACCTCTTCTTCGGTCAGTTTATGGGCGGTTTCCGGCCGTCTGCGCCATACGCCTGAACCGGAACAGGGCGCATCGACCAGCACCACATCGGCCTTGCCCTCAAGGTCTTCCAGCCCCTCACCGGCCGCGCCAAGCTGACGAAACTCGGCCTCAAGCCCGGCCCGTGCCAAACGCGGCTTGATATTGTTCAGGCGCGTCTTTTCAATGTCAGACGCGATCAGAGCGCCAGACGTCTTGCCATTTGGTGCCTGCATCGCCTGCAGCAGCCCCAAGGTCTTGCCACCCCCGCCCGCGCAGTAATCAACCACCGTCATACCGGGTTTAGCGCCCGCCAGAAACGCCGCCAGTTGTGAACCTTCATCCTGAATTTCAATGATGCCCTGACTAAACGCCGGTAACGCGCGTACATTGGGCGGCGGATCGGCGGGCAGACGCAGACCAAACGCTGAATAGGGCGTCAACTCAGGCTTATACCCCAGCATCTCCAGCCCTTGACGTATCGGCTCACGGTCACCATTGACGCGCAGATCAATCGGGGCCCGTTCCTGCATCAGACCTTGGGCCTCGGTCAGCCAGTCGTCGCCATAAACCGTCTTCAGGCGTTCGGCGACAAAGGCCGGCAGGCCGGTTTGCGTCCCTTGCGAGGCATCCCCCTCACTGGCAATCAATTGATTGCGTTCAGCAACCGACAGCGCGGCTGGCGCATAGCCTTCACCGTTATAGAGTTGGTCGATCTCATCAAGTGAAACCCCATCCAGCAGGTGTAAAGCCCCTAAAATCAATGACCTGCCGGAATCAGACTCCATTGCAACTGACAAGTGTTCGCGCGCACGCAGGGCCTGATAGACCTTATCGGCAATGGCACGGCGATCCTTTGAGCCCGCATAACGGTGATTGCGGCCCCAATCTTTCAGAACCTCTTCGGCGGCTTTGCGCGTACCTTTGAGGATGTCGAGAATGTCAGCAGCGGCGGCTAATCGGGCGGCAGGGGTCATAATGTCCTAAATCAACAAGGCGATCAGACAGGCAACGATCGCAAAAAACGACACCAGCCAGATCGCGAAACGAAACGGCCAGCCAAAGGCATAGGCCGGAATATAGAGTGTGCGCGCCACCAGATAGACCGTGGCGCCGATTTGCGACAGCTCAGATGAGCGGCCCCTCAGCGCTAGGCATATAATGATGACAGCAAAGAAAACAAAGGTTTCCTTGAAGTTGGCAAACGACCTCTGCAACCGCGCCGCCATGCCAGTGTATTCAAACGGCTTATCGCGCGGGCCCGCCGCATATTTCAGATTACCTTCCTGACGACGCGCCGCCAGAGCCGTGATCACCAGATGGATCAGGCCCAGGATAACGGCATAGGCAAGAATAAACACTTCATAGGACATGGACGGCTCCGGTACAGGTTCAGGACCACCTTTATGATGGCCCTGTCTGATACGCTACTGGCGGTAGTTTGGAGCTTCGCGGGTGATCATCACGTCGTGGACATGGCTTTCGCGCAGGCCCGCATTGGTGATGCGCACAAACCGCGCCCGCTTTTGGAACTCCGCAATATCGGGCGCGCCGACATAACCCATCGACGCCCGCAAACCACCGACCAGTTGGTGAACAACCGGCGCGATCGGGCCTTTGTAAGGCACCTGTCCTTCGATCCCCTCGGGCACCAGTTTCATGGTGTCCTGCACATCCTTCTGGAAGTAGCGATCGGCCGAGCCGCGCGCCATAGCCCCGACCGAACCCATGCCGCGATAGGATTTGTAGGAGCGGCCCTGATAGAGAATGACCTCACCGGGCGCTTCTTCGGTGCCGGCAAACATCGACCCCAGCATGGCGGTAGACGCACCCGCCGCAATGGCCTTGGCCAGGTCGCCCGACAGCTTGATGCCGCCGTCGGCGATGATCGGCACGCCGGTACCTTCGGCGGCCCGCACACAATCTATAATGGCGGTAAGCTGCGGCACGCCGACGCCAGCCACCACGCGGGTGGTGCAGATTGAGCCCGGCCCGATACCGACCTTAACCGCATCCGCACCGGCATCAATCAGGGCACGGGTCGCGTCATAGGTCGCGACATTACCGGCCACGATCTGAACGTGATTATAGGCTTTCTTGATGCGCTCAACGGCCTGAGAGACCAGAATGGAATGGCCGTGGGCCGTGTCGATCACGACTACATCCACGCCGGCTTCGATCAGCCCAATCGAACGCTCAAACCCGGCATCGCCAACCGTGGACGCCGCTCCGACCAAAAGCCGTCCGGCATCGTCCTTGGCCGCACTGGGATAGGCTTGCGATTTTTCCATGTCCTTGACGGTGACAAGGCCGACAGCGCGGTAAGCGTCATCGACCACAATGATACGCTCAATCCGGTGCTCGGCCATCAGATGACGGGCCACCGATTGCTGAACGCTGCCGTCTTTCAGGGTGATCAGTCCTTCACGCACCATCAGTTGCGCGGCGATTTTGGAATTATCGCTTTCAAAGCGGATATCGCGGTTGGTCAGGATACCGACCAGTTTGCCCGTGCCGCGCTCGACCACCGGAAAGCCGGAAATACCGCGACGGGCGATGATGTCACGAACTTCGGCCAGAGTCGTTTCAGGATTGATGGTGATCGGGTTGATGACCATGCCCGACTCAAAACGCTTAACTTCGCGGATTTCTTCGGCCTGACGCTCTACGCTCAGATTGCGGTGAATAATTCCCATGCCGCCGACCTGCGCCATAGCCACCGCCAGACGCGCTTCGGTAACCGTATCCATCGCGGACGACACCAGCGGGATATTGAGATTGATCGAGCGGGTGAATTTAGATTTCGTATCGACCTGAGTGGGAATGACCTCTGACGGGCCGGGTTCCAGCAAAACGTCGTCGAAGGTTAAGCCTTCGCGTATTTCCATTACGGACTCTCCATTTTGCGGGTTGTTCCTAAGCCAAGCGCCGCAATAGGTAAAGGGCTTGAATGAAATTTTTATGCGCCCATCTAATAAGTCTGCGTGCCGTTAGCCTGGCCTAGAAAATAAGACGTTTTTAACCACGCTTATAACGGCTGCCTTAATCACTTCGGGGTAGTGTGAAATGTCCATCCCTCACTAAGGCCACCGTCATGAGCCATTCCACGCAGTACCAAATCGCCAAAGGCCTTGTCTGGCTGTCGTATCGCCTGCGCCCGCTGTTCGCCGGTCGGGTGTTTGGGGCCATGATGGAACGCCACCGCGCACGCTTAAAAATCTCGGGCTATTTCCCCAAAGCCGTTAAAATTTAACGATCAGCCGTGTGGGCGCCTGCCTTCGCACGCGCTATTGATCCAACGTCCACCGCCATCGAGACAAACATCTCTGGCGATTACCGGGCTAAACCGAAAATAAAGCAACAGTCCGATAAGTGAGATCGCCAGCAAGACCAGAGGTAACCACTGGCTGACCCGTCTCATCCTTTAAACCCCATCGCCACGATAAAGGTTTCGGACGAACCCTGACGGCTGGCCTTGGGCTTTATGTGCTTCACCTCGGTAAAATTGCGCTTAAGGATATCCAGCACAGCATGGGTTTCACCGCCCTGAAAGGCCTTGGCCACAAAAGTGCCGCCGGGCTTTAAGTTCAAAATCGCAAAATCAACCGCCATCTCAATCAGGCCGACGATCTTAAGGTGATCGGTCTGCTTATGGCCAACCGTATTGTGCGCCAGATCCGACAGCACCAGATCAGGTTTACCGCCCAACATCTCCATCAGGCGTGGGCCAACTTCCGGGTCGGTGAAATCCGCCTGAATGATCTCAGCCCCCGGCACCGGATCGACCGGCAGCAGATCAACCCCGACCACATGGGCCGCGCCGCGCTTTTTGGCGACCTGCACCCAGCCACCGGGCGCACAGCCCAGATCAACCACCCTCACCCCACGGTGCAGCAGCTTAAAGCGGTCATCAATCTCGGTCAGCTTGAATGCCGCGCGTGAGCGCCAGCCTTCGGCCTTGGCCCGCGCCACGAACGGGTCATTTAATTGCCGCTCCAGCCATTTGGCTGAGGATTCCGTGCGCTGCTTAGCCGTTTTGACGGCGGTGTGACCCTTGTTACGACCGGACAGATTGCCGCCGGTCGGGGGCTTGACCATTTTACGGCGCGCTTCGGGGGCGTCTTCAGGCGTTTTTTTATCGTTCATGGCAGGGCTATAGCGCTTTTTACGCCGCCGCAAAATGGCCTGACGTTAAATTACTTTTTGAAATAGCCACCGCAATGGCCTAAGAGGGGCGCAATTGTATACTCCAAGAGGACGCACCATGTCGGCTGATCCCGAAAACACCATCATTCTGACCCTCGAATCTGGCGAAGTCGTCATTGAACTTCGCCCTGATCTGGCGCCGAACCACGTCGCCCGCATCAAGGAATTGGCCCGCGAAGGCTTTTATGACGGCATCGTCTTTCATCGCGTGATCCCCGGCTTCATGGCGCAGGGCGGCGATCCCGAAGGTCAGGGCTATGGCGGCTCCGGCAAAAAGCTTAAGGCTGAGTTCTCGAATGAAGCGCACGTACGCGGCGTCTGCTCGATGGCCCGCTCGATGAACCCGGATTCCGCCGACAGCCAGTTCTTCATCTGCTTTGACGATGCCAATTTCCTTGACCGCCAATATACGGTCTGGGGTCAGGTCACGTCGGGCATGGAACATGTCGATGCCCTGCCCAAGGGTGAGCCGCCGCGCGCACCGGGCAAGATCGTGTCCTTCCGCGTCGCCGCTGACGTCACTTAACTGATGTAAAATCCAGCCGGTTCAGCGCACCGCTCCGCGGCGGTGCGCTTTTTGGCGTTTGAACGCCGGCCACAGTCAATCATTCATTAAAGGTCCACAGCTATAGTTGACATCCATAGGGACTAAACCAGAGGGCAACCGGTCATGGCGATACGATCGCGAATTACGGTACGGCTGGACGAAGAGCGCAAGATCATTGTGTTCAGAGTGCTAGGGGACGTAGACGGTGCTGAAATCGTTGATACCCTGATGAAGACCTATGCGGCGCTAAACGAGCCCTGGACATACCACCGCATTCTGGATATGCGCCGCCACGATGGCTTAATGCACGTAAGCCATATCGATGATCTGCGGCAACGCTGGCAGGCTATGGCCGGTGAGGATCATAACGTCATGCGTGGCGCTGTAATCACCCACAATCCGGTCAGCTTTGCCCGCATCGGCAATGTGCGCTCGTCATTTAACAATAAAAATATTTATACTTTCCGTGAATTCGAAGAAGGTATGGCGTGGGTCGAAAAGGGCGAACTGCCCGAATATGAAATGGCCGATGAACTCAGATTTGCGGCCAATTTTTAGGTCAATAAAGACTTAATGAGTTCCTCTTAGTATCCATCCTGTAACCTATGCCTAAGCGCCTTCAGGAAAAATCGCCGCCATGTCTATCCGTGCGCGTCTTGTCTTTGATGTTGATGATGCCCGCCGGATGATCACGGTGAAATACTTTGGCGATCTGGATTCAAAGACGATAGCCGATACACTTGCGGCCCAGTTTCAATCCCTCGAACAGCCCTGGCTCTACGACTCTTTATTCGATATGCGCCGGTTTGAAGGGGTTGTCGTTCTGGATGATCTGGCGCAGATGGCCCGCGCCTGGAATCAGGCCGCGCGCGGCCGGGATGCGGGCAGGCTTACCGCTATCGTCAGTGCAGACCCCCTGACACATGCCCGCCAAAAGGCCTATGAGGCGGGCTTACCTCTGCGGATCGTGCGCACGTTCAATGAGCTGACCGAGGCGACACAATGGCTGGAGGCCATGCGAAACGCTACGGACCCCAAGCTGGCCTCTTGACCTTTGGTCGCTTTGCCTGTTTGAAGCGGGCATGCTGGTATCTCAATTTGATTTCGACCTGCCCGACAGCGCCATAGCCCTGCGCCCTGCCACGCCGCGGGAGAGCGCACGCCTGATGACCGTGGACGAAAATGGCGAGATCGGCGATCATCATGTCGCCGATCTGACCCGCCTCATTCGCCCCGGCGATATTCTGGTTGTCAACGACACCAGGGTTCTACCAGTGCAACTTCACGGTCAGCGCAACCGCGAGGGCCAGTGTGTGGATATCGAAGCCACCCTGATCAAATCCCTGTCGCCCGTCATCTGGCAGGCCTTCATCAAGCCGGGCCGTCGCGTAAGAGTGGGAGATATAGTCAGCTTTGGCCATGAGGGCAGCGCGTCGATCTTAAACGCCATCGCCACGGCCAAGGACGACGACGGCCTTTACACCCTGTCGTTCGACCACAGCGCCGAAGACATGAGCACCCGCCTGCATAAGATCGGCGGCATGCCCCTGCCACCTTATATCCGTTCAAAACGCAGCGAAGATGAGCAGGATAAGACCGATTATCAGACCATTTTTGCCGCCTCCGAGGGCTCCGTCGCGGCCCCGACCGCCGGTCTGCATTTTACGCCCGCCATCCTCGAGACCCTGACCGCCAAAGGCGTCGAGATCGCTCAGGTCACCCTGCATGTCGGGGCCGGCACGTTTCTGCCGGTCAAGGTAGACGACACCCGCGACCATAAAATGCACGCCGAATATGGTGAGGTGACCCAAACGGTGGCCGATAAGATCAACGCCGCCCGCGCCAATGGTGGCCGCGTAATCTGCGTCGGCACCACGGCGCTGCGGCTGATCGAGAGCGCGTGCGATGATGACGGCGTGATCCATCCGTTTGCCGATGAAACCTCGATCTTTATCACCCCCGGCGTGCGGGTCCGGTCAGCGGACATTCTGATGACCAATTTCCACCTGCCGAAATCGACCCTGTTCATGCTGGTCTGCGCCTTTTCAGGCTATGAGACCATGAAAGCGGCCTATGCCCACGCGGTTGAGACCGGTTACCGCTTCTTTTCCTATGGTGATACCTCGCTTTTGGCCAATCGTTCCGGTATTGACGCGCGATGACAGCTTTTCCCTTTGAACTGACGGCCAGTGATAGTCAGGCCCGTACCGGCGTATTAAAAACCCCGCGCGGCGATATACCGACCCCGATCTTTATGCCGGTTGGCACCGCCGCGACTGTGAAGGCCCTGACGCTCGATATGGTGCGCCAGAGCCATGCCAAGATCATCCTCGGAAACACCTACCACCTGATGCTGCGCCCGACGGCGGAGCGGGTGAAGCGGCTGGGCGGGTTGCATAAGTTTATGGGCTGGGATGGCCCTATCCTGACCGATTCCGGCGGCTTTCAGGTCATGAGCCTGTCGCAGATTTCCAAGGTTACCGAAGATAACGTCACCTTCCAGAGCCATATCGACGGATCGCGCCACATCCTATCACCTGAACGCTCCATTGAAATTCAGGCCGATCTGCTGGGTTCTGATATCGTCATGCAACTTGATGAGTGCGTATCCTACCCTGCCGATGAGGCCCGCGCCCAAAAGGCCCTGCAACTGTCAGCCCGCTGGGGTCAGCGGTCAAAAAATGCATTCGGCACCCGCGACACTCAGGCTTTGTTTGGCATTCAGCAGGGCTCGACCTTTGAGGCCCTGCGCCGCGAATCGACAGATCGGTTGCTGGAGATCGGCTTTGATGGCTATGCCATTGGCGGTCTGGCAGTCGGCGAAGGCCATGAGGCCATGTGCGACACGCTCGATTACTGTGCCTCGATCCTGCCGTGGGATCGCCCGCGCTACCTGATGGGGGTCGGTAAGCCCATTGATCTGGTCGAAGCGGTGGCGCGCGGGGTCGATATGTTCGATTGCGTCCTGCCGACCCGCTCCGGCCGTCACGGTCAGGTCTGGACGTGGGAAGGGCCGATCAATATCAAAAACGCCCGCTTTGCCGAGGATGACACCCCGCTTGATCCGACCAGCGATTGCCCGGCCAGCCGTGACTATTCAAAGGCTTATCTGCATCACCTGATGCGGTCTGAGGAAATTCTGGGGCAGGTTTTGCTGTCGTGGCACAACACCGCCTTTTTCCAGGCGCTGATGATAAGAATCCGAACCGCCATTGCCGCAGGCGAATTCGCTCAGTTCAGAGCGTGGTTTCGCGAAACCCACCTGCGCGATAAGGCATAGCCTATTTATTCGAGCGCCGTGCCGTCGGCGAGGTGCGCACAACGTCCGAAGCCTCAATAACATCGGCGCGCCGACCACGCGGGGCCACATCCTCGGCCATTTGCGGCATGACGGCGGGCACGAACCACGAAGGGGCCGCAGGAGGTGCGCAGTTCTTGTTCAAGCCAATCCCTTTGAGATAGGCGCGACGGACAATCCCGGCTTGCTCGGCACGATCAATAGATTTCTGGTGCTTTTCCGCACCGGTAATTTTACGCACCAGGCCGCGCATCGGGATGATATCGCGCGCGGCGGATCGCACAGCCCCCAGAGTATAGCTGGTCGCGGCGCGACCGCTCTTTTCCGTCATATCGCTTTCCGGGGGTGGCGGTTCATCGAAATCATCGCCCAGAACCTCATCCAGACGCCGGACTTCGGCAGCAATCCCTTCGCAGCGTTCCATGCCGGTCAGGTCATAGGTTTTGGTGGAAGCGCGTATCAAAATAGCCGGAATATCGTCACGGCGCAGATTGAGGTCTTCGAGGGGTGCGGCCAGCGCATCGCCAAAACCATCCCCCACATCCATGGCGCTCTTTTTCATGGTCGAGCCGATTTTGCCTTTTTTCTCAGGTTCAGCCTGAGCATAGACAGGTTTTGATTCGACGAGAGACATCTCCCCCGCCTTGGGCTTGGACGCACATGCCGTCATACCCAACGACGTAAAGCCCATGCAAACAAGGGAAATGATCCCTATCTTGCGGCCCGCGCCCAAGGAAAATTCAGTGCTCACTGAAAAGCCTCCACACCTTTTACGCCATAAACCAATAAAACTGCGTCAAAATAAAGATGATGTGCTTGCGTAATCAGTCACACCTCTCTATGTAGTCCCTCTCGCTGACCGGTACTTGGTCGGCCATGAGGAGAGTGAGCTCTTAGCTCAGCCGGCTAGAGCATCTGACTTTTAATCAGAGGGTCCTGGGTTCGAGTCCCAGAGAGCTCACCAACTCACAAAATCTCCGCAGCAAAAAATCCGTAGTCCGATACGATCCGGTAGCGCCACCGCGCCCCCCAAAGGGCTCCGCCGTTGCACGCGATTGCAAGGTATTTTCTGCCTTGAAACACTGTTGCAACATTGCATCACCCAAAAATCGCAAATCAATCACTGTGGTAGCATTGACACGATTTTAAATAGGGTCAACTGCGCAGATGAGTCTAACCGTTCTCTTCTGATATTATATGACAGCATTTATAGGAATTCGATGGGGGCCGCAGGACACAAAATAAACCTGATCTAATTCGGTTAATTGGCCAGCCGTATCTTGGGCAGGTAGCGGCCATTTTCAAAACGATCGAAAATCAGATCGGTCTGCGGGTGGCGCAAGGGCTCCCCCGTGTCATCGGCGTCCAGATTGCCTTCTGAGGCATAGGCGACGTAACAGCTTTCACCGTTTTCCGCGAGCAGATGATAAAAGGGCTGGTTCTTTTCCGGACGCACGGCTTCCGGGATCGCCTGCCACCATTCTTCGTCATCCAGATATTGCGGATCGACATCAAACACGACGCCGCGAAAATCGAACAGACGATGCACGACAACCTGACCTATATCAAATTTTGCGCTTCGCTGATACGTCATCGGTTCACCGCCCTGATCCGGATTGCCGGAGAAATGCATAATTGAATTAGCCCCTGTTCATAAGCGCGATTCGTCCGTGGTCGCCTCATGCCGCCTTCATGTTTTAGCGCGAATATTCAAAAAGGCCTTTCCCCTTCTCCCCTTGGTTGATAGTGTTTTCGCGAAGTGGGTGCATGTGGAGATGATGTAACGATATCGCGTCATTTCGACCTCACCCGAAACATAAAATAACAATAAAAAAGCGGGGTATGAGCCACATGACAAAGGCTCCCTCTGACCATAGCGGACGGCCTGTGGCCTCCGGCAAAGCTTTGAACTCCGCCTCGGAAAATCCGGGTGCGGCTAGACGTTCTGAGGGGTTGAAACGCAGGCGGCGTGGCTCAGCGCAACAAGCGGCGGCATCCGATATAGCCAATTACGCGGCTCTTGATCTGGGCACCAATAATTGCCGGCTGATGATTGCGTCTTTTCAGAACGGCCAGTTCAAAATTGTCGAAGCCTTCTCCCGCATCGTCCGCCTTGGCGAAGGTGTATCCTCCACCGGCAACCTGCAACCGGCGGCGATGGAGCGGGCGATGGCCTCCCTCCGGCAATGCGCCGAGAAGATCAAGCGCCGCAATGTCGTGAAAATCCGGGCCGTCGCCACTCAGGCCTGCCGCGCGGCGGGGAATGGGGCCGACTTTATCGCCCGCGTCGAGCGTGAAACGGGCCTTAAGCTCACCATTATCACCCCTGAAGAGGAAGCCCGGCTGGCCGTCGTTGGGTGCGCCTCCCTGCTCGATACTCCCGCCAAGGCCGCCATCGTCATGGATGTCGGCGGCGGATCGACTGAAATTTCGTGGCTGGACCTCAGCCAGTACACCCCGCCCAAAGATATAGCCACGACCGGCAACCTGAAACTGATCAAAAATCACCCGCTGCCGAAATGCTGGCTGTCGATCCCCAAGGGCGTGGTCAATCTGGCCGAACGCTTCCCGGAGCCCAAGGACGGCGATCCCAAGGTCTGGTTTCAGGCCATGGTGGCGGATGTTCAGGCCGAACTGGAAAAATTTCGCGATGCCGACGGCATGACCGAGCACTTTTTCAATGGCGAGACCTATATGATCGGCACGTCGGGCGCGATCACTTCGCTGGCCGGTATGCATCTGGGGCTGGAACGCTATGACCGGTCGCGCGTGGACGGCCTGTGGATGACCCATGACGACTGCAAGGCCGTGATTAATCGGCTGCTGGAACTGGGCCAAAAAGGCCGGGAATATGAGCCGTGCATCGGCAAGGATCGCGCCGATCTGGTGCTGGCGGGGGCCGCCCTGCTTGAGGCCGTGCAGAACTTATGGCCCTCGCAGCGCCTGCGTGTCGCCGACCGGGGCCTGCGCGAAGGGCTGTTGCTGTCGATGATCAAGAAGAAAACACGCCATAGACGCCGCCGCAAACCGGGCACACATAAAACGGTATAAAAAAGCCCCTTCACCTGAGTGAAGGGGCTTTTTTGATTACTCGACCTTGGTTGGCACCGTGATGTCGCAGGCGGAGAAATCAGCGCCCTTTTCTTTGCGAGTCTTTTCGATCAGGTCGGCAAAGGCTTTTGAGCTGGTGTTCATAACCTTGACCTTGGGACGGTCGGCTTCGGGAATGTCAGCCATGATCTGAACCTTGGTCATGGTATCAGGGTCAACCGGCGGCTCACCGAGTTTCAGCTTACGCACCACATCCAGACCCTGCACCGTCATGCCAAAGGCCGTGTAGCGCTTTTCCAGCGCCGCATTATAGGAGCGCATCAAAAAGAACTGCGAATTGGCCGAATTATTGTCACCGGCCCGCGCCATACCCAGCACGCCGGAGCAATAAAGCCCCCAGGCGTGAACCTTGCCGTCCTTGGCAATAGGGATCAGTTCCTGAACCTGCGACTGCACCGGCATGGCACCCAGATAGCCGATCTGAGAACCACGCGGACGCGATGCCGTCACCATCGGGAAATCAGCACCGTGACGAATGGTAAATTCGCCGGGGACGTTAGGCAGGGTTGAACCGCCCTCACCCGTGCCTTGCGGATCACCGGTCTGAGCCATAAAGCCCTCGATCACGCGGTGGAATTTTTGACCGTTGTAAAAACCCTGACGCGTCAGCGTCTTCATGCGCTCGACATGAGCCGGGGCCAGTTCAGGATACATTTCAACGACCACGCGGCCTTTGTTCGTATCAATGACGAGCGTGTTTTCGGCATTCAGATCGCGCCATTCCGAAGCCGCCTGCGCCAGAGCCGCACTGATGGGTGCAAACGCCGTTGCCACCACCGTTAATCCCAAAACGGCGGATTTGAGTGCCGCAGACTTATATTTCAGAACAGACATCATGTCTTAGTTTCCCACCTTCGCCAAAAGCCGTGTCGCCACGCTTTCCGATACAAACGGCGCAATATTGCCGCCCAATTGGGCTATTTCTTTGACCAAGCGCGACGCAATCGCCTGATGGCGCGGGTCAGCCATTAAAAAAACCGTCTCAAGCTCACGATTAAGCTGTTGGTTCATGGCTGTCATCTGAAATTCGTACTCAAAGTCGGCCACAGCGCGCAAACCGCGGATAATCATGCTGGCACCGACCTCCTGGGCATAGTGCATCAGCAGGCTGTCAAAGGCCGCCACCTCAACCATGTCACCGAGATGACGGGTTTCTTCGCGCACCATCTCCACCCGCTCTTCGAGGGTAAACATAGGTGTCTTACCGATATTACGCGCCACGCCAATGACCAGTCTGTCGACCAGCTTGACCGCCCGCCCGATGATATCGGAATGGCCATTGGTGATCGGATCGAACGTGCCCGGATAAAGACCGATACGCATGGGCTGCCCCCTCTTTTTTATTTATTCGGTCGCGGTTCCGGCATCAGCGTCTGGTTCCCCGGCGATATCACCTTCGTCCTCAGCACTTTCGGCCAAGCGTTCAACCGACACAACCTTTTCGCCCGCCGTGCGGAAGATGGTCACACCTTGCGTATTGCGACTGGCGATGCGGACCTGCGAGACGCGCGTCCGGGTCAGTTGCCCGCCATCGGTAACCAGTAACAACTGATCGGAATCTTCGACGGGGAAGGACGCCACCAGCTTGCCGCCGCGTTTTGAGAGGTCGATGGCGACGATACCCTGCCCGCCCCGACCGGTGCGGCGATAATCATAGGACGATGTGCGCTTACCAAAACCGGTGTCGGCGATGGTCAGAATAAACTCTTCGGCAGCACCGAGTTCGGCAATCCGTTCAGGTGTCAGCGAGGCTTCATCTACCGCTTCGTCGCCGTCGTCTTCAACGGCCACAGACACGTCTTCGCCTTCGCCGGTCACCGCGGCGCGCATGGCCGCGGCATGTTTCAGATAGGCGGTCCGCTCCGCAGGTGTTGCCGCCACACGGCGTAAGATTGCCATCGAAATCACACTGTCGTCAGCCCCAAGGCGGACACCGCGCACGCCGGTCGAACTGCGGCCCGCAAAGACGCGCACTTCATCGACCGCAAAGCGGATCGAACGGCCCGAAGCGGTCGACAGCAGCACGTCCTGATCTTCGGTGCAGATGGCCACGCCCACAATCGCATCGCCCTCTTCGAGCTTCATGGCGATCTTACCAGCGCGGTTGACGTTGACGAAGTCCGACAGCTTGTTGCGACGCACATCGCCTGAGCGGGTGGCAAAGATGATGTCGAGCTTATCCCAGGCCGCTTCTTCTTCCGGCAGGGCCAGAATATTGGTGACGACCTCACCCTTATCGAGCGGCAGGAGGTTGACGAAGGCCTTGCCTTTAGATTGCGGATTGCCGAGCGGCAATTTCCAGACCTTAAGCTTATAGGCCTTACCGGCCGAGGAGAAAAACAGCATCGGTTGGTGGGTCGAGGCTGCGAAAATGCCGGTAATGGCGTCTTCATCCTTCATCGCCATGCCGGAACGGCCCTTGCCGCCGCGATGCTGGGTGCGGTAGGCGGTCAGTGCCGTGCGCTTGACATAGCCCGAATGGGTGACGGTCACGACCATGTCCTCACGCGGGATCAGGTCTTCGTCTTCGATATCACCTTCGCCGTCCACAATCTCAGTACGGCGCGGAATAGCAAACTGGTCGCGCACTTCGATCAGTTCATCGCGCACGATGCCCAAAATACGCTCACGCGACGACAGGATCTCAAGGAACCCGGCAATCGCGCCCGCCAGAGTGCGGGCTTCGCCAAAGATTTCGTCCTGACCCAGACCGGTCAGACGCGACAGGGTCAGCGCCAGAATAGCGCGGGCCTGCTCATCGGTCAGGCGGACATTGGAGCCATCCAGCACGATCGAGCGCGGGTCGGCGATCAGGTCGATGAGCGGCGACATTTCCCCGGCCGGCCAATCGCGGGCAGTCAAGCGCTCACGCGCTTCGGTCGGATCGGCGGATGAGCGGATAATATGGATGACTTCGTCGATATTGGCGACGGCAATGGCCAGACCGACCAAGACGTGGCCACGATCACGGGCTTTGTTCAGTTCAAACTTGGTGCGGCGGATCACGACATCTTCGCGGAACTCAAGGAACAGTTCCAAAAGCTTACGCAGGCCCATCTGCTGCGGGCGGCCGTGGTTCAGCGCCAGCATATTGACGCCAAAGCTGGTCTGAAGCGCCGTATAGCGGAAAAGCTGATTGAGGATGACATCGCCCGACGCGTCGCGCTTAAGCTCAACGACGATGCGCATACCCTGACGGTCGCTTTCGTCGCGGATGTCGGAAATGCCTTCGATACGTTTGTCACGAACCAGTTCAGCGATGTGTTCGATCAGGGACGCTTTGTTGACCTGAAACGGGATTTCGGTGACGACAATGGCCTCGCGGTCCTTACGGATCGTCTCAACGGTGGCTTTAGAACGCATGATCACCGAGCCACGCCCGGTCATCAGGGCCTGACGCGCACCGGAGCGACCCAAGATTTCGCCGCCGGTCGGGAAGTCCGGCCCCGGCACGAATTCCAGCAGTTCTTCAAGTGAGATATCAGGTGTTTCCAGCATGGCCAGACAGGCATTGACGATTTCGCCCAGATTGTGCGGCGGAATATTGGTGGCCATACCGACCGCGATACCCCCGGCGCCATTGACGAGCAGGTTGGGGATGCGCGATGGCAGAACGGTCGGTTCTTCTTCCTTACCGTCATAGTTGGGCTGGAAATCGACCGTGTCTTTATCGATGTCGGCCAGAATAGGCATGGCCGCCTTGGCCAGACGACATTCGGTGTAACGCATGGCGGCCGGCATATCGCCATCGACCGAGCCGAAGTTACCCTGACCGTCGATCAGCACCAGGCCCATCGAAAACGGCTGCGCCATACGTACCAGCGCCATATAGATGGCCGAATCGCCATGCGGGTGCAGGCGACCCATGACGTCACCGACAGGACGGGCGCACTTCACATAGGATTTATCCGGCGTATAGCCCGACTGCTGCATCATATAGAGGATACGGCGGTGTACCGGCTTCAAACCGTCACGGGCGTCCGGCAATGCGCGCGAAACGATCACGCTCATGGCATAGTCGAGATAGGAGCGTTTCAGCTCGTCTTCGATGGCGATATGGGCAATGCCGCCAGAGGGAATACCGGGAAGATTAGTAACAGTCATAAGGCTGTGGTCTTTGCGTTACGGATACGATGGGGGAATCACTTAAGCCCTAAGTTAGCACGGCCCAAAGCGATCATCAAAACGGGCGTTAACGTCTAAAGCAACGGGCAGAAAAGTGTGAGCGGTTTTCTGCGAAAACGTTGCGAAAAAGCAAAAATGAGAGCTGCGGATAAGTTCTTACGAACGTCCGCAGCTCTGACGGTAACGCGCCCCAAAGCAAATAACCGCCGCCATCAGATGTGGATAGGCGTCTCCAGCTTAAATAAAAAAGGCGGCCCGAAGACCGCCTTTTTTCCGTTACTGATTGGCCGCCGCCACGTCGGTGCCGGTTTCGGACACCAGACCGCCACCCAGAGCGCGATAAAGGTCAACCAGATTGGCCGAACGATTATAGCGCGCCTGAATGAGGCCCTGCTGAGACTGGTACAGGGTGCGCTGCGAATCCAGCAGAGTGATATAGCTGTCCACGCCGCGATCAAAGCGGGCCTGAGCCAGTCTTTGGCTGTCGGTTGCCGCCGCCACCACACGTTCAGACGCGGTGATCTGCTGATCGATCGTCGATTTGGTAGCCAACGCATCGGCCACATCGCGGAAAGCACTCTGGATCGCCTTTTCATAGGCCGCGACCAGAATATCACGCTGAACCCTGGCACCACGCAGATTAGCCAGATTGGCACCACCGGCAAAGATCGGCACTGAAACCTGCGGCGTAAAGCTCCAGGTCGACGTCCCGCTTGAGAATAAATCCCCAAATTCCGGGCTGACCGATCCGGTAGACCCCGTCAGCGAAATACGCGGGAAAAAGGCCGCGCGCGCCGCACCTATATTGGCGTTTTGTGACTTAAGATCGTGTTCAGCCGCCACGACATCCGGGCGATTGATCAAAACTTCAGACGGCAGACCGACCGACAGGTCAGAGCGCACCGCACCGGTTTGCGGGAATGACGTCGGCAGATAGTCCGCCGGAATTTCCGAACCGACCAGCAGGGTCAGGGCGTTTTTATCGCGTTCAACCTGCGCCGTCAGCGTGGCGACATCAGACCGCGCCTGCTCCGTCAGGATTTCAAGTTGACGCAACTGAAGCTGATCGGCCACGCCCAAATCAAAGCTGCGCTTGGTCAGGTTATAGCCATCTTCGCGCGCCTTGAGCGTATCACGCGACAAACGCAGGAGATCCTGATCCGCCGCCAGCGCCAGCCAGGCATTGGCGGTTTCCGCCATGAGCGAAATCTGAGCCGAACGACGAGCCTCGTCGGTGGCAAAATAGCTCTCTAAAGCCGCCCGGCTGAGCGAGCGCACCCGGCCAAACAGGTCGAGTTCATAAGACAGCCCCAGATTGGCGCTATAGCTTTCGGTCTCGCCCGACGCCGGTGTGTCCGCCTTGGTGCCCGATACCGCGGCATCAAGCGCCGGCACTAACGATGCCCGCTGAATACGGTACTGAGCGCGGGCCAGTTCGACATTAAGCACCGCCTGACGCAGATCGCGGTTATTTTTCAGCGCCAGATCGATCGTGCTTTGAAGCGCCGGATCAAGGAAGACATCCTTCCACGGCAGACTTTCGGCCGAAGCCGTCCCGGTGGTATCCGGTGCGATCGGCCAGCTTTGCGCGACCGGCATGAGCGGACGCTCATATTTCGGTGCCAGGGTGCAGGCGCTGAGGGCCAAAGCCCCCAGCACGCTGGTTGTCGTGAGCCGGACAACGGATTTGATACGCATCATAAAAATAGTCTCCATGCTCAATTAATGCCCACCATGATCGCGCGGATCATCGGTGGTGGGCGGCAGGCCTGTCGCTTCACGCTCACGCGCCAGCTTGGCCATGTGTTTTTCGTCAGCCTTGAATATCTTTTGTACGATGACAAAGAACAAGGGGATGAAGAAGATCGCCATAACCGTCGCCGCGATAACCCCGCCCAGCAGGCCGGTACCGATGGCGTGCTGCGCCCCGGAACCCGCACCGTTCGAGATGACCAGTGGCATGATCCCGAAGGAAAAGGCCAGCGACGTCATGATGATCGGACGCAGACGGATACGGACGGCCTCTAACGTCGCCTCAACCAGTCCCTTGCCCTGCTCATGCAGTTGCTTGGCAAACTCCACGATCAGGATGGCGTTCTTTGACGACAGGCCGATGGTGGTCAGCAAACCGACCTGGAAGTAGATGTCGTTCGATCCGCCGCGCAGCATGGTGGCCAGAAGCGCCCCCAGAATACCGAGCGGAATAACCAGAATGACCGAGATCGGGATCGACCAGCTTTCATAAAGCGCCGCCAGCAGCAGGAACACCACCAGAATAGAGATGGCATAAAGCGCAGGCGCCTGATTGCCGGATTCGCGTTCCTGCGCCGACAGGCCGGTCCACTCATAACCGATACCCGCAGGCAGTTTGGAGGCGATATCTTCCATGGCCGCCATCGCCGCCCCGGTCGAATTACCGGGGGCCGCAGCACCTTGGATATTCATCGACGAGACACCGTTATAGCGCTCCAGACGTTGCGGGCCGTAAGTCCAGTCAGAGGTCGCAAAGGCTGTGAACGGCACCATCTGCCCGGATGAGTTACGCACATACCATTGGCTCAGATCTTCGGGACGCATACGGTAAGGCGCATCGGCCTGCACATAGACTTTCTTGACACGACCGCGATCCACGAAATCGTTGACGTAGGAGCCACCCCAGGCAGAGCTGAGCGTCGAATTGATATCAGCAATGCTGATACCCATGGCACCCGCCTTAGCGTGGTCAATCGTGACCTTAAGCTGCGGCGTGTCTTCCTGACCGTTCGGGCGAACCCCGGCCAGAACCGGATTTTGACCGGCCATGCCCAGCACCTGATTGCGCGCGGCCAGCAAGGCTTCGTGACCGACGCCGCCAACGTCCTTAAGCTGGAAGTCAAAGCCCGAAGATGTCCCCAGTTCCGCCACGGCGGGCGGGATAATGGCAAACACCATCGCATCGCGGATACCGGCAAAAGCCCCCATCGCACGCCCGGCCACAGCCGGTGCCTTAAGGTTAGCGGCCTTACGATCCTCGAAATCCTTCAGGCGCACGAAGGCCATACCAGCGTTTTGTCCCGCGCCGGAGAAGCTAAAGCCCGTGATGGTGAAGGTCGACAATACGGCTTCGTCCTTGGAGAAGTGATCATATACCTGCTTTAGAACGCCCTTGGTGCGATCTTCCGTCGCGCCCGCCGGCAATTGAACCAGAGTAAAGACAATCCCCTGATCTTCATCGGGCAGGAAGGACGACGGCACGCGCGTAAACAGGAAACCAACCAGCGCCACAATGACGGCAAACACCACCATGTAACGGCCACCCTGATTCAGGATCTTTCCGACCGTGCCCTGATATTTGTTGGCGGCCGAATTGAACGACTTATTGAACCAGCCGAAGAAACCGCGCTCGCTCAGGCCGTGGCCCTTGGTGACCGGCTTAAGCATGGTCGCACACAGGGCCGGTGTCAGCACCAGAGCCACAATAACCGACAAGGCCATGGCCGAAACGATAGTGATCGAGAACTGACGGTAGATCACGCCTTGTGAGCCGCCAAAGAAGGCCATAGGCACGAACACCGCCGACAGCACCAGACCGATACCGACCAGAGCGCCGGTGATTTCATCCATAGACTTACGCGTGGCGGCAACCGGCGATAATCCTTCTTCCGCCATCACCCGCTCAACGTTTTCAACGACCACGATGGCGTCATCGACCAGAAGACCGATGGCCAGCACCATGCCGAACATGGTCAGGGTGTTGATCGAATAGCCAAAGGCCGCCAGAATCGCGAACGTCCCAAGCAACACCACCGGCACGGCAATGGTCGGAATAAGGGTCGCCCGCCAGTTCTGCAAAAACAGAAACATAACGATGAACACCAGCACGACCGCTTCGACCAGAGTTTTTACGACCTCATGGATCGACAGTTCGATGAACGGCGAAGAGTCATACGGCACAACATACTGGTAACCGGCCGGGAAGTTGGCTTTAAGCTCATCCATGCGGTGCTTAACCGCTTCGGCCGTTTCAAGCGCATTACCGCCCGGCGCCAAACGAATGGCCAGACCCGACGCAGGCTTGCCATTATAAAGCGCGCTTGAGCCATAGCTTTCGGAGCCCAGTTCAACCCGCGCTACGTCGCGCAGACGCACAATGGCCCCATCGGTGGCGTTTTTAACGACGATTTGATTGAACTGATCGACCGTCTGAAGCCGCGACTGGGCGGTGATGGTGGCGTTTAGGGCCACACCTTCGGTTGCGGGCAAACCCCCGATCTGACCGGCAGAGACCTGAGCATTCTGGGCCTTGATAGCATTCATGACATCGGTGGGAGTCAGGCCATAATTGGTCAGTTGCCCCGGATTAAGCCAGATACGCATAGCGTATTGCGCGCCAAACAACTGCACTTCGCCCACGCCCTGAACCCGGCTTAACGGGTCTTGCAGGTTGGCGGCGATATAGTCGCCTAGATCGGTATTGGTAACATTAGGGTCGTCAGAATAGAGCCCGACCACCATCAGGAAGTTACGCGCCGATTTGTTAACCCGCACCCCCTGCTGCTGCACTTCTTGTGGCAGGAGCGCCAGGGCCGATTGCAGTTTGTTCTGCACCTGCACCTGCGCAATATCGATGTCCGTGCCCGCCGAGAAGGTCAGGGTCACAGACGCCGAACCCGACGCATCCGAGGTCGAATTCATGTATTCCAGGCCATCAAGGCCCTGCATGCGCTGCTCAATGATCTGAGTTACGCTGTCTTCGACCGTCTTGGCCGAAGCGCCGGGATAGCTCGCCGACACCGACACCTGCGGCAGAGCGATTTCAGGATACTGCGAAATCGGCAGGGTGCGGATCGCCAGCAAACCCGCCAGCATGATAACAATGGCGACGACCCACGCAAAGACGGGCCTGTCTATAAAGAAACGCGATAACATATGACAGGTTCCCTATTGCTTGGCCGGAGCGGCAGCCGCTTTGGCCGCAGGTGTCGGTGCATCAGATTCCTTGGCACCAACCACGACCGGCTTGACCGGCGCATCACCTTGCACCTTCATCAGGCCGTCCACGATCACGCGGTCATTGGATTGCAGACCGCTGGTGACGACCCACTTATCGCCCATCATCTGAGCGATCTGAACCGGACGGGGCTCGACCTTGTTGTCCTTGCCCACGACCATGACCGAGGCATTACCCTTCGGGTCACGTTGCACGGCGGCCTGCGGGACCAGTATGCCCTGCCCCACCACACCCTTAGTCAGGCGGGCGCGTACATACATCCCCGGCAGCAAGGTGCCGTTAGGGTTATTGAAAATGGCGCGCAGGTTGACTGACCCGGTTTCAGGATCGACCGTCACGTCGGAAAATTCCAGCCGGCCCTTTTGCGGATAAACGCTGCCGTCTTCGAGGATAAGCTCTACATCGGCACTGCTGGACGCCCCCAATGAGCCGTCCGCCATCGCCTTTTGCAGGCTGAGCAGTTCCGAGGTCGTCTGATTAATATCGACGTAAATTTTGTCGGTCGCCTGAATCGTCGCCAGCGGGGTCGCCTGCGATGCCGTCACCAGCGCGCCAGACGTGACGCTCGACTTACCGATGCGGCCGGAAATGGGTGCCAGAACCTTGGTGTAGCCCAGATTGATGCGGGCATTATCCACAGCCGCCTTTTGGGCCGCGACATTGGCCTCGGCTTGCTGCAAAGCGGCCTGAGCGTCATCATTGGCCTGCTGAGAGACCGCGTTGATCTTGACCAGTTCAGTATAACGTCCGGCCAGAAGCTTGGCCGAGGTCAGGCTGGCATTGGCCTGAGCGAGCCCCGCTGCGGCACTGTTGTAGGCTGCCTGATAGGTGGCCGAATCGATCTGATACAGTGACTGACCGGCACTGACGACCGAGCCTTCTTCGAACAGGCGAGCCTTGACGATGCCATTGACCTGCGGGCGGACTTCCGAGACCAGAAAGGCCGAGGTACGGCCGGATAATTCCGTGGTCAGGGTGACGGGTTCGCTCTGGACGACGACAATGCCGACCTCAGCCGGGCCACCGGCTCCCATACCCTGAGCGGCGTTCTTATTGCCGCAGGCGACTAACAGCACCCCTGCAGCGCCGACGATCAGCGCCGTGCGGCCGGTTTGGCCCAGAAGGGTGCGTAAATGAATGCGCATGAAAAGCTCCATAGCTGAAAATATCTGGCGCATATCCCGCAAACGGAAATAAGCCCCATCTTTTGGATGACGCCGGCCAAAGAAATTATTGAGAATGAACGATCATTCTCATTTTCACTGGATTTATGCCGTCAAATGAACTAAGTCAAGCCTACAATAGCTTACAAACGCGTAATTTTTGTGCAACCGCACAAAACAACGCATACAATACCGCATCCGTATCACAGGTAAATTCACGTAAAAATGAACACGTCAGTGTCACCAAAGCCCGCTACCAAACCCCGCCAGAATCGGGAAGCCCGCCAGCAGCATATACTGGACGCGACCGCGCGTTGCGTGCGTCAGTCAGGCTTTCATGGTGCCAGCATGGCCAGTATCGCTCAGGAAGCGGGTATGAGTGTCGGCGTCATCTATCGCTACTTTGCCAACAAAGAAGCGATCATCGAGGCTATTGTCGCCAACGATCTGGCTGAAATGCGTGAAAAATTCGCTGAGTTTGATACAGTTGCGGATGACGATCTGATTGACCGTCTGGTCGATATCATCCCGATGGCGATTGAACATAAATATAATAATGAAAAAACTGCCCTCGCCCTTGAGGTGCTGGCCGAGGCTGCACGCAATCCAAATGTCGCCGCGATCATCAAAAAATCAGAAGCTCAGGAACGCGAACTGGTTCTGACCCTGCTTAGACGCATCTATGGCGAAGATATCGAGACCTCAACACTTCTGGCGCGCAACGAGGTGATTGCCATGATCTTTGACGGCATGCTGGTTCGCAGCGTCTGCGCCCCGGATATAGACCGTGATCAGATGATCAAATGGCTGCGTAAGGTCGTGCGTTATACGTTTGAAATAAAAGACTATTAAAATCCGGCCAGATTTTGCAAGCCGCCCGTACCAATCGACAAACAGGTCGGCATGGCCAGCGAAATAGGCACGCTCACCATCCGCACCAGACTATTCAAGGGCCGCCGCAGGGCCTCAGTCACCATGCCCATATTGAACGCCAGCCGCAGGTCAATTTCCCGCCGCACTGGCAACAGCGGCGACGTCAGCATCAGCGGCAAGGATTTAATGCCCGCCGTGATCGCCGATCGGGTCAGTTTCCCTGGTTGCGTCACAGTCATGATTCGCGCCGTTGAAATCCCTTCCCAGTAGGATCTTCGACGGGCCCAACTCCGGTCAAGGCGATCAGGCTCGATGTCATGCCATACCCGGATGCGATCAGAATGCCATATCCGCCAGCCGCGTGCGTCTAACTGGATAAGCAACAAAACCTCTTCCCCGCTCAGCAGGCTGCGGCCATCCCGTCCTAAGCCGCGATTAAACCCACCGACCTGTTCCAGTGCACAGACGCGCACCAGCGAGTGTCCGATACCGAATTGCGGGCGCTCAGTCTGATCGAACTCCCCCTCGGCCATAATCTCCCCCAGAAAGGCGCGCCAGCGTGGCCCTATCCGCCCCATATCCGGCGCCAGTTCATAGGCCGGGATCACTACACCCCCGCAGGCCGCGCAGTCTTCTGGCAGACGCCGGATCAGCGTCATGGCTTCATCCAGCCAGTCTTCTGATGGGACTTCGTCGTCGTCGATAAAGGCGATCCACCCGCTACGGGCGTGCGCCACGCCGGTGTTGCGCGCCAGGGAGACACCTTTTTCTTCAACCCGGATAAGTCGTACGTCCGCAAACTCGGCTACGATGTCAATAAGCGCACGGCGATGATCATTATGACTGGCGCTATCAATCACCAGAATTTCAGCCGCATGGGCTTTTAACTGCGGCGTCAGGGCCTTGAGCAGCCGTGCCGTCAGGGCGGAGCGGTTATGGGTGCAGATAATAATGCTTAAATCCGGACATACCGTCGCAAACGGCAGCTTCGGGCCTTTGACTTCGCGGGCTTTATCAGCCTGCGGTATTTTGGCATGTTTCACATGCTACTCCATGTAGACCGTTCTGATGTAACGGTTGACAAGCTTCTGCCTGACCGGAAGCATTTCCGTTACCGCCACACCTTTTACTTGTGCGGTCAGCAAGATCCGTTCCAAAAGAATGGAAGCGACATCCCCGATATAGCGCGCAGGCACCCCGATCGGATCTTCGTGCATAAGGATGGTTGATCCTAGAAACCTCGGATCAGCAAAGGCGGCTTCGACCGCCGCATTACAGTTCCGCTCAACCTGTGAGAGATCGACACAATCATCAGCGAGGGCGAAATCCTTAAAATCATAACGCCAGTGACCTATCTGACATCCCGGCAGCCAAGCCTTTAACAACCTATGCATGTCAGGTGAACGGTGACCCGAACCATAGGGCAGACGCACAATGTAATCTTGCGGCGTAGGCCGTGCCTTCGCCAGAATCGCTTCGGTGCGCCGCAGTTCATCTAGGGCGGCTTCGGGGGCTAATCGGTCAAGCCGTACGTGGGAATAGCCGTGGGCATAGATCGCATTACCACTATCCACTATCGCCTGTACCAATTCGGGATATTGCTCGGCCCGTTCTCCCGACAGGAAAAACGTCGCCCTGGCGTCATGGGTTTTCAGCAGTTCAAGCACTTTAAGCGTGGTGCGCGGTGACGGGCCGTCATCAAGGCTTAAGGCAATACGCGACGGCCCTTTTGGCGCCTTGTGCACAATCGGCAGCCACGCCCCGTTCGACACGCCAAACTGCTGTCTCAGATAGCCGAACATATTTCCTGCGCCCTATGACGGAACCCATGGCGGTTCCCTATTAGGCGCAGACTATAGCCGTTAACCGTTAAATCGCCGTAAGACGACACGGTTAAGAAACGTAAAAAGCCACGTTAAATCAATAACGTGGCCTTAAGATTTCATACGGCTTTTCAAAGCTTTAGAACGGGATTTCGTCATCCAGATCGAAGTTTTGGGCCGGTCCGGAGCCTTGCTGACGCGGGCCAGAACTGGCCGGCGCGCCGCCGCCGTAGCCACCGTCATCACCATAGCCGCCCTGATCGTAGCCGCCCGACGACTGGTTGCTTTGGCCGCCGGAATCGCCACGCCCGCCCAGCAGGGTCAACTCACCGCGGAACTTTTGCAGCACGACTTCGGTGGAATATTTTTCAACGCCCTGCTGATCGGTCCATTTGCGGGTCTGCAATGAACCCTCCAGATACACGGTCGAGCCCTTACGCAGATATTGCTCGGCGATCTTGGCCAGATTGTCATTGAAGATCACCACGCGGTGCCATTCGGTCTTTTCCTTGCGCTCACCCGACATCTTGTCGCGCCAGCTTTCCGAAGTAGCGACCGTCAGATTGGCGACACGGTCACCGGAATTAAGCGTGCGGATTTCCGGGTCTTTGCCCAGATTCCCGACCAGAATAACCTTATTAACACTGCCCGCCATTACGAATACCTTTCTGTCACAGGCCCCGCGACCAAAGCGCTCAGGGGCCGGAGGGTTCGCCCCTCTGATTCCAAGCCCCGACACTATGATGAAGCCGCCCGCACGCCAAGCGCAGAGTTTGCACCATTAACACTTAATTAAAGCGTCCAACGACTACGGCAGATTGGCGGGCTCACGGATCGGGCCCGAAGGCTGCGGCGGTGTGCGGTCTTCGACAATCGATCCTGGTACAATCAGGCGATCCTCACGCGGGTGCTTGACCAAAAGTGTCATGCGTCGCCCGTCCAGGGTACGCGAAAACTTAACCAGCTTGGCGTCTACAAACAGGAAGTTGCCCTGATAGGCGCCGTAAATGATCTTGCGGCTGACGCCCTGTTTCAGGAATTCCAGACGCAGCTTGAACAACTGCGCCGCGCAATATTCGATCGACGGCTGATTGCGGGCAACCACATTATATTTGACGTCGCCAGATGCCGGAAAGCCAACCTGATAACAGACGCCGGTATCGAGCGGCGCCTTGGGGCCTGCTTTTTGACACGACGCCAGCCCAACGGAGGCCATCACCATAAGGCCAAGACCGGCGATCAGTTTCATCCCTTTTGACATTTCACTCACCTGATTTCTATTTCACCAGCGGGACGCTACAGCCCTTGCCCTGATCAACAAACGTGCGGAAATTTTTGTTATCGCTTGAGATTTCTACCCGGTTTGGCACCAGACGCAGGCTCTGATCGCCCCAGCGGCCATAGGATGCCGATCCCGGACGCTCGCACCGGCCATCATACAGCAACTGCACGCAGGTGCCGAGGCTCAAACCTTCGGACAACCGGCGCCATTCGCCACCCGCGTAGCGCAGACAGGCCGCAACCGGTCCACCCGACTGATCCAGATTCTGCGGCATGACTTCGCCGCCCAGCGTACCATCCGGGGTGGCGGGTGTCGCCACAACCGGCTCGGCCGGTGGCGGGGCCAATGAGGCCGTCGGTGCTGCGGACAATTCACCGCTTTCATCGACGCCGACATCGAGCGCCTGCGCGGCCACACCGTTTTTCTGCGCACATTCGGCTAGCGTAAACGTGCCGACATATTCGCCGCTGACGAAGCAGCGAAGCGTGCGCGACGAATTAATAGCGGGCGCTTCGGCGATATCCAGTTGCAGCCCCGGCGGCGCTTCGTTCATGCGCTCACCGTCCTTTTGGCCGGACGACATCGCAAACGCCAGCACAATGCCGATCAACAGGGCCGCACCGGCGCCAATGCCCAGATAAATCATCTGCTGCTTTTGCATGAAACCTTCTTCCCCCACCTTAAAGGCCTTTTTTCGGCCAAAGGTTAAGCTACACCAATAATTATCGCGCACACTAAAGCGCAATCGCCAAGGTGTGAAGCGTTTTTAGGTTAATGCGATGATGTGATATTTGTACGGCCGCGCGAAATCTATCCGCCGGAAAGGCGGTTTAGAGCGTCCTGATAGTTGGCCAGTTGCTTGGTCAGGTACGCTGGAACGGTCCCGCCGGTCTTGCCTTTTTTATCGGCTTCTTCGGACGAGTCGCCATAACGCAGGTAACGATAGGCGCTGCGGACGTTTTTCATAGCGTCTTCAAGCACCTTTTTGACCGCGTCGATGGTATCTTCATCAGAGATGTTGAGATTGCTGTCGAGGTTAAGACCGAACATCTTGACGTCCTTACCCGACTGCTTGCTGGCTTCTGATGAGGTTTGTGAGGCCGCGTTCGTGACCAGACCTTCGCTCAGGCCAAGGCTATCGAGCGCATCCTTGCCTTCGGTTCCGCGCACGATTTCGATCTCAGCATTGCCAAATTTAGGCGTGATGGTCAGGATGGATTCTGGTTTGCCCGTCACCTTGGTGACCTTAACATCCATCTTGTAGCCGGCGGCACGGTTGATCTTGGTCGCCAGGGTTTCCAGTGTGTCCTTGGCCTCGATCACGATCTTTTTCTTAGTGCCCGTCTTCGGGTCGCGTACATAGAACTCATCGCCCGGCCGGGCCGTGGTGTTGGCCACCAAGCTGGACGAATCCTTGTACTGCAAGGTCCCGGTCGGCAAACCCAGCTTATCAAGCACGCTTGATGAATTCTTGGAAATGGCAATCGCGTTCGGATTAACCTCGCCGTTTTTGCCGGTATAGCGGGTCTGCCATTCGACATCACCGCTTTCGACATCCACGCGCGCCAGCACGGCGTCTTTTTCGCCAATCTTGGTGGTGCCGTCGACTGCACCCTTGGTCTGGAAGGCAATCCAGGCCTTGCCGTCGCTGAAGGTCACTTTCGCGTTGGCTTCGCTTTCGCTAGAACCGTAAAACGACACCGCATCCGCCGAGGTATCGCCCAGATCCTTACTTACCGACAAGGCAAAGGCATCCTGTCCACCGGTGTAGGCATGACCTGCGCTCACGCCGTCCATAAGTTTTGTATTCGCACCCGTCGCCGTCGTACTCTGATTGGCACTGCCGCCCAGATAGACCTTGCCGTCATAAACCGAAACCGAACTGATCGAACCGCCGCCCAGATTACCCAGATCGCGCGTTTCAGACAGCACAGGCTTGCCCGACGTCAGGTCATATGACCTCAAGACGGCATTGCCGTTTTCGTTGGCGGCCACATACAGCGTATTGCCATCAACCGTCATGGCATTCGCCGCGTCGGTGGCACTCGTGCCGAACTGGGTCGTTGACTGATAGCCACCGGTGGCCGAAAATTTCATGACATAGGCATCCCAGCCCCCGGCGCTGGTGACGCCCTGCGCTGTGGCTGCGCCATCAGTCGCGCCGCTCATAGTGCCCTGCGCGCGCCCGCCGACATAGACCGAACCGTCCGTGCCAAAGGATACTGACAGGGCTTCGTCCATCCCGATTGAGCCGCGGCGCTGAGTCCACAACTCATCACCTGCCGCATCAAAAACCGTGACAAAACTATCTGAGATGCTTTCGTTATAGCCCTTGGTGGTCTCATAGGTAGAGGTCGTATAGGTTTTGCCATCCGCACTGGTAAAGGTCTTGGTAGTCTGAACGCCCAGTTCGCCGGTCACGGAGCCCGCAATCGCCACCTTGCCATCCGCGCTTACCGTCATGGCAAGCCCCGATGCCTGATCAGCAGCCCCTAAAGTGCGCGTGTAAAGCATCTTACCGGCGGAGTCGTATTTGATCAGGGCGACATCCTTGGTGCCCTTGATGCCCTGCCCGTCAACTTCACCATCCACATCGGCCAGCACGTAGACCGAGCCATCTGCCCCCGATACGGTCTGGCGAACATTGGTGATGTTTTCTTCCAGCACCGCCTGCCCGGTTCGCCCTTCGGACCAGTAGGTATCGGTCACACCCGCCGTAGCGGTTGAAGGGTTGGTGCCGGAAATATCGGCCTGAAACTTGACAAGCTGGGTCGACAGATCATCCAGAGTTTCCGGTTTATCCTTGTCGTCGTTATCAGTATCACCTGTGGTTTGAACCACATAAACCGAATCCGACATCTGGGCCGCCGAAAACTTGATCAGTTCGGTCGTCGTGCCCTGCACCTTTAGCGAAAAGGTATCAAGGCCTTTATTAACTGTGACTTCCTTTTCACCGACCTTGATGGTCTCCGCCTTGGCGGGTGTACGCTCGACCGTGAAACGGGTGGTGGCCCCGGCATCTTTGAGCTTGGAATTGATGAAATTGACGACATTGCCCATGGAGCGGTTCGTCGTGCCCATTTCGGACAGGTCAATCTCAACATTCTTAGGGGTATAAAGGCCGGCACTGGGCGGGTTGATGGCGATGTTGAATTTCACGTCGCCTTCAAACGCCTTGACCGATGACGTCGCCGAGCCCTTATGGATATCCTTAGCCACATAGGTGGTATCGGTGCGCGCCACGCCGGTTGTGCTTTTCAGCTTTTCCGTCAGCGCGCCCTGCACCAGACTAACGTGGTCCAGTTCGGCATCCGAGACATAGTCCTGAATTTCAGACATGCCGCTGGTGAACAGGCGCTGTAAGGTACGCATGACGGTCGAGGTCGTGGTATTTTCCTGAGCCTTATTGGCGATGCCCATCAGGGTGTTCAACCCCTGATACAGGGTAAACAGCTTTTTATAGTCCTGCGACGCCCCGGCCAGATCAAGCGAGACATTGCCTTCCTTGATGAATTTGGAACCGGCCATGACCTTGCGCACCAGTTCGTCAGAACTGGCCGCACCGGATTTGGTTTCCCAAGGCGCGCTTGGGGCCTTGGTGGTACCGGTCGGAGAATTCGTCGCGGTTGATGCATTCGTGAGCGAAGACACACCGCTATTAACGCCAGCTTTGGCGTTATAGTAGCTTTGCAAAAAGCTGGCATCCAGTCCGATCACGAGAGCTCAATCCTTGAGGCACAATTACGAATTTCGAGGATGCCCGAACAAAGCTTAAGATTCGTAAACGTTTGCGCCATTTCCATTGAAAATAAGCAAAATAAAACCGGCCAAAGCGTATTTGGCCGGTATAAAGATACAGATTATTCGGCAGTTTAGCCGCCCTGGAACAGACTCAAAATCACCTGCGGGCCAGAGTTGGCGATCGACAGCGCCTGCGTTCCCAACTGCTGCTGAACCTGCAAGGCCTGAAGCTTGGCGCTCTCCTTGGCCATATCGGCATCAACAAGATTGCCGATACCCGAATTCAATGAGTCCGTCAGCTTTGACACAAAACTCAGATGGCCATCGATTTGTTTGGCTTGCGACCCCAGCGCACCCAGAGCAGCGTTAACATTCTGTATGGAGGTATCAAGCCTAACCAGCATTCCAGATGCAACAGTCGCGCTCATTATTGTCGATCCGGACGTCAAGGTAATCGTTGTGCCGCCAAGCGACAAATCGCGCGTCGACAACGTAATATTCGAGGTCGCGTCCGCATCGGCAATAAATTGAATTCCATTCGGCAGACTGCCGTCAAGTATATTGGCACCATCGAAATTGGCGCTAGTGGTCGTCTGCTTGATCTGGTTCAGCAACGCACGGAAGTCGGAGTTCAATGCATTGCGCGACGCCGTATCAATCGACGGGTCCATGGCCGAAACGACCTTTTCGCGCAACTCAACCAGCAGATCGGAAACCGTTTCACCGGCTGCCAGAGATACATCTGAAATCGAGGCTGCCCGGTTAAGGCTGGAGGTTACCGCCGCCAGCGAACTGACGTCCGCGCGCTGCCCCTGAGCGATGGCATAGACTGAGGCATTATCCTTGGCGCTGTTGACATTTAACCCGGTAGAAATCCGGTTCTGAACCCCGTTGAGATTACTCGTCGTGTTGTTCAGATTCTGCAACGCGATCATGGCAGACTTATTCGTATGCACACTGACCGTCATGACCTAACCTCCATAATTCTGCGCTCCGTGATCCAATACCTGAACCCTAATATGCCGGTATTTTCGGCACAGGGAATCGGCGCGACTCACAGTCTTATTAATTATGGTAAGCAAAAGGTTAATATTAACCAACGACTTTATCCGCACGCCAGTCAGCGTACGGTAAAAAACACCCGATAATGACGCTTAAGTGTTTTACTTAAATATCTGTTTTTATTACAGAACCTGTGCGGTAGTTCGCGTCGTTTTTCATGTCTAATAATTCTTTACGCGGCAACTGACTTACGACCTGCCCGGTAAGACGATTAATGGCTTTATAGACAAAATCGCCCGTATCGGGATCGACATCGACCACGAGCTTCAATTGATAGGCCAAAGGCTTGGCCATGGAATCACTTTTGGATTCCTTAGAAGAGCCCTTGTTATCCGCAGCACTCTTGCCGGCACTGGCCAGCACAGTCTGCGGCATTTCCCTGGCTACATCAGGAACAGCTTTGACGGGAGTTACGTCTGAAACCTGAGGTACGCCTGATACATTATTGATCATCTCCTGCTACGCTTCACTTTGGGAGGCCCGAAAACGACGGAACTGAGTGAAACGCCCTCTGCTGATTGGACCGCGCGTTCCGCGGCCTGAATGAGAGAGGAAGGCGGGATTTCAGGTCCCGCCTCCCCTTCCGGATTAACGGAACAAGCTCAAAACAGTCGAAGTCGACTGGTTGGCGATCGAGAGCGCCTGAATGCCGAGCTGCTGCTTGGTTTGCAGAGCTTGCAGTTTAGCACTTTCCTTGGCCATGTCGGCATCGACAAGGTTACCAATACCGGCTTCCATGGCATCCTGAAGCTTCGAAACGAAGCCTGCATGGTTTTCAAGCGCCTTGGACGATGTACCCAGCTTCGACAGAGAGGTCGACACGTTCTTGATAGACGCATCAATCGTTGCCAGCAGGGCACCCGCTGACGACGCCGTAGCGAAGGTAGCGTTCGTTGCCAAGGTGATGACAGAACCGCCCAAAGACATGTTCTGACCAGAAACCGTCAACGTGCTCGAACCGCTGGCGTTAGCCAGTGCCTTAATGTCGGCATCCGAACCATCAACCAGGTTGATCCCGTTGAAAGTGGCGTTAGTGAGGGTTTTTTTGATCTGATCGCGGATAGACGCAAAGTCTTCCTTCAGAGCGTCGCGGCTGGTGGTGTCAAGGCCGGTGTCCGAAGCCGCCAGAGCCTTTTCCTTCAACTGCGTAAGCATGTCGGAAACCGATTCACCGGCTGCCATGGACACGTCAACGACCGATTGGCCGCGTGACAGCGATTCCGAAACAGCGTTCAGCGCGCTGACTTCCGAACGCTGGCTTTGCGCGATAGCAAAGATAGCGCCGTTGTCCTTGGCCGAACCGACTTTCAGGCCCGTATTGATACGCTCCTGAGTGGTGGCAAGTTGCGAATTGGTTTTGTTGAGGTTTTGCAGAGCAATTGCTGCACCGACGTTCGTGTTAACGCTATTGAGCGCCATGATTCTATTCCTTCTAATAGATGTAACCAGCGACATTTTGTCTGCTGGCGGCATTTTGCCTGAGCTGAAGGATGCAAAGGCCGCGCCAAAGGCCGCGAAGGAAGAAAACTTACGCAAACCTATGAAATATAAGCGTTATAGCTTTGTTAATTATACATTTTAGTGGTAATTTTTGCCGGTCAAGACCTGGCGAATAGGCAATATTTGCCCAGGGCGGCAAAATATGCCACCTGAAAAGGCTGCCGGAGGAGACGGCAAGTGCCGCCCCGCTCCGGCCAATGCGATTAGCCCTGGAACAGACTGAGGATCGTCTGTGGCGCCTGATTGGCAATAGAAAGAGCCTGTATACCCAACTGCTGCTTGGTTTGCAGCGCGGTGAGCTTTGCGCTTTCCTTGGCCATGTCGGCATCCACGAGGTTTCCGATACCCGCTTCCATGGAATCGACAAGTTTTGAAACGAACGTAGAATGAGCCTCCAGAGACTTTGACGATGTCCCTAGACGTGCGAGCGCCAGGGATACGTTCTTAACGGAGCTATCCAGGGTAGACAGCAAACCACTCGCCGACGAAGCTGTCGAGAAGGTCGCATCTGACGCCAGAGACAGAATAGTTCCGCCAAGGGAAAGATCCTGCGCTGCCACCGTCAGCTTATTCACCCCATCCGCCGAAGCCAACGCATTGATACCGTCAGCGCCCGCCTCGATCAGATTGATGCCATTGAAGACCGCATTCGAAATCGTCTTCTTGATCTGGTCACGCAACGACTGAAAATCTTCCTTCAGGGCGTCACGGCTGACCGTATCAAGACCGGTATCCGAAGCTGATAGAGCTAACTCCTTCATTTGGGTAAGGATATCCGAAATCCCCTCACCCGCCGCCATAGCCACATCCACAGCGGACATGGCACGGTTAAGCGAGTCTGAAACCGCTCCGAGCGCTGCGACGTCGGCGCGCTGACTTTGAGCAATCGCATAGACCGCACCATTGTCCTTCGCGCTGGCGACCTTCAGGCCGGTATTAATGCGGTTCTGGGTTTCCGAAAGATCCTTATTCGTTCTGTTCAGGTTTTGGAGCGCGATCATTGCGCCCACGTTGGTATTGACCGATACATTAGACATCGGGTGTTCCTTTCCATTCTGGTCGGGGATTTTGCGCGGCGATTTTGCCGAAAAGCCATTTTGGCTTAACTTAGACATAGCAATGCCGATGCCAGCGCAGGACGCCGTCGTTAATTATTTATACAATTGAATTTTATGGATATTTTTAAATTGAAAACGGCGAGAATCATATGACTCCCGCCGTTCAAATCTTAATGCCTAGGCAAAATCATCCTAAAGGCAATATTAACCGCACAAGAACCCGGCTAAATCAGCCTAACGAGCCGCGCACACGATTGGCAAAGGCCGCATCGGTCGGATTAGCGGCCGGCGCCGCCTGAATTTGCGGCATCAAACCCTGCATGATGATGCGATTGACCTCAATCAGAGGCGCTATCTCTTCTTTGTTACGCATAACCAAAGAGGTGTGCTTCGACACCCAGATCGACAGGGAGATAATCTGCGCGCGCAAGGCTTCGGGAAGACCATTGGTCGGCGATGCGCAGTCCATGCCGAACACCGACCACATGCGCCGGTTCCAGTCGAGCGCATGAATGCGCACCTGAAAATTAGACGTATCGGTAGCTTCCGCTTCCAGAAGCGCGCGCGTTACCTGACCAAACAGCCGGTATTCGGTTTGACGAGGATCTTCCGCGCGTGCGGCCGTTCTCTGATACGCCTGAAGTGACATCTATTTACTCTTTAGCCCCTAAAAGTGCATCCTCAAAGTCGACAAGCTTACGGCAGCCCATCAGGGCCTTGTAATACTCACGCGCCATAATGCTTTTGGAAACCGTCACACATTCCGCCAGAACGGCCGCCTGAGACACGACCCCCATGAACTCGGTCATGCGGCGCAGAAACTCATCATAATAACGGTCAGCCCCCGCCTCATCGAGATACATCATCATGACGGGGAAATAGATATGGCGGGCCGGAGACGTGGCCTCATGCTCCTGCATGATGTCTTTTTCACGTAAGACCGAGGCTTTATTTTGCAGGATCAGCGAACAGCGGCGATCCCCGTTTTGCACAACGGCGCCATTTAAAACGAACTTCTCTCCGGGCTTCAGAGACAGTTTCAAAGGCATGAAAGGCTTTCCTTACACTTGAAGCCGGTGCGAATCTTTTCAGATTCTACCCCCGACCGGGTTAATATCAGGTTCACGCTGTCCCAAAATCGTAATTTAAAGACGGGCTTAAGGCGAATCCCTGTATCCACACTGCCATGACAAACCCCGCGGAGCTAGTATCGTGAATTCGAAGTTCGCCTGATTTCGATATCCAGGTGCTACAGCGAACTTCGAATTCAGAACGATACTAGGTTTATTAATTTCTAGTGTCCTGTTGAATCTGAAATTCGCTTGAGGTTGATATAGGCATGAGGCGAATTTCAGACTCAGGACACTAGTCATGGTTAAGCGTAGCTTTGAGCAAAACCCGCCACCACAGCCAAATCCACTGGCGGCAAGTGGTATAACTGATGACGCGCCTGCGTTTGTTCCGGCGTTTGATATGCGTCCCTCATCGTCGCTTCTGGGCGATGCCAGTTCCCGCGCAGCCCTGGCACGGCTTGATGTCGCCGCCGACCATGCCCGCCTGAAACAAACCCTGACGCTGCTTAAGGCCGCTTTGACCGCCCTGAAAAAAAGCGACTGGCAGGCGGGCGCGGAATTGGCTATTCAGGCGCTGGAGGTTGATGAAAAAAGCGGCGAAGCCTGGCATATCTTAGCCATATCGCGCGAAAAATCAGGCGATCTGGCAGGGGCATTTGCCTGTTACGAAGCCGCCCTTAAGCTCATGCCCAACAATGTTCCGGTCACCAATGACCTAGGACGGCTGGCAGTGCGGATGGAATATCCGGATATTGCCGAAAAATTCTTCACTTTCGTGCTTCGGATCGAGCCCGACAATACCGAAGCGGCCAACAATCTGGCGACCGCCCTGCGCGAAGCCAGCCGGTATGAGGACGCCATTGAGGTTTTACGCACCGCCATAGGCCTGAACCCGCAGGACCCGCAACTGTGGAATGCGCTGGGCACCGTCGTCAACACTCAGGGCGACGTCGATACCTCGATCATCTTTTATCAGGAAGCCCTGAAATTCAATCCCAAACATGTCCATGCGCTCTATAATCTGGGCAATGCACTGGGGCTTTTGGGGCATTATGAGCAGGCGTTGGAGCATCTGATGCGGGCACTGCCGCTGTTTGATGATCCGCTCAATATATATACCTGCCGCCTGTCGATCACGTTTATTAATGCTGTGCTCAATAATTTCGATGTGGCCTGGGACTATTATGACGGTCGCATCAAGGAAGGTACGCCTGAGAAGATCCTTTTCCTGATCGACCGGCCCAAATGGACGCCTGATACTGATGTGGCGGGTAAGCATGTTCTTGTGTCCGCCGAACAGGGGCTGGGCGATGAGGTGCTGTTTGCCTCGCTCCTGCCCGATCTGATCCGCGATATCGGCCCAGACGGGAAGCTTACCATTGCCGTTGAACCGCGCCTGGTCAGCCTGTTTGCGCGCTCCTTTCCCGACGCCAGCGTTATTAAACATCACACCACCAAGCACAAAGGCCGGGTGGTGCGCCTGTTCCCCGACCTGACCGACGCGGGCAGCATCGATTGCTGGGCGATGATGGGCGATTTGCTGAAACGATACCGCCGGTCGCTTAGTGATTTTCCGGCCACAAATGTTTTCCTGACGCCAGACCCGGATCGGGTAGCTTACTGGCGGGCAGAATTGGACAGGCTGGGGCCTGAGCCCAAGGCGGGCATCCTATGGAAATCATTGATTAAACACTCCCGCCGCGATCGTTATTATTCGCCGTTTGAGACTTGGAAAGAGGTTATCGCCACTGAGGGTGTTACGTTCGTCAACCTTCAATACGGCGATGTCACCGCCGAACTGGCCGAAGCCGAAGCGTCGGGTTTACGCATCTGGAACCCGCCAGGCATTGACCTGAAAGCTGATCTTGACGACCTATGTGCCCTGTGTTGCGCACTTGATACCGTCATGGGTCCTTCCAACGCCACCAGCAATATCGCCGCCGGAGCGGGTGCGACGATCTGGATGTCGATACCGTTCCGCAGCGCCTGGCTGTGTCTGGGCACCGACCATTACCCGTTCTACCCGACCGCCCGTGTGTTTGCCCCCGCTGTGCTTAATGACTGGGGGGATGCGCTGGGTCAGATGAAACAGGCCTTGATCGACGATCTGATCCCGGCCAAGACGCGCGCTCAGGCCCCCACAAAAGCCTTATGAAACCCGATCCGTTGACCGACAGCATCGCCGCCGGAGATTGGGCCAGGGCCGAGGCTCTGGCGCGGGTGCATCTGTCGCTAAAGCCCGACGATATGGAGGTCAGACGCTATCTGGCGCTGGCACTGGAGCGACAGAACCGCCTGCCCGAAGCCTTTGATACCTATCAAGATTTGCTGGCACGCCTGTCGTCACCACCGCCGTCTGATATTGTGCATGATCTGGCGAGGCTGGCCTTCCGGCTGGATCAGATGGACATGGCTGAAAAGCTGTACCGCTTTGTGGTGCAGGCCGAACCCGATAATGTCGCCGCGATCGCCGGTCTGGCCGCCAGCCAGCGCCAGCAGATGAAATATGATGCCGCCATAGGCGGCCTGAAAATCGCGCTCGGTTCCCATCCCGAAGACAGCGAACTGTGGAATGTGCTGGGTACGGTGGTCAACGCGAAGAACGATCCGCACACCGCTTTGACTTTTTTCGATGAGGCGCTGCGGCTTGATCCGGACAACCATCAGGCCCGCTTCCACCGCGGCATTGCCCATGCTGAACTTGGCGATTTTGACAGCAGTCTGAGCGACTTTTTTGCCTGTATCGATGGCTTTTCCGATCCGTCCAATATCGCCAGCGTGCGCTTAACAACCGCGCAGATTGCCCTGTGCGCCGGAAAAACCGACATCGCCTGGCCGCTGTATGAAGCCCGTCACAAAACCGGCACGGCGATGGAGGTCCATTACCCGTTCACGGCGCCGCGCTGGCACCCCGGTAAATCTTTGACGGAAAAGCGTTTGTTTGTGTCGGCGGAACAGGGTCTGGGCGATGAAATCCTGTTCGGCACGCTTTTGCCGGATGTCATTCGCGATCTGGGTGATGAAAGTCTGCTGAGACTTGGGGTTGAGCCACGTCTCGTCAGCTTATTTGCGCGCGCGTTTCCCAAAGCCAAAGTCTATGCCCACCGTACCCGGCGCGAGGATGGCCGCATCAGCCGCCATTTTGACGGCTTTGATGAAGCGCAAACGCCTGTCGATCAGTGGGCCCTGATGGCAGATTTTTGCGCCACCTACCGGTCAACTCCTGCCGATTTCCCGGCGCACAATGCCTATCTCAAGCCCGATCCGGCACGCATAGAACACTGGCGGGCATGGCTGAACCGTCTGGATAACCGCCCCAAGGTTGGTATTTTGTGGAAAAGCTTAAAAACCGATATCATTCGTGAGCGCTATTACTCACCGTTCGATGACTGGGAAATCCTACTTAAGCGTGACGATATTACCGTCATTTCCCTGCAATATGGCGATGCCCGCGCGGAACTGGACGCTGCCGCCGCGTGCGGTTTTAAGATCATCACGCCGCCCGGTATCGACCTTAAGGACGATCTGGATGATTTGTGTGCGCTGACATGTGCGCTTGACCTGACGCTGGGGCCGGCCAACGCCACAACCAATATCGCGGCGGCGGCGGGGGCACGGACATGGATCATCACCTCACCGAACAACTGGGTTCAGATGGGGCAAGTCCACCATCCGTGGTATCCGGCGGCCACAGCCTTTATGCCGCACGACCTGACCTCATGGGATGAGGTCATGGCCCGCGTCGATCAAGCGCTCAGCAAACTAATTAATGCGCCATATAGAGATTAAGCGTCGTATTCTGCAACAGCGCGCGGGTCGTGCCGCCAAAGGCAAACTCCCGCAGTCTTGAATGACCGAACGCGCCCGCCACCATGAAGGCCGCGTTGTGGCGGACATTGGCATCCACCAGAGCGCCCACAATATCCCCGCCCTTGGGCAAAAGCTCAACCTCGGCCGTAATGCCGTGCGCGCCGTAGTAGTTGACCAGACGGTTCAGATCGACCGGACGGTCCCCTATCGGCGCCCCGATAACCACGACCTTTCCGGCCTGTTTCAGCAGTGGCACCGCCCGCCGCGCGGCCCGCGATGATGGCTCCTTGCCGTCCCAGGCGACGATAGCCGTCCCGTTAAGATCCAGCGCCTGACGGGCGATGAACACCCCGGTGCGTTCTTCCATCAGCACTTGCGTAAAGGCTTCGGCCAACAAGCCCTGCCCCTTGGCGCTATCGGCTCCGAATACCATCAGGTCGGACAGGCGCGTCTCGCAGGCCAGATCCTGCCACACCGGCGATTTCAGGGCGTAAAACGACTTAGAAGCATAGTCGAGTGCGGCAAATTGCGCCCGCGCCACAGCTTCTGAGTCTTCGGCGATGAATTTCAGGCTTTCCATGGCCGACACCTGCACAGTACCCATAAACCCTTCACCCAGCCACGGCGCCAGTTCCGCCGGATCGGGCGGCGCAAACAGGGCATTTAGCTGCGCATCAAAGGATTTTGCGATCTCAAGCCCCACCTCAAGCGGTAAACGCTCAGAGTCAGCACCCGACAACAATACGCTGATGCGGGCCCAGCCTGAGTGACCTGTGTTGGCATTTGTCATAGCAAACTCCTTTTATGTGCACAGTTTCAACTTTATGCTCCGATTATAAACCTTTAGCCCTAAAAAGGCGATGCGACAGTTTCACCCCATATACCGATTTCCCCGAACACTTCTCGACCCCTTGACATGACCAAAGCCCGTAAAACCGCTACGAAATTACCACCCCGTGCCTGGCAGCGCATGTTGTCCGGTCGCAGGCTCGACCTGCTCGATCCGGCGGCGATCGATATCGAAATCGAAGATATCGCGCTGGGCCTTGCGCGGGTGGCCCGCTGGAACGGCCAGACCCTGGGCGATCATGGTTTCAGCGTGGCTCAGCATAGTCTGATTGTCGAAGATATCTGCGCCCATATCGTGCCGGATCTTGAGGCCAAATGGCGGCTGATGGCCCTGCTGCATGACGCGCCCGAATATGTTATCGGCGACATGATTTCGCCGTTCAAGGCGGCCTTGGGTTTTGACTATCGCCGGTTTGAAGATCATCTGGAGCAAGCCATCCATATCCGCTTTGGTTTGCCCGCGCTGATGCCCAAAGAGATCAAGGTCCTGATCAAACAAGCTGATCACGGCTGCGCCTATTTCGAGGCCACGCAACTGGTCGGCTTCTCACCCGATGAGGCACGAACCTTTTTCGGTCATCCGCCGGAGGGTTATGCGTTGAGATTACATGCGTGGGACTGCCTGACCGCCAAGACCCGCTTCATTGACAGGTTCAACCAGCTTAGTGCAATGCTGAACGCCTGACCGGAGGTTTTCAGTGTCCCTCGTCATCGAACTGTCCGCTGTGGTCGTCACCATCCGGGATCATCAGGCGTTTGTCCTGTGTCTGCCCTATGACGGCCTGCGTCAGGACGGACCGCAACTGGCCCTGCCGTCAGGGCCGTTCCTGCCCCATAACCATCGCACCTTTGATCTGGCGCTGCGGGCGTTTGTGACGGAACAGACCGGCTTTACCATCGGCTATGTCGAACAGCTCTATACCTTTGGCGATGATGGCCGCTATGCCCCCGTCATCACCGAAGGTCACGCCGTCGCCGATCAGCAGGCCGAGCGAATTATATCGCTCGGTTATCTGGCCCTGACACCGGATAAGGCCTTTCACACTGGCCTGAAAACCGAGTGGGTGGCGTTTAGCGAACTCTTTCCGTGGGAAGACTGGCGTGAGGGCCAACCCGTCTGCCTTAAACAGCTTAAGCCTGTGCTGGATCAGTGGGCGAACACGGTCGCAGGCCCGGAACAGGCGGTGCGTCAGATGCGCGTCCAGACCCTGTTTCCCGAAGATTTCGATCACTGGAACGAAGAGCGTGTCCTTGATCGCTATGAATTGCTGTACGACGCTGGTCTTATCCCCGAAGCCCACCGCCATCAGGGTAAGGCACCTGATCCGCGCACCGGCGGCCATGAAATGATGTCGGATCACCGACGCATCATCGCCACGGGACTTTCCAGACTGCGCGGCAAGATCAAATACCGCCCGGTGATTTTCGAACTGATGCCGGAGCGGTTCACTCTGCTGGAGTTGCAACGCGCACTTGAGGCCATAACCGGCCTGAACCTGCATAAGCAAAACTTTCGCCGCGCGCTCGATCGCACCGGGTTTGTGACGCCGCTGGGGGTTTATAATGATGACACCGGCGGACGACCGGCGGAGCTTTATAGCTATAACCGCGATCAGTTCCGCTTTAGTCCGTCGCAGGGCTTAAGCCTGCCGACCTTGCGTTAAGCCAGTTTCGCCAGTCGTGACTGCTGCAAACGGGCGGCCTGCGCCATCCAGTTTTCACGGGCGATGCGGTCGCCATTGTCTATCCGGTGGGCCAGCCAGGCGACATTTTCCGGTGTCCAGCTTGCCACCTGCCAGAAGTGATAGATACCCAACACATTCAGGGTCTTTTCCAGCGCCGGACTGATACCGGAGATGATATGCAGATCATCGGCATGGCCTTGGGAGGTTGACAATCGCATGGGCTCAAGGCCCGCGCCCGCCTGAACCACAGCGGCGGCCACACTATCCGGCGTCATGACCGCTAAGGTCGATATGGGGGTCGATTCGGCGGTTGCTAATCTGGCCCGATCACTGCGGTCTTCGTAAGCGATTTCGGTCTCTACCGCCACTTCAGGCACACTGGTGGGTGAGGCTACCGGCGTAGATACTTGCTCTTCAAACACTTGCGCGGCAGATGGGGTTTCAAACAACGCCACAACGGGTGCCGCGGCTCTGACTGGCTCGGCTACGGGTACAGGCACAACCTCGGCCTCCGCCTTGGCCGGTGTTTCCCAGTCCCAGTTGTGGGCCACAAACGGCTTAGCCACTGGCTGCGGCTTCGATACTTTTTTCGCCGCCTTGTTCGAACCGGCCACAAGCCAGCCAATGCCGCCCCCCAGCGCAAAACCGATGAGGCATAACACCAACGCCTGTAACATCATGACCTGCATAACATCCCCCTACCTGGCTTTACGGGCCAGAAACCCGGTCAGGAAACCGATCATAACGGCCCCCACAATAAACCAGCGTAATTCTGAAATCAGATAAAGCATCCCCGCCCCCTATGAATTTCCCGGCGATGATAAATCATCACCGTGGTAGTCGGTTTTGGTTACCCTGCCCTTGTGTTCACTTGGCGGCAGATCCTGCATATAGGCGGGCACAGCAGGCTTTTTCGGTGCCGGGCCATAGCTATCCGTGGCCACATCCCCCGCCGACACCGCCCTGTGAGCCGGATGAGGCGCATCCTGTGTCACCACTGTTGCCACACGTCCGGTCGCCGCCGGTAAGGCCTCAGTCGTAACCTCAGCCGCCGCTTCGTCGGTCGCGGTCATAACCGCAGGGGAATGTTCACGCGCTGATACCGGCGTCAGGGTCACCCGCGTCACCGGCCCGAATATCGGCCCGCCCTGCCCTTTCAGGCTGACGCGCTGCGGCCCAAGCTCAGGCACATCAATGTCGGTATAGTTGGCGGGCAAACCGTTATCGAGGCTCATCACCACGGATTTAGCATCACGCAGTCTTTGGCGGCCATCGGGCGATGTCGCCCCGTCTTTAAGTTTAAGGGTTACGGCCTGACCATCAACCACAGCCTCGATATCGTCGATACCTTCGGCTTTCAGCGCCGTATCAACCTGCGTCCGGATACCGGTCTCAATCGTGATCAGCCGCTCACGCACGCCAAAAGCGCCCATGATACTCATGGCGATCAGCCCCAGCCCCCAGACCTTAAGTGATGACATATAACCCCCGTATTATGTCCGCGCGTCGTTAACCCTAATGATGTAGGGCCAAACCGGTGACAAGACAACCGACCTTTGCGGCAGGGATGCGTAATTTTCCAGACTTTACCCCAGCGGCGCGAACGTCTTTTGGCCGATATGGTAAATGCGCAACAAGGGGGCACGTAAAAAATGCGCCGCCATAAGGCGACGCATTTTTTACGGTAGTTTGGGTAAGCTTACGCGTTCCGGATCGCCGCCTGTGCGGCCGCAAGCCTTGCGACCGGCACGCGGTAAGGCGAACACGACACATAGTTCAGCCCAGCCTTATGGCAGAACTCGATCGAGGCCGGATCGCCACCATGCTCACCGCAGATGCCAAGCTTGATGTCAGGGCGCGTTGCCTTGCCCTTTTCAGCCGCCATCTTGATCAGCGCGCCGACGCCGTCCTGATCCAGGGTCACAAACGGGTCTTTGTCAAAAATACCGGCTTCGATATAGGGATTGAGGAACCGGCCCGAATCGTCACGGCTGATGCCGTAAGTCGTCTGGGTCAGGTCGTTGGTGCCAAAGGAGAAAAACTCCGCCGTTTCCGCCAGCCGGTCAGCCAGTAAAGCCGCCCGCGGCAGTTCAATCATGGTGCCGACCTTGTATTCCAAGGCCACGCCCGACGCTTCGATCACTTCGCGGGCGATCGCATGGGTCATGGTCGTCAGCTTGGCCATTTCTTCACGGGTGGCCACCAGCGGGTGCATGATGTCAGGCTTGGGCGATTTGCCCTGCTTGACCAGATCGCACGCGGCTTCAAACAGCGCCCGAAGCTGGCTCTCATAGATTTCCGGGAAGGTGATCCCCAGACGGCAGCCGCGCCAGCCCAGCATCGGGTTGGTTTCCGACAGTTCCTTGGTGCGCTTATAGAGCTTTTCCTCGGACACTTCGGTCACTTCGGCGACGTGCTTGATGTCTTCCGGCGTGTGCGGCAGGAATTCATGCAGCGGCGGGTCGAGCAAACGAATAGTCACCGGCAGACCATCCATGATGGAAAGCAGTTCGAGAAAATCGGCCTTTTGCATCGGCTGGATTTTCGCCAAAGCCTTGCGGCGGCCGGCTTCGTCATCGGCCAGGATCATTTCCCGCACGGCGGTGATGCGCTCATCATCAAAGAACATATGCTCGGTGCGGCACAGGCCGATACCTTCCGCGCCAAAGCCCTTGGCCGTATGGGCATCGGTCGGCGTTTCGGCATTGGCCAGAACCTTGAGCGTGCGGAACTCATCGGCCCAGGTCATGATCTGATGGAAATCGTCCGAAAACTCCGGTTCGATCATGCGGATCGAGCCTTTGTAGATTTCGCCGGTCGAGCCATCAAGCGTAACGATATCGCCGTACTTGAAGGTCTGACCACGCGCCGAAAACTCGCCACGCTCGGTGTAGATCTGCAATTCGCCAGCACCCGACACGCACGGACGGCCCATACCGCGCGCCACAACCGCCGCGTGGGAGGTCATGCCGCCGCGTGCCGTCACAATGGCGCGGGCCGCATGCATGCCGTGGATATCTTCGGGTGAGGTTTCATCACGCACCAGAATGACCTCTTCGCCTGCCGCCGCCAGACGCACCGCGTCATCGGCCGTAAACACGATCTTGCCCGAAGCCGCCCCCGGCGATGCCGGCAGGCCCTTGGCAATAATCGTCCGCTCGGCCTTGGGGTCGAGCATCGGGTGCAACAGTTGATCGAAGCTCGACGGCTCAATGCGCATCAAGGCTTCCTGCGGCGTGATCAAACCTTCGCGCGCCATATCGACCGCAATCTTGAGGGCGGCTTTTGAGGTGCGCTTGGCGTTCCGGGTTTGCAGCATGAACAGCTTACCCTGTTCAACCGTAAACTCCACGTCCTGAACATCGCGGTAGTGCTTTTCCAGCGTATCAACCGTTGATTCAAACTGCGCAAACACGTCCGGCAAAGCTTCCTGCATCGACGGCTGGCGATCACCCATTTCTTCGCGGGCGCGCTTGGTCAGGGCCTGCGGCGTGCGGATACCCGCCACCACGTCCTCGCCCTGCGCGTTGAGCAGGAACTCACCATAAAGATTGGCATCGCCATTCGACGGGTTACGCGTAAAGGCCACACCGGTCGCCGACGTGTCACCCATATTGCCAAACACCATCGACTGGATATTGACCGCCGTACCCCAGTCTTCGGGGATGTCGTGCATTTTGCGGTAGAACTTGGCGCGATCGTTCATCCACGACCCGAACACGGCCTTAACCGCACCCCAGAGCTGATCCTGCGGGTCCTGCGGGAAGTCATGGCCCAGATCGGCCTTAACCTTGGCCTTGTAATCGGCAATTACCCGCGTCCAGTCCTCGGCGGTCAGATCGGTGTCGATCGTAATGCCCAAACGGTCCTTATGGTCGTCCAGAATATCTTCAAAGCCGTGGTGAGAGACACCTAACACCACGTTGGAATACATGGTGATAAACCGGCGATAACAATCCAGCGCAAAACGGCGATCTCCGGTCAGTTTGGCCAGCCCGTCGATGGTCGCATCGTTCAGGCCAAGATTCAAAACCGTGTCCATCATGCCCGGCATCGACGCCCGCGCACCGGAGCGCACCGACACCAGCAGCGGATTATCGACGCTGCCAAAGCCCTTGCCGGTCGTCGCCTCAAGCCGCTTCAGCGCCTCGGCCACCTCGGCCTCCAGCCCGTCCGGAAAGGTCTGACTGTTCTTATAATAGTGGACGCAGGCCTCAGTGGTGATGGTAAAGCCCGGCGGCACCGGCAGTCCCAGCGATGACATCTCGGCGAGGTTGGCACCCTTGCCGCCGAGAAGATTTTTCATACCGGCATTGCCGTCAGCTGCCCCTGCTGCGAAAGCATAGACCCAGTGATGTGACATGATATTCCCTTTTTTGCCTTGCCACAGGTTTAAAACACCCCTGTGGCAACTTGTCTGACCAAGTTGATTTATTAAACGTCCCACTTGAGCATGGGATCATTTGTAGTATTTATTTGTTGCCGTTGTGCCGGAATGAAGCATCCGGACTACTCATTTATAAAAATTACGCTTTAAACTGACTCGATATGCGTTGCGTTGCAAAAACTGCGCATCCTACGGCGATATAATCCTAAAACCCGTTATGTTTGAATAAGTAATTACAACATATTTTTTCAGTGCCGCCAACCCGCCACAGATATGACGGGTCGAGCTTAAGCGGCTGCATCATAAATTTTCCATTATTGGGTAATCTTAGACAGGTCAGCCACGCTTTCCACCAAGCCGCGAATGTCGCCCAATAGCGCCAGACGGTTCTGACGCACCGACGCATCCTCGGCATTGACTAGCACCCCGTCAAGGAAGGCATCGACCGCGCCACGCAAGGTCGACAGCGCTTTAAGAGCCTCCAAATAGGCCTCGCCCTCGATATGCTGACGCACCGTAGCGCCCACACCCGACATGCGCGCGATCAGGTCAGTTTCGACCTCCGGCGCGCCCGCCAGAATACGCGCATGGCCGGTCGGCAATTCACCCTTTTTGGCCTCAGCATTGAGGATATTGGCGACGCGCTTATAGAGCGCCAGAACGTCCTGCCCCTCAGCCGTATCAATGATGGATTCCAAGGCACGGATGCGTTCGATCATGCGGATGACATCATCATCTTTCAGGGCAAACACGGCCTCGATCAGGTCAAACCGAACGCCTTCGTCGCGTAACTGCACCTTGAGACGGTCGGCGAAAAACTCAAGGAACTCAGTCTTCACCACCTCGAAAGGACGGAAGGTCAGGACGGCGTTCTTAATTTCCTGCTTGTTGGTGACATGCTCAAACAGGATATCAAGGTCATAGTCGCGCGTATTCGGCACCACCCAGATCTGGCTTTCCAGCAGGCCCTGCTTGAAGTCGCGCAGATAGTTCTCATAGGTGTCGGTCGTGCCCTTATCCCAGCGCGGCCCGGCTGATCCGCGCCAGTTTTCAGTATCGACATGGACCGCACGATCAGCATTAGCGTAGGTCAATGTTGATTTATACCACGCTTCGACCAGTTCGCTTAAACTTGCCCGCACGCAATGCTCACGCAGGATACGCAATACCCCAAGGGCGGCGCGGCGCAGCGCATAGGGGTCTTTTGAGCCTGTCGGCTTTTCGTCAATGGCAAAAAAGCCAACCAGAGTGTCGACCTTATCGGCCAAAGCGACCGTTGCCGCTACTACATGAGCAGGCACAGTATCGGACGGCCCCTGCGGTTTATAATGATCGCGCACAGCTTCGGAAATCTCCGGGCGATGACCGGCGGCGACACTATAATAACCGCCCATAACCCCTTGAAGTTCGGGGAATTCCCCAACCATGAAGGACGCCAGATCCGCCTTGGCCAGACGTGCGGCCTCACCGGATGCCGCCACATCAGCCCGCATCAGAGGGGCGATATCTTCTGCTATGAGTTTCAGGCGCTGCACCCGCTCATAAAGCGTGCCGAGCTTAGCGTGGAAGGTCACGCCTTTCAGCTTTTCCAACCAGGCGTCGAAATTACCAGCGCGGTTATCTTCCGACCAGAAGAACACCCCGTCTGACAGGCGCGCCGACAAAACCTTGGCATTGCCGCGCTTGATTTCTTCGCCACCATCCGCCGCCGCCATGTTGGAGACCACCACGAAATGCGGGGCCATTTTACCGGACTTGTTATCCTTGACGGCAAAATACTTCTGGTGGGTTTTCATCGACGTCTTGATGACTTCCGGCGGCAGGGTCAGGAACTTCGGGTCCATATTGCCGAGCAGCGGCGTCGGCCATTCGCTTAGGCCCGCCACTTCCTCCAGCAGGCCCTGATCATCCATCAAGGTCAGCCCCGCCTTGGTGCAGGCTTCGCGCGCTTTGCTGAGGATGATATTCTGGCGCTCATAGTGATCCAGAATGACAAAATTTTCGGTCAAGCTATTCTTATAGCTATCGAAATCTGAAACCTTGAACGGCTTTTTCGAGCCTAAAAACCGGTGCCCTTCGGTGACATTCGAGGCTGTAATGCCTTCAAGTTCAAACGGAATGACCTTGCCGTTAAACAGAAAAACAATGCGCTTTAATGGCCGCACCCAGCGGAAGGTCGAGGTGCCCGACCGCATCGACTTCGGCCACGGAAAGTTTAGGATGACGTCCTCAAGGATCGCCCCCAAAACCTCAGTGGTCTTGCGCGCAGCTTTCTCAATCCGGGCAATATAGACATCGTTTTCAATCACCAGCTTATCGACTGTCAGGCCGGTTTTACGCAGAAAGCCTTCCAGTGCCTGGGGCGGGGCCCCTTCGCGTGGCCCTTTGACCTCTTCTGATACGGCCGCCTGTTCCAGCGGCAAACCTTCGATATGCAGCACCAGACGACGCGGCCCGACATAGGCTTTCAAGGTCTCATAGCTAAGGCCGGAGGCTTTGAGTTTGGCATCAAACAGACGCTCGAAATCACGCGCCGCGCTCAGTTGCATACGGGCGGGAATTTCTTCGGAAAACAGCTCGATCAATAGTTGAGGCATGGGATATTCTTAATCTGAAATCTTAAAGGCTGACAACGGGCGCGGTATCACCACGGGTCTCTTCCTGCGCGGCCCATTCGAGCGCGCAGGCCTTACACAAATCACGGATACGGCCGATGTAAGATTGGCGTTCGGCCACCGCGATCGCACCTCTGGCATCCATCAGGTTAAACAGGTGCGACGCCTTAAGCACATGGTCATAGGCAGGCAGCACCAGCTTATAACCGAGGCTGTTTTCCGTGTTCAGTATACGGGTGACATTTCGCTCCATGTCCTCGAACTGGCGCTTTAAGGTGTCAACGTCCGACGCCTCAAAGTTAAAGGCCGAGAACTGGCGCTCCTGCTCCTTAAACACATCGCCGTAGGTCGTACCGGCATTGTTAAAGCGCAGATCATAAACATTATCGACGTTCTGCACATACATGGCCAGACGTTCCAGGCCATAGGTCAGTTCGCCCGACACCACATCGACTTCGATCCCGCCGACGCCCTGAAAATAGGTATATTGCGTGACTTCCATGCCATCGCACCACACTTCCCAACCCAGCCCCCAGGCCCCGACAGTCGGATTTTCCCAGTCATCTTCAACAAAGCGGATATCGTGCAGATCCGGATCAAGACCAATAGCCTTCAACGAGCCCAGATAAAGTTCCTGAAGGTTTTCGGGGTTGGGCTTCAGGATGACCTGATACTGGTAATAGTGCTGCAAACGGTTAGGGTTTTCACCGTAACGACCATCGACCGGGCGGCGCGACGGCTGCACATAGGCGGCCTTCCACGGCTTTTTGCCGAGGGCGCGCAACACCGTCGCCGGATGCAGCGTTCCGGCCCCTACTTCCACATCATAAGGCTGGAGAATCGCACAGCCCTGTTTGCTCCAATAGGCATGCAGGGTCAGGATCAGGTCCTGGAAACTTAACGGCTCGGCAGTTTTAACGGTCATAATTATAAGTCAGCTCTTACTGATAATGGCCGGAACATAGAGGCTGCGTTCAGCCCTGTGAAGCGCTTTGTGCGCGGCCCCTCATGAAAACCTGTTGTTTTCGCGTAGAATCGGCTTTGCTCTGAGATCACCACAGGGATATCCGCCCATGCCCCCCCTTACTGCCGCCCGAACCCGCCTTAAGCCCGTGCTTGATGCCCTCAGACATCCCGCGGCCTGGCTGATGCTGGCGTTCGGGTTTTCAGCCGGATTGCCGTTTCTTCTGACCGGCACGACGTTAGGATTATGGCTGCGGCAGGACGGTCAGAGCCTGACCATCGCCAGTTTCGTGCAGTGGGTCAGTCTTATTTACGGCCTGAAATTCCTGTGGGCGCCGGTGATGGATAAGGTGCGCCTGCCCGTGCTTCATGGCCTGTTGGGGCAGCGCCAGTCCTACATGCTGCTCGCTCAGTTGGGCGTAATTGCGGGCCTGTGCCTTATGGCGTTCATTGGCCCAAACGGCGGTTTGGGCTGGTTTATTACCTCGGCGGCGCTGGTCGCGTTTTCGTCTGCCTCACAAAATGCGGCCATCGACGGCTGGCGGATCGAACAGACGCGAACCGAGGCCGACGAAGCGCTCAATCCGGCCTTTTACGCCTTTGGCTACAAGATCGCGGTGCTGATCAGCGGTAGTTTGATCCTGATTCCGGCAGAGCACTGGGGCTGGCCGGTGGCGTTTTTACTGCTGGCCGCCACCATGATCGTAGGGATCGTCGCCACCCTGATCGCGCCACGCCCGGCCGAGGACGGCATGATCCGCACTGAGCGCAAAACCATCAAAAGCCTCTACGTTGAGCCGCTAAAAAGCTTTTTCGGCACCCACGGCAAGGCGGCGGTACTGATACTGGTCACGGTTGGTCTTTATCGCCTGCCCGACTATCTAATCGGGCCGGTCGCCCTGCCGCTTTATAATGACACGGGCATCAGCAATACCGAAATCGCGGCCATGCGCTCGACCGTGGGCCTTGCGGCCTCATTCGTCGGCATCGCCATTGGGGGCGCTTTGATTCTGGGGATTGGGGTGACTCGGTCATTCTGGATTGGGGCTCTGGTCGGGCCGTTGTCCAATATCTGCTTTGCGGTTATGGCGACCTATCCCGGCAATTTGAATGTGTTTGGGGCCACGCTGTTCGTTGATAACATCGCCAATGGCGTGGCCGAGGCGGCGTTCGTGGCCTTTCTGACGCGGCTGTGCGTGCGCGAATTTTCGCTGACGCACTATGCCCTGCTCTATTCGATTGCCGATTTCAGCGGCAAACTGCTCAAAGGCTTTGCCGGTCAGATCGTCGATGGCCTGACGCCGGATCTGGGCCTGTTTGCGGCCTATAAGGCGTTTTTCATCGGCACCGCCATAATGGGCATACCAGCCATGCTGTGTTGTTTGATTTTATCTCGACAAAGCTTAGACAAATCAGTTCCCTGATTGCCCCCTCCGTCTTTATCGCTGCGCTCAAAAGCCACCTCCCCCGCTTCGCAAGGGAGGAGGAAAGTTCACCAGCCTCACCACCGGCTCCAAGTTCCGGGTGCAGGGGCGTGCCCCTGCTACATCTGATCGGGGGCGGTTAAGCCCATTAAATCAAGGCCTTTTTCGATTTGCTTGAGGGTCAACTCGACCAGCGCCAGACGCGAGGATTTGGTGGCGGCGTCTTCGGCGATCAGCACCGGACAGGCGGCATAGAACTTTGAAAAGGTCTGGGCCAGACGATAGACATGATCGGCCAGAATATTCGGCGCGCGCTTGAGATAGCTTTCCTTGAGAGCCGCATCGAACCCATCGAGCAACAGCACCAGTTCGCGCTCGGCAGGCTCTGTCACGGTCACAGCACCGGCGCCGACCCCCTGCTCGGCGGCTTTGCGCAGGATGGATTTCATGCGCACGGCCTGATACAACAGATACGGCCCGGTCTTGCCTTCAAAGCTCATAAAGCGATCAAGATCAAAGATATAGCTGGTCAAACGGTGATTGGACAGTTCCGCGAATTTGAGCGCAGCGATGGCGACCTTATGGGCGGTATCCGCGAAATCTTCGGCGCTCAAGTCCTTGCCCAGACCGGCTTCTTCGAGGCGCACCTTCGCTTTTTCGAGCGCGCTGTCGATCAGGTCATAGAGCTTGAGCACCCCGCCTTCGCGGGTCTTGAATGGCTTACCATCCGGCCCATTGACCGTGCCATTGGCGGCGTGTTCCAACTGACCTTCGACGGCATAACCGGCCAGATAAGCGGCGCGGAAGACCTGCACAAAGTGGGTCGCCTGACGCTGATCGACGCAATAGAGCACCAGATCCGGCGCAAATTCGACTGTGCGCTGTTTGATGGTGGCGAGGTCGGTCGTGCCGTACATGGCCGAGCCTTCGCTTGAGACCACCAGCATCGGCGGGATTTCGGATTTATCGTCTTCGCGAGCAACCCGGATGATCTGCGCGCCCTGATCCGGCACGACTAAGCCCTTAGCCGTCAGTTCCTCAACCATCGGCGCGACATAGGGATCAGCATCGGATTCGCCGTACCACAGGTCAAATTCGACGCCCAAGGCACCATAGTCACGGATCAGGGCTTCGCGGCTGACGGTCACAAAGTGCTGCCACAGGGCACGGTAACCCTTACGGCCATCCTGAAGCTCCTTGGTCGCTTTACGGGCCCGGTCGCGATAGTCCGGGTCTTCCTTGCCCTTACCCGACGCCAGCGGATAGAGCCGTTCCAGATCGGCCAGGGTCACCGGCGACTGCGTGGGATATTCGCCATCAAAACCGGCATCGAAATAGGGCAGATCGGGCTGCTCATCTGATACCGCCGTGATCAGCAGCCCCATCTGATAGCCCCAGTCACCGAAGTGGGCGTCGCCAATGACCTCATCGCCCATAAAACGCATAATGCGTTTCAGGCTTTCACCGATCACGGCGGTGCGCAAATGGCCGACGTGCATGGGCTTAGCGACATTGGGGCCACCATAATCGATAATGACCTTACGGCGGGTATCAACCGTCGATGCGCCCAGCCGCTCATCTTCACGCAACACATTGGCGCGGTCGCTCAACGCACTGTCCGAAATCACAAAATTCAGAAATCCCGGACCGGCGATCTCCAGCGATTTGATATGGTCGTCGCCCGTTAGATGGCTCGTGATCCGGCCCGCCACGTCGCGGGGATTGGCCTTGGCGGCCTTGGCCACGGCCAGCGCGCCGTTGCACTGAAAATCGGCCAGATCAGGCCGGTCGGAGACATTGACCTGCCCAAAGCGCGCCTCAAACCCTTCACGCACAAAAGCACTGGCGGTCAAATCCCCCAGAACGGTTTTGAAATCGTGCGCGCCCTTAAAAGCTTCGGGTTTCAGTTCAGTCATCGTCATACCTATAAACAATAAGCGCCTCCGTTACCGGAAGCGCTTATAAAAGTCATCATCAAATAGAGTGTGATTACTGCGCCGAAGTCACATAGCGGAAACGCTTGCCCTCGCGGTTGAACTCGGCCATTTCCGGCGTCACGTCAAAGCCCACCAGAACCTCAAAGTTCGAGCCTGCCACGGTCGAAGCCGCGCGCGGAATGACGATGTTTTCAAGCTTAGTGGCTACATCAACGCGGCTCTGACCATCGGCAAAGGTCACGGGCAAATCAAAATATTCCTTGGCCAGCACGGCCTGATCCTTATCGGTCACCGCCACCCAGTAGCGATAATTATTGCGGTTGCCTTCGGCCGCCGGGCCACGACCCAGCGAAAACCCGACCATCATTTCAAGCTCGATCGGCTCACCGCCTCTGTAGGCGCAGTCGGAAACGACCCCGTTGATTTCGCCGGTCCACTTAGCCGATGCGCTGGCGACCTTGCCGCCTTCAAAATCCTGATAGCGGGCAGCGTCATACAGCACCTTAACGAACGGGCATGGGCCGTCAGCGCGGCGCTTATCCAGGCGCAGATCGCGACCTTCCCATTCTTCCTTGTCTTTTTCCTTATCGGCGGCGGATTTTTCGGTGTTTTCACGGCCCGAATCACGGTCGCCGCGGCGCGATTGCGCAATGCTATCGGTCGGAACAGCGCTTAACGCCACCGCCGCCAAAGCCATACCGGCTAATAATTGACGCAAAGGAATAGACGAAATCAGCGACATATGGCGTGTGCGCCCCTTAATAATGATATTACCCAAGGCATAGCCAAGCCCGGTTACGTTGTATAGAGGTTTTTAGAGCGGGATAAAGGCCAAATCACGGCGGATATGTTTGCAGACCGCCATAGCCAAAGCGCCCATAAGCCCTTATGTTGAGCCCATGTCGAACCTTGCTGCCTCCAAATCGCCCCTGAAAGTTTATCTGGCCACACCGCGCGGCTTTTGCGCTGGCGTTGATCGCGCCATTCAGATCGTGGAGCGCGCCATCGAACTTTACGGCGCCCCCGTCTATGTGCGCCACGAAATCGTGCACAATAAACATGTGGTTGACCGGCTGAAAGCGCTGGGCGCTGTGTTCGTCAAGGAACTGGATCAGTGCCCGACCGACCGGCCTGTGGTCTTTTCGGCCCACGGTGTCCCGAAATCCGTGCCCGCCGCCGCCCAAAACCGCCAGATGTTCTTTCTGGACGCCACCTGCCCGCTGGTATCCAAGGTCCACGTTGAGGCCGAGCGCCATCACCGCGAAGGCCGTGAAATCATCCTGATCGGTCATGCCGGTCACCCCGAAGTGGTCGGCACTATGGGCCAGCTTCCGGAGGGTGTGGTCAGGCTGATCGAAACCGCCGATGAGGCCCGCGTTTTTGAACCTGCTGATCCCAAAAACCTGGCTTTTGTGACCCAAACGACTCTGTCGGTTGATGATACCTCTGAGATCGTCGGCATCCTGAAAAGCCGGTTTCCCAATATCTCAATGCCCTACAAAGAAGACATCTGCTACGCCACCACCAACCGGCAGGACGCCGTCAAAAACGTCAGCGCAGACTGCGATCTGTTTCTGGTAATCGGCTCCAAGGCGTCGTCTAATTCCCAGCGTCTGGTTGAGGTCGCTTTGCGTGGCGGGGCCAAGGCCGCGCATCTGATTGATGATGCCAGCCATATCGACTGGTCTTGGTTTGAAGGCGTCTCAACCGTGGGAGTCTCGGCCGGCGCATCGGCACCGGAAAACCTGATCTCCGACCTGATCAAGGCCATTGGCGATGTCTATGACGCCGAGGTGATCGAGAGCAATGGCGTACAGGAGACAGTCACGTTTAAGTTGCCGCGCGTGCTTACCGAAGTCTAGATTTGGCAGAAGTCTGATGAAAAAAGTCACAATCTACACCGACGGCGCCTGCAAGGGTAATCCGGGCAAGGGCGGCTGGGGCGCGGTGCTAATGTTCGGCCCGCACGAAAAAGACCTCTATGGCTACGAAGCCGAAACCACCAACAACCGCATGGAGTTGATGGCCGTCATTATGGCGCTTGAGACCCTGAAAGAACCGTGCGAAATCGAGCTGCACGCCGACAGCCAGTATGTCCTCAAGGGCATCAAGGAATGGATTCACGGCTGGAAAGCACGCGGCTGGAAAACCGCCGACAAAAAGCCGGTCAAGAACGAAGACCTGTGGAAGCGCCTCGATGCCGCCCGTCAGCGCCACAAAATCCACTGGCACTGGGTCAAGGGCCACGCTGGTCACGAATATAATGAACGCGCCGATCAATTAGCCAATCGCGGGATCATAGAGGCAAGGGAGCAAGCTCCCTTGACCCGTTAGTTAAACATCCTCAGAAATCAAAAATGTCCATGATGCCTTCGAGCTTGGACTTCTTCTTGCGCTTATTGCCGTATTTATCGACGTAATACTCACCCTCTTTACCGTAATATTTATCCTTGCCGTAGGCTTCGCGGCGGCGGTCATCATCGTCATCGCGGCGATACTGCGGCTGGGGTTCGGGTTGGCGATATTGCGGCTCAGGGCGATACTCAGGCCGTTGTTGCGGCGGCGGATTATCACGATAGGCGCGTTGCTCCTGCGGGGCCGGTGCCGGGCCATCATTGTCACGCGCCAGTTCCAGAAGCTTATCCAGTTCGCCTCGGTCCAGCCACACACCACGGCATTGGGTGCAGACATCAATCAGAATACCTTCGCGCAAAATTTCACGAAACGCACTCTGGCAAACGGGGCAGCGTAGATCGGACATGGAACCTCCTTTAGTTTTTGGCATATCTATTTGAGATTGGGTCTCAAACCGATATGTCAAGGCACCGGGTCAGGAAATCTCAGCCAAATCCGCTTTAAACCTTTGCCAATTGGCGACATAGTGGTCCGCCGATCCTTTTAGGCTCTCGATCTGTCCCGGCGTCAGTTCGCGCACCACCCGCGCTGGCTGGCCCAGCAGCAGCACCCCATCAGGATAGACCTTGCCTTCGGGCACCAGCGCCCCCGCCCCTACGATCGAGTTCTTTCCGATCACCGCCCGGTTCAGCACCACCGCTCCAATCCCAATCAGGCTGTTATCCCCGATCGTGCAGCCATGCAGCATGACCTTATGGCCGATCGTTACCCCCTCACCGATCGTCAAAGGCGATCCTAGGTCGGAATGCAGCACCGATCCGTCCTGCACATTGGTGCGCGCGCCAATGGTCAATGGCTCATTATCGGCCCGCACCACAGCATTAAACCAAATGCTGACATCCTCCCCCACATGGACATCGCCAATCACCTGAGCGCCAGGGGCCACCCAAAAGCGCTGATTATCCGGCAACTTAGGCGATTTATCACCCAGACGATACAGGCTCATTTCGGCACCCCCTTACAGTGTGGCAAAAACTATCCACAGCTCTTGATCTTTCGCGCACGCAATAAAATTAACTTCTCGGTAACGAGACTCAGCGAATCTGTTAGCGTGAGTGTACGACGTTAGAACAACGCCCTGTAGGACAGCTTATAGACAGCCGTCATACGACTAAAGACCCAAAATGTTCCTGTCTTTTTGACTGAGGTTCTCAAAGTGGCTTTTAAGGTTTCGTCATCTGTCAGCCCCCCGATCTCCGCCCCGGCGGCATATGGGTCTGACTCGCGCTTCACACCGCCGCCCCCCGCACCACCCACTGCGTATGAGGCCAGTGATTTTCAAAGTGATTTTCACACCGCCTCGCCCTCCTCCCTGATACTTTTGCCGCAGACGAGCCTTTTCGGGTCTCGTCTTTTTTTATGCCCTTAAAGGAGCCATGATTATGACCAAGCGCACTGCCAAACGCTTTTTACGCGAAGGCCAGTTGGATACGGAAGCTTTTGCCACCCCTGATGCAAAAGTTCGCCGCATCCATGTCAATCATGGTAGCTGGTCGCCTATGGGTGCCAACGAGGACCGCGATCAGTCCTATGTCAAAACCATTAAGCCCAAGTCCGAAGGTCAGGCCGCCCTCATCAGCGCTATCGACGAGAAAAATCTGGTGCTGGCACTCGGTCCCGCAGGCACGGGCAAGACCTATCTTGCCATAGCCAAAGCGGTCGAAGCGCTTGAGGCGGGTCAGGTCGGACGGATCGTCCTGTCACGCCCCGCCGTCGATGCCGGGGAATCGATCGGCTATCTGCCCGGCGATATGGAAGACAAGCTGGCGCCTTACTTGCGCCCGCTCTATGACGCCCTGACCGACCGCCTCAGCATGAAGCGGGTCAAGGCCCTGATGCAGGAAGGCCTTATTGAGATCGCACCGGTTGGGTTCATGCGGGGCCGGACACTTAACAACGCGTTTGTCGTGATTGATGAGGCCCAGAATTGCACCTATACCCAGCTTAAGATGCTGCTGACCCGTCTGGGCTGGAACTCGACGATGGTCGTGACCGGCGATCCGCAGCAGTCCGATCTGCTGCCCGGCCTGTCAGGGCTTGGGGATGTGGCGGATAAATTTGAAGCGGTGGAGACCATTAAGGTCGTGCGCCTGGCTGACCGCGATATCGTCCGCCATCCGCTGGTCGCCCAGATGCTGGGTGTGCTTTGATTTAAAAGAATAAAGTCGCGTACCCATTTAAGCGGTCGGTCATTCCGGCCGCTTTTTTGTTTTGAATTGAAACAGTTGGAGCGAAGCGACTAGCGCCATTGAGGCGCGCAGCCCGCGCGGCGCCAAAGCGAACGAAGGTGAGCTGAGCGCTAAACCAAAAGAGCATTTCGGCTTTGCCGAAATGGTGCGGGCGGCCGGACTCGAACCGGCATGGGATTGCTCCCGACGGATTTTAAGTCCGTTGCGTCTACCGATTCCGCCACGCCCGCTTAAAACCAGCGGCCCTTATACTTAAGGGGCATGGCGGCGTCGAGACTAAATGCGCGCCAAAGGGATAAAGGGGGGAAGGATTGATGATATTATCAACATCTTCCCCGTTTAAAGCTACTTAGGGTTCGGCGCGAAGGTGACGCTGGTATTGGCAATCATCCAGACGGTGGCGGCCCAGGCGGCGACGTTTTGGTCCATCTTTTTCGGGTCGATGCGCTCAAGCACATCATCGACCGTGTGGTGGACATCGAAATAATCCGTGCCGTTCTGCTGAAGATCGAACACCGGCACATCCTTGTTTTTCAAAGGCCCGGTGTCAGGCCCGCCGCCGGTAGAGTCAGCGCGGTCGGTATAGATATTAAGCGGATACAGCACATTGCCAAGCTTAGCCTTAAACGTCTCATCGCTGGCCTTGGGCAGGCTGAGGCTATAGACGACATCGGCGCCGAAATCGGATTCGGCCGCGGCTATGTGGGTCTCATTCGATCCGGCGACTGCGTATTTTTCAGCGTAGGCCGTAGCCCCGGACAGGCCCTTATCCCCCGGTTGGGAGACCTCTTCGGAGCCCCAGAACACGACTCGGACGGTGCGTTCAGGGCGCATTTTATGGTCGATCATAACCTTGGCCGCCGCCATAGTGATGGCCACACCTGCCCCGTCATCAGTGGCGCCGGTGCCCAGATCCCAGCTATCCAGATGCCCGCCGATGGTGATAATCTCATTCGGACGGTTGCGGCCCTTGATTTCCGCTATGACGTTCTGAGAGGTGCCATTGCCCAGGAATTTCGGCGTCGACACCATCTTAAGGGTAAGCGGCCCGGCCTTGCCCTCACGTTGTAATTTCAACAAACGCTCGAACTGTTCGGCATCGGGCGGTGAGATCGCCAGCGCGGCTAAGCCTTCGTCGCCTAAGAAGCGAGTCGCCCCCGTGTGGGCAAAGCGGTGATCTTCGGTGCCTAATGAGCGCATCACATAGCCGATCGCCCCGCGCGCCTTGGCCGCTTCCGGCCCTTGCCTGCGCATCGAACCGGAATTGACGCCATAGCCCACGCCGGTCTGGGTGCGCACAGTCGGTTGCAGAATAACGACAATTTTGCCTTTAAGGTCAGCGGTTGAGGTCGTGAAATCCTGATAGGTTTCAAAAATGGCGGCCTCACCCGTAACCCCTTCAGGCGGCGTGGCGCCTGATCCGCCCAGAGCTGTCACCACCATCTTTTGGGCGAACGGGCCAGTGATCTCAAGGCTTTCCGCCCCGCGCTGCCACAAAGCGAGCGGGAACGTATCGATACGGACATTATCAAAGCCCATTTTTTTCAGTTCTTCGGCGGCCCAGACGGCTGAGTTTCGCTCAGAGTCCGATCCCGCCGGACGTGCCCCGAACCGTGTCGTCAGATGCGAGACAAATGCGTAGGCTTCGTTACTTTTCAGCGCCGCATCACGCAGTTTGGCGGCCTCGACTTCGGGGGCCAGCTTGATATCAGGCGCTACTCGCTCCGCCTTGGACTTAGGTTTAGCCTGCGCCCATACTGGCGACACCGCCACGGACACCAAAGACAGGCCCATCAGGGCCGACACACATACAGTTCTCGTTTTCATAGTCACTCTTCTCAACACACTTTACGCTGTCAGTTCCTCAAACGCCGCTTCGGGGAAGCGCAATTTCGCCTTTTCGAGCACATCATCCATCCCCGCGATTAAGCGCGAAAACGCTTCATCCAGACTGTCCTTATTGCGCCCACGGATCACCAGTTGCGTACCAAACGCATCCGGGAACATGCCGTAGGGGTAGCTGCCGAGGCTAAGATCGCTGTAGGCCTGGTCAAGTTCTGTCAGTATGTCGGCGGCCAGACTTTCCGGCACATAGTGAGCTTTTAAGGTGCGCGACATAACTTGACGGCCCTGACGCAGGCGATACGGCAGGTCGTTCAGCATTCCCGCCATGATGCGCGGCACGCCGGCCATGACAAAGACATTGCCAAGCTGAAAGCCCGGTGCGCCGGAGACCGGATTAAGGATCAGGCTGGCCCCTTCCGGCACCCGCGCCATGCGCCGGCTGCTGACATTGAGCTTATCAAGGCCGCCGTAGCGATCGATCAGCACCTGCAAGGCATCGGCCCTCTCGGCGAGAGGCACGCCAAAGGCCTTGGCGACGCAATCGGCGGTAATATCATCATGGGTCGGGCCAATGCCGCCGGTCGTAAACACATAGTCATAATCCGCCCGCAAAGCGTTGACGGTGCGCACCACCTGGGCTTCATCGTCATGGATCATACGCACTTCCATCAGGTCGATCCCCAGCGACCCTAAGAATTTAGCGATAGTGTTGACATTAGTATCCTGCGTCCGCCCCGACAGGATTTCGTCACCAATGATAACAATGGCAGCGGTAGGATTGGACTCATTGTTTAAATTTTCGGCATTGACCGTCATGCGCTCGGCTCCTTATGGACGTATGAACCATACAGGAAATACGTGTCGATCATGTCATCGGGCCACATACACATTACCCCTTTTGAACATCGCGTGGATGGGCTCATAAAAGGGCGATTGGTGTCAAGATACAAACGCTTCTTTGCCGACATAAGGCTGGAATCCGGTGAGATCGTCACCGCCCATTGCCCTAATCCGGGCAAGATGATGGGGCTTTTGGTTGAAGATACGCCCGCCCTGATCACCGAATCAAAAAACCCCAAAGCCAAGCTGAAATATCGGCTGGAGGCCCTGAAAGAAGGGGATCAATGGGTGGGTGTCAATACCGGCTGGCCCAACCTGTTGATCAGGAACGCGATTGTGGCAGGGCTTATCCCCTCACTTGACGGCTATCCCGTTATCCGGCCCGAAGTCAGATATGGCCATAATTCGCGCATCGACCTTAAACTTGAGGATCATCCGGTGCATGTTGATGCCTATGTCGAGGTGAAAAACGTCCACCTGTCGCGCACGCCGGGACTGGCCGAATTTCCCGACTGCGTGACCGAGCGCGGGGCCAAACATCTTTATGAGCTGATTGATATGGTCGCCGCCGGGTATCGCGCGGTCGTCGTGTTTTGCGTGCAGCGCGATGATGTGGATCGCTTTGATGTTTGCGCTGACCTTGATCCGAAATTCGCCGCCGCCTACCGCGCCGCCCGCATGGCTGGGGTAGAGATCGTGGCCTTGAGTTTCGGCTTTGATGAAACCGGCCTGCGGTTTCACCACACGCTAACCATCACATAAAAAACCGGATGCTGATCAACAGCATCCGGCTTAGTGTTCATATGAAATCTGAACCTAGTTAACCTTTTCAGCGGCCTTTTCGGCGTTGCGCTCGATGTTCTCGGCCGGCGACTGATCACCCAACTCATTGGCGGCATTATCGACACCTTGCGGCAGGGCCGTTACGGCATCGGCTACCCGTTCGCTGCTGGAGCGATTGTCCTGCATCATAAATATGGCGGCGACCGCAATGATGGCTATTACGGCGACCGCCAGAATGGTCATGAGCATGTTATTGTTTTGCGAACCTGTAGCGGCCATCTGTATCTTCCTGATATTAAAACTGTAAGTCCATGATCGCTGTCGCCGCATAAGATTTCAGTCGCTGATGTTTCAAACATTATAAGGGCATCGTCAGGGCCACGTGGTCTGGTATTTCGGGATTTGAGAGGTTATATTGTCGTCATGACCACAGATTCAGATTACCTCGTCCGCTCACAGTCGATCCGCATCCACACGGCGGACGATTTCGAAGGCATGCGCAAAGCCGGACGGCTGGCCGCCGATTGCCTTGATATGCTGATCCCCTATGTCGTGCCGGGGGTTAAGACCTCCTATCTGGATGATCTGGCGCGGGAGTTCATTCTGGACAACGGTGCCCTGCCCGCCTGCATCTATTATCGCGGCTATTATCATACCGTCTGCATCTCGCCCAACCACATTGTCTGCCACGGCATTCCCGGCGAAAAGACCCTCAAAGACGGCGATATCGTCAATATTGATGTGACCGTGATCGTTGAGGGTTGGCACGGCGACACCTCACGCATGTACGATGTGGGACAAGTTAATTCCAAGGCCAAGCGCTTGGTCGATATCACTTACGAATCCCTGCGCCTTGGCTTAGCGCAGATCAAGCCCGGCAACACTTTCGGTGACATCGCCGCCGCCATTCAAAAATATGCTGAGGCTCAGCGCTGCACGGTTGTGCGCGATTTCTGCGGCCACGGCGTCGGTCAGGTGTTCCACGACAATCCCAATGTCCTGCATTTCGGTAAGGCGGGCACCGGCCCCAAGCTGGAAGAAGGCATGTTCTTCACCGTTGAGCCGATGATCAACCTCGGCAAGCCGGACGTGAAGGTGCTGAACGACGGCTGGACCGCCGTGACCCGCGACAAGTCCCTGACGGCGCAGTGCGAACACAGCGTCGGCGTCACCAAGGATGGGGTGGAAATCTTCACCGCGTCACGCACCGATCAGTTCCGACCTCTGCCGGTTTTGTAAAGCGAATGGCTGAGGGGGGCACCAGCATCACAGAAGCCGCTCTGCCGGAACATGGCGGCCACCGTAACCGCTTACGTGACCGCGCGCGCAAGGCCGGGGTGTCTACCCTGCCCGATTATGAATTGCTGGAACTGTTCCTGTTTCGCTCAATCCCTCAGCGCGATGTCAAACCGCTGGCCAAGGCGCTGATTGCCAGATTTGGCAGCCTGCCCGCCGCCCTGTCCGCGCCGATTGAGGACATGCTTCAGGTGTCATCGCTCGATAATGCTGGCCGGGCGCTCAAGATCACGCCGGAAATTGCCCTTGACCTGCAACTGATGTTTGAGGCGACGCGCCGGTTGTTGGCCGAACCGCTTAAGCGCGCCACGGTTTTGTCATCGTGGTCACAACTGATCGCCTATCTGCGGGTGACTTTGGCCTATGAGCCGCGTGAGCAGTTTCGCATCATTTTCCTCGATAAGAAAAACCAACTCATAGCCGACGAGATCATGGGCCACGGTACAGTCGATCACGCCCCGGCCTATCCGCGGGAGGTTATGCGCAGGGCCCTGGAACTTTCGGCCAGCAATGTGATCTTAGTTCACAATCAGTTCACGGCACGCCGTTTTTTCTCCACTTTTCCTCTCTTTGCCACTGATTTAAATCAGTTTTTATCGTTTGTCACAAATGGTCTGGCGAAGGCATAGTTGGTGACGGCGGAAGGGTGATTGATCACTCAGCCGCTCCCAATCACACTCCCTCATATCGGAAGTGATCCCACCTGACATAAATGGTGAACGATATGCCTTGCCTAACGAATCTCGAAATCCGTCATGCCATTAAGCGTGTAGAGATTGCCCAAAAACAAGAGAACTTGAGTGATGGCGAAGGACGAGGGACCGGGCGCCTTGTCCTGATCCTGAAGCCCATGCCTCGGCGGGTGACAGCCGAATGGATGGCTCAACAATGGCGCGACGGAAAGCGCGTAAAGAAAAAACTTGGAGCCTATCCCTCTATGTCGTTAGCCGAAGCTCGCGAGATATTTGCCCGGGACTTTTCAAACGTCATTCAAAAAAAGCGAAGCATCAAAGTTGCGGGAGATACACGAATTGGCTCTGTAGAAGATTTATTCTCCGGGTACATCCAATCGCTGAGAGACGCGGGAAAGCCTTCATGGGTCGAAACGGAAAAGGGTCTCAATAAGATTGCCGAGTTGTTGGGGCCAACACGGCCGGCACGGAATATCGAGCCTGACGAAATCACTGCTGTCATCAGGCCCATTTATGAACGTGGGGCGCGTTCTATGGCTGATCATGTGCGCAGCTATATTCGTGCCGCGTTTAGTTGGGGGCTGAAATCAGAACACGACTATCGCACCTCTTCTCCTCGTCGATTTCGCTTAGTTTACAATCCTGCAGCAGGCATTCCCACCGAACCGAAAAAGGTAGGTACGCGCTGGCTAAGTGAGGAAGAGTTCGTTCGCCTGTATCGCTGGCTCGAATGCCCGGACACACCCGTCCATCCTCCGTACACGCGTGCCGTCAGGCTTATAATGCTCGTCGGACAGCGTGTTGATGAGATTGCCCAGTTACACGTTTCTCAATGGAATGCGTCGGAGCGTATCATCGACTGGTCAAAGACGAAGAATGACAGGCCGCACGCTCTGCCTGTTCCCGATTTGGCGGCAGAGTTAATTGAGGGCATCACGCCGAACGAATATGGCTGGTTTTTCCCTTCGCAAACCGACCCAAGCAAACCGGTACGCGCAAGCACTCTCTATACATTTGTCTGGCGTCAACGCGAGCGTGGCGTAATTCCATACGCTACCAACCGCGATTTGCGGCGGACATGGAAAACCCTGGCTGGAAAAGCGGGCGTTTCAAAGGAAATTCGGGATCGCATTCAGAACCATGCGCTTCAGGATGTCAGCTCAAAGAATTACGACCGGTGGCACTACATGCCTGAAAAACGCGCAGGTATGAAAAAATGGAATGCGTTCATTACCAAGGTTCTCACCAAAAATCAGAGCACCTTGCCGCCTGACCCAAGCGTCAAAGGGCACCCATTCACTCCCCTTCCAGCAACATCGATAAATTGAAGGATGAAACGATGACTAAAGCCAATATGCCAATTGAACGTCAATATCTGACCACCGTTGAAGCGGCGGAGCTAATGCACCTGTCGCCGCGAACTCTGGAAAAGTACCGTTTCCGAGGAACGGGCCCGGCTTATTCCAAGCTTGGCAAGGTCGTACGTTATAGCCGTGCCACACTTGAAGCCTGGTTTGTCGAGAGCACACGCCGATCTACCAAACCCAGTAAGAAAGAACTGCCATGCCCTACGTCGAGCTAGCGGGGATGGCCGCGTGGGCGATACCCAATACTCACGGCTTAGCGCCTTCAACAAATCCGAGGCAGTTCGCACCGCCCAAGCGCTGCAAACCAGCATTGTGACTGGTTGACGAGGTTCAAGGTTCGGCCCCTACGAAAATCCTCTTTCGATAACTAAAGTTGACAATTTCCCATCTATGTACTATAGTTATCATCCGCAATGGAGGTTACGGTTCGACGCGTGCTCCTCCCTTGACCATGGCACGCGTTTATCAAGCAAGGACATCTCAAATGACCAATATCTGCACCCAACTAAATATAACCAGGAACCGATCTTATGATCATTCAAAGAACCGACCGCTTTTCCAAATGGCTAAAGGAGCTTAAGGATACAACGGCCAAGGCCCAAATTCTGAGGCGTTTAAAACCGGCAATTTCGGCGACACCAAATCTGTAGGCGACGGTGTGCACGAACTTCGCATTCACTTCGGACCGGGATATCGGATCTATTACGCCTTCCAGGGTGAAGAAGTCGTCATCCTACTCTGCGGAGGGGACAAAGACTCACAAGATGTCGATATCCGTCGCGCCAAGGATATTTTGAAAGAATTATAATATGGAAACCATCCGACCTTTTGATGTGGCGGAGTTCCTCGATGATCCTAAAACAGCGGTTGCCTATCTGGCCGCTATCTTCGAGGACGGTGACGCTGAAGAAATCCGCGTTGCTCTCAATGACGTGGCTCGCGCCCACGGCATAAGTGATTTGTCGCGCGAAACAGGTTTGTCTCGTGAGGCGCTTTACAAAGCATTTGGTAGCAATGGAAACCCAACGCTCACAACGCTTCTAGCCGTCTTTAAGGCGCTAGGTTTGAAGCTATCCATCGCTGCTTAGCGGGGGACTAAATAGTCGGCTCCTCTACATTTTCGCCCCTTTCGACCGTCTACTCACAAAGTTAGGTCCAAGTTTAGTTTGTAAGCTTCGTCATGTCGGAAATCTGCCGAAACTGGCTCAAAATCTCAGGTTGATGGTTCGACAGATAACGGACAATTCTGGCATTGTTGAGCAAGGTTCCCAAATACCCCTTCGCCAAAGTCAGGTTGAGGACATCCTTACCGTAGCTGTCTTCGATCAGGCGGTATTCGCGTTGCAGGCTGTCCATTTCGGTTTCCATGCGCACCATCTGATCCTCGTCTAGTCCCTTGATCTTCTTTGCGCGTTCAGGATGGACGAGTTGAGCTTTTGGTGTGGCTGCCAGCAGCGCCATCACATAGGGCTTGGTGTAGATACCGGCATCATTCATCAGCGTTGCCGCTTCGACCTGCCGCAGAGGCTTCATTTTGCGGAGAACCGGAAACGTTTTGGGTGCGATAAACTGGTCTTTGAGGAGTTCTATGGCCTCAGGGCAGATGCCTTCCAGCATATCCCGCTTTTCGATAATGCGGCGAACGTCGAGATTCAGAGCCTCAGCCAGTTTCTCTTCGGAAACCCCGCGTTCAATGGCCCGCCGTATCATCTTATGTTCCTGGATCGATGCGATACGATTGATATGCTTATTGTAGGTGAAACTTTCGTCGTCTGACGCCACAAGACAGGTCACGATCCGCTCACCGAGTTCCTTAAGGGCATGGAGACGCAGATGCCCGTCCCTCAAAAAGTAGCGGCCATTCATACCTACCGCCAGCGACACCGCTGGCGGTTCTATAATGCCGACGGCGCGTGTCGAGGCAACAATCTGCTTGTATTTATGGCTCTTGAAAACCTTGGGGTCCATGACCTTAGTCATGATGATCTGGTCGATATCGATATCAACGGTGCGCTCGTCGAAACTGGCCTCAATCGGCACTTGGGGCAGTCTCAAAACGCCACTGCGCTTAGAAACCATGATGCCCGCCCCGTTCCGACATAAGTGACGCCAGAGGTTTCGGCAGTGTATTAAGACCCTCAGCCCGCAGGAGCGTACAAAAGTTTTCATCCTGGGTTAATTCCCGTAAGGCTTGCGTCACAAAGGTAAGCCGTGTCGCGGCAATATCCGCTTTTTTAGTCAGCAGGCGTTTGCGGTCCAACTCCCGCTGAAAGACCTTCATCACGTCCTGACCCGAAAACGCCCTTTGGCTCTTTTCCCGCCCTACACGCTTTTGGCCGGTGTAAGCCTTCCCGCAGCGGCGGCGCGTGTCCATAAGTTTCTTTGCCAGTAAGAGACGGTTGCCCCTAAGCTGATTGGACTCATAGGCATCCTGCAAAGCCAACTGCTCCTCTTCCGGGCCCTCAGCTATGCGAATAGCGAGATACATCGGGATCTGGCCGTTCTCCACCGCCGTCAACAAACGCTGCTCCCCCTTTGCCATCAGGTTGAGAATGCCATCGACGTACTCCGTGGACATCCCAGTCTTTTTGCCTATCGTTGCCGCGTCATACCCTTGCTTTGCCAGGATTTCGACACCCTGGAGTATGTCAGCGGACCGATGCTGGCGTCGCGCAAGATTCTCCACCAGGCTCATTATCAGAGCCTGCTCCTCACTGGCATCAATGATCATCGCCGGTATTTCGATTTGGCCACAAGCGAGGAATGCTTCGAGGCGCCCCTGGCCACAGATGAGGTCATAGTCCTTATCAGCGGTGCCGGAACGACATGCCGTCACCATGATGGGTCGCTTCATACCCACCTGTGTCATGTTGGTCGCCATATCGAAGAATATCTTCTGATTACGCGCCCTCGGGTTCAGGATGTTGATGCGATCAATCGGTATCTTTGCAATTTTACCGACACGCAGACCCTTCGCGCCACTCACGCCGCCACCGGCAGGTCCGCTCTCTCAGCCATGAGAAAGAATGATTCAAGATCGTCGAAGCGGTAGGCATCCAGCGCAAGGTGGTTGTTGTCTGCGAGCCGTATTTTTGGCGTTTCAATATCTATCGCCGGGATCAGATAGTAATCGAAAACGTCGCGATTATTGGCAGCCATTCGGACGACTATCGTGATGTCAGGCATCAGGCCGGCATCAAACCGTATCTGCCAGCGATTTTTACCGGATGCGGACTGACCGCAACGACTGATAACCAGTGAGGCTTTGATTTCCTCATTGACGATAAGGAAGTCTGTTTGCTCGTCTACCCGGATCTTACCGCCGAGTTGCCCGATCTGGTTCAGGACATCCGCTATAATCTCAGGGTGCATCTGCCTGATATGCCGGTTGTCCGCGATGAACGTGAGGTCGCGGCCTGGATCATAACCTATGAGTTTGTAAGCCTGTGTCAGGCCGCCAAAGCGATAGGCGTACACGGCACTTGACGGCATGTCGTCTGTCTCGTCGATCAGGATACCTGAAAGCCAGCCCTGGCGCTCATGCAGGGCTTTCAGCCTTGTCAGCATGTCCGTATCCGTAAACTTTCGATTTCGTTCGCGGATTATGCCCTGAGCTGTGTAAAAATGGCGCGGTTCAATGATCGCCTCAAAGACTCCATCCGCGCGGACCCACATATCCGGGTCATTCTCGACCCGTCGCTTTTTCAGTTTGAATGACCGCCGATTGAAAACATTGTTCCCAATATATTTTTCGTTGGTCAGAATGCCGTGCACGACACCACGGGTCCAGTTTCGGCCAAGGTCAGTTTTCACGCTACGCTGATTTAGACGGGCGGCAATCTCTGACTCACGCAGTCCCTCTTCAGTAAAGGCTTTGTAGATCCACTTTACGATCACCACCTCATCCTCAGGTCCGGCTACCAGCACCACCCGGTCCGTCTGAAGCGACTTGTGCTCCCCCCGCTTCAATTCCCCCTTCGGATTGCGTTGTTCGTCGAGCAGGACCCGTCGCAGGCCAAATCCTGCCGGACCGCCCTGCCGAAAGCCCATCTCTATAAGGCGGCACTGGCCGGCGAAGACCTTGCCGGAAAGTTCGCGGCTGTACTCTCCGGCCATCGCGCGTTTAACGCCCTTAACGATGGTTGAAACCGGACTGCCATCATTCTCAAATTGCTCTGCAACGTAGTGCACGTCGATACCCGCACGTCGGCACATGTATTCGTAATAGGCACTTTCGTCGGCATCCTGAAACCGTCCCCATCTGGTGACATCAAGGACGAGAATGGTTGTGAAATCGGCCGCACCAGACTGCACGTCGGCAATCAGGCTCTGCAATGCCTCGCGTCCATCAATGCTCAGGCCGCTCTTGCCAGAGTCGGTATAGGTCCGGACAATGTCGATAGCGAACCGTTCGGCGTACTCGCGGATGGCGTCCGCCTGATTTTCCGTCGAGTATTTCTGGTGGTCCGTAGACATGCGGACATACATCGCACCGCGTCTGCGCCTGGAGGTTTCTTCGCTCCCGATTGTCATTCCTGCGTTCATAAATCCCGCTCCCGAAGGCGTTAGCACTGACCGCGACTTCTGAGGCGGCGGGGAATTTTAGCGTGGGAGGGGACAGATTGTCGCTTGCAAAAACAAGGCGAGTTTTGGGAGTAAAATCAAGCGTTTCTTCCGACCTTGAACTGGCAAAAATTGTTGCCAAAGCCCTTCGTGAAGACTTCGGAGACATGGCATCCGCCATCAAGCAAATTGGTCAGATTACAAGCGCAAACCTCAACACCGTCACAAACTGGTATCAGGCCAGAAATGTCCCATCTTCCAGACACTTACTTGTTCTAGCAAGAACCTCTCCCGGTATATTGCGGCTCGTCCTGATGCAGATCGGCGGGGAAGATCTATGGGATGCCTTTCAGCTCTATCCCGCCCCTAAACGAACCGTGTCCAGACGACATGATATCGGCCGCAATACGCCCAAACGCGTTGATGAGGATGTCACAATAAATGTCACAACAACCAATCTCAATGAGCGCCAGAGCTGGTTTATCAGCGAACTCAAACGCGGCTCTCACTGCGATGCGCAAAGCCTTGCGAACGAATGGAATGTCACCATTCGAACCGCGCGGCGGGATATTTCCGACCTTAAAAGTCACGGCCTGATAAAGTTTTTCGGGGCAAAGAGGAATGGAAGATACGGGATGTCTGACCGTACATTAGGCTTTGAAGCGATCAACGGCAGATAATATTCTAATGACAGGCTCGATATCGGCGCGCTGATAAATATCGCTGCGCAGAAACATCAGTTCAGCGTCAAGATCAGTTTCTGCGACCTCCATCCACCAGGATTTGGGCTGACCATCCGTTCCGTCCGACCAGCGATACCCTCTCGCCTTCAAGATGTCTTTCGTCTCGAATGGACTGTACAGCGCCCAAATTTTCGCCCTGGATTGTAGGCTCGCCTGATAGAGTTCCGTGAAAGCCGATGCGCCCTCATCTGTGACGGGCGCCATCAGCACTTCAAGAAGGGCAAAACAGTCATCGACGGCGCGATGGCCCTCATGGAAGAAACCGGACTGGCCCACAAGGTAGCCCAGTTTACTGCCCTCAAATCCGCGCGCGGACCATCCGATTTCAGCGTTGGAGCACGCCCAGGGCACATCACCAAAGACAGGCGAAATCAACTCACAAAACGGACGATCAAAGGCTGCATTGTGGGCAATGACCAGATCCGCCGACCTGATTAACCGCTCAATTGCCCAAATATCTAGGCTCTGCCCTATGACCATATCATTAGTAATGCCAGTCAATTGGGTAATCTCATCACTGATCGGGGTTGTTGGCTCCTGAAGACCGCCATACACTTCGAGCACGTCCCCCATCTCACCCTCGTCGGTGAAGCTGAAGGCGACCCCACCAAACTCTATCACTTCATGAGTACGAAAACTCAGCCCGGTGGTTTCGGTATCGACAATCACCCCAATTCTCGGGAAACCAGGGCGCCGTTCGGTCACAACCACTCGCTGAGGCAACTTCGTCAAAATTCGGTACCGGCCCGTTTCCGTCAGGCGACGCACCATCTCCGCTTCGTCAACAGGCAACGCGTTGTCGCGGGCACGTGACCGACGTCGGTCAGCGTCCACTGACGACGGTGCCCCAAACATATCCAGTTGATTAGAAACAGGCTTCACGTAGGCCTCCCACGACACTCGACAACGCATGCAGCGACTGTCGTCTGTAACAGGCAAGCCCCAAGGCGTCAGCCACGTTTTTCTATGCGCTCAGTGTATTCATAGCCGGGAGGTGCCAAGGCCACGAACTTGACGTCGATGTGACCCGTGACCTCTATATATATGCTGTAAAGTTCACCGCCAAGCCGCAAGCCTTGGGAGATAATATCGGTCTGAAGTTCCGCCGCCGTAAACGCGGGGACATAGCCAATGTGATAGCTCTCAATGACCGGGGCCATGAACGGCCAATTGCGCTCAACGAGGCCCACGACCTGAATGGCATTTTCATCATGAGAATTTAAGGGTTCCGGGATAAGCTCAAGGCCGTAATAGAGCCCTTGCCGTTCTGCGCGTTTGACGGCCTTGAGCCACGATCTGACATACGGCAGCCGATGAGGAATGCCTGCAACGGACTCAGCCAGGGTGGTCTCTACCCACACGCCCGGCGGTCTGTGACGACCAAGGCCGAATTTTTGATAGGTCATAGAAAGCCCCGCATGTCACCGATCGTCATACAGAATCGGCCCTTGCCTCAGTTTACCTAAAAGCGTCGCCTCTGCGCAATAACCGGCGACCTTCCTCAAAGATGCGCATGCCCAGTTCGTGAACACAAACTAACCTTACTGATCAACTCGCGCTTGCATTACGCACACTTTTGCGGCTCAGCTACCTTCACCACTGGCTTAGTACGCAGGCAAAGAACCATGATCAATCCTGCGGTTGCCATGACCGCGCCCGCCAATGACACCGCAGGGTAGCCCAGTCCGGCAGAGATGACCGCCCCGCCTAACGCCGCCCCTACGGCATTGCCCAGATTGAAGGCACCGACGTTCATGGCTGAAGCCAGATTGGGCGCGTCGGCGGCAACGTTCATGATGCGGGTCTGCAAGGGCGGCACCAGTGCAAAGCTCGCCGTGCCCCATAAGAATATCAGTATGGCCGCAGGCACGGGCCAGCGCATACCCCAGGCGAACAGAACCAACAACACCACAAGGCCCGCGAGTGTCACAATCAGGGTGGCATCGATCGAGCGGTCGGCGTACCGGCCACCCAGCCAATTGCCTGCAGTCAAGCCCAGGCCATAGATGACCAGCATTACCGTCACGAAAGCGGTGGAGGCCTTGGTCTCGCTTTGCAGGATCGGGGCAATATAGGTGAAGACCGTGAACATCGCACTTGCCCCCACGACGGTCAGGGCCAAGGCTGCAAGCACCGCTGGCTTTTTCAGGACTCGCAATTCCGTCATCATATCGGCGTTCTTATCGGCGGGAAGCTCTGGCAAAGACACTCGCAGACTTATCATGGTCACGATACCCAGCCCGGTGATCCCCCAGAACGCCGCGCGCCAGCCCATAACCTCCCCGGCCCAGGTGGCGAGAGGCACGCCGCCGATCGTGGCGATCGTCAAGCCCATGAACATGGCCGCGACAGCCCCGGCTCGCCGCTCAGGCGCAACCAAACTTGAGGCCACAACCGCCCCTACACCAAAGAAGGCTCCATGATTAAACGAAGTGACCACACGCGCGATCAGCAGCAAGGTGTAGTCACCCGCGATCGCTGACACGAGATTGCCGATCGTGAATATGGCCATCAGTCCGATTAACAATGTTCGCCGGGGAACGCGCCCCGTCGTCAGGGTCATGATGGGCGCACCTATTAACACCCCCATCGCATAGGCGCTGACGAGTAACCCCGCTGCAGGTATGGACACGCCCAGATCCGCCGCCATGATCGGCAGGAGGCCCATGGGCGCAAATTCTGTAACGCCAATGCCGAAGGCGCCTGTTGCCAGCGCCAGAAGAGGAAGATTAGGCTTCATTGAAATTTTCCTGATTATGTGCCCTAACAATATGAATGCTTTTTGCCTTGTTGTTTAGGCAGCCTTTAAGACAAGGTTCTGTGCGTAGGATTCACAAATGAAACGTGAAATGGCCGACCGGTCAGGTGAAATGGAAGCGTTTGCTGCCGTGGTGCGTGAGCAAAGTCTTTCGGGCGCGGCGCGACGGCTGGGACTTACCCCCTCTGCCGTGAGCCGGGCGATTACCCGTATAGAAACGCGCCTGGGTGTGCGTTTGATTGTGCGCACGACACGGTCGATCACCCTGACACCGGAGGGGGAAGCCTACGCCCGAGGCGCCGCGCGCATCCTTGCTGATCTGACTGAAGTCGAAGACGCCATAGCCGATCAGGGCGTTCCGCGAGGCCGCCTGCGGGTTAGTGCCGCCTTGGCCCACGGTCGTCTGGTTATCGTGCCGCTATTAGGGGAGTTTTCGGACAGATATCCGGGGATACGGCTCGATATCAGTCTCAGCGATACCTTGGTCGACGTTTTGGGTGGCCGTGCCGATGTCGCCATCCGCTTTGGCCCCCTGTCGGATAGTCCTTTGACCGCCCGGCGCCTGGGCGACACAGGACGCTCGATTGTGGCCTCGCCAGAGTATCTGTCGCGTAAAGGCACGCCTCTGGTGCCCGAGGATTTACTTAGCCACAACTGCCTGAATTTCGACTTTCCCCGTATCGAACCCGGCTGGCCGTTTCGCAAGAACGGGCACGATTACGCGTTAGGGGTTTCGGGCACCATCGAAGCCAACAATGGCGAGACCCTTGTCCAATTAGCTCTGCAAGGCGTTGGCATTGCCCGCGTCGGAAACTTCCATCTCGCGAACGAAATTACGGCCGGCAAGCTTGTTGTCCTCCTCGATGATTTCAACCCCCAAGACCGCGAGCCGATCCATGCGGTCTTTGTGGGCGGCAGCCATATGCCCGCGCGTGTTCGCGTTTTTGTTGACTTTCTTGTGGAGCGACTGACCGTCCGACATCTCAGCTGACTGCAAGCAATCTCTACTGGGGCCTTCGGGCGCCATACGCCCCAAGCGGCAATTTATGAGTTGCTGCGAGTTTCCATATACCGGACAGTCGCGTCTGACAGTAAAACCTAAAAACGCGACACAAAGTGACGATTGAGAAAATGTCGAAAGCGTTAACATGATCCATGGTGGATTAATCAAAAAGAGGAAATTTTTGATACCACGCCAATTAAACCTTACAGACCGTACCCATTTGCGCGCGCCATATCTTGTAGGCGTCCGCCGTAAGATGGATACCGTCGATGGTCGGTAAATCCTGATCCAGTTCAACGACCGGCACGCCCACCTCAGCGGCTAAGGTGCGTATCCCGGCATTGAGGTCATCGATATAGCTGGCTTTAAAACCTTCACGGGTTTCACTGATGGCCGGTAAGGTCGCAATGGCGATGTCGCGCCCTTTGGCATTAGTGATGATTTGGCGATAGGTCTTCATGGCTTCGTCTACCGGACGGGCGGCCAAGTGGTTTTTGGCATTGTTGCTGCCTATGGCGAAAATCACGCGCTTGGCTTTTGATCGTTCGATCAACTCACCGGCCCACCGGCTAGTGTCCTGGATAGAGGCTGAACTGATTCCGGCATTAAGTACCGCCCCACCACAGAGCGAATCAATGCGGGCAAATTCGGTCAGGCTATCGCCAATGATAATCGTCTCAGCCTGCATTTGATCAGCCTGAGAATTGATGGCATTTACGCGTTGACGAAAATGGTCAACCGGTTGATTTGCCTTGGCATTATCGGTTGCAAACTTCCATGCGGTTGCCCCCGCTGCGCCCGCACTTAATACAATGACAGCCGCCATCGTTGCTGTGGCCGCTTTGTTATAGGTGATCATCTACCAGCCCTATTTTTATTGCCCAATGGAATATTCTTATATTCCAGAAATAAGTCAACGGTTGCTGAATAAGACCCTCTGGTGCGATCCCAAATTGTCTGATTAACCTAGTTCATCCCAAAGTATTGTGAGTCGGGAGGGGGGCGGCATGGCTGCATCACTTACTAAGATTGAGGAACTGTCTCAGCGCCAAAGAGAAATATTGCGCCTGACATCTCAGCACCTTCAGGCCAAGGAAATTGCGCGCCTTCTGAAAATATCTGAGCACACCGTAAAGACCCACAAAGACGAGGCCCGCAAACGACTTGGAGTTAGCACCAGTCGCGAAGCCGCCCTCCTATTTGCCAGCTACGAAGCTGAATTTCCCCTCCCCCCTGGCGAGGGAGACCGCTCAAGAGGGATAGTTAATTCCGCCCGTATTCCGCCATCCTCATCACCAACGGACGCTGTGGCGCCAACCGTAAATGAGGATGCCGATGACCCAAAACAAGCTGAAAACCGATCCCCACCTGACGATCTCATTGACCGATCTTCAGATCGCCTGGGCGATGCTGGCGAACCCGGACAGATCATCCGAAATCCCGAACATAATCTCGGCAGTGGAAACGCTAATTGGCGTGGAAGGCCCGTCGAAGGCGGCCTTTACAGTGATCGCCGCCACGGCATGGCTGACCAGCGAGGGCGAAACCTCATCGCGTGGTTGGCAAGCCTAACCCCAATTCAATGCATCGCTTTAGTCGTGATTGCCGCAGGCACCATCGTTGTGTTCATGGCGGGCCTGATCGCCTGCGTATTGGGCATCATGACAGCGGCGCAATACCTGAAATCCCAGTCCGGATAAATTTCAGCATCCGGCTGGTTAACCCGGCCGGAAACGGCGTTTCCCAAGAAAATGGAGAAATGAAATGAAAAAAGCAGATATGGCACGCGCTGGCGCAGCCGAGTTATTTGTGTTTGAACATGCAATCGAAGACGCGCTGTCCAAAGGCGGCGACCTGATCGGAACCCTTTCGAGATTACGCATTGATGGCAACCTATCGATTACCATTGGCCAGGACGCCATCAACGAAGTGGTCAATGCCATTCAGGCCGTGGCCAAAGCGCGTCAGGCCATCGTCGCCGCTCACGCCCACCTCGATACGGTCAAAACCCAGATTGGCTGCCGCACGGTGGCGGTCGGCACCTACGATAAACCCGAAGATGATAAACGTGGCGGCGGCACAGGCTCCGGCTTTGTACCTGCGAGTGCTGCCGCATAATATTTCGGTCTTCGCATGACGGTCGCTCAGGCAGGTTTAGCTGTTGCTGTCATCATAGGGCTCTGGGCGCTCTGGCGTGGCGGCCTCACCGAACGGGTGGGTGCCGCCATTATCGTTGGGGGTTGGTGTCTAACCGCACTCCTTAAACATAATGGCCTTCCGACCACCACTATCGCGGTCTTAGATATCATCGTGACGGTAGCGCTAATTTGGCTTTTCGTCTGGTCACGAAAAACCTGGACGCTTTTTGCCGCCAGTTTTCAGTTGCTGGCCATCCTGACCCATTTTGCCGCGTCCTTTACCGGTTACCATGGTTGGTTCGCTTACCTGACGCCCTTGAATATGTTTGGTGGGTATGGGCTTCTTCTGGCCCTGGCCGTCGGCATCATACAGGCTGAGCTTTACCGGGCGCGACGCGCCCGCCCTTAGCCGTCAGAACCCAGAACAAACCCATAGATTGTTTTCGTTTGCACTGCACACGTTTCACCTGTAATTACCAGCCCCTCGCAATCCATGATTCAGGTAGGCAAATAATGGCAGAAATACCGCATCCCATTGACGTTCACGTCGGACACCGCATTCGTATCCGCCGCAAATTTATGGGCATGAGTCAGGAAAACCTTGGCGATAAGGTTGGCTTGACCTTCCAGCAGATCCAGAAGTACGAACGCGGATCGAACCGGGTTAGCGCTTCTAAGCTGTTTGAGATCAGCCAGGCCCTCAAAGCGCCTGTACCCTATTTCTTTGAAGGCATTGTAGACGGCGATTTGGATTCATCCGGTGAAATATCCCGCAGCGAAAGTGACGCTTTAAGCTTCCTTCAAACCACCGAAGGGCTGGAACTCGCTCAATATTTCCCGAAAATCAAAAACCCCAGCTTTCGTCGCAAAGTTTTGTCACTGGTTTCGGCCATGGCCCATGACGAGGAAGACGCCAAGGCCTAAACAGCCTCACGCATCATTCTTCGGCATTATGGCCAGCCTGGCGGCCTGAAGGACGCTGGCTATGGCCGCAGGATAATCAACGTGTGGCCCTATCGCCTGCCCTGCTGGAAAGTCATCGAGGACGTAAGGATCGTGGCTAAGCCATTTTAAACCCGACAGGCTGCGCTCGATCTCGCCATGATCTACTTGATTTGGTGTCCGATCAGTGATCGCGGCCGCGATGCGCTGATAATTCCGCAGCATGGACATTAGCGTCCCCAATGCGCAGGCTTGGCCTTTTGGCACATTTGCCGCGGCCCCGCCTATCCCCGCAATCACGGCTTCAATGACCGCGATCACATCACGCAACTTTTCCTGATCGACCATAAGCACCTCTTCGCCCGCGATTTAGGCCGAGTCGGCAAAACGTCACATGGTCATTTCTTTATCCGCACCCTCACCCCGCGCCCCTTGACCCGCACACCTTCGGACGGATCATCAGGGATCGCAGACTTTGGTTTAAAGTGCGGTGGCAGCTGGCGCGGTCTGGCATCGATCCGGCGGCGAATAACCTCCGCCACCATCGCAAGGATGGGTAACAAAATCAGCGCAATGGTTGCTAAGATTTCGATCATGGCGACAACATGATCGCATTTGAAAATCTATCAATGACATAAAACATCAGATTACGCTTGGCTGAGTAAGCCCTGATCGTTATGGACGATCCTATTATGCGGATCATTGATAGAATCGTCTTATATGAATTGTCCCAAATGCCAGAGCTTGAAGAAGCCCTAAGCACTAGGCTGTGGTGACGAATTAATCATTTAAGCCAAAGCATGAGACTGGCGATTTTGATAAATCCGAGGAAGTTAGCGGCAAGCTTGTCATATCGCGTGGCAATACACCACCATTGCTTGAGTTCGGCAAAGAAGCCTTCGATCCCCCAGCGTTGTTTGTAGGCGATGCGATCGTAATTGTGCTGGTATTTGCGATGGCGTCTGGGCGGGATGACCGGCTCACCACCTTGTTCGAGAATGAGACCATGCAGGCTATCGGCATAGCAGGCACGGTCGGCGAGAACTTTTTCAGCGCGTAATCCGTGCATCAGATCACAAGCCGAAGCCATGTCATTCTGCTGGCCGGGGCCAAGCTCAAAGCGTACAGGAAGAAGATGTTTGAGGTTTGGAGCCCGTATCTGGTATTTTAAACCAGCCTGGTGTTCCATCTTCAAATTGATCGTCCGTCATCTGGCGTATATCGCTTCCATCCTTACGCATGATGTATAGATCCCCGTAGGGTTGAGGGTTATAGGGATGAAGCGCGGCCTCATCCTTGAATCCCCCGCGAGAACTCGTAAAGGCAATCCATTGGCCATCAGGCGACCACACGTTGTGCGCGTCGTTGCCCGGCGATTGTGTCAAGCGCTTGAGATCTGAACCATCAGGCTTGATGATGTAGATGTCATAGTCACCATCCCGATCACTCGTAAAGGCGATGGAATTGCCATCTGGCGACCAGGAAGGAAAATTCTCATGTCCGCCCCTAGTCAGTTCTCTCGTCACCTGCGTTTTGACATCGAGGATGGACAGCCCATTTTTGTCCTTACCTGCCGAACGGTAAACGATCTGGTTTGCGTCGGCTGACCAACTTGGGAAGCCGTAATTGCCGGATCCATCGGTCAAAATACGCAGTCCCGTACCGTCGGCGCGCATAACGGCGATATCCGCTATTGCCGAGCCGGTAACGCTCTGAAAAAAGCCGCCGAAACCGAAAGCAATTTGCTCGCCGTCGGCTGACCAAACGGGTGCCAAAGCACTGAGTTTTGCATCGCCGAATAATAAAGTCCGGTTTGAACCATCCATGTTCATAACAAGAATGCCATTATGCAGGGCGCCAGCCGTCTGGTCGTTCAAGAGTATTTGCTTTGCGTCAGGTGAAGCGGAAGCAAAAATACCTGTTCGGATAAGGCAAATTTCAGGTGTCCGGCTGGCCAAGGTCTGCCAGGGCGGCCAAACTGTGCTGGTTTCTCGTTGAAAAACCATCGATTTTCCATCCACAGACCAGTAGGGATTACGCATTTCGCCGCGTGCGCCGGTTGCATTGCCTATAAAATCGATCCCACCTTCTGGTCCACCGCTAGTGTAAGCAATGCGCTTATCCGGCAACGCATGAGGTGACCACTTCTCACCGGGGCCATCTGTGAGTTGATTGCGCTCTCCGGTCGCCAGAGTGATGCTGACGATCTGGGTTGTCCCGCGAAGTCGCCGGGGGCTGGTGATTTTCTGAACATCCTCAAGGCTCGCTTCGTAATAGATCAGCGACTGACCGTCTAAAGACCAAACCGGGCTGCCCGCAAAGGCGTCTTGAGAGGTTACCTGTCTCAACTGCGTTCCATCTGTACGGACTACAAACAGTTCCGTGGAATGGAGCGTAACAAAGGAATGTTTTTTCTTCGTAGACAGGCGGTCAGAAGAAAATGCGATCCATTGGCCGTCAGGCGACCAAGCAGGGCGGAAGTCGCCGCCGGGATGGCGCGTGAGGTTGCGTAGCTTTTTCGTCTTTAAATCGACCACCCAGATGTCAGCCTGACCCTCGCGGCTGGATACAAAAGCAAGGTGTCGTCCATCTGGTGAAAGCGCGCCTTGGTCATCAAAACTAGGATTATGGGTCAGTTGTTCGACGCCCTTGCCGTCGAGGCGAGCCCGATAAATATCAGACGAGCCGTTACGCGTTGAGGTGAATAGTATCCAGTCACCGTCAGCCGAGAATGACGCGTTTGAATCGAGTGCGGGATTGGCAATGATAGGTCTGGCATTGCTGCCATCAGCATCGGCAATGAAGATGTCGGTATTCAACGGGCCAAAGCTCGCAAAAGTCAGACCATCCCTTGGAGGCGCAATCGCTTCTGCAGCCTTGATGACGTCCAGGCAACTCATCACGATCAGAGCCATTAACGCTGAGCAATGGATTTTCGCGAGCTTGCTCAGGGAAACCGTCATGGAAGTCTCCAAATCGTTTCGTGCGGGGCGCACACACTTACGCTTAGACTTAATTCTTCGGGATACTTTGGGATCAGCAACATGGTCGACAAATTCGGGAGGCAGTTGCATCACACTCGAAATGAGACTAACAAATTTATCCCTTACAGTAAACATAGCGACTGAACCGCCCCGGGTTTGCCAGCGCCCCTAACTCGTGAGCAGATAGGGCTATGACAAACAAGACGACGAATAAATTTCCCCAGGAGCTCCGTGAGCGAAGACTTACAGCTTTGAATGGATGTGACGGGAGCTTGGGGTTGATGCGCTAAGGTAATGAATTCGCCCTGTGTCATTGTTTGTATGTTCGCCTTGGTTTTTGACTCCGCTTGAATCCGAATGGGAGTATATCAATATACGCCCGTCGCCCTTGTCACGATGAAGATGACCTTGGCACAGATTAAGATGGGAAGAGAATTCGTTCTGGACGTGATGGAGGTAATTGAAAACCATTGCCACCATGCGCCAGAGCGCAGAGCATCAGCGAACTCCAGCTATCACCAATCCGGTTCAGAATATCTCGCACAGGCGGTTGTGGTTCGATACTCGGGAACATGAGGTGGTTATGCCTCTAGCTGAGTGCATGATGCTTGATGCTTGATGCTCCGCGTTTTCGGCAGATTCTTCACAACCTGATCGGCAACGCGATAAAGTTTACCGAAAAAGAGTATGTCCGGGGATTAGCCTTGAAGGTCAAGCTCAACCTTTCAAAAAATTCACGCAAATTGACCGACGCGTACCAGGCGGTACAGGGTTAGGCCTTCTGATAAGCAAGCAGTTGGTTGAACTCATGGGCGGAACGATAAGCGTCGAAAGCGAACCCAACAAAGGCAAACGTTTTACCCTTGACCTTCCTGTCTAATATTGAACCGGGGGCTTTCCCAAGTGTGACGCCCCTCTTCTGAAGCCGCGAAATTTGCGCTTAGAAAGCCCTAAAAGCCAGATTTTCGGGCAAAATTGGCGGCTAAATATTACTTCATGCGTACTTTCCGAGCCTACTCAAAACAAAGGATATCGAATATGAGTTTTGAATAATTGGCGTTTACTCCCATACGTTGACTGACGTTAATCGAATTTAGAACTGAAGCGCTAAATTACGTCTACGAGAAGGGACTTCTCATATGACAACGTTTCATGGCGAAATAACTGACAGACACAGTTACATTCCAATTGGCGTCTGTAGACCGAAACCCATTTCCAGTCGGAGAAAGATACGTCCCACGTTCAATACAAGACGGCCTCATTTCTGGAAATGGGCGGTGTTAACTGCCGATATGCACCCTCTTGGTTTCATCACCGTCAGCCCCTACCCAAGCGCAAGCCAATTAGGGTTTCAATGTTTCGGCCCGTGCCTGTCACTATTCATCAGGCGATCATTTCGTGAACATGACTACGCCGTTGATATCATGAAGGGGCTTATCAAGTGGATACAGGACAACAACCTGTTAAAAGTTATCCATGCTTGGCATTTTGTTGATGACATGATTGTTGCCGAAAACCTGATTGCGGCCGACTTCATTTACACAGGCTGCCTGACCTTAGAGCCATCGGCACACGGAATGCCCATGATGCCGGCCCGGCACATGATCCAGTTACTTTAGCCCTTTCCTACTTAAAGAATTCGTCAAGGCCTTCGCCAAGACATTTAAGTGCTGCGGTCGTAATAAAACCAACGAGGCAACCCACTAAACACGCTGAAAGCAAATACAATGACGACTATCGCCGAACGAGCCGAAATGCCGCAAGTGCTCCTGATCGAAGACAGTCATGAAGATGCCATTTTAGTTCAGCGAGCTTTCAAAAAAGCCGACATACCCACCCATGTGACCATCGCCCGAACCGCCGAGATAGGTCTGAGCATTTTGCGGCGCGAGGGTGGGTTTTTAAACACCCCATTCCCGGACATTATCCTGCTCGACATTGATCTCCCCTACATCAGCGGTATCGACTTTCTCAAACTGGCGAAGGCAGATTCAGAGCTTAGGTTAATCCCAATCATTATAATGACCAATTCCACCTCAGAAGCGGATTTGCTTGAAACTTACAAAACCTACGTCAACGGTTTTGTGACCAAACCCATAGGACTTGACGGTTATGAGCAGGTTATCAGAACCCTTGAGGAATACTGGTTTAAGTTAAGCGCCACCCCTGAGACCCATGCACCCGCGTCCTTGAGCCGCCGTAAACATGCCGAAATACCTACATCTCCACACGGACGGCTTGGAGGTCAAAATAGCAGAGGTTGAAAACGCAATCTCACCGGAGCGGCGCAACATCTGAAGGATCCACGATGTTAAAGGTTTTAATCGTTGAGGACGACCTAATGATCGCCGATATGACTGAGGAATTTCTCGTTGGCTCTGGTTACTCGGTTTGCGGGATAGCAAGAACCGTCCCCAAGGCGATTTCTTTGGCCAAGAGTCATCTTCCGGATCTGGCGATCATAGATTTGCGTCTGGCCGATGGCGGCATCGGTACGGATGTAGCGGCCGAACTAAACAGACTTAAACGTATTGGAGTTCTATTCGCCAGTGGCAATATAACCCAGTTCGAACTTACATCTGCGGACGGAGATGCAAGCCTCGTAAAGCCTTATCTAATAAAGGACCTGCTGTGCAGCCTGAGTATCATCAGTGAAATTGTCTTGACCGGGCACAGTTCATTACCCCACCCGCGCGGTTTCAAGCTTTTAAAGCCCGCAATAGCTGATCGTGAAACGTTCCATGCCTGAGAACCTTGCCAGAATACATAAACTCCTGAGACAGCAGGCCGCGATCGCCAGCTTCGGCAGCTTTGCGCTTAGCGAAGCCGATTTGCATAAGGTTCTGACCGAAGCGGCGCGGGTCTGCGCGTCCGGACTGGATGTAAGTTTCAGCAAGATCTGCCGATACCGGGCTGAGGAAAATGACCTGCTCGTTGAGGCCGGTCATGGCTGGAAGCCAGGTGTCATCGGCAATGTGGTTTCAAGGGCAGATGTCAGCTCGCCGCAAGGTCGCGCCTTTGTCACTGGCGAGCCGTCCATCTCAAATGACTTGCGCACTGACACAACGTTCGAGTTGCCTGCATTTTACGCCGAACATGGCATCATCTCCACAGTCGATGTGGTCATTCCTATAAAAGATAACCAGCCCTACGGCATTCTTGAGATCGATAGCGATATTCAGCATAACTACGATCAGCATGACATCGACTTTTTGACAGGGTTCGCCAACGTGCTGGCCGAAGCGGTCGCCACGTCGGCGCGAACTGAAATACTTCAAACAACCATTCAGGAAATGAAAACCCTTGTCGCCGAGAAAGATCGTCTTCTCGACCAAAAAAAGGTCTTGGCGGAGGAGCTTCAGCACAGGGTCCGCAACAATCTTCAGTTAATTTATGGCATGCTGACCAAGCAGCTAGACGATACAAATGATGAGACGGGCCAGCGGGGCTTAAGGGCTATTGCGCGGCGTGTATTCACCTTGGCTAAGGTTTATGAAAACCTGCTGGGAACCGAAATGACTCACGCGACCGATTTCGGAAGGTATTTGGAATCGCTTTGTGTAAATCTGGCTGAAATTCAGGATGCCAACACAGATCATATCTCAATGACGTGCCACAGCGCTTCAGTGACCCTTGACTTAGACATGGTCACGGCATTGGGCATAATCGTGGCCGAACTCGTGACCAATAGTTATGATCACGCTTTTCCAGATGGGAATGGTGCCATAGTCGTATCATTGATCGTTGACCCGGATGTGCCTGGCAGAGCGACCCTTGCGGTTCGTGACGATGGCCAAGGGTTTGCCGAAAAAGTGGGCAGCAAGCGCCATGGAGTTGGTCTGGTTCGCAGACTTGTCGAACAAATTGGCGGCGACATTGACTTTGTGTCTGAAAAAGGCACGCTTTGGATCATCACTTTTCCGATCACTACATTTGAAATGGGGCTGCCCAGCGCGGCGTAACCTTCATGAAGCGGCATTTATCTCGGCGCTCATGACGAAACGTGCCAGTTCCGGCAAGGATTTCGCGCCCAGTTTGCGCATAATCGAAGCGCGGTGATTTTCCACCGTGCGCTGACTGATGCCAAGGTCTGCCGCAATGTTCTTGTTTGGATATCCCGCGAGGACAAGGCCCATAATTTCTGTCTGGCGGGGGGTTAACCCAGCCAGGTGCGCCGCGGTGGCTTTATGTTCCCCCTGACGCCGGTTGAGACCTTTTGAGGTCTTGACGGCCACCTCCACACACTTCATCAACCGTTGCCGCGTAACCGGCTTTTCCAGAAAGTCCGACGCGCCGGCTTTCATAGCCTCAACCGCCAAGGCAATATCGCCACGCCCCGTAATCATGACGGTGGGTATTTTATCACCCTCTCTTTGAAACGTCTGCAAAAGCTCCAGGCCACTCATCCCCGGCAAACAGACATCAAGCAACAGGCAGCTATCCTTGCCCGGCGTATAGGCCTCCAGAAAGGTTTCGCAATTTCCGAAATCCTCAATCGCAAGGCCCATCGGTTGCAGCAGATCACGTATGCCGTCGCGGACAAGGCAATCGTCATCAACCACATAAATGGTGGAGCGGTGTTCTGTGGGTTCTGAACGCAGGTCAGATGCCTCGGCGGTTTTCGGGCTCAGTTGATCCAAACCTGTCGGACTGTTTTTCGGGAATAGATAGGAAGCGTGCATCGCGGGCTGCCATTTCTGGCTTTTCAACGAACCCACTTACGCCCCGATTATTCGGAGCTGAGAGGTGGATCTGCGTATTTACCGAGGCTACCACAGTTTTCGCAACTCACGATATACATTGTTTCCTGACCATTCCCATCACCGGTGAAACTGATGGCCGCACGGTAGCCAAAGGAGAGCCCCCCCCTAACAAACAACGGAGATTGCCATGCGTTTATCTGATTTTATTCGCGAAAACACGGCGTCCATTATTTCTGATTGGGAGGCGTTTGCTAAATCTCTGACGCCTTCGGGTGAGCACATGGGATCGCTGGCGATTAGAGATCACATCAGCGAAATCCTCGACTTCATAATCGCCGATATTGACTCGGTTCAAACCGACAGCGAACAGATAGTCAAGTCTCACGGGGAGAAGTTGCACGACCCACACCCCAGTGCTGCTGAAGTTCATGCCTCGCTGCGCTATGACGGTGGGTTCAACATGGATCAGATGGTGTCAGAATATCGTGCGCTCAGGACCAGTGTTGTGCGACTATGGAGAGCATCTGGCGTTACCCCCACCTCGCACGATTTTGATGATCTGACCCGGTTCAATGAAGCCATTGATCAGGCCCTGGAGGAATCGATCACCGATTTCTCGGCTAAACTTGAACTCGCCCGAAACCTTTTCCTAGGCATACTTAGCCACGATTTGCGCAACCCTTTGGGGGCTATTTCAATGTCGGCAGAGCTGGCAATCAGATTAGGCGACCTCAGTGAACGCCAGGCCATGCTCCAGGCTCAGATCGTCGAAAGTTCAGGTCGCGCTAATGAGATTGTCACCAATCTGCTGGACATGACCCGCTCACGATTGGGATCGGGCCTGCCCATCATTCGTCAGCCCATGGATATGGGATTTGTCAGCCGACAACTAGTTGAAGAAATGCGGGCAATGCACCCCCATCAGGAATTTGAGCTGACGACCTCCGGTGATGTCAGTGGCATATGGGATAAGGCGCGCATTGGCCAAGTGCTGTCGAACCTGATTGGCAACGCCGTGCAGTACGGTTTTAAAAGCACACCCATCACCGTGCGCGTCGAAGGCATGCCACGCGATATTGTCATTTCAGTTCACAACGATGGCTTTCCAATAAATCCCGCGGATATTCCCTACCTATTCAACGCACTCACCAGGGCGCATTCAATTCAGCCCTCGACAAACCAGCCAACTTCTACAAGCCTGGGGCTTGGCCTTTTCATCTCCAAGGAGATCGTGACGGCACATGGCGGCAAAATCAGCGTCACATCTTCTGAGCGCGACGGGACCGTATTCAAAGTTTGTTTTCCAAGGATGCAAAATGTCGTCGAGTTAAAACCAAATCAGCGTTCTGGTAAAATCGGACGTGAGCATAGCGGAAGGGCCTGAATGCGCTTACAGGTATGTGCCGCCTTCAATCAGGGGCCTCATGAATGACAGTAATGATAACGGACAGGCTGGCAAAGGCGACCAGAATCAAAGCTCTTTCAGGACTCAGCAAAAGGTACCCCCCCGAAAAGCAGCAGCAACATAGGCTCGCGCCGCAATTCGCAGGCGATACGCAGCGGTGTTCTGATGCGTGCGCGGCAAATCATTGGCACCTTCCAATTTAAGCCGGGCTTGCGCGAGATCTTCGCTTAGGCCGTCAACCTATTTAAAGGTAACGGCACTGTCGGGCATGAGTATAACTTTGAAAAACGTAAATTGCCAATGGGCGCAAGGACCGAGGGGACCGATCCTTGCGCCCTCATCTGATAACCACATCTGCCATTGGGGATGGCCGGGGCGTGCGGCAATCTATGATTTGCCATAGGCGCTTTCTCAACCTCCGGCCCTAAATCCATACGACTAATCTAGTCCGAGGAAATAGACTCGGATTCTACTTAGGCCATGCAATATAAGCCTGACTTCCCTGCGGGTCTTGCGTTACGTGACAACACACACAGGCTTAATTCGACGCCAAAGCGGAACAAGCCCCTAAAGTGGACATTTGGGTACATTCCACTCTCCCCGCTTAGCGAATTACCGCAGCAAAGCCTTATTCAGGTGGTCTGGGCTAAGTTGGTGTTGGACTCATGAGGGCGGAAAGTAAGCGTGATATCCCTGCGATATTACTGTGCGGTTGATGGTCCATAGCAATACCAGAAATCCACCCGTCACAGTCTCGCGTGCCGATTATAATCACCGTAAGCCTGGTTCCTGTAGCCAGAAGTACGCGAGTGACTATGATTTCTGTGATATGCGTCTCCGCTCGGTATATGTCGGTTGCAGAGACGTAAATCGTCTCCAATGCCCTTAAAAAGTCAGTGATCTGAGCACGGCCTTTGAGCGGTTCGTCAATTAAATTTGAGGTAAGAATTGCCCTATCCATAATTTCGGGAAGTAAGGTAAGGCCGTCTTTTGTGAAGATTGCCACAATATCGCTAAGCTCCTGAAGGATGAGTGTGCTCCAACCTATACATCCGTAAGTCAGGATGCGATGCCATCATCACCGTCATCGACAAAATGTCAGGCGTAATGAAAGCAAAGGTGGTTATACGTATAAAACGGCGACACGATGCCGCCTTCATTCGGCCACCTACTCCGCACCGGCTGCTTGGCGCAGGACTACATGGATCTTAGCCCAAGGTTTAGCTGCCTATATACCCCCAACATTAACACCATCAAATTCGCCCCCACCAATCAAACGTAGCCCCCACAGATGCGATTGACTATCAAATCCAAAAACTGCTACTGCAATTGAATTGCAATAACTTTCCGTTTGGGTGCAAAGAAAATGAAATTAAGCCTGGTCTCTGCTGTCAACCTGATAGCACTATTATCATATTTACCAGCGCAGGCCGATGCGCCTTTAGGCCCGGATGATGCCGACGCAGTGACGGAAGTCGTCGTAACAGGTGAAAAAACGCGCCGGTCGCTCCAAAACACCCAATCTTCGGTAGCTGTAACCACGACGAAGAAGATTCAGGATGAGAACATTCAGAATTTCTACGACGTTGTGCAACGCACCGCCAATATGTCGGAAACTTACGGCCCAACCGGCTTTACCATTCGCGGCATTTCCAACCTGAACGTTTCCGGCGGTGGCGCGGGTTCGCTGGCGACCATCTATGTCGATGGTGCGGCCCTGCCGGAACGTGCCGTTTATTCCGGCCCTCTGGAAATGTGGGATGTCGGTCAGATCGAAATTTTCCGTGGCCCGCAATCAACCCTTCAGGGTAAGAATGCGCTTGCCGGTGCGGTCATCATCCGCTCTAAAGACCCGACGTTTAATTATGAATATAAGATGCAGGCGCTGGTCTCGGATCAGGGTGACCGTAATATTTCAGCCGCCGTAGGCGGCCCTCTGATCGAAGATCAGGTCGCCTTTCGCCTGTCGGCGGATAACCGTCATTCTGATGGCTATATCTATAACACCACCCGCCATACTCAGGAAAACCCGGTCAAGAACCTGAACCTGCGCGGCAAGCTTCTGTTTCGTCCTAAGGCGGTTGACGGGCTGGAGGTCATTGCCACCTACGCTCACAATAAATTCGATTCCGGTTATCTGTTCACCTATGCCCGCACCGATGTCCCGGACTATTACGATAACCGCATCAACACATCGAATTATCCCAATACCAACACCACCAAGACCGATATTTTCACGGTTGAGGCCAGTTACGAAATCTCAGACCGCCTGACACTGTCGGGCGTAGTGTCGCACAATAAGTTCGACACGACCATGTCCTACGATCAGGATTCGACCGAACAGGACATTTCCTATGGCACTCAGGCTCAGCTTGCCAAGACATGGTCGCAGGAGGCCCGCCTGAACTACCGGAGTGAGCGTTTCACTGGTCTTCTCGGGCTTTATCATTCCAAGCGTGACAGCGACGCCGACATGACCTCCCTCACCAATGTGACAACCCCAGTACCGACCATCATTGGCGGTTTGATGCTGAGCGGCCTTGATCAGGGCACAGCCACCTTTATTGCCAACCTTTATGCGCAGGCCTTGCCCGTCATTCCGGTCGATGTGACGTCACAATCACCTGAAACGGTCGAAAATACCGCTGTGTTTGCGGACGGCAGTTGGCATATTAGTCCAAAGCTGTCGGTGCTCGGCGGTTTGCGTTATGACCGTGAGGAGTATGGTGTCGGCACGACGCAGGTTGCCATCTTCGCTGGCACCCTCCCCAACCCGGCCAATTATCCGGCCGAAATTCAACCGGCGATTTCCGGTATCAATGCCCTTGTTATTGGTCAGGTGTCCGGGGCCAACTCCGACACGGCCCTTCAAACCCGCACCTTCGAGGCCTGGCTGCCCAAGTTGGGCGTAAAGTACGACTTCACCGATGCCATGTCGCTGAGCTTCATTGCACAGCGTGGTTATCGTTCGGGTGGATCGGTCATCAATCAAGCCCGATCAACGGTTGTGGCCTATGATCCTGAATATACTACCAATTATGAGTTCTCATGGCGCAGCGCCTGGCTGGACAACAGCCTGACGGTCAATGCCAACACCTATTACATCGACTGGACCGATCAGCAGGTAAACGTCAATATGGGCCTGAACGAGTTCGACTATGAAACCAAGAATGCCGGTAAATCGCACCTCTATGGTTTTGAGGTCGAGGTCGCCCAGCGCCTGACTTCAAACTTCGACTGGTACGGCTCGGTCGGCTACTCCAAAACCGAATTCGATGAATTCAGCGTCGATCAGGGCAGTCTGGTCACGGACTTCTCCGGTAAGGAATTCATGTACGCCCCACGCTGGACGGTATCAGCAGGCGGCACTTGGCGAGGCGACAACGGCCTGTTTGCCAATCTCAACGCCAGTTACCGCGCTGAGAACTATCAGGGAGTCGATAATGATTTAAAGGTCAAGGCTCGCACGCTCATCAACACCAAACTTGGCTATGATGCCGGCGCCTGGGCGGCTTATATCTATGCCAATAACCTGCTTGATGAAAAATATTCGCAGTATGATCGCCCCGACGACGGCATCTCCCTTCTGGGTGCCCCCCGCACCGTCGGAATCATTCTTGAGGCCAACTTCTGATGAACTGGGAAACGGCTTACCAAGCCGGTGCCCTAGCCCTCGCGTTAGCGGGGGCTTTTGCGCTTAAAGCTGCCTGGTCAAAACCGGGACCAAAGCGACCGTGGTTTATTATTCTGGGCTGGGCGTTGTTTCTGGTCTCAGCCATTATGGCCGCCGCCATGCTTGGGCCGGTACGCGGAGCCTTCATAGCCCTCGCTATCGCCTGCGCAGCGGGTATGAGCGTCGCCGTTTCCAATTACACCATCCGAGTTGTTAAGGCTCGTGCCGGTCGCGAACTTGCCCTTGAGCCATCCGACCGTAAGCGCGTGGCGTGGCGCGGGTGGATTCGAGGGTTTCTGGCCGGCCCTATGGCGGGTATTGCCGCCATGGGCGTGGGCCTATTCGTCGCGATCTGCTTTCCGGGCGCGCCTCAGACCCGCATGGTTGTAGGCGGCGTTTTGGTGCCTTTTCTGTGGGCCGGCGGCATGGCATGGACATTATCTGATGACAAAATCATCCGGGCCTTTGCTGTCCTGTTTGGCGTTGCGTTCCTTTCATTGGGTGCGGCCTTTCTGAAAGGAACCCTGGCATGAGCCGTAAACCTATCTGGCCAAAAATTCCGGCCGCTTTTGTGCGCGCCATGCTGGCCGGCCATTCCGCACTTGGGCTGGCGTTCGCGGCCCTGATCTACATCGTTTGCTTTTCCGGTGCGGTGGCGGTTTTTACTACTGAGTTTCGCCGCTGGGAAAACCCGACCTCCCCTGTTGTCCACGACGTGACACCGGATGTTATTGAGCGAACCCTGACTCAGACACTGGCAAAAGCGCCGTGGGCACACCACGTTTTCATCACTCTGCCAACGGATGATGCCCCGCTGATTCGTGTGATGGTTCAGCCAGACCACGAAGATAAAGCCCACAAGGATATAACCTGGGTTGCAGATGCGCAGGGTAATCTGAAACAGGAAACCGTCGATGCCTGGTCTAATTTTCAGGCCTTTTTACATGTCCGCCTGCACCTGCCGGATGCCTGGGGCGGTTTCGTGGTCGGTCTGACCGGTGTAGCATTGCTGTCATCGCTCATATCGGGGATATTGTCGCATCCGCGCGTTTTCAAGGATGCCTTTTCGCTAAGGCTGGGCACGAATAAGCGCCTCCAGGAAGCCGATCTGCATAATCGCATCGGGGTCTGGGGACTGCCGTTTCATATCATAGTATCCCTGACCGGCGCGTTTCTTGGACTGACAACAATTGTTGTCGGCGTACTGGCGCTGGCCGTGTTTAAAGGTGATGTCAATAAGGCCTATGCTTTGTTCACAGGCCCTCACCCGATCGATGATCCGCGTCCGGCGCCGCAGCCGGATATCAAAAACATTCTGTTCGATCTTAAATCGCGCGAACCCCATGCGGTGCCGACCTACATCATGATCGAGCATCCCGGCGAAGAAGGCGCGGCCATCGCCGTCAGTGCCGAAACCAGAGGCAAGCTTTCGCGCGGCGAAATGCATGTTTATGACCGCAAGGCTAAGTATCTTGGAAACTGGGGATGGGAAAAAGGCACAACAGGCCAGAAAATCTATTCGACCCTGTCGCCCCTTCATTTTGGATGGTTTGGCGGTTGGCCGCTTAAGGTTATCTATGGCGTTCTGGGCATGGGCCTTGCTGCGGTCACCTCAAGTGGTATCGCCATCTGGCTGGCCCGGCGGCGTGACAAGGGCCGTCCGGCCCCAACCTGGGAGCGGCTTTGGACCGCAACCGTATGGAGCCAACCTTTGGCCTATTCCTTAACGGCAATCTGCGCGCTCATAACCCGTTCGGATAACGTACTCCTGCCCGTCTGGGGCGGCGCCAGCCTGACGATTTTGGTTCTCGCGCTCTTTACACCGGTTAGAATATTGTCAGCAGGGTTACGCGTTGCGGGTAGTTTGGGTCTGATGGCGGTCGTAGCGACACACGCTGCCCTGTGGCCACCCATGGCAAACATTGATCCGATAGTTTGGTATATGCATGCAGTCCTGATTGGACTGGCAATCATTTTACTGTGGAGCGCGAGGGCATCCGTACTCGCCGCTCGAAACCCGCAATCATAGACACAGCCGCTGGCCCGTTTACACTGGCTAGTCGCCAAAGCGCCCTGCCCGGAAATGGTACTGAATGGGCATCCGGGAGCATTTTTTACGGCCCTAACCAAGTGAACGGGCAGCCTGGCGCACATTTTGTGTCGACTGGTCAACCTGGGTTGCTGCGCTAGCAATGGTAGAGGCATTTTGCGTGATCGAATCGACGCTACTGGCAGCCACCTGCATGTTAGATGCGATGTCACGCACCACGGCCGACTGCTCATTCATGGCCCCAGCAATACTTGTCGATATCGAATTGATCTGATCAATGATCTGCGTAATTGCCTCGATGGATGCGACGGCCTTTTCAGTGGAAGCCTGGACTTCCGTGATCTGGGTCCGGATTTCATCCGTGGCTTTAGACGTCTGGGTAGCCAGGGTTTTAACCTCAGTAGCAACAACAGCAAAGCCTTTACCGGCCTCACCCGCACGCGCCGCCTCAATAGTAGCGTTCAGTGCGAGCAAATTGGTTTGTGAGGCGATTTGATTGATCAGTCCAACCACGTCGCCGATACGTTGGGCGGCCGAAAACAGACCTGACACAATCTCAGTGGATTCAGTCGCCTTTTGAACCGCGGAGGCGGAAACATCGAGCGCGGTATGAACCTGATGATTTATCTCGCTTACCGACGCTACGAGTTCCTCAGCACCCGCGGCGACAACCTGCACATTCGACGATGTTTGGGTTGAGGCAGCGGCGGCACCCGACGCTAAGCTCGTCACTTCTGAGATCGCGGTTGTGATCTCTTCGAGATCGCGGGTTATTCCGGCCTGAACCTGCTCGCGCCTTAACCGCTCACGTACCTGTGGCGTGATGTCCGTTGCAAACTTCACGACCTTAAAGGGAATGCCTGTGGCGTCAAAGATGGGATTGTAAGACGCCTGAATCCAGACTTCACGTCCCCCTTTACCGATCCGTTTATATTCAGCAGCCTGGAACTCCCCTCTGGCAAGCGCGTCCCAGAAGGCTTTGTATTCTGACGATCGCCCGTAGCCCAGTTCGACAAACATAGAGTGATGGCGCCCTTTGATCTCCCCAATCTCATAGCCTAGGGCACTAAGAAAATTCTCATTGGCTTCGAGAACATTGCCAGCAAGATCGAAATGGATAACGGCTTGGGCTTTATTAATAGCAGCGATTTGTCCTTCAAATTCAGCGGTCTTGAGTTTTTGAGCGGTTATATCCGTTGCTATCTTGACGACCTTGATCGGCCGACCGTTGCGATCCAGGACGGGATTGTAAGAGGCCAGAATCCAGACTTCTTTTCCCCCTTTTCCGATACGCAGGTACTCAGCGGAATCGAACCGGCCTTGTTTCAGGTTCGCCCAGAAGCGTTGGTATTGATCGCTATCCCGATAAGCGGGGGGCACAAATATGCTGTGGTGCTTCCCCTTGACCTCGGCGAGTGTATAACCAACCGCCGATAGGAAATTCTCGTTAGCACTCAGGATCGTTCCATCCATAGAAAATTCAATCAGAGCCTGAGACTTCGAAATCGCTTGTAACGTCGCGTCGCTAGTTGAATCCCAAAACATGTTATTCTGCCCCAAACCCTGTAAAAGCCTTAGAGAACAATGTTCTTACTTAGATAATATTTCCTTACTTTTTGAATGGGAATATGGACTGCAAAACATGAACACCATCTCTATTCATCGCGCCGTTAATCGAAATGAATGGTTAGTGCAAGCATGCAGGATCTCAAAATGCCCTGTTGATCACCGCCAAAGCCCCCTATACAACTAACTTAAAGCGCCCGACCTTCATGTATCTGTTGGTTTTTGGCTGCTCGGTATGACGCCTGCAACCGGATTATCTCGCCGTTAAGCGGTTCTAAACCGACATTTAACGGAACACACGTCACAAAACACCGGCCAGCCGCAACATAGCTTATATCGGTGCACGCACGCGGGCTTTGCGCTTGCGCCACCAGATCAGCAGACCTGTGACGCAGATACAGGTTAATACCAATCCGGAAACAAATATGACGGCACGGCCGAACGCGCCGAAGGCCTTGCCCGAATGTAAAGGATATTGCCAGGCCAGGAATACATCGCCGGCACCGCCTTCGGTGACGTGCCGATCGCTGATCAAATGCCCTCCACGCCCGTCAACAACCATTAAGCGCCGTCCATAGGTGTCAATGTCGCGCGGATCATATAAACGCAGTTCATAGACCCCTTTGGCCGGATTATAGGCCATCAGGTCTATCCGGGACTGATCACCGACGGAATTAACCACGTCCATAGCCTGCCCGAATGATACTTGTGGATCATGGATCGGCGTCTCAAGGGCTGGAACCGTGAAAATGGCGCGCGGTGTCGTCGGGGAGATCGCATCAACCGTGCGGACAAAGCCGTCGTACCAGTTAAAATAAAGCCCCGACACCGCCAGTATAAGCGTGATGGGCATCAGCCACAGCCCGCCGGCCCGATGGAGATCAAAGGTACGTTTATAACCCCCACCCCTAAATCGCACCCGAAAGCTTGCGGTCCATTTTTTGAGTGATGGGAATGATAAAATCGCCGCGACAACGTGGTCTATCACCCACAACAGGGACACAAGTCCCAAAAACCATACCATCGCCCCACCCAGGTGCAGGTCCATGTGCAACCCATAAACAAAGTTCATGAGATGGCGCCGCCCCAGCCCATCCTCATGGGTTCTGGAACCCAGAACCTGCCCCGTGTAGGGATTTACAAACACATCTATGTCACCGCCCTCACCTGCGGCATACGGGCGCAAAGGCAAGGTCATAAGGACGCTGCTACGGTCAGTTTGCGGCAAATCTACGAACCGGACAAAACGCTCAGGATAAGCATCCTGCGCCGCCTGAACCCAGCTTTGCGCGGACACATGCTCACCTTGGACCTGAACGCGCCTCAGGTCAGTGTTCAGAAGCGCATCGAGTTCATCATAATAGACAATGGCCGAGCCCGTCAGACCGAGCACGGCCAGCCATAAAGCACCCAGCACGCCAAACCAACGATGCCAGAGAATGAGCCATGGCCGGGGGCGAACCTCCGGCCATGATATTTTCCGAATGCGGCCAGCGGGCATCAGAATTCATAAGCCAGCGACACCCGGACATCGCGTCCGGCCTCATAGACCCCGGCAATCCCTTCCCAGTCGGGAATGTGATTATAGTCGGCGACACTGGCGTGATCGCGGTACTTTACGTCAAACAGGTTTTGAACCGCAATATTGACCCGTAGACGATCAAGGCCCTTTGGTTTCCAGTCGATAAAGATATCCGCGACCGTATAGCTGGGTTTATCAACACGCTGGATATCGGCAATCCAGCCAATTTCGCGCGCGCGGTACAGCACCGGAATATCGTTCAGGGCCTGAACGTGGCGGACGTTGAAACCTGTATCAATATTACTGGCGGCCTGCCACGCGACATTGAGGTTCCACTGATCACCCGATGCGTTGGCGAGACCAATTTCTTCGTAGCCTTCAACCGCCCGGCCATTCAGTTCTGAATCATAGGTTGTATAAAACACATCGGCACTGACACGCGGCCAGCTATAGCCGACCCTCAGTTCAAAACCCTTCGTTTCAAATTTGCCGACATTTTCATAATAGGTGGCATCCTGAGGCGGGGCACCGGCGCCGATCTGATCCATGATAACGTCGTCAATTGTCATTTGGTAGAGGGAGGCTGAACCGCGCAGCCTTGTGGCCTTATAGGTTAGCCCCACTTCGGTATTATCCACACGCTCAGGCTCAAGGTTAGGCGCCAGGGTGATCCGGCCTGGACGGCGTTCCAGCGTAAAGGCGTCACCCACTTCCTTGCCCCGGAAGGCCTGAGCATGTCCTGCGGTGAGCGACAGCGTATCTGTAAACGCGTATTTCAGACCGATATTTCCGCTAAAGCCCTGACTTGATGTGCCGCTGTCGTAGGTTACCTGCTCAAGATCGTAGTCATCATAACGTACACCGGCACTGATCAGCAGCGGATCGGAGACCTGAAAGTGGCCTTGCACATAAGCTCCCCAAAGACGGCCCTCCTCCTTAAAGGCCGCCACAGCCGGGTTCCAGGCCCAGTCGGCGATAGCTTGTGCGTCGCCCAGATATTCGCTGCTCACGCGGTCAGTCTTGTGCTCAATCCCATAGATCAACTCATGCGCCCCAAAACGGCTGGTGTTGCGGACATCAAAGCCGAACGTATCGATCTTGGCACCATAACGCCCCCAGCGCGTAAAGATATCCTGAGTAAATTCGGCACGGGTGTAATAGGCCGTGACATCCATATTCACCAGGTCACCCAGTTCGTTGCGATAGTTAGCTACAGTTGTGCGTCGCCCTGCCTCCGCCGGATACAAAATAGCCCCTTCAAGGGCAGGCCAGTTTGGTCTTTGGCCAAATTTGCCTTCCTCATCGCGGTGTTCATAGCTTACCGACAGGAAATGGTTGGGCGCCAGTTTCCCCGATAGCTTCAGAAACCCCAGGGCCTGCTCTGCCGCTGTGCCATAAAGCCGGTCACCATCACCATCCTGCATGTCATCACGATCAACATAGACCAGAGATCCGAGCAAACTCCAGTTATCCGACAGGCGGCCATAGGCGGTGACACTGCCCTTATAGCCGTTGTTGCTGAACCACGACGCCTTGCCTAGCATTCCAAACGGCTCCCCCTCCGACAGCAGATCTTCCGCGCTTTTGGTTCGGAATCGCAAGGCCCCGCCCACTGCACCAAAGCCTGAAGTCGCCTCACCCGCCCCAGCCTGCAACTTGACGCTCTTCATCAATTCAGGCTCAATCTGCACCCGCCCGATATGGTGGAACAACGTGCCGGTCTGAGGTGCGCCGTCCACCGTTACATTGAGCAGAGTGTCTTCCATCCCCCGGACATAGACTTTCTGAGCAATACCGACCGACCCGCCGACTGATACGGACGGGGTATTGCGGAAGATATCGGCCAGATCGTTGGCCTGAGTTTGTTCCAGTTGCTTTGCCCCAACCAGCACGCTTGTGGTCTGCCCGACCACGACAACTTCGGCAATATCCTCAGGCCCCGATGTCACAGTTTCAGCGACAGGCTTGGCTGAGCGTTGAACCACCCGCTCAACCGCAACCTGACGGATCACAAAACCACCACGGCCGTCAGGTTGCGCCGATAAAGACGTCCCTTGCAGCAGCCGCTCTAATGCCTCGGAGGTCGTATATCCCCCCCTCAGCCCCGAAGTTTGTTTCCCCCGAACCGTTTCTGGCAGAATGGCAATCATGACGCCCCCCTGACGACCAAGCTGAACAATCGCGGCGTCCAGCGGACCGGCGGGAATACTAAAATTGACTTTTGTCACTGATGCCTGAGCGCATGCAGGTGACACCACACCTGTCACCGCCGCTGTGGTGAACGCGATAGCCAGGGCTGCGCAGGCAGCACCTGAGAAACGATTTTTCATATTCGGTTTCCTGAGATTAATAAGGCTTTCGTATTCAGGACGGTTGAAACCGCAAAAGCGGACACACATTGCATTATTTCGCCCCCAATATTGCAAATAGTTCGCATTTGCTAAATAATCCCCGTCGTAACAACAACGGCGGCAAGAAATGAAAACGGGAACCGGAACAGTTGAAGGGCTCTATATCGGTCATGGCGAGTGGCTCGCTAAATGGCTGGAACGCCGTCTGCGCTGTCCGGATCGTGCAGCAGACCTTAGCCATGATACATTCTGCCGATTGCTTGAGCGCTTGCCTGAGGTCACTCCCGCTTCACCCCGCAGCCTTCTCGCCACCATCGCCCGCCGCCTTATGGTGGATGACATCCGCCGACGTGAGATCGAACGCTCCGTAATCGAATGCTTTGCTCTTCATAATGATGATACCTATCCGATTACCCCTGAGCGGATCTTGGAGGCCATCAGGTTTCTTGATGAGGTGTTGAAAGTTCTGGGTGGCCTGCCCTCCATCACGCGTCAGGTGCTGTTGCTCAGGCGTGTGGATGGCCTCAGTCAGGAGGAGATTGCCTCAAAACTCAACCTGTCAACCCGGACGGTGCGTCGGCATATTGTCAGCGCCAGTGTACAAATTTTCAGTGTGATGGCAGATTAACATGTCCCTAAAAACACCCCAGAACATTGTAACCGCGGCCGCCGAATGGGTGGGTTTGCTCGATTCTACCTCCGCCAGTGATGCCGACTGGTTGGCCTGCGAAAGCTGGTGTGCGGCCCACCCCCTGCACCGGACAACATTCGAGAAAATGTGGGCTTTTCATGACCGCCTTGATCAGGCCGGTCCCGCTGAAATCAAAGCGCTGCAGTCCTTGGCGTCAAAACCGAAACAAGACCTCCGCCGGGCTTTAGTCTACGGATTTGCTTTTGTCATGTTCGCGGGCCTGTCCTGGAGTCTTTTGACCTCAGACAGTCTTCGCGATAACTTTCCCGACTATCACACCGCACGTGGGGAACAGAAAACGGTAGCACTCGCAAGTGGCAATGTTGTTATACTCGATACGGATACAGCTATACGCGTCACCGAACGCGAACGTCTCGATACGGTCAGGCTTATCACAGGACGGCTGCTGGCGCGAGTAAACCGCAGCCCTGAGCGACGCTTCAGCATTCAGTCCACATTTGGTTCGGCTACGGCGCTTGGCACCGCCTATGAGGTCGAACTGACGGCCTCCGCAATGAAGGTCAGCGTCATTGAATCGACCGTGCGTGTTTGTCCGGCAAACACACCGCCTGCCTGTGAAACCTTATCGCCGGGTGAGCGCGCAAGCGTAGATCGTCACAGGGTGACACGACTGCCCAAGTCCGCCCCCGCTACCTTCAGCAGCTGGGCAACAGGCTGGGTAGAGGCCGTGAATGAAGACCTGACTGTGGTCCTTACAGAGCTGAATAGATACAGGTCACTACCTCTTGTGTTCGATCCGGAAAGGCTAAAGGGGCGTCGCGTCAGCGGTATTTTTCCCGTTCGCGATCAGGATGCAGCCCTGCGAGGTGTCGTTACCTCTAGCGGGACCCGACTTGTGTACACTGACAACGGAACCGTAAGCGTCGTAAATTAAATACACTTCATTTAGGCCGGTTTAGCAAAGCCCACACTCATTCTGTCCCGTTTTATGGCCCCCACCCCACGAATGCTGTTGACCATTCTAAGCTCGCTTTCACCTCGTAAAACTAAGAAATAGTGGTCTGACTTCGTTGCGACCGTTTCATATGGTCTTGCGTCCGTCCGTTTAAATGATATTGCGAGCTATTCTTATTTAATATTTCTGGAATGAACGCTGTGGCCCTCGCTTCTGCATCAATGCCAAACAATATATGCGATTTAGTCTATGCCGAACATTTTTCAGTATGGGCAATGCGAACCGCGGTGGCCTGCCCTCATTCCTGCCGTATCTTGCACCGTGAGTTGCGCCACGCATTCGGTGAAGAAGTGACTGAAGGCTGTACGGCCTTTAGCCAGATTCTAATAACCCTCTCGTCGGGAAAACGCACCCTGACAATTGGCAGGCCCGGACATATCGACCTTACCCATGATGAGTTGAGTCTGGTGGCCTTACTCTGCGCAGCTCAGAATGCTGACGAGACGCGCTTTGCCGCTCACGCCAATTGGCTTATGGGCAATGACCGCATTTACGCCCTTTATCAGCCCTGCCGGACATTCGCGACCATCCTTAGCCGCAGAGGTCACGGGTTTCGTCTGAGGCCGTGTGCGGCGCTCGTCAGTACGTCACAACGCGCGGAAACACCCGCGTTGAGATTAGCCTGAGATTTTACCAAGCTTACCTTTTCCGGAAATCCCTAACGATTCAAATCAGGAGAATCCGGCCTAATACTGGCACCGGTTGATACTAAAGGGACCCTTTCACGCCGCTCCTGCCACCGGCCCTTGGTGAAGTTGATCACATGCTGCCCGGATTGGGCGCGCCAGTTCTTGCTAGTAAGCGGCACGATCAGCGGCTTTTCGTCCCCCGACGCCTTGATTGGCGAACCGCCGAAAGCCGCCGCTTCCCTCTTCAGATGGCAGTAGTTGAACGGCGCATCGCCACCGGTTAGCCCACGCGGCATGGGTCGAACCTGACCGCTCAGCCATGGCACCCTTGAAAGAGAGCGACCGCGTCGGCCCCGGCTGGGAACTGAAGCCTACCGGACATATCATGTACGGCGGCCCAGACAGCCTCGGCAACATCGGTTTCTTTCGTTGTTAGCGTCGGCTGGCTAAACGCTTCGAAAATCGGGGCGGCGAAGTCGGCATAAGCGGGGGGAATGAGATCTTCGATACGAAGATCCGTGTTTTGTGCGAACCGCGTCGTCGGGGCATATCCCGGCTCCACCAGTCTGACCCCGACGCCAAAATGGGCGAGTTCCTGGGCGAGCGAGCCTGTGAAGCCCTCGATAGCCTGTTTGCTGGCGGTGTAGGCCGCCGCCAGCGGCATAGGGGCCAGCGTGACGCTTGATGTCACGTTGACGACGACGCCGGATCGGCGTTCGCGCATCTGGGGAATGACCGCCTGGCACATCGCCATAACGCCGAACGTGTTGGTGTCGAACACCTTACGGATATTCGCCATTGGCGTTACCTCGAAGGCACCGACAACGCCAATGCCTGCATTATTGACGAGCACATCGATCGGCCCTGCACCCGCGACGGCAGCCGCTATACTGTCTTCGTTCGTTACGTCGAGCGGCAGAATACGCAAATTGGGCGATGACGGCAGGAGCCGGGTGTCGGGGTGACGCATGGTCGCGATGACCTTCCATCCCCTATCGAGGAAATGACGCGCCATCTCCAAGCCATAGCCCGAGGATGTACCGGTGATTAGGATTGTTTGCATAAGAACCTCCGTTGGTTGGATGGTTCCTTAATAGGGCACAGCGTGGAGACGATCCATAATCCCCAGTCCATTATTCATTTCCAAGTATCCAAATCGTGAGAATAATGGTAAGGAAAAGGCCAAATTCCCAAAATTAACCTTTGAAAGAGCACAACGCAAGATGCAGCCACTTTCGCAGATGCGACCGATCGATGCCATTCTTCTGGACATGGATGGAACGATCCTGAATTCCATTAAGGCCGCCGAGCGTATATGGGCGGCGTGGGCGGAGCGGCACGGTATCGATGTCGACACATTCCTGCCGACCATTCACGGCGTACAGTCGGTCGAAACGATCCGCCGGACGGGTATCGCCGGTCTTGACCTCGTGGCCGAGGCGGCCAGAATCACGCAGGCCGAAATCGATGAGGTGGAAGGTATTGAGGCGATCCCGGGTGCAGCGGCGTTTCTTACCACTCTGCCAATGAAGCAATGGGGCATCGTGACCTCGGCACCGAGGGCGCTGGCCTTGCGCCGGATCGAAGTCGCGGGCCTACCCGTTCCACCTTTGCTGATTGCCGCCGAGGACGTGGCGCGCGGGAAGCCGGCACCTGACTGCTTCCACCTGGGCGCCGAAAAGCTTGGCACCACGGCGGACAGATGCCTTGTCATCGAGGATTCCGTCGCCGGGATTGCGGCAGCCGTGAGCGCCGGAGCAATGGTGCTGATCGTTACGGCCACTCATCACAGACCGACTGAAACCGGACATCCGACGGTTGTCGATTACAGCGACCTGACACTAACGACCTTGCCAAATGGTTCTCTCGAGATCGGCCTTACTTTGGATTCCGTCGATGCTCCCGGCGGCATAAAGTGGTTACTGCAAACCCGTTCCGTCTAATTGGTTCCCGGGATCGTTGTCGCCGAGGATCCTAGCGAATTTTCCTGGCGGACAGCCGAGCCGCTTTCGGAAAGCCGTGCTGAAGGCGCTTGCGGACTCGTACCCGATCTCGTCGGCAATCCGGTCGAGGGACTTTGCGCCGTGCAACAAAGCATCTTTCGCCAGCGCCATGCGCCACCGGGCCAGATATTCGATCGGGCCGCATCCCAGAACGGCGCCGAAACGCGCGGCGAAGGCGGAACGCGACTGTCCGGCGACCCGGGCAAGGCTCGCCACGGTCCAGTCGGCTCGGACATTGGCGTGCATCGCCCCAAGCACTCGCGCTAGTACCGGGTCACGCATACCGTTGAGCAGACCGGCGCGGTCGTCCCCAGGCCCGATGCCATCCCAGCGCATGGCTTCGACCAGCAGAACCTCAAGCATGCGCTGGAGGATCATGTCCTTGCCTGGCTCATCCTGGCCGCATTCTTCCATGATGAGGTCGATCACCCGGCCGAGGCGTACCGCTCGCCCTTCTGAGGCCGGAATATGAATCATGCGCGGAAGCAACGCGAGCAGGAGCGGTGCGTTGATAGTCTCGATACGAAAGGTGCCGCCGAGCGCCTCGAAATCGGCTTCCCCGTCCGGCTCGCCATGGCGGCTGGGCACATCCATAGGGTCGCGCAACTCGCAGTTGATGTCCGGTTGACTGCTCAAGGTGAAGGATGGCGTCGACGGCAAGAGAAGAAAGGCCCCTGGCTCCAGCTTCCACGGCGCCTCCCCCTCGAACGCGATCCAGGCCGCACCTTTCAGGATGATTGTGAAGCCGGGGGCATCATGCGCCGCATAGCGAACGCCCCAGCGCCCCCGCCCGGTAATGGGTTTGGAAATGGCCGTGCTCGGCCGCAGCAGGGCAATGATGTCGCTGAGAGGGTCCAAGTGAGACGATCCGTAATTAATATGGGAACAGGAATCCTATACCGTCTCATCATCTTCGTCCAGCAGACGTGAGCCGCCGGTTCGTCTGTTGTCGTGAGGGAGGACGTTGACGAATCTGCGCTCATGAGAGGCAGAGGCCCCTCGTCACTTTGCCCATCTTGGCGGGTCAATTTGCCGCCAAGTCTTGTACGTTCCCGGAACCGGAATTTTAGCACCAAGCTCCTTCAAAGCTCCTGAGCTCAATTCGTAAATGTCCGCACAGACCTCGGGATTGCCATAGTAAGGCGCCGCTGCTGTAAATGGGCCCACCGAAGTTACTTGCGCAACGGTGTTGTCCCAAGTGGTCCGCTTTAACCAGAAGCCCGGCTGCTCGCCATTCGCCACATACATCTGAAAAACATTGAGATCTGAGAAATCCGCCATAACGCTTGCCTAAGTCCGATGGCCCTTGATGACGTTCATAATGAAGCGGGAAAGGCTGAAAGCGGACGTCCCGAGGGGGGTAGGACGTCCGCTATATTCGCCGGTTCGCAGGGGAAGGACATACCGGCGAGAATTGAGCATATAAGCCATTACCTCTATAATCCAGCCCGGAAGTGACGCTTTCTGTCCAAAATAGCGTCGTGAATCGGATCTCGTATTCCTAAGCCCGCCCGGCGTAGCTAAGTCGTCGGAACCCTCCGGGACAAGAGACGGGGCGCACGGGACTTTTGCAGCGCGCTACAAAAACCGAACCGTTCATAGCATCTGAGGTGGCGATAATTCAGGCTTTCTAAAATCCGCCCCTTGACAAAGTAAGGCAATTTCCTTACTAAACCTCAAGATTAAGTTAGGAGTCGACCATGGCTGCGTTGCTGAAAGAAGAAAGCACCATCACCGCAAAGGGCCAGACCACGGTTCCTAAGGCCGTCCGGCAGGCCCTGGGCGTGGACTATGGCGGACGCATCGCCTTCTTCGTCGATGACGCGCGCCGCGTCTATGTCGAGAAGGCGACGCAAGAGGTGAGCGATCCGGTCGTTGATCGCTTCCTTACATTCCTCGCGCATGACATGACGAAGCATCCTGGCACCTCCATCATCCCGATCCCCGCGACGTTGCGGGATCGTATGGCGGCGCTGGTCGGCGACATCGACGTTGACCTCGATGCCGAGATCGACGGGGGTGTCGCACTCTAGCCATGCTAACGATCAATGGCTGGACCATCCTTGCGCATCCCCTTTTTCTCGATCAGTTGGAGAAGCTGACCGAGACCGTCGAGGCGTTGAAAGCAAAGAAGCCCGAGGAATATCGGAAAAATGCGAACACCAAGCTCTTGGCCGCATTGAACAAGCTCGTTTTTGAGGCGATTGCGGCTGACCCGACGGCGACAGCCTATCGGCAAGGCTCGACCCTCGGCGATGATTACAAACATTGGTTCCGGGCGAAGTTCGGGAACGGCCGCTTTCGCTTGTTCTTCCGATATGACTCGACAGCGAAAGTCATCATCTTTGCCTGGGTCAACGATGAGACGACGCTGCGGACCTATGGCGCGAAGACGGATGCCTACAAAACCTTCAAAGGAATGCTGGACGACGGCAATCCACCAGACGATTGGGCCGCACTGTATAAGGCGGCTTCCGAAGCCAAAGCGGTCGAGCGGCTCAACACCGCTTCATCCACAAAGCCATAGTGCACTAACTGCCGCACAGTCCTGCATGGCGCCTGTAGGGCGTCTCGCAAAAGGCCATTTAATGGATGGCGCCGATCTGCCCAGAAATATGTGCCAGCTTGTCAGGGTTCCGTATCTTGTAGATGGCCCTAACACGGCCATCCTTGATCTCGAACGAGGTTGTCTGCAATGTGCCGTTATACATGCTGACATAGCCCGGCAGGCCGTCGATCCAGACCTGTCGAACCATGCTTTCGGTATCACCATACTTCCGGAAGAGACCCTCGTAGAGACGCAGTGCCTTATCCACGCCAACAATGGCGTTCGGGAAGGCCAGCACTTTGCCGCCACCATCCGACACGATCCTGACCCCTTCGGCAAGGATGGTCCAGAGCGTGCCGATATCTCCAGTTCGGGTTGCGTCGAGGTAGGCCAGAGATATCCACTCGCCGTCGTCGCGGGCCACCCGATAGCGCGGCTTGTCGACTTGCACATTGCGGCGGACGCGTGACGCCAGTTGGCGCACGGTCACGACGTCGCGGTCGAGCGTTGCGGCGATCTCGTCCATCGGAGTGTCAAACACATCGTGCAGCAGGACATGGCGGAACGTCCTGCCAGATCGCAACGCTGCCGGATTTTGTCCAATCGGGCGTTAGAGGCGACCTATCTTGGTGCTGATGACGTACTCTTCGCGTGGACGCCCTTGCAGGCTAACCCCCAATCGGCGCTCGCTCAGGCCAAGGCCGTACCACGGTGACGCGTCGAAATAGCGTATACCTTCGTCCCACGCAGCCGAAATCGTATCCGAGCATCCTGCTCGGTCATGACCGTAAAAGAGTTACCTCTGCGCCCAAGGCAGACATTTGAGATACGCGCTGAAATCTCGGAAGCGGACATTATCAGCTCTTTTTTCATCCAATTTATAACAAGCAAAGCGTCTAAAATTCTAGGGGCACCTCACCTGCACCAACCATGATAAAGCCTCCAAGGAAGAGGCCGACGACGCGGAGCCAGGTTGGAAGTGGTTTCATCTCGTTTCACTTTCTTGTTTCGAACGGTATTGGGGTAGAACAAAAATTCACATCTTCACGGTCAGTCGACGCGTGAATGGACCTTAAAGAAATCCCAGATCACGTCGGTGGCATTTATAGCATCGTAACGGTTGCGCTCCAGGGCCGGTGTCGTTCCATCGGTTGCGCCCGGCCAGCCATGATTGGCCGAGGCCAGACGATAAAAGCGTACCTCGCTGCCTGCACGGCAGTCACTGTTGACCTCGGTCGTCACGTCGCCTTGCGTCACTATATTGGGCACCGTGGTGCAACCGTCCGCTCTACGCCAGAAATCGACGGCATAACGCACCGGCTTGAATGGCTTTGACTGCGCTTTAGCGACAAAGCGGGTCGGGCTCATGCCACCGTTGAAGCCGACGACCTGATCCTGGACGCCGTGCATGATCAATATGGGGACCGGTGCACGAGGGGCGGGTTCACCACCGAACATGGCGCCGGCCACTACGGCGACGCCAGCCAGACGCTCCGGCATGGCGATGGCCACCCGATGCGTCAGCATGCCACCATTGGACAAGCCGGCAACGAAGATGCGGTTGGCATCCACATTCGCCGCTCGGCTCATCTGATCAATAAGGGTTGCGACGAAATGCACATCGTTACCGCCACTCGTCATCGCCTCACCACAACAACCGCCCGCATTCCACGTTCCGGCCTTCGCCTTCTGACCAATGCCGTTGGGCGCGACCAGAATGAGACCTTCGGCACGAGCCTTGGCTTGCCAGCGCGAGATCATCGTGCCGCCATTGCCACCGCCGCCATGCAACAACACAACCACCGGGGCCTTCATCCCAGGCCGGCTGGCATCGAGTACAAGATAACTGCGCCGGGCCCCATCAAGTGTCAGGCTACGTTCTACCACACCGGGGATGGCAGGGGCTTCGGCCGCTCGCGCGGCCATCCGATCGCGTAGACGCATCCGCTCCGGCGCACCGGCGGCGGCACATCCCGAGACGAATGACGCCATGACGATGACACTGAGGATCGCTTGGTGTGATTTCATAGTGTTCAGTCCTGAATGGATCTTGAGGCCATTCCCTTGCCAAGGCATCGGATGGCAAGGGAATGGGGATAGCTACTGGTCGCGTTCAACGGTGCGGGTGCGGCTGGCGGTGGCCCCTGCCCCCGTGGTTACCTGCGTACCGACAACGACGCTTCCCTCGGTTACCGACACATCGCGCTCCGCTGTGACCGAGCGTCCGCTGGAGGTTTCGACACCACGCGTGCGACCATAGCCATCGTCCGTCCGGTAGACGGTGTCCCAGGCCGATTGGGTGTTACCGGCAACGCCGGTGTGCGTGCGCTGCCCACGGATAGCCCCCTCACCCACGACAACCGACCCGGAGCGGGACGCCGTCGCGCCATTATTATAGATTCGCGAGGCGCTTGTGCTGACGGCTCCGTCGCCATAGGTCGTGTCCCGCGTGGTTGCGACGCCGCGTCCCGATTGGGTCTGCAGGCTGCGACGCACTTGCGTCGCGCCCGAATTGCGGTTCAGGCTACGGCCGGCCACGTAACCGTGACCATGCGCGCCCTGAACCGATACAATCCGGTCGCGCGCGCTGGCTTCAGCAGAGGTCGTGGCGATCAGCGCGAGGCTGATAGCGCCTGCAAATGCAAGACTATAATTTAAAAATTTGGACATGGGCGGAATTCCTTTGACGTGTTGGTGTATCCCGAAGGTACGCCACCGTCGTAATCCGCATGTGACCCGAGTGTTTCTGTTCGTAACAAAGTGTAACCGGCGGCATTCCGGCTTTTCGGCACAGACCCGGCGCGTTACACATGGAGATCAACCTTCTATCGGTATCCCCAATGTCCCAAACCACTCTTATTGCTGTTGTCGAGGATGACCCTGAAATTCGCGCCTTGATCACGGGACTGCTCAAGCGGGAGGATTTTGAGGTCGCCGCCTGTGGCAACGGCGAAGACCTTGATCGCGCCATGGCGCGTCAGCGTGTCGATCTCGTCATTCTTGACCTCATGATGCCGGGTGAAGATGGCCTGTCGATCTGTCGGCGCCTGAGAGGGGGAAATTTGTCGACACCGGTGATCATGGTGACGGCCAAGGGCGATGATATCGACCGGATCATTGGCATCGAACTCGGCGCCGACGACTATCTGGCCAAACCGTTCAATCCGCGTGAACTGGTGGCGCGGGTCAAAGCGGTACTCAGACGAACGCGCGATGCGCATCAGGTGGTGCGGACTACCACGGCGGAAACCTATCGTTTCGATGGCTGGACACTGGACACGGGCGCGCGGCGTCTAGCGACGGCGGCGGGGCAGCCGGTTGAGCTGACCGGCGGTGAATTCGACCTTCTGATGGTGTTCCTGACCCATCCGCAAAGGGTCCTCAACAGGGATCAGTTGCTCGACTGGACCCGAGGCCGATCTGCCATGCCCTTTGACCGCAGCGTCGATGTCCAACTCAGCCGATTGCGGCGCAAACTGACCGACGAGGCCTGCGACATGATCAAGACTGTGCGCGGCGGTGGGTATCTGTTCTCACCTGTCGTGGAGCGCGTATGATGCGCGAGCGCTTCGACAGTCTGTTCGTGCGCATCGGCGCGGTGTTTCTCATCGGCTGCCTCGCTTTTCAGGCGGCGTTGTTGATAATCGTTTTTTGGCCAGGTGGCCCGGCACGGCCGGTATTCCTCCTGCCCTCGCCCGAACAGGCCATGGCCATGGCGGCAGCCCTGGAAAAGGCACCGCCGGCGTTGCGGCCTGACATTGTTCGCGCCTTGAACAGCGATGCCCTGATTGTCCGGACCGCCCCCTCTGTTGAAATCCAAGACGACGGTGCCCCCCTTAAGAGTTCTGCGCGCCTGGAGCGATTGTTTGCTCGGTACGCCAAGGGGCTGGACGGGCGAGCGTTCAGCATCCAGGTGCGCTCTGGCGGTCGGGTCAATGCGTTCTCAGAGGACCATATTGGTGCAGCCGCACCCGTGCGACTGGTGTTAAGTCTGAGGACAGGTGAGACCCTGATCCTTGAACGGACTCGTGCGCCAGCCCTGCGACGACTGATGGATCGCGGCCTCATCATCGCCACAGCCGGTCTCATCATTCTCGGCTTCGTACTTGGGATCGCCTTGCGGCAAACCGCTCACCCGATCAAGCGTCTGAGCCAGGCATCGCGACAACTGGCGGGCGACCTATCCGCACCAGACCTGCCACTAAAAGGGCCTTCCGAGATCAGGGAGCTATCCGCCGCCTTCAACGACATGAAGCATACCATCCGCTCGCTGATCGACGACCGCACGCGGATGCTGGCCGCCATCGCCCACGATTTTCGCACCTATCTGACCCGGCTTCGCCTGCGCGCCGAATTCATCGATGACCCGGATCAACAGGCCCGTGCCATCACGGATATCGAGGAGATGAACGAGTTGCTTGATGACACCCTGACATTCGCGCGCGACGTCTCTCTCTCGGGGGCCCCCAAGACGCGATCTGTGGATGTCGTTGCCGAGATCACCACTCTTACGGCCACCCGTCGGGAATCCGGACAGAACATCGACTTCGGTGACCACCTCGACACCCCTCTCATGGCGGCCTGTGCGCCTTTGGCCCTGCGCCGCATGCTCAATAACCTCGTTGACAATGCCGTGCGCTACGCCGGCAGCGCAAGGCTAAGGGTTTGGTCCGAATCCGGCTTCGTCATGGTTGCGGTCGAAGACAGTGGCCCTGGCGTGCCTGATGAGGCTCTGTCCCGATTGACCACACCGTTCGAAAGACTGGAGACCTCGCGCGCCCGTCAGACCGGTGGCGTTGGCCTTGGACTCTCGATCGTGAAAGCTCTTGCCGAGAGCCAGGGAGGTGGTATGTCTATACAGAATCGCGCCGAGGGCGGCTTGCGGGCGACCTTGCGACTTCCAGGCGACAATACCGGTTGAGGGCATTACACCTGAACATGCTACTCTTATACGTACGCCGTTTTCCAAATCTTTGGTCGAAACTTTCAGCCGTCGTCGCGCTGACGTGAAGCAACCACCTGCGCCTCGGGTAAAGCCAAGTGCTCAATGGGCGCGGTTCACGGAAGGCTTTCCGGACCGCTGCCGTTTAAGATATGACGCTATCGTCGTTGCGCCTGAACGATAGCCACGCCACGGTCAGTGACCATATTTACAGCCTCGATCTTAACTCGCGGCTGAACTTTCTCTTTTCCATGTGAACCTCCAGTTCGATGAACACCCTTTTCTCGGTGTTCGTCAAACCGGCAGCAGCTCAGTTTTGGCCATAAAGACCATTACGCGAGCAATGGATGAGTTGTCGAACCTGACAACCGCCATGGTTGGCGCCGTCGAGGAACAGGCGGCCACCACACAGAAAATGTCCAGCAACATCACCGGGGTTTCAACTGCCGCCGCAGCGCCGGGAGAGCGCTGGCAGCGTAAGTGCAATCGCCTCGATCCTGGCCGGACACTCCGACGGTTTGAAGGGCAGTGTTGAGCGCTTCTTAAAAACAGGCTGATGCCGCGATCTGCTTATTGGAAGGGTCGGCGTGTGCATTTCGCATCGACACGTGCAGCGATTTGACGGTGGGTTCGATCAGGTGAACATGAGCTAAGCCTTAGCCGGAAATAACGCCACCACCTCTCTCAAGGCCTCGACGCTCTTGCCCAAAGCTTTGATCGCATTCTTTAATTCGTGGCAAGTCTGTATGAATGCGGCTTTCTCGTCTGGCAAAGTTCCAAGTTCCTGCATACGGCTAACGGTCGCGGCCACTTCTTTTTCCAAGATCGATGCCTGGTCGACAATCGACGAGGTGAGGACCGCTCGCTCTTGACGAAGAGCCTGCGGATCGATTGTTTTCGCGAGGCGTTCAAGGACGTCTGGCTTGATAGGCAGAAAGTGTAACCGACTGGCCATTTGCGTACTCCCTTACCACTTCAATCTATTTTACAACTGCTAACGACATATGAAGATCGAATTTAAGCCGAACAGATTCGCAATGGACTGGAGAACGTATAGACTGCCATATATGCCCTTAGGAGCGTTTAGCTGCAACCCAAAGCCACTTTTATTATCATTGCAATTCACATTCGCTCCCATCAGCATTTGGGCAGGCGACCCGCCACTGCCCAAATGAACAGCCCGATACGGATCAGCCTGAACCGAGTTGGCTCGTGGCGCAAATCGACTAGGGCACATTCCCCATGGTGGCGATGAGACGTGCGAGCTTTACTGGTTGAAGATAATCGCGGGGACGCACACTCAGTCAGCGATCCTTTATTACGATGTAGATCCAGTGCCCCCCCAGAAACGTCCTGGGCGCGTTGGAGGTTGGCAACAACATCTATCATCTCGTTATATTGAATCTAATTCACCCTATTCCGCCTTGCACTATACCCCCATGGGGTATATGCAAATGGCCTTAGTATTAATCGAGGCCGCTATGTCACAGCATCCATCCCACACCGGCCAGCTCCCGCGCTTAAACCGGGCTGCCGGGCAGATCG
>NZ_BMZB01000003.1:441774-453628 GCF_014652575.1 Asticcacaulis endophyticus | reverse complement strand
AAAACAGACAACGCATTTTGAAGGCGCAAGGTGTCTAGCAATCTAGGGGCACCTCAAACTGCCATTGCCGACAACACCTCCTCCGGTGTCCGCACCGGCCGTGGAACCGGAACCCCTTGTGGTGATTGTCACCGCGACCAAACGGCCCCGAAATCTTCAGAGGATTCCCATGGCCGTGTCGCAGGTCAAGGCTCGATCGCTGGAGATGTCGGGTTCGGAACAGATCGAAGAACTATCCAAGGTCGTGCCTGCGTTAACCGTCATTCAAGGCGATACACCGGCAAACAGCGCCTATTCGCTAAGGGGCATTGGCACCGTCGCCTATTCCATTTCTGCGGAACCCAGCGTGCTGGTGCAGGTCGATGATGTGCCCGCGATGTTTCAGGCCCGATCATTCATGGATATGACGGACGTTGACCGCATCGAGATTCTGCGCGGGCCTCAAAACACCCTTTACGGCAGGTCAGCCTCCGGCGGGGCGGTTAATATTATGACGGCCGGGCCCACGAAAGAGTTCACCGCCTCGCTGACCAACGTGATGACGTCTGACGAGGAACGCAGAGTGTCGTTTCATACGTCGGGACCTGCTGCGAACGATCTCTACTTTCGTGTCGCTGTTAATCTCGGAGACTATGCCGGTTCGGTCAAAAATCTGACGTTGAACAAGACCGTCAATGGCTATACCAGCCAGAGCCTCAGAACAAAACTACTGTGGTCGCCAAGTCGGCAAACCCAGGCCTTGCTGACGGCCTGGTACAGTCACAACCGGACGACCTGTTGCGCCTATGCGTTGTATGAAATTCCAGACGGGGCGACCTTGAATCCTGACGGCGGGCCGGTCGAGGAGGGGCAGGATGTTTTCCTGAAAGATATTATGCCTGGCGAACACAACCGCACGCTTCATCAGGATACGCGCACATTTGCTGACTTACTCGACGGCGGGGCATCCTTAAAATTTGATCATATTTTCGGGGGCGGCTTCCGATTTAGCTCAGTCAGCACCGTCACGGATTTTAGGATGCGCGACCAAATAGACTCCGACGGGGGTGTTATCCCAAACTATGCGACCCGCCAGATCAGTGCCGGTCGCCTCAGTCAGTCCGATTACGACAATTTGCTGAATGTTGAGCCGCGGTTTGCGAATTTTACAACTCAAGGCAATGTTCAGTTCGGCACGTACCACTCATCGGGAAAAACACAGGAATTTCGCCTACTGTCGCCCGCAGATCCTTTCAGATATATGGTTGGCGTGTTTGTAGCTGACCATGAGGTCAGTCTTGAAAGCGCGCGTGGCCCTGCGTTTCGTCAACACCGATGGAATGCCCTTGCGACCAATCGTGACGCGGACCTGTTCGGTCAGATTGACTGGACTTTTCAGCCTCGAAACTCGCTGTCAGTCGGTGCGCGATCGCAACATAAAACCATCGGATATCGTTTTGACGACCTGCTTGCGGGGGCATCGTTTTCGGGTGAGCATAAGGAGACGGCCAACAGCTACCGGGCGAGCTTGCAGCATACCAGCGATCAGGATGATACGCTGTATGTGGCGCTAGCGACGGGGTTTAAAGGTGCTGCCTTTGATCTCACAAGCGGATTTAATCAGGATCGGGCAGACCGCGGCCCTGCCAGGCCGGAAACGACGAAATCCATTGAGGCGGGATGGCGGGTACGAAACACGAAGGGCGACTACGCCAACCTTTCGGTTTTTCGTGTTGATTATGAAAATTTTCAAAGTCAGGCTGCGGACTATGATGCCTCAACCGATTTCCTGACAAACATAGATGAAGTCCGCACCCAAGGCGTAGAATTTGACGCTTTTCGTCGTATGTCCCCTGACTGGCGGTTAACGCTTGCCGGGCATTATCTCGATGCCAAGGTCGTCAAATATACCGGTGCCCCCTGTTATCCCGGACAGACCGTTGCGGAAGGCTGTTCAGGCGCGCCGGGGCGCCAAAACCTCTCAGGACGGCAACTTCCGTATGCGCCGCGCTGGAAGTTCAATGTCATGAGCGACAATCATTTTCGGCCTGATCCAAACCATTGGCTCGTAGTCAGTTCTGTCTACAGATGGCAGAGTGCAACGTTGATGTCGATGAACCAGGACCCCAGAGCCCGCCAGAAGTCATTTGGCATTCTGGACTTGTCGGCAGGGCTGCATGACCGGGGCGGGAAATACTCAGTCACTGCCTTCGTCAACAATGTTTTTGATACGTTTTATGTCGCCGCCCGCCAATCTGACGGGCGAACCAACTCCATGTCTGTCGTCCAAATCCCGGCGCGAGATTCGGCGCGATATGTGGGCGTGCGTATGACCTTTAGTCATTAGCTCCATTGAATGTTCGGTTTTTGGCAGCTTGCTTCGCGGTTGAGCAAAATGTCCGCATTCGGCGCGAGCCGGAACTTGTGAGACCGTAAGGGGCACTGCGATATAACTCCGCATAAATGGAGGGAAGATATATCGCAGCTTATTTCTCGCAAAATGGAATTAATGGAGGTGATCTATAGGAATATAAAGATGAGTTGTGCGCTTATGTACCCGTTCGACGCAACCAGCCGAATTCATCGCGCCGTATTGCCTCCAGTTTTTCTTTCAAAACTCTATCGGGAGCCAAGCAAAGTGTTCTAAACTCGCGTGCAAATCTCAGCCAATTTTCAGTTTGGGTAATTTTGCCCTATATTTTCAACAGCTTAAAAAGTTCGGCAATTCGTACTTTTGCGGCAATATATTGCCGAATTTTGTATCTGGTTGAAATTGTTATGAAATATTTGTTCGAGTCCTATATGCTCTCCGGGTAAATTTAATCGCATAATTTGCAATGCTCTTTAATTGGCTGTTTCGCATTTACGGGAATTATAACGGGCCGTAGCACTGGAGTGTTGCACCGCTTAGCCTTTAGCTCGCGGAATGGGGCGACGCCTGCGCACTAATCGCTTTGGTGAAATTGTTTCTTCGGCCGCCAATAAACTTTGCTCGCAGCAAGCGGACACTTGACTTTCCGCAACCTCTACTTCAATCTCCTTGCGGACAATTTGTTGAGCTTTTTGTTCTCGATCGAGAAGTTGCAGACTCATGAAGAAGCCGGTTAGGTTTTCCAGCATTTCCCTAGCATCTTCGTCTGTGAGAGGGCGGTCTGTTCGTTTTTGAAATAAATCCCTCGCCTCTTCTATCAGCCCTTTTGAAAATTTTGGCTTTCGGAGGCCTTCCCGGCGGTCAATGCTTTTGCCAAGGTGCTTGCTCATACCGCCTCCCTAAATTTTTATTGAACGGCGCCCGATTTTATCATTTACCGAGCATTGAGAGTAGGGGCTACAGCGGTGTTTGTAATTACAGCCGGACTTGGCCCATTGCGGACTCCATTGGAGTGAACGATTACAGCCAAAGCGGACCGGTGAATTATACATGCTCGGCCCGCTTCATTGCCAACTCTCCCCTATGTTAACGCGATCCACAATATCCACCGGTGGGTTTTTCAGCCAAGCTGGAAGGAATGAAGTCTACAAGCGCGCGATTCGGCTCAATCAATGTTATTACATTGTTGCGACCTAACCTACCAACACGAGGTGAGTGAAATTTATTATAATAATTCGCAATAATGAGTTTATTTCATTATTGTGTCATGTAGCTGCGGTACGACACCCTGAACTTCGGTTAGTCAGGGAGCGGTATAATGTCAGGTGCAGATCGGCGCGGATTTTTACGGATGCTGGGGGCAGGCGCTGCCGTCAGTGCTTCGGGTGGAGTGTTTCCACAGGTCATTGCCAGCGCTTTGTCGATCCCTGCCAACCGGGTGACAGGTACGATCAAGGACGTCAAACACGTCGTCATCCTGATGCAGGAAAACCGGTCATTCGATCACTATTTCGGGACGCTGAAAGGCGTGCGCGGCTTTGGTGATCGCCATCCGGTGCCGATGTCAAATGGACCGGTCTGGAAACAATCCGACGGCGCGCGCGAAATTCCACCCTATCATCTCGATACCAAAACCACCAACGCCATCGCCGTGCCGGGGACTCCTCATTCGTTCAGCGACTCTCAGGCCGCCTGGAATCAGGGCAAGTTCGGCTATTGGCCCAAATATAAAAACCCCTATTCGATGGGCTATTATAAGCGCGACGATATCCCGTTTCAGTTCGCTCTGGCCGAAGCCTTTACCATCTGCGACGCCTATCATTGTTCGATCACCACCGGCACTGATCCAAACCGTATTGTGTTCTGGTCAGGGGCCAATCACGATCCGCAGTTGCGCGCCAAGGGTATCAACGGTACGGACGCTGACTCTGAGCCCAATAACCTGCGCTGCTGGATCAAGGGCGCGTTGCCGGAGCCGGGTTACACCTATCAGGGCTCGGCTTTTAGCTGGCCGACCATACCGGATGTCCTCGAAGGGGCAGGGGTGTCGTGGCGCATCTATCAGGACCCGAACGATAACTGGACCGGAGCGATGCACGGTGGCCTCGCCTTTGAAAGCTTCCGCAACGCCAAGCCGGGCTCAGGGCTTTATGAGAAGGGTATGTCGAACTGGTCGCTGGAGCGGTTCGCGCAGGACGTAAAAGACGGCACCTTACCCGAAGTGTCGTGGATACTGCCGCCCAAGGATTGGTCTGAGCATCCGTCGGCCTCGACCCCCTTGCAGGGCGCAGAGTTCACCGCCGGTATCCTTCAGGCCCTGACCGCCAATCCGGAGGTGTGGAGCCGGACGGTGTTCTTCCAAACCTTTGATGAAAATGACGGCCTGTTTGACCACATGCCGCCGCCCGCGCCGCCGTCCTATACAGCCGCCGGTGAGGTGGCGGGTAAGTCAACGCTCGATCTTAAAGGCTTTTATTTCAACGACAAAGATAACAAATACCGCGTCAAGGATGACACCATCAGCGGGCCGGTGCGCCCGTGGGGCCTTGGGCCGCGTGTGCCGATGTATGTGGTCTCACCGTGGAGCCGCGGCGGCTGGGTAACCTCGGAAGTGTTTGACCATACCTCGGTCGGGCAGTTTCTGGAAAAGCGTTTCGATGTCACCATTCCGGCAATCAGCCCGTGGCACCGCAGCGTGTGCGGTGACCTGACCTCGGCCTTTGATTTTGCGACACCGAATGAGCCAGCCTTCCCCAAACTGCCGGATGCGTCGGGTTCACAAAAGGCGGTGCTTGCCCAGATCCATCGTAAGCGCATCGAACCGCCGGTTGCGGTGCAGGTCTTGGTGCAGGAGGAGGGTTCGCGTCCGTCACGGCCTCTGCCCTATGACCTTGAGGTTCGCGCACTGGTAAGGGACGCGCAGGTCGGCATGGAGTTTGTCAATTCGGGCCATAAGGGCGCGGTCTTTCAGGTCTATGACCGGCTGGACTTGGAGGCCATCCCGCGCCGCTACACGGTAGAAGCCGGAAAGTCGCTTAAGGATGTCTGGCCCGCCACCGCGCGTGGCAAAAGCTATGATTTCTGGGTGCTTGGGCCAAATGGCTTCAATCGCACGCTGAAGGGCCAGATGTCGGTCAGTGAGCCTGAAGTGACCTTCAAAGGTGATGCGAAAACCGTGCAAGTCAGCCTGTCGCTACGTAATCGGCACACAGCACCCCTGACGCTTCGGCTGGATGGCTCGGCCTACGGCGGGGCGGCGGGCGACATCACCCTCAAACCCGGTCAGACCGTAAAGCGTAGTTTCGATGCCGCCCAAAGCGGCCATTGGTACGACCTGTCCATAACCGCTCAAGGGTTTGAGCGCCGCTTTGCCGGACGGCTGGAAACCGGCAAGGCCTCGGTCAGCGATCCGCTCATGGGCGGTCAAGCAGCAGGGTTTAAAATCGTTTGATCGACAGAGTATCGAACGTGCGCTTCAAGGTGTCGGTGGCCTGATCGTAATCCGCCAGAGCGAGGGCGGCGATCAGGGCATCGACCACGCACAACTGGGCGATCCGGCTGGTCATGGCCTCGGTCCGGAACAACGTCTCCCGCGCCATGGTGAACAGCACCACATCGGCATGAGCCTGAATGGGCGAGCGGGCAAAATTAGTAATCACTACGGTTTTCGCACCATTGGCCTTGGCAAGTTTGGTTGACGCGACCGTCTCATGGGTAGCACCGGAATGGGAAATCGTCAGAACCGCTACATCAGGCGTGGTGCGCGATGCGCTGATGGCCTGAATATGGCTGTCGATCACAACCTTGGCTTCAAGGCCGATACGCAGCATCCGGTAATGGGCGTCCTCGGCGATCGGGGCCGAAGAGCCGATGCCATAGATTTCAATGCGCTTGGCGTTGCGGAAAACCTCCACTGCCTTGGCCAGAGATTTGGGGTCTATAACAGACAGGGTGTCGCGCAACGCCTGAATGCCGGAATGAAAAATCTTGCGGCAGACGGCGGGCAGATCGTCATCGCGGTTCAGGTCTTCGTGAATGAACTGAACCGGCTGCACCGTTTCTTGAGCCAGACTAAGTTTCAAATGCTGAAACCCGCTCAGGCCCAGCTTGCGGCAAAAATTGATGACGCTGCCCTCAGATGCCCCCGTCGCCTCGGACAGTTCCGTGACCGACATGCGCACAATGCGATCGGGCTGGGCCAGCACATAGTCGGCAATGCGTTGCGCGCCTTTGGCCAGGGTCGGATAGGCGATATTGATCCGCACCAGAGCGTTTTCAACCGGGGCATTTTCAGACGGCTGATTTGGGGTCTGGCTTTGGGGCGTATCGTTCATATCGGTTTCCATTTCGGCTCGCCGCCCTATCGCAGATCGCCCTCACGTCTTTCAAGGCATGATTCTGTGACACCTGATCACGCGTCGCAGGCTTTAGCTGAACATATCTATATCTCTGACCACAATCAAACTGAGTTTGGTTCATATTTTCGGTGACTAATTTGAATTATCTGATGACTTCACAAACGCGGCGGCTGGATGCGGCGCAAGATCTTCTGGCCGCGTCAAAGGCGGTACTACTTGACTGGGATGGCTGTCTGGCGCTGGGGGAGCGGTTGCTGCCGGACGCCGTGCGCTTTCTTAAAGTGTGGGGCGACCGGGCGGCGGTTGTCTCCAACAATTCAACCCATCTGCCGCAGGATTTTGCCAGAGTAATGGCGCGCGAAGGTGTTGATTTCGACCCGGCGCGCATTTTTTTGGCCGGGGCCGAAGCCGTGAGCGTCACGCAGGGCATTAAGACCGCCGATACCGTCATGGTCATCGGCAATGAGGTCATGAAAAACCATGCCCGCAGTCTGGGTCTGAACCTCAATGACGACACGACGGACGTGATTGTCCTGATGCGCGACACCGGGTTTTCCTATGATCGCCTTGAGAGGATTGTGAACCGCCTTAAGGCCGGGGCGCGGCTGATTGTGGCCAATCCCGATAAGACCCATCCCGGCGCGGACGGCCGGATCGTGCCGGAAACCGGCGCACTGCTGGCCGCCATTATGGCCTGCGTCGAAGGCCATAATGTAAGTGTCGATATCATCGGTAAACCGTCACCGCACCTGTTTGCGCGGGCTTGTGCGGTCTTGGGGGTTCCGCCATCTCAGGCGGTCATGCTGGGCGATAACCCGCTGACCGATGTGGCGGGCGCTGACGCCTTTGGGGCCAACAGCCTGCTGATCAATTCCACAGACGGTTTTCGCTTTGCCGAACTGCTGGGTCAATAGTGAGGTAAATAAAACTCAGTTTATAATAATAGTAAAAATGAGTAAAATTCATCCAACTGTCATCATTCGCTTTTTTTAGTGTCATGAGCCGTTGGTAAATTTCACATCGAACCCTGGGCGCTGAGTGTGTTTGCGCATGAGCCGGGGGAGCTGCTGCCGGTGGCGTAACCGGTTCCATATTTTGGGGATATATCATGTTTTTGAAAGCACCTTATGGTTCGCTGATGGGCCTGCTGGCTCTCGGTTGCAGCCTGAGCACTCTGGCCCATGCGGCTGACGACGTGGCCGCCGATGCCGCCGAACCGGTTCAGACCGTCACGGTCGAGGCCAAGAAAATGGCGCGTCAGACCCTGGCGGCTCAACAATCCGAAGCCTACGGCACTGAGGTTCAGATCGTCACTGCCCAGCAGATCGAAGATTCCGGCGCGATTAACCTGGCCGAAGCCATGCAGTTTCTGGTGAAAGGCGTCAATATCGGCTATTCGCCCGACGAAGGCGAGTTCACCATTCGTCTCGATGGCGGCGGGGATCGCGATACGCTGGTGGCGCTTGATGGCGTGCCGACCTATGACCGTGGCCCGGCGCTGGAGAACATCTGGGGTGCGACCGCGATGGACCCGCACATGATCGAAACCATCGAAGTTTATCGTGGCGGCAACAGTCTTTATTACGGCTCAAACGGCGGCATCGGCGTCGTCAATATCATCACCAAAAAGCCGGACGGCACCCGCAAAGGCGAGTTCGGCATCTCTTACGGTTCGTTCGAGACGCGCGAAATCTGGGGCAATTATTCGTTCCCGCTCGATAAGGCCGGCAAGCACAGCCTGATGGTTTACGGCACCATGCTGGCAACAGATTCACCGCGCATCTTTGACCCGACCAAGTTCACCGACAACGTCGCCCTGTCCGGTGGTATTCAGGATTACCCCTATAACCGCAACAATATCGGCGCGAAATATCTCTGGAAGATCGACGATAATACTGAGTTCCGTGCCAATGCCATTCTGGTCGAGAGCTTGTTCCAGGACCCGTTCCCGTCGGGCGAGTCCTATTCTCCCAATACCCTGCGTTATCCGATTATGGACGCGTCGTTCAAAAAGCATTTCAGCGACAGCTTATCGGTTGAGGCGTCTGCCTATTACTCGAACCCCAAACTTTGGAACGCTGAACTTTATCCGGAAGTCTGCCGCATAGCCGCTGGTTGTATCGATCCGAACAATCCGACCGTCACTATTCCGCGCGGAGCGTGGACAGGCGCTGTCGAGCCTGCCTTTGCCCACGGCTTTGGCACCACCAACCAGTTCAAATCCGGCTATAAGGAATATGGCGCTACCGTGCGCGCCCTGTGGCAGGTGCATAAGTATCTCGAACTGGTCAGCGGCGTTCAGTACGTGTCCTATAAGGACGACTCGTCTGAAGCCTTTGCGACCCCCAATAACGACAATGCCACGACCGGCGTGTTCTTTGACTTCCACCCCAAGCTGCCCTTCAGCCCCTCGACCAACATTTCGCTGGCGGTGCGGACGGATTTCTCGGACGCCTTTGACTCCAAGACCATCTGGAAATTTGGTGTGCGTCAGCCGATGGGTAACGCCTATATCCGCGCCAATGGCGGCACGTCCTACTCCCTGCCGCAGACCAATGAGCTTTATATCAACAACCCGCGTCCGCCGCAGGCCACCAGCCCGGTCTTTACGCTCGGTAATCCTGATCTGCTGCCGGAAGAAACCCAGACCTTCAACGCCGGTATTGGCTATCGCAACACCTTTGGCGCGTTCACGGTCAGCGGTGAAATCGGTGGGTTTGACACTGAAATTACCAACCGGATTTCGACCACATCAGGCCTGACGGTAAACACCTATTTCAACTCATCGGCCATCACCAAGATCAAGGGCATGACCGCCGAAGCTGATCTCCATATCGGTGATCAGTGGCACTTCGGTCTGGCCTATACCAGCACGGATGCGTCTGAAACCGCCGGTTCACGCAAAGGCCTGCAACTTCAGGAAACCCCGTCGTGGTTTGCCACCGGTGCGATTGACTGGAGTTCTAAAGATGGCCGCCTGAAGTTCCAGATGCTGCCGCGCTTCCAGGGCGCGGAATGGGCCCGTGGCGGTCCGGCTTTACCGGGGACGACAAAGCCTGCGGTCGGCGGCAAGGGCCAGGACACCGGCGTGCCGAGATATAGCAAGAACTTTGGCAACTACACGGTCGTCAATGCGTCGGTCACCTATCTGGCCGGTGAAGAGATGCAGCACCGCTTCCAGTTCCGCGTCGTCAACCTGTTCGACGAATACTATGCCGAACGCTATGGCTACGGGAACAATTTCTACGGAGCAGCGTTTAACCGCGGCGAATATTCCAACACGGACGACCGCTATTTCTACGGCTATCCGTTTGAAGGTAAGCCGCGCAGCTTCTACGCGACCTTTGCCACCAAGTTCTAGTAAGCGTTTTCCCAAAAAGTGGCTCCACTTTTTGGCTAAGAAAGAGCGACTAAACAAAAATTCACCTCTAACTTTGTGTGTGTCCCGTTCTAAAGGCGCAGGATCACAAAGGTCGGGCGGGCCGGTTAAACGGTCATAAGCGTCGTCCGGTCGCGTGATCCGCGCCCTAAAAAGCCTCATCTCAGAAGGCCATGTTTGAAGCGTAGTTTGCGTCTCAGACATGGCCTTTTTTATTTCGTTTCAAAAAGGTGTTTCATGTTCTCCAGACGACTGTTTCTGGCCGGATCGGCCGCAAGCCTGTGGATACCGGCGGTGGCGCGCGCAGCCTCCGGGGCCTATCATTTCACGCTCGGTGTGGCGTCGGGCAGTCCGCGCGATGACGGCATGATCCTGTGGACGCGGCTGGCGCTTGATCCGCTCAAAGGCGGCGGTATGACGCCTGAGCCGGTCGATGTGCGCTGGCGCTTAAGTTCTGATGAACAGATGAAAACCACCGTGCGCGAAGGGGTGTTCACCACCTCCGGCCGCGATGGCCATTCGGTCCATGTGCGCGTCGATGGTTTGGCTCCGGGCCGCGAATACTGGTATCAATTCTATTACGGGCAGGACGAAAGCCCTGTTGGCCGCACCCGCACCTCAAGTCGCAATGATCCGTCGGCTAAGCTGGCTCTGGCCAGTTGCCAGAGCTATGAGAGCGGCTATTTCACGGCCTATGGTGATATGGCCAAATGGTTGCCCGACTGCGTGATCCATGTCGGTGACTATATCTACGAAGGCGGGATCGGCACCTTAGGCGTGCGGATGCGCGATCTGGGCAATGGTCAACGACAGGCGTTTGAGACGGTGCGCCTGCACAACTCCGCTGAGATCGTGACCCTGTGGGACTACCGCAATCGCTATGCGCTCTATAAGAGCGATAAGGATTTACAGGCCGCCCATGCCGCCGCCCCGTGGATCGTGGCGATGGATGACCATGAGGTCGATAACAACTGGGCCGGTGATATCCCCCAAGACCCGGAGGCCCAGACGCCCTTAGAGTTTCAGGTGCGCAAGCTGGCGGCGTTTCAGGCCTATTGGGAACATATGCCGATCGAAAAGCCGCCGGTGATTGAGCAGCTTAAATCGAAGATTCAGCTCTATGGTCGCTATCGTTTCGGCCCGGCGCAGGTGCATCTACTTGATACCCGTCAGTTCCGCTCAGATCAGGCCTGTGGTGATAATCGCAAGGCTCCGTGCGCGGCGCTGGATGATCCGAAACGCACGCTTACCGGCGCAACTCAGGAGCAGTGGTTGTTGCGGGAACTGTCGGCATCGGACGCGGCGTTTAATGTGCTGGCGTCCCAGACCTGGTTCTCACCGTTCCGCTATAATGAAGGGCCGGAAGCCGCCGTGCGTAACCTCGACCAGTGGGATGGCTATCCGTTGCAACGTGACAAGATTGCCAAGGCCTTGGCCAAGGCTGACGGCACGCCGGTGGTGCTGTCCGGTGACTGGCATATCTCAGGCGCGATGACACTGCATGAAACCCCGACCGATCCGAACTCGAAAAAGATCGGTTATGAGTTTGCCGGCACGTCGATTGCGTCGCACTGTCCGTGGGCGGGTGACATGATGGCGGTGCGCGATGCCAATCCGCATGTCGCCTATCTCAATGGCCAGAAGCGTGGTTATGTCAGGAGCACTGTGACGGCTAAGGACTGGCACACCGAATACCGTGTGGTCAGCGATCCGGGGATTATCGGGTCGGGCGTCACAACGGATGCCGAGTTTCAAACTAAAGATATG
>NZ_BMZB01000003.1:0-441729 GCF_014652575.1 Asticcacaulis endophyticus | reverse complement strand
AATAATGCTTCCTGAGCCTTGCTGATATCTGCTCAAGGATGAGCACCAGCACAAAAATCGCCACCAGTATCGTGCCGACATGGCCGTAATCATACATGTCGTAGCGGCCTTTGAGTTCCTGCCCGATCCCGCCTGCACCGACCAGACCGATGACGGTCGCCATGCGCACATTGCGGTCGAGAATATAGAGGGTCGAGGCAATATAGTTCGGCCAAACCATTGGCAAGATCGCGTGGCGGAAAACCTTAAGGCGGCCCGCCCCAATGGCGCGCAGGGCTTCTTGGGGCTTCGGATCAGCGGCTTCGATATCGTCGGCATAGAACTTACCGAAAAACCCGGCGGCATGCAGCGCCAACGCCAGTATCCCCGCCACCGGCCCAAAGCCATAGGCCAGCACCAGAAACAGTGCGCTGATCAGTTCCGGCACGGCGCGTAAGGCGCTGACCACCCCACGACTTAACCCCTGTACCCAGCGATTGGGCGCCAGATTAGACGCCCCCAGCAGCGCCAGCGGCAAGCCCAGAATAACCGCAAGTATTGTCCCCCACAGGGCGATCTCAAGGGTCTCCAGCATCTTAACCCCGACCGTCATCAGATAGCCGTAGGGCTTGACCAGAATCTCAGTGGTCTCGGTCGTGGTCTCGACCATAAGCGTGTCGGGGTTTAGGGTTTCAACCTCAGTGGTTTCGCGCTCTATATAGGAAAACGCTGGCAGCTTATCGCGGTCGAAGTTTTCAATCCGGCTGACCTCGATGCGCTCGGCCATCTCCAAAGGGTATAACTGTCCGGCCACGGTCGCAAAACCCTTGGCGACCTGACTGTCGGCACCCGACCCGAACACCGATCCGACCGCTTCGGCGGTCAGAGCCACGGCCCTGGGCAGTTCGACCCGCACCGCTGTCTGCCACAGGATAAACACCGCCAGCAACGACAGGATCAGGGTTTTCAGGCCATAGGGTTTGGGATAGCGCCACGTTTCGGTGGCCACAGGCGGGGGTATCAGCGGTTTCATGGTCAGGCGAACTCAGGCGCTAAAGCCGGTGTCACCGGCGTCTGATAGATGCGGGCGGCGGCATCGGCGGTAAGGTCGGCGGGCGGGCCATCAAAGACCAGTTCACCGGCCTTAAGGGCCACAATGCGGTCGGCAAACTTAACCGCCAGATCAAGCTGATGCAGGCTGCACAGGACCGTCGCGCCGCGGGCGCGGGCTTCTCGCACCAGCAAGGCCAGAATGTCCGCGCTCACCGCCGGATCGAGGCTGGCGACCGGCTCATCGGCCAGAATAATGGCGGGATCGAGCATGAAGGCGCGAGCAATCCCGACCCTTTGTTGCTGCCCGCCGGATAGCTCACTGACCCGGCGCGTCAGATGGGCTTCGCTTAAACCGACCCGGTCAAGCAGGTCGCACACCTTGGCCCGATACTCGCGTGGGAACAGGTTCAACAGGGCGGGCAGGGTTGGCACAGCGGGCAAGGCACCGGCAATCACATTGGCTGCGACCGTTGCCCGTGTGGTCAGATTAAACGCCTGATGGATCATGCCGATGGTCGGGCGGATGGTTTTCAAACTGCGCGCGGTGATCTCAATGTCGCCCACAAACAGCTTACCCGATGTCGGCTGGTTCAGACCATTAACACAGCGCAACAGGCTGGATTTACCAGCACCTGATGGCCCCAGCAGGACACAGACCTGACCCTTTGGGATGGTCAGGGAAATGTTTTTCAGGGCCTGGGTGCCGCACTTGTGGGTTTGGCTGACCGCCTCGAACCGGATCACCGCGCCGAGGCCTTCTTCAGGATTTCGCCTTTTAGCCGGTCATCAATGCGCGCCATGGTACGGGCCGCGACACTGAATTTGGCGGCGGAAAATTTGGTGTCATAGCGATCGACTTTGGCTCCGCCATAGCCGCGGATCATGTCCGGCGTCACACCGGGGGCGGTATGGACGGTCTCAAACGCCGATTTTAGCTTGACCTTAAGCGACGCGGGCAGGCGGGTGTTCATCACAATCGGCGGATAGGGAATGGCGATGCTTTTGGCGATAACGCGGATGCTTTTTGGATCGACCGCGCCCTGACGGATGGCCTTATCGAAGCTGTCAAACGACAGGGCGGCGACATCGACCTGATTTTGGGTAAGTGCGGCCAGACTTGAGGCATGGCTGCCGGTCAGGCGCAGAGCCGAAAGGTCTTTGACCGGATCAAGGCCCGCATCCATGATCATGCTGACCGGAAACACAAAGGCCGAGGCCGAATTAATGTCGCCAAACGCCACGCGCTTGCCCTTGATCTGGGCCACGGTTTTGATGGGGGAGGTGCTGCGAGTGAACAGTCCTGCATAGTAGGACGACTGGCCCTTTTCGACCGCGACCGCCAGCAGTTCGGCGCATTTACGCTGATGGGCCTGCACAAAAGTGACCGCGCCCACGAAGGCGATATCGGCCGAGCCATTACACATGGCCTCAACCACCGCACCGTAGGACTGACCCACACGGATGTCGAAGGTCAGGCCGGTCTGGCGGCTGATGGCATTGAACAAGGGCGTATAGTCGGCCCGCGTCCCGTCCTCAGTACCTCCGTCTGCCGGTATCAGTATGACCCTGAGCGGCTTTGCGGCCATAGCAGGCCCTGACACCATAAGGGCGGCCAGCACCGCCAGAGCAAGAGACACCAGACCTGACCGGAGCGTGTGCATATCGCGACCCTACTGTTGACTGCCCGCCTTAAAAGGCAGGGTCTAAGCCCGCATCATGACAGCTATGTGAATTTCACTCATTTTTTTCTATGAAAATAATGAGGGAAAGGGCTTATCGAGAAAATCCAGTGGGGGGACGCTAAGCGAGCGACACGCGGCTTGGATCGATATCCCAGGCCGTTGAACTTCGAAAACGCATCACAGCATCCATTTTATGCGCCTCCGAAACTTCTGTTCGTGGGCAAGGACACAAGCATATCACCTACGGCATGGGCCGTCATAGGTCGCCCCAGCAAGTAGCCCTGAGCCTGATCGCAGCCCTCCTGAGTAACGCAGGCCATCTCGTCCTCAGTTTCAACCCCTTCGGCGGTGACGACCGCGCCAAAGCTTTTGCCCAGACCAATGACCGCGCGCACGATAGCAAGGTTTTCCGGCGTGGAGGACATGTCGGAGATAAACGAGCGGTCAATTTTAAGCTTGTTAAACGAAAAACATCGCAGATAGGCAAGGCTTGAGTAGCCGGTTCCAAAGTCATCCAGCGCGATATGGATGCCTAAGTGTTTGAGCTGGTTCAAAATACGCACGTTTTCCTGAGTGTCGGTGAGGAAAATGGACTCTGTAATTTCAAGTTCCAGCCTGTGCGGTGATAACCGCGACTGCTCCAGCGCCCGCATGACGTCTGCAGCCAGACCAAAGCCCGTGAATTGCCGGGGCGACAGGTTCACCGCCACCCTTATGGTATTTGGCCACTTGGTGGCTTCAGCGCAGGCCTGCTGCAGCACCCACCTGCCAATCGGTTCGATCAAGCCTGACGATTCAGCGACCGGGATAAATTCGTCAGGCGATATAAGACCGCGTGTCGGATGCTCCCAACGCAGTAGGGCTTCAAAGCAAATAATTTTGCGGGTACGCGTGCAGACGATGGGTTGATAGTTAAGGTAAAGCTGGTTCTTTTCCAGGGCAGTGCTGAGTTCTTCACGCAAAATACGCTGGCGATCGGCTTTCTCCTCCATCGCAAACTCAAACCAAGCATAGTCACCTTTACCCGTGGATTTGGCCGCATAGAGCGCAAGGTCGGCACGCTTCATGAGCGCATCGGCACTGCCGCCATGCAAAGATCTCAGCGCAAGGCCTGCGCTACATCCGATTGAGACATAATGTCCATCTACCGTGAAAGGCTCACACAGTGATGAGATCAAGCGGCCGGCAAGCTGCGTTGCGCTCTCCTGAGTGATCTGACCTTTGTGGATGACGCCGAATTCATCACCGCCCAATCTGGCCGCGACGTCGTCATCCCCCATGTGGGATAACATGCGCGTGGCTACCTGTTGCAGCAAGTGGTCGCCGACATGGTGACCAAGACTGTCATTCACAGCCTTGAAGCGATCTAGGTCAAGCAGCAGCAGGGCGAAATCACTGTCGGTCGCAGAATTTGCATCGATATGGCGATCAAGGATGTTTTGAAACTGCAGTCGGTTTGGCAAATCCGTCAGGATATCGTGTAAGGCCAGGTGACGGCTGCGTTCCTCTATCCGCAGTTTCTCGGTTACATCTTCGGAAATGCCGAGCAGATATCTTGGTTTTCCGTTGATATCGGGCACACCAACTTTTTGCGTTCTTAAGGATCGCACACCGTTCGGCGTCGTGAGCGGTTCATTTTCGATGGTAACGAGTTTTCCGGACGCCACCACCTTCTGATCGGCCAGCCGGAAGCGTTTTGCATCTTCAAGGTCGAACAAATCGAAGTCAGATTTTCCGATCAGGTCATGGCGACTTATTTCGAGTAGCTCCTCTCCCGCCTTGTTTAACAGCACAAACCGGCCGTCGCGGGCATCCTTTACGAACAGCATGGAGGGTATGCTCTCCACGATCGCATCAAGAAATATCTGGGTACTTTGCAGTTCCACGGAAGCCTGTTCGCGCTCAGTGACATCGATATTCCAAACGATCACGCAGTCTTCGTCGCGATAACGCGCGGGACGGGCAAAGCGCAGAACCTTTATTTTCTCGCCACTGGCCTTAAACTGGGTAACGTTCTGCTCTGGGACGAGAAACGCGGCCAGGCTTTCCGGGCCCATACGCCCGTGGAGGAAATCGCCCGGCGTATGCAGATCATTGAGCGTTTTTTCGATCAGGTCGCGCTTGGTGTACCCATAAAGATCACATGCTGCGGTATTAACGGCCACAACCTTTTGGTTTGCCAGGTTAAATACCCACATTGGGATGGGATTTTGTTCGAACAATATCTCGAACATATCCTTATCCTCGAACGGCCAGTCGAGACATTGACTTTCGCTTACAGCAAGCCGGTATGTTTCCATGTCTTCGTTCTTCTACGACACCTCTTACAAACGCAACGCGTGAGGTATTTCCAAACGACAATGTAATCGATCAAGATTTCCAATCGCTTAATCTGAACGATTAAAATTTAAGGAATCTCGAAGCGGTAATATGACAAGGAAATGTTCATTAGATAGTCTATAAATAACTGATCCTGAAATTACATTTTTACCAATAAAACTTTAGATTGCGTGCCGTATTTGAATAGGTTCTATTTTACCAATACCGAAGTCTATATAACTGCCGCCCGGCTATATTTGAGAAGACGATGTTGGCATTCTGATGCAACGGTGGCGTGGCTCCATTTTGGGGCCTTAACAGTTCGCCAATTTCCGCTTTCGGGCTTAGCCCGCGGTACCGTGTAAATGACCGCTTCGGGCGCAAGGGCGCTACTCAGGCCCGCAGCGGACTTCAAAGAGTGTGTACAACGCTTAACAACTGCGTCATGTCGGCAGGGGTTGAGCTTAGGCCCGGCGTCACCCGGATGCAGGCTCCGCCGGCAAGTCCGGTGCGCAGAACGGTGAACAGGCCGTGCTTGTCCAAAAGCCGTTTTGCCACCACAGCATGGGCTTGCGGAGACGGATCATGCCGCAACCGGAACGACGTGATCCCGACATGCAGGCGCGGATCGGCGGGGGTGAGCACATCTACCTTTTTTAGCTCTCGCACCGGTTCTGCCCACAGGGCGCGCAGATAGGACAGCCGTTGCTCACATGCCGCAGACCCGATGCGGGCATGCAGGCTCAGGGCCTCTATGGCGGCCATCTGGGCGGCGAAATTGGCGGTACCGGTATGGACGCGGGCAGAGATCGGATCGCGCTCGCTGACCGCTTCCCCCATAAACGGATCTATGTCAGCGATGCGGTCTCGGCGGATATAAAGCGCACCTACGCCGAGCGGCGCGCCGATCCATTTGTGCAGGTTAAAGCCCGCAAAATCAAACCCTTCAGCCTTAACATCGACGGGCATCTGGCCCCAGGCATGGGCGCTGTCGACCAAGGCATCGACGCCGTGGGTGCGGGCCATAGCGATGATATCGCGTACCGGCAGCCTCAGCCCGCTACGGTGACCGATCTGGGTCAGCAGGATCAATCTAACCTTGGGGTGGGCTTTCAGCGCCTGTTCGTAGGCATCGATCAGCCCCTGATGGCTGGCCGGATGGGGCAGGGCGATGTGCACAACATCGACGCCCCGGCGCGTTTTCAACCAGTCGATAGCGGTTTGCATGCTGTCGTAATCATGGTCGGCCATCAGCACGGCATCACCAGGTTTCAGACGGTTGTAGCCGCTGATCAGAGCCTGCATCGCCTCCGTGGCATTGCGGGTCAAGGCAATTTCTGACGGGTCGGCATTGAGTGCCGTCGCGATCTGCTGACGCAGGCGAATATAATAGGGCGCAAACTCCCGACGGGTGAAATAGGCGCCCTGCTGGTTGATGGTCTCAGTATGGCGCGCAAATGCCGCCTGAACCGCCAGCGGCATCTGGCCAAACGCGCCAAATTCGAGATTGATCACACCATCGGGCCGGGCCGGATAGGCGGCGGCGACCTTGGCCCAGCCGGTCTCATCCTTTGGACCCGTAGGGGCGTTCAGGTCACTTGCGGTTTGAGCGTTTGCCATTGCGGGCAGCATAGCGCCCAGAGCGGTCAACACGGTGCGGCGATCCATAGTCAGGCTTTCCATAAAAACACAAAGGGGCGGACCGAGGAATCGGCCCGCCCGGATCAGATATGACGTTAAACTTAGAATTTGGCGTTCAGGCGGACATAGGCCTGAGCCCCATAGGTGTCATAAGGGGCGTTACGCGAATATTCGATCCCGCGTGACGCCTGGAAAAGAGCCTTTTCGGGATAGTCATCAAAGAGGTTTTCCACCGACACCTTAAGCGACAGGTTGGTGTTGATGTCGTAAAGCACCGAGGCATCGACAAAGTTCATCACGCCAAAGGTCTGGAAGATGTCGCCGGTCGAATTGCCGGTCGAGTCGGTCCAGCTACCGTAATGGCGTACCCGCACCTGATACTCGAACGGGCCTTTGCGGAAGTTGCCGGTAAAGCTGGCATTATTCCGGGGCAAGCCCTCCTCAAAGTTGCGCTTGGTGGTCGGGTTAGCCGTCAGCGACCCGCCGGTGATCAGGGTCTTATTGGTGTTGTAGGCCAGGGTCAGGTTCAACTGACCGTCCCATATCGTGCGGGCATAGCTGGTCACCACGTCGATACCCTTGGTGCGGGTGTCGTAATCATTGGTGTACCAGTAAACGGACGTGAAGCTGGCCGCCGCCGGATAGCCCTGCGCGACCAGAGCATTTTTTTCAGCCTGTGTCAGTGTAATGGACGACGACTGGCCGAGCCGGTTATTGACGTCGATCTGGTAAAGGTCGATCGTGCCCGACAGGCCCATATCGGTGCGCCAGACAAAGCCCATGGTCAGGTTGTCCGACTCTTCCGGCTCTAGCGGCTTGGCACCCTTGCTGACGGCAATAGGGTTAAGCGGTGACAGGCGGCCATTGGTGAAAACCTGAAGCGTGACCGTATCCAAACCTTGAGAGACTGACAGTGAATTGATTTGACCCGGCGTCGGCGCGCGGAAGCCGGTCGAGACCGAACCGCGGGCGGCGAACTTGGGGCTGAAATCATAGCGGGTCGATAGCTTCGTGTTGGTGGTGTCGCCGAAGCTGTCGAAATCTTCGTAGCGTACCGCAGCCGCCCAGGTCCAATCCGGGGTGACCTTGCCTTCGACATCGACATAGGCCCCGTAGCTTTCCTGCGACCATTCTCCAGCCTGCACGTCCGAGAAACCGGGGAAACCATTTGAACCTACGGCCAGACCGTCTTTGGCACCCGCGCCGACCGCATAGGAGGCCGCATCACCGGCACCTATTGTATAGGTTTCTTCGCGGCGTTCAGCCCCGAAGGCGATGTTGAGCGGCTCAGACAACCCCACATCCAGCCGGTAAACGCCGTCGGCATTGAGGTTGACTTCGGCTTGAGTTTGCGTGCCGAGGAAAAAGTCAAACGGCGAGTCTGGGCCCATCGACGCATTAATAGTGTTATAGAGGTAAAACTCGGTTTCGTTCTCACCGATCGAAGCGCTGAGATCCCATGTAAAGACCTCGCCGCCACCGCGCAGACCGGCTACGGCCTGATAATCCTGATATTTGGCCTCTTCACGCGGCGTAAAACCGAGCGGATAGACCGATTTCAGATCCCAGCCGGGGAAGCTTAGCACAGGCTTATAAACGCTGGCGTTCGAGGTGGCCGACGGGATGCGCCAGTTGATGTCGTTGATGCCTTCGCCCTTGGCGGCGGTACCAAACGCATAAAGCTCACCAAAGCCGGTCTCCAGCGCACCGTTAAAAGTGAAGTTGTAGTTTTTGGTGTCTGGCGCGCCCCAGTGCTGAACCGGATCAGGCAGATCAACACCCGGATTGGCCGCTTCATAGGCCAGAGCATCGGCACGTTGATGGCTGCGCGACGTCATGGCCGCGTCGGCCCATTCTAGTGCTGCGGTGACAAAGCCGCCGTCAAAGGTCTTACCGGCCTTGATACCGGCACGGGTCGTTTCGCCGTCACCTTCAAAATACTGCGAGCGCTGCACATAGGCCGCTACGCCCGGACGCTGATCCAACTGGATATTGATCACCCCGGCAATGGCATCAGAGCCATACTGGGCCGAGGCGCCATCACGCAGCACTTCGACCCGGCCGATGCCGAGGCTGGAGATCTTATTCAGGTCGGCACCCTGAGCACCGCGCTGCCCCAGAAAGGCCGAACGGTGAAAGCGCTTACCGTTGATCAACACCAGGGTCTGGTCTGATCCCAGGCCACGCAGGCGGGCCGGACGGATGAACTGCAAACCATCCGACGACGGCAGCTTAAGCACCTGAAGCGACGGAATGACCTGCGCCAGATTATCGGCCAATTCCGAAGACGCGCCGTCCTGTACGGCCTTGGCCGAGATGACATCCACCGGGGTCAGGCTGTCGTATTTGGTGCGGCCTTTTTCACGCGTGCCGGTGACGATGACCTCCTGCACGGCATCTTCCACGGGGGCCTGAGCGACCGCGGCGGGGGCGATCATCCCCGTGACTATAGCGGCAGACACTGACCAAAACGAAACGGAAGTGCGGACGTTGCGTAAATTGAAGGCGGGGCGGAAATGCATGTCGTGATGTCCCAGAGGTAGTTGAAAGTTACTGGGGCGGTGCTACGGCGAATTCACAACAGCAAGTTAATGGAATTATGAAACATTAAATACGGTATACGCTCCGCTTTGGGTACTATCCGCCACAATCTCAAATCCGCACGACCGTCTGTATTGTGGTTTTAGCACTCGTAGTTTTCAAATAGCGTAGAGTATTTTGAGCTGGTGGTACGGGTGTGTGCAAAAATATCGTCTACAATAGGTGGCCGTGGAGTTCAGGCCTGCGAGACGTAGGTGCATGGCGGTATACATTATCCGTCACAATTTTATATTATGATACCTGTTTGACGCCATTTGATAAAATGGTTCTTTAAAATTTGAGGGCTTCAGGCGGGGATGACGGCCTCTGTTTCCGAGATCATAATCCACTTGAAAAAGGTTCTGTCGCGCCGGGGCGTTAATCCGCAGGACTCCGACGACTTTATTCAGGAAGCGCTTATCCGGCTTCAAATATATCAAAAATCAAACGAAGTCCGGCAGGTGAAGGGGTTTCTGGCCCGTACCGTCGTCAATCTTGTGATAGACTCATACCGCAAGCATAAGGATGTCGATGTGGCCCCTGAGCCGGTGGAAAATTACACAATCGTCGATAATTATCCGCAACCGGATGAGGTTTATGCCTCAAAACAACGTCTACAAAGATTAAGCCGTGGTTTTGCAGCCCTTGATCCCCTGACGCGGCAGATTGTTCGTGCCCAGAGGGTTGAGGGGTTAACGGTAGCGGCTATTGCAAAGCGGCACGGCCTGAGTGCCAGTGCCGTCGAAAAAAGGCTGGCAAAGGGATTGGCGTTTCTGTTGGATTGGATGAAAGAATGGTAAGGTCATCAGTGTCTTACATTCGTGAGCAGACGACAGGCACGTCTGTCAATCATCAGGCCGCGCAATGGATCATCGACTCTTCAGAGGGGGCCGCGGCGACCGGCGGGGCCATGGATGACTGGCTGGCTGAAGATGATGCCCATATTGAGGCCTATGCCGAGGGGCTTCTGATTTGGGAGCAGTTGGGGCAGATAGCCCAGGACAGTCCGTCTGATCGCCTTATTCAGCACAACAGATGGCGTTTGCCTGCGGGTATCGCTGCTATGGCGGCGGTCGTGTTGCTGGCGTTTGGTTTCAGTTCTGTATTCCTGATGCCGACCTACAAGACCGGCATTGGTGAGCAACGTACGGTGCGTCTTGATGACGGCACGCGGCTGGTGCTCAATACAAATTCCGTGCTGAAAGTGGATTTCGAAAAAGGTATTCGCCGGGTCCGTCTTGAGCGGGGCGAAGCGCTTTTCAATGTCGCCCATGACAAGCAAAGGCCCTTCGTAGTTGAGGCGAATGACGGATATGTCGAAGCGGTCGGGACATTGTTTGTCGTGAGGTCTGAGGCACGGGGCATGGAAGTGACCCTACTGTCGGGCCTGGTTGATATTGGGCACGGCGAATTTAATTCATCTGCTAAAATATCGCTCACGCCCGGCGATCGCTGGCGCGAGACGGGGGCGGCGTCGGTTTTGGACAGGCCTAAGATTGAGACGGTCACAGCCTGGCGAAACGGCGAGATCATATTTGACGAAACGCCGCTTAATGTGGCGGTGGCCGAGGTCAATCGCTACACCAAAAAGCCCATCGTCTTAAGTGACAACCGTACGGCTCAGCGAAAAATAAGCGGTGTTGTGCGTATCGCCGAACCTGAGATTTTCGTTGAAACCGTAGCCGGTGTTTATGATCTCCGCGTCAATAATTCTGACAAGGCCGTTACCCTGTCGAACAAGGTCGCCCCTTAAGCCTGACTGCTGGCACGGGACACGCTTTGCGGCGGCTTTAGCCGATGGCCCAATTGCGGCTTAATGCCGACAGGTTCAAGTATATCGCCCGTGAGGGCCATCAGACCTTATTTCGGCGGCGCAGCAAAAAATATTCTAGAATCTTCACTTAACGGATGTGGGTTCGTCATCCGGATTACGTCATCAATTTAGAGGCCGCATTTATGGGGCCTGAATGAAACAGATAGTTCAATTTTTATTGAATTGTTTTGGGTTCGTTCAATAGATGACGGCTTATCAATAATAGTAATATTTTCAAGTATTCATGAATTTATTCATGGGTTTAATTTGTCGTGCGTGTTATTAAGTTATTGATTTATTTCATTTATTTGTAGCCATGTCATAAATACTTCAAGGTAATATTGTAATTGACCGGAGTTGGGGGTTGTCCTGTTGGGGTTTCATTTAGGGCGCTCATCTTTTTTTATTTAATTCTACTCCGAGGGTTCTTGAATGCTTTCGAATAAATGGCTTTTCGCCAGTGCGATAGCGCTTGGCTATGGCATGGCTGCGTCTGTGCAGGCGCAGGAGGCGGTTTCAGGACCGGAAGCTGAGACAGAGGCATCTGTACAAGATGATGAGCGTCGTCTGGATGTTCTGAACTACCGGATTGAAGGCAATACGGTTCTGACTCGGATGGATGTTGAGAGTGCGGTTTTGCCGTATCTGGGGCCGCAGCGCAAAGTGTCTGATGTTGAGGCCGCGCGTCTGGCGCTGATGAAAGCCTATCACGCCAAGGGCTTTGAGACAGTTGATGTGCGCATACCTGAGCAGGACGTGCGCGGGGGCATTATCCGGTTTGAGGTAGTGGAACTGAAAGTCGGGCGCCTGCGGGTTAATGACAGCCGTTATTTCTCGCCCGAAGATATCAAGGCGCAGTTGCCGTCTTTGGCCGAGGGGGGCGTGCCGAACTACAAGAACGTGGCCAGTGAGATCGCCGGGGCCAACAAATCAGCGGACCGATTAATTACTCCGACGCTGCGGGCGGGTGATACGCCCGGCACGGTCGATGTCGATATCAATGTCGAAGATAAGCTGCCGGTGCATGGATCGTTTGAAATTAACGACCGCGCGTCTAACCGCACCAAGCGGGCGCGGATTGCCGCGGGCATCAGTTATGCCAACCTGTTTCAGATGGGCCATAGCCTGAACCTGCAGGCGCAAGTGACACCTGAGAAGCCGGAAGAGTCGTGGGTGGTGTCGGCCTCCTATGTGGCACCGATCCGCGACACGCCGTGGACGATTGTTGGCTACGGCGTGCACTCCGACAGCGACGTGTCGGCTCTGGGCGGGATCAATGTTCTAGGGTCGGGCGACATTTTTGGTCTGAGGGGTATCTATACCAAGATCACCGGTGAGGCCGAGACGGCGCGGGTGCATCAGATCACGGCAGGTATAGATTATAAGAGTTTCAAGGAAGATCTGGTTCTAGGCTCGGATACGGGCAAAACGCCGATCGACTATATTCCGCTGACCGTTCAGTACACGCAGTCACAACGCACTGAGGATTTTGATTTTGACTTCAGCGTCGGAGTCAATCTGGGCCTGCGTGGCCTTGACGCTACTGACAATGAGTTTGCCAACAAGCGTTATGGCGCCAAGGCCAACTGGGTCGTGCTGCGCTCGGATGTCGGCTACCGGTATAAGTTTGATAGTGACTGGCGTGCAGGTGCCAAGGTGTCAATGCAGTATGCCGGGCGGCCGGTGATCTCGAACGAGCAGTTCTCAGCGGGCGGTCTTGATAGTGTCCGGGCCTTTTATGAAAGCCAGGACTTAGGCGACGACGGCATCTCGGTGCAGTTCCAGGTCGATACGCCGTCCTTCCATAAAAAAGCGGGAACATGGCTGAATGAGGCACGGGCGTTTGCGTTTGCCGATGATGCGGCTTTGCGCATTTACGAGCCGCTGGCCGGTCAGCATGAAACCACGGATCTGTCGAGTGTGGGCGCAGGTATCACCCTGCGAGCGCTGGAGCGGCTTAACGCTTCGGTACTTTTGGCGCACCCGCTGACCAACAGAAATTCCGTGATCGAAGACATCGACAACAACCTCCGTGTGCAGGCGCGCATCTGGAGCGAATTCTAATTTATTGAGTGATGAGGAAGTGCTGATATGGCTTTCAAGAAGTTTTTAGTAGCGGCAGTGACGGCGGCAGTATTGCCGACCTCGGCAATGGCATGGTGGGATGAGGGTTATGCTCATCGCCGTTCGGTGACGCTGAATGCCGGTGTGGTTAAGGGGCTGACGTCTGAGGTCAAGCGCGCGCCGGTGCTGGTGCGGTTGCACAGCGGGGTGCTTGATTTTACGCAAGTTAAGCCGGACGGCAGCGATCTGCGCTTTGTGGCGGGCGACGACAAGACGCCGCTGAATTATCACATTGAACGCTTTGATCCTCTGGCCGAGCTGGCGCTGATCTGGGTAGACGTGCCAGCGGTGGCGCCCGGTGCCAACCAGACGATCTGGCTTTACTACGGCAACGACACAGCCAAGCGGGTATCGGATGCGGGCAAGACCTATGATGGTGAATACAGTCTGGTTCTGAACCTGAGCGAGAACGCGGCGGTTCCAGTCGATCAGACCGCCAATGCCAATCGCCTAACGGCGGCCAATGCCAAGCCGACACTGGAAGGCCTGATTGCCGGTGGTTTGAGCCTTAACGCCCAAAGTCAGGTGCGGGTGGCCCCCAGTGCGTCACTTAATGTTCCGGCGGGCGGCAAGATGACGGTCTCGGCCTGGGTTAAACCGGCGGCCGGTGTGGCCGCGGCGGGAGATACCGCGCTCTACACCAAGCTGAGCGCGGGTGGGGAGGGGGCACCATCGCGCCTGACCGTCGGGCTTCGCGACGGTGCGCCTTTCGTGCGTCTGGGCGCCAGTGAGGCGGTCGCGGCAACACCCTTGCCCGAAGGCACGTGGGCCCATGTGGCGGTGACGGCCGATGGCGAGACCGTGACGCTGTTTGTCAACGGTGTCGCGGCGGGGTCGTTTGCGGCGGCCTTACCTGAGCTGGGCGGTGAAGAGGTGCTCGGCACGATCTCTGGTGTCGCCGGTTTTACGGGTGATGTCGATGAGGTCAACCGCGCCAATGCGGCGCGCTCGGCGGCCTACATCGCCCTTCAGGCTCAGTCTCAGGGACGCTCGTCCGGGTTTGCCACCGTAGCGACCGAAGCCGAAGACGCAGGTGCCGCCAATCATGATTATATGCGTATTCTGGTCAGCGCTCTGACGCCGGATGCCTGGGCGGTAATTATCCTGCTGACGATCATGTCGGTGATCTCATGGATCATCATGGTGATGAAGGGGCAGATGTTTGGCCGCACCAACCGGGCCAACCGCAAGTTCCTTGAGATCTATCAGACGGCAACGCGCGGGCAGGGGGCTCATACGGGCCTAACGAACAAAGATCTGTCGTCTCAGTATCCTCAGGCGTCGGTAGCGCGCCTGTTCTCGATCGGCCAGGACGAACTGCGTCAGCGTATGACAGAAGCCAAGGATCTGGGGTCCAAATATGCCATTGCCCCGCAATCGGTAGCGGCGATCCGTTCTGCCCTTGATGCCGGCCATGTGCGCGAAGAGCAGCGTCTGGCGAAATGGATGGTTCTTCTGACCATTGCGATCTCCGGCGGTCCGTTCCTGGGCCTTCTGGGCACGGTCTTAGGGGTTATGATCACCTTTGCGGGCGTGGCGGCGGCGGGTGAAGTCAACATCACCGCTATCGCACCGGGTATTGCCGCGGCGCTGCTGGCGACGGTGGCGGGCCTTGCGGTCGCGATCCCGGCTCTGTTTGGCTACAACTATCTGACCAGTCAGCTTGATAATATCTCCGCCGACAATCAGGTGTTTGTCGACGAACTGGAAAAGCGCATCGCCGAAACCTACCGCAACAGTGACCGGTAAGGGGCGCGTTCATGAAAATTCAATCCAAGCGTAAACCCTACGATGATATCAACATTACGCCGATGGTCGACCTGACCTTCGTGCTCCTGGTGATCTTCATCCTGATGACGACGGCGGCCATCCAGGGCGTCAAGGTCAATCTGCCTAAGGCGTCAAGCTCGGTCAGTCTGGCCCAGCCGACCACCAAGGCCATCACGGTCGACAGTGCGGGCCAGATCTATCTCGACACCTTTCCGGTGACGCTGGATGAGCTGGAATCCGAGTTGCGCACGCTGAAGTCTGCCACGCCTGAGTTTCCTGTGGTCATCAAGGGAGACCGTGTCTCCCAGTATGGCCGCATCATGGAAGTTCTGGATGTGTGCGGTCGTGTCGGCATCACCCAGATCGGTCTGGTCAGCGAACGCGTACGGAGTTCGTAAGCCATGATTGAACCTCCCAAGTTCAGGCTGCGGGATAACGTGCCGGTGATCCTGCTGGGCGTAATCGTGGCCGCCGCCCTGCTTCTGGCAGGCTGGTGGCTGTGGCCCAAGGGTGAGGCTGTGCGCACGGAGCGGGTGATCCAGGAAATTGCCCTGGCCACCCCGCCACCGCCGCCGGAGCCGCCCAAGCCGGAAGAAAAGGTTATCGAAGAACCTGAGGAAGTTGCGCCGGTTGAGCAGCCTTCGCCGCAACCGCCGTCGCCCACGCCGTCTGAAACTCCATCGGACGCACCACCGTCACCTTCCACAGAAGCCGCCGGTCTCGACCGGCTGGCGGATGCGGGATCTGACAGTTTCCGCCTGAGCTCCGGCAAGGGCGGGGGATTGTTCGGTCGCGGGGGCGGCGGGGGTGGAGGTGACTGGGATGCGGCGGTGGCGCTGCACATCACACGCGCTCTGCAACGTGATCCGCGTACCCGCAGTGCCAAGGGCAGTGTCAAGGTGGCGGTCACTATCGATGCAAAGGGCCAGTTCACCTCAGCGCGTTTGTTATCCAGTACGGGCGATCCGGAGCTTGACGCGCATATCCGCGCCGTCCTGTCCGAGATCGGTCCCATGAGCCGTGGGCGTCCGCCCGGTGTGAACGGTTCGCTTAACTTCACTATCAATCTGAAACGATCCGCCGGTTAAGCCGCGCGACTTAAAGGAAACCTGACCATGTCTCTTCGTACCTCCCTTTTTGCCGGCAGCGCCTTGCTCCTGTCGCTGGCGGTCACCTCACCGGCTCTGGCTCAGTCCAGCGATGTCGGCATTGAAATTCTGCAATTGCTTGTCGATGAGGGGGTTATTCCTCATGCCAAGGCTCAGGAGATCCTGACCAAGGCCCGCCAGACCGATGCCGCCAAGCGTGAGGCTGAGGCCGCCAAGACCGCCTCCACGACCATTGACGTGGCTTATGTGCCGGAAACCGTGCGGGCGCAGATCAAGGCTGAGGTCAAGCAGGAAGTGGTGGCACAGGCCAAGTCCGAGGGCTGGGTCGCGCCGAACACCCTGCCGGATTGGGTGGACAGCATTAAGATCAGCGGCGACTTCCGCGCCCGTTTCCAGAGCGAAGACTTCCCGACCTCGGTCATCACAAACGGGATCGTGGTCGAAGGCAACCCGCCGGTGTTCCCGAACGCCGCCGCCATCAACCGCGCCGGTGGCGTCAATATCGCTGACGGCTTCCCCTTGCTGAACTCAACCATCGATCGCCGCCGTTCCAACTACCGCGCCCGCCTCAAGTTCGAGGCTGATATCAATGATAAGGTGTCGGTGGGTTTACGTCTGGCGTCGGGTAATGACAACAACCCGGTGAGCACCAACACCAGCTTTGGCGACTACTTCTCCAAAGATGAGATCTGGATCGATCAGGCCTATGTCAATGTCAAGCCTATCAAGGGCCTGACCCTGACGGCGGGCCGGATGCCTAATCCATTTTATTCGACCGATCTGGTTTGGGATACGGACATCAATCTTGAAGGTCTGGCAGTGTCTGGCGATTATGGCTTTAATGACAGCCTGAAGATCTTTGGCACGGCGGCGGTTCTGCCGTTGCAGGAACGCGAAATCTACGACGACAGCTATCTCTATGCCGCTCAGGCCGGGGTCGGCGGTACGTTTGCCAGCCAGTTCGGCTATAAGGCCGCGCTCAGCTATTACGACTTCAGCAATGTTCAGAGCACAGTCAATGCGCCGAACTCGCGCCTGACCGACTGGTCAGCGCCGAAGTACCTGTCCAAGGGCAACTCACTGGTCAATCTGCGTACCGATGGCACGACTTTCCTCGCGGGTCTGGCCTCCAAGTATGAACTGATGGCGTTTACCGGTCACCTCACTTACGGCACGGGCCCACGTCAGTACCGCCTGTCCGGGGAAGTGGTCAAAAACCAGGGTCACGACACGGCGGAACTGCTGGCCCTGGGCCTGCAGGACTCCGGCGATACCGGCTATCAGATCCGTTTTGATGCCGGTTATCCGGTTATCACCGAGCGTAATCAGTGGCGGGTGGCGGCAGCCTTCAAGCATGTCGAAGCCGATGCGGTTCTGGACGTGTTTACCGACTCCGACTTCGGCCTCGGCGGCACCGACAGCGAAGGCTACATCCTTGAAGGGGAATACGGTGTCTACAAAAACTTAAGCGTGAGCGCGACCTGGTTGTCGTCGGACTCGATCGACGGCCTGCCGTTCTCGGTCGATGTCCTGCAACTCAACTTCAACACCCGTTTTTAAGGAGGGATGACCATGACCTTTCTCTCCAAACTCTTTGTGATGTCTTCGGCTCTGGCCGTGATCTCAGGTGCGCCGGTTTATGCTCAAACCGCCGCTAAGGCCCCGGTTCAGGTCGATTCCAAGGCGCGGATGACCCAGCTTGAGGCCGATCTGCACCAGCAAACCACGATCGCCCAAAATGCCCGTCAGGAAGTCGAGCGCCTGCGGGCGGAGTTGGCTCTCAAGGACGAACTGATAGCCCTTGGGGTTCAGCGCAATGCCGAGCTTTACGCCATCGCGTCTGAGATCGCCGACAAGGGTCTGAGCAAGCGCTCGTTAGAGCCCTTCGTTCAGGCCAGTCGCGTCAAGATGGAAAACCTCAAGCAGTCCTATGAGGATCGTCTGCGCGCAGCCCGCGTCTACGACACCACCCTTGCGCCCAGCGTTCAGGCCCGCATGGAACAGGATCTGGCCAAGCCCAAAACAGATGGCGCGGGTACTCAATAACCGCGCTGCTACCCCTGATATGTTTGCCATATAATTTTTGATTACAGGAAGTCTTCCATGTCCCGCATCGCCGCCTCCGCCCGTACCGGTCTGACCGGTTCACGCCGGCTTAAAGCCAGCGCCAGCCTGATGGTTCTGGCTCTGGCCGCCAGCGTTTCGTCCACCAGTGTCTCGCCCGCCCTTGCCGCGGAACCCTTTGCCAACATGGTGGGCATCCAGGCCGGACGTATCATCGGCACCGGGCCAAACGCGCAGGTCGCTCAGTGGACCGGGGCCAACGCCCCGGTTATCGGCACGGACGTGGACGGTCGGGCGCTCATGACCATCCAGCAGACCCAGGCCAAGGCCCTGCTCGACTGGGAAGACTTCCGTCTGCAAACCAACGAAGTGCTGGAGTTCCAGCAGCAGTCGGCTGACTGGATCGCCGTTAACCGCGTCCACGGTAATCAGGCCGCCGAAATCAACGGCGAAATCAGGGCCATCGGTAAGGTCTTCGTCCTCAACGACAACGGCGTCCTCATCGGTAAGGACGCCAAGATCAACACCCGCACCCTCGTCACCGGTCAGGGCATCTCCGACGTCCTGATCGACGGCAAAACCACAACCCTTGTCCAGTCCAAAGAAAAAGCCATCCTCGACTGGTCCGACATGTCCTTGCAGGCCGGTGAAGTCCTCAAGTTCCAGCAACAAAAAACAGATTGGGTCGCCCTCAACAGGTCTTACAATGTCGACAAAACCGTTCTGGCCGGTGATGTCAAAGCCGACGGCCACATCTATCTGGTTGCGCCACGCGGCCTCGTGGTTGACGGCAAGATCAACGCTCAGCAGGTCGTGCTCTCGTCGCTGTTCATGCGTAACGACCAGTTCTTAGGTGACCCTGATCAGAACTCGGCAACCGGCGGGTTGATTTCCTATACCCGCCGCCAAGAGCAGGGCGGGATCATGAACCCGACCTTTACCAATACCCGCTTTGCCGGGTGGGGCCTCAATCCGAACGGTGAAGGCTATAATCCGCTGGGGTGGAAAGACGCGATTGTAGGGCTTGGTGATAACCAATACGGCTTTAATGCCCCCTACTACAAGCTGATGAATGGCGGTCCCGAAATCGTCGATGCCAATGACCCGCTGAAGTACAATGTCACCATCGGTAAGACCGGCTCAGTCACGACGGGCAAGTTCGGCAAGGTCATGTTGTTTGGTCCAAAGGTCACCAATTTTGGCCAGATTAACATACAGGACGAAGGCCAGGTCATTATGGCCGCCGGTGAAAACGTCTGGCTGCAACCGGCCGGCAGCGGGATGCTCGCCGCCGGTAATGGCCGGCTCGATGCCTATGTGGGGGCTTTATATCCCTTGGGCAATTCGCTTGGGTTTACGTCTTGGGACAAACCGCCGCAAAGAGCGAACACCGAAGAATGGCGCGCCTTTTACTCTCTTCTTTTGGGTCGCAATGTCGCACTGAACGAAAACCTCAGCACCGCCGATCACACTAAGATTTGGTCCGGTGGCTATGTCTTTAACGGCACGCAATATGTTTATAATCCAAGCCTGATTGAGACCTATATTCATACTATTGAGGCTGAGCGCGCGCAAACCTATACCGCGCGCAACGAGGGCATAATCAGCTCCAAGCGTGGTGGCAGCGTGGTGATGCGCGGTCTGAATCTGGAGCAAATGGGGGCCATCGATATGACCTCCACAGCCCTGTTCCGTAGCGATATCAGCCTGTTCGCGTCGGTTTGGGATTGGCGTGGGGGACCTGGTACGGAATCTGACAATCGCGCCACCGCAGTCCCCGGCCACGGTACGGTCGTGTTCGGCAAGGGCAGCCTGACCCAGATCACGCCGGACCTCGATTCCACTGATGCCATTCCGGTTTCATCCGGGGCCCAAAGCGTTGGCCAGATCAAGATCAACGCCCGCAGCGTCCACATGCAGGAAGATTCGATCATTCACATGCCTAGCGGCAATATGAATGTTCTGCTCGATGCCGGGGCTCACATCTTTGATAACAATCTCGGCGCGGGGTCCAATCAGGGCAACGAGGACGGCACGCGCTTTTTGATGGAGCGCGGGGCGACCATCGATCTGTCGGGGTGGGAAACCACGCTTGAGATGGGCTACCATCAGGTAGCGGGTAAGCTTTATGCTGCGCAACTGGCGGACTCGCCGCTGCAACGTGACGGCGCGCTGTATCGTCAGGAAATCTCCGTCGATCGCCGCTATGGCACCAATCTGGCCAACTGGCAGGGCCTTGATAATTTGTCACAAGGCACGCTGGGTCAGTTCCTGACCAATGGCGGCACGCTGAACATGGATATCGGCGATGACTTCATTATGAAGTCGGGCTCCGTCATCGACGTATCCGGCGGGGTGACGACCTATAAGGACGGCTATGTCTATACGACCTTATTGCGTCGTCTGGATGGCTCGATCATCGATATCCGCGAAGCTGACCCAGATGAGCTCTACATGGGGCTGGCCAATCAATGGACGGTTTACGATACCAAGTGGGGCAAGCAAACCACCTACAATATTCCGCTAATGACGGCGACCCAAGGGCGGTTCGAGACCAGCTACCAGCATGGTGGCAAAGGCGGTACGGTTGACATCATGGCCCCCGACAGCGTGTTGCAAGGCACACTGAAAGGTGAAACGGTCACGGGACGGTATCAACGTCAGGGCGGCACAATTCCTGTGGGCGGGGCGTTTATCCTCAACAATGCCGGGGAATCTGAGGGCGAGTACGTCAGCAACAATATCCTGATCACCGCGCGCGAAACGGCACTCAACGCCAATTTTGGCTTTACGGATAAACTGAGCGACACCTACGGCGAGCTGTTTGGTGTGGAATTTGATCGCGAAACCGATCCGGTAAGCAGCGATAGAGCACGCAGCGGCAACACCACCTTAACGTCGGCGGACTTTTTCAACCGCTCCACCATGGGCAGCTATACCCTTAATCAGGGCGGTGTTTCCGGTGATCATACCGCCGTTCAGGTTGAAGCTGGTGTGACCCTGAACCTGCAAAACGGCGCCTCGTTTAGTCTGGCGGCGGATCAGCGCATCGAGTTTTTGGGTTCCATCCGCACCGAAGGCGGTGACGTATCCTTAAGCGGTATGGGCTTGACCTTGGGCGGTAGCACCAAGATCGACACGCGCGGGTCATGGTACAGTGATTACGAAATCGATCAGTATATAGCCCTTGATACCCTGCCGCGTATCCATGGCGGGGACATCACGCTGTCGGCCAACGGCGATATTTTGAATAATGCCGATAATGTCGGACTGGTGCTGCCGGACACGGTCGTGCTGGACATGAGCGGCGGCGCGTGGGTAGAGCGCAGTGGTAAACTCAATGGTGGCAAGGGGGGTAATCTCACTATCAATGCCCTGTTGGCTGAGAAGGATGAACTGGATCTTAGCGGCTTATCCAATGCGCGGGCTTACGGTCTGGGCGGCAATGGCGCGTTCAGCTTACGCTCCGGCGATGATATCATCATCGGGGCGGCGCTACCTGTTGCTGATGAGGCGGCAACCGGTCGGCCACCGCTTTTGTTTACACCGGATTTCTTTGAAAACAGCGGGTTCTCGGCGATCAATCTGATCGGTAAGTCGGTCGAACTGATGGACGGTGTGCAGGTTCACGCCACCAGTGCGTCACTTCAACTGAAAGAGCCGGCACCGCTTAGCGGTAAGCCGCCCGCATTCTGGGCACCGTCGGGTACCGATATCTATGATGTCGCCGAAGCCCGCTACTTGGCGCCTGAATTACGCAGTCCGTCCCTGCGTGGCGGCATGACCATCAACCTCAGCGCTCAGGGCGTCACGGCGGGGGCCGCCCTCGGCGACGTCCGCATCGGTGAAGGCAGTCTGTTGGCCACGGAGGTGGGCGGCAAGATTTCTCTGCGCGGTAATACAACCGTCGCCGGGACCATTCTGGCACCTGCTGGCGCGATTAGCCTGGCATCAGATACGGCAACCGGTAACTTTGTTCATGTGACGGACACCGGCAGTCTTCTGGCGCCGGGTGTGGCGCTGATCACCTCACGCAATGTCGTGGCAGGCCGTGAGCTGATTGGTGGTGAGATTTATGATGGCGGCAAGATCACGCTGACCGCCAATGAGATCAAGCTCGACAAAGGCTCAAAGCTGGATGTGTCGGGTACGTCGGCGACCTTCGATCTTCAGGACAGCAACCGCACAGGGGTGTATGTCCCGGTGACGCTTGCCTCCAATGGTGGCGCTATCGAAATCAATGGTCAGCGTCTGGCGATCAATGATACGGCCTATAAGGCTAATGCCGGTGGTGCCGGTGCCCGCGGCGGCAGCCTGACGCTGAACTGGACCGTTCAGATGGGCGGCGGCGGCACGCCCGGCGGCTATACGCCGGCGCAGGTGCTTGAGCAACTGGAACAGTATGTCGAGTGGGGCTATGTCACCGACAAAGACTTTAATCCGATCACCAGCCTCTACGGCATCGATCTGAGCACGATTGCCTGGGAATATGTTGTCGGGCCGCTCGATTTCCCGCCGGGCTACATACTCAATAACCGGGCTGAGGTCGTCGCCCTGTTTGATGCCTATGGTGCGGCCGCCGCCGGACCGGCGCCGATGCTGATCATTGGTGAGGCGTTCTCAAGGGGTGGCGGCAGCGGGCCGGATATTCCGAACGCACTGGTAGAACTGTTTACGCTGGCGGGCTATTCGCCACCGCCGCCGTCAACCGAAGCGCCGATCGTCACCACCTTGTCTCCGGATAAGATTGCGGCGGGTGGCTTCTCGGCTCTGACCATTAACGCCTCTCCGGGTGTTGTGTTTAACGGCGATGTCAACCTGGGCGGTAAAAAGGCTGACGGCTCCTATATCTTTGACACCCTCAACATCAACGCCAGCCAGATTGTCGGCAACACCGGCTCAACCGTGCGGCTTGAAGCGGGTGTCGTAGTTTTGGGACAGAACGAGACCATTCTGCCCACGTCGGGCTATGGATCGCTGCTGGGCATAGACCCTGCCGGTCAGGGTACGACCATTACCGTATCAGCGGGCACCCTGCTTCAGGTCGGCAATGCCAGCTTCCATGGCTTTGAGGATACCCGACTGAATTCCGGTGGCGATATTCGTTTCGCAGGCATCAGACTTGCGCCAAATCAGGCGCCTTCGGGATCTTTGTACTCGGCCGGAAAGCTGACGCTTAAGGCTGATCAGGTCTATGCCGGTACGGGCCGTATTTTCTCGGTAACCTCCGATACGGCTATTGAAATTCTGGCTCAGGATGACGGCGGGCTGATCAATGACAGCCCTTATGAAGCGGCCGCTAAACTCACCCTCAAAGCGCCGACCATCATTCAGGGCGGCACATTGCGCTCGCCCTTGGGCACCCTGACCCTTGAGGCCTATGATAATGGCACGCAAGGATCGGGCGACCTGATCTTCAAGGCAGGTAGCCTGACCTCGGTTTCCGGCGACGGCAAGTCGATCCCTTATGGCTATACGGCCAACGGCGATACCTGGACCGATCCGTTTACCGGTCTTGAACTGACCACCCTTCCGACCAAAGCGCTGAACCTGACCGCAGATAAGGTCGATCTGCAAACGGGGTCCGAGATAGATGTCTCCGGTGGCGGTGATCTGTTTGCCCGCGAATTCGTTCCTGGTGTGAACGGGACGCTTGACTGGCTGACCGGCTATCGTGACGTCGATTATAATTGGGTCACAGACCCCGGCAGTATCTATGCGGTCATCCCTGATTTTGAGGGCAATATAGCGCCTCTGGGGTTTGGTTCATCGCAAATCGGCGCGGGCGATAAGGTTTACCTGTCCGGCGGTTCCGGACTTAAGGCGGGCTACTACAGCCTGTTGCCGGCGGAATATGCGCTGATGCCGGGTGCTTACCGTGTCACGGCGCAGCATCGTTATAGCGGCAGCTTTGTCGATGCCAGCTTGGGCACCAGCCGGTCGTTGACGGATGGTTCATCCGTTCAGGCGGGTTATGTGGTCTCAGGTGCTTCCGGGGCGCGTGATCAGCGCACCCAGGGCTTCCACGTTATGTCGGGCCAGACGATGCGCACGCGCTCATTCTATCGTGAGACGACCGCCAATACCTTCTTTGTGTCGGATGCGTTCCTCAAGAAAGCCCTGCGCACCAACCGTCCGGTCGGCGAAGTGCCGCGTATACCGCTGGATGGCGGTTCGGTGGTGTTCAGAGTGGCCGAAAGCCTTGAACTTAACGGCAAGCTGACCTCTGGCGCAGCCAGTGGCGGTCGCGGTGGTTTTGCCGACATCGCGTCGTCGAAAGTTGTGGTGGCCGGGACCAATACCGACCTGTCGCAATATGACGGCTATCTGGTACTCAAGAGCGACCAGTTGTCGGCCTTTGGGGCGGACAGTCTCCTGATCGGCGGTACCCGTCAGCAAGGTGCGGTCAATATGGAGCTGTCGGTATCGGGGACGGACATCGTTGTCGATAATACGGGCTCTGTGCTGTTTGGCCCGGAACTGTTGTTTGCCTCTACCGGTAATATCGACGTCAAGGATGGCGCAAAGCTTGAAACGCGCGGCAAAATCAGTGGCGTGTCCGGCGATCTGCGGGTGCTGGCGAATATCGCGGCCCTCATAGACAACAACGGCACACCGACAGAACTCAATGATGACATAACCATTCATGGTGTGCTGGATCAGGGCACCGTACTGCGCTTATCGTCCGGCGATCAGGTGGATATCCTGCGCGATACTGATGCGGTCAATGCCGCCAATGCGCTTCGCAACGATCCGGCAGCGCTGGCTCTGGTCAACAGTCAACGCGCCGATAGGGGCCTGGCACCGCTCGACCTTAGCCAGGGCCTGTTAAACATCGCCGATGGGGCGTCACTCAAGAGCGGTCGCTCGGTGGCCCTAGATGCGACCAACAATACCCTTCTGGGCAGTCTGGTGACGCTTGAGACCCAGCAGCTTAGCGCCTCGGCCTCACGGGTCAGCATTGGGGCGGTACCTGCAGGCACCGAAGGGCTGATCTTTGCCGATGGTTCACTGGGCGCTCTGGCCAGGGCCGCCGATCTTACGCTCAAGTCGTACTCGACGCTTGATCTTTATGGCGGCGTTACGCTGGCGGCCACCGGGGCCCTGCGCCTCGATGCCGGCGAAGTGCGGGTGATCGACGCCAATAACCAGCCGACGACGCTTAAGGCGCAAACCCTGACCCTGACCCTGACCCACACCGGCAGCGGTAAGTCAGTTGCCACAACCGGCTCTGCGTCTCTGAACCTTGACGCGAAGAATGTATACTTCGAAGGCAATGACAAGTGGCTGTCGGGTATCAACACTCTGAACATCACCGCAAGCGAGCGGGTGATCGGTCGTGACGACAGTACGCTTTATATACCCGGCGCCTTGTCGGTCACGGCCGCAGGACTGACGACCGAAAGCGGTGCGCGTTTGTTCTTTGACGCGACGGGTGCGATCAATGTCACGTCCACTGCCAATGCAACCCTTCCGGCGTTCCAATCCTTCGGCGGCACACTGGGCCTGACCGGGGCTTCGGTCAACTATGCCGGTCAGTCACGCCTGACGGGCGGTACGATCAACCTTCAGGCCCGCGCCGGCGATGTGGTGCTGGCTCAGGGGGCTGTGCTGGATGTCACGTCAAATGCCAGCCAGTTCTTTGATAAGACGGTCGGGGTTGGTGCCGGTTCGGTCAATCTTGTGGCTGATCTTGGCGATGTCAATCTGGGCACAGGCTCACTGATTGACGTGTCGGGCTCCGCCGCAGGTGGTGATGCCGGTACGCTGACCATCAAGACCGGGGTTGGCGAAGCGATCCTCAACGGTACGCTGAAAGGGACTTCGGCTGCGGGTTCACGCGGCGGTTCATTCAGCCTGCTGACGCAATCCCTGACCAATTTCGGCGCCTTTAATACGGTGCTTGATACGGGTGGCTTCCGCCAGTCACGCCGCTTTGAGATCAACTCAGGCGATGTGACGGTTGATGGCACGGTCAATGTGCAGGACTTCGCGGTTATCGCCAATGACGGCTCCGTCAATGTCACCGGCACGGTCAGAACCACGGGTGATAATGGTGGCCGCATCCAGGTATCGGCGGCTGAGGATGTGACCTTATCCGGCACCGGCAAACTGCTGGCCAGCGCCAATGCGATCGGCGGTGCAGGCGGTACGGTCATTGTTGAAAGCACGGGCCGTAACGGCGGTCAGATCGCCACGCAGGCCGGTTCAGTCATTGACGTCAGCGGCATGGGTGAGGGCGGGCGTCTGGTCCGTTTCCGCGCCCCGCAGGTCGGCAATGATGTCGCCATCGGTCAACTGGCTGGTACAATCACCGGTGCGCGTTCGGTGCTGGCCGAAGGCTTCAAGGTTTATGATGGGGTTTCCATCATTGATCAGGGTGTGATCACTCAGGTGTCTAATGACGCTACGGCCTTCATGAGTGCTAACGGTGCAACGATCCGCAATCGTCTGGGGGCAGGCGTTACGCTGGTCGCCGGGATTGAGCTGCGCAGCGACAGCGACATGGAGCTTAAAGATGCCTGGGATCTGTCGGGTCTGCGTTTTGACGGCGCGGCTGGGGTTTTGACCCTGCGCGCCGCGGGTGATTTGCTGATCAATGCCAACCTGAGTGATGGCTTCAACGGCGACCTGCTGCTGGACGGTGAAAGCTGGGCCTTCAACCTGACGGCAGGTGCCAATACCCAAAGCCCGGATACCCTGGCGGTACTTACCGCCGGTCAACTGGCGGCAGGTAAGGGCTCAGTGAAGATCGGCGGCACGGCCGATACGCTCGAATACTTCTATGACCCGGCCTATGGTAACGAAAACCGGCTCTATGTGATCGGTGCTGACGGACGGTTCGTAAATGATCCTTCCGGTGGCCGTGAGCAATTCCTTGAACTTCAGCGCGATACAGCGACGGGGCAGTATATCCACCCCATCACCGGCGAACTGATCGAAAAAGATCCGGTAACCGGCGACTATGCTGACACAGGCATCTATGCCCGCCGGCCGCTGCCGTGGCTGTTCGGTATGTATCGGGCCGACGGTTCATCGGGCAATGGCGGCCTTGATGGCAATGGCAACCCCCGCGATGACTTTGATGCGCGCGAATATCAGCAATGGGATAATTCGACCGGCTATCATGTGCGCACCGGCACGGGGGCGATAAATGTCGCCTCGGCGCGTGATCTGGTGCTTCAGGAACGGGCTTCGGTCATCTACACGGCGGGTAAAAACGCGGCCCCTCTGGCAGGCTTTTATGTGCCAACGGGTTCCTTGCGTATTTCCACCAGCAATGACACGCCGATCCTGACGCTGCGAACCGTCCAGTACGGCGAAGGCGGCGGCGATGTCACCTTGCGGGTCAGTGGCGATATCCTCGCCAGTTCGCAGACTCCGCAATTGCCGTCCGGCTATCTGTTCCAGCGTCGAAGCCTCGATGAGACGACCGGATTGTTCGCATCTGCTCCTGACCGTGCGTATGATCAGACGTCATGGTGGGTAGATTACAGCCTGTTCCAGGGCGGTATCGGCGCTTTGGGTGGCGGTAATATCGCCATCGACGCGGGCGGTGACATCGACAACCTTGGTGTCAGCATCCCCAACAGCGGCCGCGTCACCGGCAATACCGGATCGGGCGATGCTATCGCCCTGACCCTGACGGGCGGCGGTAATCTCAGCCTGAGAGCGGGCGGTAATATCAAGGGCGGCGTCTTCTATGTCGCGGACGGCGAGGGCGACCTGACCGCAGGCGGCAGCTTCACGGCGGGCTCAAAGGCTAGGGTGTTCTACGACCCATCCTGCACATTCTCTAACAGCCCGACCTGCTACCTGCACTATGACCCTCGCGGCAAAAGTCCGGAATACGACGTCTATTCGATGTTCTTCACGTCATCGGGTCAGTTCGACATCAAGAGCGGTGGCGATCTGAACATAGACGGGGTCATGGACCCATTGCTTGCGGGCGCAGTGTCTGAATATCGCGGCTGGAACTTCCTCAGTTACACCGACGAAGCCAGTGTGCGCCTGTTCTCTGCGGGTGGTGACGTCAATGTCTGGAACAACGGCCTCAACACCTCCATTGCCTTCTATAGTTCCGGCAGCAATGTGCCTAATCCGGGCGCTTCACCCCTGTGGTACTACGGACGGATTGATGCGATTGATGATGGCCGGGATTCCATGGCCTGGGACCTGCGCCCATCCAAGTTCAGCGCGATTGCGGCTACCGGCGACGTTCGGGTTGTGGGTGGCATGATGCTGATGCCATCGGCCAAGGGCAATCTTGAGCTTCTGGCGGGTAACAACGTCATTATCGGCTACGGCACGCAGTCGGAGCAGGGACGTAATGCAGAGCGTGGCCTTGATGGTGCGTACTTCACCAGCCAAAGAGACGTAGAGAAAAACCAGCGCGGGGCGACCATTTATGAAGGTATCTTCATGAGCCAGGCAGATATGACCTATCTGCCAACGCCGACCAATCCGATATCGTTCGTTAGAAATATAGACCGGATACATCTGCGCAGTGCCGGTGTTGGCGATGACTTCTTTGGTGGCGGACGGAATTTCTCGGTCGACGCCCTGCCGGATCTGCATGCCGGTGACCATGAGCCTGTGCGGATCTACGCCGCCAAGGGCGATATCGTCACGGCAGGACGCACCGTTATGAACCTGCCCAAGCAGGCATGGTTCCAGGCGGGTGGAAATATCTACTTCCCGTCCTATGACATCCAGCACAACAACCCGAATGACCTCAGTCTGGTGCGGGCCGGTAAAGGGATCTACTTCGATATTTCGGGCCAATTCGGCGACTCAAATGACGGGATTGTGGACTCCTATGGTCACCTGACCGTCTCCGGCCCCGGCCGTCTTGAGGTCGAAGCCGGCACGGATATCTATCTGCCAAGCAACAGCTATGGGATCAGCAGCAAGCGCATTACGATTGAGCCGGGTGCGCAGTTCTGGAAGCCGGAAGAGAAGGCGGCGGACATCGCCATCAGCGCCGGTTTCAACCAGAAGCCATCCTATGATGCCTTTGAAGACGCCTATCTCAATCCTGAAAAAGCCGGTGAGATGGCCGATTACCTCAAGGACGATACGGGTAAGTCACTCTACCTGTTTGACCGCGAATATGATCGCGCCAAGGGGGCCACGGGTGAGTTTGCCGTGCCGGAACCGCGTGAGGGTCTGGTCAACTATGTCCGTCGTTTGCAGGGCCTTACGCCTCTGGAAACACGGGCTGAAGAGGTCGCCTATCTCGACACGGCCTGGACCTATTGGAAGGCTCTGCCGTCCGATTACAAGACGCCTTACTTCCGCAGTGTTCTGTTCTTAGAGCTGCGTACCACCGGCCGTGAAGCCAATGACGCGGATAATGAGCGCTACAACACCACCTTCCGCGGCTATAAGGCGATTGAGACCCTGTTCCCTGGTGCTCAAAAAGAGACCATTGAAACTCTGGCTGAAGGTGAATCGCTCTGGAAAGGTGACTTCGAAACCTATGCCAGCCGTGTTATCTCCAGCGGTGGCGGCAAGATAGAGTTCGTCCTGCCCGGCGGCGCCATGACCATGGCCAACGTTTCGGCCTTGCCGAGCGAGACCGGCCAGCCGACGATTGATCCGGCGACGGGCAAGCCGGTGCAGGTCTATAATCCAACAAGCCAGCGCTATGAGGACGACCGTGGCAACGCTCAACGCGCCGGTGTTCTGACCACCGATGGCGGTGAGATCAATGTTCTGACCCACGCCAGTGTGACCCTGAACCAGTCGCGTCTTCTGACGGCAAAGGGCGGCAACGTCATGATCTGGTCATCATGGGGCGATATCGCGGCGGGTAAGGGTGCACAAACCTCGCTCAGCCCGGCCTTCTTTGACTATGGTCTGGACCTTCTGGCGCGGATGAAGCGTGAACCGGCCGGTCTGCCGACCGGCGCGGGTATAGGCACCTTGTCCACGCAGGATGGTACGCCGCCCGCCGACGTCGATCTGATCGCACCCGCCGGGGTGGTGGATGCCGGTGATGCCGGTATCCGGGTCGCGGGTAACTTCAACGTCTTCGCTGTTGAAATCCTCGGTGCTGATAACATCGACGTCGGTGGGGTGACCTCTGGCCTGCCGATACCGCCGGCAGCGCCACCAACCTCGCTTGATATTGGGTTGTCGTCCACGAACGATCTGGTGGCCAAATCTCTGAAAGATGCGATTTCAAATGTTCAGAAGGACAAATCGATCGTTCCGCCATCGCTGATCGAAGTGAAGGCAACAGGGTCTGACGAAGAAGAAGTGTGCGGCACAGATGAAAATCCGTGCCCTGATGACAACAACGTTCAGCCTCAAGCGCCGGTTTCCAGTGCGGCACCTAGTTTCACACCCGTCAAGGTGGCCGTGCGTTATGTCGAACCGCGCATCGACTTCAAACTGCCGTCCCTGATGCTTGACGATGCCATCCGCAGTGTAGGGCAGTTTTCCGGAATGACGATCATCTACGACTCGGCGGTTTTAAGAAACCGTATGGCGCCCGCCTTGAGCGGCAAGATGACCGCCGGTGAAGCTCTGGAGCGTCTGCTTAAAAACGAAGGCCTCATGGCCATTCGTGTCGGGCCGCGCTCAATCCGTCTGGAACGGGTTCAGGGTTGAAAAGAAAAGTAAGCCGGTGGCCCGCAGTCTTGTGGCCCCGGCGACACCTCTCATGATTATGCAGGAGTTTATTTATGTCTGACACCGTTACCAACCCTTCCGGCCTTCCGCTGTTTTACCAAAAGCCTCAACCGCTTGCATCAGGCATCCACGGCGCCTTGCGGATTAAGGACGGCGACTATGGCTTTGCCGCCGATACCGCCTGTATTCCGCTGATGCTGAGTGAGTTTGCCTTTGCGGCCCGCGATTATCCGGTGTTGTTTGCCGCACAAACCATGGCACCGGTCGCCCTTATGGGGTTGCAAAACCAGAACCTGTTCGTAAGCGACGGGGCCTGGGATGAAGACGCCTATATTCCGGCCTATGCCCGTCGGTATCCGTTTAGCACCCTGCGGCTTGAGGAAGACAAGGGTTTTGCCATGGTTCTCGACGTCGCCAGTCCACGCGTGACCGATAGTGCTGACGAAGGCATAGCCCTGTTTGAAGGCGATGAACCGTCGGCCTACACCAAACAGGTTCTGGCGTTTTGTGAGCAGTTTCACGCTGATGCCCTAATGACTGAAGCTTTTAGCGAGGCCCTGAAAGCGCAGGACCTCCTGATCGAGCGCCGCGCCGATATCGTGCTGCCCGATGGCGAAAAATTGGGCGTCAATGGCTTTCTGATTATTGATCCTGAGCGGTTCTCTGCCCTAGATGAAAGCATCATCACCGAATGGCATCGCAAAGGCTGGTTAGGAATTGTTCATTTTCATCTGGCCTCGCTTGAACGATTTCAGAACCTTGTAAAGCGTCAGTCGCGACGCTCGAATTCGCCAGATTCACAAGACAAAGCCGCTTAATTTTTAGGAAAAATGTAATGATCTTCCGTACACACAGCCTGATTTTATCCTCGTTTCTGGCCGCTCTGACCGTTCTGCCGGTTCAAGCTCAAACGCCCGCCGCGCCACAGACAGGGCTGGGCGGGCCGGTAATTGCCGGGGTTTGCCTGATGTCGCGTGAAGCCGTCCTGGTCAATTCCAAGGCCGGCGTTGCCGCTACCGCCCGGTTGCAGCAATTGACCACCGAAGCGCAGACCGAAATCGTGAACTTAAGAAAACCTGTCGAAACAGAGGCCGAAGCTCTGCGCAAAGAGCAGGCAAAGCTTTCGACTGAGCAACTCAGCACCCGTCAAAAGGCGCTGGGGCAAAAACTTCAGACGGTTCAGCTTCAGGCCGAGCATCGCGGTCGTGAAATAGAGGCTACGCGTCAGAAGGTGCTTGATAAGATCAGTACAGAGGCACAGCCGGTTATTGCGTCGGTTTATAAGGCCAAGGGTTGCGGTCTTCTGGTAGATCGCAACAGCGTGCTGGGCGGCAACCTTACCAATGACATCACAGCCAGCGTCGTGGCAGCCCTGGATACCAAGTTGAGCACCGTAACCTTCAACCGCGAAGTTTTGCCGGTTTCACAATAATCAGCTAGGTCTAATTATTCGCTGTTAGCGTCGCTAGCGACGACGCCATCTTCAATATTCTGTCGCGCCTCACGCAATAGCCGGTAATGGGATTTTGCGAGCTGGGCGAATATCCAGGGATGTTCGACAGCCTTGGCTTGCCGGACATCCCTGTTGGCGGTTACAAGCCAATCTGCTCTGCCATTTCCAGAGCGTCATCAACTTCGATGCCCAGATATCGCACCGTGCTTTCGAGCTTTGTATGTCCGAGGAGGAGTTGCACTGCTCGTAAGTTTCCTGTCTGCGATACAGTTAGGGTGCCTTCGTTCGCCGCATCGTGTGGGTGCCGTACATCGTCGTCTCCAGTCCGATACTTTCGACCCAGGTGTGGACGATCCGAGAATACTGTCTTGTGGAAATATGAGGCCGGTGTTTTGATCGGCCGGGGAAGAGGTGTCCTGAGCCGCCAGCAGGTAATTGCGCGAGCAGTCTTTCAACCGACAACCGGGTGTGTTCAGTGATTTCGAATTTTACAGGCTTACCGGTCTTCTGTTGAATGATGGTCGCCCGGTCACGGACTTTCCCAGCCTGGCAGAGATCATTTACGCGCGGCGCACAAGGTCACAGGCCCTTAGTTTACTATCAATTGCTAGATTGAATAGGGCGAGGTCTCGCGGTGACTGGCTCAATTCTAGCCTTACGCGAATTGACCACACGTGCTTAGGCTGGAGTGGCTTTTTCTGCCCAATCAGTAAGCCCTGTTCCATGGCGGGGTGCGGGTAGGAAGTTGATCTTCGGACATGGCGGATTCTCCGCCGGCCCCCCCACCGCAACTCGCTTTTGCACACCACCAGTGTACCACGGATTGGAACCAACGGCGACGGCTAAGAATAAGCGTGCGGTTTGGAAATGTCCGCTTATGGGGCGCTCGCAAGCGGTTGGACCCAATGTCCGGAATGGGCGCAAGGTGGAATATTTAGGGGTCATTGGAATGTTCGGCCCCTATAACAGCCGAAATAAGTGGCTTGCTGAAGTTAACCCATGATGCTAGCTATATTGTCTGAGTTTTAATGCCGCGTATAAGCAGCGACAACTCACAGGGACAAGATATTCATCTCTTTACATAAAAAAGCCCTTGGAGTTAGAGGCTTGAAAGGGATGGACCAGGGAGCAAAGGTCTAAGCGTCGTGAGCGCACTCGACATCCGTAATGTCACCAAGGCCTATGGGCCGACTACGGTGCTGGACGATATTTCGCTGACAGCGGAATCCAATGAATTTATTGCCTTTCTGGGCCCGTCGGGCTGCGGGAAAACGACGCTGTTGCGCATGATCGCGGGCCTTGAAACCGTCGATAGCGGCCAGATTCATATCGGTGGGCAGCGTATCGATGAACTGGCGCCGGGGGAGCGCGGGGTGGCCATGGTGTTTCAGCACTATGCCCTCTATCCGCATATGACCATCCGCGAAAATATGGCGTTCGGGCTAAAGAATATCAAAACCAGTAAGACTGAAATCGACGCCCGTATAGGTGAGGCGGCGCGCATTCTGGAGATCGAAGCCTTTCTGGATAAAAAGCCGGGGCAACTGTCCGGCGGACAGAAACAACGCGTCGCCATTGGCCGGGCGATCGTTAAAAAGCCAGACATTTTCCTGTTTGATGAGCCATTGTCAAACCTTGATGCCGCGTTACGGATGCGCACGCGGTTGGAACTGGCGCAGCTTCGGCGGCGGTTAAAAGCGACCATGATACTGGTCACCCATGATCAGGTGGAGGCCATGACTCTGGCCGACCGAATTGTTGTGATACATGGCCGAAAAATCCAGCAGGTCGGCACGCCAATGGAAATCTATGGCCGTCCGGCCAACAGGTTCGTGGCGTCTTTTGTGGGTTCGCCGCCGATGAATTTTCTGCCGGTTACAGTATCAGGCGCTAAGGCCGTGGCGACCCTTAGTGATGGCACCGTCTTTGCGACGGCTATTACCAATTTACCGGAAAGTAGATCATGGGAACTGGGGCTGCGGCCTGAGCACGTGCGCGTCAATGACACCGGTGTTTCGGCCAAGGTCGAGTTTGTTGAGCGGTTAGGGGAGCGCACTCTGATTTATGCGCGCCTCAGTGACGGCACAGCGATCACCGCCGAAGATGTCGGTCTGAGTCGCCTGAATATGGGTGACGAGGTGCATCTGTCCATCGACGCGCAGGCAGCGCACCTGTTTGACGCTGACGGGCGCGGTTATCATGCGGAGACGGCGTGATGCTGTCCGCCAAGGCCAAAACTCAACTCGGCAATTTTCTGTTTGTGGCGCCGTATATGTTTGTGTTCGCGTGGCTTTTGGTCTGGCCGCTGATGTCCGGCATGGGGCTGAGCCTGTTTAAGGCTGACCTGTTCGGCGGGGCCACGTTTGTGGGGCTGGAAAATTATGGGCGGCTGCTGTCCGATCCTGTATTCTTGCAGGCAGTAGGCAATACGTTTTTGTTTGTTCTGTTGTGCGTGCCGCCACTGGCAATCATTCCGCTGATACTGGCGCTGCTGCTTAATCGCTCTACTCGCGTCGCCGCCTTTTTCAGGGGCGTGTTTTTCTCATCATCCGTTTTGTCGGTCACCATCGTCACCCTGATCTGGCGGATGGTGCTGATACCTGATGGGGGTTTTGTCGCCAACATACTGGCGGTTTTTGGTTTGCCGCCGATCCCGTTTTTTTCCGATCCCGGCATTGTTATGGGGTCTATGGCGATCATTACGGTGTGGTGGTGTCTGGGCCTGCCGATGATGTTGTACCTGTCGGCCCTTCAGCAGGTGCCGCAGGATATTTATGAAGCCGCCGCCCTCGACAACAGCCGGTGGTGGACGACGCTCACCCGCATCACCTTACCCAGTATCAGCCGCACGGTCGTGCTGGTGGTGATCATGCAGTGTGTGCTGCAGTTTCAGTTATTTGGCCAGCCACAACTGATCACACAGGGCGGACCGAACGGTGCATCGCGGCCAATCGTCCTATTTATTTTTGAGGTCGGGTTCCGGCGCTGGGATATCGGCTATGCCGCGGCGGCGTCGCAGATCCTGTTCGCGATCATCCTGCTGGTGACACTGGGGCAGTATTTACTGACGAGAAAACGCACAGGTGACGCATGAGCCATTCGCGCAACCAGAAATGGCGTGAAGTTGGTGTTTTGATTTCCCTGATCGTACTGGGTCTGATCATGGTCAGCCCCCTGATCTGGACGGTGATGCTGTCGCTGAAATCCAATGGTGAGTTGCTGCGCTCGACCGCCAATGCGTTCAATCCGCCCTATACGGGTGAAAACTATGCCGCGATCATGGCCAATTCCGGCGTGTTTCGCTGGCTGCTGAATTCGGCCTTTGTGTCGACCCTGCAAACGCTTGGGGTGCTGATCCTGTCATCGCTGGCTGGATACGGATTTGCGCGGCTGGAGTTTCCGTTTCGCAATCAGCTATTCCTGATTGTCCTGTTTGGCCTCGCGATCCCTGAGCAGGCTGTGATCATTACCCGCCATCAGATGTTTGCTGATTTGCACCTGCACAACACCTATCCGGGGCTGATCCTGCCGGGATTGGCCGCACCGTTCGGCGTATTCCTGATGACCCAGTATTTCAAGGCGATCCCGAAAGAACTGGATGAAGCGGCTATGCTGGATAGCGCCTCACGGTTCAAAATTTTCTGGAAGGTGCTGTTGCCGCTGACCCTGCCGGCGCAGGCGACGCTTGGGATTTTCACATTTCTGGCGTCATGGAATGATTACTGGTGGCCACTGATTTCGGCAACGCGGGCGGATATGTTTACGCTGACCGTCGGAATTGCTTCATCCCAGATCAACTTCGCCCAGACGTCGGGGCTGGGCTACCTGATGACGCAGGCGGTGTTTGCGTCTCTGCCGATCCTGATCGTCTATATCATCTTCCAGAAATATATTGTGCGCGCCGTCGCCGGGGCAGCGGTACGATGAAGACACTCGTGTCTCTTTTAATAATGGCGTTGGCGATTTCGGCTTGCTCTCCCAAAGACGAGCGCACCCATGTTACGGTGCAGCGCATCTTTGGAGAATGCCGTGCCAATGTGCCGCGCGATCAGGCGCCTCTGCGTAACCCTGATGGCGAATGCGAAATCCTGACCGGCCTGATCGACCAATTCGAGCGTGAAAATCCCGACATAGACCTGACCGTAAACATCGTTGCCTGGCCGGGTTATGATCAGTTATCGGCGCAATATGCCGCCGGTAATCCGCCGGATGTGGTGTCGATTCACATGTCATCTATGCCCGATTATCAGTCACGCGGTCTGATCGTGCCGTTGACCGCCGAACTGGCGCAGGTCGGAGTTACGGCCAAGGCTTTTACCCCCGCAGCCCGTCAGGGGGTAACCATCAAAAATGAGCTTTACGGCCTGCCGTTCGATAATTGGACGCCGTTGTGGCACATCAACACGGGTTTGTTCGCCAAAGCCGGATTGATGAGAGACGGTGAACCCATCCTGCCACGCACGCCCGAAGACCTGCTGGCTCAGGCGCGCCAGTTCAAGGCCGCGACCGGAAAACCCTATTTCGTTCAGTCGATGATCAATGAGCGCGCGGCCTATACCCGCAACCTCTATACCTATCTGATGAACCAAAAGGCGGCGTTTTTCGAAGACCCGAAACATATCCGCCTCAACACCCCCGAAGCCCGTCGCATCGTCGCCTTGTTCAAGCAAATCTATGATGAAAGCCTAACCACAAAGGATCAGGATTATTCGTCGGCGACCCAAGGGTTCATGAACGGGCAGGGCGGGGTTTACCTCGTCGGTACATGGATGATTGGCGCCTATGAAGCCGAGGCCAACACGCCGGGGCAGCCGCTCTATAAATCCTATACCGTAAAACCGTATCCCATGCTGTTTGGGCCGGAGCAGGCTGCCTATGTCGATGGCCATGCCTGGGTGGTCTCGAACCGCGAGCGCACGCCGACTCAGAACGAAGCCGTTCGGCGCTTCCTGAAATTCCTTTATGACCATAATTATGACTGGTCGCGCACCGGCCACCTGCCGACCGTTCAGGCCGTGGCGCAATCGCCGCAATATCTGAGCCTGCCGCACCGGCGCGATATTGTCGCCCTGTCGGAGATTGGCAGGACTTTGCCGTCCGAGGTTCAGCGCCAGTTCGCCATTCAGGACATCATCGGCGATGAGCTGTTTTCGGCCATTGCCGGCCATAAACCGATCGAACAGGCGCTGACTGACGCCGAAACTCGTACCAATGATCTGCTGTTCCATCTTCTGTGAGAGACCGTCATGACCCTCAAAGCCACCGTCATCGCTGATGCTGATTTCGTCATATCCAAGTTGGATCGCCGCCTGTTTGGCACCTTCGTTGAGCATATGGGTAGGTGTGTCTATGGCGGCATCTATGAACCCGGTCATCCGACCGCCGATGCCAACGGCTTTCGTCAGGATGTCATGGCCCTGACCCGCGAATTGGGGCCGACTATCGTGCGCTATCCCGGTGGCAATTTCCTGAGCGGCTATGACTGGGAAGACGGGGTGGGTCCAAAGGAAAACCGTCCGATCAAGCTCGATCTGGCATGGCATTCAACGGAAACCAACGAATTTGGCACCAACGAATTTATGGTCTGGTGCAAGGAAGCCGGAGTCCAGCCGATGTTTGCCGTAAATCTGGGGACGCGCGGGCCGGATGAGGCGCGTCATTTTCTGGAATACTGCAACCATCCCGGCGGCACCTACTATTCTGATTTGCGCATTTCTCATGGCTTCACGGAGCCGCACAACATCAAGTTCTGGTGCCTCGGCAACGAAATGGACGGGCCGTGGCAGACCTGCGCCAAGACCGCCCACGAATATGGCCGTATCGCGCAGGAAACGGGCAAGGTCATGAAGTGGGTTGATCCGTCGATTGAACTGACCGCCTGTGGCTCATCCCAGCGCCTGATGCCGACCTACGGCAAGTGGGAATATGAAGTGCTCGATACCTGCTTTGATCAGGTCGATTATATTTCCCTGCATCATTACATGCGCAATGATGGCAATGACATCAAAGAGTTCTTTGCCGAGATCGAGGCGCTCGATTATTTCATCACCGAAGTGGCCGCCATTGCTGATGCGGTCGCCGCTAGTCGCCGATCCACCAAGCGCATCATGCTGTCGCTCGATGAATGGAATGTCTGGTATAAGGCCCATACGCCGGATGATCTGAAAAAGCCGGGCTGGCCCAAGGCGCCGCCGTTGCTCGAAGAAATCTATAATTTTGAGGACGCGCTGGTGGTTGGTGGTGCGCTGATTGTCATGATAAACCACGCCGACCGCCTTAAGGCCGGGTGTCTGGCGCAGTTAGTCAATGTCATTGGCCCGATCATGACCGAAACCGGCGGTCCGGCCTGGCGTCAGACCATTTTTCACCCGATAGCTGACTGCACACGGCTGGGCCATGGTGAGGTGCTGCGCCTGAAGGTCGACACCACCACGTTTGAGACCAAGTCCCAAGGCGATATTCCGCATCTGTTGACCGCGGCGGTGCGTGACCCGCAAACCGGCCATGTGGCCATCTATGCGCTCAACCGGTCGACCGAAGACGCGATGGAGTTAGACATCGATCTGCGCGGTATGGGCGCGGGGCTGGCTCTGGTTGCCGCCACCGAATTGCATCATGCGGATCTGAAAATCGTAAATACCAAAGATAATGAAGTCATTAAACCGGTACCCAATGGCTCGGCGACTGTAAAGGGTAGCCGGCTCACAGCACAGCTTAAGCCGCAGTCATGGAATGTCTTTGCTATTGAAACTCAGCAATAGACCTGACCAACCACGATTTTTGGTCTGACAAATAGACTGTCGATTCATTATGAAATGTTGCGGCAGCTTTTTTTATTTGTAATTTTAACTGACAAGTTGCTGCGTCGCGGTATTTCTTGAATAAAAAGTATAAAGTATGATTTCATGTGTAAAAAATAACTATGTCAATATCCGTTGCGAGATAGATACACTGTAGTCTCTACCCTCAGAAAGCGAACATTATGTCTGAATATTGTTCTTGACTCTGGTTTTATGTCAGACAATTCTACCCTGACAAATAAAGGCGTGAGTCCGGTGAACCGGAAACGCTATAAACCAGGGAACACATCAAATGAACAACAGCGTCAAAGGCCTGAAAAAGGCATATCTGCGCTCCGGCGTCGGCATGGTCGCGCTGGTGGCGGGCGTCATTGCCGGTCAGGCGTTTGCGCAGGACACAACCACCGCTCCCGAAGCTACTGAGGATGTCACCGAAGTGGTCGTCACCGGCGTGCGCGCCAGTATGGCTAAGGCGGTCGCAGTCAAGCGCCGCTCAGTCCAGATCGTCGATTCAGTCATCGCTGAAGACATCGGTAAGCTGCCTGACAACAACGTGGTCGAAGCGCTGCAACGTGTGCCGGGCGTTCAGGTCACCAACCGTGCCGGTGGCGAAGTGTCGGGTATTTCGATCCGCGGTATGCCAGATATCACGACCACCTGGAATGGTCGTTTCGTGTTCACCGGCACAGGCCGTCAGTTGGCTTTGCAGGACATTCCGGCCAACCTGATCAACCGGATTGATGTGTTCAAGACCCGCACCTCTGATCAGATCGAAACCGGCATCGCCGGTCAGATCGATGTATCCACGCACCGCCCGTTCAACTTCAAGGGCCTTCAGATCTCGGCAGCGGCGCGCGGCGTCTATCATGAGCAGGCGGGCGAATATAACCCGAACATGAGCGCCCTGATTTCTAATCGCTGGGATACGGGTGCGGGCGAAGTCGGTGCTCTGCTGAACGTATCATACTCGCGCACGAAATACCGCAACCAGGATCTGAATGTCGGGGCGATGGTGCCGTTCCTGACCGAAAATCCTCCTGCGGGTTTTGTGCCGCTTGAGCGTCTATTCCCAGATAATCCTCGTTCGCCCTGGCCAACAGGTCTCGAAAACGGGCTGCCTTATGCGCCGGGTTCTACCCTTTTGGTTGACGGGGTAGCGACACCTTACTATCTGGCGCGCGATGCCATGATTGCGACCGATCTTTACGGTGACCGTGAGCGCCCTGCCGTAAATGCCGCTTTACAATGGCGTCCCAACGACTGGTCTGAATATACCTTTGAATATTTCTACGAAGGTTATCGCAACGAAATCTTCAATTCGATGCTGTTTACGTTCGTTGACTGGTGGGGATCTGTTGGCGCCAATCCGGCGTCGACCTTTGAGTTGTTCCCCGGTACAAACATCATCAAATCGCGCACCGTCAATGACGTCTATGGCTTCAACTCATCAGACTACACTAAGCAAAAGACCGATACGCATGTCTATGCTCTGAATGGTAAGTGGAATCTGCCGCACAACCTGACCGTAGTCGGTGACCTATCCTGGCAGAAGAGTGATTTCCAGTCAGACTTTTTTGCAATGCGCACCGATCAGGCCGGCCATGATGTGGTGATCGATTTTAATGCCAAGGATGGTTTACCTGCTTACATCTTTACAGACCCAAATGCCTTGACTGACCCGACGCGTTGGTCGGTGGCTGAGCTTTATGACAATATCAACCGCGATGAGGGCGATGCCTTAACGGTGTCTTTGGACGCCGACTGGAAGCCGGATGACACTGTGCTAAGGAATGTCAGCTTTGGTATTCGCTATGATGACCGTGGTGCCACTCATTCATTCTGGGGGCAGGATGCAGGCCGGTTGAATCGCTCGCTCAGTACGCTGCCAGCGGAATCCTTATTCCAGAACAGCGGTTTCTTTGATGGCGAAGCTGATGTTCCTCAATCTTGGGTCTTGCCGGACGGGCGTTATCTATATGCCAATGCCGATACAATCAGAGCGACTTACCGTGACAGTGGGCAAGTGAGAACAGGCCAAATCGTCACCAGTTCAGGTATCAACCTGACCGAAGATTTCGACGTTCAGGAAGTGACGCAATCGGCCTATATCATGGCCGATATCGAACCCCAAATCTTCGGACGCACGCTTCTTGTCAATGCCGGTCTGCGCTATGTCAAGGTCGATACGGACATGACCTTTGTTGATAGGGGAACGGGCCGGGTGTCATCGGATTCCGCTTCGGTTCGGCGTTTGCTACCCAGCTTTACGCTGCGTTATGACCTGACCGATAGTGTGCGTCTGCGCTATAACTATGGTGAGACCCTGCGTCGTCCGGACTTTGGCGCCCTGAACCCGAACTATACCTTGACCGGTGACCTTTCGAATATCGGTCGCGGGTCGGGTTCACGGGGGAATCCTGAGCTTGCGCCGACCGAGTCGAAGAACCAGGATCTGGCCGTGGAATGGTACTTCGCACCGGACAGCGTTGTGCACCTGACATTTTTCAAGCGCGAAATCGAGGGGCTGGTCATTACCTCACCTCTGCTGGTCACTATTCCAGAAGATGAGACTGGCCTTTCCGAAGATACGACCACCTTCCTTATCAGCCGCCCTGACAATGCGTCCAACGGTGTGCTTGAAGGCATGGAACTGGGCCTGACTTACTTCCCTGATCTTCCGGGTTTGCTGGACGGTTTGGGCGTTCAAGCCAGCGCCACATGGCTGGACTCATCGCAGAATATTCCGCTTTATGACACATCAGGTGCGGCGCCTGTAAAAATTGGTGAAGATCAGTCATCCTTCTTCGGGGTGTCGGAGTTCTCCTATAATGTGACGGCGGCATACGAAAAAGGCCCGATCGGCGGTCGTCTGTCATATGTCTGGCGCGATGACTTCCTGGCCTTCAACGAAGCGCGGCTTTTTGCTAATCCGCTTGGTGTATGGAACCGCCCTGAAAAGAGCCTCGACCTTCAGGTCAATTACGATGTGACCGATAAACTGTCGATCTCGTTCGATGCTATTAACCTGACCAACGAAATCGGTCAGAACTACTATGCGTTTGGTAGCTCAGGCGGCCCTGACACCCATAATCACGTCAGTGGCCTTTGGAGCCGTCAGTTCGCCGTTGGTCTGCGCTGGAGACTTAACTAGCCTTCCCCAGAAAGTATCCTCTGGTCACTGGGCGCTGTTCCCCAAAGGTTCAGCGCCCCTTTTATTTCGGATGGAGGCTTCCAATGTTTGACCGCAGGCAAGCCCTTATGGCCTTATGCGGGGCGGTGGTTCCGGCCAGTGCCATTAGCGCAGCTCCGTCCAGTGAACGTCTGACGGGCAATCTGTCGCCGGTGCATGATCCGTGCATCATCAAGGCCGAGGGCCTCTATCACATATTTTCCACCTCGCGCCTGAACGAAGGGCCGGGGGCGATCCACTGGCGCACCTCTAAGGATCTCATCAACTGGGAGCTTAAAGGGGCCGTGATGACGCAGTTTCCGGCGTGGGTTAAGGATGAATTGCCCGACACCCGCGGCGCGTGGGCGCCGGATATCATCTATACCGAAGGCCGCTACAGGCTTTATTATTCGCTGTCGATGTTCGGCAAGAACACCTCCCGTATTGCGATGTTATCGACACCGACGCTGGATACCACACGACCTGAGTTTGGCTGGCGCGATGACGGTGTTGTGGTGCGTTCTGAGGCCCGCAGTGACCATAATGCCATCGACAGCCACGCCTTTATCGATGACGATGGCCGCCATTGGCTGAGCTGGGGCAGTTTCTGGAGCGGCATAAAGCTGGCCGAACTCGATCCGACTACCGGCAAACTCAAAAAACCCGGTGCCTTGCCGCGCTCACTGGTCAAGCGCGATTCACCGGGGGCGGTCGAAGCGCCGGTGATCTTTAAGCGCGGGGAGTATTATTACCTGTTTGTGTCCTATGACTTCTGCTGCCGGGGTGTCAATTCCACCTACCATACGGTGGTGGGGCGATCGAAATCCGTGACCGGTTCTTATGTAGATGATCGGGGTAAGCCCATGAAAGACGGGGGCGGACGGATTGTGCTCCATGCCGATCTTGATCCGTCGGGACGTTGGAAAGGGCCGGGGCACTGCGATGTCTTCGGCGATGAAGGCCGCGATTATATTGTCTATCACGCCTATGACGGCCAGAATGGCGGGCGTGCGACCTTGCGCATTAATACACTAACCTGGACCGCCGATGGCTGGCCGGTGGCGTCATGATGGATGACCTGAACGACAGCTTTGCCGGAGCGGGCGACATGGGGGCGGACGGCTCACCGGAGCGGCTGCACGGGGCGCTGGCGCACCGGCTGGCGGTCGATATTCTAAAGAATATCCATCCGCCCGGCACGATTTTGCCGTCAGAGATCGAGTCGAGTGGCACGCTTAATATATCGCGTTCGGCCTACCGCGAGGCCATCCGCATTCTGGCCGCTAAGGGCATGGTCGAGAGCCGTCCCAAGGCCGGCACGCGGGTGACGCAGAGGTCGCGCTGGAACATTCTGGACCCTGATGTGCTCGGCTGGATGTTTGAGACGGAACCGTCCGAGGATTTCATCAAAGGCTTGTTTGAACTGCGCCTGATCACCGAACCTGCAGGGGCGGGATTGGCCGCCCTGCGCCGCACTGATGCGCAAATAAAAGACATGGCAGACGGCCTTGAGCGCATGGCCAAATATAGTCTGGCGACCGAGGCGGGGCGCAAGGGTGATATCGATTTTCACCATGCCCTGATTACCGCCACCCATAATGAGGCGCTGGTGTCGCTCAGTACGTCGATAGGGGCGGCGATTACCTGGTCGACGCGCTTTAAGCAACGGCGCAACGCCCTGCCGCGTGACCCTATGCCGGATCATATCAAGGTGTTCGACGCGATTGTGGCGCAGGATGTCGGGCTGGCGCGCTGGTGCATGGAATCGCTGGTTCGTATGGCGCTGGATGATACCCAGCGCAGTATGGATTAGGACGCAGAGTTAAATGAAGAGGAACCCATAATGCTAACCGGACTGAAAACCCTGATGACGGGGGTGGCGCTTGCTACAACCCTGATGGCCGCCCCTGCGCTGACGCAAACGGCGATCAAGGCTGATCTGACGATCGATACCGCCAAATCTGGCAAGGTTATTCCGCCGGAAATCTACGGTCATTTTGCCGAGCATCTGGGGCGCATGGTCTATGAGGGGGTCTGGGTTGGTGAGGATTCCAAAATCCCCAATACGCGCGGTATCCGCAATGACGTGGTGGGGGCGCTTAAGCACCTGAACGTGCCGGTCATTCGTTGGCCGGGTGGCTGTTTTGCCGACCGCTATCACTGGATGGACGGTATCGGCCCGCGTGATAAGCGCCCGGTGACCATCAACACCATCTGGGGTGGGGTCGAAGAATCCAACGCCTTTGGCACCCACGAGTTTATGGACTTTGCCGAACAGATCGGCAGTAAGGTCTATATCGCCGGCAATGTTGGCACGGGCTCCCCTAAGGAAATGTCGCAGTGGCTGGAATATATGACGGCCAGCGATAATTCCCAAATGGCAAAACTGCGTCGCCAGAATGGTCGAGAGGCGCCATGGAAGGTCGAATATTTCGGTGTTGGTAATGAGACCTGGGGCTGTGGCGGGGATATGACGCCGGAACATTCAGCCAATCTGTTCAAGCAGTTTGCCACCTTCTCAGACAATTATCACCCGGATCAGAAAACGCCGGAAACGCGCATGGTCAAGGTCATGTCGGGGGCCAATGTGGCTGACTTCAACTGGACCGAAGTGTCCATGAAGATGAAGAATAACAACACACATGCCTTGTCGCTACACTACTACACCTCGGCGGGTCTGAACTGGCCGCCATCGCGTCCGTCAACCGGCTTTGATGAGGCGGGTTGGGCCGTGGTTTTGAAAGAAGCCTTCTACATGGAGGAGCTGGTTCAGAAACATTCGGCCATTATGGACAAGTACGATCCTGAGAAAAAAGTCGCTCTTTATGTCGATGAATGGGGCACCTGGTATAAGACTGATGATCTGAAAAATCCGGGCTTCCTCTATCAGCAGAACTCACTGCGCGATGGTCTGGTGGCGGCGCTGCATTTCAACATTTTCCACAAATATACCGACCGGGTGAAGATGGCCAATCTGGCCCAGACTGTGAATGTGCTTCAGGCCGTTATCCTGACTGACAAGGACAAGATGATCCTGACGCCGACTTACCACGTCTTTGATCTCTATAAGCCGTTCATGGGCGCGACCCACATTCCGGTGATGCTCAATTCGGCCAAATATACGGTCGGTGATATCTCCCTGCCGGCTGTTGATGTATCTGCGGCCAAAGGTAAGGATGGCAAGATCTGGTTGGCGGTGGTTAATCTCGATCCGAACCGTCCGGCTGAGGTCAATACGTCGACGATGGGCTTTAAGGCTAAATCCGCGGTGGGCCGGGTGTTGACGGGTGACCGGATCGATGCCCACAACACCTTCGACAAGCCCAATACGGTAACCCTGAAATCGTATGAAGCTAAGGCGTCGGGTTCCGGGCTGGTGCTGAAACTGGCGCCGAAATCGGTGACCGTGGTCGAATTTCGTTAAAACGCAAACGCAACAAAAAAGAAGCGGTGCCTCATGCAGGCACCGCTCACACCGGGAGCAATATCATGAAAATCTTTACAGCAGGTCTTGGGTTTCTGGCGGCAGCGTTTATGTCGGTGACGCCCGCTCAGGCCGCTACGCCGCAAATGTCGATCAGTAGTAAATTCGCCGACGGTCAGTGCCTTGAGGCCCGCGCCGACGGATCGCTGATCATCAATAAATGCAACGCGCAAGGGGCACAACTTCTCCGCTATGATGATGCCACAGGCCGTCTGCATCAGGGCGATCAGTGCTTGTCGGCAGCGACGCGCGGCCAGCCGCTGGTGGCCAAGGCGTGCGGCGAAGGCGATGACCAGAAATGGAGCTTTGCGGAAGACGCCACCCTGCGCAGCGATAGTGGCCTGTGCGCGGATATCCTCAATTTCCGTAAGGATGCCGGCACGGCGGTCATCGCCTGGGACTGTACCGCTACCGACAATCAGAAATTCTTTGCAACCAACGTCAAGGTTGCCGCACCAGCCCTTCAGCAGGCGGCGGCGTCCATTCCTCCAATCACCGGCCAGCCGGTTCTGGCGACCTATTACGTACAGGGGCGCTGTTTGAATGTCACCGGGCGCTCCACCGTGACGATCGAGACATGCGAGCGTAAACCGGCTCAGGACTTCCGCTTCCGCAGCGGTGCCAGCGGACAGATCGTGCAGGGCGATAAATGTCTGGCGTCATCGATCAAAGGAGAAGCGCTGGTGGTTAAGGCGTGCGCAAACGTCCCTGAGCAGGACTGGACTCTGACCGCGGAAGGCACCTTGCGCAACCGAGTCGATGTCTGCGGCGATATCTTTGCCTTCCTGACGCGCAACGGCACAGACGTGATCGCCTGGGATTGTACCGCGACCGACAACCAGAAATTCTATCCTGCCATTGCCGCAGAATCAGGATCATTCTCACTGGGTGAGGCGCTGGCTAAACAGCTATCGGGCGGTGACGGTAAGGTCACAACGGTATCGATGGTGGGCGGCTATTCAGCCTACAACCTGACCGGCGCTGGGGGGCGCACGATCTCGGTCGATGCCAAAGGCCATATTACCGGCGGTGAAGGCGGTACCCTGGTTGTCGGGGGTGCGGGTGTATTGACCGTACGCTTTGCAAACGGTCTGGCCGCCCCCGGCATCAAGGCCGAACATGCCGCAGCGACTAATATCCTGCCAAAGGATTGGTCATTCTTTTCCGGGGATACGGCAGGTACGTTGCCGGTAAAATAGTGGAACTATGGGGTATTTGACTTTGGGTGCAGACGTTCACTGGACAGAGTGAAGGCACCGCCTGCGGCTATATCCATTAGTTAGATACGTCGCACGCACCGCAACTTTGTTGACTCGATTATGTAAGACGTAGTCACGTCAGTTACGTTTTATGTTGGAAAGCCTCACACAGCAGCCCAATGTCCGCTAAAGGACACTTGGCGTGCTCGAGCGCGCAATGTCTCCTTTGGGCGCGAGTCGGAACTTTGCGAGACCGTAAGGGGCACTGCGATATACCTCCGTATAAATGGGGTGAATATATATCGCAGTTTATTTCTCGCAAAATGGAATTAATGGAGATGATCTATAGCATGATAAAGATGAGTTGTGCGCCTATTTACCTGTTCGACGCAACCAGCCGAATTCATCGCGCCTTATTGCCTCCAATTGTGCTTTAAGAATTCTGTCTGGGGTTAAGCAAAGTGTTCTAAACTCACGCGCAAATCTCAGCCAATTTTCAGTTTCGGGTACTTTTCCCTGCATTTTTCAATTATTTCAATGATTTAAAAAGTTCGATAATTCGCGCTTTTTTTTGCGGCAGTATATTTCTGGATTTTGTTATCCAGTTGAAATTGTTATGAAATATTTGTTCGACTCCTAATTGCTGTCGCGCCATTTTTCTCGCAGGATTTGAAAATTGGCGCGTTTAAATTTTTCTCATTTACGAAAATTTTGACCGTATGCAGCCTGGATTTGTTAGACGGCCTAGCCTTTGACTCGCAGAATTGGGCGACGCCTGGACGGGAGGGCGGCGCGTATCATCCGCAGCGGGCCAAAAACATTCGTATCGAACAGGTCCAGCCAATGAGACCCCGGCATTGTTGATCAAAACGTCTATTTTGCCCGCCTCGGCCAGAACCCAATCAATGAAGCCGGCCACTGATGCGTCATTGGTGACGTCGAGTACGCCAAACTCAAGGTTTGGGACCAAAGGGGCGAGCGGCGCACGGCGCGCACCCGCAAATACTCGAAACCCCTCTTGGGCCAGGAGGCGCGCGGTGGCTTCACCGATCCCTGACGACGCCCCTGTAATGACGATAACCTTGTCCTTAGACATGTAGATGCTCCTAATTTTAACAATTTTTTGGTGTCACAGGCCCTGTGCGCGGTAAAGCGCCGCCGCTTTCATTGAGCGGTCCGCCTCGGCATCGATGAGGGCGCGGCGGGCGCTCTCAAGTTGGATGGCGGAAGCCTGCCATGCGGTTCTGGGTATCAGGCCTGCCCTGTACTGACGATCCGCCTCGTCGTGACGGTGTGCTGCGGCCTCCAGATCTGCAGATGCCAGTGTAACGCGATGCTCGGCCTGTTCGGTAGCGACCCATTTGGTTCGCACATCTGCAAGCGAGGCGATGGCCGTCAGGCGATAGCCCTCATAGGCCTGAACCTCTCTGGCGGAGGCGGCGTTAATCTGGCCCTTGATGCGGCCAAAATTGAGCAGGGGCCAGTAAACGGTTGCGGCGGTATTCCACACGTCAACTGATGGCCCAACGCTGGTATCCTGACTGCCGAAGAAGGCCCCTATCGACAGATTGGGAAACAGCGCGGCCTGAGCTGAGCGTGTTGATGCGCGGGCCGCTGTAAGGTTGGATTCGGCCATGCGCATATCCGGGCGGTCGCGTAAGATGGCCAATGGCGTGTTGACCGCCTCGGCATGACGCAATGCCGGCACTTTCCCTACGCTCGATAGGGATGCGCGCAGGGCCATCTCATCGTCACCCGTCAGGACGCTGAGCACATTGATATATTGCTCGCAGGCGTCGGTGAGCCGACTGATGCCGGTGTCGGCTGCACGGGCCTCACTATCCGCCGTGTGCCAACTCCCTTCGGTAATTAGCCCTTTTTGCCACTGGTCGCGCAGGCTGGCGGAAATCTCATGTGCCGACGTCGCGGTCACCTGAAGGCTGGCGAGATTTTGCTGGCACTGACGCAAGCCTATATAGGTGGCAATGACTTCGAGACGAACGGCGCCTTTGAAGTCTTCCAGTGAGGCCTCGGCGCTGGCGGCACCCGCTTTGGCGGCCTTGGATCGGGCTTTCAGGCCCCCGAAGAGATCAAGGTCGTAACTGGCGTTCAACTCACCCTGGGCGATATTGATCGTCCGGTTCCCATAGGTCAGGCCGACATCCCCGCGCTGGACCACGCCCGCGGCGGCGATGTCCGGAAATAGCAGTGATCGCACTGTGGTATGGGCCGCACGTGCCTCCTGAAGGCGAGCCGTAGCCATCCTGATGTCATGGCTTTGCTGATCAGCCGTTGCCAGCAAATTCAGGAGGACCTCATCACTGCCTTGCGTCCACCATACCTTATTCACATAGGCGGGGGCCTGAGTTACCGGCCATGTGGCCGGTAACGGAGCCGAAGGTAGATGAGCGGTGGGTGTCGAGCAGGCGCTCAGCAGGCCCAACACAGGCACAAGCATAAGATAATTACGCATTTTTCAGATCACCTTGCGGCTTGCGGACATTAAACCAGAACGAATAGAGGGCGGGTAGGAAGACCAGTGTGAGGACGGTACCCACACCGACTCCGCCGATCAGGACGAAGGCCAGAGCCCCCCAGAACACGGACTGGGTGAGGGGAATGAAGGCCAGCATGGCGGCCGCTGCCGTCAGTATGACCGGTCTGGCCCGTCTGACCGTGGCTTCGACAATCGCGTCATAATCGGTCGCACCGTCCCTTATGTTGTCGCTTATCTGCTGCACAAGGATGAGCGTATTGCGCATCAGTATGCCCGACAGACCGACGAGTGCCAGAATGGCATTGAAGCCAAAGGGCTGGTTGAACAGCAACATGGCAGGCACCGCGCCGACAAGGCCCAGCGGAGCGGTCGCAAACACCATCCACATGGTTGAGAAGGTGCGCACCTGGATCATCAGCACAACCAGCGTCAGAAGGATCATCACCGGGACAACCGCGACAAGGGCGACATTGGCCTTGGCGCTTTCTTCGACGGCACCGCCGGTGTCAATCCGGTAGCCCGCGGGCAGGGCAGCCTTGATGGTGTCAAGCCTTGGCAGCAGTTCGGCGGTGACATCTGGTGGCTGAAGGCCTTCGCGGACATCACCCTGAACACTGACATAGAGGTCGCGGTCATAGCGCTTGATCTGCTGGCTTTCGGTATCAGGCACCTGATGGACGACGGCGCTCAGCGGAATGGCCTGCCCCAGTGTATTGGTGACGGTCATCCCGGCAATATCAGAGGGTGAGCGCCGTTCCCCGGCAGGCGTTTTCAACACAACATCCACCGTGCGTGTACCGTCGCGCATTTGCGTGGCGGGCGCACCGGACACCAGACCCTGTAACTGGGCATCGACAGCCTGACGGGTCAGATTGAGTTGCGCCAGACGGGCATCATCAATGACATAGCGCATGATTGGCGTTTTTTCGCCCCAGTCGAGATGCGGATCTATGATATTGGGGGCCTGCTGAAGGACGTTTCGTACCTCTTCGGCAATCTTCATAATGCCCGCCTGATCAGGGCCGATAACGCGGAACAGCACAGGATAGGGCACGGGCGGGCCGAACAGGAACTGGGTCACCCGCACGCGCGCCTGAGGGTAGCGCCCCTCTTGGGCCCAGTTCTGGATACGGGCCTTAAGTGCGGTACGTGCTTTGACATCCTTTGTCTGAATGACCACCTGTGCGTAGGCCGGGTTAGGCAGTTCGGGATTAAGGGAGAAGAAGAAACGCGGTGCCCCCTGTCCCAGATAGGCGGACACATCGGTCGCTTCGGGTTGTTTCATGACATCGGCTTCGATACGGGCCGTAACGGCCTTGGTGGCCTCAAAGGCGCTACCGACGGGCATCTTGACCTCTACCGTAAGCTCGGTTCGATCGGAATTGGGGAAGAACTGCTTCTTCACCACGATCATGCCGGCACCTGAGAGCAGGAACAGCCCGATCGTAATAGCAATTGTCAGCACCCGATGATCAACGGTCAGCCTGACCAGCTTGCGGAACGCTGTATAGTTTTTGCTGTCGTACATGGAATGATGGCCGGGTTTAGGCTTGATATCCGGCAGCATCACGACCCCCAGATAAGGCGTGAAGGTGACGGCGACGACCCATGAGGCAATCAGGGCAAAGCCCACGACCCAAAAGATATTGCCCGCATATTCCCCGGCCGATGACTGGGCAAAGCCGACCGGAATGAAGCCGAGTATGGTCACCAGCGTCCCCGACAGCATGGGGGCCGCAGTCGTGGTCCAGGCGTAGGTCGCGGCCTTGACGCGGTCGTAGCCTTCTTCCAGCTTTACGACCATCATCTCGATGGCAATGATGGCATCATCGACCAGTAACCCCAGAGAGATGATCAGCGCGCCGAGCGTGATCCGGTCAAAGTCCCGACCGGTGAGCAGCATGATGACGAACACTATAGCGAGCGTCAGCGGCACCGCCGCGGCCACCACGAGGCCGACCCGGAAACCGAGTGCCACCAGAGACACCAGCATCACGACCCCCAGAGCCACCATGAACTTCATCATGAACTCATCGACCGAATGGTGGATCACCTTCGCCTGATCCGATATTTTGGTGAAGCTCAGGCCCAAAGGAAGCTGGGCACGCATGCCTTCTTCTTCCTTTTCGAGCGCCTTGCCCAGAGTCAGGCCATTATAGCGCGGGGCCATAACCAGCCCAAGGACGACCGCGGGCTGACCGGCATGATTGATTTCATAGGTTGCCGGATCTGCGTAGCCTCTGCGAACCTCAGCGAAATCTCCCAGACGCAGGTATTGCCCGCGCACGCTGAGGGTGACGTTTCTGACGTCCTCAAGCGAGGTCAGGCCGGAATCGAGCCGGATCTGTATCCTTGGTCCCGTTATCCCCACCGAACCGGCGGGTGTGACCTCATTGCGTCCCCGCAGCGTCGACATGATGTCCTGCGCATTGACGCCAAGGGTGGCCAGTTTCGCCTGCGGTATTTCAACAAATATGGCCTGAGGGCGTTCCCCCAAAATCCTGACCTTTTGCACGCCCGGAACCTGAAGCAGTTGCTGGCGCAGGGTTTCCGCCTGTTTCACCAGTTCGCGGTTCGTCAGGCCTTTTGCCTGAATGGCATAGAGCGAAAAATAGACGTCGCTGAACTCGTCATCAAAGAACGGGCCGTATACGCCTCCGGGCAGGTTTCGCGCTTCGTCGGACAGTTTTTTGCGTACCTGATAGAATTGTTCAGGCACGGCGGACGGTGGTGTCGAATCCTTAAGGATGACCTTGGCCTGCAAGACACCCGGTTGAGCCGTCGTTTCGACCCGGTCGTAATATTGCAGTTCCTGAAGGCGTTTCTCCAGAATATCGCCGACATTTTCGTCCATCTCTTTGGCCGTGGCGCCGGGCCAGACGGCGGTCACCGTCATGACCTTAACCGTAAAGCGCGGGTCTTCGGCCCGGCCCAGTTTTATGAAGGCGAATGTACCCGCCGCCAGTACCGCAAGAATTAGAAACAGCGTGACGGCGCGTTCACGCACCGCCAGCGCGGAAAGGTTGGGAAAGTTCACAGTTTGCCTCCCCGAATAGCCTGCACGGCCTGACCTTCGTTGAGTAACTGCGCCCCGGCGGCCACCACGACATCCCCCTGATTAAGACCAGAGGCAATTGAGGCGGTTTCCTCATTTAGCCGCGCGACGGTCACGGGTCTGGCGTGAACCTTGCCCTTGGGGTCAATGACCCAGACCTTCGTGCCCTGACCCTTGTCCACCAGCGCCGACAACGGCACATCAAGGGCAGGGGCGGACGTTTTTACGCCTGTTGGGGTGACGCGAACAGTTGACCCCAACGGGGCGTCGGTAAAGGAGGCATCAAGGACATATCGGGCTTCAAACAGGCGTGTAGAGGGATCGGCCGCCATGGATACCTGACGCAGGCGACCGGTATAGACCGCACCAGATGCGCCAAAGACGGTAATCTGTGCAGTTTCGCCTATGTCATGACCGGCTTCCGGCAGGCCCACGACCGCTTCGGGCGCACCGGCTTGGGCAATTTTTATTACCGGTTGTCCGGCGGCGATGACTTGTCCGGCTTCTCCCGGAATTTCCACGACTACGCCGGCGACATCGGCGCGCAATTCTGTGTAGGCTCTTTGGTTTTTAACGGTGGATAACTGGGCTTCGGCTGCCTTTAGGTTGGCATCCGCCGAATCCTTTGCGGCGCGCGCCTGCTCGATCATATCGACAGAGGCCGAGCCACTGGCGGCCAGACTGTTCAGGCGTTCATAGTTCGCATTAGCCCTGACGGCGACGCTTCGGGCCGCAGCGACGGAGGCTGAGGCGGCCGAGACGCCATCGCTGTAATCGGTCGGATCAAGCCGCATCAGGAGTTGTCCAGGGGATACCCGCTCACCCAGATTGACCTTGCGCTCAATGATCTTTCCGCCCACCCGGAACGCCAGATTTTGCTCAACGCGGGCCCTGATCGTACCGGCATAGGCGGTGCCGGTGTCATGCGAAGCGCCAACATGATAGGTCAGGACACGGGCCGCCGTATTGGCTTCAGGGGTCGGCGTCGCATCACAAGCCCCAAGGGCGGCCATCGCGGCCACCATTGAAGCGACCGCCGGGCCTTTGTTTATGATTGATTGAAAGGACATATTGACTTTGATCCAAGGGGTGGCGTATTTAATACTGATGAGTATCGTAAAGCGCCAAAATATAGATACTGTCAAGTATCATTATTATCATGACTGAAATTAGCCCTGCGCGCCGTGGCCGACCGGTCGATCCCGACCTGTACGCAAAAATTGTCAGCGCGGCCTGCACCCTGTTTAGTGAACTGGGTTTTCAGGCGACGACCATGGATAAGGTGGCGCGCGAAGCGAAGATATCAAAGCTTAGCATTTACAAACACTTCGAGAATAAGGACGCCCTGTTCAGCGCGATTATCGCGGGACGGTGCCAGGATTTTGCACCTAAATCGCTGTTCGACGGCGTCGAAGGCACGGCCGAGGATCAGTTGCTGGCGGTTGGCGCCAGCCTTCTGCGTCTTTTGCTCAGCGCGGACGTAAGAAGCGTCGAGGCTATGATAATGTCGGATAACGCCAATCAGGCGCAGTTGAGCCGTCTCTATTTTGAGGCCGGGCCGATGAGGTTCATCACTCAGATAGAGGCACTGCTGCGTCATCTGCACGACCGGCAGGCCTTATCTGTTCCCGATCCAAAACAGTCGGCCCGCCTGTTTGCGGCGCTGTTCCAGGGCTCTGACCTACTTGCCGTGGTTAATTTCGATGTGGAAATTGCCGAGCGCGAAGATGAGATATCGTCATACTGTCAGTCTGCGGTCGCCATTTTTCTCGCGGCGCATCGAATGCGTTAGTAGATTACGTAAGTCGACTAGGTGCGTTGAACTGGTATTGCTTAGAAAAGCAGATCTCCGGAAGTAAATTAGGCAAGAGCTAACTCCTTCTGGAATCGAAATTTTTCAGTTTAGAGACCCCTCCGCTTCTGCACTGCGCGCATGGTGGTATACCTCAGTAGAGATTGCTTGGGTCAGCCGAGTTATCGCGTGGTCAGTCGCTCCACAAGAAAGTCAACAAAAACGCGAACACGCGCGGGCATATGGCTGCCGCCCACAAAGACCGCATGGATCGGCTCGCGGTCTTGGGGGTTGAAATCATCGAGGAGGACAACAAGCTTGCCGGCCGTAATTTCGTTCGCGAGATGGAAGTTTCCGACGCGGGCAATGCCAACGCCTTGCAGAGCTAATTGGACAAGGGTCTCGCCATTGTTGGCTTCGATGGTGCCCGAAACACCTAGAGCGTAATCGTGCCCGTTCTTGCGAAACGGCCAGCCGGGTTCGATACGGGGAAAGTCGAAATTCAGGCAGTTGTGTCCGAGGAGATCCTCGGGCACTAAGGGCGTCCCCCGGCGGGCAAGATAGTCCGGCGAGGCTACGATTGATCGTCCTGTGTCGCCCAGGCGCCGCGCGGTCAAAGGACTATCCGACAGGGGACCAAAGCGGATGGCGACATCGGCGCGGCCACCCAAAACGTCGACCAAGGTATCGCTGAGACTGATATCGAGCCGTATCCCAGGGTATCTGTCTGAAAACTCCCCTAACAACGGCACGATAACCAGACGACCGTGGGCCAAGGCGGCACTAACCCGCAGGCGGCCTCGCGGAACGCCCTGATCGGCTATGGCGTCTTCGACTTCAGTCAGATCAGCAAGGATGCGCGCGGCGCCTCGGGCGTAGGCTTCCCCCTCCGGTGTCAGGGTGATCGACCGTGTCGTGCGCACAATCAAACGCACACCCAGGCGCGTTTCTATACGGGTAATCGCCCGGCTCACGGCAGAGGGGGTAAGTCCCAGCCGTCGCGCCGCTCCAGAGAGGCTTTGCTCACGCACCACGGCGGCAAACGCTTCCATTTCACCTGACCGGTCGGCCATTTCACGTTTCATTTGTGAATCCTACGCACAGAACCTTGTCTTGAAGACTGCCTACACAGCAGATCTCAAAGCATTCATATGCTTAGGGCACATAATCAGGATAATTTCAATGAAGCTCAATCTTCCTCTTCTGGCGCTGGCAACCGGCGCCTTCGGCATCGGTGTTACGGAATTTGCGCCTATGGGCCTCCTGCCGATTATGGCGGCTGATCTGGGCGTATCCATACCTGCAGCGGGCCTGCTCGTTAGCGCCTACGCCATGGGGGTGTTGATAGGTGCACCCATCATGACCCTGACGACAGGACGGGTTCCCCGGCGAACATTGTTGATCGGATTGATGGCTATATTCACGATTGGCAATCTCGTGTCAGCATTGGCGAACGATTATACCCTGCTTCTGACCGCCCGTGTGGTGACCTCGTTTAATCATGGCGCCTTCTTTGGTGTAGGGGCGGTTGTGGCTGCGAGTTTGGTCTCACCAGAGCGGCGAGCTGGGGCGGTCGCGGCCATGTTCATGGGCTTGACGATCGCGACGATCGGTGGCGTGCCTCTCGCCACCTGGGCCGGGGAGGTTATGGGCTGGCGCGCGGCGTTCTGGGGGATCACCGGGCTGGGTATCGTGACCATGATAAGTCTGCGGGTGTCTTTGCCAGAGCTTCCCGCCGATAAGAACGCCGATATGATGACGGAATTGCGAGTCCTGAAAAAGCCAGCGGTGCTTGCAGCCTTGGCCCTGACCGTCGTGGGGGCAAGTGCGATGTTCACGGTCTTCACCTATATTGCCCCGATCCTGCAAAGCGAGACCAAGGCCTCCACCGCTTTCGTGACGGCAATGTTGGTCATCTATGGCCTGGGACTGACGGCAGGCAATTGGCTGGGTGGCCGGTACGCCGACCGCTCGATCGATGCCACCCTGATTGTGACACTCTCGGGCCTTGTCGTGTTGCTGGTTCTTTTCGCCTGGGGTATGCGCTGGCCCGTGCCTGCGGCCGTACTGATATTCTTATGGGGCACGGCGAGCTTTGCATTGGTGCCGCCCTTGCAGACGCGCATCATGAACGTTGCCGCTGACGCGCCCAATCTCGCTTCAGCCATGAATGTCGGTGCCTTTAACCTAGGCAATGCTGCCGGTGCCGCCCTTGGTGGCGCGGTCATCTCTGCCGGGCTAGGGTTCCCTGCGGTATCATTAGCCGGTGCGGTCATGGCCACCGCAGGATTGATCATGGTTCTTTGCCTGCGTACCAAGCCAGCCGTGAAGCTCGCTGAGCCGCAAAAGTGTGTCTAATGCGAGCGCGAGTCGATCAGTAAGGTTAGTTTATGGCTCATGAAATGGGCACGCGACGAAGGGATTTACCTAAATGATAGGATTGTCTCCTTTGGGCGCACTGTGGGAATTTAAAATCGCTCTTGCATGGCTAAGCTCTGTAAGACGCCTCTTCTTGTTGGACCATATGATCGGCCAGATCGGGATATGGATCAGCCTTTAAACCTGCGATGATGCGGGCGCGGTCACCGGCGGGATGGGTCTGGCTGAGTTTAGTAACGCCTTCGATGCTATCGACATGGATGCGAAAGCTGCGGATCAGCGGCAGGAGCTGATCGACCTTGCCCTCAGAAGCGTCGTCGATCGACCACGGCGTGTCAAATCCTGCTTCCATCAGATCTATGCTGCGGCGAAGAATGGCCAGTTGCGCGGCATCATCCGTCACGACCTCAAGCGTGCCACGGACATGGGCCGCCACATAGTTCCAGGTCGGCACACTCGGTTTTTCCACATACCAGCGCGGGGAAATATAGGCATGGGGGCCTGAGAATACCGCCAGTGCCTTATCGCCGGTTTGCAGGCTAAGGGCATGGGCGTTGCGGCCGGCCATGTGGCCAACCATGACGTCACTTCGATCATCGAACTCGAAAATGATCGGCGTGAAGGTGGCGTGCATCTGTGGAGACATCAGCAGCGCAAACGGATGGTCGCTTATAATCTTGACCGGATCAGCGGCGTCATAGGCGGCGGGACGATAAAGCGGCGGGGCGGGGTTGTCGGCCATGTCGAATATCCGATTTGCAGAACAGTAGCCGACATTGGCCGCAATGTGCTGATTTGCCAAGCGGCGGATACCCACATCAGTGGTGCGCTCATGTCACCATAGTCGGCTCTAATCCTTATGGTGACACCACAACACCACTATGGGCGGCTTTCGCATCCCGAAACCTGAGCGGACCGGGGTTAGGCTTTCGCTTTCACGAACGAAGCGAAACGGCACCATGACCGCGAATCTATCCGAAGCGTCTCTGTCCGATACTCATGTCCCGCGCATTTCCGAAGCGCAGGCGCAAAGCGTCGCCCTTAAGTATTATGGCCTTAAGGCGGTGGCGCGCGAACTGACTGGTGAACGCGACCGCAATTTTCACCTTAAGGCACCACAAGGCGAATATGTGCTGAAGATTTCCAGCGCCCTCGAAGATCCGGCGACGACGGCCTTTCAGAACGCCATGCTGCGCCATCTTGAGGGGGCCGGTACGGACGTGCCAATCCCGCGCCTTATCCCGACGGTTGAGGGTGCCGATGAGGCCCTGATCGGCGCAGAGGGTGTCCGCCACATTGTACGGTTGGTGACATACCTTAATGGCACGCCGCTCAGTCATTGGCCGGCGTCGCACGCCATCCGGGTTCAGGTCGCGCAGATTTCGGCGCGCATGGTGCTGGCGCTTGAGGATTTCTCATCGCCCTATATCGACACCGATATGTTATGGAACATTGCCCGCGCTGACCGCATCCAGCCATTGCTGAGCGCGGTTGAGGATCGTGCGGTGCGTGAAGTGTCTGAGGCCGTCTTTGCCCGTTTTGACGATGTGGTGGCGCCGACTTTGGCGGCGTTGCCAACGCAGTTCATCCATAACGACCTAAATCTGCATAACCTGATTGTCGGCGATGGCGGACTGATCAGTGGGGTGATCGACTTTGGTGATGCGGTAAAATCGCACTCCGTATGCGATTTGGCGACGGCCGCCGCCTATCAGCTATTTGATGTCGATGATCCGATTGCCGCCTTGTCTGAGATGGTGGCGGCGTTCCATGCTATTCGCCCGTTAACCGAAGCTGAGATTGAGCTGATCTTTGATCTGGTTAGGGCGCGCTGGGCGATTACGGTGGGCATTGCCCATTGGCGCGCGCGGCGTCATCCGGCCAATGGCGTCTATATCATGCGCAATGCCCCGCGCTCAATCACGGCGCTTATGGCGGTGGCGGAGCTATCGCCGTCAGATGTTGCTGATAAACTAAAAACCGCCTGTCAACGGAGTGCTGCATGACCCAAACCGATCTGATCGCGCGCCGCGAACGTCTTCTGGGGCCTGCTTACAGGCTGTTTTACGACGAGCCGGCCCATTTCGTGCGCGGCGAAGGCGTATGGCTCTATGATGCGGCGGGGGAGGCCTACCTTGATGTCTATAACAATGTCGCCTCACTTGGCCATTGTCATCCACGTGTGGTGGCGGTCATCACGCAGCAAGTGAATACGCTCAATACTCATACCCGCTATCTGCATGAGACGATCCTTGACTGTGCGGAAACCCTGCTGGCGACCTTGCCGGATCATATTGACCGTGTGATGTTTACCTGCTCCGGCAGTGAGGCCAATGATCTGGCAGTGCGGATAGCTGAGGCCTATACCGGACGGACGGGAATCATCGTCACCGAACTGGCTTACCACGGCGTGACCCATGCGGTATCACAGATGTCGCCGTCTCTGGGCGAAGGGGTGGTGCGCGGGCCGCACATATTTACCGTGCCGTCGCCGCTTAGCTTTGCGCCGGAGGATCGCGCCGCAGGATTTGCACAAGCCATGGATGAGGTCATTGCGCGCATGACCAGAGCTGGTTTTCCGCCCGCCTTATTTATCTGCGATACGCTGTTCTCCAGCGACGGCGTAATTTCTGATCCGGCGGGGTTCCTAAAGCCCGCCGTTGAGCGGGTGCAGGCGGCGGGCGGTTTGTTTGTGGCCGATGAGGTTCAGGCAGGGTTTGGTCGAACCGGTGAGGCCATGTGGGGTTTTCAGCGCCACGGCCTCAACCCCGATCTGGTCAGCATGGGCAAGCCGATGGGCAATGGCCATCCGGTCGCGGGTGTGGCCATGCGGGCGGAACTGATCGAACAGTTTGGTAAAAAGTCGCGCTATTTTAACACCTTCGGCGGCAATCCGGTCTCAAGTGCGGCAGCGCTTGCGGTTTTAAATGTCATTGCTGACGAAGGATTGATAACCAATGCCCGTGAGGTCGGTGCGTATCTTAAAGACGGTCTGCACATGCTGAGCGACCACAGCGATCATGTCGGTGAGGTGCGTGGCACCGGCCTGTTTTTCGGCGTGGATATTGTCACAGACGGCAAACCGGATGGAGATCGCGCCCGTCAGATCGTCAATTATTTACGCCAGCACAAGGTGCTGATCAGTGCCACCGGCCCGCACGGTAATGTCCTCAAAATCCGGCCGCCGCTGGTGTTTCGCCCTGAGCATGTTGACCGGCTTTTGGCCGTGCTTAGTGCCGCGGTTTCCAACTCGTGATCATAGGGAGAGGTTGAGCGGTGATAATGAGTCACCATTCGTGACAATTTTTGCAATGCAAACTCACCCAGCATTAGCGCAAGTTCAAATCAACAGTCCAACAGGATGCCGATATGATGACCATGAAATCCCACTTATCACTGATGGCGCTCGCTTTTGCGCTGGGGGCCATGCCCGCCCTTTCTCAAACCCCTGCGCCCAAGCTTAATCCACCCGACAGTCAGGCCGATCTGAAGCCGGTGGTCAACACCGGCGGTGAGGTCATGAATTTCGACTGGCCGATGCTTAAAATCGGCATGGCTGAATATTCTGAGGGCCCAACCGGCGTGACCGTCATCCGCTTTGGCCGTAAGGTTCTGGGCGCGGTCGATGTGCGCGGCGGAGGGCCGGGGACGGTCAATACCGAATATCTCGACCTGTTTTACAATGTCCCCGAAGTGGACTCCGTCGTGTTTTCGGGCGGTTCCTGGTACGGTCTGGAAAGCGTCACGGCGGTCAATACCGCCCTTAAGGACGAGGGCACCCGCTCCGGCCACTGGGACAATATCGGCCTGGCGGTGGGCTCTATCATCTATGACTTCGGCGATCGTCGCCTGAATGAAATCTATCCCGATAAGAAACTGGCGCAGGCGGCGTTTCATGCGGCTGAAACCGGCGTCTTCCGCAACGGTTCGGCCGGCGCCGGACGCAATACCCGCACGGGCTACTACTTCGGCTGTAACTCACCATCGGGTCAGGGGGGCGCGTTCAAGCAGGTTGGTGACATCAAGATCGCGGCCTTCACCGTCGTCAATGCTTTTGGCGTGGTGGCGGATCGTGATGGCAAGGTTCAGGCCTGCTACGGCGGCGAAGGCTGGCCAAAAGACCTTATGGTCAAGGACCTGATGCAGAACCTGCCCGACAGCCAGAAACCGGGCTGGACGGTGCCGGGTGGCCCTAAGCGCAACACCACGGTCAGCCTGATTGTCGTCAATCAGAAGATGGACCCGGCTGAGCTTAAGCGACTGGCGGTGCAGGTTCATACCTCGATGGCGCGCGGGATTCAGCCCTATGCGACCATGGGCGACGGCGATGTCATGTATGCTATATCCACCGCTGAGATCGACGCGCCGGAAGGCATGACCAATCCGCAACTGGGTGGGATCGCCAGCGAAGTGATGTGGGACGCTATTCTAAACTCCGTGCCAGAGCAGCCCACCTTACCCGTGGTGACATCAGCGCCACAGGTGACGGAAAAGGCGATGAAAACCTATGCGGGCGATTACCGCTTCTCCAACATCGTGAGCGTAAAAGTGACCGCAGATGGCGGCAAACTCTACGCCCAAGCCACAGGGGAGCGTAAAGCCTATAATGTACCTAAAGACGCGAAGGTGGAGCTAATCCCCTATAAAGACGGGGTTTTTATGGTCCCAGGCCGCTATCCGACCGTGCTCGATTTTACCACCAAAGGCAAGCTGGTGATGAATCCGGGGCCGTGGCAGCAGACCGCGGCAAGCAAGTAAATGCGCCAAATCCCCTGTGGTGCGTAAGGGGCACCACAGGGGATCGTTTCCGCGCCTGTTCATAAAACGGTCACGAAAACACTGTGGGCGTCGTGGATTTAAGAGGATGCCACACCGTTTTTGATACAGACGATTTTGAAATAGGGGATGAGTGACATGAGTATGACAACACAACGACAATCGGGTTTGAGAACCATGCTGTGGGGTGCATCTCTGATCGCGCTGATCAGCGGGCTTCCGGCCTATGCGCAGGAGGCGGCGCCAGTCTTGGCTCAACCTGCTGCGGCGGATGAAACCACAGAAGTGATCGTGACCGCCCAAAAGCGCCGCCAGCGCGCCATCGACGTGCCGATCGGCATGAATGTCTTAAGCGGTGAGGCGCTCGAAAAACGCGCCATTGATACGGTCAATGACCTGCAGTTTTCTATTCCGGGCCTGACCCTGCGCTATGACGGGCCGGGATCGTCGCAGATCTTCATGCGCGGCGTCTCCAATATTCGCGGCTCGGACGCGCAGGTGTCGATCTATATGGATGACCTGCCTGTGACCATGACCGGCGGCTATCGCCAGCTTGACCTGCGGATGCTCGATATCGAACGCATCGAAGTCCTGAAAGGCCCGCAAGGCACGCTCTACGGTCAGGGCGCTATGGCGGGTACGATCCGCTATGTCACCAAGACCCCCAGCCTGACCGGTGGATTTACCGGTGAGGTCAAGGCCGATTATTCGGTCATCAAGGACGGCGATTCTAACCCTAAACTGAGCGGGGCCGTGACCGTGCCGCTGATCAAGGGCAAGATGGCCCTGCGTCTGGCCGGTCAGATCGAAGAAGGTGGTGGCTGGATCGACCAGCCCGGCCTTGGCATCGAAGACGGTAACAATCAGGATCTCTATAACCTGCGCGCCAAGCTCTATTATAAGCCAAACGACGTCTTTGACCTAACCGCGACGGCCGGCATTTATGAGATGGAGAGCGAGTTCGGGCTTGCCTATGAAAACGAAGACCGCACCCGCCCGACGCCGCTAAGCGATGACTATGACCTGCTGCCGCCGCGCCATGATCATGCCTGGTTCTATAATCTGACGGCCAATTATGATCTGGGTTTTGGCCGCCTGACCTCATCGACCAGCTATTCGCGCCTGAACCGCGACTATACCCTGACCTATATCGCCGGGCCCGGCACCGGCTTTACCTTCCAGAACGAAGGCTTTGACGGCAACAGCGACCGTGCTAAGCAGTTCACGCAGGAGGTGCGTCTGTCATCTTCGGGCGAAGGGCCATGGCAATATACGGTCGGTGCCTTTTATCGTGACGCCGAAGGTAACCTGGATGACGCCGGTATCTCATACTACGCGGGCGGCACCTATCCGTTCACCTACCGCAAATATGATACGTCCGAGTCCATCTCCCTGTTCGGGGATATGTCCTATAAGTTCACCGATAAGCTGACGGTTGGGGCCGGTGTGCGCACCTTCCGCGATAAGGCCACGGCGGTGGGTTTGGCGGGCATAGTCCAAAGCGAAACCTTCAAATCGACCGATCCGCGCGTCTATTTCACCTATGCGCTGGATAAGCGTCTGAATGTCTACGGCAATATTGCCAAGGGCTTCCGCTCGGGCGGGTTCAATGCGGCGGGTCTGCCGGACTATGATCCTGAAAAGATCCTCAACTATGAACTGGGCACCAAGGGCCAGGTGGCTGAGGGCCGGGTGCGCTTTGATCTGGCGGCCTTCTTCAGCCAGTATGATGATGCCCTGCGCACGGGTCAGTTCTTCAACTTCGATGAAAATGGCGGCAGCGTCGTCAGCCTGACTCGCAATGTCGGGGAGATGGAGATCAAGGGCCTTGAAGGCAGCGTCGATTGGTGGATCAGCCCTGACTGGTCGGTGTCGGCTACGGCCGCCTATACCGACAGCGAAGTGACCAAGGTCAATGTCGGCTCAGGGGAGAGCGCCGGCGTCGAAGTCGGTGACCCCAGTGATTATACGCCAAAGCTCAGCTACTCGCTGGCCACGGACTATGAGTTCAACTGGTCTGCGAATGTCGAAGGCTTTGTCCATGCCGACTATAGCTGGCGTGACAAGATTTCGGCCACCGACGGCTCGGTGCTGGTGCCGCGCACCCAGTGGTCGGAGTCGGTCGGCCTGCTCAATGCCCGCGTAGGGGCAAAATGGTCGTCTCTGGCGGTTGAGCTTTATGCCAACAATATCACGGATGAGAACAAGACCCTCGATCCGTACTGGGTGTGGCAGCAATCGTCCCGCTCCAAGCCGCGCACGATCGGCATCACCTTGTCGCATTCGTTCTAAATCTGCTTAATGTATCGCCCGTCTCCTGATTATCAGGCGGCGGGCGAATTGTTTCCGGAGTCCGTATGACCAATATCGCGACACCTAAAGATTTTTTCGGTCACCCCAAGGGCCTGACCTATATCGCCATTACCGAAGCCTGGGAGCGCTTTTCATTCTACGGGATGCAGGCGCTGCTGGTCTTATACATGAACGACCGCCTGTTTCAGCCGGAGGTCATCGGCGGCCTGTGGGGCTTTGACGGATTTCGGGCGGGCTTGGAGGCCATCACCGGGCCATTGTCGATACAGGCCTTGGCCGCGCAGGTGTTTGGCATCTATGTCAGTCTGGTTTATTTCGGGCCTATTGTCGGCGGACTGATCGGTGACCGGCTGCTGGGCCGCACCAAGGCCGTGTTGCTGGGGGCCGTTTTCATGGCTGCCGGGCATTTCCTGATGGCGTTCGAGGCAGCGTTTTTGCTGGCGGTGTCGGCCCTAATCATCGGGGCGGGGCTGCTGAAAGGTAATCTGGCCGCCCAAGTCGGCGCGCTTTATCCCAAGGAAGACCGCCGGCGCGACGGCGGTTACACCATCTATTTTACCGCCATCAATGTCGGGGCGTTTATTGCGCCGCTGATCTGCGGCACCTTGGGTGAGCTTTACGGCTGGCACTACGGCTTTGGGGCCGCGGGTGTCGGCATGATATTGGGGATATTCATCTATCTCAAAGGCGTTCGCCACCTCAACGACCCGCCGCTCAAGCGCGATCAGGGCGAAAAAGTGCGCCTAAATGGCCACGAATGGCAGGTCGTGGCGGCCCTTCTGGTCATGATCCTGATCACCTCGCTGTTCTGGACGGTGCAGTCGCAGATCTGGAACACCTATCCTCTGTGGGTACGCGAACATGTCAATCTCAATATCGGCGGAGGCTTAAGCGTGCCGGTGACGTGGTTTCAGTCGCTAGATTCGCTGGTGGTGCTGGTGCTCGCGCCTATGACCATCGCTTTCTGGAAAGGCATGAGTAAACGCGGGGCTGAGCCCGTCGATCTGACCAAGGTGGCGTTGGGCTGCTCGTTGTTTGGGCTGGCCTGTCTGCTGCTCAGTGGCGGGCAGATGCTGGCCGGGGCCGATAAGGTGTCAATCCTGTTTCCTGTCCTGTTTCATATCGTGGTCGGGCTGGGCTATCTGTTTTCCGCCCCAGTGGCCCTGGCGCTGGTGTCGCGGGTAGCGCCGGCCGCCGTCAATGCCATGATGATCGGGGCCTATTATCTGGGGCTGTTTATCGCGGGCATCACGTCGGGCTGGCTGGGGCGGTTTTATGAGCCCTTGCAACCCATTGGCTTTTGGGCGTTACATGCGGGGATTGGCCTGACCGGTGCGGTGCTGTTTCTGATCCTGCACCGGCCCCTGAGCCATTATTTCGCTAAAATCTGACGGAGTATGGGCATGGAACGCAACGGCGAAGATCGTCAGATATCGGCCTATAACCCGCCGTCGCGTAAGACGATCCCGCCGTTTGAAGCTTTGCGCGCTTTTGATGCGGTGGCGCGGCTGGGTGGGGTGCGCAATGCCGCCCGCTCATTGGGGCGCGATCATGCCGTCATTAGCCGTCACCTTAAAACCCTTGAGCAATGGACCGGGGCCAAGCTGATTGAGCGCACCGCCCGCGGCGTGGTTTTGACCGATGACGGGCGCCGCTATCATGCTGAAATCGCCGCGGCTATGGATGCGATTGCGTCCTCAACCATTGACCTGATGCGACGGGGCTATCACAACCATCTGCATATTTCGTGCGCACCGGGTTTTGCCCTGCACTGGATGTCGCGCAGGGTCGGCATGTTTGAAAAGCTCAACCCCGATGTCGAAATTGAGCTTCGCCCGACCGACCGCAGCCCGGATTTTGGACTGTATGAAAGCGATATTGAAATCCGCTTTGTGCCGTCCTATCGGGCGGTCTCAAAGATTGAGGTCGGGATGCAGTATCAGGAAGTGGCGTCCGTCCCCATCGTCGCGGTCGCCAGTCCCGACTATTTGGCCTCGGCTCCGGCGATTGAGGCCCCCCATGACCTGATTGAACACCGTCTTTTGCATGAGCATGATTTCGATAGCTGGGCACACTGGCTGGCGGCGCATGGCGTGTTCGATGAACTGGATCTGACCGGGCCGCGCCTGTGGCAGGGGCACCTGACGCTCGATGCCGCCCTGCATGGGCGGGGGGTGGCGCTGATGAACTATCTGGTGGCTGAAAGCTTTATCGGCAGCGGGCAATTGATCGAAATCGGCCGCGATCAGCCCGCGTTTCAGCCCTATGCCGAGGGCAAATACCTGATCTTCTCGCGCGCCGACCGCTGGGATACCCCGCTGATCCGGCGCTACCGGCGCTGGTTGATTGACGAATTGCGCAAAGACCATTCCGGGTTGAAAAAGACCGCATGAGTTTGGGGCGCTCTGTGCGGGTGGTGCGCGAAAATTTCTATTAAATTCAATGAATTATCGCCCTTGAAGGGGCTGGTGTTTTTGGCGCACCGCCACCTGTGTGGTACGCACCTTCGTAAAGGGACGGCACGGATGTAGTCGATAAGGGTGACCTGATTATGGAGCCCGCCGTGAGCCAACCTAAACTAACCCCCGCATCTTCTGAACCCCCGCTCGATACCGGCTGGATGGTTGATCTCTATGCCGGTCAGATGATGCCGGACGATCAGGTGCAGGCCCTGCAAACCAGTGAGCGCGCCTTTGCCACGCGCCTGATCAGCCGGGGCGGGGCGGTGCGCGGGTTCAAAACTGCGGTGCGCCAGATTGAGGATTTTCCGATCCGCTCAAACGATCAGGATTACGATCTGTACGACTATGTGTCGCGCAACCGCGTGGCGGGTCTGCTGATCGCCCACAATGATGCGATCATCCATGAGCGGTATGAGTTGGGCTTTGAGGCCGGTTCGCGCTGGCTGTCAATGTCGATGGCCAAGTCGGTGGCCACGACCCTGATCGGGGTGGCGATCCAGGACGGCTATATCGGCTCGGTCGAGGAGCCTCTGACCAAATACCTGCCAGAACTGATCGGCAGCGCCTATGACGGCGTGTCGATTCGTCAACTGATCCAGATGACCTCCGGCGTGAAGTGGGATGATACCCACACCAACCCGGCCTCCGAGCGCCGCCATATGCTTGAGTTGCAATTGTCGCAAGATCACGGTGCAATCATGGCCTATATGGCATCGCTGCCGCGAGTGGCGGAGCCGGGCACCGTCTGGAACTATTCGACCGGAGAAACCCATGTCGTCGGCGCGCTGGTCAAGGCGGCGACCGGTAAATGGCTGGCCGATTATCTGTCGGAAAAAATCTGGTCAAAACTTGGGATGGAATCGGACGCCCTGTGGTGGCTTGAGGCCCCCGGCGGGCTTGAGGTCGCCGGCTCCGGCATGTGCGCGACCTTGCGCGATTATGCCCGCTTTGCCCGCTTCATACTCGAAGACGGCGTCATCGTTGGTGACCGTGTTCTGCCGCAAAACTGGGTGACTGAATCCGGTGCCGCCCGCGATGTCGGCGGTCAGGTTGTCAATTACGGCTATATGTGGTGGTCCGTACCGGATGCCGCCGGATCGTTTGAGGACGGCGCATTTTCAGCCCGCGGCATCTTTGGGCAGTTTCTCTACATCAACCCGAAAAAGAACATCCTGATTGCGGTTTTGTCGTCGCGCTCTAAGCCGCGTCTGTCCGAAGTCATTGTTGATAATGATTTTTTCAACGCCGCCGTCACCGCCATAACTAAGGGGTACTAACGCCATGTTCAATCCGCAAAAAGCTACCGGTGAGTGGCAAACCCTGGATGCGCGCCACCATCTGCATTCATTCACTGATCCAACGCTGATCGAGAGCGAAGGCTCCCGCATCATTGTGCGCGCCGAAGGCTCCACCGTGTGGGATAATGACGGGCGTGAGATTTTGGATTGCATGGCCGGCCTGTGGTGCGTCAATATCGGCTACGGTCGCCGTGAACTGAGCGACGCGGCGGCGGCCCAGATGGCGCTGCTACCCTATTATAACAACCATTTCCAAAGCGCCTCGCCGCCGATGATTGAGCTGGCGGCACGTCTGGCGGGGTTGACGCCCGATACGATCAATCACTTCGCGTTCGCCAATTCTGGGTCGGAGGCCAATGACGCCATTGCCCGTCTGGCGCGTCAGTTCTGGCAGCTTCAGGGGCGGGTCACCAAGCGCACGATCATCAGCCGGACCATGGCCTATCATGGCTCAACTGTCATGGGCTCAGCACTCGGCGGGATGCCGCACATGCACGCCATGGACGGCGGTGTGTCGAATGAGGTGGTGCATATCGCGCACCCCCACTGGTATCTGTACGGTGAGGGACTGTCACGCGACGAGTTTGGCCTCAAGGCCGCCCGTGCGCTGGAGGATAAAATCCTTGAATTGGGTGCGGAAAACGTCTGCGCCTTTATCGGTGAGCCGGTTCAAGGCGCCGGCGGGGTCATTGATCCGCCATCGACCTACTGGCCAGAAATTCAGCGCATCTGTAAGCAGTACGATATTTTGCTGATTGCCGACGAAGTCATCTGCGGATTTGGTCGCACAGGATCATGGTTCGGGTCGCAAACCCTGGGAATCCAGCCTGATTTCATGCCGATGGCCAAGGGCCTGTCGTCTGGGTATCTGCCGGTGGCGGCGGTCGGTATCCATGACCGGGTCTACAATGTGCTGGCTGACGGCGGGCATCTGGCGCACGGCTACACCTATTCCGGCCACCCGGTCGCCTGTGCGGTCGCGCTGGCCAATATCGACATCATCGAAAACGAGGGCTTAGTCGCGCGGGTGCGTGACGATATTGGCCCGTACTTTATGGCCGCGCTCGATAAGCTGGTCGATAGCAGTCCGATCGTCGGTGAGCGGCGCGGGATCGGCATGATGGCCGCTCTGCAACTGGTTAAAAACAAAGACACGCGCGAACTGCCGACCCTGACGGATAATGCCAGCATTTTCTGTCGCGACTATTGCTATAATGAGGGCCTGATCGTGCGCGCCGTGGGACCGTCGATCGTGCTTAGTCCGCCGCTGATCTACACCCATGCCGAGGTTGACCAAACCGTCGACATCCTTGGCCGCGCGCTCGACGCCACTGCCAAAAAATTGGGAGTCTGAACATGTATGACCTGATCAAAATCGCCCCTCTGGCGGCGGATATACTGACCGAAGTGCTGGCCTTTGCGGGCCGCTATAAGGCACAAAAGACCTTCGCGGTTTACAATCCGGCCACGGGTGCCAAAATCGCTGACGTGGCCGATATGACGGCCGCCGATTGCGAAGCTGCGATTGCCGCAGCATCCGCCGCCTTTCCGGCCTGGGCCAGGAAAACAGCCATTGAACGCGCCGCCATCATGCGCCGCTGGCACGGCCTGATCTATGAACGCAAGGACGCGCTGGGTCAGCTTCTGACGCTGGAACAGGGCAAGCCCATCACTGAGGCCACCGGCGAAGTCACGTTCGGCGCCAACTTTATCGAATGGTTTGCCGAAGAGGGTAAGCGGCTTTACGGCGATGTCATCCCGTCGCACGCGCCCGATAAACGCTGTCTGGTCATCAAGCAGCCGGTTGGCGTTGTGGGCGCGATCACGCCGTGGAATTTCCCGTCAGCCATGATCACGCGCAAAGTCGCTCCAGCGCTGGCGGCCGGCTGCACCATTGTCATCAAGCCCGCCGAAGACACGCCTTTGTCGGCCCTGGTTCTGGCCATGTTGGCCGAACAAGCCGGGTTCCCGGACGGTGTCATCAATATCGTCACGGCATCCTCTGCGCCCGAAGTGGCCGGTGTGCTGACCTCCCACCCCGATGTGCGCAAAATCTCCTTCACCGGCTCAACGCGGGTGGGGAAACTGCTGATGCAACAGTGCGCGGGCACGCTCAAAAAGCTGTCGCTGGAACTGGGCGGCAATGCGCCGTTTATCGTGTTTGACGACGCCGATCTGGATGCGGCTGTAGCGGGGGCAATCGCGGCCAAACTGCGTAATGCCGGTCAGACCTGCGTGTCGGCTAACCGGTTTTACGTGCAAAAAAGTGTGGCGGCTGAGTTTGCCAAACGCTTGAAGGCCGCCGTCGAAGCTCTGCCGGTCGGGGATGGTCTGGACGGTAACACCCGCATCGGGCCGCTGATTAATACCGCCGCGATTGATAAGGTTTCCGGTCTGGTCAAGGACGCGCTCGACAAGGGGGCGACGGCTGAACTGGGGGGCGCGCGCCATGACCGCGGCGGCAATTTTTATGCCCCGACGATCCTGACTGGCATCACACCCGATATGGAACTGGCGACGGCTGAGATTTTCGGCCCCGTCGCCCCGCTCTATGAGTTTGAGACCGAGGACGAGGTTATCAAACTGGCCAATGACACGCCTTACGGTCTGGCGGCCTATTTCTGGGCGCGCGATATCGGGCGCATCTTCCGCGTAGCCGAAGCGCTGGAATACGGCATGGTCGGGGCCAATGAGGTCTTGTCGTCCAATCCGGCGACCCCGTTTGGCGGCGTCAAAGAATCCGGCGTGGGCCGCGAAGGCTCCCGTTACGGCCTCGAAGACTTCACCGAAATTAAATATCTGGCTATCGGTTTGTAGGAACCCATCATGAAAAAAACACCGATTAATCCCACCGGCACCGGCTGGGCGCAGACCAACCGTGTCGAAAACGCGCAAACCCTCGTCTTCGTCAGCGGGCAGGGGCCTGTCGATGCGGCGGGCAATGTCCCCGAAGATACGGCTGAGCAGATCCGTCTGGCCTGGGGCAATGTCGAGACCCAGCTTAAGGACGCAGGGCTATCGCTGGCCAACCTGACCAAGGTCACGACCTATCTGACGGACCGCGCCTACATCCCGGAGATGATTTCGGTGCGCAAGGACGTGCTGGGGCTTGAGATCGCGCCGACCATGACGCTGGCGCTGTGCGGGCTTTATGATGAGCGCTGGAAAGTGGAAATCGAAGCGATAGCGGTGGCATGATGAGCAATTCTGACCTGATGCAGCGCCGCCTGAACGCCATCCCCAGAGGCGTTGCCAATGCCAGCGGCGTCTTCGCCGCTCGCGCGCTCAACGCCGAGATCTGGGACGTGGAGGGTAGGCGGTATATTGATTTCGTTGGCGGCATTGCCGTTTTGAACACCGGCCATAACCACCCGCTCATCATCGCGGCGGTCGAAGCCCAGCTTAAGTCCTTTCATCACACCTGTTTTCAGGTCTTGCCCTATAAGCCCTATGTGGCGCTGGCCGAGGCTCTAAACGCGTTGGCGCCGTTCAAAGGCCCGGCCAAGACCATCTTTTTCAACACAGGCGCCGAAGCCGTCGAAAACGCGGTGAAAATCGCGCGGGCTGCGACCGGCCGTTCGGGTGTGATTGCTTTCTCTGGCGCGTTTCATGGCCGCACCCTGATGACCTCGGCCCTGACGGGCAAGGTCACGCCCTATAAGAAGCAGTTCGGCATCATGCCGTCCGAAGTGTGGCATGTGCCGTTTCCGGTTGCCCATTACGGGGTGACGGTTGAGGATAGCCTGAAAGCACTGGACACCCTGTTCCGCGCCGATGTCGAACCGTCGCGTATCGCCGCCATCATCATCGAACCGGTGCAGGGCGAGGGCGGGTTCCACGTCACGCCGCCGGAGTTGCTTAAGGCCTTGCGCGGGCTGTGCGACACCCATGGTATCAAGTTGATTATTGATGAAGTTCAGACTGGCTTTGGGCGGACAGGTAAGATGTTCGCCATTGAACATGCGGGCGTTGAGCCTGACCTGATCACCATGGCCAAATCCATGTCGGGCGGGTTCCCGCTATCGGGGGTTCTGGGCCGCGCCGAAATCATGGACACTGTCGATCCCGGTGGTCTGGGGTCAACCTTTGGCGGATCACCACTATCATGTGCGGCGGCGCTGGCCGTGCAGCAGGTGATCGCCGATGAGGATTTGCTGACCAAATCAGAGGTGTTAGGCGCACGGATGCAGGCACGTTTTGAAGCCTGGGCCGGACGTGAAGACCTGCTGCCGATCGCCAATATCCGGGGCTTAGGGGCGATGATGGCCTTCGATCTGGTTAAGGTGCGCGGCGGTAATGAACCTGACGGTGAAGCCACCAAGCGGGTGACGGCGAAAGCGCTGGAACTGGGTTTGATCCAGATATCGTGCGGGATTTACGGGGAAACCCTGCGCTTTTTGATGCCGCTGACCATTTCAGAAGTGGTGTTTGACGAAGGCATGGCCTTGCTGGAACAGGCATTGGCAGCATGAGTGCGTTCGACTGGAGCGACCCGTTCCTTTTGAACGCGCAGTTGTCCGACGAAGAACGTATGATCCGTGACGCGGCCCATGACTATGCGCAATCGTCATTGGTGCCGCGGGTTTTGCGCGCCTATGCCGAAGAAGACACCGACCGCGCTATTTTCACCGAGATGGGTCAGCGCGGATTGTTAGGCGCGACCTTGCCGGAAGAATTTGGCGGGGCGGGGGCCAGTTATGTCGCCTACGGCCTGATCGCGCGCGAGGTCGAGCGGGTCGATAGCGGCTATCGCTCGATGATGAGCGTGCAGTCGTCGCTGGTCATGTATCCGATCCATGCCTATGGCTCTGAAGCCCAAAAGCAGAAATACCTGCCCAAGCTGGCGTCAGGCGAATGGATCGGCTGCTTTGGCCTGACTGAACCCGACGCAGGGTCTGACCCCGGTTCGATGCGGTCTGTGGCGCGTAAAGTTGACGGCGGTTATGTCCTCAACGGCACCAAGATGTGGATATCGAACTCACCGATCGCTGATGTGTTTGTAGTCTGGGCCAAGCTCGACGGGGTGATCCGCGGCTTTGTGCTGGATAAGGGCTCGCACGGCCTGTCTGCGCCGAAAATCCACGGTAAGCTGTCCTTGCGCGCCTCGATCACCGGCGAGATTGTAATGGACAATGTCGAGGTCGGAGACGACGCGATTTTTCCCGATGCCTCCGGCCTGAAAGGGCCGTTTGGGTGTCTCAATCGGGCGCGTTATGGCATTGCCTGGGGCGTGATGGGGGCGGCGGAAGACTGCTGGCATCGGGCGCGGCAGTATGGCCTTGACCGGGTGCAGTTCGGGAGGCCTTTGGCGCAGACGCAACTGTTCCAGAAGAAGCTGGCCGACATGCAGACCGAGATCACCTTGGGGCTGCAAGCGGCCTTGCGCGTCGGGCAACTGTTTGACGCCGGACAAATGCAGCCGGAGATGATTAGCCTGATCAAGCGCAACAACTGCGGCAAGGCGCTCGATATTGCCCGCCATGCGCGCGACATGCACGGCGGCAACGGCATCCACGAAGAATACCACGTCATGCGCCACGCCCAGAACCTGGAGAGCGTCAATACCTATGAGGGCACCCACGATGTCCATGCCCTCATCCTGGGTCGGGCGCAGACGGGCCTGCAGGCCTTCTATTAATCGGATGCTTTTGATGGCCAGCCAAGACCTCCCCCCCTCCGGCTTCGCCGGTTTCCCCCCGCCCAAGGCAGGGGGATATGATACTATTTCTACCTCCCCAGTTTACTGGGGAGGGGGACCATCGCGCGCAGCGAAGATGGTGGTGGGGGCCTTACTTTGAAACCGCTTTCTGGTATCAAGGTCTTAGAACTGGCGCGGATACTGGCGGGGCCGTGGGCCGGTCAGGTGCTGGCGGATCTGGGCGCCGAGGTCATCAAGGTCGAGCGCCCCGGTGAGGGCGATGACACCCGTGGCTGGGGCCCGCCGTTTGTGCACGATACTGACGGCAGCGTCTGGGGTGCCGCCTATTTCCATGCCACCAATCGCGGAAAAACTTCGGTCTGTCTGGATATGGCCACACCCGAAGGACAGGCCCGCATCCGCCAGTTAGTAGCACAGGCCGATGTGCTGATTGAGAACTTCAAGGTCGGTGGATTAAAGAAATATGGACTCGATTACAATAGCCTCAAAGCCATAAATCCGCGTCTGGTTTATGTGTCGATCACCGGCTTTGGGCAGGACGGGCCCTATGCCCACCGCGCGGGCTATGACTACATCATTCAGGGTATGTCGGGCCTGATGGATATTACCGGGGAGCCGCACCGTGAGCCGCAAAAGGTAGGCGTCGCTGTAGTCGATCTGTTCACCGGCGTCTATGCCTCAACGGCCATTCTGGCGGCGCTGCGTCAGCGCGATATGACCGGTGAAGGCAGCCATATTGATCGGGTGGCATCGCGCGTGCAGCTTGAAGCCGCTAAAATGCACACTTAGCATACGCCACATGTCCCAGACGGAAAACTTCAGACCGGTTAGACGCGATAAAAGCGTATAGGTGTTGAAGATTAAACGGCCTATTACCCAACAAAAAGCGCCCCGTAACGGTACGGAGCGCTTTCTTAATTATAGCGAACAGTTCTTCGTTAAACGCGCTGTGATAATGGCACAAAATCACGTTGTGCTGAACCTGTATAGAGTTGACGCGGCCGGCCGATCTTTTGCGATGGGTCCTCAATCATCTCTTTCCATTGAGCGATCCAGCCCACGGTGCGGGCCAGGGCAAACAGCACGGTGAACATGGTTGTCGGGAAGCCCATGGCCGACAGGGTGATACCTGAATAGAAGTCGATATTCGGGTAAAGCTTGCGTGACACGAAATACTCATCCGAGAGCGCGATGCGTTCCAGTTCGCGGGCAACCTGAAGCAGTGGATCGTTCGGATCACCGACAGCGCTCAAGACTTCATGACAGGTCGTCTGCATCACCTTGGCGCGTGGATCGTAGTTCTTATAGACGCGGTGACCAAAGCCCATCAGCTTGTACTTACGGTCTTTGACGCCCTGGATGAACTCAGGGATCTTATCGACCGTGCCAATTTCCTTGAGCATGTTGAGCGCTTCTTCGTTAGCACCACCATGAGACGGTCCCCACAGGCAGGCGATGCCAGCGGCAATGCAGGCAAACGGGTTTGCACCCGAAGACCCTGCTAGACGTACCGTAGAGGTCGAAGCGTTCTGTTCATGATCAGCATGGAGGATGAAGATGCGATCCATAGCCTTGGCTAGAATCGGGTTCACTTCATAATCTTCGGCCGGCACGGCAAAGCACATGCGCAGGAAGTTTTCTGAATAGGACAGGTCGTTCTTTGGATAAACAAAGGGTTGACCGACGCTGTACTTATAGGCACGGGCCGCAATCGTCGGCATTTTCGCGATCAGGCGATGTGCTGAAATTTCGCGCTGCTTTTCATCCTGAATATCAAGGCTGTCGTGGTAAAATGCCGACAGGGCACCAACGGCACCCGTCATGATCGCCATAGGGTGAGCGTCTCTGCGGAAGCCGGAGAAGAAGCGGTCGAATTGCTCATGCAACATGGTGTGACGGGTGATGGTCGTCTCAAACTCTTCAAACGCCGAAGCTGATGGCAGTTCGCCGTGCAGCAACAGGTAGCAGGTTTCTATAAAGTTTGATTTTTCAGCCAGTTGATCAATCGGATAACCGCGGTGCAGCAATATACCCTTATCGCCATCGATAAAGGTGATCTTGGACTCGCAGGAAGCCGTGGAGGTAAAGCCCGGATCGTAGGTAAAGGCGTCAGATTCAGCGTACAGTTTACGAATGTCGATCACATCAGGGCCCAGCGTGCCCTTTTGTACCGGCAAATCTATGACCTTATCGCCGACGGTAATTTTAGCGGGATTGGTAGTTTGGGTCATGAATTGCTTCACCTCTTATTGTTTATGTGCATCGCAACCTAAATGCGGTGTCCTCATATATAAACATGCGATCTATTTGAAAAGACCATCCTTAAGTCGTGCGAGGCCTTCGCTTTTGCCAAGGGCGGCCAAAATGCGCGAAATGTCGGGGGCAGGGTGTCCGCCGGACAGTATTCCCCGCAGCGCAGGGCCGATCTTTCCGAACCCAACTCCTTCATTTTCAACGAAATTTTTCAAAGTTACATCAAGTGAACCGACGGACCAGTCACTTAAAGACAACAAATTTTCGTGAAGACGTGAAAGACGATCGAATGTTTCTTCGGTCAAAAGTTTTTTCGTTTTTTCATCGATCTGAAACGGACGTTTCGCTAAAGCGAAGGCCAGAAGATCGGCAAAATCAGTGATTTTAACCGCCCGCTCTACGATCAGAGGCAGGGTGCGCTCAATGATTTCCGCTGAACGGGCATCGATAGCTACACCGCGTGAGATCAGGTCATCGTGAACCAGTATCAAAAGACGCTTCGGCTCACACTCCCTTATCCAATGGGCATTGACATGATTGAGTTTATCGAAGTCCAGACGGGCAGGGGCTTTATTGATGTCCTTAATGTCGAACCAGTCAATCATCTGTTGATCGTTGAAAATTTCATCGTCTCCGTGAGACCACCCCAACCGCGCCAAATAATTGCGCATGGCTTCGGGCAGGTAACCAAGGCCCTGATAATCTCCAACGGCCTGAGCACCATGGCGCTTGCTGAGTTTGGCGCCGTCTGGACCATGGATCAGCGGGATATGCGCAAAGACTGGTACATTCCATCCTGCGGCCTTGTAGATAAGGGCCTGACGCGCGGCATTATTCAGATGGTCGTCGCCTCTGATGACGTGGGTGACTCCCATATCATGGTCGTCCACCACAACGGCAAGATTGTAAGTCGGAGTTCCATCTGATCTCAGCAGGATCAGGTCGTCCATGTCTTTGGTGTTAAAGCTGACTTTCCCCTGCACGGCATCGTTGATGACAAGTGGCTCGTCAAGCGGGCCCTTGAAGCGGATGACGTGGGGTGTCGCGAGTTGTTCTGCGGTTGGCACACGGTCCCGCCACGGCGAGCGTAGGGCTTGGCCTGATGCGCGTGCGGTTTCACGCGCGGCTTCGGTTTCTTCAGGTGTCATGAAGCAGGCATAGGCGTGGCCAGATTGGTACAGGGACTGGACCACTTGCTTATGCTGCGGTTCACGAGAGGACTGAAAAACGATCTCTTCGTCTGTATTGAGCCCTAGCCAGTTCAAGCCCTCAAAAATGGCTTCCACAGCCTCTGGCGTCGAACGCTCACGATCGGTATCTTCGATTCGTATCAGAAAGCGCCCCCCTTTGGCTTTTGCATAAAGCCAGTTAAACAGGGCTGTGCGCGCTCCGCCGATATGCAGATAACCCGTGGGTGAAGGGGCAAAGCGGGTCACAACGTCGGGGGATAAGGTATCGGACATGATCTTGAACTTGAACTGAGCGGAAGGGTGTGCGTCCTTATAACCACCTTACGAACCACCACCAGTCTTTTTGAGACGTATATCAGCTAAAATGACAATCTATTTGAAACAGATATGGTCGTGGATGTCGTTAAATCTGCCTAAAAAGATACTATCCTCTTTGGTTGAGGCTTTAGCATTACAAAGAGGCCGGTTCTTTTTGTGGTTACCCGTCGCCCTGGGGGCGGGATGTGCGACCTATCTTCATCTGAAATTTGAGCCTTCATGGTGGAGTGTCTGGGTACTGGCGGGGATTGCATCTGCAATCTTTTGGTTCATTAGAAAACTGAATATATCGGCGTATATAACTAATTTTACTTTGATTTTTGTGGTATTTTTAGCCGGAATAATTTTGTGTAAAACTAGGACGGAAAATGTCGCTGCACCTGTCATAGATGCTTCAAAAAACCAATACAATGTAACCGCTTATGTCGTAGATGTGGTTTCAAGCGACAGTGAGGCCCCCAGACTTTTGCTGGCCCCGATACGAATAGACGGGGTGCAGGCAGCAGACACGCCGCTTCGCATTAGGGTTACCTTGCGACAATGGCCCGCCGATATAAATATCAAACCGGGGCAGGCCGTGCGCGGTTTTATGATTCTAAATCCACCGTCACGCCCCTTTATGCCGGGCGGATATGATTTCGCTCGTGCGGCGTGGTTCGATGGTTTAGGGGCAGTGGGGTTCGTTCCCGGTAAGCTACGCATCGCAGATCAGACTAGACCGCGGCTGAGGTTGTCACTCATGATGGGGCTTAATCGGCTACGCTGGACTATAACCCGTAATCTTGTAGAGGATCTAAAAGACAAATTTCCGGACGGACAGGCGTTAGGTGGCTTTGCTGCGGCTTTGGTAACGGGCCATCAAGCCTACCTTTCGCCGCGTATGGTACAGGACATGCGCGACTCCGGATTGGCGCATATTCTTTCTATATCTGGCCTGCATATGGCGATTGTCGGAGGATTTATCTTTTTCGCCAGCCGAGCCCTTTTGGCTTTGTCGCCAGCACTGACGCTGAAGTATCCGATCAAAAAGTGGGCGGCGTGGTTAGCCATTATAGGGGTGCTGGCCTATCTGGCTCTGTCAGGTACACCGGCACCAGCTATCCGGGCCGCCGTAGTCGCCATCATCGTTTTCATGGCGGTTATTGTTGATCGTCGGGCCTTGAGTCTGAGGTCTTTAGCTATAGCGGCCGTAATCGTTCTGGCGCTGATGCCAGAGGCGGTTATTGAGCCGGGGTTTCAGATGTCCTTTGCAGCGACCGCCGCCCTTTTGGCTCTGGCGGAGGCACAAAAGCCGCTCATAAAGGAAATTAGCGTGCCATGGGCCGTGCGGGCAGTTCAGAACATGGGCCGCGCTATCTGGTTATCGCTCATGGCATCACTGGTTGCGGGTGCGGCCACGACCCCGTTTTCATTGCATTATTTCAACCGCATTAGCGTTTACGGGATGATATCGAACCTGCTTTCATCCCCCATATCCAGTTTCATGCTGATGCCGGCGTTGGCTCTATGGACCGTTTTGCAGGCCACCCCGCTGGCAGCTCCGTTTATGTATATAGCGGGTGCTGGGCTTATGTTGACCGATAAGATATCGGCGTGGACGGCATCCCTGGATGGTGCCGTCAGGATCATGCCCAGTGCGCCGGATTATGTTCTTTTGATTTCATTTGCAGGCATACTGTGGCTTTGCCTGATACGAGGGCGTGTGCGCTGGGTGGGTTTAATCGCGGCCATCAGTATAATTGTGTGGCCACGAACACATCCGCCGGATGTATGGATTGATCCTCAAGGCGCCAATGCCGCCATAAGTGATAGAACTGTGGCTTACGTTTTACGGCCGAAGGTTAAACAGTATGGTTATGAACACTGGCTGCGCCATTATGGCCTGAAAGATGACAGGGAAACCGGACTGCCACACAACTACGATTGTAAGGGACTGTTATGTGTTCCCAAACCCCAAGCTGTTCATAAAATTGGCTTCTGGTTTGGGAATAAGCCTCCTAAAGTGGAAGTTATAATCAGGCTGTGCCAGTCTAGTGAATTGGTCATTTCACGCGCTGAGATCGCCGAATGGCCGCAAATTTGCGCGAAAATCAATCGAATTGACCGGGATGATATTGCATCACTTGGGGCCTTGGAACTCAGCAGGCAGGGCAATCAATGGCTGATAAAAGGCAGCGAAGTGAGCCGTGGAGATCGCCCATGGGTTCGTTAATGGTACTTACGTAATAGACCAACCAGGCGGCCCTGAACGGCCACTTCATCGGTATTATATATGCGGGTTTTGTAGGCAGGATTTGCAGCTTCCAATGCAATCGAAGCGCCTTTTTTCCGTAGACGCTTTAAGGTTGCGGTATCGCCGTCAACAAGCGCCACGACAATTTCGCCAGATTGCGCAGTATCGGTTTTTTTGATAATGACGTAATCACCGTTTAAGATACCGGCATTGATCATGGAGTCGCCTTCAATCTCCAGAATATAATGCTCACCGGCCCCCAGCATCGCTTCTGGTATGCGTAATCGATCACGCTCCTGCCCCATGGCTTCAATAGGTACACCGGCAGCTATTTTACCCAATAAGGGCAATTCGCGGCCATCTTCCATAACAGGTTTCGCCGCGGGTTGAGGTTTTGAACCTTCGACCACATGAGGCACAAAGTTTTGTCGTCCCTTCGGCGGTGCGGCGGTTGTTGCCTGATCAGGGAGCTTAATGACCTCAAGCGCTCTGGCCCGATGCGCCAGCCTGCGAATGAAACCGCGTTCTTCAAGCGCTGTTATCAGACGGTGGATACCCGACTTTGAAGCCAGATCCAACGCTTCTTTCATTTCATCAAAGGAAGGTGAAACACCACTTTCCTTGATGCGTTCATGGATGAACATTAAAAGTTCGCGTTGTTTGGTCGTCAGCATATACCACCTGTGGGTTCTGTGTTCACCCAGATCCGCAATGGCTTCGGCGTGAACAAGTCATGAACTTATATCAGATGTTCTGTAAGTGTTCCAGGTTAATGTCAAGCTAATGATAAAAGTTTTTTTGCGGCCTGTGTAACATCAGCCTGACGCATCAAACTTTCCCCTACCAACATGGCGCAAGCGCCTGTGGCTTCAAGGCGGATGACATCGTCGACAGTAAAAATACCGCTTTCAGCAACCAGTATATGATCCGGTGACACCATCCGGGATAAGCTCTCAGTGGTTGATATATCGATCTCAAAATTTCTTAAGTTTCTATTATTTACACCGATAAGGTTGGACTTAAGTTTAAGGGCGCGGCTCATCTCATTGGCATCATGAACTTCAACCAGGGCATCCATTTTATAGTGTTGCGCAGCCGCTATTAGATCGCTTGCCAAGGCGTCATCCACCATCGCCATGATGACTAAAATAGCGTCGGCTCCGTAGCCGCGCGATTCCGCGACCTGCCAGGTATCGACGAGAAATTCTTTGCGTATACAGGGCAGGGTTACTGCATTTCTTGCGGCCACAAAGTGTGATTCGTCGCCCATGAAGCTAGGGCCGTCAGTCAAAATCGATAAGCATGAGGCACCGCCAGCAGCGTAGGCGCGCGCCAGTTCTGGGGGATTGAAATCTTCACGGATCAAGCCTTTTGACGGGCTGGCTTTTTTGATCTCAGCAATAAGGCTCAGGCTGCCTGGACGCTTATCAGTCTTTAGGGCGGTGGCGAAACCGCGCGTAGAGCCTATGTCACGGATACGAGATTCGATATCGCTGTCGGAAGTCTCCCGGCGCCGCTGCGCCACCTCTTCACGTTTATATGCTGCGATTTTCTCAAGAATATCAGTCATGTAAAACTTCAGTATTCGTAATGGTGACTAGTCTATCAAGTGCAACTTTGGCCTTACCGGAATCGAGAACTGATGCGGCAAGCTCTACGCCGTCTCTTAAGGTTTCAACCTTATCGGCGACAAGAAACGCGGCTGCGGCATTGAGGCGCACTATATCGCGATAAGGGCCTTTAGCTCCGTTTAAAAGATCAGACAGGGCCGCCGCATTTACGTCGGGTGTGCCGCCTGTGATATCCGCCAAAGAAGCGCGCGGTAGGCCAACGGCTTCCGGTGTGATAGTGAACAGCCTCACCTGACCGTCGCGCCATTCAGCAACCTCGGTCTCGCCGGTTGTAGTCAGTTCATCAAGGCCCGCTCCATGTACAGACCAGGCTCTTTCGGCCCCCAGCATGCCCAGCGCTTTGGCGATGGGCTCAACGAATCGAGGTGCGGGAACGCCGACCACCTGACGTTTGGCACCTGCCGGATTGGTTAAGGGGCCCAACAAATTGAAAATGGTGCGAAAGCCAAGTTGTTGCCTTATCGGGGCAACATGTTTCATGGCACCGTGGTGGGCAGGGGCAAACAGGAAACATATTCCGGCTTCGTCGAGGGCCTGCTTTTGCTGCTCGATCGATGCATCAATATTGACACCTAGTGCTGCCAATACGTCTGCGGTGCCGGATTTAGACGTGACGGCGCGGTTGCCGTGCTTAGCTATCTTTAGGCCGCCGCCTGCGGCGACAAAGCCGACAGCGGTAGATATGTTGAGCGTATGTAGGCCGTCGCCACCCGTGCCGCAAACATCGATGACATCATAATTGTGCTCTAACCGTTTAGCCGCCGCCCGCATAGCGCGGGCACAGGCCGCGATTTCACCGACAGTCTCGCCGCGCAAGCGTATCGCCGTAACGGCCGCGGCGATTTGGGCCGGGGTCGGTTCTCCGCGCAGGCACGCGGAAAAGAAGGTCTCGGCATCGGCTTCTGATAAGGTCGCGCCATCTGCCAGTTTTGACAATAAAGGCTTAAAACTGTCAGACATAGAGATTGCTGCTGGGGATGCCTGCCATATCGAGGAAGTTGGCCAAAATCTGATGGCCGCCTTCGGTGGCTATGGATTCCGGGTGAAACTGAACGCCGTGGATAGGGCGCGTTTTATGTTGAACGCCCATGATTTCTCCGTCTTCGGTCCAGGCGGTCACTTCCAGTTCCGTGGGTAATGTCTCACGCTTGACCGCGAGAGAATGGTAACGTGTCGCTGTAAACGGATTGGGCAGGTCTTTGAAAAGACCTATATTTTTGTGATGTATTTGACTGGTCTTGCCATGCATCAGAGCTTTGGCGCGAATGACATCTCCGCCGAATGCTTGGCCGATCGCCTGATGGCCGAGACATACGCCTAGTATCGGAAGGTCTTCAGGGGCGGCGCGAAGAAGCGGCAAGCATATACCGGCTTGATCTGGTGCGCAGGGGCCGGGGGACAGCAATATCGCCTTTGGGCCCATGGCCAGAGCGTCCTGAACACTCAAGGCATCATTTCGGAATACCTTGGTTTCGGCGCCGAGTTCAGCCAGGTAGTGAACAAGGTTGTAGGTAAAGCTGTCGTAATTATCGATAACCAGGATCATTCAGAAGGCTCCGGGCAAAATGTCGTCATCTACATAGGGCTTAAGGTCGATTGCGCCAAGTGATAACCGATACAGTTCAGTCATTTCATGTTTAAATATCAGGAATTATTTCTGATTCGGATACATCATGCCTGACAATATGACCCTGACGGATAATGTTGTGGACGCCAGACTGAAGCGGGCACGTAGACTCTTGTCCCCACAGCCCCAAAAGCCAGCTTCCTTAAAATCAGCGTTACTGTCTTCAATCGCTTTTGCTGCGACGGCGCTTATGCTGGCGGCCGCTATTATCATGGGGCCGGGGTGGGAGCGTACGCGCAGTTCGGTGTCGAATGAGGCTCCGCCGACCGAAGATGATCAAGCGAATCTAACTCCCAAAGCCATGGTGGTTCAGGTACCCGCAGGTGGCTTTGAACTATCAGCCAGTCCCTTACCCATTGAAGGTGTCAATGAGGCTGTGCCGTTGAGCGAAGACGAACTGGCGGCTGGCGAAAGTAAAAAATAATTTTCAGGCTTAGCGTCTAAACATAATGCCAGGCTTCGGCGGCGGCACGAATTAGCGCTCCCGCCTTGTGAACCGTTTCATTATATTCGTTTATGGGGACGCTGTCGGCGACTACGCCCGCACCGGCCTGAACATAGACTTTCTGGTCTTTGAACAAGGCCGTACGCAACACTATGCAGATATCGGTCGCACCTGAGCTTGAGATATAGCCCACACCGCCTGCATAGGCGACGCCGCGCTTGACGTCTTCCAGTTCGTCGATGATCTCCATGGCACGCACCTTTGGCGCACCGGACAGAGTACCCGCGGGCAGGGCGGCAAGCAGGGCATCAACCGGATCTATGTCATCCGGCGTATCGCCTTCGACGTTAGATACAATGTGCATGACATGGCTGTAGCGCTCGATGACAAATTTTTCAGTAACACGAACTGTGGCCGGTTTAGCCACCCGGCCGACATCATTGCGGCCCAAATCAAGCAACATCAAATGCTCAGCGATCTCTTTAGGGTCGTTGAGAAGTTCTTGCTCTAAGGCATTGTCTTCCTCAACGGTTTTACCGCGTGGCCGTGTACCTGCTATCGGACGGATCGTCAGCTTTCCATCACGGATACGCACCAGTATTTCCGGGCTTGATCCGGCCATCTGGAAGTTACCGAAATTGAGGTAAAACAGGTATGGCGAAGGGTTCTGCCGGCGCAGAGATCTATAGAAAGCGAACGGATCGACGTCAAACGTTGCTTCGAAACGATGGCTTGGGACTACCTGAAAAATATCACCGGCGGCGATGTATTCCTTAGATGCCTCAACCATTTCGCAGTATCGCTCTGGCGACGTCGGCGATGCTAAGGGGGGCTGGACGCGGGCTTGCGGTTTATCGCGACTGGGCAGGGCTACGCGCAGGTCGGTTTCGACCTGATCGATACGGGCTACGGCATCGGCATAGGCTTGCGACGCGTTTTTATCGCCTGGCCAAACCGGGCTGGCGATAAGGATTTCGTTGGAGACATTGTCAAACACGCAGATGACCGACGGACGCACCATGACCGCATCCGGCAAACCCAGCGGGTCAGGATTTGCTTTCCCTAGCGGCTCAGTCAAACGGATCAGGTCATAACCGAATACCCCAAATAGTCCTGACACCATGGGCGGCAGGTCAGCCGGAATATCCATACGGTTGGCCTTGACCAGAGCGCGCAGAGACTCAAGGGTGGGCAAGGCTTCTGGCGTGTATTCATTTTTGGCTATGGCATCGCCTACGGCCAACTCAGCCTTATCTCCAAAACAGCGCCACACCAGATCCGGCTTAAGCGTTATGATGGAATAGCGCCCTTTCAGGGTGCCGCCTTCAACGGACTCAAACAGAAAAGCGAATTCACTATCTTTGGCCAGCTTGAGATAAGCCGAAACCGGCGTCTCCAGATCGTCTACCAAACGGCGGCAAACGACATGGGGCTGACCGGCATCGTAATCTTCCCGAAAGGCGTCCTCTAAACTCAAAGCGCTCATCTTATTTCTTTTCAGTGGACGCAGGCGTATCGGTCTTGGCGGGCGGGGTTACGCCCAAAGCCTTAATCGCCGTTTGCGGATAGGTCTTGGTTTTCAGCAGGGCGCGCGTCGATGAACGCGACATGTCTTCGACATCGCGGAAGGTTGCCTGTGTCAGACCGCGTTGCGCCAGAACCGAATTAACATTCGCCGAATTGGCTTCCGGGGCGGTTACGGTATCGACGCGTCCCAGGACATAGGCGAATTCGCTGGCCTGAGCGTTGAACGTGTCACCCTTTTTCGCCGAAAATACGCGGGCGGCAATTTGGGGGCCTACCTTTTGCTGTCCGGTCTGGCGATCAAGTCCTTTGAGAGTCTCAACCGGTGCCTTAACTGAAGCGGCTACAGCTTTGAAATCCTCGCCTTTACGCAGGCGTTCGCTCAACGTATCAGCCTTAATGCGGATAGCATCCATCATTTTCTGCTGCATATAGGCCTGAACCATTTGCGGCTTGACCTGATCTAGTGCGGGCACTTCAGACGGTACGACTTCATTTACGCGCACGGCAAAATATTCGCCGTTGCCGAGTTCCTGGACTTCGGATTCACCACCTTTGGGCTGATCGAAGGCTACTTTGATGACCGGTGCGAACTGGGCATAGTTTTGACCATTTACGGCCTGACCTTCTGCGGTCATAGGCGGCAGGTTGACTATGCTCAGATTGAGCTTTTTGGCTGCCGTTTCGATGCTGTCGCCTGCGCCGCGGGCCTTTTCAAAAGCTTCGACACGTTCATAGACAATTTCGGTGGCCTTTTCCTGACGGTATTCTTCGGTCAATTGAGGCTTGACCGCATCAAAGCTTGGGACAGATCCCGCCGTGATGCTGATGACCTTGATCACAGCATAGCCGAGATCGCCCTGAATGGGGGCGGACACGGCGCCGCTGGCAAGCGAGAAGGCGGCGTCAGCTATCTTTTTGTCAGGGATCGCGGTCTTGGGTTTGTTATCATAGTTCACGACTTCGCCGTCTGCAGCTTTTGCGGCGGCCTCAGAGGATTGTCCGGCCTTCAGTGCCGCTACAGCCGTCGCGGCTGCCTTGGCATCCTTGGCGGAAATTTGCACGAGTGTGCGGGTTTCAGCTTGCGATAGTGTGTCGCGTTTAAATTCGTAGCGTTTTTTTAGCTCAGCTTCATCGATCGTAATCGAGGCCAACAGATCTTTGGGCGCAAAAGTCACCAGCGAAAACTGACGGAACTCAGGACGACGCAGACGCTCCTTGTTTTCGTTATAAAACGCTGTCAATTGCGCATCATTGGGCTGGGCAGGCTGTTCAACATTGGCAGGTGACAGGATAAACAGGCTGACGTCGCGGCTTTCCATGCCAAAGGAAGCGGCGAGGGCCCCATAAACGCGCGGCAGTTTGAGGCCCGCAGCGGCGGCGTTACCAAAGTGATTGGCGGCAATATCGTCGCGGATCAACTGCTCGAACTTGGTCTCGGTCAGGCCCTGCTGGCCCAGAAACTGGGTATACTTATCCTTATCAAACCGATTGGTGATCGAATCGAAAAACATTGGATATTTGCTGATCTGGTCAACGACCATCTTGGCTGATGGTTTAATGCCCGCCTTTTCGAGGTAAGACGACAGCGATTCCATGCTGGCCATCTCTTCGAGAATACGCACATGCAGGCCTTCGTTCACCGCCTCTTCATTGGTGACGGCCTTGCCGGATTGTTCCTGAGCGCCTTTTTTGTAGTTATCAAAGGCCTTTGAGAAATCTTGTGCGCTGACTTCGCGCGACCCGGCCTTGATGACACTATTGCCGCTTGCGGCCGACAGGACATCCAACTGACTGCCTCCGACCACGACAAAGCTGAGCGCCAGAATGCCCATCAGGATTTTAAATGTCCAGGTCTTGGTGAAAGCGCGAAACCCGTTGATCATGAAAGCCCAGACCTTAGTAAAATTGACGGCTTCCTTACGCACTCAGGCGCTTGGTATTTATCCGAAAGCCAGTTGGGCGTGATATAAAGGAGGAAGTGCGGCAGATTCAAGACAGTTTTTACCATACCGTCTCACGAATGCCCTTAATACAAGAGTGATACAGGAATTTGTAACAATAGGAATTTATTTGTTTTCCGGTTTTTAATCGTTTTTGGCTTTAATTGCTGCACCTGCTAATTTAAAGAATTTTTATGACCTCACATACCCTGATCGCCGGCAACTGGAAGATGAACGGGCTTTTATCGTCATTAGACGAAGCTCGCGCCATTGCCGAGGGCAGCTCTGACAGCGTTGTCAAAATTGCTGTATTTCCTCCATTTACCTTATTACATGCTATGTCCGAGGCTCTTGGGCCCGATAGTCACATTTTACTTGGGGGGCAAGACTGCCACCACGAAGATAATGGGGCCTATACTGGTGATGTCTCTGCCGCTCAATTGCTTGATGCAGGCGCACGTATGGTGCTGCTGGGGCACTCGGAGCGTCGGCACGGGCATAAAGAAGCTTGTGAACTGGTAGCATTAAAAGCCCGCGCGGCAGTGAAGGCCGGTCTTGAACCGCTTATTTGTGTTGGTGAGACGCTGGAGCAACGCAAAGAAGGGCTTACACATGCGGTTTTGTCAAAGCAACTGCGTGACAGCTTGCCCGACGACCTGATCGGTAAGGCGTTTCATGTATCCTATGAGCCCGTCTGGGCCATTGGTACAGGGATGATTGCGACGGATGATCAAATTATTGATGCTTTTGCCCTGATACGCCGGGTAATTTCTGAGCGTTTTGGTGATGAATTCAAACCCCATCTTCTGTACGGCGGATCGGTCAAGCCGGACAATGCCGCAGAGGTGTTGAGGCTTGAGGGTGTCGGCGGCGCTTTGGTTGGCGGCGCATCGCTTAAGGCCGCGGATTTCCTTAAGATAATCCACAGCGCGCCTTTAGTTCACGAACTGAAGTCATAAAACTGTTGCCGGATCGGTTTCGGCTCTGGAAAAATCAGTGTGGCAGTGCTAATGGGGCGCAAAGATTGCGCGCTCACGCATGTGGCGGACTGCGCCCAAGGATTAAAACGGCTCATGTTATTTGGTATTTTGCTCACCGTTCAGATCATTATCTGTCTCGCGCTGGTTGGTCTGGTGCTGATTCAGCGTTCCGAAGGCGGCGCGTTGGGTATGGGGGGCAGCCCGTCGGGGTTCATGTCGGCGCGCGGTGCAGGCAATTTCCTGACGCGAGCAACATCCATTCTGGCCATCCTGTTTTTTGCCAATTCGATTGGCTTAACCATTGTTGGCAATATGTCCCAGCGCGGATCATCGGTTGTGGATCAGGTTGGTGAGGGCAATATCAATCTGGATGCTGCCAATCTTCCTGCCGCCGCGCCTGCGGCACCTTCCGGTGCAACGGCATCGTCGGCAGTTGCGCCGTCTTTGACCGAATTGCCGCGTCCGAGTGCGCAGGTGATTACGCCGTCTGCGCCGCAGCCAGCCTCCAAGCCCGTCGCATCGGCAACACCACCATCAACTCGATCGGCAACTCAATCTTCGGCGGCATCCGGTGCCGCTCCGGCAAATGAACCGATCGCAACGCAGCCTGCGCAGTAGTTAAATACGAAACACAGGTTGCTAATTTAACTATTTGAAGTGGCTCATTATTTATATTTTGAGCCGCTTTTTCTTTGTAGTGATTTCTATATCCCAAGGCTATCGTCATGACAGATACACCCACAGGTGCCCGTTTTATTTTTATAACCGGCGGGGTGGTGTCTTCGCTGGGCAAGGGTTTGGCATCAGCGGCTCTTGGGGCCCTGCTGCAGGCGCGGGGATATAAGGTTCGCCTGAGAAAGCTGGACCCCTATCTGAACGTCGATCCGGGCACCATGAGCCCGTACCAGCATGGCGAAGTGTTTGTGACCGATGATGGCGCTGAGACCGATCTCGATCTGGGCCATTATGAACGCTTTACCGGTGTAAATGCGCGCAAAACCGATAACATAACGACCGGGCGTATCTATTCCAATATCATCGAAAAAGAGCGTCGTGGGGACTATCTGGGCGCTACGGTGCAGGTCATTCCGCACGTCACAGACCAAATCAAAGCTTTTGTCCTGTCTGATCAGGGCGATGCTGATTTTATTCTGGTCGAAATCGGCGGCACCGTCGGTGATATTGAAGGTTTGCCGTTCTTTGAAGCCATCCGTCAGTTAGGGCAGGAACTGCCGCGCCGACAATGCTGTTTCGTGCATCTGACCCTGCTGCCGTGGGTGAAGACGGCTGGTGAAATGAAAACCAAGCCGACCCAGCACTCAGTCAAGGAACTGCGCTCTATTGGGATCGCGCCCGATATATTACTGTGCCGCTGTGAGCAGGAAATCCCGAAAGAAGAACGCCGCAAAATCGGGCAGTTCTGTAACGTGCGCGAATCAGCCGTTATTCAGGCGCTCGATTCGGAAAATATCTATGCGGTGCCCATCGATTATCACCATGAGGGCTTTGATAGCGAGGTTCTGTCGGTTTTTGGTATCGACAATGCCCCGGAACCGGATTTGTCGCTCTGGAAAGACATTTCACAGCGTTATTCCTATCCTGACGGTGAGGTAAATATTGCGGTTGTCGGTAAATATACAGTCTTAAAAGATGCCTATAAGTCATTGATAGAAGCACTTTATCATGGCGGCATGGCCAATAATGTGCGCGTCAGGATCGACTGGGTTGAAGCCGAGACGTTTGAAAAGGACACTGATTCGATACGCCAGCGTCTGGAAAGCGTACATGCGATTCTCGTACCCGGTGGCTTTGGTGAACGCGGGGCGGCAGGCAAGATCGAAGCCGTACGTTTCGCGCGCGAAAGCAAGATACCCTATTTCGGTATTTGCTTTGGGATGCAGATGGCCGTGATCGAGGCCGCCCGTAATCAGGCTGGTATCGGGGCGGCTTCATCCACGGAGTTCGGTGAAACTCAGGAACCGGTTGTCGGTCTGATGACAGAATGGCTGAATGGCAATGAGTTGTCCAAGCGCGCGGCTGGTGGCAATTTGGGGGGAACCATGCGATTGGGGGCCTTTGACGCCAGCCTGGCAACGGGTTCGCTGGTGGCGCGAATTTACGGCAACACAAACATATCTGAGCGCCACCGCCACCGCTACGAAGTCAACCGGGATTACATTCCACAGTTAGAGGCCTGTGGCCTTAGATTTTCGGGTATGTCGCCGGATGGCCTGTTGCCAGAGATTGTTGAGCGCGATGATCATCCGTGGTTTGTGGGCGTTCAATACCACCCTGAACTAAAAAGCCGGCCATTTGCGCCGCACCCGCTCTTCAAAAGCTTTATAGACGCGGCCAAGGTTAGAAGCCGTTTGGTCTGATCAGGAGATAATTATGCGCCAACTCGTATCATCAGGTTCACCTTTTGAAGGCGAAATCGGTTTTTCGCGTGCCGTACGTTCGGGAAACCGCATCGAAGTTTCCGGAACTGCTCCCATTCGTGATGGTAAAACGGCCGGGATTGGCGATGCGTATGAGCAAACCAAGGCCTGTTTAGAAATCATCGTAAAGGCGGTTGAGGCCGCCGGTGGCAAGCCGTCCGATATTATCCGTACCCGCATTTTCCTGACCGACATGTCGGTTTGGAAGCAGGCGGCAAAGGCGCATGGCGAAATCTTTGGTGATATCCGTCCGGCCTCATCATTTATTGGCACTAACGCTCTGATTAATCCGGAGTGGCTGGTGGAGATTGAGGCTTCGGCTGAAATCGTCGAATAAGCATTCACCAACTCGTAATAAAAAAGGCGGGCTTCGGTTGAAGCCCGCCTTTTTGTTTGTGTTGAGACTTAAGCTTAGAACTTAAATCCGGTACGCAGGCTTATGGAGTAGTTTTCATAAGCGTCATACTTCTCGGCTTCGGCCTCAAGTGCCAGATAGCCATATTCGTTACTGGCAGCGAGCCGGAAGCCAACCACAGGGCTGCCGCCTTCGACATCACCGCCATTCAGCGTGAATGGATTTCCAGTGCCGAACCGTGCCGTTGTGTCGGCAATTTCGACTGATACGTTTTGGCGATAACCCACCCAGATTTCAGGCTGGATCAGGGCTTTTCTATTGGCGCGGCCAAAGAAGACGAGGGCGCTGGCGCTGGCCATGTGGCTGTCACGCGAATCAACCGTCAGATCAAAGCTGGACCCGCCGCCGGTTTCGGTGCGTTCATCTTCGTTTAGAGCGTAAAAGTCGACGGCGACTTGCGGACGCATGGATATCGGCCCCAATGAGGTTTCATAGGATGCCCCAATGTTGCCGGAGTAGCTGATGCCGCTCCAGTCGGCTTCAGCGACCATGACTTTCTGGGCGCTGATCAACTCACGCTTTGAGTCAAAGGTTGCGCGCCCAATACCGGCGCTGGCCCAGGCCTTGAAGTTTTCGTTATATAAACGCCAGTAGCCGCCAACGCTAATGTCAGAAGTTGATGAGGTTTCGTTCGCTGCCGCAAAGGTATCTTCGGGCGTAGTGGTCGTATAGGCGACATAAACGCCGACCGCCTGATTGCCCATTAAGCCGCGTTCGGCACCACCGGCAAAGGCAAAGCCGGTTGATGTGAAGCCTGTGGTTTCGGCCCGTTCACGCTCCATATGGAAGCCGTATTCCTGAAGCCAGTATTGCGTCTCACCATCCGACGGCAGGAAGGATTGCCGCGCCAGAGAGTGGGTGAGGGCTTCGTGACCCTTCGACAGGGTCAGCAGGGCTTCACCCGAATAGTCGGGCAGGAAGGCGGAATAGACTTCATTGAAGCTGTTAGGGTTGGTTTGAGCCAGCAAGGCCAGTTGAGTGGCCGCATCCGTCTGAGCCGCCGTCAGAACCGCGTCCAATGCGCTATATTCATTGACGGATAGTCCGGATTCGCTTTGGGTCTTGAGCCTGAAATCGGCATAGAGGTTAGTGTTGGCCGTGCCCGTCGATAAGGTGGCGTTATAAAGCCAGGGCACGTTTTGACTCAGCGTTGCCACATCAAGGTTGGCTATGCTGATGTTGTTGCCGGTCATCACCGTAAACTGTGTCGGTGTCTTGATGATCTCAGTCAGGGATAACAGCACCTTAGCGCCGCTGTCGATGGTGGTTGTACCGGTATTAATCAGCAAGGGTGTCGTAGCGGTGTCGGGATTAAGTACCAGATAAAGCTCCGATTTCGCCCCAAGATGCAGGGACGATAGATTTACTTGCGATCCGCCAGTAAGACCCAGTCGGGCTTCGGCCACATCAAGTGCGACGGTTCCGCTGCCAGTGATTTTTCCAAGAACAATGGCTTTCTTGTCGAGTAGCATGGTGTTGCTACCAGCCCCGAAGTCGATATTGCCAAGGACCTGACCGCCATTAATCGTGACCGAATCGTTTCCGGCACCCAGCAGGATATCGCCTTGGATGAAGGGGGCGGCGACCGTGTCGTCATCGGGCTTGGTATCGGTTTGAACCAAGGTGAGGCCCGCCGAGTTGGTACGGGTATCAATAGCTATGCCACGATTGACGGCTGTATCAGCCACACCGTCATTGTTTTCGTCGGCGGGGACAGTGACTGAGGTAATGAAACCTGTGTTTGTAAAGCTGGTCAGGGTATTTGAGGTGTCACGGACACCGATTGCGCTGGCGGTTGTACCAGCGCCGGTAGCCGAAATAGTGCCGCTGTTGGTAAAGGCGGGTACGGTGGCACCTGCGGCGATGTCGACCACAATCGCGCTGTTGTTATTCAGCGTCGTTGTTGTGGCCCGCATGGTGCCTGAGTTGACGAAGTTGGCGACATTGGCCCCGCTCAGCAGGGAAATACCTGTTGCATTACCTTTTGTGCCGACAGCCGTGATATTGCCTTGAATCGACAGGCCGTTTTGCAGGGTCACATTATGCCCGAGGCCGCCAATTTGAATGGCGGTCGCATTGACGTCTTTATATAGGCCCGCGGCGTTGACATTGCCTTTGACGACCAGACCGTAGCTGTCGGTTGCTTTGGCGGTGACGACGCTGTTGAGCGTAATGTCCTGAGTGGCCGAGCCAATAAGCAGGGCAGGCGCGCCGCCATATTGCGTCAGGTTGGCCGTCGTCTGATTGGCGTCAAGCGTACCATCGCCATCAATGTCGGTATTGGTGGTGTCGGCAGTTACGGTCGAGTTTAGCAGGAGGCCCTTAGACAGGTTACCTGAAATGCTGACCAGCGGGCCGGATTGATAAAGGTCGTCCGGATCAAGCAAGGCCAGTTGGGCATCGCTCAAGGTGGAGGTGAACCGATAACCGGTGCCCGCCATGGTGCCGTCGAGAATCACAGAGCCGCTGACGTTGCCGCTCAGATTTAAAGCCGAAGCGTTTCGGCCAAGTGCATTGACTGTGCCGCTGACATAGACATTGCCGGTGACATTATTTTCAATCGAGATGCCTTTAGTGTCGGTACCTGCCGCGGCTATGGCGCCATCAAAGCTGAAATTACCAACTTGAGGAGCTTCCAGACGGATGCCGTAGGATTGATTCCCCTCAATAGTAATCGTTGAACCACTGGTGACTTCGATCTTACCGGTAAAAGGTGTGGTTCCGGTAAGGCGGATGCCGTACCGTCCGGTGCCGGTCGCAAATTCTCCGTCGACAAAATCATCATCGTCGGTTGTCGAATCGGCTGGCGTATAATTGTCCGTGACCGTGATATTCGACTTTACCGAGACTTCGCCGGTCGTGCCGCCGTTGATAAGAATGCCGGTCGAATTGTCTGCGGAGGCAGACATGTTGATAGCACCTTCGGTCGTAACTTTATTATTAGAATTTAGGGTGATGGCTGTGCCGCTGGCCAGCTTAATCGAGCCTGCGGCAGCGATTTTCACGTCATCAGCCGCACCGCTATTGGCGGTAGAGGTGGCAATGGGCGTTGTGCGCTCAGTGGTTATGCTGGTCTCGGCTGACGCCGTATGAGCGGATATGCCCGCGGCCAGAATCAGGCCGATGGCTGTGGCGTTGCGAAGGTGTGATTTACGCATCTGGCTACTTTCAGAAGTGTCGGAAACAGAGCCATGGGCCCGGTGGAGGTCTGATTATTTTATGAAAACTGGGGAATACGCTTTACCTGGCGGAGGCAGCCCACATGTCGATACCGTTACATTGTGTTGGTGATGCCTCAAAAACCGAATTTGTGGCGAACATTGGCACGAATGTGGGCTTTTATATGTCAGTTGGGAAAAATTGCAAATCCGTTGCGACGGGAAGCGTCTAAACGAAAAAAAAACCGCGAGGCTTTGTGCCTGCGGTTTGTGATGCATAGGATATTAAAAGAGATGCGGAGCCACTTAAAATCTTAAGTGGCGCGAGTGACGGGACTCGAACCCGCGACCCTCGGCGTGACAGGCCGATACTCTAACCAACTGAGCTACACCCGCATCCCTAATGTCCTGCGTAAACTTAAATTTCAGAAGCGGTTGCCACCTATGTTAAATAAGTGGCGCGAGTGACGGGACTCGAACCCGCGACCCTCGGCGTGACAGGCCGATACTCTAACCAACTGAGCTACACCCGCATTCTGAAATTTTAGTTTCTCGATAAGACAGTGTGGCCGAGATTTTAAGGTCTGGCAACCCTGCCCTGTCAGGAGGTGCGCTAGATAGTTCGGGCGAGGGGGCGGTGTCAAGCGCCGAGTTTCTGAAAAGCTCTAAATTTTGAAATGGCTGTGGAAGGTTGATGGTAAAATGCGATTAATTCTCAATAGCTTTTAAAAATAACGCAAAAATCAAAAAACACGCAATTTCATCCTTTTGAGTGTTTGCCGCGGTGCGAAGGTTGGTCTAATACGCTTCTTGATTCCAGCCGTCCTTAAGGTGTAACAGCACTTTTAGATAAAGGACTCATTTGAGGTTTCCGATGAACGCGCTTTTGCTGCAATATCTTCCGGTCATCATTTTCATGGGTATCGCTGCCGTTTTAGGGCTTGGCTTTATCGTTGCGGCGCTGGTTCTGGCGCCCAAGGCGCCTGATACCGAAAAGCTGTCGGCCTATGAATGTGGATTTAATGCCTTTGATAGTGCGCGTCAGAAATTTGATGTGCGGTTTTATCTGGTGTCAATTCTGTTCATTATTTTTGACTTGGAAGTCGCGTTTCTGTTTCCATGGGCTGTGTCGATGTTTGATTTGCCGCAAGCTGGTATGGAGTTTGCCTTCTGGTCGATGATGTCTTTTCTGACCATTCTTACTGTTGGCTTTATTTATGAGTGGAAAAAAGGAGCCCTGGAATGGGAGTAGACCTTTCCAACACAGGCCTGATTTCAACGTCGGGGCAGCCTTTGTCCTCTGGGCAACCTTTGGCAGCGGGTATGGCGGCGCGGTCGCGCGTTGAAGGCTATAATCCAGACATCCACGATAAGTTTTTCGAGCAGGTCTCGGCTGAACTGAGCGAAAAAGGTTTTCTGGTCGCTGCGGCCGATGATGTCATCACCTGGGCGCGTACCGGTTCTCTGATGTGGATGACATTTGGCCTAGCCTGTTGCGCGGTTGAAATGATGCAGGCCTCCATGCCGCGTTATGACATGGAGCGCTTCGGGATGGCGCCGCGCGCATCACCACGCCAATCCGACCTTATGATCGTAGCGGGCACCTTGACCAACAAGATGGCGCCGGCTTTGCGTAAAGTGTACGACCAGATGCCTGATCCGCGCTATGTTCTATCTATGGGTAGTTGTGCCAATGGTGGTGGATACTACCATTATAGCTACTCAGTGGTTCGTGGTTGCGACAGGGTTGTGCCGGTGGATGTCTATGTGCCGGGTTGTCCGCCATCGGCAGAGGCTCTGCTGTACGGCCTCCTGCAATTGCAGAAGAAGATTCGCCGTAACGGCACGATCGCACGATAAGGGGAGGGGAGTTTATGTCATTAGAAAAACTGAATGCACTCGCCGAACGTGCCAAGACCGATTTCAAGGACGGCATTCTGGATGTCGCGTTCGCTTATGGTGAACTGACGCTGACGGTTGAACGTGAGCGCATTATTGAGATCATGACTAAGCTGAAAGACGGCGAACATTACCGTTTTCATCAGCTTATTGATCTAACGGGCGTGGATTACCCTAAGCGCGATCTTCGCTTTGATGTCGTGTACCACCTTTTGTCGCTGACGAAGAACTTGCGTATTCGCGTCAAGGTGATGACGGATGAGACTGTGCCGGTGGCATCATTGCGCGAAGTATATCCTAACGCTGATTGGTATGAGCGCGAAGCCTTTGATATGTACGGAATTTTGTTCGCTAATCATCCGGATTTACGCCGTTTGCTGACGGATTACGGTTTTGAAGGTCATCCGCTTCGTAAGGATTTCCCGATGACCGGGCATGTCGAGGTGCGTTACGACGAAGCGCAAAAACGCGTTGTTTATGAACCTGTAAAACTGGTTCAGGAGTTTCGTAAATTTGACTTTATGTCTCCGTGGGAGGGCGCGTCCTATGTCCTGCCGGGCGATGAAAAGGCCAGTAGCTAAATAAGCAGCTAAATAACCTGAAACGGGGGGCGTTATGGGTAGGTTTAAATCGGTTCGGTCGGCAGTAAAGTTTTTCGCCGTCAGTTTGTCGGCGGCATATCTGTTTACCATCGGCATGAAATTGACCGGCTGGTTTACGCGCTCGCCGGACATACCGGATGAGGGCATGGCGACGACGGGGATGTCGATCATCGTCGGTGTGGCGATATTGATTTTTGGAGCTGCGGTGCGGCGCTTTACGGCAGCGGAAACGCAGGCCGCACTTTTGGGGGCTTCAGCCGTGCTTCTGGCAACGCCAGTGGTGCAGTTGGTGACGACGCATAGTTTTGATTTGTCGATGCTGGTGGTTTCCGGTTTTGGCATCATTACTCTGGTGGCGGGCCTGCTCGTGGCATTGACGCGCAGACCGACCCTGGATGAGTAAATTTCGCGGAAACGCCGGTTCAGACGGGCTGTTTTCGGGTAGTGGGATAGAAGGATGTGATCATGGCGGATGATGTGAAGCCACAGAGCGATCTCAAGAGCGAGCTTACGCGTCAGAATTTTGACGATCGCAAGTTCACGATCAATTTCGGTCCCCAGCATCCGGCGGCACACGGCGTTTTACGTCTGGTGCTTGATCTTGACGGTGAAATCGTTGAGCGCGTCGACCCGCACATTGGTCTGCTGCATCGCGGCACCGAAAAGCTGATGGAATATCGCACCTATCTGCAAAACATTCCGTATTTTGACCGTCTTGATTATGTCGCCCCGATGAATCAGGAGCATGCGTTTTGCCTTGCGATTGAAAAGCTTCTGGGCGTCGACGTGCCTAAGCGTGCGCAGTTAATCCGTGTGCTGTTCTCGGAAATTGGCCGTGTTCTGAACCACCTTTTGAACATTACTACTCAGGCCATGGACGTCGGTGCACTGACCCCGCCGTTGTGGGGTTTTGAAGAACGCGAAAAGCTGATGGTGTTCTATGAACGCGCCTGTGGGGCACGTTTGCACGCCAACTACTTCCGTCCGGGCGGCGTCCATCAGGATCTTACATCTGAACTGATCGACGATATTGAGCAATGGTGTAAGGAGTTCCCGCGCGCTCTGAACGATATTGAATCGCTCGTGACCGAGAACCGTATCTTCAAGCAACGCAACGTCGATATCGGCGTGGTCTCTGTGCAGGAAGCGTTCGACTGGGGTTTTTCGGGCGTCATGATCCGGGGTTCGGGCGTCGAATGGGATCTGCGTAAGTCGCAACCCTATGAATGCTATGACGAACTCGATTTTGATATTGTCATTGGCAAAAACGGCGACTGCTGGGATCGTTATCTGTGCCGCGTTGAAGAAATGCGGGTTTCGGTTAGCCTGATGCAGCAGTGCATTGAAAAACTTCGGGTAACGCCGGGTGATGTCCTGTCCACTGACCATAAGATTACACCGCCGCGCCGCGCGGAAATGAAAAACTCGATGGAAGCGCTGATCCATCACTTCAAGCTCTATACCGAAGGCTTTAAAACCCCAGAAGGTGAAGTCTATGCCTGCGTCGAAGCGCCCAAGGGTGAGTTCGGGGTTTATCTGGTGTCGGACGGCACCAACAAGCCTTATAAATGTAAAATTCGCGCACCGGGCTTTGCCCATCTTCAGGCCATGGACTGGATGAACCGTGGCCACATGCTGGCGGACGTGTCAGCCATTCTGGGGTCGCTGGATATCGTGTTCGGTGAGGTTGACCGCTGATGAATATCTGGTTGGCTTTCGCGCTGTCATTTGGCTTTCTGGCGGTTGCAGTGTACCTGCGCTACCTGCTGGCCAAGGCGGCCTGGTCGTATCACCCTGATGGCGCAAAAGGATATCTCAAGGATATTCTGCTTGAGACCATCGTGTCATATGCACCGATGCTCGCGATCATTTTCTCCGTTCGCCTCTACATCGAATTTAATCCGCAAGATGCCGGATCACCTCTGGTTATGGGGTCTATCGCTGTGGCTGTGGTATCCATGCTTCTGGCCAAGCGTCTGCCGTTTGTAAAGGCTGCCAGCCAGCGCATGATGAAGGCGCGTTCCGACCGTTGGGAGGCTGCGGCTAAGCAATGATCTGTTTTTTCTTTAATAGTGAGAGAGAGGCCTGATGTCTGTTCGCCGCCTCGCCAAAGAGCAGCCCGAAAGTTTTACCTTCAAGCCAGAAACGCTTGAAAAGGCTAACTGGTGGATTGCCAAATACCCTGATAACCGTCGTCAATCGGCGGTCATTCCTATTTTGTGGTTGGTCCAAAAGCAGGAAGGCTGGGTTAGTGAGCCCGCTATTTCCGCGATCGCCAAGATGCTGGGCATGGCACAGATCCGTGTTTATGAGGTCGCGACCTTCTACACCATGTTCATGCTGGAGCCGGTAGGCTCTGCGGCGCTCATTCAGGTGTGTGGTACGACACCATGCATGTTGCGGGGCTCCGACAAGCTAATGGAAGTTTGTAAATCCAAGATCGGTGCCAAAGACAAGCTGTCTGCCGACGGTAAATTTACCTGGCAGGAAGTTGAGTGTCTGGGGGCCTGCACCAATGCGCCGATGGCCCAGATTAATGATTACTTCTACGAAGACCTGACGCCGGAAAATCTGGCGCAGATCATTGATGATTTTGCCGCGGGTAAGTCGCCCAAAGTTGGGCCTTATAACGGTCGTCACACGTCTGAGCCGATTGGTGGGGCGACGACCTTGCTCGATCCCAAGCTTTATGATGGCTCAGCCACCAAGCCGATCAAAATTCCGAATGCACCCGTTCCGGAGGCAAATGCGTAAAATGGCCAAAACACTGGGTATTCTCGAAGATAAAGATCGCATTTTCACCAATTTGTATGGCTTCCAGGATTGGGGTCTTGAGGGTGCGAAGCAACGCGGCTGCTGGAACGCGACCAAGGATATTCTGTCCTATGGGCGCGAGTGGATCATCACCAACGTCAAGAACTCTGGTCTGCGCGGCCGGGGCGGGGCGGGCTTTTCGACCGGCCTGAAGTGGTCGTTCATGCCGAAAGAGGTGAAGGAGCGTCCGCACTATCTGGTGGTCAATGCTGACGAATCCGAGCCCGGCACCTGCAAAGACCGGGAGATCATGCGCCACGATCCTCATCTGCTGATCGAAGGTTGCCTTATCGCCTCGTTCGCCATGCAGGCGCATGCCTGTTATATCTATCTGCGCGGCGAATATGTCTTTGAACGTGAGCGGTTAGAGGCGGCGGTTAAACAAGCCTATGAAGCGGGGCTCATCGGCAAAAACAATGTCCATGGCTGGGATTTTGACGTTTACGTCCATCACGGGGCCGGGGCCTATATCTGCGGCGAAGAAACCGCCCTTTTGGAATCGCTGGAAGGCAAAAAAGGCCAGCCGCGTCTAAAGCCACCGTTTCCTGCGGGCGCGGGGCTTTATGGCTGCCCGACGACCGTGAACAATGTCGAATCGATCGCGGTTGTTGGCACGATCCTGCGCCGCGGTGCCGAATGGTTCGCTGGTTTTGGCGCACCAAATAATACCGGCACGAAGCTGTTCTGCATTTCCGGTCACGTTGAGCGACCTTGTAACGTCGAAGAGGCCATGTCGATCCCGTTCCGTCAGTTGATCGAAGATCATTGCGGTGGGATTCGTGGCGGTTGGGGCAACCTCAAGGCCGTTATTCCGGGCGGATCATCGGTGCCGATGATTCCGGCCGAGCAGTGTGAAAATCTGCCGATGGACTTCGACAGTCTCCGAGCCTTGCGTTCTGGTTTGGGAACGGCGGCGGTTATCGTCATGGATAAATCCACCGATCTGATCCGAGCGATTGCCCGCCTCAGCTATTTTTATAAGCACGAAAGCTGCGGCCAATGCACGCCCTGCCGCGAAGGCACGGGCTGGATGTGGCGGGTGATGGAGCGCATGGTCAAGGGCGATGCCGATCCGTCCGAAATCGACATGCTGCTTGAAGTTACTACGCAAGTCGAAGGTCACACGATCTGCGCGCTGGGTGATGCCGCAGCCTGGCCGATTCAGGGGCTTATCCGTCATTTTCGCCATGAAATCGAAGATCGCATCACGCTTTACCGTTCACGTAAGTCTAACGTGGCCGGTCATTCTATAGCGGCGGAGTAGGGGATATGCGCGGAAAAGTCCTGTCATACGACGATAGCCTGGCTCAGGGCCTCATCAGCGGTGATGACGGCATGCGCTATGGCTTTACTCGCGCAGATCTTATGGGTGGTGCCCGTTCAGTCGCGACCGGATCAACCGTCGATTTTGAAGCGTCCGATGGCCGGGCCGTTAGCGTTTATGTCGTCTCCACAGGCTTGTCCGACAAGAACAAATGGGTAGCCGCCCTTTTGACCTTCTTTTTTGGCATCTGGGGCGTGCACAAGTTTTATCTGGGTAAGAACACCGCCGGTGTCATCATGCTGGTGTGCGGGACGGTGGGATGGTTTCTGGTCATCCCCGGTATCGCCGTGGCGCTGATATCGTTTATCGAGCTTATCATCTACCTGCTCAAATCCGAGCAGCAGTTCCACGAAGACTATGTCGCTGGCGACCGGTCCTGGTTCTGATAAATTGTTAGTATTTTCGCGCAGTTATCTTACGGTAGCTACGTTACTGAATGAGGTTTGAAGCCTATGGCGAAAGCAAAAGTCAACGGCGTTGAGGTCGAATTCGATCCCGGCATGACCGTGCTTCAGGTAGCTGAACTGGCGGGGGAAGAAATCCCGCGTTTCTGCTACCATGAGCGCCTGTCGATCGCGGGCAACTGCCGGATGTGTCTGGTCGAGGTCAAGCCTGGCCCGCCGAAGCCGCAAGCCTCATGCGCGCTGCCAGCCGCCGAAGGTCAGGAAATTTTCACCAATACGCCGATGGTCAAAAAGGCCCGCGAAGGGGTGATGGAGTTCCTGCTGATCAATCACCCGCTCGATTGCCCGATTTGCGATCAGGGCGGCGAATGTGATCTTCAGGATCAGGCTATGGGCTATGGCCGTGGCGGTTCGCGATATGCCGAGAACAAGCGCGCCGTTGAAGAAAAATATCTTGGCCCAACGATCAAGACCTTTATGACCCGCTGCATTCAATGCACCCGCTGCGTGCGCTTTAGCACTGAAGTCGCCGGTGTCACCGAAATGGGTATGATTTCACGCGGGGAAAATGCAGAGATCACCTCCTATCTGGAACAGGCGGTGTCGTCGGAACTGTCGGGTAATCTGAACGATCTGTGCCCGGTCGGTGCTCTGACTCATAAACCGTGGTCATTTAACTATCGCCCGTGGGAACTGCAAAAAGTTGAGTCGATCGACGTGATGGATGCGCTGGGCGCGCACATTCGTCTGGACTATCGCGGGCCGACGGTTCTGCGCGCCCTGCCGCGCCTTAAGGAAGACATCAACGAAGAATGGATCACCGACAAAACGCGCTATGCGGTCGATGGTCTGTCGCGTCAACGCCTTGATAAACCTTACGTTCGTAAAGCTGGCGGTTTGCAAGCGACCACGTGGTCGGAAGCCCTGAGCGAGGTCGCTGGCAAATTGAAAGCGACTTCGCCTGAGAAAATCGGCGTGATTGCCGGTGACCTGATCGATGCCGAAGGTTTGAAGGCAACCAAGGATATGTTCTCCTCATTGGGCGTTAACAATTTGGATTGCCGTCAGGACGGCTCCAAGATCGGTCGCGGCGCTCGCGAAACCTACCTGTTCAATACGGGCATTGCCGGCATTGAAGATGCTGACGCGATCCTGATGATCGGCACTGACCTGCGCAATGAAGCGTCGCTGATTAATGCCCGTATTCGTAAATCGTGGCTCAAGGGTGACGTGCAGGTGGCGGTTATCGGTGAGCCCTATGATCTTACCTATGATTACGTCCACTTAGGTGCAGGGCCGAAGGCACTGAAAGACCTTAAGAAGCACGCTTTCCGTGATGTGCTGAAAAACGCGGAAAAGCCCGTCGTTCTGGTGGGTAACGGCGCGATTTCGGGTAGTGACGGAGCCGCGGTTCTGAACCTGATCGCTTCTGAAGTCCTGAGTGCTTATGATGTCGTGCGCGCTGACTGGAACGGCTTCAATATCGTCCACCAAGCTGCGTCGCGTGTTGCCGGGTTGGATATCGGCTTCGTGCCTCATGGCGATGGCCTCGACACTGAGGCGATGCTGGCTGGTGGGTTAGACGTTGTCGTACTGCTAGGGGCCGATGAAATAGATACGTCTAAGCTTAAAGGCAGCTTTGTCGTGTATATCGGTCATCACGGTGATGCAGGTGCTGCTATTGCGGATGTGATCTTGCCATCAGCTGCTTACACCGAAAAGTCAGGCATCTATGTTAACCTTGAGGGCAGGGTTCAGATCGCTGAACGCGCAGTGTTCCCAAAGGGGGATGCCAAAGAGGAATGGGCCATCATGCGGGCCCTGTCCGAAGCTGTGGGCAAGACCTTGCCTTATGACAGCCAGTCTGATCTTCGGGCCAAACTGATCGCCGATCATCCAACCTTTGGGCGGATAGATGTGAAGCCTTCACAAAAAAGCTTTGATGTCAAAACCCTGGGTGCTAAGGGCGAGGTCTCTGACCGAGTCTTCGCGTCAAATATCAAGGATTTCTACCTGACCAACCCGATAGCCAGAGCCAGCGTGGCCATGGCGGAATGTTCCGCTGCCCGTGCGCCGAAGCTATCTGTGGCCGCCGAGTAAGAGAGACGACTGATGGAAGCAACTTCATTTTGGGCCACACCTTGGGGCTGGACGATCATTACGATCGGGCAGGCTCTGGCGGTTATTGTGGGTGTGATGGTCTCTCTGGCCTTCCTGCTATGGGGCGACCGTAAGGTCTGGGCGGGCGTGCAGATGCGTAAAGGGCCCAACGTCGTGGGTCCGTTCGGTCTGATGCAATCCTTTGCTGACTTCTTCAAGTTTGTGCTGAAGGAAGTCGTCATCCCGGCTGGTGCCGATAAGATCGTGTTCCTGCTGGCGCCGCTGATCACCTTTATTCTGGCGTTTATGTCATGGGCGGTTATTCCATTCGCGCCGGGCTGGGTCGTATCGGACATCAATGTCGGCATTCTTTACCTGTTTGCGATCTCATCTCTGGGTGTCTACGGCATCATCATGGGCGGTTGGGCATCGAACTCAAAGTATCCCTTCCTGGGGGCGCTGCGCTCGGCGGCTCAGATGGTGTCTTATGAAGTCTCTATCGGTCTGATCGTCATCTGTGTGATCCTGCTGGTCGGCGACATGAACCTGTCGCGGATCGTAGAGCATCAGGCCGGCGGCTTCTGGAACTGGCATGCGTTTGCGCCCAAGACCATCATCGTCATGTTTCCGGTTATGATCATGTTTTATGTGTCGGCACTCGCGGAAACTAACCGTCCGCCGTTTGACTTGCCGGAAGCTGAATCGGAGTTGGTGGCGGGTTATCAGGTCGAGTATTCCTCGACTCCGTATCTGCTGTTCATGATCGGTGAATATGCCAACATCGTGCTGATGTGCGCGCTCATCACCATTCTGTTCTTTGGCGGCTGGCAGGCGCCATATCCAACGGCTGGTTTTATCGAACCCGGCTCGGTGTTTGAGGCTATTCACGGCCTGCTGTGGTTTATCATTAAAGTCGTGTTCTGGTTTGTGATGTTCGCCATCGCTAAAGCTATCGTTCCGCGTTATCGCTACGACCAATTGATGCGTTTGGGGTGGAAAGTGTTCCTGCCCGCCTCATTAGTGGCTGTGGTTTTGATTGCGGCCTACCGCGTATTCGGAGGTGATTTGATATGATGTCCCGTATCGGCCAAGCCATCAAAGGCGCCATGCTGATGGATTTCATCGGGGCCACAGGCCTTGCAGTGAAATACATGTTCAAGCCCAAGGCGACGATCAACTATCCGTTTGAAAAAGGCCCGATCAGCCCGCGCTTTCGCGGTGAGCATGCGCTGCGCCGCTATGCCAATGGCGAAGAACGCTGCATTGCCTGTAAGCTGTGCGAAGCCATCTGCCCGGCTCAAGCTATCACTATCGAAGCTGAGCCGCGTGATGACGGTTCGCGCCGCACGACACGTTACGATATCGACATGGTTAAGTGCATCTATTGCGGCCTGTGTCAGGAAGCCTGCCCGGTTGATGCGATTGTCGAAGGGCCGAACTTTGAATTTGCGACCGAAACCCGTGAAGAACTCTACTACGACAAGGAACGCCTGTTGGCGAACGGCGACCGTTGGGAACGCGTTATTGCGCGTAACCTCGAACTTGACGCGCCTTACCGGTAAAGGATGACGCTATGACTTTGATGGCTATAGCCTTTTACATCATGGCCCTGATTACGGTCGCATCCGGGTTTTTGGTGATTACCGCCAAAAACCCGGTGCATTCGGTGCTGTTTCTGATCCTGGCCTTCTTTTCGGCAGCCGGACTGTTTGTACTGCTGGGGGCGGAGTTCCTGGCCATGCTTCTGGTCGTGGTCTATGTCGGCGCGGTGGCGGTTCTGTTCCTGTTCGTCGTTATGATGCTGGATGTGGACTTCAGCAAGCTGCGCCAAGGGTTTGCTAACTATCTGCCGATTGGCGGTGTTGTGGCGTTACTGTTGATGACGGAACTGATCATGATCAGCTTTGCTGTCGCTGATCGCGGTGCGGCCGCAGGTAATGAGCCGCAAGCCTTTACGGCTGATGCGACCAATATCGAAACCATCGGTCGCGTACTTTACACAGACTATGTCTATCTGTTCCAGGCGGCAGGGTTTGTGCTGCTGGTGGCTATGATCGGTGCCATCGTGCTGACGCTCAAGCATCGCACCAATGTCAAGCGTCAGGATATTTCTAAACAGGTCGGTCGTCAGCGCAAAAACGCTGTGGCCATCGTCAAGGTCAAAACCGGCGAAGGGATCAAAGAATGACTATCGGCCTCGCGCACTATCTCACCGTTTCGGCCATCTTGTTCACAATCGGGGTGCTGGGCATCTTCGTGAACCGTCGCAACGTCATTATCATCCTGATGTCGATCGAACTGATCCTTTTGGCGGTCAATATCAACTTCGTGGCGTTCTCAAGCTATCTGCATAATGTGCAGGGGCAGATCATGGCCATGTTTGTCCTGACGGTTGCCGCCGCCGAGGCCGCGGTCGGTCTGGCTATCCTCGTCACCTTCTTCCGTAATCGCGGCGATATCGAAGTCGATGACGCCAGCATGATGAAAGGCTAATCCATCATGCCGAGCATAGTTACTGTTCTGGTTCTGGCGCCGATGGTCGGCGCGCTGATTGCGGGCCTGTTTGGCCGCCGCATTGGCAATATTGCCTCCCAAGGGGTAACGACCGGGCTGTTGTTCCTGTCGTGCGCCCTGTCGTGGTATGTATTCGGGGCCCACACTTGGGGCGGCATGTCGGATTTTACCGTCAAGTTGCTGGACTTCATCAATATCGGTACCTTCCAATCGGCGTGGTCGATCCGGATCGATGCCCTATCGGCCACCATGCTGATCGTCGTGACGTCGGTGTCTTCGCTGGTTCACCTCTATAGCTGGGGCTATATGGCCGAAGACCCGTCGCGGCCGCGCTTCTTTGCCTATCTGTCTCTGTTTACCTTCGCCATGCTGATGTTGGTGACAGCGGCTGACTTCATGCAGTTGTTCTTTGGCTGGGAAGGGGTAGGGCTGGCGTCCTATCTGCTGATCGGCTTCTGGTTCAATAAGGCTAGTGCAAACAATGCGTCCATCAAGGCGTTCGTCGTCAACCGGGTCGGGGATTTCGGCTTCGCGCTGGGGATCATGACCGTTTACTGGATGTTCGGCACGATAAATTTCGCCGAACTCTTCCCGATGATCGAAGCCAAGGCCGGGACGACCTGGATGTTCCTTGGCTATTCACTCAGTGCCATTGATCTGGCCTGCTTTCTGCTGTTCATCGGTGCCATGGGTAAGTCGGCGCAGTTCTTCCTGCACACATGGCTGCCAGACGCGATGGAAGGCCCGACCCCTGTGTCGGCCCTGATCCATGCGGCAACCATGGTGACCGCCGGTGTCTATATGGTCTGCCTGTTGTCACACATGTTTGAATATGCGCCGGTCGCCAAGATGATTGTCGCTTATGTTGGCGCGATTACGGCGATCTTTGCGGCCTCGATCGGCTTTACCCAAAACGACATCAAGCGGGTCATCGCGTTTTCGACCTGTTCTCAACTTGGCTACATGTTCTTTGCCGCCGGTATTGGCGCCTATCAGGCCGCCATGTTCCACCTGTTCACGCACGCTTTCTTTAAAGCGCTGCTGTTTCTGGGCGCCGGTTCGGTTATCCACGGCATGCATCATGAGCAAGATATGCGCAAAATGGGCGGACTATATAAGTATATGCCGATCACCTATGCTGTCATGACCATTGGCACCATCGCCATTACCGGCCTTGGGATTCCGGGCACGCAGATCGGCTTTGCGGGCTTCTTCTCCAAAGATGCGATCATCGAATCCGCCTGGGCGATGAGCCAAACCCCGCAAGGTATGTTCGCCTTCATCATGGGCCTGTCGGCAGCGCTTTTGACATCATTCTATAGCTGGCGTCTGGCCTTCATGACCTTCCACGGCAAGAAGCAGTGGGAACATGCGCACGACGATCATCATGCCCACGCAGAGGCTCACGGCCATGACGATCACGCCGATGCGCATGGGCACGATGATCATGGACACCACGCTCATAAGCCTCACGAAAGTCCTTTGATCATGCTGGTGCCTTTGCTGGCCTTGGCTGTGGGGGCGGTCGCAGCCGGCTTTATCTTCGCGCCTTACTTTGTCGGTGATCACGCTCACGATTTCTGGGGGCATGCGATCTTTACCGCACCGACCAATCACGTTATGCACGACGCGCACCATGTTGAGACGTGGGTTAAGTTTGCGCCATTGGTTGTGACCTTGCTGGGTCTGGTGCTGGCTTGGTTCTTCTACCTTAAGCGCCCGGATCTGCCGAGGAAGATGGCCGCGAACGAGGGGCCGCTCTATACCTTCCTGTATAATAAGTGGTTCTTTGATGAGATTTATAAGGCCACGTTGGTTAAGGGCTTGCGCGCAATAGGTAATGTCTTCTGGAAAATCGGTGATGTTAAAATCATTGATGGTCTGGGTCCCAATGGGGCGGCGTGGTCAGCCTTGAAAGCCGCTAAGAATCTGGTCAAGACCCAGACGGGTTATGTCTATCACTATGCGTTCGTTATGTTCTTAGGTGTCGCGGGTCTTTTGACCTGGGTCGTATTCTGGCTGGCCGCTTAAGAGGGGATAAGTTTCAACAATGTCACTGGTTATACCTAATCTCCTGAGCGTCATTACCTTCCTGCCTTTGGCGGGGGCGCTGGTCATACTTGTTCTGCGAGCGATGTCGCGCAAGGATGATGAAGCCGCGATCGACACCAATGCCAAGTGGATCAGCCTGTGGACGACACTGGCGACGCTGGCTTTGAGCGTGGTCATGCTGGTGGGCTTTGACCGCACCACGACCGAATATCAGTTTGTCGAGAAAATTCATTGGTTTGGGCCCTTGTCCTACCATTTGGGTATCGACGGCATTTCGATCCTGTTTGTGGCCTTGACCGCATTCCTGATGCCGCTGTGTATCCTGGCGTCCTGGACCTCGATCAAAACGCGTCTGGTCGAATACATGATCGCGTTTCTTATTCTGGAAACCCTGGTCATTGGCGTGTTCACTGCGCTTGATCTGTTCCTGTTCTACGTCTTCTTCGAAGGCGGTCTGGTGCCGATGTTCCTGATTATCGGTATCTGGGGCGGTAAGAACCGAATCTACGCCGCCTATAAGTTCTTCCTCTATACCCTGCTGGGGTCGGTGCTGATGCTGGCCGCCATGCTCTACATGGTGAATGTCGCTGGCACCTCCAGCATTCCTGAATTGTCTAAATTCGCCTTTGCTGAGAATGCCCAGCCGTGGCTGTGGTTTGCCTTCTTTGCCTCATTTGCGGTCAAAATGCCGATGTGGCCGGTACATACCTGGTTGCCGGATGCCCACGTTGAGGCGCCGACCGCGGGTTCGGTCATGTTGGCGGGTATCCTGCTGAAACTTGGCGGTTACGGCTTCATACGCTTTAACCTGCCTATGTTCCCGCAGGCATCGGAAATGTTCACGCCGTTCGTGCTGGCCTTGTCGGTGATCGCCATTGTCTATACGTCACTGGTCGCCTGGCGTCAGACCGATATCAAAAAGCTGATTGCTTACTCGTCTGTTGCGCACATGGGTTTTGTGACCATGGGTATCTTCGCCGGCAATCAGGCAGGTATTCAGGGCGCGGTCTATCAAATGATCAGCCACGGCATCATTTCTGGCGCTTTGTTCCTCTGTGTTGGCGTGGTTTATGACCGGATGCACACCCGTGAGATCAGCTTCTACGGCGGCCTGACTAACCTGATGCCGCACTATGCCTTTGTGTTCCTGCTGTTTACGATGGCCAATGTCGGCTTGCCGGGGACATCGGGGTTTGTCGGGGAAATCCTGACCATGACGGGGGCTTATCAGGCCTCGACCTGGACGGCCCTGATCGCAGCCTCTGGTGTGATCTGGTCAGCGGTCTATGCGCTCAATTTGTTCAAGAATGTCATGTACGGGCCGGTAACCAATCCGAAGCTTGACGGCATTAAGGACCTGAACGCGCGCGAAACTCTGATTTTTGTGCCGCTGGTTGCGGGGACGCTGCTGCTGGGTATCTATCCGGCGTTTATATTTGATTTTACGACCGTCAGTGTGGATGCCCTCGTTGGCGTCTACCAAGCGGCTATCGGCGGTTAAGGGTGGCTTGAAATGGACTTGAACCTCGGTCTGAATTTGGCGCTGCCAGAACTGATCATCGCCGTGGGTGCGCTGGTTATTCTGGTATTTGGTGCCTTCCGCGGCGATAAAGGGATGACATCAGTCAGCGCCTTGTGCGGCGTGGTGCTTATTGCCGCTGCTTATTTTGCCGCTTTTGTTGAACACGGCACGGCTTTTTCCGGTTCGTTCGTCATTGATGGCGTGGCGGCTTTTGCTAAGGTCTTCATCTACATTTCTGCCGTTTTTGTGATTGTGCTGGGGCAGGGTTATTTTGACCGTGTCGGCAATCGCCGCTTTGAGTTTCCGATCCTGATCTTGCTGGCGACGCTGGGCATGAGCATGATGGTGTCGGCGGGTGATCTGATTGCGCTCTATATCGGTATCGAACTGCAATCGCTGGCGCTTTATGTCCTGGCCGCCTTCCGTCGCGATGACCCGAAGGGCTCCGAAGCTGGCTTGAAATATTTCGTACTTGGGGCGCTGTCGTCCGGCTTGCTTCTCTACGGTGCATCGCTGGTGTATGGCTTCACCGGCTCGATGAATTTCAATGACATCGCGGTCGCGGCGGCAGCTAATCAACAAACGGGTCTGATCTTTGGTCTGGTGTTCCTGATCTGTGGTCTGGCGTTCAAAATTTCAGCCGCGCCCTTCCATATGTGGACGCCGGATGTCTACGAAGGTGCACCGACCCCGGTTGTGGCCTTTGCGGCAGGCGCGCCTAAATTTGCGGCTTTAGTGCTGATCGCCCGTGTCCTTATGGGCGGCTTTGAGGATTCGATCGAGCAATGGCGTCAGGTCATTCTGGCCATTTCAGTTATGTCGTTTATCGTCGGTGGCTTAGGCGGCTTGATGCAAAAGAACATCAAGCGTCTGATGGCCTATTCATCTATCGCCAATATGGGCTATGCGTTGCTGGCCATCGCCGCCGGTACTGAATACGGCGTTCAGGCGCTGCTGCTGTTCTCTGTACTTTACATGGTCGATACGCTCGGCATGTTCGCCGTGCAAATGGCTCTGTCGCGCAAAGGTCAGCCGGTTGAAAATGTTGCCGATCTTACCGGCATGTCCAAAATCAGCATGCCCACGACCATCGTCATTACTATTCTGATGCTGTCGCTGCTGGGTATGCCGCCACTGGGCGGGTTCTGGGGCAAGTATTACATCTTTGGTTCGGCTTTGGCGGTCGAGGGTTTGTGGCCATTTGCGGCGCTCGGTCTGGCCGCATCAGTTCTGTCGGCCTTCTACTATCTGCGCATCCTTAAGGTTATGTGGTTTGATGCCCCGACCGATGAACTGGATAAAGCACCGGCTGAGGCCAAATGGATTGCCTATGGGGCGGCGGCGTTTGCCTTCCCGATCGCCATGTTGGCCCTTCACTGGCTTGATCCGTTAGCGCAAATGGCGGCCAGCAGTTTCGGTCTTAAATAAAGAAAGGTGTCCGGGTACGGTCGGCGACTATGGCATCTTACTCTTCGTCCCGAATTGAAGTTTTTGATGTCCTGCCGTCCACCCAGACGCTGGCTGTAGAACGGCTGCGATCCGGGGCCGTTGGATCAGGCTGGATTCAGGCTCGGATGCAAACGGACGGCATCGGTCGCCGGGGGCGGGCGTGGCTTGGTTTCTCCGGGAACCTGATGGCGTCCTGGTACGGCCTGCTGCGCTTAGATGTCGGTCATGTGACCCAACTCTCGTTTGTGGCAGCCCTTGCCGTTACTGATTTATTGCGGCCGCTGGTGCGTGACAAGGCCGATCTGGCGATCAAATGGCCCAACGATATCCTTTATAAAAACCAAAAACTTTGCGGCATTTTAGTGCAGAGTGAACCGACCGAAGTCGAAGGCTATCTAGGCATCGTCGTCGGCATCGGTCTGAATGTCGCCGCTGCACCAGAACTTGAAGCCTATGCGACCGCGGCCTTAAAGCACGTTGTTCTGACGCCCGAAGATTTTGATCCCTTACTTTTGCTTGAAGACCTGAGCGTTTATTTCGATCAGCGCTTAAAGCTTTGGCAGGAAGCGGGGTTTGGCCATGTCGCTCAGGATTGGCTTGAACAGGCCTATGGTCGCGATCATCTGATTGAAGCCGAAGATGCGAGTGGCCCCATTACGGGTAAACTTCAAGGCCTTGACCAATATGGTGCCCTTAAGATCATGGGCGCATCGGGCGTGGTTCATCACTTTAGCGGCGGTGAAATTGCCTATAAAGCGATCTAACGGACGCAACTCACTGCGGAACCGGCGAAAGAAATGATATGCTGTTAGCTATTGAACAGGGCAATACCAACACTTTGTTTGCTGTCCATGACGGGGATACCTGGGTCGCACAGTGGCGCGCGTCGACCGATTCGACCAAGACGGCGGATGAATATGCCGTCTACCTGTACCAGTTGCTGCAAATGAGCGGGCTTGATTTCAAATCGATAACCGACTGTATCATCTCATCGGTTGTGCCGCAGTCTTTGTTTAACTTACGCAAACTGGCGCAGCGTTATTTTCACAAACAACCCTATGTCGTCGGTGATAATACCGTGCTTGGCATCGAAGTGCGCATCGATAAGCCGAAAGAGGCGGGGGCTGATCGACTGGTCAATGCTATTGGGGCTCATATCGCCTACTCAGGGCCATTGATCGTCATCGATTCCGGTACGGCCACCACCTTTGATGTCGTCGCCGCCGATGGCGCGCTGGAGGGTACCGCGATTGCCCCCGGCATCAACCTGTCCGTTCAGGCCCTTCACCTCGCGGCCGCTAAACTGCCACGCATAGCTATTGAGCGACCGGCGCACATAATCGGCAAAGATACGGTCTCGGCCATGCAGTCGGGCATATTCTGGGGCTATGTCGGCCTGATTGAATACCTTGTGACCTCTATTCAGGCAGAGTATGGTCAAAAAATGAGTGTAATCGCAACGGGCGGCGTTGCCTCTCTGTTTGAGGGCGCAACCGACAAAATCGACCACTTTGATCCCGATCTGACCTTGCGCGGCCTCCTTGAAATTTACCAGCGCACCGTAGGCGCTTCAAAAGCATAAAAGAAAATATGAAAAAACATAAAGATGAACTCGTGTTCCTGCCGCTAGGCGGCTCGAACGAAATTGGCATGAACCTGAATCTCTATGGCTTCGGGCCGGAAGATAACCGGCAATGGATTCTGGTTGATGTCGGCGTGACCTTTGGCGACCTGACGACGCCCGGTATTGAGGTCATCGTACCCGATCCGAAATTTCTGGAAGGCGAGACTATCCTAGGTGTGGTGCTGACCCATGCCCACGAAGACCATATCGGCGCCTTGGGCTGGCTGTGGGATAAGATCAAAGCGCCCCTTTATGCCACACCTTTTACGGCATTTCTGATCCGGGAAAAGCTTCGTGAGGCTGGGGTCGATGATTTCGATCTCACAGAGGTCCCGTTAGGCGGCAGTATTAAGATTGGGCCGTTTGAGATTGATTATATTACGATAACCCATTCTATACCAGAACCCAATGGGCTGGCTATCCGTACCCCCCTTGGGACGATCCTGCACACCGGTGACTGGAAAATAGATCCCGACCCGATCACCGGTAAAGCGACCGACATCAGCGCCATCACAAAGCTGGGTGATGACGGCGTTCTGGCCATGATTTGCGATTCCACGAATGTGTTTGTTGAAGGTGCATCAGGCTCAGAGGCTGGCGTTCGTGACGAACTAGCTAAAGTGATAAAGACCCTAAAAGGCAAGGTGGCTGTGGCCTGTTTTGCGTCTAACGTCGCGCGTATGGACAGCGTGATCCGGGCCGCCGAAGCGTGTGGGCGCAGGGTATGTCTGGTCGGTCGTTCCATGCACCGTATGACGGCTGCGGCGAAACACGTTGGTTTATTAAATGGCGTCAGTGAATTTGTGACCGAAGGCGAAGCGTCCAAGATGAAGTCCACCGAAGTGCTTTATCTGTGTACGGGTTCTCAAGGGGAGCCACGGGCCGCGCTGTCGCGGATAGCGGACGGCAATCACCCGCTAGTCAAACTTAAATCCGGTGATGCCTGTGTGTTTTCCTCGCGCGTCATTCCGGGGAATGAAATCTCCATTCGCTCCCTGCAAAATCGCCTGTCGGATTTAGGTGTTGAAATTCATACGGAAAAAGACCACCCGGGCATTCACGTCTCCGGGCACCCGGCACGCGACGAATTGCGTCAGATGTACGAGTGGGCACGTCCGCGTATTGCGGTGCCAACTCACGGTGAACGCAGGCATCTTCAAAAACATGCGGCTTTGGCGGCTGAAATCGGCGTGCCTGAGCAAGTTACGCCCCGAAACGGTGACATGGTGCGTCTGGCACCCGGTCGGGCTGAAATTATTGATGAGGTTCCGGCGGGGCGATTGTTTGTGGATGGCGGCATGCTGGTTCCGGAAGGTGCAGATGCTCTGCGCGAACGCCGTCACGCCGCCCATAATGGCATGCTGTTTTGCTCGTTTGCGCTGGATCGTAAAAATAAACTGGCCTCGATTGTCGAAGTCCGCGGTTTGGGGCTGGCCTTCGAAGATGACGACACAATCTCCGATCAACTGGAAAATATGTGCGATCTGGTTGAAAAGGCGCTCCAAAAATTGTCGCCTGAAGAACGGGATGATGATGTCACGGTTGAGAAAACCGTGGCACGCGTACTGAAAAAAGCGGCCCAGAATATCTGGGACCGCCGCCCGATCGTGGAAACGATTATACTACGGCTTTAGCAGGGCCAAAATGTCTTCATATAGCTTGGCCGGGATCGTTACGGTTCCGGTCTCAAGACTGCGGGCGCGGGCCTCATAGCGTCGCTGTGACGGCAGGCGCGCGCCCTGGTCGATGATCGCCTCAAAAAGCGCTTCAGCGCGATCTGTATGCCGCGTCCAATCCGGCCCCATGAAGGTTTTGGGATCAATAGCAATAATCAATTCGCCATGATAGGGCGTGGCACCTGCACCAGCGTCATATGCCTGCGATTCCAGGCTCAGGAAATCTCCGATCAGCGGGCCGGCCATAAGTTCGATCATGGCCGACAGAGCAGAACCCTTATAGCCCCCAAAGGTGAGCATGGCACCGGCCATAGCGGCTTGCGCATCCGTTGTCGGGTTGCCATCCTTATCGACGGCCCAGCCTTCCGGGATAGCTTTACCTGCCCGGCGATGGAGTTCGATTTCTCCGCGCGCGGCAGCGCTGGTGGCAAAATCAAAAACAAATGGCTGACCGCCCGGTCTTGGCCACGCAAAAGCGAGGGGGTTAGTGCCGAACACGCCCTTGGTGCCCCCGTAAGGCGCAACCCAGCTATGGCTTGGGGTCATCGCAATAGCCACTAGCCCCTCCGCAGCGATGGCCTCAATTTCAGGCCACAAAGCTGAGAAGTGATAACAATGATTGATGGCGAGTGCTGCCATGCCGTGACGTCTGGATTTTTCAACTAAAAGCGGGCGGCCCATGTCAAAAGCCAGCAGAGAGTAGGCCCCTCTGGCATCCACGCGCACGAGCGTGTCCGCGGCATCACTGATTTCGGGTTCTGCATCTGGCGAAACCTTGCCGGAACGGAGAGTATGAACGCACACCAGCAGCCGATAAAGACCGTGGGATTGGCACTCATCTCTCTGACAGGCCCATATAACCCTAGCTATGGATTGAGCATGATTTTTTGAAAAACCATTATCTATTAATACGCTAATAGAAAGATTTAAAGCTTCATCCAAGGTAATAGTCGTGGTCATGTCTTAGCTCCGGTAACACGACCTTACCCTTACTTTGAGTGTATACAATATACAAGTCCAGCTTAGGATTTGACCATCACATAGCTGCCCGGTGCGTCCATAATGGGTTTGAGCTGGCCTTTGGAGGGATCGCGCGCCTCAACCCAATCACCGGATTTGGCATGCAGCCACTCAGCCCAATAGGGCCACCATGATCCGGCATGCTCGGACGCTTTTGAGAACCAGTCATCATAACTTGCCGCGGTAGACAGATTATCATTGATCCAGTGCATGTACTTATGCGCGGCGGGTGGATTGACGACACCGGCAATGTGCCCTGACCCGGCGAGAACATAGGTGACGTCTCCGCCAAACATTTTCGCCCCTTTAAACACAGATAGAGGGGGGGCAATGTGATCTTCGCGACCGGCCTGAGTAAATATCGGAATTTTTACGTTTTTAAGATCAATCTTAATGCCGCCCAGTTCCAGTTCGCCTTTGGAAAGGGCGTTTTCATTGTAGAATTTACGCAGATAAAACATATGCAATGCCTTGGGCATACGCGTTTGATCAGCGTTCCAACACAACAGATCAAATGCCGTAAGGTCCTTACCCATCAGGTAGTTATTCACAAAGAATGACCAGACAAGATCATTGGCGCGCAAAGCGTTGAACGTATCGGCCATAGCCGCACCCGGCAAAACCCCGCCCGCCGCATCCATCTGCCGCTCCAGCTCGTCGATCCATGCGTTGTTGGTAAAAAGGAGCAAATCGCCCGCTTCGGAGAAGTCGTGCTGAGCTGTAAAAAAGGTGGCTGAGCCTATGCTTTTGTCACCTTTGGCGGCCATATGAGCCAGAGCCGTGCCCAATAACGTCCCGCCGATGCAGTAACCGACAGCATTAACGGTTTTGGTACCGCACTGGGCCATGACTTGCTTTATGGCTTCATAGACACCTTGGGTAAGATAGTCCTCAAAGGTGACATCCTTCATAGATGCATCTGGGTTTACCCAGGAGGTCACGAAAACTGAAAATCCCTGATCTGTCAGCCATTTAATCAGGGAGTTCTTAGGTTGTAGATCAAGTATGTAGAACTTGTTGATCCACGGCGGGAAAATGAGCAGGGGGATTTCACGCACGTTTTCGGTCGTAGGCGTGTACTGCAAAAGTTCAAAAAAGGCATTTCGATAAATAACTTTTCCCGGCGTCGTGGCGACGTTCTTGCCGACTTCAAAGTGTGCGTAGTCAGCTTGTGAAATCTTGAGCTTGCCATCACCGCGCGCGAGATCCTCGGCAAATTTCTGCATCCCCTTGACCAGACTTTCGCCGTTTGTGCTCATTAGCGTGTCGAGTGCGGCCGGGTTGGACATCAGGAAATTTGACGGTGAAAAGGCATCGGTTACCAGTTTTGTGAAAAACTCGGCACGCCTTTTAGCAATGGGATCAATGCCTTCTACGGATGAAATAAGGTTGTTTAACCAGTTAGACGACAGCAAATAGGATTGCCGCATCATATCGAAAATGACATTTTGCTCCCACCTGGGATCAGAAAACCGTTTATCCTTGATTTTGGCTGAGGGCATTTCGGTATTGTCATCGGCGCCGAGACTGCGCCGGGTCATAGCAGCCCAAAGCTGTAAGTAGCCCGTCATGAGTTCGGTTTGCGCATTAACGAGCTTATCAGGATTTGACGCCAGAGCATTGGCCACTGTGGTCATGGCGGGGCCGACCTGAAACGGATCGGACGGCACATTCTCCGTCACATCATGAGGTTTGAATAGGGTTTGAGCCAGAGCGCTCTGTGCCGTCATCGCCGCCTTGGCCAGATTTAGTGACAGGTCTTCAAGATTTTTCAGGGCATCCGGATTAAATGCTGAAGCCGTGCCATCTTTAGGTATATCAGGCTGTGGCTGAGGCGATTTGTGATGTTCTGCCTCATCTGACGTTGGTTTTATGGATGCTTTGGGAGTAGATTTTTTCGGAGGCGCCTTGCGCGAGGGCGCTTCTTCTTTAGCCAATAAAACCTTTTTAGTCTTATTGTTACTATCTTTTTCTAATGTTTTTGTTTCGGTCTGTAACTTCGGAGCAGAGCCAGTTTGGGATTTCGCTTTAGGGGGGCGGGCAGGCGGCATGTAAATCCCTTTGCTATGAATTATGACCTTTTGAGTGATCATATCAACATAATCAGGCGATGGGCAGATTGTGTGACATCGTTAGGTCATTTTTTTCCTTTCAGATCGTGTCATAGGGTTTTATTACTGCCGATCTGGTGAGGGCGTATGGTAAGCTCACACAAAGGAGCCGCTGATATGAATAGGCGTTACATTTCTATTATTGCGCTTAGTGCATTAGGCCTGCTGCCGCATTCGGCATTTTCGCAGACACAAGCCCCTATTCGAGGCGATGTTATCTGCCGTGCCGATACACCTTCTGTCGCGGCTGCGCCTTTAGTCACGACATCAGATGCGCCAGAATCGGCCCCATCAATTCCCACCGCGACAGTTGTCAGGGATATTGAGCGTGATGAAAAGGGCTTTCCCAAATGGTCCAATTTTCCCGCGGCGCCTGACAATATTCCGACATCATCCGATATCAAACAGCGGGTGAGCGATATCAAAGCTCGCGAGGATACACTGGAGCAAGCCGTGACGGGTCTGAAGTGGGATGCTATCGACCCCGCCTCCTACAGCTCAAGCGTCCGTGCGCGTCTCAATGCCGATCTTAGCCAGCCCGTGACAAAGAACAATTGCGGTGACATCCATCAGTTTGCTCTGTCTACCCGCGCCAGGGTAGCTCTCCCGCCATCTCCAGACAGATAACATAATTTAAAAACTAAACTCAGGCCAGGAAGCATAAGAAAAACATGCCAATTACAGATTTTACGCTCAGCCTTGACGTCGTGCGTGTGGCTGAAGAAGCTGCTATTGCGGCCTTTTCTCAGGTGGGGGGCGGTGATGAAAAGGCCGCAGATCAGGCGGCCGTTGATGCTATGCGTACGGCGCTTAATTCTATCGATATGGATGGCCGCATTGTTATAGGCGAAGGAGAGCGCGACGAGGCCCCGATGCTTTATATCGGGGAAACCGTCGGCACGGGCAAAGGGCCGCAGATTGATATAGCCCTTGATCCACTAGAGGGCACCACGCTTGCGGCAAAGGCGATGGCTAATGCGTTGGCGGTAATCGCTTTTGCCCCGCGCGGGGGGCTTTTGCATGCGCCCGACACCTATATGGACAAAATAGCTATCGGTCCCGGTTATCCCGAAGGCACTATAGATCTGGATGCGACACCTGAAGAAAATGTCCATAACCTTGCTAAAGCCAAGGGGGTAAAGGTCAATGAAATCGTGGCGTGCGTGTTGGATAGACCCCGTCACGAGCAGATCATTTCGTCACTTCGTAAATCAGGCGCGCGGGTTCACCTTATAACTGATGGCGACGTGGCCGGCGTCATTCACACGGCTCAGCCTGAAACGGCTATTGATATTTATCTTGGTCAGGGGGGCGCGCCGGAAGGTGTTTTGGCCTGCGCCGCCTTAAAATGTGTTGGCGGGCAATTTCAGGGGCGTCTGGTGTTTAGAAACGATGATGAGCGCGGTCGCGCCGTCAGGTTGGGTGTAACTGATTTCGACCGCAAATACATGCTGGACGATCTGGTAAGCTCTGATGCTGTTTTTATAGCGACCGGTGTAACCCACGGCGCCCTCTTGAAGGGGGTTCAAAAAGAACTGTCAGGACGTGGGGAAGCGTTTGTCACAACTGAGACTCTGGTTATGATGTCAAAGACCCGCACGATCCGTAAGTTATCGATGCGCAGACCCCTTTGATGGACATATTGTGACGCCAGATTCTCAGACTATTACCGCCTATCTTGATGTAAGCCGTTCCGCAACGGGGCGCATCTGGAGTCAACGTCACGGCCTGAACACTCCGTCAGATGATGTGCATCGGATCACAAATCTGCTTACCATGAAAGGCGAGATACCCGGAGCGTATCTGGAGCCGATAGCCCAATCCATTGCGGGTCGCGGTATTACCCCAGAGGGGCTTGAGGATTACCTGCAACCGACCCTGAAGGCCTTGTTTCCCGATCCGGAAGGGTTTGCGGACATGCCGGTTCTGGTTGCGGCCATGCTGGATGCGCTGGAACATAACAAGTCGATCTACGTTTTTGCGGATTACGATGTCGATGGTGCGACCAGTGCCGCCCAGTTGGTGCGCTGGTATCGTCATATGGGTCATGAACTTCAGGTCTACGTGCCTGACCGGCTGACGGAGGGGTATGGACCGTCTGTCGCGGCCTTTGATACATTAAAAGCCAATGGCGCTGATCTGGTGGTCACAGTTGATTGCGGGGCTTCGGCGCATCATGCCCTTGAGTATGCGGCATCCATTGGCCTTGATGTAGTTGTGATTGATCACCACCTGATGCGTGAAGCCCCACCGAAATGTCTGGCCGTCGTAAACCCTAACCGACCAGACTGTCAGTCCGGGCAAGGAAACCTGGCCGCGGCTGGTGTTGTGTTCGTGGTTCTGGCGGCCCTCAATCGTGAGGCCGAGCGGCGAGGGCTTTTTGCCGCACGCGCCAAACCGGATTTGCGCCAGTGGCTGGATCTGGCGGCCCTTGGGGCCATTTGTGACGTCACGGCGCTTACCGGCTTTAACCGTGCGCTGGCTTCGCAGGGGCTTAAGGTCATGTCGCGCCTTGATAATACCGGCATCAAGGCACTGATTGAAGTGGCGGGGTTGGATCTTAAACAAAAGGATGGCGCCAACAGCCTGATGAGCGTTTTTCATTCAGGTTTTGTCATTGGTCCCCGGATAAATGCTGGCGGCCGGGTAGGGCGCGCCGATCTTGGGGTGCGGCTACTGTCAACTGATGACGCGGGTGAAGCGCGGCTTCTGGCGCAGGAACTGGATGAACTCAACAAGACCCGTCGTGAGGTCGAAGCTGAAGTGCTGGAGCAGGCGATTGCCATAGCTGAGCGCGAAAATCTGCTGGCTAAGGACGATGATGTAATTATCGTGGCTCATGAGGGCTGGCATCCGGGGGTCATCGGAATCGTCGCCGGTCGTTTACGTGAGCGTTGGCGTAAGCCGGTTATCGTTATCGGCATTGATCCCATTTCGGGGATAGGCAAGGGCTCCGGGCGGTCTCAGCCGGGGATAAATCTGGGCCATGCCGTGGGGGCTGCCTTTGAGGCCGGTATCGCTATTTCCGGTGGCGGCCATGCTATGGCGGCGGGACTTAGCGTCATGCGCGATAGGATTGATGAATTGCGCAGTTTTCTGAACGCGCAGGTGCGCCAGCAAGTAGGTAATGAAGCCGTGCGGGAGAGGCTGGAAATAGACGCCGCCCTAAGCTGTGCCGGGGCTACGCGTGATCTTCTGGAGCAATTTGAGATTATGGCACCGTTCGGACAAGGTAACCCGGAGCCCGTGTTTGCCTTCTCTCATATGCTTGTCAGCTATGCGACTGTCATGAAGGGCGGCCACATTCGGGTTCAACTGGATGATGACCGCGGCCATAGAATAAAGGCTATAGCCTGGCGCGCAGAAGATACCGCTATTGGAGAGATGCTGCTTCGCCCGCCCGGCCGGGTACATGTCGCCGGACGATTGAAAGCGGACGATTATATGGGCCGCAAAGGGGTGCAGCTTGAGATCGAGGACGTCGCCCAAGTCCGAACTTAGATATTCACAAGTCGATTTAAAATACCGAAAATAAGGCTTGCATCGTTTATTTTGTGACGCTATCAAGCGCACCTCTTGATGTGGTCCCTTCGTCTATCGGTTAGGACGTCAGGTTTTCAACCTGAAGAGAGGGGTTCGACTCCCCTAGGGACTACCAAGAGATTGCCGGTTAAACGGCTTAATAGATGCGCACGTGGTCCCTTCGTCTATCGGTTAGGACGTCAGGTTTTCAACCTGAAGAGAGGGGTTCGACTCCCCTAGGGACTACCAGCGCCTGACTGTTTCCCTGAAAAACGATAGTGTTGATTTTAAGCCACTATCGCAAAGGTTTTGAAACAAGACTGACATATTCGCTAAATTTAATATATATTACGTGTTCGATTAACCTTAAGCCGTGATGACAGCGCAGGGTTACCGGGGGTTGTTGCACGGGGGATACTTTCGCATTTTTTGAGAAAAAGAATCAAAAGAGCCTCCCTATTTTGGGATATCCGTGTTATTAATATTTATGCTTGATGAAGTTATATGGCGTGGTGAGGGATTATGAGTTTGTACGAATTGAATAATCGAGCTGAAGCTGAGCCGCTCGTCGAAATCAATGGTCATGTCAAGTGGTTTGATACAACCAAGGGTTACGGATTTATTGTCCCGCAGGATTCTTCACTCACCAGTATGCGTGATGTGCTTTTGCATATTTCAAGTTTACGCGACATCGGTCGTGACGCGGCGAACGAAGGTGCTGAGATAAGCTGTAAGATCGCTAAACGCGCTAAAGGATGGCAGGTTATCCAGATTGATCATTTGGGTGAACAAGGTGCTGTCTCGCCGGTACGTTCGACTGTATCAGATGCAAAGCCTCATTCCAGTGCCGCCGTAAACGCCATAACCGTGGGCGACTTGGAAGCCGCCACCATAAAATGGTTTAATCGTACCAAAGGCTACGGTTTCGTTGTGCGCGGAAATGATCCGACCGACATTTTCATTCATATTGAGACGCTTCGCCGCTTTGGGCTCGAAGATGTCCAGCAAGGTGAAATTATCATGGTTCGTTTTGGGGAAGGCCCTAAAGGCCTGGTTGTTACGGAAGTTCAGCCCAAGGCTTTTGCCTGATTGCATTGTGGCCGGGTTACTCTGGCCATAGGTGAGTCTCTATGTCATACATTCCTGAGTTATTCAGGAAGGTATTTTTTATGCCGAATCTTCATCTAAAAACTGGCTCTGTAGCATCATCCCTGACCGCAGTTATGCTATCTGTGGCGGTGGCGTTCGCCGGTCTTAGCGCATGTGCAAAACCGCTTGCTGACAATGCTCAAATAAAGCCGTATTCGGCGCTTGAGCCATTAACCGTAAAAACGCCGACCGCCTTGCATGAGTTCCGGGTTGAAATCGCCGATGACTTTTCTGAGCGTGAGCAGGGCCTGATGTATCGTAAAAATCTGCCGGAAGATCAGGGGATGCTGTTTGAGTTTCCGGATACATCCGAGCGTGCCTTCTGGATGAAGAATACAGTTATTCCTCTTGATATTATTTACATTTCACCCCAAGGCCGAATTGTCTCCATTCAAAAACAGGCGCAACCGTTTGACGAGACCCCGTTACCATCATTCGCGCCCGCCAAAGGGGTGCTCGAAATCCAAGGGGGGCTTGCTGACAAGATGGGCATTAAGGTCGGAGATCAGATTATACACCCCTTTTTCACAGTAAAATCGTAAAACCTGCTTTACGTGAGCAAATAGGGCTTGCGGCGCAAAGGCTTAAGTGGCAATAAGCGCGCCTCTTACACAAGAGACGTCGGGGTGTAGCGCAGCCTGGTAGCGCAGCTGTTTTGGGTGCAGCAGGTCGGAGGTTCGAATCCTCTCGCCCCGACCATTTAAAGAGAGCGGTTCGTTTCGAGCCGCTTTTTTTATGTCTGAGTTTCAGACTTCCACTGAAAAATAAAAACCCAAAAGAATTTATACGCGTAACTCTTGCCAAAGAAATGCGCGGCGACTAAACAACCGCTTCCCAGAGCGTCGGGGTGTGGCGCAGCCTGGTAGCGCGCCTCGTTCGGGACGAGGAGGCCGGAGGTTCGAATCCTCTCACCCCGACCATTTAAAAAAGCGGTTCGTTTAGAGCCGCTTTTTTAATGTGCAAACCATATGGCTGGGTTTGCTTTTGCCGGACTTTGATAGTAACTAGCCAAAGAGAAGCCTTTTCGGATTCTTGCAGGAGACGTGAGTATGTTTGCACGCATTTTCAAACCCGCTAAAACCGCCATGCAGTCGGGCAAGGCGAAGACTCAGGATTGGGTATTGGAGTTTGAACCTGCGTCAGCGCGTCATCCTGATCCGCTCATGGGGTGGATTAGTTCTGCCGATACGCGTGCGCAAGTGCGTCTGACCTTTGAAACCAAGGATCAGGCCATCAATTATGCCGAACATCATGGCATTGCCTTTCGCCTGATCGAGCCTGAAGTGCCGCCCAAGATCATTAAGGCCTATGCTGATAACTTTGCCTACAATCGCAGGCAGTCCTGGACGCACTAAGGCTTTTAAACGCCATAAAAGACTCCGTAGCTCAGTTGGATAGAGCATCCGCCTTCTAAGCGGACGGTCGCAGGTTCGAATCCTGCCGGGGTCGCCAATGGCCGTAAGGTTGGGCCGCGAAATGGTCAGATTAGCTGCTAATTGCCTTTGACCCGTGTTTTGAAGCATCCTATGGTTTGGTCTTCACCCTTCTGAGGATCAAGGTGGCCCAATGCCGTTGCGGCATTCCAATAATCTGACACCTTATGGTTTGACGGTCGCAATGACCGCGGCAATGTTCGTTGCTGCCTGTTCGCCAGGACCTTCTGGGGATAGGGCAGCGCCGGCAGCCAAATCTTCTGAGCATAGCGCCTCAGCTGAAAAAATGGCACGAAGCACCTATGGGGGCACTTTAAAAGCCGTGCGCGCGCGCGGCAGATTGAATTGTGGGGTTCATCCGGGGCTTATCGGGTTTTCGTACCGAGATAATCGCGGCGAATGGAAAGGATTCGATGTCGATTTTTGCCGGGCCATGGCTGCGGCCATATTTGGTGATCCCGACCGTATCAATTTTGTCCCATTGGAAACCGATAAACGTTTTGACGCTTTGCGACGCGGTCAGATCGATGTGTTATGGCGCAATTCATCCTGGACATTGTCACGTGATACGTCAGAGGGCTTAAACTTTGTCGGCATAAACTACTATGATGGTCAAGGGTTTCTGGTGCGCCGTAGCCTTCGCTTAAACAGTGCTACGGAGCTAAACGGCGCACGTATATGTGTTCAGAGCGGGTCGACAACTGAGCTTAATCTGGCCGACTATTTTCGGGCTAAATCCATTAAATATACCCCGGTCGTCGTGGCCACTGAGGATGAGGCACGCGGCCTATATGCCCGCGAAGCCTGTGATGCCTTCAGTTCCGACATATCGGCCTTGGCTGCCGCGCGCACAACTCTGGATGACCCTCAAAACCATGTCATCTTACCGGATGTGATTTCCAAGGAACCTTTGGGGCCCGTCGTGCGCGAAGGTGATGCGCAGTGGGATGACATCGTGCGCTGGACGTTAAATGCGGTCGTGCTGGCCGAAGAATACGGCGTGTCATCACAGAACGTTGACGATAAAATAAAAACGGCTCAAAACTCAGAGGCCGTAAGGCTTCTCGGTGGGGATAGCGGTTGGGGCCAGGCCATGGGGCTTGACGCTAGATGGGCCTATAACGCTGTAAAGCGCGTCGGCAACTATGGGGAAATTTTCGATAGAAATATTGGCCGTCACTCTCCGCTTAATCTGGATCGCGGCTTGAATGCACAATGGAATGGCGCTCCGCCGGGCCTAATTTATGCGCCCCCGGCACGTTAAGTTTAGATCGATATAGGGGTGCTAAGCTGTTCTTGCCCCCATTGCGCCCATGAACCGTCATACAGTCGCACCTTTTCATGGCCGATTTCGCTCAATGCAAAAGCCAGTATTGCGGCGGTGACCCCAGAACCGCATGTGGTGACAACGGTTTTGTCAGGCGTTAAGCCCGTTTGGGCGAATATGGCGTGCAACTCATCTTTCGACTTGAGTTGGCCCTCTGTAATCAGTTCTGTGTACGGCAGGCTGTGGCTTTGAGGAATATGCCCGCCGCGTAATCCGGCTCTGGGCTCAGGCACCAGGCCGTGAAAGCGCGCGCGGGGACGAGCATCAAATATCATGAATTGATCATGATCAAGCCCCGCGATGATTTCATCCATTCCGATGACCATGCGGTCCTGAAAATCAGGCCTGTAAGCGGCCTGCCTGGGGCTATGTATGTCTTCGGTTACAGATTGATCCGCTGCTTGCCAGGCCGGAAATCCGCCTTTAAGGACCTGAACTTTGGCGTGCCCCATCAGTTTGAATGTCCACCAAACTCGCGCGGCCGAGAATAAACCTTGCTGATCATAGATCACCACGTGATCAGTTTCGGAAATGCCCATCTCACCCATAGCTTCTGCAAACTTTGCCGGTGAGGGGGCCATATGTGGCAGGTCTATATTGTGGTCGCGAATAGCCTCGATATCAAAGAACTGCGCGGTTGTGATGTGCGCCGTTAAAAAGGAGGCTTTCATATCTGTTCCGTCCAGCGCCCAACTGCCGTCGATGATTTTCACGTGCGCTGAAAGCAATTTAGAAAGACACTCAACACCGATCTGAGATGAGGACATGTCGGCTCCGAACCTTATGAAGGTAATATGTCTAGCCTATTTATGCCGGTTATCAAACGCTTCCAACGCGCGTTCTCGTGCAAAGGTGTGATCGACAATAGGGTGGGTGTTCAGATCGGTTTCAACCTCATCAAACAATCCCGCAGATGCGTGTTTAGATTTCTGGCTATGGCTGCCGGGTTGAAAGCCCGGTATGAATTTTCGCCGGTACAAAGCCTTCGGATCAAAGGTTTCAGCCTGAGTGATCGGATTGAAAATCCGAAAATAGGGGGCTGCATCCGCACCTGAGCCCGCCACCCACTGCCAGCTTGCCGGGTTGCTGGCGGGGTCCGCATCGACCAGGCAATCCCAGAACCAGTTTTCACCCCATCGCCAGTCAATCAAAAGATGCTTGATCAGAAAGGACGCCGTGATCATGCGCACCCGATTATGCATGATCCCGGTCTGCCATAGCTCGCGCATTCCCGCATCAACTAAGCTATAACCGGTTGTACCACTCTGCCATGCCCTGAATTCTTTGGTATTATTGCGCCATTTTATGCCGTCAAAACCGGCTTTGAAGTTTTCTTGGTGTAACTTTGGTTGCTGATCCAAAAGCCCATACGAAAATTCCCGCCAAACTAATTCTGAACGTAACTTATCTGCATGAACCGTTAAGCTTGGATGGTGAAACTGCGCCTCGTAGATGGCTTTAAGCACCCTGTGAGGGCTGATTTCTCCGAAACGCAGATGTGCCGAAAGCTTGGATGTGGCCTCCATGTCTGTGCGATCGCGATAGTCGGCATAATATTTAAGGCCGTTTTCGATGAAATGAGCCAACCGCTTCAGGGCGCCGGCTTCACCTGGCGTCCAGATGTCAAAACTTTCCGCCCAATTGCGGCCTGATGCTGTTGTTGTGTGATCCAGTCCCAACGCACTGATCGGCTCTGTTTCCGGCCATTTTACAGGCGGGCGCCAGTTGACGGTTTGATTCGGCTCGATTTGGCGTTCAGTGTAGCCCCCCGCAACGAGTGCACGATAGAATGGTGTGAAGACGCGATAAGGGTCACCTGTCTTTGTGCGGACATGATTCGGGGGGGATAGCAGGCAGGTATTCAGTCGATCAAATTTGATCCCCTTAGTCTCAAGGCGTCGGCTTAAAGACTCATCCTGCAATTCAAGCTTTGGATCAAAACTATGAGAGCAAATTATTCTTTTTACATTGTATTCTTCGGATAATGTTTCAAGAATTTCGGTTGCGTTCCCCTTCCTGACGATCAGGCGAGACCCGCACATTTTCAAATCCTTATCCAAAGCCATAAGTGATCGGTGCAGCCACCATTTGGATGCCGCACCTAACGGACGAGTTCCAAGTGTTTCATCGTAAATGTAAATCGGAATAACGGGTAAGCCCGATTTCAGGGCCATCTTGACGCCATCATGATCCATAAGCCTCAGATCAAATCGAAACCACAGCAGGCAGGCGGGGGAGGTTGAAAGGTCATTATTTGGCTGTTTTTGGCTCATAGATCGGATACTCTTAAAAAGCGCTTGCCAAAGCGACTAGCAGTGACCATCTGATACGTCAAAATCACAGTTTGGGATTAGCGTCCCGTAAAAATTCAGGAGTTATAGGCCTTGGTACAGCCGAATGCGGTCATTAATGTGAAAACCCCATGGGGCAAGCCGGTGGTCATCGGCGGCACTCACAAAATCGCTATCATTGCCGGCCCATGCCAGATGCAAAGTCGCGAGCACGCGCTTGAAACGGCGTATGCGCTTAAAGATATCGCGGACCGACTGGATATCGGCCTGATTTACAAAACGTCTTACGATAAAGCCAACCGCACATCGGCCAGCGCGCAACGCGGAATTGGTATGGAAAAGTCTCTGGAGATTTTTCAGGAAATACGCGAAGCAACGGGTTTGCCGACCCTGACCGATGTTCACGAATCAGCACACTGCGACATCATTAAGGATGTCATTGACGTTATTCAGATTCCTGCATTTCTCTGCCGTCAGACCGATTTGCTGATTGCGGCCGCACAGACTGGGCGCGCTATCAATGTGAAAAAAGGGCAGTTTTTAGCGCCGTGGGATATGAAAAACGTTATTGCCAAGATCAACAGTGCTGGCAATCCCAACGCCATGGTCTGCGAACGCGGCACGTCTTTTGGCTACAATACGCTGATTTCCGACATGCGCGGTCTGCCCATTATGCGCGAAATTGGATGCCCGATTATATTTGATGCCACCCATTCGGTTCAACAACCGGGCGGGCAGGGCACGTCTTCGGGGGGGCAGCGTGAATTCGTACCTGTGCTGGCACGCGCGGCCGTAGCCGTTGGCGTTTCAGGCGTCTTCATTGAAACTCACGAAGATCCCGATAATGCACCGTCTGATGGCCCAAACATGGTGCCACTAAGTCAGTTTGAAAGCTTGGTGTCTGAACTTCTTGAGTTTGACGCTATAGCCAAGTCAAAGCTTAAAACTCAGCAGCCCGCTACGGCTTAAGCCAGAGTGGCAACGTGTCATGACCTTTAAAGCTTTATATTAGTTCACTCATCTATGGCGCTTAAAAAAACTACATTTTTACAGGATATAGGCTGGCGGATAGAAGCGGTTTTTTACGACCTGTTTGTCGCCGTGATCCGCAGCTTACCCGTAGATACGGCGTCAGACTTAGGCGGATGGTTGCTGAAGACCTTTGGGCCTCTAACCAGTGTGCAAAAGACTGTGCGCCGCAATCTCGATATAGCGTTTCCAGATCAGGATGAGGCCTGGAAGCGGAACATTGTCACCGCCCAATGGGAAAATCTGGGCCGTACATTTGCGGAATTTCCGATCATGGACCGCATCCGTATCTCTAACGGACGGGTAGAGGTGGTGGGCGGTGAGCGACTAGAGGCACTGGAGCAGGCAAATGCACCGGTAGTTTTTATTTCCGGTCATTTTGCGAACTGGGAAATCATGCCATCTACCATAGTGGATTATAAAGTGCCGTGCCTCATGACCTATCGTGCAGCGAATAATCCTTACGTAGATCAACGTATTAAAGATGGCCGCTTTCGTTATGGTGTAAGATTGTTCGCACCCAAAGGTGGTGATGGTGCCAAGGATCTGCTGCTGGCTATGGGGCGCGGCGAATCCGTTGCCCTAATGAACGATCAGAAATTCAACAAGGGCGTCCCTACGCCGTTTTTCGACAGTGTTGTTTACACGGCGCCGGGCCCAACGCGTCTGGCTATGCGCTTTGGAACGGTTTTACAGCCTATGTCGGTTGAGCGTACGCACAAAGCCCGTTTCCGTGTGATCGTACATCCCGCTATCGAAGTCGATAATACTGGCAATCGCGGAACTGACATTGAAACAACCGTCTGTAAGGTTAGCAAGTTTGTTGAGGATTGCGTCCTAAAGCGGCCGGAAGAATGGTTTTGGGCGCACAAACGCTGGCCTAAAGAAACGTATAAAGTTCAGACGGATCAAAACTGACGGCAATGTCATCATATGAAACCGGAGGTGTTTTGCCACCGGGGCAGGGGAGCTTATGATGCATGCATTATCAAACGAGGCCATAGCACGTTCATGCTGAGACCAGGTTGGTTAAAGGGCAATTGGGCCATTATTGCACTCGTGGCACTTACGTCTGTGTTGGCGGTGGCACTGATTCTGTTCAGTGATGATATCAAGCGGCACAATCTCGATCCTAAAGTGCCATTCCAGACTTATAGACGCCCTGCTGCACCCGATTATAGTAAGTCATCATCGTGGTACATGAATCCGGCTTTATCGGGGGGAATGTCCTCACGCAAAGCCGATGTCTTTTTTGTCCACGCCACAAGCTATACAGGCGGAAAAGAATGGCTGGGGGCGATTGATGATCGCGCCACAACGATTGAAATCGAACAAGCGCAACTACCAAACTATGCGGCGCCTTTTGCCACGGAGGGTAATGTCTACGCACCGCGTTACCGGCAGGCCAGCCTTTACAGCATGCTCACCCGCCGCGAGGATGCCCGCGAAGCCCGTCAATTTGCCTATGGGGACGTTGAAAAAGCGTTCGAGGCCTTCTTGAGTCAGCGACGCAGCCCGCGCGGATTCGTAGTTGTTGGCGTGGAGCAGGGTGGTGTATTGCTGGATCGCCTCATCAAAACTAAAATCATGCCTGACGCGCAACTGTCATCGCAAATGATAGCTGCTTATATGATTGAAACCCTTGTGCCTGCATCAGATTATAATGGCGCAAAAGGCATAAAGGCGTGCCAAAATCGCAATGAAACCGGGTGCATACTGGCTTATCTGAGCGTCGATGACGGACGCCCTGATCAGGCGCTTCAGGCTGAGCGTCGCGCGCTTATCTGGAATGAAAACCATAATCTTGTGGTTTTGGGTAAGGAAGAGACTCTTTGTGTCAATCCGCTAATAGGGGGCGTTTCCGAAGCGGATACAGACGAACGCCAAAGCCTTGGGGCCGCTAATGCAACGGGGCTGGAGTGGGACACTCCGCCGGCCTTGGTGTCACGTAAGGTCAGTGCCCATTGCCGGGGCGGCATCCTTTATGTCGTGCGACCTAATTCTCCAACATTTCGTGACGACGGTACCTGGACCACACGCGTGAAGGTCAATAGTTACAATCTCTTTTACGGCGATCTTAAAACCGATTTTCGTGATAGGCTCTATAATTTCCCCTATAATCAAAAAGTTCGGGCCATGACTAGTAAGCAGGGTAATTAGTCATTTTTATCAGAGACTTCTATTCTCCAGTCAAAAAGATACTTTAAGATATTCAAGGCTTGTTGTCGCGCCTGCGGCAAACTTTTTTCTCGCTGAAGAATGTAGACGGCATCTCTGGCGGCCATAGCGACCAAATCGCCATGCTTTTCCGAATCAACAAACCTGTAGTCTGGAAAGCCCGATTGTTTTGCGCCCAGAACATCACCTTCACCGCGCAGTTTCCAGTCGGCTTCGGCGATCGCAAAGCCATCTTCGGTATCACGTAGAAGTTCAAGTCGTGCCTGAGCTGTTTTGCTTAAAGGCGCATCATACAACAGAATGCATACACTCTTATCCGATCCACGCCCTACGCGTCCCCGTAACTGATGCAGTTGCGCCAGACCGAACCTTTCAGCCTGTTCGATGATAATGATCGTAGCATTGGGCACATCAATGCCAACCTCAACTACGGTCGTTGCGCACAGCAATTTAAGTTCGTTTCGCGCGAACCGACTGACCACGGCATCTTTCTCAATAGACGGCATGCGTCCGTGAACCAGACCGATTTCTGTCCCGAAAATCTCGGTTAGCTCGCGGTGACGGGCCTCGACCGCGATCAAGTCGCTTTCGGCGGTCTCCTCCACCAGAGGGCAAATCCAATAGGCCTGTGCGCCGTCGGAAATAGCCGTTTTCAACCGATTAAACACATCTCCGAGGCGGGCACGAGGAATGACGGCCGTTTGTATAGGCTGACGTCCCGCCGGCTTTTCATCAAGTACGCTCAGATCCGCCTCACCATAGCTCGTAAGGGCCAAGGTGCGCGGTATGGGCGTCGCCGACATCGAAAGATAATGAACGCTGTCGCCCTTGAGGAACAGCTTCTGGCGCTGACCTACGCCAAAGCGGTGCTGCTCATCAATGACGGCCAGTTGCAATCCTTTGAAATCTACGCCGTCCTGAAAAACGGCGTGGGTGCCAAAAATGATGGCGGCTTCACCCGTGGCGACGGCGGCGCGTTTTTGTTCGCGCACGGCGCCCTTGTCGCGTCCAGTCATCAAAATAGATGTCAGCCCAAGAGATTCAAGAATAGGCTGGGTTTTTTCATAATGCTGCCGTGCCAGAATTTCGGTAGGCGCCATCATGACACTCTGAAAACCATTATCGGCGACGTCGATCATGGCCATGAGCGCCACCAGAGTCTTACCGGAACCGACATCACCCTGGATCAGTCGGTTCATCCGATAACCTGACGACAAATCGTGCCGGATATCCTCCAGCGCGCGATGTTGCGCGCCAGTAAACGTGAACGGCAGGCAGGCTTGCGCTTTGCTGGCTAAATCATAGCTTTTCAATATCAGGGCGGGGCTAGCCTGACGGTTAGCTTTTCGGCCCTTTAACGCCAGTTGATGCGCCAGAGCTTCATCATAGGCCAATCGGCGTCGGTAAAGATGGTTGGGGTCTATATCCGTAAGAGCCTGTGGGGCATGCGCGCCATGCAGCGAAGCGTTGAAAGGGGACCACCCCTCTTTGCGCAGAATTTCAGCATCAATCCATTCCGGAAGATCCGGCAGGTTTGCCATTGCCGAATTAACAAAACGGCGAAGCATCCGCGAACTTATGGCCTGAGTGGCGGGGTAAATCGTTTCATAGCGGGGAATATCTGAGGCATGATCTTCATCCACCACATAATCAGGATGAGTGATCTGCAATGATCCGTTAAAGCTTTCCACGCGGCCGCTAACCCACCGTTTAGTCCCAACAGGATGTTTTTGTTCAAACCCTTTGATCTTATGAAAATAAACCAACTGAAGATCGCCGTCGGGATCTGAGGTCATTATGCGCTGAGGTCCACGCAGGTTGCCGGGATAGGCTTTAATAGTGATTTCAATTGTCTGGACCTGCCCCACAATGGCTTTGTCGAGTGTAGTTACTGGCCGCTCAATAACATTCGCGGGGAGTGTGAACACCAGATCGCGAACAAACGCCCCAATGTGCTTGATTAAAAGCGGCGCAATTTTAGGTCCAACCCCTTTCAGGGCGGATAAAGACGTGTAATAGGGGAACAGAATCTCCGGTCTCATCGGAATTGATCATGCCGCATGGTCATGCATATGAATAGTCACCGCAGATCCATTATATTCGCCTTATCCCCCTCTTTCGGAGGGCTGGAGCCACAAACTCATGACCGAAGCCCGCAATGAAAATCGTCTGGCGCGTGAGCGTAAATTATCTTTTCGTGCATGGCGTCGCGGCTTTAAAGAGGCGGACATCATATTAGGTAATTATGCGGACGATCGTCTAAGCACCATGACCGAAGAAGAACTTGATATCTTCGAAGTTTTGATCGAAGTTCCGGATCAGGATCTTTACGGCTGGATCATTGAGCGCGACCCAACACCCGATGAGTTTAAGTCAGTAATTATGAATGAACTCAATCAATATTATAAAAAAGCTTATACGAAACTTTAATCCAGTATGACTGATTTAGCGACCGTTTCAGGCAAGTCTCACCAATTAACGCTGACCGGATGTCCGCCGGGTTTTGACAGCCTTATTCTGTCGGATATGGTGCGTTCAGAAGGCTTTGGCGTCTTTGTGGCGCGCGATTATGGCCGTATGAACGCAGTCGTGGAAGAGCTTAATTTTTACGCGCCTGATCTGGAGGTCATAAAGCTGCCGGCATGGGACTGCTTGCCCTATGACCGCGTTAGCCCCAGCGGTGGGCTGGTGGCCCAGCGTATGGCCAGCCTGACAAGGCTTCAGGCTTCTGTCGATCAGAAAAATCGCATAAAGCCAATGCTGGTACTTACTACGGCCGCGGCCATCACTCAGAAAGTGCCCCCCAGGGAGGCTACCCAGGATAGTTATCTGTCCCTGCGCCCAGGCCAGACGATCGATATCTCAAAACTCGAAAGCTATTTTACCCGCAACGGCTACAATCGCGTATCAACAGTTTCCGAACGGGGCGAATTCGCGGTCAGGGGCGGCATTGTAGACGTTTTCTCCCCCAGTCAGGATGAGCCGGTTCGCCTTGATTTTTTCGGCGATACGCTTGAGTCGTTACGTAGTTTTGATCCTGAAACCCAGAGATCTCTGAAGACTATACATAGCCTTAATTTTATGGCCGTCAGTGAAGTGTTACTTGATGACGAAAGCATTAAACGCTTTCGTCAGGGATACTTAGAGGCTTTTGGTACAGCGGGGGATGACCCACTTTACGCTGCCATATCCAGCGGAATACGTCGTCAGGGCATGGAGCATATGCTGCCTTTGTTTTATCCAAAACTTGGTAGCGTTTTTGACTATTTTCCGGCTGATAGCCTGATCTTTTTGGACCCGCTGGCAGAGGCCGCCTTCGAAGAGCGCCAGGTTAGTATTGAGGATGCCTATCAGGCCCGAAAGTCGGCCTCAGAACAAAAGGGCGGAGCATCTTATCGGGCCTTGCCACCTGGCAGATTGTATTTGGCTGTAGATGAGTGGCATACGGCCCTAGCGCGATGCCGCATCCGCCGCTTTGAGGCTATGCATCGTGAGGGGAACGGCGTAGTCGATCTGGGCGCGCGGGCCGGTAGAAGCTTTGCGGCTGAAAGGCTTCAGGACAGCGTAAATTTGTTTACCGCCGTTGCGGACCACGCCAAAGCACTATCCAAAGCCGGTAAGCGCGTCATCTTCGCGTCGTGGACAGATGGCTCATCTGAACGGCTTTCGATTTTATTAAATGATCATGGTCTGGGGACCGTCCGGCAGGCGACGACATGGTCAGAAGCCATGACGTTCGGGGTGGCCGGCACCAAAGCTAAACCGATTCAGCGGGCTGTTTTACCGCTTGATCAAGGCTTTGAAACCGAAACTCTGGCAATAATTTCAGAAACCGATGTCTTAGGTGACAGGTTAGCTAGACCACGTAAGCGTCGAAGGGCTAACAATTTTCTGGCCGAAGCTTCAGCTCTGTCTCAAGGTGATTTGGTCGTTCACATTGAGCATGGCATCGGCCGTTATGATGGTCTGAAAACACTGACCGTAGACCAGGCACCTCATGATTGCCTTGAACTGCAATATGCCAGTGATGCTAAACTGTATCTGCCGGTGGAAAATATTGACCTCCTGACCCGTTATGGTGCCGATAGTGATAGCGCCCAATTGGATCGTCTTGGCTCGGCCAGTTGGCAGGCCCGTAAGGCCAAGGCTAAAGACCGTCTGCGTGAGATGGCGGACGGGCTCATTCAATTGGCGGCGGCCAGAGCGCTCAAGGTTGGGGTTCAGATTGATCCGCCGTCCGGGCTTTATGATGAGTTTTGCGCTCAGTTTCCGTATGAGGAGAACGAAGACCAGCTTAATGCTATTGCCGATGTGCTCGAAGATCTGTCTAAGGGCCATCCTATGGACAGGCTCATTTGCGGTGATGTTGGCTTTGGTAAAACTGAAGTGGCGCTTCGGGCCGCATTTGTAGTCGCCATGTCAGGGCAGCAGGTGGCGATAGTTTGCCCCACGACATTGCTGGCACGGCAGCACTTCAAGACCTTCAGTCAGCGTTTCCAGGGCTGGCCTGTGCGCGTCCGCCATTTATCGCGTATGGTCACTCGAAAAGAGGCTGATGAAACTCGCGAGGGCTTGAAAAACGGCGAAATTGAAATCGTTATAGGCACGCATGCTATCCTGTCTGAACAGGTGAGCTTTAAGAATTTAGGCATTGTAATTGTTGATGAAGAGCAACATTTTGGAGTCAAGCACAAAGAGAAATTAAAAACACTGCGGGCGGATGTTCATATGCTGTCGCTATCGGCGACGCCTATCCCGCGCACCCTGCAAATGGCCTTGTCCGGTATCCGGGAAATGTCAATTATTGCCACACCACCTGTTGATAGGCTGGCGGTACGCACCTATGTCCTGCCGTTTGATCAGGTGTCTGTGCGTGAAGCCTTGTTGCGAGAAAAATACCGCGGAGGGCAGGCCTATTATGTCGTGCCACGCCTAAGCGATTTACCGGATATAGAGGCGTTTTTACGCGAGCAAGTACCTGAGATCAAATTTATCGTAGGCCACGGCCAGTTATCTCCCACACAGTTAGAAGATGTCATGACGGCCTTTTATGAGGGCCAGTATGATGTACTTGTGTCAACGACGATCGTTGAATCGGGGCTTGATGTCCCCACGGCCAATACCCTCATCGTCCATCGGGCTGATATGTTCGGATTATCACAGCTTTATCAGATCCGTGGACGGGTGGGGCGCTCTAAGACCCGTGCGTTTGCCTATCTGACAACGCCGCCCAACAAAACCTTAAGTGTCGCCTCAGAAAAACGGCTTAGGGTACTGCAGTCCCTTGATAATCTTGGAGCAGGTTTCCAGCTTGCCAGCCATGATCTGGATATTCGTGGTGGGGGGAATTTGCTGGGTAATGAACAGTCCGGTCACATTCGTGAAATTGGCGTGGAGTTGTATCAGCAAATGCTCGAAGATGCCGTTGCAGAGCTAAGAGCTAAAGGTGAAACCGTTATCGATGACCGCGGGTGGTCACCGCAAATCAATGCCGGTGCTGCGGTTATGATCCCGGAAGAGTATATTCAGGACCTAAATATTCGTTTGTCACTCTATCGCCGTGTGTCTGAGGCTGAAAAACTGGAAGATCGCGAAGCGCTGGCGGCTGAGTTAATCGATCGCTTCGGCCCCATACCTGATGAAGCTCAGCAATTGCTCAAGGTGGTCGGGATTAAAGGGCTTTGCCGTCAGGCCAATGTCGCAAAGATTGATGTGGGGCCAAAAGGCGCCGTTATCACGTTCCGTAATGATCATTTTGCCAACCCCGGCAGCCTGATAGGGCTAATTCAGGCGCGACCCGGTGACTGGCGCCTGCGTCCCGATCAGAAGCTTCTGGTTAAGGGGGAATGGGAAAGCGGTGCTGAGCGTCTTCAGGCGGCGGAGAAAATAATGAAAGATCTGGCGGCTTTGGTGGTTTAAGGCCGCCAGACTAAACCGCTTCTTGGCGACGGTTTACGGACTCAGCGGCTCGCATCAGGGCTGAAGCGGCGGGCTCGTTAGGCTTAAGCTCCGCTACGCCTACATCGAATTCAACGATGAAGGGCGATTTGCCGGAGCCCGCCTCGAAGGCTGTACACCCGATAACCGCCGCGATGCGTTCACCGACATTCTGGGCCGCTGCGTAAGGAGTGGCGGGAAGGGCCAGTGCGAAGACTTCAGGGGACAGGCGTCCAGCCGTATCTTCGGCGCGAACCAGACGTGAAATCATAGACCCGATTTGCGGCATAGCGCGTTCCAGCGCCTTACGCGAGCGGGCAGCGGCAATATCCGGCGTTTCACTAATTTTAAGAACGCAGACACTTAGGGGGCGATTGCGTTCTGCGGCTGTGCGGGACAACCGGGCCAGATGGGATGCGAAAATGTCGCGGCTGAATAACCCGGTCCCTTTGTCCATCTTAGGGCCATTACGCAGGCTTTCCAGAGCTTTGCGGATGGTGAATTGACGTCGATAAGACCTGGCTAATCGCAGTATACGGTCAGCAATTTCAGGCTCAGATGTATCGGGATATGATATGTCGCTCACCCCGCGTAAATAGGCCTCACCGACATCGATCTCCACGGCTTTTTGTAACCGTAAGAATACAGGCGTGTGATAGAGACGGGTGTTGCGACGCATCCCGGCGGCAACGGATAGGGCTTCGGCCGGGGTCGACCCACCCCATAACACTACCGTATCAAATTCTGTCTCATGCAAATAATCAAAGGCGCTGTAGCTGGAAAACGCTGCGATCACTTCTGTACCTTGTCCACGTAGCGTATTCATGAGGCTTAGAAACGCCGGGTCGGGATCACCCACAGAAAGTACGCGCAAGCCTGCCCCTAACCCAAGGGATTCAAGGGAGGGCATTTTCAGATCGACGAAGGTTTCCCGGCGAAGGTCATACTCTTCTTCGGCTACATTCGCCCGCACCATGTGTTCAAGTCTTAACATGATCTGATGCGGGTGAGCCTGCGGACTGAACACCATGTCCCACCCCGACGGGATGTCATAGGCTGACTGATTGGTAACCAGAATAATGGGCAGGCGCCTCGGTTGGCAGGCGGTTCGCAGATCATAAACCAGATCAGCCGACGCAGCCGGGTGTTCGGCATCAATCAGCACAGCTTCGACCTGCAGATCACTGATGGCGGCCATAGCTGCACGTTCGTGCTTAGCCGTAATGGTGCGCCACCCCAGACGATCCAGCGCGTCGCTGAGGTGTGAAGACCAGCCGTCATTCCGGCTCAGTATGAGGAGGCGCGCATTCAGCGTCACTTTTGGCTCCTGCAGAATCGATACGCAAATTACATGGGCTAATTATGATTCTTATACAGAAGTTACGCCCATAAGATAGGGTTTAATCCGCGGGGCACAGGTTACCACGAATACCCAAAACTCATCTGTTTTGTAAGATGATTCCAGTATGTAATTATTTTTAATGCAAAAATGTGGAACGTCTATCTGCACCATGGGATCGTCCGCCCATAAGGTTACTTGCGCTTCGGCGGAAAGACTTTCCAGATATTTTCGTAGTTTCAAGGTTGGCACGGGGCAACGGTGACCTCGTGCGTCAATGAAGTGTTCAGGCTCGTTCATGAGTAGATTATGACAGTGATGGCAAACCGTAGCATCATATTTTGACAGGCACGTATTAAAAAACCGCACCGAATTAATCGGTGCGGTTTGATTGTTAAACCGTTTTAATGGCCTCAGCATGAGCCTTGATCAAAGCCTGAGTGCTGGTGTCAGTATTGAAGACGCTGTACCAACCTTGAGGCTCATGAGGTGGGTCACCGACATACGAAGTTTCGCCACGCCGCATGTGGTAATCCTTATGGAGTGCGCGGCCAGCACCGCCCCAAGCCCAGAAATTGGAACCCATAACTGGACCTCCGGTTTTAATAGCCGTCTCAACTGCCCCATATATCATGCTGTAAAATCTATCTTTCCACTCAGTTGATGTGCCGGGTTCATAGGCCACCTTGTCGCGTGGAAAACCGAACTCTTCGAACACCAGGGGCTTTTTAATCTTCTCAGCTATAGCGATGTGGTCATCGATGTATTTGCGAACCTTGGCCTCGCCGCCGGCAAAAGTACCCGGCAGATCAGTGCCATCGACCCAACTCCAGTTCTGGGGCCAGATGTGTGCGGTCAGATAATCGATATCTTTATGGGCATCGATGACAAATTGTTCGTTTCCAACGGCGCCCATAAGGCCTTCGTGGCCTAGCGAGACGAGGTGGTTTTTATCCAGATTGCGGATTATGGTTGCGGTTCGAGAAATCCACTCCAGATAAACCGGCATATTTTGTGCCGCGACTTCCGGTCCACCACCTGGCCGGGGCTCATTCGACAACTGCCACGCCATGATAGTCTGATCATTGACGTAGGCTTGCCGGGTTACAGAGTTGGTGCGCGCCACCAACATCCGCACGTAATCATGATAGAGCTTTACGGCGACCTTGTTGGCATAGAATTGTGAGGCATAATCCGCATAGGCTGGCCACGGGTATTTAGGATCGCCATTATTGATAAACTTGCCCGTCGTGTAATCAATATAGGCCATCATGCCACCTGACCACTCCCAGAAATTGGTCAGGTAAAGTACGGCCTTCATGTCTCGCTTTGCCATTTCTGACAGCAAGAAATCCAGCCCCACCAGTAGATCCTGATTGTAGACACCCTTGTCTCTGGAGCTAAATGCTGGATCTAAGGAGTTGTTGATCGGAGACAGTTCCGATGATGCCAGCACGCGCAAATTGGTGACGCCCAGAGCCTTCAGGTCATCCAGTTCCTTAAGCAGACGTGCCCGATTTCCAAACGCCGCCGGCGCCCCAAGGTAGGCCCCGTACCAGATATTGGCCCCGACGAAACGATAGGTTTGACCTTTAAGTTTAAAATGCAGACCGTCTACCGTCACAAACTCACTGCCGGGCTGCGCGGCCTTGGTAGCGCAGGCGGTGCCGGTCAGTGCCATTCCGGCTGCCGTAGCGATAAGCCTTCGGCGCGATAGGTTACTCATAGCGTTCCTCCCTTATTTTAATTGTATGTTCGTGCGTTTGATCGTCATAACTCAGATTAATTAAAATTGAAATATTTAATGTGCGCGCAATTCGGCTCGCATCCAATTTCCTCCGTTGAGCGTAAACGTCAAAAGAGGGGAAAATATAAATGCTTTCACATTGCAAACCAGCCGTAATTCTAATGTGCGTAATAGGCCTTTCAGGATGTACTAGTGCGCCTGACATAAGTCATTCAACCTTATCCAGCCTTGAAGGATTTTCCGATCAAAAAACCGGACGCGCACGGTTTAAGGCGAAGCGTGACGTTAGCAGCCTGAACGAGGTCAAACGGATTTATCTTCATCCGGCCAAATTAACTACTGGCGAACATACACGCTATGTACTTACTGATAAGGAGAAACGCGTCGTCTTAGGGGAAATCGAAGCTCAGTTATGTTTTGAGCTTTCTGAACGCTACGAGATTATGACAACTCAAACCGAAAGCGATGCTGAAATTCATTCTGCCGTAACCTGGTTTGAACCGACCGGTGCTGCGGCTTCAGGGGTTGCGGCTGTCGCAGGTCAGTTCATCCCTGGCCCCATTGGCCTGAGACTGCCCGGATCATTAGGTGGCTTAGGCGCCGAGGCCGAAATGATTCGCGATGATCAGCAAGTCGCGGCCATTATATGGGCGCGGCGTGCTCAGACTGTGGGTACGGATACCCCTTCATTATCCCGCTTAGGGGACGCGCTTCAATTTGCAGAGCCGTTCGCCGATGAGGCCGCCCGAATCATGTCACCCGAACCGGCTCCCGCTAAGCGAACCTATAGCAGAGATACCGACCCTTGCCTTAAGCACGGTAGTCGCGTGGATGCGGGGGGGATTGCCGCAAGGATTGTCACCGGGCTATATGCGCCGACAGATCGCGACGCGGATTCTGAGCCTTAATCGATTCGGTAAAATTTCAGATTTCTGATAGAGAGGGCGCCTCACTATTTTAGGCATTGTCTCTATGCTGGACCAAATTATCGATCCTGTTGTTCACTGGCTTAACCTGGCAGGTACAGTTGTTTTTGCCGTAAGTGGTGGGTTAGTTGCTGCACGTAAGAATCTGGATATAATAAGTTTTATTCTAATCGGAACTATCACAGCGATTGGAGGCGGCACGTTACGAGATCTGATGCTGGGGATTGGCCCAGTGGGATGGGTAGGCGCGCCTCATATTCTATGGATATGCATCATAAGCGCCGTGCTCACCTATTTTGCCGCTCACCTCATCGAGCTTAGGCAAAGATGGCTTTTGTGGGCAGACGCGGCGGGGTTGGCACTATTTGCGGTTGTTGGCGCCGAAGTGGCGCTATCTAACGGCACATCAGGTATGGTTGCCATCGGCATGGGTGTTGTGACGGCCACTTTCGGGGGGATCATCCGCGACGTCCTGTGCCAGGAGACCTCACTCGTCCTTCAGCAGGAAATATATGCTACTGCGGCCGTAATCGGTGCCGGCAGCTATGTTCTCATGACCGACTGGCTTCATATAGATCGGCCTTTGGCCGTCGCTGTGGCCTTTGGTGCGGGATTTATAATACGAGCGCTGGCGATCGTTTTCAGACTTTCACTGCCGGGCTACAGCCGCAAAAATTCAATATCAGGCACTTAGCAGGGTCATCTGCTTAACCGGACGAACTTTAGACAGTTTGTCGGCCAATCGCGTAGGTTCCGGCAGTTTAAAGCGCGTCAGACAGCGTAAGGTTATGTCCACTGCGGTCTTCATGCTCAGCCGATGGCCGGGTGATATGAAAAGCGGATTAACATCATCCTTGCTTCTTAAAACGACACCAATCTGCTCACTGCCGGCCATAAGCGCCGACTGTTCACCCTTATGCATGCCCGGCATGTCGTATCGCCCGGTTAAGCGGGATTTGGCCACGCCAATAGCAGGCTTGTTCAGCAAAACCCCTATGTGAGCCGCGATCCCCATACGTCGCGGGTGAGCAATACCCTGCCCATCCACCATGAATAAATCCGGACGCGTCACGAGGCCATCAAGAGCATCCAGAACCGCCGGTATTTCACGAAAAGCCAGAAGGCCAGGAATGTAGGGAAAATCAACAGGCACTGAGGCTTCTACCGCCTCGATCGGCTTAAGGTCATCCATCGACATGGTTACAATCGATGCATGGGCCAAGCCATTCTCGATGTCATAGCCCACATCGATGCCGGCTATAGTTTCAAGCTTGTCAAAATCATCAAACAAGCGAATTTCGCGGCGCAATTCTTCTTGAATCGCCCGCGCTTCACTTTCGGATTTAGGCATGTAGAAGCGATGCATAGCTAAAATCTAAGCGATAGGCTTATAAAAAATCGATATAGCTTGAACGCTTAACGCTAATTGAATCGAACCTGTCGGGCTTACTTCATACTTACAGAGGGCCTGTAAGCCGGAATTTCGTGCTTATGCGTGTTGTGACACTCTGCACCTGAACATGGAGGTAGAAATGACAACCAAGACTCAGGATGAACGGTTAACAGATGGCGATCACAACGGACAAGGTATCGTCAACGACAGCTATTCCAAGAGCGCATCCGCCAGACCTCAGATTAATACGTCGTATGACACGCGCTCGGAGACAAAATCCAACCCTAAAGACACGAGCGACGAAAAAAGCAGTTCAGGCAAAATGGCAAAGTCTAATGGCAATCCTGATGAACATTCTGACGCCGCCCGAAAATCAAAGATCAAATCAAAGGCCTAAGCATTCAGGGACCGGGGTGAGGGGGCTATGGCCCGATAGCCAGGCCTCGACATTGTCGACGACTAACCGGGCCATTGCCTTACGGGTTGGGAGGGTCGCAGATCCAATATGAGGGAGTAGAACCGTATTATCGAGGTCAATAAGCGCCTTCGGGACGTTTGGTTCATCTTCATAAACATCAAGTCCTGCGGCGAATATCGTTCCAGAACTAAGTGCGGAAATTAAAGCGTCCTGATCAATTAGACTGCCGCGCGATACATTAATGATTACCCCCGCAGGCCCTAGAGCTTTAAGAATGCTTTCGTTGATCATGTGGCGGGTGGCATCCGTTGCGGGCGCCGTAACCATCAAGGTATCGCAGTCTTTTGCCATTGTGAGCAAATCTGGATGATAGCTGTAGTCAACTTTCGCCTGCCGGTGGCGTCCATGATATGTGATATGCAAACCAAAAGCTTTCGCGCGAAACGCTACGGCATGGCCTATACGCCCCAATCCTACAATGCCCATGGTGCGGCCCTGTAAAGAACCGGATAAGGGGAAGGGGGCTTTCAACCAGCGCTCCTGACGTACAAATTGGTCCGCTTGCGGTATGAGCCTGACCGTTGCTAACAGCAATGCCATAGCCAGATCAGCGACATCTTCGGTCAAAACGTCAGGTGTATTGGTAACTATAATGCCACGACGCGCGGCCTCCACAGCATCAATATTATCATAGCCGACACCGTGGTTTGATATTAATGACAGATTGGGGAAGCGGTTCATGTAATCCGTATCGATATTCACCCGCGAACTGCAATTGATGATGGCGCGGACGCGACTGGCTGCGGAAGCTATGATCGTTTCGGGATTGTCTGACGTCCACGGATTTATAATCTGTGTCTGAAGGCTTGTGATTTCTTCGCGAACAAAAGCGGTCGGAGGCGATGACAGCAGGATTACAGCTTCGGGCGGAATAGTCATATGGCCTCAATATCGCTTTACAGCTTTGCGTGCGATAAAAAAAGCGCCCGAAATATTCCGGGCGCTTAAAACTGATTAGTATCGATCACGATTGCCGTGCTTACGGCGATCCCAACGCTCTTCGCGGCCATTGTGACGCACATAATAGTTATCGTATTGAGGGCGGTCGGTGAAATAGACCGTCCGATAACCATTCGGTGGAGACGGTGGGTCATAATAGCCCCGGTCGTAGATATAATAGCGACTGTTCAGGCAGTTAGCGCGGGATGTTTCTTTATGCTCCTTGCCAATCTGATTACCAATCGCGCCACCCACGATGGCCCCCAGGATGCCACCTTCGGTTTTAGCGCCTTTTCCGGCAACACCTGAGCCTACGGCAGCCCCGGCGACGGCACCGATGACTGTGCCTTTGGTGCGGGCATTGCTGCTTTTTTGATAGCAATAACCATCATAGTTTTGTGCCTGAGCGGCCAGAGGGGCGCCCATTAGCAGACCAAAGCCTAAAACGGCGGCGGCAATTGATGCGGATTTGCTGTTTGAAAAATTCGATTGATTCTTGCGTGACATTGGAAACCTCACATTTTTGTTCAGAGCGTCACTACGATCTGAAACCACGCATTCAGTTTGAAGCTTCGATGCTGAACGTCACCTGAATGAATTGTGCCAACTTATTGGTTTTTATATAAAGCTTCCATAAGGATGGTGTGACGAGAAGATAAGATGGATGCCGTGTCTATTTCCGCATAATATATATTATGAGAAATTTATTGTGCGGTTAGTTTGATTTTCATGCCGTCATACGCCGGTTCTACATGTTCAGGCAGCATGGATTTCAAAGCGTTGTAATCCAAGTCCTGATGCAAGTTGGTCAGGATAGCTCTTTCGGGTTTCACCCGCTCGATCCAGCTTAATGTCTTTTCAACATGTGAGTGCGTCGGATGTGGTGCCAAACGCAAAGCGTCGACGATCCATAGCTTCAGGCCTTTTAAGTGCTCGAAATTATCATCACTGATATCAGAGACATCACTGGAATATGCAAAGTCACCAATGCGATAGCCTACAGATTTTATCGGGCCATGCTCCTGTCCAAAGGTGCGAACCGGCATTACGCCCCCATTTCCCATAACATCCCAAACTATCCCGTGATCAGGAATGATATGGGCTGTGCAAATTGGCGGATAACCAAATTTTCCCGTGAAAACATACTCAAAGCGATGAAAAAGGCCGTTATAGGTTGCCTGATCCATATAGCCATCAATGTTACGGCGATTGGCAATGGCGAAAAATCTCATATCATCAATGCCGTGGGACTGATCTGCGTGATCATGGGTCCACAATATCGCATCCAGATGTTTGATTTCAGTGCGCAGCACCTGTTCCCGGAACTCTGGCGATGTGTCTATAATGACCTGAGTGCGCTGATCTGGCGTTTGATCATCATAAATGGCCACCGCAGCGCTGCACCGGGATCTGCGGTTTCTGGGGTTTGTGGGATCACAAGCCCCCCAGTAGCCATCAACCCTTGGGACGCCACTTGAGCATCCAGACCCAAGGACATCAATTTCAATGATTTTTGTCATGAGGATACAGAGTTGGGAATGCGATTAAACAGCTCAAAAAAAGCATCTTCAGTCAGTTTTCGGGTCTCTTCAAGGCTCCACCCGCGAATTTCCGCCAGTTTGTCATAAACGTGCGTGACATAGGCCGGTTCATTGCGTCGGCCCCGCCAGGGTATGGGTGCCAGATACGGACAGTCGGTTTCGACGATAATCCGGTCTGCGGGCATGTCTTTGATGATGGCGCGCACATCCTGAGCGGCCTTGAAGGTCGCAATGCCTGAGACGGAAAACCACGCCCCTATATCGGCCGCTTTGCGCGCCAGCTCCGCGCCACTAGTGTAACAATGCAGCAGAAACTTGAATTCGCCGTTGCGATGTTCGCTGCTCAATATATCCCACATGACCTCATCGGCTTCACGGGTGTGAACCACCAAAGGCAATCCGCTGTCGCGGGCGGCCTCGATGTGCGTTCGAAACACCTTTACCTGAATATCGCGTGGGCTGTAGTCGTAGTGAAAATCGAGACCGCACTCCCCTATTCCCACCACTTTGGGTAATTTGGCTAAATCGATCAGGGTGGCCGCGCTGAGTTCGGGATTTTCTCTGGCTTCGTGCGGATGTGTCCCGACCGTTGCCCAGATATCCGGATTGTCGCGAGCAATCTTATAACAGGCCTCGAAATTTGATACGCGGTCGCAGATATTGACCATAAGGCCCACGCCCGCTGTACGAGCACGATTTATGGTATCTTCGCGATCTTCATCATATTGAGGGGCGTGAAGATTTACATGGCTATCGATAAGCATAGTCAGGCAATCTCTCTGATATCCCGGCATAAAGCCCAGAAATATTCTCCGCGATCAAGGTTCACGGCTTCGGTTTCAGCGGTGACCGTGCTTAACCGCGCCCATAAATCCGCCCATTGTTTTGCGCGACCATAGGGATGGCTACTCAGGGCGCGCTCGCGTACCTGCTCGCACAGCATATCCATAAATAGGCTGAATTTTTTGGCGCCATCACTACGTGCTGAACTGGTTTTAAACTCGGTGGCATAACGGATCAATTCAGCACGGGGCGGCGGTGAAGACGACAGAATACGAGCCGCCAGATCATCCATATCGAGTGCCTTATCCTGCCAGAGTTTCAGAGCCTTGCCCGGAGAACCTTTTGCCATGCTAATCAGGCGAGCTAGATCATCCCCACGAACATCAACATCGGGTTCAATGAAGGCGCGTACAGCCTCATCCTGCCACGGCGCAAAAGTCAGGCGACGGCAACGCGACCGAATGGTAGCAAGCAGTTTCCCCGGCGAATGAGATACCAGAAACAATATTCCCCGCTCAGGTGGCTCCTCAAGAATTTTCAATAAAGCATTGGCTGAATTTATGTTTAAATCATCAACGGAGTCGATTATGGCCACACGATATGGTGACCGGGACGGCGCTTTTGAAAAAAAGGTGCCGACCTCGCGTATCGCTTCGACGCTAATGTTTTTCTTGAGCTTGCCGCTGTCATTGGCTTCGCGTTCTATGGCCAACAGGTCAGGATGAGATTGAGCGGCAATGAGTTTGGCATCCGGATCTTGCGATGAAATACCCATAAGCCCCAAAGACGGATCGCGAGCTCTCCCCATCAGGAATCTGGCGGCCCGGTAAGCAAAGGTCGCTTTTCCCAGCCCTTGTGGACCACATAACAGCCAGGCATGGTGCAGACGCCCGCGTCCATAGGCATCCATAAACGCCTGCTCGGCGACCTCATTCTGACGATACTCATAAGTATTGCGCGGATGAAGCGTTGCATCCTCGACCAAGGCTGGGGAGGCCATTTTTATGCCCCTTTAAGTTCTGAAAACTGCGTCATCGCTTGCGACCATATATCTGAAGATATACTTTCAATGCTTTGATTAGCATCAATAATTTTATATCTGTCGGGAGCTATGGCTGCACGTTTCACGAACCCCTGCCGCAGGCGCTCATGAAAGCCGATACCCTTGGCTTCAAACCGATCCTCATCGCCGCCACGCCCTTTGGCACGCATAAGGCCGACCTCGACCGGCATGTCTAAAATCAATGTCAGATCAGGTTGGGTATCCCCTACAACCACCTGATCAACCTGCTCGATGAAGTCAGGCGAAATCCCTCCGCCCGCGCCCTGATAAGCGCGGGTCGAATCAGCAAACCGATCGCAGACAACCCATGCGCCGCGCTCCAGCGCCGGCCGGATGACCTTCTCCAGATGGTCGGCACGCGATGCGTACATCATCAGGGTCTCAGATACCGGTGACCAGCGCGATGCGTCGCCCTTAACCAGAAGGTCGCGCAAGGCTTCAGCGCCGGGTGATCCGCCAGGCTCACGCGTCTGCACGACCTCTAATCCCAGATCACGCAATCGCTTGACCAGGAGTTTAACCTGAGTGGACTTGCCCGCCCCCTCACCGCCTTCAAATGTAATGAATTTCCCGCGCATGACCGGAACTTAAAGCGCAATCCCCAAAGTGTGAAGCGATTTTCAGGAACCATGCACGTTTAAACGGGTTCATCGCAAATTACTCTCTGCGCAGAACCGCATCGAAAAAGCCTTCGGATAAGGCTTTTTGCCGGGCACGCTCAGCCTTGTCCGGACCGTCATAGGGCCCCATGGATACGACATAAAGCTCACCCTTCCGCTCTATGGAAATATCACTAAGCCTATCACGGGCACGATCAGCGTTTTCCTTAACGGCAAAACTGCCCAGCAGGACGCGGTAACGACCATCATTTGCGGCAATCGAAGCGCTCTGCTGACCTTGTACGGCGGGGCCCAAAAAGGTGACACGCACCTTGGCTGTCCCCGTCCCCAGCACACCCAGTTCACGAGCCGCCCCTTTTGACAGGTCAATCAGTCTGCCATCAATGAAAGGCCCGCGATCATTGACCCGCAGGACTAAAATTTTACCATTATCCAAATTTTTGACTTCGACGATTGACGGTAAAGGCAGGGTTTTATGGGCTGCGGAAACGGCGTTGGGGTTGAAATATTCGCCATTGGCTGTGGTCGGGTTAGGTGATTCTGCGCCATACCATGAGGCGGTGCCCACCCAGCTATCACCTTTGTTGGGGATGCTGGGCCTGTAGGTTTGGCCGCGAATTTTGTAGGGCTTGAGGGTGCCAGAATGATAGGTGCCATTTCCGGCGACGGGTGGATAGCTGTTGATTTTGTATTTCGGTCCGGCGCAGGCGCTCATCAGGGCAAAGCAGATGATTGCTAACACCCACAACAGATGGCGCGCCCCGGATTTGAGCCATTCAGAACGCCTGACTTTTCCCATATCGGAATATATCGTCATCCCGTACCCTACGCATTACACATTGCCGCCCCCATCAAGTGATGAGGCTTGTGTATAATTTATTGAAAATGAGAAAAATCTTAGTTAACGGCTTGGAATTGCGGGAAAGTCGGGTTATGACCCAAAACCTTGCTCGTGCGGACAGATGGCCGAGTGGTTTAAGGCAGCGGTCTTGAAAACCGCCGTAGGTGGAAGCCTACCGTGAGTTCGAATCTCACTCTGTCCGCCACTTCAATAAAAATGGCCCCGTTATGGGGCCTTTTTTATTGAAGTGCTGAGCGTGGACTTGAGCTCACGGATGAAAGCGAGTTCGAAAACCGTAGCGCCCTAGCGCGTAGGTTTCGGCGCAGCGAAGCGCAGCCAATCTCACTCTGTCCGCCGGTATACGCAACGATCCGCACTTGCCATTTGGTTGTGATTGCGCGACCATCCCGAGCTAGCATACAATGACTGGGCGAAATATGTCTAAGCAGGCGATTCAGGCACACGCAAAAGCGATCGAAGTTCCCTATCTGTTACATTTTACGCGTGTTGCAAACCTGCCCTCGATCATGCAGCATGGACTTTATCCAATTAGTCGGAGCAATGAGATTGGTGTTGCACCGCAAATAAATGATGAAATCCGCTTGGACGGCCACCCCGATGGAACATCGGTTTCCATCGGCTTTCCGAACAGTCAGATGTTTTACAAGTACAGGATGGACTGCAAAGATGTTGATTGGACTGTGCTCGTGCTTCGCCCGTCAGTGCTCTGGACTAAGGATTGTGCGTTCTGCCGCCACAATGCGGCAGATGCTCGTATAAGTAATTTGCATATTGACGTACTTAAGGCATCTCAGGCCTTTGTAGGGATGTTCGAGGAAATCGAAGATCATTCCCCACGAGAAGACCAGAAACTCAAAGCATTCGACCCCACTGATGTTCAAGCAGAAGTTCTTGTCTTTGATGTGGTGGAACCACAGGACATCATCGGAGCTGTCTTTGAGAAAGCGGCAGTGCGTGACACCTACGTCGCTCATCTTGGCGACAGAAAGACTTACATTCACGCGAATAACAAGGGGATGTTTGCCACTCGTGGATATTTTAGGAAGTATCAATAGGTAAGTTAATGGCAGAGAGACCTATCTTTATCCCCGTCACTGAAGGATCTGCATTAGTTCGCACGAAGTACGTTGATTTCCAGTGGTTTCCCGGTATGGCTGCATCGCAGAAGCAAAAATCAGTCGATTCCTTGCACGCTGCTGCGAGCAGACTGCCCAGTATCAGCAAGATTCTTGAGGTGTCCAGTAAGTCTCGCGATGAACTAGGGGTGGCGCTCAGCGCATTCAATCTGTCATTCACAACCATAAAATATAAAAAAACATTTTGCGTGGAGTGTGCGTATCAAAGCAGCAAAGTCTTTGAGCGTGGCGGTCCTTTTACTGACATTTTAGGCATGACATCACTCGAAGCGAAAAAAGACGAGCGGTTGCGATCGTCTGGCCGTCTGACTGGATTTCGTTTTTTCGGCACGGATTGGGCACTTGAACCACAAACTGCGTTCTATGATTGGCTCTATATAAATGCACTAAAAAAGCAGCCCAGCTTGGCCGAACCGGTTCTAAATTATTCAGCTTTTACCGACATTGAGTTCAATCCTGAACGCTCGATCAATTGCCAAGCCTATTCCGTCGCTCTCTATGTTTCCCTGTATAAGCGTCATCTTCTTGATGAAGCTACATCCTCAAAGGAAGCTTTCCTGCGCACTGTAGGCAAAGCAGCGATCAGCAACGCTCGACGAGATGAAACTATTCAGAGCGGTTTTCGCCTCTGATACGTAAGCGGTCTGCTTACCATTCGCACTTTTACCGACTTTGCGGCCGTAGATGGGTATCAGGATTTAACTCAGGTCGGATGCCGCATCGCGCTCGGCCTTTTTAGCTTCGTTCCAGAGCGCGTCCATGTCTTCCAGATTGGACTGATCCGGCGTCAGGCCGCGTTCGGCAAGTGCGCTTTCAATCACTGAAAACCGGCGGACGAATTTTGCATTAGTCCCCCGTAGAGCTTCCTCAGGGTCTACATCAAGTTTTCTGGCTAAATTAGCCATTACAAACAACAAATCTCCCAGTTCAGCCTTGGCATTTTCGAGATTACCCGCCTCGATCTCAACCTTTAGTTCCTCGGTTTCTTCATCCAGTTTGGCTAGCACATCCCGAAGATCCGGCCAGTCAAAACCAACCCGTGCGGCGCGTTTGGTAAGTTTCGCGGCACGGGTAAGCGCTGGCAGCCCAATAGGCACATCATCCAGAATGCCATGTTTGGCTTTGGATTTGCGTTCCTCAGCCTTTATGGCCTCCCAGGCCACGGTCTGTTCGTCAGAAGTCCGCTCAGACTCAGCCCCAAAAACATGCGGGTGTCTGCGGATCAATTTATCCGTCATCGCACGGGCAATATCATCAAAATCGAACAGCCCCTGCTCCTTGGCGATATGGCCATGGAATACGACCTGAAACAGCAGATCCCCTAGTTCTTCCTTTAGGTCACGCATATCCTTGCGCGCAATCGCATCTGCGACTTCGTAGGCCTCTTCGATGGTGTAAGGCGCTATGGTATCGAAGGTCTGCTCAATATCCCATGGGCAACCGCCTTCCCTTGCCCGCAGCCGGTTCATAACTTCCAAAAGGTCGTCAATGGCCGGGCGATTGGGAAGGGGCATGGCGTATCAATCCTTTGTCGGCGAGCATGGCCTGAATTTTCGCGAACCGTTCAGGCGTCAGGTCATAGGATTTCATAGCCCACGCCCCCAGCAAAAGAAAGACGACCGGCAGCCCTATGAAAAATATCTGAACCCACATCAAAGCCTCAGGCGTGTTGTAAGCCGCCTTGTTATCAAATCCCAAAGCGGCCAATGCCGACATGGTAAGAACCGAAAATGCGTACCCCAGCTTGGTGGTGGCCGACAATATCGACATTAGCGCACCTTTGTGGTCCTGCCCGGACTCAGCCAGCACTTCGTCGCCGATATCGGCCATCAGGGCGCGCGTCAGCAGTAAGGAGGCGGCATAGGGAATGCCTGCCAGAAACACCAAAAAGGCGGCCAGCAGGAAGTTTCCAGCAGGCAGGAAGGCCAGCAACGCATAGACCGCCGCAAAAATCAGCGCCGAGACAATAAGTGTACGATGCTTATTGTACTTTTTAGAGGCCCAGGTCCACAACGGTGCCCCGACCAGTCCTGCGACGAAATACAGGAACATGCTGATTGAGCACTGCTCGCGCGTTAGCCCTTTGGTCTGCATAAAATAGAAAAAGAACAAAGCGCCCATGATGCCCGGAGCCAGACCTAACCAAAGATCGGCAAGCAGCACCCGAATGACATTCGGTCGTTTAAGCATTCGGAAATAGTCGCTGATGCGGACATTGTGAAGTGGCGCATCGGATTGCGTCTCCGGCACCTTCCAGAGGGCGATACCGATCATAATGGGCAACAAAACCATTATGAACAGGCCCATATATTGTACGGCCTGACGATAGGTTCCGTGTAAAACCGACTGAACTATAACCGGAATTAGCAAAACGGCGATTATGCCGACAATATTGGCCATCTGCCACCAGGCAAAGATTTTAGTTCGCTCATCGTAGTCAGTCGATAACACTGAGCCCCAGCTAGACTGCGACAGGGCCGCAATTGAAAAGCCAATATAGATAACCAGTAACCACACCCACAGGTAAGCGGGCGACGCGCCTGTGGGGGCTAAGAAGATGAATCCCGTGCTGACAAAAAGGATGGGCAGGCAAATGGCCATCCAGACTTTAAACCGCCCAAACCGCGTACGTGTCTTGTCCATCGCCCAGCCAACAACCGGATCAACGAATATATCGACAAGTCTGACGCTCATGAAAATCAGGCCAACCGTTCCAAGGCTGAGACCAATTTCGCTGGCATAATATTCAGACAATATAACGGCCAACGGTAAGCCAAGGGCGGCGAACGGCAGGCACGGCCCGACAAAGGCCAATAACTGAGCCATGTTGACTTGGGATGATGACTGCGTAGGATTTATGGATTTAGACACTGATTTCCGCCCCGAATTTTATCGTGAACAATGTTCACTATCTTGGCTATCATGGCTAATCACATTTTTTTGAGTGAGTACGCACAGACGCTTAGGCGGTCAGGGTGCCAATAGCGCCAAAGGGGGTAAACGTAACCGGGCTGCGGCAAACCTGACGGTCGCACTCAAAAGCCCGTTCCAACTGGTCGAGTTTTATATTGGCATTGAAACGCCCGACACGCATCAGGTCGCGTGGTGTCGTTTGGCGCATTAATCCGCATTTCGTGCAGCGGATTTGGATGCGCCCCGATTCCGGCAAGTCAGACAGTGGTGTGTCACATTTAAATGTCATGGCGAGCCCCTGCAAAAACGTGTCATGATGTTTGGCGGAGTCGCACGCTCTGACAAGCGATCGATGTCAAGGGGCATGATTTTAATGTGGATTATGCTGTGAATTGAAAATAGTCCGGTGATGGCTTCAATTCCATTTTGCAAGTAGCCTTGTCGCGATCCTCCAGAATCGGATAAGGCTTTTGCATCACAAGTAAATCAGGCGTGGTGTTAATATGGCAAAAGCGCTTCAAAATCAGCCACGGAAAACCAGTAAATCTCCGGCCAAGGCTCTGAAGAAAGCGTCCCCGAAGGCCACCAAAACATCAGTATCCAAAGTGCCGCGCTCACGGTGCGCCATAAATCTGGCGTTGGAGGCTGTGGGCGATAACTGGTCACTGCTGATCATTCGCGATCTGATGTTCAAGGGGCGAAAAAGCTTTCAGGCCTTCCTGAACGCCGAGGAAAAAATCGCCACAAATATTCTGACGGATCGCCTGGTAAAGCTCGAAGCCTACGGCCTGATTTCACGCCAGATCGACCCAACTGATAAGCGTAAAGTTATCTATGGCTTGACCTCAAAGGGCGCAGATCTGGCGCCGGTACTGGTCGAGTTTATGTCCTGGACTCATAAGTACGAATTGACAGACACACCCAAAGACTTGCGAATTGAAATTGAAAAAAACAAACCCGCCTTTGCCAACCGCATGATAAAGGGGCTGCAAACCGCGACCCCTTCTAACTCTAATCCTGCCGTGTCTAAAATTGTGGCTCAGGTGGAGTTTTCCGACGAAACACTGAGTCTATTTTAGGGCGTGTTTTAGGCTTCTGCCGCCATCCGCTCATAACGCCCCAAGGCCTGATCTGACAATTTGACATGAAGCTGGACGCGGCCATCTTCATAGTCAAAACGGTCAAGCACACGTCCATTCTGATATACCCATGCCATAAGGCTGCCTTGCGAGGGATCAAGGGTGATATCAAGCTCAGTACCCTCCTGATCGACCTTGCGGGCGATGGCTTGCAAAAGTGCATCAATCCCCTCTCCCGTAATAGCAGACACCAGATAGGGTTTGGTTTCGGCCTTATGCAGGATGCCGCGCGTCTGTAAAACGTCGCGACTATCGTCATCCATCAGGTCGATCTTGTTCCACACTTCCATCATCCGGCTGCGATCCAAATCCGGCAGGATGACTTTAAGCACCTGCTCGACGTCTTTACCCTGGGCATCAGCTTCCGGATTCGACATATCACGAACGTGCAAGATCAAATCCGCTTCCATGACCTCTTCAAGCGTTGCGCGAAACGCAGCTACCAACTCGTGCGGCAGATCGGAAATAAATCCAACTGTATCCGAAATGATCGCTGAGCGTCCATTGGGCAGCTTAAGCGTACGCAGCGTTGTATCAAGTGTCGCAAACAGCATGTCCTTTGCCAGAACCTCAGCCTGCGTCAGATGATTGAACAGGGTCGATTTGCCGGCGTTGGTGTATCCGACCAAAGCGACAACCGGATATGGCACTTTTTTCCGCGCAGACCTGTGCAGTCCGCGTGTCCGGCGCACTTCTTCCAGCTCACTTTTTAGCTGCTTGATCTTGTCCGCAATCATGCGCCGGTCGAGTTCGATCTGAGTTTCCCCAGGGCCGCCGGTTGTACCTGTGGCGCGTTGCCGCTCAAGGTGGGTCCAGGTGCGCACCAATCTTGATTTTTCGTACTCAAGGCGCGCCAGTTCAACCTGTAGCTTGCCTTCGTTAGTACGGGCCCTGCGTCCGAAAATTTCAAGAATGAGGCCGGTCCGGTCAATGACCTTTACACCCCATTCCTTTTCCAGATTGCGCTGCTGAACCGGAGACAAGCTGCCGTTAACAACGACCAGATTGGCCTCAAGCTCTTCACACATGACGCGCACATCATCGACCTTACCCTGGCCAAACAATGTAGCCGGATTAAGCTTGCGTACGCGCACAGTCAAAGTGCCCACGATCTCAAGGTCAAGCGCAAGTGCCAGGCCCACAGCTTCATCAAGACGTGAGTCATCATATTTACGCTCAATGGCTTGTTCTACTTTTTGAGACGAGCCGTGAAACGAAATTTCAGGATCAACCACGACCGTGCGCTGAATGTCAGGTGTGTGATCTACGTATTTACCGGTCAATATCAATCCTTATGCCCGGAAAAGTTCCGGACTTAATCGTCGGAATCGTCCTCTTGCTCATAGAGCTGCACCGGTGCGGCGGGCATGATGGTCGATATCGCATGCTTGTAAACCAGTTGCGACTGACCGTCACGGCGGAGCAGGACACAGAAATTGTCAAACCAGCTGACAATGCCCTGAAGCTTCACACCATTGATGAGGAAGATGGTCAAAGGGGTTTTGGTTTTGCGGACACTGTTCAAAAACGTGTCTTGCAGGTTTTGTTTTTTATCGTGGGACATTGGTTGGCCCTTCTCGTTGAATCCTGAGAGGCACATTACCTCTCACACAGACATAGATGTGTATCATAAGCCACATCACAAGCTAAGAGCAACACTTTACACGATAAATTTTCGATCCGAAATGTCAGGCGTTCGCAATTGCATTCTCGATATAGGCGGCCCGTAGAGCCGTCGCCACCGGCCCCGGTTTGCCATCAGCGATTTTATGGCCGTCGATGTCAACGATCGGCATAACCAGGCTGGTGGCCGCCGTGACAAACACTTCTTTGGCGCCCAGGGCTTGCGCGACTGAAAACGCCTCTTCTTTGACCTGAATATCCGTGCTGCCTAAAATCTTCAGGAGCTGTGCACGCGTTATACCTGCCAGTATATTTGCCGTCAGACTGCGCGTGCGGATTACACCGGCCTGATCCACGATATAGGCATTGGCCGAGCCGCCTTCGGTGATAAAACCTTCGCTATCGACAAACAGAACATCCGAAGCTCCTGCGTCTTTGGCGGCTTGTTTAGCCAATACATTTGGCAGCAAACCTACGGTTTTGATATCACATCTTCCCCAGCGAATATCGGGTTGAGTAATGACTTTTATACCAGTTTCGGCCTTGGCTGCGGCTACTTTGCGGTCAACAGATCGGGCCGTTATCACCAAAGTGGGCTTTACGCCAGCAGGGAAAAAATGATCGCGAGGGGCCGCGCCACGGCTGACCTGAAGGTAAACCATGCCGTCCTTGATACGGTTGCGGCGAATGACCTCATAGAGCACCACCAATAGCGCCGGACGTGTCATTGGTGTCTCAATGCGCAGCTCATTCAGGCTGCGATCAAGCCGGTCAAGATGGCCTTGTGTGTCGGCCAAACGGCCATTGAATACCGACCAAACCTCATAAACGGCATCAGCGAACTGATACCCCCGGTCTTCGATATGAACACAGGCATTGGCATGACGTACATATCGGCCATCGACATAGGCAATTCTGGACATAGCTTTATCTCAAACTCAGTTACATATCTTCGTCTTCGGCACCACGGATATGGGCCAGACCAAGGCTTTTCAGCTTACGGTGCAGGGCTGACCGCTCCATGCCAATAAAGTTGGCCGTGCGCGAGATATTTCCGCCAAACCGAACGATTTGCGACGACAGATATTCACGCTCGAATACTTCCCGCGCCTCTCTGAGCGGTAGCGCTATGATGCGTTCAGGACGTATCGCGCCTGCGACGGCGGATTCAACCACTTCCGATGGCAACATATGGGAGGTGATTGGGTCGTTCGGGTCACCGGAGGCCAGTATCAGCAACCGCTCAATATTATTGCGTAACTGGCGCACATTACCCGGCCATTCATGTACCTGTAGCGTCGCCATAGCATCTTCGCTTAAGATTCGCTTGGGCAGGCCCTGTGCTGAGGCAATGCGCTCAATAAAATACTGCACCAGTTCGGCGATATCGCTGCGACGCTCGGAAAGGCCCGGCACACGCACAGGCACCACATTCAGGCGATGGAACAAATCTTCGCGGAAGCGTCCGGCGGCGATTTCCTGTTGCAGATCTTTGGAGGTCGACGAAATAACCCGCACATCAACCTGAACATCGTTAACACCGCCGACGCGTACAAAACGCTGCTCTACTAAAACCCGCAAAATTCGGCTTTGTGACTCCATCGGCATGTCGGCCACTTCATCGAGGAACAGTGTGCCGCCATGCGCGCGCTCAAACACCCCGATTTTGCGTGGCCGACCGCCCTCGCCTTCTTCGCCGAACAACTCAACGTCCAGTCGCTCCGGCGTCATACCGGCAGATGATATGGGTACGAACTCGCACTTGGCGCGCGGCGACGCATCATGGATCATGCGCGCGACCAGTTCTTTTCCCGATCCAGCAGGGCCAGAAATCATGATGCGTGAATTGGCGCCAGCGACCTTGGTAATCGTTGTCCGCAATAGCTGTGCTGCGGCGGAATTACCCACGAGACCGTCCGGTACAACGGCTTGATTCCGTAAGCGGCGATTTTCACGTTTCAACGAAGCCACTTCAAGCGATCTTTGAACAATCATGATCAGACGCTCAGTTTTAAAAGGCTTCTCTATAAAATCATAAGCCCCGCGTTTGATGGCCGACACGGCAGTCTCAATCGTGCCGTGGCCAGAAATCATAACTGCCGGAATATCAGGATCAAGCTCACGGATAACATCCAAAAGCTCTAGGCCATCAAGGCCACCACCCTGCATCCATATGTCGAGCACAACCAGCGAGGGCTTGCGTGCCTTCACTGCCCTCAGCGCCGCATTAGAATCGGAGGCGGTTCTGACCGAATATCCCTCATCCTCCAATATGCCCGCAATCAATTCGCGAATATCGGCCTCATCATCGACGACCAGAATATCAACACCCGAAGATACTTTCATCACAGCCTCACCATCTTATTGGTAGTGTCCTGCCTTGCCACAGTATCTGTGGCATCGGTCATAATTTGTGTATGCGGTAACCGCAGAGTCGCGCGCGCTCCGCTCAAATGCGTCGCATCGCTTAAACTGAAATCACCGCCGTGGTCCTCAACAATACGCTTGACGATCGCGAGCCCCAGTCCAGTGCCTTTGTCGCGCGTAGTCACATAGGGTTCAGTCAAGCGGTCGCGATCCTTATCGGGCAGACCGATGCCGTTATCCTCAATGTCGATGCGAACCACGCTATCGCTTATCGACATTTCAACCCGAAGACGCCCCTTGGTGGGCGCGGGCGCAACAAGGTCAGATTGTTCCGCAAGTTTTTGCGCCGCCAGTTGTCGCGATGCAATCGCCTCACCGCCGTTTTTAAGCACGTTCCCTAAGGCCTGAGCCAGAAGGCGTCCGTCACAGACAATTTTCGTGTCCGGTAGAGGCTCAATAATATCGATCTGTATGTCCGGATCGGCAACGCGACGAGCAAATACGGCATGCCGCACCAACTCAGCGGCATCTTCTTCGGCAAAATTTGGCACAGGCATACGGGCAAAGGCCGAAAATTCATCCACCATCCGCCCGATGTCACCGACCTGACGGATAATGGTGTCGGTCAGGCGATCAAAGACTTCCAGATCGCCGTCAATATGGTCACGGTATTTGCGCTTAATGCGCTCCGCCGACAATTGAATCGGGGTCAGAGGGTTCTTGATCTCATGAGCAATACGCTGGGCGACATCTTTCCAGGCCGCATTACGTTGGGCGGCCACCAAACGTGTAATGTCGTCAAAGGTGATAACGGCCCCGCCGGTTTCAAGCCCTGAGATGCGCACACGCAGACGCCGGGTCTCCCCCTTGCGGATAAGATCGACCTCTTGTTCCTCAACCTTTGAGACCGATACCTTATCAAGAAGATCAGCAATTTCAGGAACTAATTCGCGTATATTAAAGCCGATGGCATCCTCGCCTACAACGCTGAGAAAACTCGCGGCATGCCGGTTGATCGCGGATATATGCTCCAAAACATCTATACCTACGATGCCGGCGGAGATTTCCGACAGCACGGTTTCGATAAACCGCCGCCGCGCTTCGGCCTCTTCACCCGCAGACTTTAGGGCCGCCTGCTGACTTTGCAGGTCGCTGGTCATGCGGTTAAACGCTCGTGACAGCACAGCGATGTCTTCTGACTGATGACTGGTGACAACGCGCGCATCTAAATTGCCTGCCGCGACCTTATCGGCTGCCTGCACAAGCCGGGCAACCGGCACCGCAATCGCATCCGCAGCCGATACCCCGACCCAAACGGCACCAACCAGCACTAGAAGAACAGTCTCTATATAGGCGAGCGCAAAAACCCCTTGCACTCGATTAGAGTTTTCCGCAGCTTCGCGCAGATCAACCACAGCCCGCGACACGCTGGACAGACGCGTCATCATGCCCGGTTGCAGCAGCCTGACCCCATAAAGCTGTGCGCCGTCATACATAGTTAGGGGATAGACCACACGAACGGCATCGGGCCCTGAAAACAGCGCCACCCGCGCCTCCCCTCCGGAGACTTCTGAAATAGTATCGCGGGGTGGGGCCAGATAAACCGGCGCATCTTCACTTTCGGCCCGTGCCAGAACCTGTCCGCTTCGATCAATCAGATAAATCGCCGCCAACCCGCCCCGCGATGCCGCCAAATCCTGCAAAGCCATGGCAAACGCCAGACGATTGGGGAAAAGGGCCCGCCCCTCTTCATGGTCGATGCTACGGGCGATGTCTTCAACGGTATCGAGCGCAATCTTCTGTTGTTCATCAACAAATAGCTCGGCAATCTTGGCCCCGTTTTCGACCGAAGACTGAACACGGGCACTAAACCAGGTTTCCACGCCACGGTTGACCAACACGCCAAAGAACAAGGCCACCACAAAGGCTGGTGTGACCGCCGCCAGCGCAAACAGGGTGACAAATCTAAGGTGCAGCCGTGCTCCCGCATCGGCGCCGCGCGATTGCGCAATCTGATAGATTCTGCGAACAACGAAAAAACAAAGCCCCAGCAGTAGCAACAGGTTGAGGCATACCAGAATGAACAAGACACGACTGGCCGGGCCGATAGGGCCTGTCCCCGGCGTAGCAATAATCATCCAGATGATGAACGCGGTAATCAGCGCCGACAAAACATAGGCGGCGGCCATACTAAGGCCCGCAGGACTTGCGTTACGCAGCCCCCTGGACGCCCGCATCAGCGTCAGACCTATTCGTCGTTTTGCCGCTGTGTCCTTCAAGACCCAATTCCGAAATGCCAAAATTTAGCCGTGGCATTTGCGCACTACTGTGTCCATATATCAACATGAATGTTGCTTTAAAGCGTCTATTTTTTCGCTTTTCATCGCTTGTGATGAAACTCAAGCCGCTGAAAGCAAGATTTTCAATTCACGCTCGATGTCCTGTGGGGTTTCCAAGCGACAAATCCGCCCTTTGTCAGCCCGCCGTACAATCGGGTCAGGATTGTAATTTGCGGCTTCAATATACCAGCCAAGGTGCTTTTTAAACATGCGCAGCCCCAATGGCGCACCATAAAAAATGAGGCTATCCTGAAAATGCTCAAGGATAATGTCCAGGCGCTGCTCTAAAGTCGGTAAAGTCAGATGGGTTTGGGCGCTAACAGCATTATCAAGGTAGTTTGCCAGCCACGGCTGGCCATATATTCCGCGGCCGATCATAATTCCGTCGGCGCCTGAGTGGAGCAAAGCTTTACGGGCGCTATCAGGATCTACAATATCGCCATTGACGATGACGGGGATCGATACCGCCTCTTTCACACATTTTACTGCCTGCCAGTCAGCCTCACCTTTGTAAAATTGCTGACGGGTGCGACCATGAATCGTGACCGCTTGCACACCGATATCTTCGGCGCGTTTAGCCAATAGGGCTGCGTTACGCTGCTGGTCGTCCCACCCCAGCCGCATCTTGACGGTTACGGGACGTTTCGTTGCCTTGACCGCGGCCTCCATTAAGCGGGCCGCTTGATCTGGGTCACGCATCAGCGCAGACCCGCACAGCACACCGGTGACTTCTTTGGCAGGGCAGCCAAAATTAAGGTCAATAATGTCGGCGCCCGCCGCCTCAGCCAAAGCAGCTCCGCGGGCAATATAGGCGGGGTCGCGCCCAATAAGCTGGATGATTTTGAGGCCACTGTGCTCACCTAACTGAGCTTTGCGCACAATGTCCGGGCGGCCTTTTTCAAGCTCGGCGCAGGCGACCATTTCGGTGGCGGCGTAACAGGCACCCAGTTTGGTAGCTACTTTTCGAAACGGCAGGTCGGATACGCCCGTCATCGGCGCAATCAGCACCCGCCCGCCGATGTCGACATCACCAATTTTAAGACCTGCACTGAACATAGGGGGCACATACAGGAAATCCCTGCATTTGGAAACATCGTGCAATTGACCCCATTCATAAGCCGCTTTAAACGCTTAGTTAAAATGGGAGGGTCTTATGGCGATAGTCAAACTGGCGCAGAGCGACGATGATATCCGCAGGTGCTTTCCGGTGATGAAAGCTTTGCGACCGCACCTGCAGGACGATGAGGATTTACTGGAGCGCGCCCGCCGCCAAATGTCAGAGAGTGGCTGGAGACTGGCCTATGTCGAAGATGACGGGCAGGTCGTTGCCTGCGCCGGGTTTCGCATCCATGAATGGTTGGTATCGGGCAAAATTCTCTATGTCGATGATCTGGTCAGCGCTCAGGACCAGCGCTCCAGAGGATACGGCAAAGCTTTGCTTGATTGGTTGAAAACACTGGCAAAGTCCGAGGGGTGCACCCAGTTACGCCTGGATAGCGGCACGCATCGCACCCAGGCCCATCGTTTTTACTTCCGGGAAGGGCTGGTCATCAGCTCCTTTCATTTTGAAACCACGCTCTGAGCCATGACATTTAAAGCCATAATAGTTGCGGGCGGCTCTGGCACACGCTCAGGCGGACGGAAGCAATGGATGCCGCTCGCCGGTAAGTCAGTTCTGAGCTGGTCGTTGGAAGCTTTTGAAAATACAAGCGCTTCGCAAGTTGTCATCGTTGTCCCCGAAGACGATGTGGCCAAAGCGCGAGCTAAGTTTCCCAATGCCACGGTGACCCCGGGGGGCGGCACACGCGCCCAATCTGTTCAGGCCGGATTGAAGGCTCTGAACGCCGCGGGTGATGACATTGTGATGATCCATGACGCGGCTCGGCCATTGCTAACGGCACCGATTATTGAGTCTTTGCTGTCGCGTATGCAAACCGCAAGGGCCGTCATATTGGCTTTGCCGTTAACGGACTCGCTGAAAAAGACCGAGCAGAAAATCATCATAGACGCCCCGTCTCGCGAGCATCTCTGGCGCGCCCAGACGCCACAGGTCTTTCGCTACGGCGATATCGTCCGGGCGTATCAGACATGGCCTTCTGATCAGGAACCCACGGATGACGCCATTGTGGCCGATCACGCAGGCATAAGGGTTGAGGTGATCGAAGGCTCTATGCGCCTCCACAAACTCACCTACAAAGAAGATTTTGAGTTATTGGAGGCGTTGATCATGTCTGAAACCCAAACCCAGATGCGTGTCGGTCAGGGCTTTGATGCGCATCGCTGGGGGGACGGCGAAAGCGTGTGGTTGTGCGGGGTGGAAATCCCGCATGACAAAACCCTTATTGGACATTCGGATGCCGATGCCGGACTTCACGCTCTGACCGATGCCATTCTAGGGGCTGTGGGGCTAGGCGATATCGGCGATCATTTCCCCCCCACTGATCCGCAGTGGAAAGGCGCATCATCTGATGTGTTTCTGAAACATGCCGCCACCCTTGTTCGTCAAAAAGGTGGGCGGCTGGTGAATGTTGATGTCACTTTAATCTGCGAACGCCCGAAGGTGAAGCCTCACCGCAAAGCCATGCGCGCCCGTCTGTCCGAAATCCTGTCGCTGCCGATAGATTGCATTAGTGTCAAAGCGACCACAACCGAAAAAATGGGGTTTACAGGCCGCGAAGAAGGGCTCGCGGCTCAGGCGATCTGCCTTATTGAAATGCCTGTTGTTCGGGCTTGATAATTTATAGCGGGTGGTTCTTGCTACCCATTGAATTTATAAGGGTATTATTGAGAAACATTCTCACTAGATAATACCTTGAATTCAAATTTTCCCCTCAATATATGTGTGGGGATATTAGCGTTTTATCCCAACATTTGAAAGCAGGTCGTCATGGCATTCGAACTCCCCCCTCTTCCCTACGCGGCTGATGCGCTTGAGCCTTATATGACGGCCAACACCTTCAGCTTCCACCACGCCAAACACCATAAGGCCTATGTTGATAACCTGAACAAGCTGATCGCGGGCACGCCATTTGAAGGCAAGTCTTTGGTCGATATCGTCAAGGAATCCGAAGGCACCAATGCTGGCGTGTTCAACAACTCGGCTCAGGTATGGAACCACACCTTTTTCTGGTCATCCATGACCCCTAACGGTGGCGGCAAGCCAACCGGCAAGATCGCTGAAAAGATCGACGCTGATTTTGGTGGATATGAGGCTTTTGCCGAAGCGTTTAAAACCGCAGGTGCCACTCAGTTTGGTTCCGGCTGGGCCTGGCTGGTTCTGGGCGCCGAGGGCAAGCTTAAAATCGTGAAGACGGGCAATGCCGAAACGCCGTTCACCAAGGGCGATAAGCCCTTGCTGACGCTGGACGTATGGGAACATGCCTATTACCTCGATTATCAGAACCTGCGTCCTAAGTTCATTGAGACCTTCCTCGATAAGCTGGTGAACTGGGAATTTGCCAACGCCAATCTGGATGCACCGCTGCATCCCGGTGTGTAATCCCTTAAGCACACAATATCTTTACGAGAGCGGGGCCAAAACCCCGCTCTTTTTCGTTGATGGCTGTGGTATGTCTCTAAGATAGCCCAAAGATATCTAAGGATATTTTACGATGACCGAAAATCTGTCTCCGCTCTATAATCTGGCTGGTGATGTGGTGGCCGAAGCCAAGCTTAAGCGTAAGGTGCTGACAACGGCTGAAAGCTGCACCGGCGGGCTTATTGCCGGTGCGATCACCTCAATACCAGGGGCATCCGATATATATAACGAAGGCTATGTGACCTATTCCAACGTCGCCAAAACCAAGCTTTTAGGGGTATTGCCAAAAATTCTGGATACGCATGGGGCGGTCAGTTTAGAGACCGCCTACGCTATGGCCGAAGGCGCATTGAAACACGCCAATGCGGACATAGCGATAAGTGTGACAGGCATCGCAGGCCCTGCGGGCGGGACAGTCTTAAAACCCGTTGGGATGGTGTGTTTTGGCCTAAGCTTCAAAGGTACGGACGGTGAGCCGCAAACCATGAGCCATGTCCATTATTTTGAGGATAAGGGCCGCCATTATATTCGCGAAGAAAGCGTACAATTTGCTTTAAAATGGGCCTATGATCATTTGAAAACACTGGATTTACCGGCGTAAGTCGTAACCTTAAACGGTAGGATACAGCGCTTGGGCGCGGCCTTCAAAACACGCCATCAGCTTAGACACAGCTTTATCAAAGTTGGCCCGCAAAAAACCATCCAGGAATGGGTTTTTAAACTCGAAGTCGATATTGAAATCGATCGCGGCCCCCACCTTGCCATTGCTCATAGCATGGTCTGCAAATTTCCAGGTGCAGTGCAGCCGCTTAAAGGGCCCTTTGAGCAGTACGATATCAATCGTCTTATTTTCACTAAAGCGCGTCACGCGGGTGGTAAAGCGCTCCGTCAGGAAGCTAAAACCCACGGCCACATCTGCATCAAACCGGGTGATGTCGTCGCTGGGACGCGACACATTGAACGTCCGCAGGCTGTTTATCCACGGTACGAACTCAGGATAACGCTCAACATCTCCGACCATCTCAAACAATTTGTCGGCAGAAAAAGGTAAAACGCGGTTTAGATGAAACTTTGCCACTGAAACGTCCTTAGCGACCGGCCAAGGCCGCACGCGCGGTTCTTAGACGTTCGAAATCTTCGCCTGCGTGGTGTGAAGACCGGGTTAACGGGCTTGATGACACCATAAGGAAGCCCTTGGCGCGCGCGATCGATTCATAGGCCTTAAATTCATCCGGCGACACGAAGCGGTCAATGGCGGCGTGTTTACGGGTTGGCTGAAGATACTGGCCGATGGTGATGAAATCGACGCCGGCCGAGCGCATGTCATCCATAACCTGCATGACCTCTTCCTTGGATTCACCAAGGCCAACCATAATGCCGGACTTAGTGAACTGCTGAGGATCGCGTTCCTTCACCCGCTCCAGCAAACGAAGGGAATGATAATAGCGCGCACCAGGCCGGATTTTCAGATAATTGCGCGGCACAGTCTCTAAATTATGATTGAAAACGTCCGGTTTAGCGTCGATGACGATTTCAGCCGCGCCGTCTTTACGAAGGAAATCAGGCGTCAGAATCTCAATCGTCGTTTTTGGCGATTGCAGGCGGATCTGACGGATGACTTCGGCAAAATGCTGCGCGCCCCCATCGCTAAGGTCATCACGATCGACAGAGGTAATAACAACGTGAGACAGGCCCATCTTGGCCACGGTCATACCGACACGGTTCGGCTCATCATGATCAAGCGCCGCAGGCATGCCGGTTTTGACGTTACAGAAGGCGCAGGCCCGCGTACAGGTATCGCCCATAATCATTAGGGTGGCGTGGTTTTTGGTCCAGCATTCACCGATATTCGGACAGGCCGCCTCTTCACACACGGTCACCAGCTTGGCATCGCGCACGATCTTGCGGGTTTCGTTATAACCCGCCGAGCCCGGTGCCTTGACCCGCAGCCAGTCCGGTTTTTTCAGAATCGGTGATTCCGGGCGATTCTGTTTTTCAGGGTGACGCAATTCCCGTACCGCGGGGGCGGCTTCGGTATCCGGAGCGCTTACGGCAGCATTGCCGAGCCGGTTGATGATCGTGACCATTTCGCTCTACACAAACCTTAAGCGGCCACGACACATCTGCGGCCAGTTCATGTTTCTAATTGGTCTTTTTGCTGATCAATATCAAGTCAAATAAGCCTTAAGATAACAGTCATCCGCGATTTGGGATCAAAATGCGTGACAGGATAAAACACTCCGTAACAAACGGGTAGCTTCCCCGGCAGAGTCATGGCTATGATCTAAAGCGGGCAAGGACGCATCATGACATTAATTCAATGCCATCGATATCTGAGGTGGAGCATGGTCATCGCCTTGGCCGTAATGGTCACTGCCTGCTCAAAAAAATCCGATTTTAAAACGACAAGCGCCGCCAGCGAGGTCGTTACCGAAAGCCACATTCCCCCAGGCTTGCCCCCTCAGTATTTTCCGCCACAAGGCTTTGTCTGGAGCGGCTTCAAAAGCGGAAATCTGCCGGTAGCCAGATACGGCGTAGCCGCGCCGCCAAGTAATCCCAAGGCAAACATCCTAATTCTGGCCGATGCCGCCTTTCCGGCCGAGGTGTATTTTGAATTAGCGAACCATTTGATTTCCAGACACTACATAGTTTGGATTTTTGAAGCCCCCGGACAGGGCGGATCAGGGCGTTACCTTATGCAAGGCGACAAAATTCACACTCCCGACTATCACCACAGCGCGCGCACCGCACAGGCTCTAATTGAAACCGTCATAAGACCAGAAACAAACAAGCCGCTCTATCTGGTCGCCAACGGTACAAGTGCAATTACAGCGACCTCCATAGATGTTGCTGCCGCGCATATTTCCGGTGTCATTCTAAATGCCCCCTACCTTACGGCATCGCCTTATCCTGTTGAAGTTTGGCAAAGTGAAGATGTCCCTGACGGTGAAATGGCGCGAATCGGCCATAAGTGGCAGAAAGCCAATCCAGACTTGCGTCTGAGAGCTGTAAGTCAGGCCTGGCAAAATGAAATGGATAAAGCGGCGCGGTCCCTAGTGGCCAATGACCTTACACCCATTGGGGATAAGCGCGAAACCGTCAGAATGTTGGTGATTGCAACGGATTCTTCTCCCCAGACAACCGCATCAATTTGCCGAAAATTTGAAACCTGTAAAATAAATACTACTATTAATAACAATCAATTATATCAATATATTGATGATTTTATTCGACTTGATGCACCGAAACCTGCAGACCCATCTGCCGCACGCGCGTCATAAATCTTTACCCGTGGTGAGGAATGGGGTTAAATCCTTGAAATTACAAGCTGTGCCGCTTAGCGGCATAGGAAAACGACTTTCACGGGAGTTATCGCGCATGGAGCGCAGCTTTAATGCGGAAGAAGCCTCCGCCTCCTTGTTTGATGTCCTGACCAAAGTGAAATCTGTCATGGGCGCGGACCGGGTCATACTCGAAGATCAAGAACGCAAACCCATCTCCTACAAAGAGTTTTTTCAGCGGACTTTCGCATTAGCGCGTCTTATCAAAAAACATATTGGGATTGAGCCCAGAACAGGGCTCATGCTGCCGACCAGCATTGGCGGTGTCATTTCGTTTTTCGCGCTTCATGCCAACGGCACCACGCCGGTGATGATAAATTTTACGGCAGGCCAGGCCAATATTCGTTCGGCAGCTAAACTGACGCGTCTGAAAACCGTCCTGACGTCACGCCGATTCATTGAGCAGGCCAAGCTTGAAGATCTTGTCGAGTCCATGGCCGATTATGTGAATATCATCTACCTGGATGACCTGCGTAAGCATTTGAGCCTTGATGTCAAAGCCTATGCTCTGTGGGGCTCACTGTTCCCAAAACTGGCGGCCCACAAGGCACAACCCACAGATGCCGGGGTTATATTGTTTACATCGGGCTCCTTCGGCACCCCCCGCGGTGTGGTCTTGAGCCAGAGCAACCTAACGTCCAATGTTGCACAACTGGATAAGCATATTAACATCAAACGTGAGTGGATCGCTTTCAACCCTTTGCCTATTTTCCACTCATTAGGACTAACCGGCGGGGTATTGCTGCCGCTTTTGTTGGGCTTGAGGTCGTTTCAATACCCCTCACCGCTGCATGTGAAGCAGATCCCAGCCTTGATCAAGGACACCAAGGCCTCGCTGTTTTTCTCGACGGATACCTTTCTTAATCAATATGCGCGTAGTGCCGAACCGGACTCATTTACGTCGCTGGATTTTATCGTCTGCGGTGCTGAAAAGGTGCGCGAAGAAACGCATCAACTGTTCACAACTCAGTTTGGGGGTGCTGAGATCCTTGAAGGGTACGGCGTGACCGAAGCGTCTCCGGTTGTTGCGGTCAACAATCCTGAATATAATCGTCACGGTACGGTCGGCCGGCTATTGCCAGGCTTGAGCTACCGCCTTGATCCGGTAGAGGGCATCGCTGTTGGCGGGCGTTTGTTCATCAAGGGGCCCAATGTCATGGCGGGTTATCTTGATGAAGCCAATCCCGATGTAGTAGATGCCCCGACTGACGGCTGGCACGATACCGGTGATATCGTAAATATTGACGATGAGGGCTGCGTCCATATTTTGGGACGAGCAAAGCGCTTTGCCAAGATTGCCGGAGAGATGGTCTCATTAACAGCCGTTGAGCGGATTGCCGAAGAGGTTTGGCCGCAAAGCCGTCACGCCGTTGTCGCCGTATCTGACGATAAAAAAGGCGAACGTCTGGTGCTGATCACCGACAACTCGACCGCAGACGTGACGACCCTGACCGACTGGGCCAAGGAAAACGGCGCGCCCATCTTAGCGATTCCGAAAAAGATCTTGAAAGTCAACGAAGTCCCCGTTCTCGGTTCCGGTAAAACGGACTATGTCACCTTGCAAAGATTAGCCGATATTGAGGTGCGTGCGGCGTAAGGTCACAGTGGCAATCGGACCATGTCCGTCTTGACACCGACACCAGACCCTGCCTAAACGCGGTTATGGCCAGATCACGACTACATCGCGGAGCTAATACCGCCTCAGATACCCGTTTCTGGGCGTCTTTCGGTGTGGCGATCGCTCTGTTTTTGCAAGTCGTGTTCCCCACCCATGTGATGGCCATGTCGCGGGGCGGCGAAACCGTTTTCGTGATGTGTTCCGGCGATGGGGTCAATGCGCAACCGGTTGTTGATTACAACCTTACCGCCACACTTAAGGCCGAAGTCTCAACTAAGACCCAAGGGCTGAAATGTCCGGATTGCGTTTTGGCGAGCCTAACCGCCATAGTGCCTGACACGACACGTTATGAGGTCGTTCAGTATCCGCCTATTGCGGCCATCGTTCCGTTAAACCTGGAGCATGAGCGACCACAGTCTCAGGCCCCGCCCCGCCCTCACTCCTGCGGGCCACCCCACCACATCTGAAATCCATAACCTGCGTCCGGTCTTGACCGCGCGCGCCTATTCCCGTTTCAGATGTGAAATCCCATGACAAAATTATCCTGTGCGCTGCTGGCCAGCGCATCCCTGCTTGCTCTGCCGGTCTATGTTCATGCCGCAGAGGCCGACACCGACATCCCGACCGTTATCGTCACCGCCAACGCTTCATCCGAAGACCCCAGTGTCGTCAAAACCACTCGTGAAAAGCTGGCGCGCACGCCTGGCGCCGTTTCGGTGGTTGCCAATGAGACCTATAGCAACAGCTATGCGATGGGCCTGTTCGATACCCTCAAAAATGTCTCCGGCGTGTTTGCCCAAAAGAAGTTCGGGGAAGATAGCCGCTTTTCAATCCGTGGCTCAGGCATCGGCAACAATACCCATAATCGCGGCACATGGCTGAGTGTTGACGGCATCCCACTCAATCAGGCCGACGGCTCCGGTGATTTTCAGGAAATCGATCCGTTATCCGCGCGCTACATCGAAGTTTACAAGGGCGGCAATGCTCTGCGCTTTGGGGGCTCTCAACTCGGCGGTGCGGTCAATTATGTCACCCCTACCAGCTATGACGCCGGATACCGTAGCCTGTTGCGTGTCGAAGGCGGCTCATTCGGCACGACCCGCGCCCATCTCGCCTATGCCGATGTCATTGGTGATTATGATCTTTATCTGGCGACAACGGTACTTCGGGCCGATGGCTGGCGCGACAATGCCGATCAGGAGGCCACGCGGCTGACCTTAAACCTCGGCCGCCGCTTTGGTGATAATCGGTCTGTACGATTTATCTTTCAGGGCAATGACCTTGATCAGCGTATTTCAGGTGCCCTTAGCCAGTCAGAGGCTCTGACGACACCGGAAATGACCAGCGCGCCCAACTACGCCGCCGTCAAATACGGTCGCAATGTTAAATCGGCGCGTAGTACCTTGCAAACTGACTGGCAGATCAATCAGGATTGGAGCTTTGAAGGCGGTATCTATGCGGCCTGGAAACACCTGATCCATCCGATTTCAATTCACATAGATCAGCAGTCCCAAAATTACGGGGCTTTTGGCCGCTTTGATGGCAAGGGCGAAATCGGGGGTAAGGCATACGACCTGTTTATCGGTGCCAACTACCGCAAAGGTCTGGTCGACAGCCACATGGCTACCAATGTGTTGGGCTCACCCGGCATAGTCACGGGCGAAGCGTTACAAAACGCCGATAGCTGGGATGTCTTTACTGAGGGCCGACTATTTGTCACCGATGAACTGGCGCTGATTACGGGTGGTTCTTACGGCTGGTCTAAGCGCGATTATGTCAACCATCTGAATAACGCTAACAATGCCACTAAGGATTTCGACTGGTTCGCACCGCGCATCGGATTTATCTGGCAAAATGCAACTGGCAATCAGGTATTTGCCAACATCACCAAATCGGTCGAAGCGCCCAACTATGGCGCTCTGGTGCAAAGCCCACTGCCGCAGTTTGTTGATGTGCAGCCGCAAGAGGCTGTCACCGCTGAAATCGGTACACGCGGACGCAGCGCACATTTCGTCTGGGATGTGTCGCTTTATCGCGCTGAAATTGATGGTGAAATGCTGACCTATATTCCGGTGGACGCGGGACTGCCTGCGGCAACCTTCAATGCGCAAAACACAATCCATCAGGGCCTTGAGACCGCACTGGACTGGAAAATCGGAACTATTGGCGGGTGGTCGACCGTCCTTCGCCAGACCTACACCTGGTCGGATTTCAAATTCGACGGCGATAAGGTTTATGGCGACAACCGGTTACCCGTCGTGCCTGAGCATTACTATCGTGGTGAGTTATCCTTCAGCCATAGTCATGGCTGGCGGGTCGCGCCGTCGGTCGAGTGGGTGCCCGAAGATGTGTGGGTTGATTTCGCCAATACCACTAAGGCGCCGGGCTACACAGTCTGGAACCTGTCGCTATCCAAACGCCTGAGCCCCTCGATCGAAGTTTATGCCGATGCCCGTAATCTTGGCGACGAACGCTATATCTCAAGCGTCAATTCCGTCACAGACTTTGCCAAGGTCGCCGCCTCTGCCCGGAGAGTCTTCTGGCCCGGCGAAGGTCGGGCAATCTTTGTCGGCATCAAACTGATGAGCCGATAGGATGGAACCGGCGGCAAACAACAAAGCGCGCCGCCGGATCATCGATTACCGGATGATCTGGAGGTGGCATTTTTATGCAGGTTTGTTCTGCATTCCGTTCATTATTATTCTGACGCTCACGGGCACCACCTATCTGTTTAAGCCGCAGATCGAGGCCGCTTTAGAGGCCAAATACAATAATCTGGCTTTCGACGGCGCTCCAAAACCTGTCAGTCAGCAAATCTATACGGCCATGCACGCGATGCATGGAGCCTCGCTCACTCAGGTTGAAATCAGGGATGATCCCCATGATGCCTTGAGAGTTACGCTGAATGATAATGGGGAGCTTTACCGTCTGTATGTCCATCCTCAGAGCTTGGACATCCTCAAGGCGCAGCCACTCGATGAACGTTTCATGGCCGTGATCAAAAACATCCACGGTGAACTAACTATAGGGGGTCTTGGTGAGGTCATTGTCGAACTGGCGGCCTCCTGGGCTATCGTCATGATCATGACCGGACTTTACCTGTGGTGGCCGCGTCAGGCATCGGGTTGGGCGGGCGTATTATGGCCACGCTTGAACGGCGGCACGCGGCTGTTCTGGCGGGATATTCATGCGGTGACTGGGATCTATATTTCCACGTTCGCATTAATACTCCTGCTCTCAGGGCTGCCGTGGACTTCGGTGTGGGGCACAGGCTTCAAGGCGGTGGTGGCCGCCACCAAGCCCGCCGCCGCCAAGGCCGAATGGAGCAGTAGCCGCGCCGAAGACAAACAGCAGACAAAAGACGACCACGCTCATCATGGTCAAGGAGCCCCCGCAACGGGCATGGGGGCTGATATGGGCACTGATCTGACTGGTATAGATGCTCTACTGCCGGCTGTGCGGGCGCTTGACCTGCCGACCCCAGTCGTCATCAAACCTGATGGAGATCGTCTCTGGCAGGCAGGCTCCACTACACAAAACTTGACCGCCCGTCGCACGGTGACCTTAAGCGCGGATACTGGCGAAGTCGTCAAACAAACCGGATTTACCGAAAAAGCCGTTATGGACAAAATCGTGCTGACCGCGATTTCATTGCATGAAGGCCATTTGTTCGGTTGGTTCAATCAATTATTGGGACTTCTTACCGCATTAGGTCTGCTGACCTTAAGCGTCAGCGCCGTCATCATGTGGTGGTCTAAGCGCCCGGCTGACCGGCTAGGGGCACCTGTCAAATTTGACGGAAAAACTAGCCGTGGTCTACTACCCATTATAGTGTTCACGGCAGTTTTCCTGCCGGTAATGGGCATAAGCCTTATCCTCATCGCCCTGCTGGAACGGTTTGTTTTGAGGCGCATTGCCCCGGTCAAGGACTATTTGGGACTTAACTGAAAACAAAAAAAGCCCGGCAGATTTGCCGGGCTTTTCGTCTCGTTTAAATGTCGTTTAGGTGTTGATGACCCGACCATCGGCATCTAGCGAGGCTTCGAGAATAGCTTCCGACATGGTCGGGTGCGGGAACACCGTGCCCTGCAAGTCTTCTTCGGTGGCTTCCATGGTGATCGCCAGACAAAAGCCCTGCACCATTTCGGTCACGTTTGCACCGATCATGTGCGCCCCTAAAAGCGCGCCAGTCTTCTTCTCAAAAATGACCTTCACAAAACCAAGCGTTTCAGACGACGCCACCGCCCGGCCATTGGCGCGGAAGGGGAAGCGTCCGATTTTAACGTCAAGCTTTTGTTCCTTGGCCGCCTGCTCGGTGATACCGACAGAGGCGACTTCGGGGGTGGCGTAGGTGCAGCCCGGAATCGGCGGATTGAGATTGGACAGCTTGCGACCGGCCATATAATCCGCTGCGTGCACCGCTTCGTGAGACGCCTTGTGCGCTAACCAAGGCGGCCCGGCGCAGTCACCAATGGCATAAAGACCTTTGACGTTGGTCTTGCCGTGGCTGTCGTTTTTGACATGGCCGCGGTCCATGACCACACCCAGCTTTTCAAGGCCGATGCCGTCAGTATTAGCCACGATACCCACTGCGACAATGCAGCCTTCGGCGGTCAGAACTTCTGACTTTCCAGCCACTTCGACATGAACCGCCACGCCCTTGGCGGGCTTTTCGATCTTGGTGACCTTGGCGCCGACGCGGAAATTGATGCCACGCTTTTTGAAAGCTTTAAGCGCCTCCGCCGACACTTCATGATCTTCGACCGGCAGGATGCGGTCCATGGCCTCAACGACCGTAACCTCAGTCCCCAGCGCCTGATAGAAGCTGGCAAATTCGATCCCAATAGCGCCTGAACCAATGATAATCAGCGACTTAGGCTGAGACTTTGGTGCCAAAGCGTTACGATAGGTCCAGATACGTTCACCGTCGGAGACCGCACCGATGGCCGGAATTTCCCGTGCACGCGCGCCGACGGCCAGCATGACGTTCTTGGCTTCAACCGTCTGGGTGCCTCCAGCTTTGAGCGTCACAACAACCTTGGGTGAATCTTTACCGGGCTCTAATACCGCTGAGCCTTCAATGACGTCGATTTTGTTTTTCTTCATGAGATAGGCGACACCGCCGCTCATGGTCTTGGTCACGCCGCGCGAACGCTGAATGACCTTTTCAAAATCATAGCCCGGATTAGAGGCCGACAGACCGTAATCCTCAAGATGATGAAGCTTATCATAGACTTCGGCCGATTTAAGCAGCGCTTTGGCCGGAATACAGCCCCAGTTCAGGCAAATACCGCCCAAGGCTTCACGCTCGACAATCGCGACCTTAAGGCCATTCTGAGAGGCACGGATGGCACCTTCGTAACCGCCTGGGCCGGAACCGATAACAACGAGATCATAAGACATGGAGAGAGTTCCTCCTAAGCATCGCCCGAAACATGTTTAGCGGTTTTCGGATCAGCGATGCGACAAATAAAATGTAAAAACAGGCGCACCATCGTGCGCCCGTTTTTATGCCAGCATCTTAATCGGATCTTGCAACAGATCCTTCAGAGCTGTGATGTACTTAGCACCGATCGAACCATCGACCACGCGGTGATCGCAGGTCAGTGTCACCGTCATGACGGTGGCTACCGCCAACTGACCACCCTTGACGACCGGGCGCTGTTCGCCAGCCCCGACAGACAGGATGCAGCCTTGTGGTTCGTTGATGATCGAGGCGAATTGCTTGATTCCAAACATACCAAGATTGGACACAGAGAAGGTCCCACCCTGGAATTCTTCGGGTTTCAGCTTGCGATCACGGGCACGCCCCGCCAGATCCTTGGTTTCTTTGGCGATCTGAGCCAGAGATTTCGTCTCAGCCTTGCGAATGATCGGTGTGATCAGGCCGCCATCAATCGCCACGGCCATAGCAATATCGGCATTGTGATGCATGGCGATGCCTTCGGGTGTGAAGGACGCATTGGCTTCCGGCACTTGCTTAAGTGCCAGCGCTACCGCCTTAATGACGATGTCGTTGACCGAAACCTTAACGCCTTGCGATTCCAGCGCCGTGTTGATCTTGGCGCGCGCCGCCAGCAGATTATCGATCTCAATATCGATCGTCAGCGGGAAGTGAGGAATATCGCGGAAGCTGTCGGTCAGACGGCGGGCGATAACCTTGCGCATGCCATCCAGCGGCACCAGATCGTAGGAACCCGGTGCGATGCCCAGTTGCTCCAGAGATTGCACCTTACGCGGTTCACTGGCCGCGGCGGCAGCAGGTGCTGACCCGGCTTTACCGACCCCGGTTTTCAGGGCTTCTTCGATATCGCGTTTGATCACACGGCCATGTGGACCGGTGCCTTTGAGCAGTTTGAGATCAAGCTTATTGATCTCAGCCAGACGCCGCGCCAAGGGCGATGCCGCCACCCGCGCACCAGATGATGCCGCCGGAGCTGATACCGGGGCAGGCGCCGCTACTGGAGCCACTTCCGCCTTTGGGGCTTCAGCTTTGGCTGGCTCAGCCGCCTTTTGAGGCGCCGGCGCGGCAGAACCTCCCTCACCGGCTAAGCGTGCGATCGGCGTATTGACCTTGACGCCTTCGGTGCCAGCCTCAATCAGGATGGCTTCGATAGTGCCTTCGTCGACGGCTTCGACTTCCATCGTCGCCTTATCGGTTTCGATCTCAGCAATCACGTCACCGGCGGAGACCGTGTCCCCAACCTTAACGTGCCACTTCGCCAGAATGCCCTCTTCCATCGTAGGCGAAAGGGCCGGCATCAGAATATCAGTCATGATGTATTCCCTTACTTGTACGAGACTTGTTTGACGGCCGCGATGATTTTCTCAACGCTCGGCACCGTCAGGGCTTCGAGGTTGGCAGCATACGGCATGGGCACGTCTTCCTGATGAACGCGCGCAGGCGGCGCATCCAGATCGTCGAACGCATCCGCCGTCACGCGGGCAGCGATTTCAGCACCGACGCCGCAAGGGCCCCAGCCTTCTTCTACCGTGACCAGACGGTTGGTCTTCTTAACCGAAGCAATAACCGTGTCGGTATCCAGCGGACGCAGGGTACGCAGGTTAACGACTTCGGCTTCAATGCCTTCAGCCGCTAATTGTTCAGCGGCTTTCAGGGCAAAACCGACCATGCGTGAGTGGGCAACGATAGTAACATCCTTGCCTTCGCGTTGGATCTTGGCCTTGCCGATCGGCAGGACAAAGTCTTCGACGGCAGGAATTTCGAACTCAAGACCGTACATCATTTCATGTTCAAGGAACACAACCGGGTTCGGATCGCGGATAGCTGCTTTCAGAAGGCCCTTGGCGTCGGCCGCGTCGTAAGGGGCTACGACCTTAAGACCGGGGATGTTCGCATACCAAGCCGAATAGTCCTGAGAATGTTGCGCGCCTACGCGAGCGGCGGCACCGTTAGGGCCACGATAGACGATAGACGACTTGATCTGACCACCCGACATATAGAGCGTCTTGGCTGATGAGTTCAGAATATGGTCAATCGCTTGCATAGCGAAATTGAACGTCATGAACTCGATAATCGGCTTAAGGCCTGCCATAGCGGCCCCGGCACCAACACCGGCAAAGCCCATTTCGGTGATAGGCGTATCGATCACGCGACGGTCACCAAACTCTTCCAGCAGACCGCGTGAAACCTTATAGGCCCCCTGATACTGGGCGACTTCCTCACCCATCAGGAAGACCTTTTCGTCACGGCGCATTTCTTCGGCCATGGCATCGCGCAGGGCGTCACGGACGGTGATTTTCACCATCGGCGTACCTTCGGGGAACTCAGGATCGCGAAGCTCCGGCTTGGCCGGTGCTGCCGCTTCTGCAGGTTTATCCTCAGTCACGGCTTGTACTGTGGGAGCCTCTGACTTCGCCGGGGCAGGTGATGCGCTTTCACCACCCGCCAGACGGGCAATAGGGGTGTTGACCTTCACACCTTCAGTACCGGCGTCGATTAGAATGGCTTCGATCACACCTTCATCGACGGCTTCGACTTCCATCGTCGCCTTATCGGTTTCAATTTCAGCAATCACGTCGCCGGCAGAGACGGTATCGCCCGCCTTAACCAGCCACTTCGACAGCGTGCCCTCTTCCATAGTCGGTGAGAGCGCGGGCATTAAAATATCAGTCATATGTTTAAACCTTACGCCTCAAGATAGACATCTGTGTAAAGCTCGGACGGGTCCGGCTCAGGGCTGGTCTGGGCGAATTCCACAGCTTCCAGGACGATGGCCTTGATCTCGTTATCAATGACCTTAAGTTCGTCCTCGGTAACCCCAGCCTGCTCGATCATTGTTTTGATATGATCAATCGGATCGCGGTTCTTTTTAACGTCATCGACCTCTTCCTTGGTGCGGTATTTGGCCGGATCGGACATGGAGTGGCCGCGGTAGCGATAGGTCTTCATCTCAAGGATGTAGGGGCCATTGCCAGAACGGGCATGCTCAGACGCGCGCAAACCGGCCTCATAGACGGCAAATACATCCATGCCGTCAACCTGCTCGCCCGGAATGCCAAATGACGCACCGCGCATATAAAGCTCAGTGGTGGCCGATGCCCGTGCAAGGCTGGTGCCCATGGCGTATTCGTTGTTCTCGATCACATACACGACCGGCAGCTTCCATAGCTTGGCCATGTTGAAGCTCTCGTAAACCTGGCCTTGGTTAGCCGCCCCGTCACCGAAGTAGGTGTATGAGACATTGCCATTTTGCTTATAGAAGTCAGCAAAAGCCAGACCGGTCCCCAGCGAGACCTGAGCCCCGACGATCCCATGACCGCCAAAGAAGCCGGTTTCGATGTCAAACATGTGCATCGAACCGCCCTTGCCTTTGGACGAACCCCCAATACGGCCGGTCAGTTCGGCCATGACCTCTTTCGGGTCCATGCCTGCGGCCAGCATATGACCGTGGTCACGGTAGCCGGTGATAACCTGATCCCCGTCAATCGAGGCGGACTCCATACCGACGGCAACCGCTTCCTGACCGATATAAAGGTGGCAGAAGCCCCCGATCAGGCCCATGCCGTATAGCTGACCGGCACGCTCTTCGAAGCGGCGGATCAGCAGCATTTCGCGATAATATTTTAAAAGATCATCTTTGGACGTATTACGGTTCACAGATGGGGTGGAGTTGGAACCTTGGGTTCCGTCACTTGCCTTAGCGGCACGCGCCATGAATACCTCCCTGAGCATCATGTTAAAAAGTCAGAATAAATTAGACGCTATCCATTTATGAGAAGGATGGCCCCTCGTAAAGGCCCCTTGCTGTGTCAGGAATTAGCGCTTTTGTCGATTTGATCGCGGATCACATATTCGTTAGCTTCACCGAAGCCGAGAATAACGCGCGCACGCTCTTCAAGTAAATCCTTTGAAAGATTATCTGTGCGTAGATAACGCGCCCTTGCCTCAAGATCCTGACGTTCGGATTTGAGCTTTTCAAGTTTATTTTCAGCAACCATGAGGTCTTTTTGTCTGTTATCTTGTGAAAACAAACCTTTATCGCCAGTCATAAACTGAACGCAGCAATAGGCCAACAATATAGATAGGATTGCGGTAGGCAAATAAGGTCTCAGGTGTAAAAACACGACTTACGCCCTTTCTGGACGGCGGACAGCATTAAGGCTCAATTTGACGCCCGCCCGTTAACAAACTGTTACCAATGATGTCTTTGATCAACAAAGAATTTATCACTTTTCCCAACAAAAATCGGCGCAAGTGTTAGATTTTGCGCGCCCACTTCATTCGTTTTTGGCGGATATGTAAAAAATCTTTCCCAATGCGTAAAGTTGATTGATTTTGATCAGGCGTTTACGGCGATTCCATAGGCACATAAAATAACGGCGGGAAAGTTGCCCTTCCCGCCGTCACAATATTTATGGACATACGTCTTTAAGAGCGAATAACACTCAGGCCCGCATAGACCGCTTCGATATCAAGCTGAGATTCAATGCGCAGCAGTTGATTATATTTTGCAAGGCGGTCAGAGCGTGCCAGAGATCCCGTCTTGATCTGCCCGCAGTTCAGCGCCACCGACAGGTCAGCAATCGTCGAATCCTCAGTCTCGCCCGAACGGTGCGACATGACCGAGGTGTAGCCCGCACGGTGGGCCATATCGACCGCATCGAGTGTTTCGGACAAGGTGCCGATCTGATTGACCTTAACCAGGATGGAATTGGCCAGGCCTTCGACGATGCCCATTTCCAGACGATTTGGGTTGGTCACGAACAAATCGTCACCCACCAACTGAAGGCTGTCGCCCAGACGCTCTGTCAATGCCGCCCAGCCTTCAAAATCGTCTTCGGCCATGCCATCTTCGATCGAACAGATCGGGAAGGCCTCAGCCAGCTTGGCCAGATAGTCCACCATGCCCATCGCATCGACGGTCTTGCCTTCGCCTTCCATGACATACTTGCCGTCCTTGAAGAACTCAGTCGACGCCACGTCCATAGCCAGCCAGAAATCCTGTCCGGCCTTGTAACCGGCCTGCTCACCGGCCTTCATGATGAAGGACAATGCCTCTTCGGCCGACCCAAGGTTCGGCGCAAAGCCACCTTCATCACCGACGTTCGTATTATGGCCGGCGGACTTCAGGCCTTTTTTAAGAGCGTGGAAGATTTCCGCACCCATGCGCAAAGCCTCAGAGAAGGTCTCGGCGCCTGCCGGGACAATCATGAACTCCTGAATGTCGATGGGGTTATCAGCATGGGCACCGCCATTGATGATGTTCATCAGTGGCACCGGCAGGACGCGGGCAGAGATACCGCCCACATACTTATAGAGCGGCAGACCCGATGACAGCGCCGCCGCGCGGGCAGTCGCCAGAGAGACGCCCAGAATAGCGTTAGCGCCCAAACGTGACTTGTTTTCCGTACCATCCAGATTGATCAGGGTCTGATCAAGGCGGCGCTGATCGCGCGCATCGAAACCTGACAGCGTGTCAAAGATTTCCGTGTTGACCGCATCAACGGCTTGCAACACGCCCTTGCCCAGATAACGCTTGGCATCACCATCGCGCTTTTCGACCGCTTCGTGGGCGCCGGTTGACGCACCTGACGGAACGGCTGCGCGTCCGAACGAGCCATCTTCGAGGGTCACATCGACTTCAACGGTCGGATTGCCTCTGGAATCGAGAATTTCACGCGCAACTATATCAATGATTTCCGTCATGGGGAGCGTCCTTAAAAGGCTTCATCTAACGGCTTGGGATTAGAGGAGAACCGCCCGCTTCGCAAGTCGTGATAACGCTAACGCTTCATATATTGGGATGAAAACCTGACGGCGGCCTGAGAGCCGTTAATATGTCTTGCGGGCACTCAAACAAATGATCAGGGTTTTCACGCCGTAATCGGTCGGCATTGGCAAAGCCCCAGCTTACGGCCCCAACCTTAAAGCCCGCAACGCGCGCGGCTTCTATATCGCGGATCTCATCCCCGACCGACAAGACACAGCTTGCCTCCGTGCCCGCCGCCTTTAGCAAAGCCTTGAACTTCGCCGCCTTACCAAACAGGCTAGCCCCGCAGGCATAGTGGTCGATAAGTCTTGCGATATCTGCCCCCAGTACGGTTTCCACATTTTCACGCGCATTAGAGGTGACAACCGCTACCTTAATCCCCTGATGTTTGAGCGTGGTGATCACCTCGCCTATACCGTCAAACAGAGTAATACGATCTATATGCTGTCCCTGAAGCTTGCGAACATGGGTCATGATCATGGGTAGCTTCCACATCGGTACCCGATGATGCGCCAGCAATTCACGCGCGCCCATATCCCTCAGCGCCCTCAGATTATTGCGATCCCCGCGATCATAGCCGAACTTATCGGCCACTTCGTCAAAGATATCGAGGAACCAGCCAAACGAATCAGCCAGCGTCCCATCGAAATCAAAAATCACGAGCGTGTAGGGAATCGTCATCCCCAGACCATAACCGCAATTCAGACATAAAAAAACACGGCCCATTATGAGCCGTGTTTTAAATCTTGATCGTAATCCGAAAAAGTTAGTCCTTTTTCGGCGTCAAAACCTGACGGCCCTTGTACATGCCGGTCTTCAGGTCGACGTGGTGCGGACGGCGCAGCTCGCCCGTATCCTTGTCTTCGGTGTAAGGATTGGCGCCGAGTGCATGGTGCGAACGACGCATGTTGCGCCGTGAAGGCGATACTTTCCGCTTAGGTACGGCCATTTCCGTCTCTCTTCTTTAAAGTTGTGCTACCGCTTCGTTGCCTTAAGCATCTAACGATATCGCCGAAAGCTTTATGTCCAGCCCTCAAGCGCGAATAGGGGAAGGCATCTCTTATGATATGCCAGAAGGCGGGCCTTATGCCTCAAGACGGACGTATGATCAAGGTCATTTTCACGAATATGGTGAAAATATCAGGCTTTGATCACACATACCGGCACATTCGCTTTATTCGGCACTTATAAACATTAAAGGTATCAACATAAACAGGCCATAATCCATTCAGTTACCATTCAGGTTCACTGCGGCAATCTGTTTCCATACTGACACATTACGTCAACGCACGGTGAAGAGTATGGAAACGCAAACACATTCAAAAAACCCATTAATACGCCACCTTCCCAAGGCTGCGATCGCTTTAGGGCTAGGGCTGGCCATGGCACTGCCCTCGGTGGCCTCAGCCTATGATGGCTACTGTTACGCCCGCCAAAGAGAGGCCCAGACTAACGGCACGGTGATCGGTGCCATAGCCGGGGCCGCTCTGGGCAGCAATATTGCCGGACGCGGCGACCGTACCGAAGGTGCGATTGCCGGTGCGGTTCTGGGCGGCGTTGTAGGCAACAGTGCGGGGCGCAACAGCGTTGATTGCTATGAGGGCCGCTATTACTCATACGATGATAGCGGCTATTACGATCCCCCGCCGCCACCGCGCGGCTATGTCGCTGTCTATTATAATGACCGCCCGCGCTATGGCTATCGCAACGTCTACCGCGAACGCTATTACGGCCACTACGGCCCGCCGCCCCGCGCCTATTATCGTGATCGTGACCGGCATAATCGATACGATCGCCATGACCGTCACGATCGTCACGATCGAGGCCACCACGGACATCGCGACCGTTAATAATAAAAAAGCCGCCCTGCAAAACAGGGCGGCTTTAATTTTAGCATCAGTCCGATGTTAGCCTTGGGCCGACGACGTATCGACCTTCACGCCCGGGCCCATGGTCGAAGACAGCGAAATCTTACGAACATAGAGACCCTTGGCACCCGACGGACGGGCTTTAACCAGAGCGTCAACCAGAGCGCGGACGTTCAACTCAAGCGCTTCGGTGGTGAAGGACACCTTGCCGACGCCAGCGTGAACAATACCGGTCTTTTCAACGCGGAACTCAACGGCACCGGACTTAGCGTCCTTAACAGCCTGAGCAACGTTTGGCGTAACGGTGCCGACCTTCGGGTTCGGCATCAGACCGCGCGGGCCAAGCACCTTACCCAGACGACCGACCAGAGCCATCATGTCCGGAGACGCGATAACGCGGTCAAAGTCCATGAAGCCGCCCTGAATCTTTTCGACCAGGTCTTCGGCACCGACGACTTCAGCGCCAGCGGCCAAAGCTTCTTCAGCCTTCTTGTCCTTGGCGAACACGGCTACGCGAACGTCCTTGCCGGTGCCGGACGGCAGTTGAACGACACCGCGAACCTGCTGGTCAGCGTGGCGAGGGTCAACGCCCAGATTGATGGCGATTTCAACGGATTCGTCGAACTTGGCCTTGGCGTTGGTTTTCACAACATTCAGGGCGTCGGTGACAGTGTGCAGCTTTACGGAATCAACATCCCAAGCCTTGATGCGCTTTGCAATTTTGGTCATCAGAATTCCCCTTAATCGACGATCTTCAGACCCATCGAACGGGCTGAGCCCTCGATGATCTTAGCGGCGGAAGCGATGTCGTGAGCCGACAGATCCTTCATCTTCTTTTCAGCGATTTCACGAAGCTGAGCTTGCGTGATCTGGCCAGCGCTGTCGCGACCGGGCTTGGTCGAACCGGACTTAAGGCCCAGAGCTTGCTTGATGAAGAAGGTCGCAGGCGGTGTCTTGGTCACAAACGTGAACGACTTGTCCTGATAAACCGTGATGATGGTCGGCAGCGGTGTGCCTTTTTCCACGTTTTCAGTACGGGCGTTGAATTCCTTACAGAAACCCATGATGTTCACGCCGCGTTGACCCAGTGCGGGGCCGATGGGGGGCGAAGGTGTGGCCGAGCCAGCCTTCACCTGGAGCTTGATGTAGCCCAGGATTTTCTTAGCCATTGGATATCTCCTGTAATCCCGATATATTGGGATATTGTGAGCCGTGGTATGGATGGCCTTAGCTATCGGCCTCCCACGGATTTAACTCCGCATTACGCGAAGAGCGGGCGCTATAGCCGGTTTCCCAGACATGCGCAACCGCTTCAAAATAAAAAAGCCAGGTTTTGCAACGGAAAACCCTGCAAAACCTGGCTTTGAACTTAATAATCCGGATTGTGGATTATGCGGTCTTCTCAACCTGTGAGAACTCCAGATCAACCGGCGTGGCGCGACCGAAGATAGACACCGAAACCTTAAGGCGGGCATGATCCTGATCGACGCTTTCGACCACACCGTCGAAGCTGGCGAACGGCCCGTCAATGACCTTGATCTTTTCACCGATATCGAACGACAGAACCACCTTGGGCTTTTCAGCGGCGACATCAGCCGTGCCGATGATGCGCTGAACTTCCTTTTCAGTGACCGGGATAGGCTTTTGGCCGGAACCTAAGAACCCCGTGACCTTCGGTGTATTTTTGACGAGGTGATAGGCCTCATCGGTCATTTCCATCTTCACCAGCACATAACCGGGGAAGAACTTGCGTTCGCTGTTGAACTTACGACCGCGGCGGATCTCGACCACATCTTCGGTCGGCACCAGAATCTCAGAGAACTTGTCTTCAAGCCCTTGCGACTTAGCCTGATCACGCAGAGATTCAGCAACCTTCTTCTCGAAGTTTGAATAGGCGTGAACGATGTACCACTTATGGCGCGGATTCGGAGCCAGGGCAGCGTCGAGTGTGTCATTTGCCATGAGCAATGGTCCTTATCTACCGATGTTCGTCAGCCAACTGACGCTGAAGCCCAAAATGCCGTCAACCACAAAGAAGAACGCTGCAGCGACAACCACCATGATCAGAACCATGACGGTCGTGATCCAGGTTTCCTTGCGCGACGTCCAAGTGATCTTACGGGCTTCCTGACGGACTTCCTGAATGAATTTGGCGGGACTAGTCTTTTTCTTAGGTGTCACCGGTGCCGAAGACGCGCTGCTCCCCGCCCCTTGCGCAGACATCTGAGGCTTGGCCACATCCACAGCCCCGGACTTAACCGGCGATACCGTAGGGGTCTTCGAGGTAGGTTTCTTCGCCATAAGAATCGACGTTCCGACTTCTAAACAACAAAACGGAGGCCCAAAAGAATCGTTTTGAGCCTCAGAAAAAAAGTGGCAGGGGCAGAGGGACTCGAACCCACGACTTCCGGTTTTGGAGACCGGCGCTCTACCAGCTGAGCTATACCCCTATGTGATGGCATATTGTACGCAAACCAAATGTTTGCAAGATATGCCTGATACTCAGAATCTCAGTTATTATGACAACTTTCGACCCTTAAGAGCCGTGCGGTGTATCAGCGCTTAACGCCTAGGGCAAGGGGATTTGCAGCTTTCAACTTGATTTTATTGTGGTCAATCGTCGGCTGGCAAGACTTCAGTTACCAAGACTTATGTTGCCCGACCCCATCACAGAGCGCTGTATATTGCCGGTCACTTTTTTAAGATAGACATTCCCGGAGCCGACAATACTGATGTCGACATCTTTTACGGTGCCGCCGTAGTGAAGCTTACCCGAACCGGCAATATTGAGTTCCAGCTTAGGGGATGCGCCATCTACGATCTTAACATCACCCGATCCGGCAATAGCCACTTCACCCGGACCATTAAGCCGCAGAACCGTTATGTCGCCATTTCCGCCGATAGCGGCTTCAAGCTTAGAAATATTTCCGGTGCGCACCGTGCCTGAGCCGCCAATGGCGATACTGGCTGAGCGGGCGTCTCCGATCGTGACATCACCTGAGCCACCGATGCTTATGTCAACCGTCTCAGCGACATGACCGACATGCCAGGTGCCACAGCCAGAAACCGATAGCTCAAGCCGCTGCGCCGTTCCCATTTCACCGTAAACGCCGCCATTTGAACTGATGACGACATCGGCAGGCATTTTAACATAGATGATCGGCAAGTCCTTGACCGGTACCGTCGCCCCGCCCATGCCGCCAAGCGTGACATCTCCGTTTTTGCCATTGACGCATCGTATCGCCTTGGCCTTAAGCCCACCATCCGCGATCAAAGAATCTCCGGACGTTCTGACCATAATCTTGGGGACGCTGGACGAACCATAGGCGACTTTGAGATCAATATCGCTGCGCCCGGAATCAGGTACGATGACAACTCTGGCCGCCATATTACGCAAATCAAGTTCGGACGCCATCAGGGCGTTAGCAGGTGCCGCTGCGGCCGCTATTGCAAGTCCTGAAATCAGACTTGCGGTAGTATAAGCGACCATATGGGTTTGGGTCATTTACGCTTTCCAGACAACATTTTGAGCGCGGCTAAAGAGGCCACAGGTCAATTGTGTGGCCAGCGGTCGCCAAAAACAACTTAATTACTTGTCATGAAAGGATTGTCACGGTTTCAGCTTGCGATCAAAGAAGTCCAGATAAAGCTTGTAACGAAACAGATTCTTGGCATTGCCCCGGACTCCGTGACGCTCTCCGGGGTAAAGCATAAGTTCAAACGGTATCGATTTTTGCTGCAAGGCTTCGATCACCCGCGTTGTATTGGCCAGAATAACATTATCATCGGCCATACCGTGCATCAGCAGCAGGCTGTTGGGTTTCAGATTATCGAGGCGATTTACAACATCATACTTCGCGTAGTTCTCCGCATTGGCCTGCGGTGTGGACATGTAGCGTTCAGTATAGGCCGTATCGTAAAGCCCCCACTCGGTAGGCGGTGCGCCCGCCGCCCCTGCAGCAAACGGGGTGTCTTTGGCGGTCAGCGCCATCAGGGTGACAAATCCACCCTGCGACCAGCCCATCATGCCAATGTGTTCGCCATCAACATAAGGCAGGGTTTTCAACCAGTTGGCGCCCATGATCTGATCATCGATATCAGGCCCGCCGAATTGCTTATAGATCGCCCGCTCAAAAGCCACTGACCGATTAGGCGTGCCACGATTATCCAGTGAAAAGACAATATAGCCCGCCTCCTGGAACAGACGATCCGCTGGATTAACCCACGTTTTTTGCACCATCGCCTTAGCTGGTCCGCCGTAGATGGAGACAATAACCGGATATCTCCTGGACGGATCGAAGCCCTTGGGCTTTAGCATTGACCAGTGCAAATCCTGACCATCAGACGCCTTGAGTGTGCCAAATTCAGGTGCGGAATATTCATCTTTAAACGCGAAGTATGGGTGATTTTGGTCTAGTGCATTTTCTTCGATCCAACGGATCAGCTTGCCCCGCGCATCATAAAGGCCCGTTTGTGAGGGTGTTTTCGGGTCAGAATAGGTGCCGATAAATACCTTGCCGCCATCGGATACAGATGTGACCCACCAGCCACCCGCTGAGGTCACCGCGACCGGAGCGGTTGGGATTTTATAATTGACTTTATACAGGCGGCTTTCGATCGGGGTATCTTTTGACGCCTCAAACCATACGTCTCCCATCGCCTCGTTGACCGAGGCAATATGATCGACCGGCCAATCGCCTTTGGTAACCTGATGGATCAGTTTGCCATCAGCCCCGTAAAGATAGATATGGTTGTTGCCATCGGCCTCGGAGGACCACAAAAAGCGACCATCTTTCAGAGGCTTGAAATCGTTATTGAGATCAATCCAGCTATCGGATGTTTCCGACAAAAACACGGACGCGGCACCGGTCGCCGGATCGACCTTTAACAGATCAAGTTGTTGCTGAGTACGGCTTAAGCGTTGCACATAAAGCGTCTTGCCATCCGCCGCCCAGTTGACACGCGCCAGATAGATATCGCTGTCGTCACCCAGATCGACCTTGATCGCTTCACCGTTCAGAGTTTTGACGTAAAGCTCGACGACTGCGTTTTTAGTCCCCGCTTTAGGGTAACGCTGTTCAATCAGTTTGAACGCCGATCCACCGATTTCAATACGTGGGACAATATCGACCTGGCTTTCATCAACCTTGGCATAGGCGATGCGGGCGCTGTCCGGCGACCACCAATAACCTGTGTAGCGCCCCAGTTCTTCCTGCGCGATAAATTCGGCCACACCGTAGCTTAAAGTGCCATCACCTTTAGGTGTCATGGCCGTCTCGGCACCAGACGCCATGTCTTTCACATAAAGGGTATTGGCGCGCACATAAGACAGGTGCTTGCCCGATGGGCTAAGCTTGGCATCGACTTCATCGTCGGGCGTATCGGTGACCTGAGTGATTTTGCGACTGGCCCGATCGACGCGGTAAATGTCGCCGTCCAGCGGCACCAGAATGGACTTCGATGATCCATCCCAATCATAAGCCACCACACCACGCGCCGATACGCGCATACGCTCACGGCGGGCCTTTTCGGCTTCGGACAACACCTTGCTTGCGGATGACAATTGATCAGCGTCAACGATCACATAGGGCGTCCCGGCCCTCACCGGCACAGCCCAAAGATCCTGAACTTGCGCGTTACTGGCCTTGGGTTTTAGCCACGTCAATATTTCACCATCGGGCGATAATTTGGCACCGACCGCTTTGGGCCCGGATAAGGCCGGATCAGAAAACACCCGCTCAGGTGTGAGAATTTCCGCGTGCGCACTTACCGCCAAACACAATATCCACGCCGACACACCAAACCGAAATACTGACATTTACAACCTCAAACCCTAACTCGTCAGGACGCTAACGGGTGCTTATAACGAACGTCAAGATTATAGAGCTTCATGCATCAAAAAAAGTAACATCAGAAACCAGCATAGGTGCCGCGGAGCAGCAATTCGGGTAACGCGACTGAAATCGCCATACTCATCGACAAACGGCTGCGCTTAATGGCTCTGCGCACAATCTGCCAGCCCCCGTGCAATTGTCCGCTAAGTTTCAACTCGCAGGCACGGACGATACGCAACCGCCGCATCAATTGCGCCCGCAGCCCATTCATGCGCCTCAACGGTTGATGACGGAAGGGCACTGCCGACACATGCCCTTCCCAGCATAGCCCAGAATGGGTGGTTAGCGGCGATTTATAGGCTTCATCGCCGCAGCCGAAATCCACGCGTTTCACATGGCCTGATACCGCTTTCATAATGTCCAGCGTCATCAAAATACCGACACCGTAGCGCGCAAAGGTCGGATCATAGCCCGGAAACCATAGGTGCAGATCGCTGCCACTTTTTAAGGCAACCTCAGCCGCGATGATGCGCTCACCGTGCCTGTAAACACCGGCCATGAGAGCGAAATCATCGCTGTTTTGTTTTGCCAGCGCGTGCAGCATATCGCCGGTCCAGCCGCAGGCGAACACATCATGCAGACCGCTTTGGCGATACTGACTTCGCTTGCAATCAACAATCCATTTTAGGGTTTCCGGTGTGACCGCCCCCCAACTGAACACAAGGTCAGGATAGTCCTTATTCAGATTGCGTCGGCAGCGTTCGGTGTTACGGAAAACCTTTTTGTGCTGTTCGTAATTGCCACTGAAATAGGTTTCAAAACCCGCGGATAAATCGGCATATAGACGCTTTTGGGTCTGCGGGCTTTCACACGGAGCGGAAAGATCAATCAGTCCCTGAAACTCAAAGCGCCGCGCCTTTAACAAACTGACAAGATCACTCAGATCAATATTTTCAACAGCGATTACCGCCTGAAAATCTGTTAAAGGGGCACCGAATGCCTGAATTATGCGACCCCGCTTTTGGAAGGGAAAGAAACCCACCAACCGATCACCGCTATATAGTCTGGCGATAAAGGCCTGGGGAACGGTCTTTGCGATAGCCTGAAAATATCGAACGTCAAAATAAGGCCCCCAAAGTTCAGGCCGTTGTTTGAGGCATTGCGACCAAAGCGCCAGATCCGCCGCATTTAGCTGATCGGCGGTTATGACTTCGATGTGAGTTAATTTCATGCGGTCGGTTCCTGCCCCATTAACCTGATTTTTCGCCGCTCTTTTTTATTAGCTTCATTAGTTTAATATTTTGCAAGCCCATACAACCACATACACAAAAACCCCTCCGGTTTGCACCGAAGGGGTTTGATTTAGCCACCGTCATCTCAGCTTGCGCCAAGTTACGGTCCTAGGGGCTTGCCCCTAGGCGATGATCTTCGCGACGACGCCGGCGCCGACGGTACGGCCGCCTTCACGGATAGCGAAGCGCAGCTTCTCTTCCATGGCGATCGGGGTGATCAGCTCAACATCCAGCTCAGCATTGTCGCCCGGCATGATCATTTCCACGCCTTCTTTCAGCTTCACGATACCGGTCACGTCCGTCGTACGGAAGTAGAACTGCGGACGGTAGTTGGTGAAGAACGGCGTGTGACGACCGCCTTCTTCCTTGTTCAGGATGTAGGCTTCGGCGATGAACTTGGTGTGCGGGGTGATCGAGCCTGGCTTACACAGAACCTGACCGCGCTCAACGTCTTCACGCTTGGTGCCGCGCAGCAGAACGCCGACGTTGTCACCAGCTTGACCCTGGTCCAGCAGCTTGCGGAACATTTCAACGCCCGTGCAGGTCGTCTTTTGAACCGGACGGATGCCGACGATTTCGACTTCTTCACCGACCTTAACGATACCACGCTCGACGCGGCCGGTCACAACCGTACCACGGCCAGAGATCGAGAACACGTCTTCAACCGGCATCAGGAACGGCAGGTCGATTGGGCGCTCAGGCTGCGGGATGTATTCGTCAACCGTCTTCATCAGGGCGATGATCTGGTTTTCACCGATTTCCGGGTTCACGCCATCGGTGGCGGCCTTAGCCGAACCCATGGTGATGGGGATATCGTCGCCGGGGAACTGGTAGGACGACAGAAGTTCACGAACTTCCATTTCAACCAGCTCAAGCAGTTCAGCATCGTCAACAAGGTCAACCTTGTTCATGAACACGACCAGAGCCGGAACGCCGACCTGACGGGCCAGCAGGATGTGTTCACGCGTTTGCGGCATCGGGCCGTCAGCGGCCGAAACCACCAGAATAGCGCCGTCCATCTGAGCAGCACCGGTGATCATGTTCTTCACATAGTCGGCGTGGCCTGGGCAGTCGACGTGGGCATAGTGACGGTTGGCCGTCTCATATTCGACGTGGGCGGTGTTGATGGTGATGCCGCGTGCTTTTTCTTCAGGGGCTGCGTCGATGTCGGCATATGCCTTAGCGACCGCGCCGCCGGACTTGGCCAGCGTCATCGTGATCGCTGCCGTCAGCGTCGTCTTGCCGTGGTCAACGTGACCAATCGTGCCAATGTTGCAGTGCGGCTTAGTACGGTTGAATTTTTCCTTGGCCATAGGTCAGGCTCCGTATTGCCCAGTCGGGCTAAGGTTTTGAAATGAAATTGGAGCGGGTAGACGGGATCGAACCGACATCCTCAGCTTGGAAGGCTGCTGCACTACCATTGTGCTATACCCGCGCACGAAAGCATTCTGCTGTTCAGCAAAACACTTTCGTAAGTTCGATCGGGGACTACAGTTTTTCAAGCCTTTAAGACCTGTCGCGGCAGACAGGTCGTGCGATGGTGGGGGAAGCAGGACTCGAACCTGCGAAGCTTACGCAGGGGATTTACAGTCCCCCCCCTTTGCCGCTCGGGACATTCCCCCATGCGCACGTCTGATTTTCAAGGCTTGAAAACCTGCTGCTTTAAACTCGACCTTTGAAAAAAGGACAAGCCCAAAAACAAAAAAACTTTCTGGTTTCTGTGGATGTCCTCTCTACACATATGTAAAGACAACATCATAATTAGCCAAAAAGCCTGTCAGGCCTCAAATCGGAGCGCGTCTTATAGTGTCCATTAATCGCGAACGCAACGGTCACAAATCCCGTCAGGGCCAAAAATCGCACTTTTCCGCAAAAAGTGCTCCGACAAAGCCCGAAAGCGGCGGTCGCGAGCGCAGTGAATCAAAGCCTAAAACGCCACAAATTCAACGCCATAAGGTATCAGAAGATGGCTGGATATGGGGTGTTCACGCGGTCGAAGCGGCCTTAAAAAATTCAGCCCGCAAAGGGCCATTTCAGCTATTTGCAACTGAAGACCGCGCCAAAGCCCTCCCGCAGGCCCTGATCAGACGCAGTGATCTCAACTTTCGCCCCACGCCGATGGCCGATTTTATGCGCATCCTGCCGCAGGGCGCGGTGCATCAGGGAATCGCCCTCAATGCTCCACCTCCGGAAGGTGACGACCTAGAAACCTTGATGCGTGACCATGGCGTGCTGCTGATGCTTGATCAGGTCACCGACCCTCAGAATGTCGGTGCCATCTTCCGCTCATCGGCGGCATTCGGTGTTCAGGGCCTGATCATGCAGGATCGCCATTCTCCAATCATGCAGGGCGTGCTGGCGAAAACCGCCGCCGGTGCCATGGATATGGTGCCTTTTTCTAAGGTCACCAACTTGTCCCGTGCGCTGGAAAGCTTACGCGATGAGGGCTGGATCAGTATTGGCCTTGCCGGAAATACCGATGACACCTTGCAAGGGGTTCTCGAAACCCTGCCCCAACCGCGCAAGGCGGTGCTGGTGCTGGGCTCCGAAGGCGATGGTCTGCGTCGTTTGGTGGCCGAACACTGCGATCATCTGGCCAAAATCCCGATGCCAGGCGGGTTTGAGAGCCTAAATGTGAGCCACGCCGCCTCTATCGCACTTTATGAAGCCTGCGCCCGCAACTGATCGCTGGACAAGGCCCGTCATTACCGATTAGGAACGGACGAAACCATTAAAATATAAAATGAGCGCCTTATGGATTTTCTGTCCAATCCTGAACTTGCCTCGCAAGCCTCTGCCTTGCTTCAGGTCGTTTTCATTGATCTGGTTATGGCTGGTGACAATGCGGTGGCCGTAGGTCTGGCGGCGGCTGGGCTTGCGGCCGCCCAACGCCGTAAGGCCATATTATATGGTCTGATCGCCGCTGTCGTGATGCGAATCGGCTTTGTGCTGGTAACCGCGCAACTGCTGCTGATCATCGGCCTTCTATTTGCCGGCGGTTTGCTGTTGCTGTGGGTAGCTTGGAAAATGTGGCGCGAACTGCGCGAATCCCACACCCACGACGAAGCCCGCGCCGAAGCTGCCTTAGAAGACGCCACCGGCGCTGATATCAATGCTGATGGCACTATGGGCGGCGCTACCGTTCCGGCAGCCAAGGTCAAAAGCTTTAAAACAGCCGTGATCCAGATTTTGATTGCCGACCTTTCGATGTCGCTCGATAACGTGCTGGCCGTTGCCGGGGCGGCTCATGAGCATCCGTCGATCATGGTATTTGGCCTGATTCTCGCCATTGCCCTGATGGGGGTAGCCTCGCACTTTATTGCCAAAATCCTGCACAAACACCGCTGGATCGGCTTTTTCGGCCTGTTCGTTATCCTCTATGTGTCGCTCAGCATGATGTGGGAAGGCCACCGGGATATCGTTGTCGACCTGAATAAGGTCAGCGAATACAACCGGATTGTGCCCGACTTCATGGATATCACACCCAAAGATATTGAGCATTTCAGTCACAAACCACCAGCACATTAAAACAATAAAGGCTTCAGAGCGATCTGAAGCCTTTATTTTTATGGCATGTCTTCAAGGGCTTCGTCGTAGCCTGCGTAACGGTCTGGCTCACTTACATAAGGCGGATGTCCGTACCGGTTAGCATGGCGTTGGCCGGGAACGAGACCACATATCATCAAGGTCAACACCGTCCCTATGACCGGAACAAAACTGATAACGACCAGCCATCCGGTTAGCCCCATGTCGTGCCAACGCTTAACCGTCAGGCAGAAATAGATCCAGCTTACGGGAATAAGCAAAAGCCACATCAGCCGCCGCGGCCTGGCTACCCAGGGCTCAAGCTCAGCCGTAAAGACCGGATAGAGCGTGAAGGTGCGCCAGTCATCAAGCCAAGCCTCACCCATATAGAGAAAAAATGACAACAGGATCGCTAGTCCAAAGGCAATGCCCAAGGTCCAGCTCCAGAAGGTCGCCCGGTTGATGCGCCCATTCGGATTAAGCAAGGTATCGACGATTGTCATGGCCCGCCCCTGTGAATTATATTTGTACCATTATAGGCACAAAACAGGGTTATGGTAAACGGCGTCTAATAGGTTACCAACTGAAGTCAGGCCTAATCGAATGTGGCGGCAACAGCTTCATGATTAGCTCTTTTGGGGGAATTACCATATTTATTCTGTCCCTTAGTGCCATCAAGACAACCCAGTTCCACAAACGACCATATCCACCCTATGATGGGGATAAGGTTGATAAAAATCCATACCCAAGATTTGTCGCGATCATGCCAGCGTTTTATTTGTATGCACAGGCTCGGCCATATCATGGCAATTGACAATATAGCCTCGGTTACATCCAAAATTGGGCTGGTCGTATCACTCGCCAAGGTATCCAAGGTTCCTGTAGCCACCGCAACGCCGAAATATATGGCCAGATAAGCCACGGTTAACGCGATGGAATATAGCCAATAAGTCCGCCGACGGATTCTGCCTTCGGTGCTGAACAATATTTTTGCAGGTTTCATTTTACCCCCCTAACTTATTTCAGGCTAAGTGATTTGCGTCATCGCAGCAACCTTTAACTAAGCAAACCTACCCTTCATTCCCGCCAAACCGCTCCGCCCATTCGGCCACCTGTTCGTCCTCAATTTTTTTGAACAGAACCTCACCGGATTTTACCGGCGCCCCTAAAGGCAGTTTCGACAATTCCGATTTGGCATCGGTTGACGGCCAGCCCAGCGGCAAGGTCACACTGACACTATCCGCGATCGATTGCGCCGCAAAGGGTATCAAGGGCTGGGCCAGTACCGCATACAGGCGCACCAGATTCAGGCCGTGACGTACAATGACGGCGGCCCGATCTGCATCGGTTTTAAACGCGGTCCAGGGTGCGGCTTCTTGCAGGTACTCATTGCCCAGAACCCAGATCCGGCGCACGGTCTGCGCGGCTTTGCGCATTTCCATCGCATCGAACGCTTCGGTCGCTTCGATTAAAAGTGCCGCCAGATCGGCATAAAGCTTCTCTTCCAGCGGGCCCACCGCACCACCTTCTGGCACCGTGCCGCCAAATTTCGACTCCGTGAATTTGACAATCCGGTTGACGAAATTACCCAAGACATCCGCTAAATCTTTGTTGATCGTGTTCTGAAACTGATCCCAGGTGAACGATGAATCCGAGCCTTCCGGGGAATTCGCAATCAAATACCAGCGCCAGTAATCAGCGGGTAGAATCTCCAGCGCCTGATCCATGAACACGCCCCGGTTCATTGAGGTCGAGAACTTCCCGCCATACCAGTTCAGCCAGTTAAAGGCTTTTAGGGTATCGACCATTTTCCACGGCTGCCCTGATCCAATAACCGTGGCAGGAAAACTTACGGTGTGGAAAGCGACATTGTCCTTGCCCATGAACTGGATATAGCTGACATCGTCCGCCCCTTGATCCAGCCGCCACCACTTTTGCCACCCCTCTGGCTCGTTTCGGGCATTAAAATATTCCTGAGTGGCGCCAATATACTCAATCGGCGCATCAAACCAGACATAGAAGACCTTGTTTTCAAAGCCCTCTCTGGGTTTGCCATTTTTGGCAACCGGCACGCCCCATTTCAGATCGCGTGTAATCCCCCGGTCGATCAGCCCTTCTTCCAGATGCTTATTGGCGATCGACTTAGCCAGTTGCGGCCAGGCGGACTTGGAGTCAATCCAGGCCCGCAGTTGCAGCTCGACCTTAGTTTGCAGCAGATAAAGGTGTTTGGTATCACGCACTTCCAAGTTACGCGAACCAGACACCGCCGAATAGGGATCAATCAGGTCAGTTGGGTCCAGCAGGCGACCGCAATTATCGCATTGATCGCCCCGCGCCTTCTCAAATTTACAGTGCGGGCAAGTCCCTTCGACATAACGATCCGGCAAAAAACGGCCGTCATCGATGGAGTACACCATCTTGTCGGTGCGTTCTTCGATCAGGCCGTTTTCATCCAGCGCATCGCAAAACATCTGCGTAAGCGCCCGGTTTTCCGGCGAAGATGACCGTCCGAACCAGTCATAGGACAGGCCAAACGCTTCACCGGCGTTTTTCTGGATCAGGTGCTGCTCATCGCAATAGGTCTTAACATCCTGTCCCGCCTTAGCCGCGGCGAGTTCAGCCGGCGTCCCATGCTCATCGGTCGCGCAAATATAAAGCACCTCATGACCTTGAGCACGCTTAAACCGCGCATAGACATCAGCCGGCAACATAGACCCGGCCAGATTGCCGAGGTGTTTGATGCCATTAATGTAAGGCAAGGCTGAGGTAATGAGGATACGTGACATGGCGCAGATGAGCTTCCTATAGACAGAGGCCCCTCATATCGCATTTCAAGCGACAAAACATAGATATGATACGGTTTTAAACAAAAAAGTGGGATATTTCCTCCCGAAGCCGTTGCCTTTGTGAAGAGTGATAGGCATAAGGGCCACCTCATACGCTATTGCGTATCGCTCTGTGTGCCGGTTTAGCTCAGCTGGTAGAGCAGCGGTTTTGTAAACCGAAGGTCGCGGGTTCGATTCCTGCAACCGGCACCATTTTACTTGGTCAATTTTGAAGACTGAACTCAAGCTCAGTTGTCATTTCGAGTACATCACCCTTGACGTCTTTTGGGGGTTTGGGCATGGGCTCCGCGCGCTTTAGTACATCCAAGGCTTCACGATCAAAGGCTGCAATCCCGGACGATTTTACCACACGGCTCGACAAGACACGTCCCTGTCGATCAAGGGAGAAGCTGATGGTGACACTCCCCTCCTGACGCAGACGTTTGGCACCGCGCGGATAGGTTTTATGGCTCTCAATCCAGGTCCGCACCTGCGCCAGGTAGGACTTGGTGTGGCTACGTCCTGAACTGGCTACGGCAGGCTGGGTGCTCGATGCTGCTGGCTGACTTGTTGTCACATATGTCGGGGCTACCTGATTTCCTGAAGTCTGCTCAGGCGCTTTAACCGGACCATCATCGTTCAATGAAGTTGCACCGACGTCAGGTCCGCTGGCCATATCCAAGGGGGCTGATTTGATTGAAACCGGCGCAACTGAGTTTGGCGAAGGGGCAGTCTTGGCGATGTCTTCAGGCGGGGCTTCGGTTGCTCTATCATCAGCCGCGTACGCCCCCTCTGCAGCATCAGTCACATCAGATTCAGGGGCAACCATAGTGATAGTTATTCCGCCGTCATCCAACACCGTCAGATCAGGCTTTGGTGACAACCAAAGCGCCATAGCGAGTAAGCCTCCGTTCATTAGAACGGAGGCTCCGGCTGACAAAACACGAGTTCTTATCGACGCAGACATTGAGGATTAGAATGTCTTGCCGACGCTAAGCTTCACAGTTCGGCCTTCCGCGGGCAGGGAGGATAGATGCCGTTGGAAATATTCATCCCCCACATTATCGACGCTCAAGCGCACATCGACCCCGCGCAGAACCGCTTCGCCCTGCGGCTTCCAGACGGCATAGAGACTGTGGATATTGTAGTCGTCGGTTGTGTCAGTGACCGCGCCGGTGGTGGCATTATATTTGTAGGCTTCTTTGGCGAACTCACCGCGCCAGCCCAGTGTCAGGTTCCACGAGGGAATGACATAACCGGCATTGAGCGTCAGTTCATCGGCGGGAACGGTGTTCAGGCGGATCGCTTTGGCACGACTAAGGTCTTCACCATCCACTAGCGATAGAGCGGCACGGGTGAAGAACCGGCGGGTGGCATATTCGGCTTCAAGCTCAACACCTTCAAAGCGCGCCTTGCCGAAGTTGCGGAAATAATATGCCCCACCGGATTCGCGGGCGATGAGATTATCCACGTCGTTTCGGAAAACCGTGAGCTTGGCGTGAAGCTTATCGCGATCGGTAAATAAGCTGCTGAAAGCCAATGCACCACCGATCTCGATATTATCCGACTCTTCATTATCCAGATTGAGATTCGCCATCTGAGAGGTTGTGCCCGTAGCCGAATAAATCTCATCCAGCACGGGCATACGCACGGTGCGCGACACCGACCCGAAAAGATTGAAATTATCGTTGAGACTGTAGAGCACAGCAATCTTCGGGGACACTCCCGTATTTTCTACAGTTTCCGGTTTTGACTGGGTGGCGATCAGGTAATCCGACTCCAGCTTAACGCGGTCCACGCGCACGCCGGGGATGATGGTCAGTTTTTCTTTCCAGATAAACTCACCCTGAATGAAGGCGCTGTAGCGGGTCAGGTCGCCTTCCGGGTGGGTGGTGGCGCCCGGATTGATGTAGCTGCCGTCCTGTCGGTAGCGCGGATTGCGGCGTTCCTGCTTATAGGTTTGCAGGCCCGTCGTCACAAAGGCGTTCCAGTCCGGCCCGAAGGTCAAGGTCGAGGTGTTTTCCAGCCGCCCCTGCACGGTTTTATAGACGTAGGACGAGTTGTATCCGACGCCATTGGGGCTGAAACCGGCATTTTCAGTCTGGTCGACCTGCATGTTGGAATAGGCCAATTGCGCCTTCACATCCAGCCAGTCATTGCCGTCAAAGGCGTTGTCGTAACCAATGATATAGCTCTCATTGACAGTCTTACGGCGCACCGGCGTGGTGGCAAAGGCTTCGGCCTGATCATAGACCTGATAGGAATCGTTCTGCCAGTTTTCGGCCGACGCCCACACGCTGTGGCCTTTGTCGCCACCCACATAATAACGCGCCTTGGCCAGCACGGAATCGCCTTCAGCCTTGGACGGGACGACCACATCGCCGTTGCCATCCGTATAGTCATCACTGACGCGCGACGACAGGCTGAGCAACAAATCAAGGTTATCGGTCGGACGTCCGGCAATGATCACCGATCCGGCGCGGGCATCGGCATTAGACTCCCCGCTGCCCTTAACGCGCACCATCAGGTGGTCGTCACCGCGCAGGAAATCCGAGGCATCCTTGGTCTGGAAATTGATTACGCCCGCCAGAGCGCCCGCCCCGTAAAGCGTCGAAGACGACGGCCCGCGCAGCACTTCGACGCGCTTATAAAGCTCTGGCTCCGAGAAGAAGCCGCCCATCCGGTATTGCTCGAAAAACTTTGAGACGCCATCGACATTGATCAGGATACGGCTGTCGGAATCGGCCACGCCGGTGCCCATGCCGCGGATGTTAAAGCCCTGCCCCAGACCGCTGACGCCGCCAACAGCCGACACGCCCGGAATCCCTTCCAGCAAGTCACCTATGGTCGAGGCCTGGGCATTGTCGATGTCTTCCTGATCAAGCGTCGTGACCGATTGCGGCGTGTCGATAGCGACCTTATCAACGCCGGTCGAGACCACAATCTTACCCAGCGACAGTTGCGAGACCGCGCCATTATCTTCGGTGGAGAGATCGGTTTTGGAATCGGCATCCTGCGCCAACGCTGCGGGTGCTGCGACCTGAGCCCCCGCCGCCAGCGCTAACGCCAATCCCAAAACCGATACATGTGAGCCCTTTGGCCCACGGCGCCCTGAAAACTTCGACATGCCCCATACTCCTTGAAAATCGACGCCCCACGTGACGTCACAGAAATTAGATTAATATTGCGAATAATTCGCATTAACGGCGTGGTAGGCGTGCAAATCACCCCTGTCAAGCCACTTGCAAATAATAATGATTCTCATTAATAGAAAGTGATAATTCAGCCACGCCCGAATTATTCAGCGTCGCTTATGAAAAGGAAACTTGATGTCAAAACCCTTATGGCTCAAAGCCAGCCCCTTGCTTTTTATAGGCTTAATGGCCAGTTCCGCCCTGGCTCATTCCCCCTATCTACGCCCAAACCACTTCACGCCTGACAAGGCCCGAAAGCATGTCACCGTCGAGGCTTCGTTTGCAGAAGGCCAGATCAGGCCAGATGTCGCCATGAAATCGGACGCCTTCAACCTCACGGCCCCCGATGGTGCGACCACGCCCCTGACCCCGGTGGCGACCTTGAAAGATGCGGTTCTGCTTGAGCCCGCCCTGCCTGTTGAGGGCACCTACCGTATCTCATCGGGGGTACGTACCGGGCGCGTCGCCAAGGCCACCATCAAGGACGGCAAGGTCGTCTTTGGCGAAGGCCCGGCCTCAGCCCCGAAAGCGGGGGATAAGGTCGTCGATGTCCAGAGCCTGACCCGCGCCGATGTCTATGTCACCAAGGGCGCGCCCACGACCGGTGCCTATGCGAAGCCGCAAACCGGTGTGGCCATCCAGCCTATCACCGCCCCCAACGATGCCTATGCTCGTGAAGCCTTTGTCTTCGCGGTGCTCAATTCCGGCAAACCCGTAGCCAACGAAGACATCGAAATCGTTCGAGACGGCGAAATCTACGAAGCTCAGAAAAGCGCACCCGTGCACCTGAAAACCGGCGCTGACGGCAAGGTCACCTTCACGCCCGCCAAAACCGGCGTCTACCTGATTCAGGTGCGTGTCAGAAGCCAAAGCCAGACCAAGGTCGATCTGTGGCTATCGGAAACCGCCACACTCACCCTCGAAGTTCTGCCGCAATAAGCCCCTATAAATATTGGATAATATTATGAAAATTCTCACCGGATTAGCCGTCCTTATGGTCTTGACGGCCGGATCACAGGCCTTCGCCGCCTCGCATCAGACGACGATATTCATCGAAGAACAGGACACCAATAAGGACGGCCAGGTCACGCTGGCAGAGTTCGACGTGGAACGCGCCGACCACTTCAAGCGCATGGACGCCAATGGGGACGCAAGCCTGACCGAAGCTGAATATGTCGGTGAATACGAGGCCCGCCTGAATAAGCAACTCGAATCCGTCACCGACGCTGAAAAGAAAAAAGAGCAGTACCAGCGCCAAATGCGTCAGGCCAAGGTGCGCTTTGGCGTACTCGATACCAACAAAGATGCCGCCATGACGTTTGAGGAATATCAGGTCTCAGGCCATGCCATGTTTAACCGCCATGATGCCGATAAGAGCGGCATCATAACGGCTAAGGATGTTGAGCTGCTAACCGAACAAAAGAAAGACAAAAAAGGCGACGATTTCGTCAATCCGTAAATCTGGCCTGCATAAGCCTGCGCCATACCCGCGCAGGCTTATGTCTAAGGGCTCACATTTTCTTTATGTGCGCACACGTCGCATCGCATCCCAAAACAATATGGCGTAAGCTACGCTCTGTAGAGCCTTCACGGGAGACGACCATGACCACCTACAGCCATCGTTTCTTCGATAAAAATACCGGCGAAGAAATTTACGCTTCAGATGATTTTCGCTTTACAGCGGTGCCAGCCATAAATCACCGAATCTCAGACCCTGAATTTCGCGAACGTTATGGCGGCCCGGCTATTGTTAATCGCGTTGAGGCCGGTGACGCGGAAGACGACGATATAGAATTGCTCGTCTACGTCGATGGCGCCGAGGAAATCCTAAACACTCAGGATCAGGATGATGGATACCGCCGGTCTTAACCTTATGGCAGATTGAGTTGCCAGGAGACACCGAAGCGATCCTTCACCCAGCCGAACTTGCGACTAAAGCCGTAATCTGCCAGTGACATCAAAGACTCCCCGCCTTCTGAAAGGTCGCTATACAGCCGATCTATCTCGACCTCATCCTCGCAGGTCATATATAGCGATATGGCCGGGGTGAATCCGAATTCATGACGTACACTCGAATCGATGCACATGAACGGCACACCGTTCAGGGTAAAGCTGGCGTGCATTATGCCGCCTTCTCGTCCGGCTTCGCTGGCGCTATATCGGGTCACCGAATTGACAGCAGAGTCTCTGAACAAAGACACATAAAAGGTCATGGCCTCTTCGGCCTTGCCATCAAACATTAAAAAAGTCGCTAACCGTGCGGGCTTTGCTGCCGTTAATGGGTTTGGCACTACAGCAGCACCGCCTGTCTCATCGTCTGGAACAATCAGGTCTGTGTAACTAATGTTCTCGCGGGTCGTCCGCCCCGCTGAATGCGCGGCATCGGGCAGTGCATTCAGAATATCCTGCTGTTTGGCTATACGCGCCTGCTGATGACGTAGCAGTTCAAAATTTTGCTTCAAATCGGCATAAACCAGTACATTTTCCATTGCCACAGATACGGTATCGGACAGTGCCTGTAAGATCATCATCTCTTCTTCCGATGGCTGCTGAGTTACCGCCCAATAAGCCCCGATAGCACCTATGGGGTCGTCACGGCGTATGGGGGCCATGGCAAGGCTTTGGACGAAAGTATGCCGGTACGCTTCGTGAGGCACCCGCGGATCGGTATAAATATCCTCGATAATGACCGGCTTACGGTTGGTCATCACCCAACCGCTGACGCACAGGTGCATAGGGAAGCGCTTACCTTTCCACAAAGGGGCGATGGCGTTTTCATCGGCGTAAAAGCACTTATCCCCCTCACGCAGCACAAACGTCGTCCCATCCGCATCCAATAACTCTCGTGCGGCATCGCGCGCGATACGAATTACGGTGTTGAGATCGCGGGCATTGGAAAGGGCTTGAACGACCTGAACCAGTTTTTCCATAGCTCGCGTATACATGGCCGAATGCTCGATCATAGTTCGAGGTAAAAACGGCGAATCGGTCGGCAAGGAACGTGTGGCGGACATCAAGTTTCTCCATCACTACAGTCAGGCAAATCAATCCTGGGTGGAAATGATTAACTTGTGTTCAAGTAAAACTGACTTTAGGCGCAAAACCCAGCTATCGAAAAGCCCGTAACCGCCGGTAACAGATCACATTATTGAGAAATGCAATGACTACACTTTCGCGCTCGCCAAAGCCCGAACTGTCTTGTAGAAACCATATAATTCATAGGTTGGGATGAGGTCAGGACATGCACTTCGGGGTAAAATCAAGAGTTTTAACGGTGGGCCTTGCATTGATGCTAACCGCCTGTGAACCGGCGCCAAAATCTGCGCAAAATTCAGAAGCTTCGGCACCAGCCCCCGTAGAACCGTTGACCGAAGCTGAAAAAGCTCAGGTACTGGCATCACTGCCCGCACCATATAATACCGCCAACCTCGAAGAAGGTAAAAAGCAGTTTGGCAAATGCCGTTCGTGCCATGTGCTGATTGAGACGACCGCGACCACGACCGGCCCTCATCTGTACGGAGTATTGGGTCGAAAAGCCGGCACCGAAGGCAGCTATCCTTATTCAGACGCTATGAAAGCCCATAATGTGACTTGGGATTTCGCCACGCTCGATGCGTTCCTAACCAAGCCGCGCGACGCGGTTCCAGGCACCAAGATGGCATTTTTAGGCATCAAAGACGCTAAGGACCGTGAGAACCTGCTGGCCTATATAGCGGTCGAAACGGCTAAGAAACCACAGTAGCTAAAATCGCTTCCATATTGATAAGGATAAAGCTTTTACCTGTGGGACATTTTCACCCGACAGGGTTTGGCGTGCGCTCAGTTGTACGCTGATATCCTGCCTGCCTCCGAAATGGCGCACAACGCTTACCTCGGCGTTTGTCCATTTGGCGCGCCCCCAGGCTTCCTTATCGGTTTGCCCGGCATAGACTTGCGCCATGACCATCCATTTCGGATCGGGTTTAATACCAACCGTCGCATCGACACGCACCTGATCGGCTTCTTTTTCGCGCCAGCGTTTCGCCACCTGCACATCAAGGAAGGCGTCCTTGCCTGCGATCTTGAAACTCTTGCCACCATAGGCGCGCATCTCGGTATCGGTACCTTTGGATGTTGCCTGATCAAAATCACTGCGCCGGCCCTTGCCCAGCCCTTCGACACCCGCGCCCACCGCTAATATGGCGGTATCTGTCTTCGCCACAGTTATGCGGCCACCAATCTCAACAGACCCCAACCCCGAATAGGACGTGCTATCGGTTTTAAAGTCCTGATAATCAGCCTTAGCATACACAGTTACGCGATCATTAAGACCATAATCGCTGTAGACCGAGACATTGCGCGTATCCCACTTGCCAATAGACGCCTTATTGCCATCACCATCAAAGCCTTTATCGGCCGTGGACGGCTCCAGCTTAATTATGACCTGTCCGCGACCGCTTTCATGCGGCCAGGCACCGGCGACACTTAGGCTGGGCGCAAGCAAAAGTGCAAATACCGCAAAAACTTTATAGAAAAGCCTCATTCCCGCCCCCGAAGCCAGTTCACTCGATAAATCGAGCTTTGGACGAATCGGTAAAAAGTTCCCTAATGACGCGCATTCAGGCGGCGCGTGAAATCACCAGCTTGCCTTCACTGACTTTCACGATTTTCACAGATTCGCGCGCCTTGAGCTTAGCGTCCTCATCCCCTTCAATGACCGCTGGCCACTCTACGCCGTCATAGATCACGCGGCCTTCATGTGAGCCACCAAAGCCTTCAAGCACAGTGGCTGTCTTACCGACTAAACGCTGGCCGGGATCATTAATATCACCCGCCGGCGCGTCCTTTTTCATAAAGCGACGCGACAATATCGACAGGGTAAGTGTCAGGACAGAAAAGATAATTACCTGAAACACAAAACCGATAGGCAACCCTGTCAGGGTCAGCAAGGCCACAACCCCAGCTGAGGCCGCAGGCCAAAGCAGCCATTCCGTACCCAACATAATCTCAAGACCAAGCACAATGACACCCAGGGTCAACCATACCCAAAAGGCCTGCATGCCCAGCGTCTCAGATGTCAAAAGCGTTGCAAAATCAGGCATGTTAATCTCCTGTCCTTACTTTTTAGCTGAAGCTTGATCATTGGTCAGGGACTTAACCAGTTCGGTAACCCCACCTACGGTCCCGGCCAGACTGGACAGCTCGGTCGGCAGGATGATGGTCTTAGTGTTCGGGGACATTGCAAACTTGCCGAACGCCTCAACGTACTTTTGCGCAATGAAATAGTTGATAGCGTTGACATCGCCCTTAGCGATCGCTTCGGACACCATTTCCGTCGCCTTGGCCTCAGCTTCGGCAGCGCGTTCGCGGGCTTCGGCATCACGATAGGCGGCCTCCCGTCGCCCTTCAGCCTCAAGCACCGTTGCCTGCTTATTGCCCTCAGCGCGGGTGATAGCAGCCTGTTTGTCACCATCCGCTTCAATGATCTGGGCACGGCGCTCACGTTCAGCTTTCATCTGGCGGGCCATCGAATCTGTGATATCAAGAGGCGGTTTCAAATCTTTGATTTCAATGCGATTTACTTTTACACCCCACGGGCTGGTCGCCTGATCAATTACGGTCAGAAGACGCGAATTTATGGAATCACGCTGAGACAGTACCTCATCCAGTTCCATGCCACCTACCACGGTCCGCAAGTTCGTCATGGCCAATTGTGTGACCGCATTATCAAGGTTATCGACGCGGTACGCCGCAGCCGCCGCATCCATCACCTGCGTAAAGACGATGCCATCGACCTTAACCACCACGTTGTCCTTAGTGATCACCTCCTGTTGGGGCACATCGACCACGCGCTCCATCATATTGACCCGCCGGCCAATGCTTTCAACGAAGGGCGTCAGGAAGGAAATGCCGGGCTTCAAGGTGCGGGTATAGCGGCCAAAACGCTCAACCGTAAACTCGCGCCCCTGCGGCACGATCTTGATGATGCTGAAGGCGATGACGATCGCCAGAATAAGGATGACTGCGGAAAATGCACTTACGAACATTCAGGGGTTCCCTCTTGCCTTGTTTTGCCCGCCTCAACTCTACCCTAAATCACACAATTTCAAAGCCTAATCGGTCTGCCGAGCCCCCATCAGTGCATGCGATTTCAGCAGCACATCCTTAAGGTCATCTTCAACGACCAAATTCAATGCCGCCTCAAGGGTCACAAAACATGCCTGATCCGCATCGTCACCGGCCACAGGCTCTCCAGCCAGCCAGCGCGCCAGATAATCAATAAGCACATAGTGAAACCCATCCTGGCACGCCTCGGAGGGCGGTTCCATAATCTCATAAACTTCGATCAAGGGGCCAAGTTCAGCCTCAATGCCGGTTTCCTCACGCAATTCCCGCAACGCGGTTTGAGAGATCGGCTCAAACCGATCCATCTTGCCACCGGGGATCGACCATTGGCCTTGGCGAGGAGCTCGCCCGCGACGGATCAGCAAGACCTCATCACCTCGCCAGCATACAACGCCTATCGCCGGTATCGGATAGTGAATTTTGACTTGCACTTACAGATTCTCCGTATAAACCCCAACCCTTATAAGCCAAACACTTACAACAGCGCTGCTTTTAGGGATACCTTGCCATGACCGCTGCCGCCCAATTTGCTGAATGTCCACCGGTTGCACCCGAAATTCTGGCAGAGATCAAGTCCGTACTGGGCGAAGGTGGCTATAGTGAAGACTCTTTACGCGTCGAAGCCAAATTGACTGAATGGCGCGGCAAGTGGAAGGGACATACCCCCCTTCTCGTTTTGCCGAAAACGACAGAGGAACTCTCTAAAGTCGTCAGGATTTGCTATGAGCATGGCGTGGCCATTACCCCGCAAGGCGGCAATACTGGGCTGGTCGGCGGTCAGATTCCATTTGGCGAAATTCTGGTGTCGCTGGAGCGCATGCGCACCGTCCGTGATGTCGCGCCAACCGATGACACTATGGTGCTGGAGGCTGGCATCACCCTGTTGGAAGCACAACAGATAGCTGAGAAAGCCGGACGTCACTTCCCGTTATCTCTGGCGGCTGAGGGTACGGCCACGATCGGCGGCGTCATCAGCACCAATGCGGGCGGCACAGCCGTTCTGCGCTACGGCGTGACCCGCGATCTGGTGTCCGGTCTTGAGGTGGTTTTGCCCAATGGTGATATTTTCCGTGGCCTCAAGCGCCTGCGCAAAGACAATACCGGCTACGACCTTAAGCAGATGTTCATCGGCGCCGAAGGCACATTGGGTATCATCACGGCGGCGTCGCTAAAGCTGTTTCCGGTTATGAATTCGCGTTCGGTGGCTATTGTCGGGTTTGAAACCTCACAAAAAGCCATTGATCTTCTGGCCCGCGCCAAACAGGAAACGGGCGGTCAGGTCGAAGCGTTTGAACTGATGGGCCGCTACGGCCTGTCGCTGGTGCTCAAGAACATCCCAGACACCCGCGAACCGCTTGAGGGTGTGTATCCGTGGTATGCCCTGATCGAGGTGGCATCCGGCGATCCTGAAGGAGCCGAAACCTCAATGGAGCGCCTGCTGGGGGCAGCATTTGAGGAAGAACTTATCCTTGATGCCGCTATTGCGCAAAATGATACTCAGGCGGCGGCGTTCTGGCGTCTGCGCGAAGAACACTCGGCTGCCGAAAAGGTAGAGGGTGCGGCCTGGAAACATGACATTTCCGTACCGTTGTCACGCATGGCCGAATATATGGAAGAAGGCGCCAAGGCGATCGAAGCCTTTCTGCCCGGCGCCCGACTGGTGGCGTTCGGCCACGTTGGCGATGGCAATGTTCACTTTAACGTCATAGTCCCGGAAGATATGGACGCCAAAGCCTTCAATGACTTACGTGACGAAGGTTCCAAAGTGGTTCATGATCTGGTGCACCAGTATGAAGGCTCAATTTCGGCTGAGCATGGTCTTGGCCGCATGAAAACTCAGGAAGCACTTTTATACAAAGATCCTACCGCCGTTGCCGTCATGCGCGCGGTACGTCTGGCGCTCGACCCTAAGCGGATCATGAACCCGCATGTACTGTTTTAATTCTGAAATGCGCTTTATTTTAGCGCGCTAACGCTTCGCTTTTTGAGCGCGGGCTTATCATGAATCCGCACGTCTTGTTCTGATCAGCCTTCAATCAGCAAGGCGCTATCGCTGAAAACCTTATCGACCAGTTGCGCAAGATCAATCGGTCGGAAAGGTTTAGTCAGAGATGCATTAGCCCCGTTATTCACCGCCTGCTTTAGCGCACTGGCCTTCTCATGTTTTTGAGCCGAATCGACAGAATCCTCACCGGACATGGCGATAATTCGCGCTTGCGGCCAGGTGTCGTGAATAACCGAAATGCCTTCGATGCCGCCCATGCCGGGCATAAAAATGTCGGTGATAATCATGTCAACATGGGCAATATCAATGCGCACAAACGCCTCTTCGACCGTTTGCGCTTCCGAAATCTGATAGCCTTCTTTCGACAGGGTTGATGCTACCAACTTACGCGTCGTGCCGGAATCGTCGATCACCAGAATATGCCGCGACCTTTGGGGCGCATTACGTAAAATATTGACCTTGTCGATGATGGCTTTGATGTCAGAGATTGCGAACGGCTTACCGATAACAAAATCTGCCTGAGCCCGACGGGCCATGTTGAGGGTTGCCTTCAAAACCTGACCACCTGCGCCGCCAGCACTCATGACCGCGATCGGCACACCGGCACTGAGTTTGCGAAAATCCGGCATGAGCATAAGGGTATTTTCGGTGCCGATATAGACATCCAGCAGCATCAGATCGACCGTTCTGTGCCTTAGCGCCTCAAAAACGGCGTCATGGTCAAAGCACAACAGTGTCGACCACCCCAGCTTTTCCATCATTTTGGAAATCAATTGCGCCTGCGTGCGGCTATCTTCGAGCACAAGGACCGTACCGGCTGACATCACGCAACACTCACACAAAACAGGGGGCATGGATGCCCAGCGCCTTAAACTACATCAACAGGCTTAGCTTGAAGTTAATCCAGATGCCCACCAGACTTTAAGCCGCTAAAAACTTTTCAGATAAAACGGCATCAACCAACATCGTCAAATCTGACGCGGTAAACGGTTTAGGCAACTGCGCCGTTGCCCCAATTTTGCGGGCCGCTGATAAAGCTTTCATGCAGTCAAGCTGTTCAAGTTCAGCGCCGGCCGACATGGCGATAACGTGAACTTCAGGCCATTGGCTGCGGATGATGTTGATCCCTTCCAGCCCGCCCATGCCCGGCATGAAGATGTCCGTTATCACCACATCAACGTGGGCGATATCAACGCGTTCGAGTGCCTCTTCCATAGATGCTGCCTCACTGACGCGGTAACCTTTGTCATCAAGCGCTGCGGTCACCAGCTTTCGGACAACACGGCAGTCGTCTATGACCAGCATATGACGCCTGCGTAAGGGGGTCGCCTGAATAAGCTTGGTCTGAGTAAGGATATTCGCGATGGCTTGTGGCGTGAACGGCTTGGCCAGCACAAAATCGGCCTTTGCCTGACGCGCCATAGCCAGAGTTTCCTCAAGCACAGCCCCGCCAGCGCCGCCCGATGTCATAATCGCCACCGGCACATCAGGCGCTCGATCTCTCAGGTTAGGCATATATTTCAAAGTATTGCCGTCGCTGACATAGACATCCAGCAGCATTAGATCGACCTTGAAATCCCGTATCATGGAATAGGCCGTCTTCAGGTCATGGCTTACAAGGGTTAAGCACCCTAATCCCTCAAGTATGCGGGAAATCAACTGAGCCTGTACGCGACTATCTTCTAAAATCAGTACCGTCCCCAGAGACATGTGTAAAAGCTCCCCGTGCGCAGCTTGAAAAAGCTACGCTTTATCTGTGTGTATATGATTAATACGCCAAAACTACGCAGACAGGGCGCCAAACTCAGGGTGGCCAGCTCAGGGCGGCAAAATAAAGCCCGGAAAATACGGTCTGCGTTTAAAAACTAAGATGACGCATTAGGTCAAATCAGTATAAAAAGTGTTCATGCTCATACTGTTATCCCCAGCCAAATCGCTCAATACATCCCCTGTAGCCGATTGGGTTAAACCCACCTCACCGCGATTTTCCGCTCATACCAAAGATCTTCTGGCCGTTATGAAAACTAAAAGTCCGGATGATTTGCGCGGATTAATGGACATATCGGATGATCTGGCGGAGTTAAATTACCGCCGCTATCAGAGGTTTACGCGTCAGGAGGTACTGCCTGCCGCCATGATATTTGATGGCGACGTCTACGATGGTCTCAAGGCGCGCGAACTTAATCAGACCGACCTGATATGGATGCAGGATCATGTTCGCATATTATCCGGTCTTTATGGCGTACTGAGACCGCTTGATCAGATGCGTCCCTATCGCCTCGAAATGGGGACATCCCTGCCGACAGATAAGGGTAAATCTCTGTATGCCTACTGGGGCGATGATATTGCCAACGCACTTCTTAAGGATGCCAGGGCCGTAAAGGCGGACACGATACTTAATCTGGCAAGTCAGGAGTATGCTAAGGCCGCGCTTACCAAGGCGATGAAGCTTACGGTTATCAATACGCGGTTTCTAGATGAAAAAGACGGCAAGGCGCGCATCGTGTCATTCTTTGCCAAACGCGCACGCGGTTTGATGGCGCGTTACGTCATCGACAATCGCATCGAAGACATCGAACAGGTCAAGGCTTTCGATACCGATGGCTACAGGTTTCAGGCCGATCAATCGACACCAGCGGAGTGGGTGTTTTCACGCCACCAACCGCCACTAAAATCCTAACCAATAAACCCAGATGCGCGCTTCAACCGATCATTAATAGCTTCACCGAGTCCGTGATCCGGGATGGGGGCGACGCAAATTTTAGAGGGATTAAGTTTGTCTGCATCCCTTAATGATTTAAAAAGGTTAGATGCCGCTTCTGATAGATCAGATGAAGCGCTAAGTTGGAACACCGGGCCAGTATAACTGGTCGGACCAAATGCCAGATACGCGCAGCCCGGTTCGGGAAGAGTGACGTTAATCTCAACCTTAGCATCAGGGGCGTAATGCAGGGTTAGACGTCCGGGGGAGCGGTGCCCATCATGATCATCGCCTTCCAGAGGCCCAATAACCGATTCTATTTGCTGGCGCGTCACAGCGCCGGCCCGCAGATAACGAACACCGTCCATCAGACTGACAACCGTGGATTCCAAGCCAATCTGGCAATCACCGCCGTCGATCGCCGCCGCCACATAAGCGCCGGTTTCCTCAACGGCATCACGGAACCGGGTTGGGCTAGGCCGACCAGAGCGATTGGCAGAGGGTGCCACCACGCCACCACCAAAGGCCTGCAATATCTCAAGAGCCAGAGGGTGGCTGGGCACCCGTACCGCCACGCTATCCAGACCAGCCCGCGCCAGATCACTGACCCGCCCATTATCTCTGGCGGGCAAAACGAGCGTCAGGGGGCCTGGCCAAAACACCCCAGCCAACGCGCGCGCGCGGTCGTCAAAGTAAGCAAGGCTTTCGGCTATCGCCAGATCAGCGACATGAACAATCAGAGGGTTGAAATGCGGACGGCCTTTTGCAGAATATACCTTGGCAACGGCCGCTGCATCCCCCGCACTTGCCCCAAGACCATAAACGGTTTCGGTCGGCAAAAAGATGAGATTTCCGGCATTTAGGGCGGTCACGGCGTCGCGAACAGAAGTCATAGCGTGCCCATACCAAACCGCCCTGATGGCCTCAACCTATTTCACGGCAGACGCACTCAAAGTGAAGTCCAGCTTCACGTCGGCAGGGATCTGATCGGTGGATGCCCAGTCTCCGGACCCCACACCAAAACCAAGCCTGTCCAAATCAGCCTGTGCTGTGACATTGGCCACTTTCTTTACGCCAGATTCGGTGATTTTAAGATTAAATGGCAGGTCAAAGGACTTTGTCTGTCCATGCAGGGTTAGCTTACCTTTGGCCACAAAGCGTGTTTCAGAAATTTTTGTGAACGATTTGGCTTCGAATGTAGCCTTTGGGTGGCTGGCCACATTGAAAAATGAATCGCTTTTAAGCGTGTTGTCGCGCTCAGCATCATCTGTACTCACAGAGTTCAGGTTGATGACGACCTTGATCGAAGACGTGTCAAGTGCGACCGGGTCGAAACGAATGTCAGCGCTGTAGTCGCTGAAACGTCCACGGATATTGCCCCCCTGAAATGACGTTACAAAATCGAGACGGGTTTTGGCCTTATCTACCGTCCATTTTGTAACTGCGGGTGCCGTCACCGACAGGCTTGACACTTCTGAGGCCGCGACAGCGCTCACCATTTCCGAAGCTTCAGAACTTGAGGCAATGCCTTCAACAGGCGCGACATCAGCCGTAACCGCCTCAGACGTCGGAGGCGTCTCAGGTTTAGCGCCGCCAAAGATTAGCGCGCCCGATATGATGGCGATCCCAACCGTAGCCGCCGGTATAATCCAGCGCCAATTCAACAACGGCTTCGGTGTTAGTCCCGGAACCATCCGGGTGATGGTATTATCCTTATCAATGACATGATGTTTAAGGGCGGCCCCTATGTGCAAAGGTATCAACACATAGGTGATCAGTTTGGCCAGAATGCCATGCGCCGCTTCCCACGCATCATGAGCTTGCTCAGATGCCGGCACCGGTAAATGCGGCCACGGCATAATGCCATAAAGCACAGTTTTGATGGCCATCGGGCTTGCAGATACCATGGCCCAACCCGTCAGCGGCAAACCAATCATGGCAACATAAAATCCCCAATGGACAGCTTTTGCGGCCGCCATCTGCCATTTCGGGCCATCGACTTCTGGCGGGGCCTTATAGGCAAAACGTAGTCCCAGCCTGATAAAGCTCAGAAAAAGTATGGTTATGCCGATAGATTTATGAAGTTGAAAGCGGGCAAAGCGCCCCGCATCTTCATCCTCAAGCCGCCAACCCAGAATGATCATAAAGATAATCAAGCCCGCAATCAGCCAGTGAAGCCAGCGGCTGTAACGATTATAGGTTTCAACAGGCATGGTCATCCTCATTGGCAGAGCGCTTAGTGAAGCTCATATTGAACAATGAGGCCCATAAATCAAGACCAATATGTAATTATATATGTTACATATTAAGGTGACGCGAACGTAAACTTATCTTGATCTTTTTATTATGTGGCTCATACTACGGATGAGGTCAGATCTAAGCGTTAGTCAAGACGCACCTGAGACCCGCCACATCCGAGGAAGCCCAAAATGTCATATCGTCCCAGCATCAAAGATATCAGCTTTTGCCTGCAACAGGTTATAGGCATTGATGAATTCTACCAAAGCAAAGGCTTCCCCGACCTTGACAGCGATATTGTGAACGCGGTTTTGGAAGCTGCGGGCGATCTGGCGCGTGATGTTCTGGCCCCAATCAACGTCATTGGCGATCATCATGGCGCACGTCTGGAAAATGGTCAGGTCATTATCGCTGAGGGTTTCGGTGAGGCTTTGAAAGTTTATGCTGAGGGCGGCTGGAACGGTCTCACGGCCGAACCTGAACATGGCGGTCAGGGCTTGCCTAAAACGCTGGAGCAAGCCTGTTTTGAGCTGTTTCATTCTGCAAATATGGCCTTCACGCTTAACCCCACCCTCACCCTTGGCGCCATCGAAGCGCTCAGCGCCTATGGCAACGCCCGCCAAAAAACGATTTATCTGCCCAAGCTGGTTAGTGGTGCGTGGTGCGGCACCATGAACCTGACCGAACCTCAGTCTGGCTCAGACCTGTCGACCCTGACCACTATAGCGCACCCGACTGGCGAGGGCCTTTATCGCTTGACGGGACAAAAAATCTTCATCACCTGGGGTGATCACGAAGCCTGCGATAATATCGTGCATCTGGTTCTGGCGCGACTACCAGACGCCCCTGCCGGCACCAGAGGCATATCATTGTTCCTGTGCCCGAAATATCTGATCGATGAAAACGGCCATATTGGAGAGCGTAACACCGTTCGTGCGGTCGGACTTGAGCACAAGATGGGCATTCACGCGTCTCCCACCTGCGTCATGGCCTATGAAGATGCTCTTGCTGAAATGGTAGGGCCGCCCAATGAAGGGCTGGCCGCCATGTTTGTGATGATGAACGCGGCCCGACTGGCCGTTGGCACGCAAGGCGTGGGGATCGCTGATCGGGCCTGGCAGCAGGCACAAACCTATGCCCATGAACGCCGTCAGGGCAAGTCCGCCCTGACGGGTGCGTCAAACGCCCCCATCTATGATCACCCTGATGTCAGGCTGACATTGGCGATATCAAAGGCTAAAATCGAAGCCGCACGCGCCATATGCTTGCTGACAGCGCAAGCTTTTGACCGCGCCCGTAAGGGGCCTGAAAGTGAGCGTTCGCGCGCCAAACGCAGAGAAGATTTTCTGGTTCCAATTGCCAAGGCATGGAGCACGCAGGTCGGCTGCGATGTCGCCTCCGCCGGCGTTCAGGTACACGGAGGGATGGGGTTCATCGAAGAAACCGGCGCCGCCCAGCACTATCGTGACGCCCGGATAGCGCCCATTTATGAAGGCACCAACGGCATTCAGGCTGCAGATCTGGTCGGTCGAAAACTGTCTCAGGATAATGGTCTTGCGGCTCAGGAGCTTATTCAAGACATAAGCCATTTCATAGAACATAATGAATCTAAATACGTATTCCATATCAAAGCCGCTCTGGAAATTTTCAAAACCGCCACAAAATGGATTATTGAAAATAAAACCAGTGACGGCGCATCGGTTGCTACCGCTGCAAACCGTTATCTTATGCTGAGCGGCGATCTTATCGGCGGATGGTTGCTGGCAAAGGCGGCGGTTGCCGTTAAGACACTAATTGACCAAGGCCACGATGACACGGACTGGCTCAACACCAAGATTGCATTGAACGAAATCTATGCCTCGCAAATATTAAGCGCAGCCTCTTCGCATATGACGGCGATCCTCATGACGGCGGCACCGCTCCAGAGCCTCAGTTATGAAGCGGTGTTTCCGGAATAACCGCGTTTAAGGCTTTGAGGTTTTTACACCTGATGGCTTGGCACCGCTATTCGTCGGACGCGTCGGATCGGGCACGATATCGCCAGTAGAATTATCCGGCGTCTTCGGCGGCCCTGATGAAACCGGGCGAACAACCAATCGTTGGCGCAAGGCTTCTTCATCTTGCGACTTTAAAAGCTTGTCGATTGTAGAGCGCACAAAGACCGCATGGGTCACCAACCCAAGCTCAAGCCGACGGTTATCCTGCTCGACCTGCTTGGTCAAAATCCCGGCAATAAAGGTCAGGGATGGCTGCTCGGTCCCTGGATGACGAATCGTGCGGTCGGTCATGAACACCGGGCCACCCGAATTTCCGGGAATAGCTGTTAGATCAATGAGAAATGTCGGATAGTTCGTGCTGGGTGTCAGCGGATAGGATGCCACCCGCCCGGCCCGCAGAATAGGAAAACCCGCCGGATTAGCCGATAAGCCATGGGGATAACCCAGCGTCATCATCTCATCACCGGGACCGATGTGGTATTCCGTAAAGGTCTTCTCATCAGCCAGCCAGGCGACCGGAACCACATTATCTTTATAGGCCGCGGGCACTTCGACCGGTATGACCGCGACATCTTCTTTGCCGTGCTGCACCCACAACGGCCCGCGATCGGAGCGAATCGTCAGCTTAGACGGGCCATACTGCCATTTACCCGTAGCCCCTTCGAATCGCCAACCAATGCGCACTTCGTTGGACGGCATTTTTTCAAACACATGCGCAGCCGTTACCAGAACAATTTCCGGTGGATTATTAGCCGAATTATAGCCGCGCGGAACGGAAACGAGAAAACCGGTACCGACCATGCGCTTTCCATCGGCCAGAGGCTGATCGATTTGCACCGTTGCCTTAATCAGTTCCAGTGTTAAATCAGCATCCATAAACAATATGCCCTTGAAAAAGCAGGCCAGTCGTGAATCTTACCAAACCGTCATTTGACGGATAGTTAAGAAGCGTCGCAATCTCGTTACAAAGCTCGATCATTTTCATCCCCCGGCCTTATGGCCAATCTGACAAAGGTGTCATCACATGAAAAGCCGCATAAATCGCAGAAACATGCTTGTAAGCAGCATAAGTGTTGGATTTATGGTCAACTCTGCTTTTGGTGCCACACCCGCCCTATCCGCTTCAGGAAGTCATATGTCTAAACTTACCGCCCCAAAGGCTAAAAAGGTTCCCTTCAAAATCGAACAACTGGGATACGGTCGTACTGATGACTATCACTGGATGAAGGATGATCGCTGGCAGGAGGTTTTGCGCGATCCTGATATCATTAAAACCGACGTCAAGGATCACCTGACACTTGAAAATGCCTATTCCAAAGACATGCTAAAGCCTACCGAAGCGTTACAGGCGACATTGTTTGAGGAAATGAAAGGCCGCATCAAGGAAGACGATTCATCTGTACCCGCAGCCGATGGCGCCTGGGAATACTATGTACGCTACAACGCCGGCGCACAACATCCGATTAATGCTAGAAAACCACGCAGCAAGGACAAGATCAGCAAAGAAATCATCCCCTTTGCCGCGGTGCCTGCCGACGAGCAGATTTTGCTGGACGAAGATGCTGCCGCTAAAGGCCTCGACTATTACGCGACCGGCACGACTACCCATAGCCCGGATCACAAGCTTTATGCCTGGTCCGAAGATACCCAAGGCTCCGAGGTCTACAAAATACACGTTAAGGATCTGGCGACCGGAGAACGGCTTGGCAAGCCCGTCGAAAGCGCTACGGGTGATTTCGTGTTTTCGCCAGATTCTCAATATTTGTTCTGGACGTTTCGGGACGATAATGGTCGCCCCTCAAAAATTTATCGCCGTCCTGCCAAGGGCGGGGAAGACGTCCTGATCTATGACGAAAAAGACCCCGGTTTCTTTATCGGTGTTGGCAGCCTGTCATCCGATAAGTTTATCATCATCAGTATAGGCAATCAGGAAACCTCAGAGGTCTGGCTGATTCCGGCATCCGACCCAACAAAAGCGCCTGTATGCGTCGAACCCCGTGTGACCGGTGTCATGTATGAGGTCGATCACTGGGACGATCGCTTCGTAATTCTTACCAATGCTGATGATGCCTTAGATTTCAAGCTGATGACGTCCACAGCCACCATGCCTTCAAAATCAACCTGGCAACCGTGGGTCGCCCACCGTCCCGGCACTTACATCACCGGCTTTAGCCTTTATAAGGGCCACTTGGTTAGGGTTGAGCGTGAAAACGCCAATTCACGTATTATCGTAACGAAAAAAGCTGACCTTAGCGACCACGAGATAGGCGTTAAGGAAGAGGCCTACGCCCTTGGGTTAGGCGGTTCACTGGAATACGACACGACGGTGATGCGTTACACCTACACGTCCCCGACCACGCCATCCCAGACCTATGACTACGACATGGACAGCCGGCAAAAAACCTTGCGCAAGACGCAGGTTATTCCGTCTGGTCACAATCCGAACGACTATGTCGCCAAGCGCCTGTACGCAAAGGCACCGGATGGTGTTGATGTCCCTGTCACCGTCCTGATGAAAAAAGATGTTAAGCTGGACGGCAAGGCCCCGCTGCTGCTTTACGGTTACGGTTCCTACGGCATCCCGATGGAGCCCGCTTTTTCTATCCGCAACCTAAGCCTGGTAAACCGTGGCTGGATTTACGCCACCGCCCATATTCGCGGCGGCTCTGAAAAAGGCCGTGGCTGGTTTATGGATGGCCGTAAATTTAAGAAAAAGAACACCTTTACCGATTTTATCGCCTGCGCCGAGCACCTGACGGCCAAGGGGTATGGCTCAAAAGGCCGTATAGTGGCCTATGGCGGATCGGCCGGCGGGATGCTCATGGGGGCCATTACCAACATGCGGCCTGACCTGTGGGCTGGTGTGATTGGCGCTGTGCCGTTCGTAGACGTGCTCAACACTATGAGCGATACCTCCCTGCCCCTGACCCCGCCTGAATGGCCGGAATGGGGCAATCCGATTGAGGATAAGGCCGCCTACGATTATATCGCCTCCTACAGCCCCTATGATAATATTGCCGCCAAGGCGTATCCGCCAGTGCTGGCAACAGGCGGCCTTAGCGACCCCCGTGTTACCTACTGGGAACCTATGAAGTGGATTTCCAAGCTACGCGAATTTAATACGTCTCAGGCGCCGATGTTGCTCAAGATCAATATGGAAGCGGGGCATGGCGGGGCTTCGGGTCGCTTTGACTTTCTGAAAGAAATTGCTTTTGATTATGCGTTTGCTATCTGGGCCGTCGATAAAGGATATCTGAAAGCGTAAATGCCTGTTTCACATTCGATTTTAGTCCGCAAAGCCACCTTTGCGGACTTTTCCGCCATAACCGAAATTTACGGCCATAACTGCCTTTATGGGACGGGCACCTTCGCGTTGGAACCCGCCACACCGCAGGAGATGATGTCGCGCTGGCATGAGATACGCCAAATGGACCTGCCTTATCTGGTGGCTGTGGAAGCTGATCATGTGCTTGGCTTTGCCTATGCGTCACCCTTTCGAGCCCGGCCCGGATACCGCTACGGCATTGAAGACAGCATCTATATCCACCCGGACCACCACGGAAAAGGTATAGGAAAGGCGCTATTATCCGAATTGGTCACCACGACGACAACTCTTGGCTATTACACCATGATCGCCGTAATTGGTGATGGTGAGAATGCGGCTTCCATTGCCGTCCATAAATCCATGGGCTTTGTAGAAACTGGCCGCTTGCCCAATGCGGGTTACAAACTTGACCGTTGGCTGGATGTCGTTTTCATGTGCCGCGAATTGCGGCCATTAGATAATCCGCCGGTTGGGGCCGGCTGGAGCCAATAGCATCATACCGATAAGCTGGGAAATTCGACTTATTCGTGCTCTGAAAAATATGTGGCCCCGAAATTGCTTTGGTCCGTCAAACAAATGGATCAGAACAACGGTATCATATGGCTAGTCTCAAAAATTTTGCCCCCCAGCCATCATTTGACGCGGGACGCGATCCGGTCATAGATATCGCGCGCGGCAGTGCCATGCTGCTTGTTATATTTGGCCATACCCTTTTGATCTTTTTTCTGGCACGGCCGGATGGCGGATTTGATCCCCATGCATTTTCAGCCGCTCAGGCTATACAATCCTTTCATATGCCGGCCTTTTATTTCATTTCAGGCATGGCGGCGCTGCGTTTGCATGAGCGGAATTTTTATCAAACGGCTTCCCAGGCACTTACGCTCATCTTTTTTGCCTATATTACACATCTTATGGCCGTTCCCTTTGTAGGCGCCGCGCACGGAGACCTGCTTCACCCTCTGAACCTCATTAAACTGGCCGTACGCCCCCTGGTATTGGGTAAGGATTTCGCACTAATGGTGCCCTGGTTCCTGATATCCTTAGCCATCGTCCAATGTCTGGCGTGGATTTACCTACGTGGTTCCGCAATTGTAAAAATCTCTATGATCATAGGTCTGGCAGCTATTTTTATAGCCGATGCTAATGGCCTTAAAGTCATATTCATGGACAATACCTGGGGTATCGGCCTGTTCTTTTTCCTGGTGGGGCGTGCGTTCAGCGGCGTTAAAAAACCAGCAATCACACCTCGGCTCGCCGCCGTCGCGGCATCGGTAACAATAGGGCTTGTTACCATCCTTCATCCCCTGAATAAGGGATGCCCTTTAGATCCGATTTCAAATTGCAATCAAAGCACTTACCCGTCCTTTGGTGTTAATATCGTTGCCGGGCAGGTAGGCTTTTTACCCCTGTTTCTGGTGACCGCATTTCTGGGCATTGCCAGCCTGATCTTACTCGCACAAGCCGTAAAACCCTTCCGCGCATCGGTCTTACTGGTATGGATTGGTCAGAATACCCTAAGCCTGTTGATCTTAAACGGGGCTTTTCTGGTACTTGCTACGCCCGTGTTGGCCGCGCACATCTCACTCAGACCATGGGCATGGCTAGTGTGGTCTATGCTTATTACCGCAGGACATGTAGCGGTTTTACCGTTTATCAAACCGGGGATGGACCGGCTTCAAAACCTTTGTCGCCTGGCCGGTGACGGTGTGATCCACATAGCCCAAAAACATTTTCCGGAACGGATTTAATGCAGTTATGCCCGCGCCAGTTTGAGAAAATCGACAACGCTCTGTGCGGCCAGCTCGGCGGGTGGGCGCTGCCCACGGCCCATCTGATCAAGGGCCGCGTACTGCGCTTCAATCTGTGACCGGCGCAATTGGGGATTATCCAGTCGCTCACGTACCGCCCTGACCAGATTATCAACCGTGCAGTCTTTTTGAAGATATTCAGGTGCAATTACCTTACCGGCAACGATGTTGAACAAGGTTACATATTTCAAAGACGACAGAGCCTTGAAAATATAATAGGTCAACGGCTCGACCTTATAAGCAATGATCATCGGACATCCCGCCAGTGCCAGTTCCGTCGAGACCGTACCCGAACACGCCAACGCAAGATCTGCTGCCTTCATGGCGCCTAGCTTTTCAGCTTCGGAGTCAATCAGATACACGCGGTCCTTAATGTCCCCGATCGCCTCATGCACCAAAGCTTTGACCGTATCAGCAACCGGCAACACGACCTTTAGATCAGGACGTTCCACCAGCAATCGTTCAATCGTCGCTTTGAATACCGGCATAAGGCGTTTGATTTCGGCGGGGCGGCTGCCCGGCAGAACCAGCAGCATCTGCTGCCCGTCTTTTCGAGCGATGCCCCGGGAAACGGCATCGGGGTCGGCTTTAGTGAAATCGACATTCAGTGCCGGGTTACCGACCACTACGGTCTTTAACCCCTCGCGCTCAAAATAAGGGGCGTCCATCGGGTGCAGCGCTAGCAAAAGGTCGACACTGCGCGCCAGTGTTTTCGCACGCCCAGGGCGTGTAGCCCAAACCTGCGGCCCGACATATTTAATCAACGCCACATCTGGCATCACCGCCCGGATACCGTGAGCGACCCGTAGTGTGAACCCCCACGAATCGATCAGGATAACGGCATCTGGTTTGTCTTTGACGGCCAGTGCAACCGTATCCGCTACACGCGCCTTCACGCGTTTATAGGCCTTCAAGCCTTCGACCATGCCTAAAATTGATAACTGAGCGATATCGAACGGACTTTTAAGACCAAGGGCCGCCATACGCGCGCCGCCAACGCCTACGAACCGCAACTCAACATCCGAACGGGCTTTGAGTTGCGCCATCAGCCCCGCCCCCAGCACGTCACCCGACGCCTCGGCCGCGACCAGCATGATAGTTTTAACGGGGCGGGCTGTCGCTGTCGTCGAAGCCATAGATGAATACTCCCAATCGGTCAGCAGTCGCGTAGGTAGCGGTTTTGTCAACGACCAGCAGTTTCCCCACCTGCCCAACTATGCCGCATAAACCAGCTTGCGCCACCGCCTCCACCGTCGATATACCAATAGTCGGCATATCCAGACGTAAGTCCTGTATCGGCTTGGCCACCTTTGCCAAAACTCCCTTGCGATCCGCAAGCGAGCCTTTCAGGGCCGGTGAAAGACCGCTGATGCGTGCAAGCATCAAGTCAGTCCCCTCCTGAGCCTCAACGGCCAGTGTGATTTTATTTGCAACCACAGCCGCCTGACCAATGTCCAGAGCCCCGATCACATTGGCAATACGAATAGCCTCAACCATATCGTCATGGCCTTTGGCGGACGGTTCAGGCCCAGCCTGCAGCCCGTGACCAACTAAAAGCTGCGGGTTAGCCTCATGCGCCCCTTCAATAACATACCCTTTAGACTCAAACATATGGGCAACTTGCCGCAGGAGGCTGTCATCACCACCCCGTCCTGCCGCCTGAATGGCGGGCAAATGGGCAGCCCCCCCGGCATCATGTTCAAGCGTATCAAAATCAGGTCGACGCACATAGCCGACCATACATATGTTTTGGCAGGCTTCCTGCGCCAACAGGCTGAAAATAAAACCAAAATCGCCTAGTCCGACATCGTAACCAGGATGATCTGTAAGCTCAGGTTCCGCAAATTCTTTGAGACGCAGGACGCAGTAGGGCCGATCGGTTGCCTTAAGATAGCGCGCCACTTCGACCGGAACCGCGCCCCCGCCCGCGATTAGCGCCAGTTTGCCCGACGTCACGGCTCTACTCCGCCGGCAGGCAAATGGGACGATTGGAATCCTCGCGAATAAAGTTCACGATTTCCACGATCTGCGCCACCTCGGAAAAGTTTTCGAGCACATCATCAAGGCGCTCCTGAAGTGTGCCCTCATCCGCGAACATCATCCGATAAGCGGTACGCAGCGACAAAATCAGATCCCGTGAAAAACCACGGCGCTTAAGACCCACCAGATTGAGCCCCTCCAAACGAGCATGGTTCCCCCAGACCGAGCCATAGGGGATGACATCCTTGGTCACCATCGCCGCGCCACCCACGAAGCTATAGCGCCCGATACGCGCAAACTGATGCACGCCACATAACCCGCCCAGGAACACAAAATCACCGACCTGTACGTGCCCACCTAGCGATGCATTATTGGCCATGACGACATTGTTCCCGACCACGCAGTCATGAGCTACGTGTGAGCCGACCATAAACAAACAGTCATTCCCGACGCGGGTAACCGCCCCCCCCTTGACCGTCCCCGTGTGCATGGTGACATGCTCACGGATCTGATTGCGTTCGCCGACGATCAGGCGGGTAATAGCGCTCTTGTCATGGGCCAGATGCTGAGGGTGACTGCCTAAAACCGCGAAGGGATGAACGACAGTCCCCGCTCCAATTTCAGTATGACCGGTAATCACGGCATGGGAGATCAACTCTACGCCATCCCGCAAAATCACATCGGGCCCCACGACAGACCAGGGGCCAATTTTCACATCTGCCCCGATTTGGGCACCGTCATGGATAATGGCGCTCGGATGAATAGTCATTTATTTTGGGCTTTCGACGACCATGGCCGCGAATTCACACTCACAGACGACCTTGCCGTTGACGTAGGCTTCGCCTTTGAATTTGAAGACGTCGCCACGATGACGCAGAACCTCAACCTTCATGTGAAGCGTATCGCCAGGACGCACAGGACTTCTGAAGCGCGCACCATCCACCGACATAAAGAAGATCGTTTTGCCTTCGACATCGGCATCCAGAGACTTCGACATCAAAACTGCGCCGGTCTGGCCGATGGCCTCAATGATCAGAACACCGGGCATGACCGGGTTTTCAGGAAAATGCCCCGGAAAAAACGGCTCATTGAACGTGACATTCTTAATGCCCGTCATGCTTTTGTTCTTGATCCAGTTCTCCCCACGATCAATCAACAAAAACGGATAGCGATGGGGGATGCGCCGGAGAATTTCAGCGTAGTCAATACTATCACCGACCACCTGATCGGGATTGACGGCCTGAACTTCGGCTACGGCCTGAGCGGCTTCTTCTGTCATTGAGTGGTTAACCCTTATCTTTCTGAGCCGCCTGTTTAGACAGCCAGGCAGCTTCGCGCAAGAACTGACGCGAGGGTTTGGCCGGAAAACCAGACCACATCTCGCCTTCGGGCACATCTTTATAGACGACAGCCCCCGCAGCCACCTTGGCACGCGCCCCCACAGCTATATGGTCTATCAATCCGGCACGGCCGCCAAACATCGCCCCATCACCGATGCGCGCCGATCCTGAAATACCAGCGTGAGCCGCAATAATGCACTGGCGGCCAATCTGAACATTATGGGCGATCTGAACCATATTGTCGATCTTGGTCGCTTCACCGATCACCGTATCATCATAGGCACCGCGATCAATACATGTGCCGGAACCGACGCTAATGTCATCCTGCAAGATAACCCTGCCAAGTTGCGGCACGTCAATCAGCCCCCGCTCATCCCCGCTAACCCCAAAGCCCGCCTCACCAATATGAGCCCCGGAGGCGATATGGACACGATCTCCAATCAAGGCGCAGTAAACCGTGGCGTGAGCCCCAATCCGGCAATTGCGGCCAATGGTACAGCCCGGCCCGATAACGCTATAGGCTTCTAACCGCGTACCCGACCCGATTTCTGCATTCTGACCGATAACAACACCGATGCCGATATAAACATCGTCTTCAATGCGTGCTGTTGGGTGTACTGCGGCCATGCCGTCGTGACGAACAGGCTTATAAAGGGCATTTGCCAGTCGTGCCCAAGCGGCCTGTGGTGATTTAACGACCAGAGCCAGTCCCTCCGCAGGCACCATCGGGGAGTCATCCTCGGTCACGAATACAAAGCCGGCGTGCGTTTTTTTCAACGAAGACAAATAGCGTCTATCACTGAAAAATGCAGCCTCATCGGGCCCCGCAACGGATAAAGGGGCGCAGGCCTTTATTGGCCCGCACCCTTTAACGGAAGTCTCAGTATATTTCGCCCGTGTAAGCGCCACGACCTGATCCAAGTTGAGACTTGACGCGACCTCAAAAAATCTCAGATCAGGCATGAGTGTTTACGGACGTCCTGTTATTTAGTTCTTTTTGGTTGCCGCGGTCGGTGCCGGGGCGGCTGCCGTCGGACGGGCTTGCGGCGTAATGCGCTCACGATCAAAGGTCATGGTCTTTTTGACAGCGTTAAGCTTGGTCACGACCTGTCCGGTGATATCCATAGCCGGGTTGGCGAACAGAACCGAGTTGCGATCAACCAGAATACCGCAGCCCTTTTCCGTATAGACGGCACGCAGTTGGGGTTCAAGGTCGGTGGCGATTTGACGCTGGGCCTTGGCTTCAGTTGCCTGAAGCTCCTGACCACGCAATTGTACCTTCTGTTCAAAACCCTGAACCTTACCCTGGAAGGCCTGAGCCTTGGTTTGCAGGGCCTCACCTTGCAGGGTCTTGGCGTTGACCTGATCCTGCAGTGATTTACCTTCGGTTTCAATGGCGGTGCGCTCAGGCTTGATTTCAGCCTCAACCGCAGCGCTCAACTGGCGCATGCGCTCACCGGCAGCCTTGCCCATGTCAGAGCCGGCAATGGCGTCTTCAACTGAATAGACGCAGACGCCCGGTATCACCGGACCTGGGTTCATGGCCGGTTGCGCCGGGGCAGCAGCCGGTGCCGTCTGGGCCGAAACCTGACCGGCCATAAGCGCCGCAGCGCTGGCGAGAACGAGCAGAGATTTTTTCATCGATGTAACACTCATGGCTTTGTTGGTTTCCCGGAGATGTGCCTCCGGAGATAAACGGTTTAAAACTGGGTCGACTGCGAGAAACGGAAAGTTTCCGTCTTGTCGTAATCTTCGCGCGAGAGGACCTGTGAAATATCGAACTGGATCGGCCCCATGGGGGATTTCCAACGAATGGTTACACCGGCTGCTGCCCGCAATGACATATCATCTACGATATTTGTGTTCACGGTGCTACCACTCATCTTAAGGCGGTCATCCACACCGCCGAGCGTACCGAAATCCACGAATAAGGCTGTTTTGAGGCCGTACTGCTCAGGCAGACCGTTCGGGATGCCCAGTTCGACCGTACCGATGGCATAGGTTTGGCCGCCCAAGGCATAGGTTGAGCTTTGATCGCGCGGGCCAATACCGGCATTTTCAAAGCCGCGGAACGTCGTGCCGCCCTTGAAGAAGCGGTCATTGATGCGGACTGCGTCACCGCCAAATGGGGTTATATTTCCGGCTAAACCTTGCAGATGCAGGATCATGTCCTTGCGGAAGCCGTAATACCAGTGAGCCTCAAGTTCAGAGCGAACATATTTCACGTCACCGCCCAGGCCCGCAAAATCCTGACGGGCAATCGCCTGCCAGCCGCGCGTCGCCTGCACAAAGTCATTCCGACGGTCGAACGACAAGGTGTAGCCCACGCTCGATGTCACGCCGGTGCCGCAGCTATAGATAAGGTCATCACACTGGGTTGAGGTGGTGCCGTAGGACAAGTCGTCCGAACGCAGGTTGTAGCGCAGGCGCAGCAGGCTATAGCCATTCAGGCTGTAGCCCAGACGCAGGCCAAAGCCGTTACTTTCGGACTTATAGCTGGTGTATTCCGAGTAATCGAGCGCCGATGAGAACAGGTCGATACCGGCCTGCACATCACGATTCAAGAAATGCGGTTCAGTAAAGCTGATGTCGACATTTCTCTGGATAGAGCCCGTTGAAATCCGGGCCCGCACGTTCTGGCCACGACCGCGGAAGTTACGCTCAGTGATACCCACGTCAAAAATGAACTTTTCATAAGACGAGAAGCCTGCCCCAAACGACAGTTCGCCGGTGGGCTGCTCCGTGACCGCCACTTCGATATTGGTCTTGTCAGCCGTAGTCGATGGCACTTCCTTGATTTCAACGTCTTTGAAGAACCCAAGCGCGTTGACATACATCTTAGAGCGCTCAAGCAGGGCCTTATTGTAAGCATCGCCTTCGGATAGCAGCATTTCGCGGCGAACGACACGATCGAGTGTGCGGCCATTGCCGACCACATCGATCTTATCGATATAGACGCGCGCACCTTCGCGGACATTATAGGTCACATCGACGGTACGGTTCTGAGGATCGCCCTCGTCACGCGGGCGAATGTCCACAAACGCAAAACCTGCGGAACCGGCCGCAAAGGTCAGATTATCGACGCCCTTTTCGATCAGATCGCTTTCATAGAGATCGCCGCCCTTGAACGGAATAACGCGTTCCAGATTCTGGGCATTCAGTTTGTCATTTTCGGTTTTGACCGTAACACGACCGAAGTTATATTTTTCACCCTCATCCAGCGTATAAGTGATCGCAAAGTCCTTACGATCCGGCGACAGCTCAGCCACGGACGATACCACGCGGAAATCATAGTACCCGCGGTTGGTGTAATGCTTTCTCAACTGCTCACGGTCGTAATCCATACGATCCGGATCATAGTTGTCATTCGATGAGAAGAACTTCCACCAGATCGACTTTTTAGTGACGACGACACTTGAAAGATCGCTGTCCGAGAACGCTTTGTTGCCGATAAAGTTCATGCTCGACACACCGGTCTTGACGCCTTCATCGATTTCAAAAATCAGATCGACCCGCTTTTGCGGCAGTTCAACGATCTTTGGAGTCACGGTCGCCGAAATCCGGCCAGATCGGCGGTAAAGTTCAATAATGCGCTGAACATCGGCCTGAACCTTGGCACGGGTAAACACACCGCGGGGACGGATAGTCACTTCTTCGCGCAGCTTGTCTTTGGATAGGGCGCTGTTGCCTTCAAAAACCACTTGGTTGATGATCGGGCTTTCGACAACGCTGACCACCATTTCAGCGCCATTCATGACGATCTGAACGTCGGAAAACAGTTCTGTGCGGAACAGGGTTTTTACCGATTGGTCGATGGCCAGAGGCGTTGCTGGCTGGCCCACCTGCACCGGCAGATACGAAATGATCGTCTGCGAATCGATGCGCTCATTACCTTCGACACGGATACGGCCAATATTGATCGCCGCTTGTGGTGCCACCGCTGGCTGGGTCTGCACCGGATCAACAGGCGCCGTTTGCGCCATGGCCGGAGTGGTCAGAAGCCCTAGGCTTAGAAACGCCAGAACGCTGACGCCCGATTGAAGCTTTCGTGAAGAAGTATGCACGTTGAGGCCCTTAGTCATATGTTCTGTATCATTTTTATGTTCGGACGGCGGTCCGTGTTTCGCTAACCATAAACAATCGCAGCCACCGGCACTTCGGTATTTGCAGAGTTGTTAATTACGAAAACAGTCCCCCAAAGAATTTCACTACCCCTGTATGATTTAGATCGTTCCAAGTCGCGAACAACATCAAACCCAGCAAGGTTACAAGTCCCAGTCTGTAGCCATAGCCCTGTATGGCCGAATTTAGCGGCTTTTGCATAACCGCCTCATAGGTATAAAACAAGAGGTGACCACCATCCAGCACCGGCACCGGCAGCAGATTAAGGAAGCCAATGCCCACCGAAATGACCGCGGCCATAGTGATCATGTTTAAAGCAACTAAAAGCAGCCTCTCTTCTAAAGGTGCCTTCACTTTCATGGTTTCAGAAGTAATATCTCCGGTGGCCTTAGTCATACCAATAATACCGCTTAGCTGGTCACCATTTTCTTTTCCCGCGAAAATGCGGCCAATATAGGTCACATTCGTATCAAGCACTTGCCAGGTCATTTTGGCCCCTTCGACAAGCGCCGTGTGCGGCGCAAACCGCTGCCAGCGCATATCGCCGCCCATCTCAATACCTAAACGACCGGCCTTGATGCGATGCCCCCCTGAGCCAACTTCACGTTCTTTACGCGCAGGCGTTGCTTTCAGAACAACCGATGCGCCGTCACGCAGTACGGTAATGTCGATCGTACTATCCGCCCGCATCATGATGAGGGTGAGGGCATCCTGATGATTTTCGACATCGCGACCATCGATTTCTGTGATGAGGTCACCGGGTTTAAAGCCCGCCGCTGCCGCCGGAGAGTTTGGCTCAACGCTAACGACACTTGCGGGCGTTTGCCCTTTGCCGATAAACATCAGTACGCCCGCAAACAGCACAATCGCCAGAACGAAATTGGCAAAAGGCCCCGCAGCGACGATTAGCATCCGCTGCCAGACCGGCTTGAAATGGAAATAAGCTTTTTCCGCCCCCTCGCCTTCTTTGGCGACAATGGCGGTGCGCGCAGCATCGAGTTCCTTGGCATCCGGCGACATAGAGGACACATGCTCATCACCGGCAAATTTCACATATCCGCCCAAAGGAATGGCGCTCAGGCACCATTCAACCCCGTTTTTATCGGTACGCACCAAAAGCTTGTGTCCGAAACCTACTGAAAAACGCTCAATCTTAGTCTTGAACAACCGCGCGACGCTGAAATGACCCAGTTCATGAATCGTCACAATGACACTAATCAGAATCAGAAATTGCAAGATGGTGACAATAGCATGCATGTAGCGCGTATCTCTCTGGTTTAGGCGCGAAGCTTTGGAACGCTTGAGGCTGAACGATCACAAAAGCCGCCCACCAGAGCGCGAATGCGAGCATCAAGCTCAAGAATAGTCCCGACATCCTGACTTGTGTCATTAATCGCTTTAGAAGGCAATTGGGCCCGCATCATGGCAGCTTCGACATTTTCGGCGATTTGCGTAAAGGCGAGGCGTTTCTGCAAAAAGGCGGCAACGCAAACCTCATTGGCCGCGTTAAAGACGACCGGCATGTCACCCCCGGCCTTAAGAGCTTCACGAGCCAGCCTTAACATCGGAAAAGCGTCTTCGTCAGGCGCTTCAAACGTCAAAGACCCAATGGTTTTGAGATCAAAACCCGGTGCCTGCCAGGCTGTGCGGCGCGGCCAGTTCAGGCAGTAGGAAATCGGCACCCGCATATCCGCCGGCCCCATCTGAGCCAGACTGGAGCCATCCTTATATTCCACCATCGAATGGATGACCGACTGCGGATGGATCACCGCATCAATCTGATCGGCAGGCATATCAAACAAATAGGCCGCTTCAATGAATTCAAGGCCTTTGTTAGCCAGACTGGCGCTGTCGATCGTGATCTTAGCGCCCATCGACCAGTTCGGGTGCTTTAGAGCCTGCTCTACGGTTACCCGGCTTAACTGATCGCGGCTGTAGCCTCTGAAAGGCCCACCGGATGCCGTCAACACAAGGCGATTGACCATATCCTTTTGGGTGCCATCAAGGACTTGGAAAATGGCGTTGTGCTCAGAATCAACGGGCAAAATACACCCGCCTGCCGCTTTCGCACGCGCCAGTAAGGCCGGACCGCAACACACCAGAGCTTCTTTGTTGGCAAGGGCTACAGTAGCACCGGTTCCCGATGCCGCCCAAACCGGCTCAAGGCCCGCAATACCGACTATCGCGGCCATCACCCAGTCTACCGGACGGGCCGCCGCCTCAATCACCGCAGCGTCGCCACAGGCAATCTCAAGGCCGGAACCCTCCATCAGGCCCTGAAAAGCGTCCCACGATTCAGTGTCTGCAATGACCGTTAAGCCGGGGCGAAATTTGCGCGCCTGTTGCGCCAAAAGCTCAATATTCTTACCACCACACAGAACATCGATGCGGTACTTAGGCTCAAGCGCGTTTAATTCTTCGATCAGCGCCAGAGTCGACACACCTATGGACCCGGTAGATCCCAAAACCGTGACGGACTTTGGCAGCGCATTTAGCATCAGAGCACGGTTCCCAGCATGACCAGAAGACGAATACCACCAATAGCGACAATCGCAAACATCAGACCGTCCACCCGATCAAGCAGACCACCATGCCCCGGAATGAGCGAACCCGAATCCTTGACGCCGTAGCGTCGCTTCAGCATCGATTCCCACAGATCGCCCGCCATAGTGGCCAAAGCCGTCAGGAGCCCTACGATCTGCGCCGATGTGCTGGATTTAAAAAGCCCCGTAAGATCCGACAGCGTCCCTGCGGCCAGCATCCCTGCCATCATGCCGCCCGCAAACCCTGCCCAGGTCTTATTCGGCGAATACTTGCGCCAAAGCTTAGGCCCCCCGACAGCCCGACCGACCAGATATGCGGCGCTGTCCGCCGTCCAGGCGATCAGGAAGGCAAACAGCACCCATTCAAAGCCATTGCCGGTCTGACGCAGCCAAATCAAAACAAACGCGGGCCAGCCAATGTAACAGGCACCATAGGCCGCATCCCGCCACGGCCCGCCTAAACGACGGATATAGGCGGCCGAACAGGCTGCTCCAAAAAGCAAAAGGGCCACGGATACAAGCGGATGGAATGGATCGTACGGCTTATTCAGCGCCTCAGCAAATATACCTGCCAATGCCGGCAAACAGACCGCAACGGCCATACGTGTCGGCGTTTTGGGCGCTGCCATAGCACCCCACTCAATACTGAGTAAGGCCACCCCGACACTAACCAGAACCAAAAACGCCCAATCACCCAGATGCACAATATAAAGTACAACCGGCACCAGAACGATGGCGGAAGCGATGCGAATACTCAGTTCCCGAATGGACGACCCTGTGGATTTAGGCGGAGACATGTCCTGCCTCTACCGCGCCAAAGCGCCGGTCACGCTCCTTGAAAATACGTAGCGCGTCCTCAAGGTGAACCCGATCATAGTCGGGCCACAGAACATCCTGAAATACAAATTCCGCATAGGCCGCTTCCCACAGCAGAAAGTTTGACAGCCGGTGCTCACCCGATGTGCGGATCATCAAATCAAGCGGGGGCAAATCATGCGTCGATAACAACCCGCCAAAAACCTCCGGCGTCAGATCATCAACCTGCGCATCACCGGATTTGACCTTGGCCGCAAAGCGCTTGGCGGCATCCACCACATCGGCCTGTGCACCGTAGTTCAGCGCCACCTGAAGGAAAAAGCGCGAATTGTTGCGGGTATCATCATGCGCCTTACGCACACATTCCACGATATCTTTGGGCAGACCATCCTGCTGGCCGATGATGCGGACGCACACACCTTCTTTAGACAGTTTAGCCAGATCGGATTCAATGAACGTCCGCAAAAGCCCCATCAAATCACTGACTTCAGCCGCGGGCCTGCGCCAGTTTTCGGTCGAGAATGCAAACACCGTCATATGGGTGACGCCAAGATCACCGGCGGCCCGAATGGTGCGGCGCAGAGCATTAACACCGGCCTTATGGCCCATGGTCCGCATCTGCCCGCGCGCCTTGGCCCAGCGTCCATTACCATCCATGATAATCGCCACATGCAGCGGTGAAACCGGCGCTTTATCAGCCTCCCGCGTGTCGGATACCTGTGTCGTTACGCCAGCGGGCATATACGTTTCCCTGGGTTATCAGCCGAGTTCCGCGGCCCTGAATATTGCGCCTGCTATTAAAGCCGCATGTTTGATATCACCATAAACCGTGATCCGCCATAGGTGCGGCTGAACCGCGCCCGCTTAGACCTGCATAATTTCGGCTTCCTTGATCTTTAGCTGCTCATCGATGCGCTTAATGGCAGCATCGGTGAAGCTCTGGATCTCAGTGATCATTTTCTTTTGTTCGTCTTCGGAAATATGGGAGTCTTTTTCCGCCTTCTTGATGTCATCATTGGCATCACGGCGAATATTGCGCACAGCCACGCGCTTTTCCTCAGCATATTTACCGGCAATCTTGACCAGATCCTTGCGGCGCTCTTCGGTCAAAGGGGGGATCGGCACGCGCAGGGTCGTACCATCCGTGACCGGATTCAGCCCCAGGCCCGAATTGCGGATAGCCTTTTCGACAGATATCACAAGGCCCTTATCCCAGACATTGACGCTAATCATGCGTGGTTCAGGCACGCTGATTGCGGCACATGACGTAATCGGCATGGTCGATCCATAGGCGTCAACGACAATCCCTTCAAGAAGAGAAGACGATGCGCGACCGGTACGCAAACCGCCGAAATCTTCTTTCAGCGACGTTACCGACTTATCCATGCGGTCCTTATACTTAGCCAGTTCGGGTTTGCTCATGATATGTCTCGTTATTTTAGATGATTATTCTGAAATGACCGTATAGGTGCCGCGCCCGTGAACCACATCGCGCAGTGCCCCGTCTGATCGGATGGAGAATACAACGATAGGAATGCTGTTGTCGCGCATCATGCTGACGGCAGACGCATCCATGACCTTGAGGTCTTTAGCCAGAACCTCATGATAGCTCAACGTATCATAACGCCGTGCGGCAGGATCTTTTTTCGGATCAGCCGTATAAACGCCGTCAACCGAAGTGCCTTTAAATAGCGCGTCGCAATTCATTTCCGCCGCCCGCAACGCTGCCGCTGTATCGGTCGTAAAATAAGGCGCGCCTGTGCCGGCCGCAAAAATCACCACACGGCCTTTTTCAAGGTGCCGCTCGGCACGGCGACGAATGAAGGGCTCGCACACAGAATCCATTTGAATGGCCGATTGCACACGGGTATCGACCCCTAGTTGCTCAAGGGCATTCTGCATGGCCAGAGCGTTCATGACGGTGGCCAGCATACCCATATAATCAGCGCTGGAGCGCTCCATCCCAACAGCAGCCTTCGACAGCCCGCGGAAGATGTTGCCGCCGCCGATTACCAGACAAAGTTCGACGCCCATCTGCGCCACTTCGGCGATCTCTTCGGCCACCGCCTTAACGGTGTTCATATCGATCCCGAAACCCTGCTCGCCCATGAGGACTTCACCGGAGACCTTGAGGAGGATGCGTTTATAACGAAGGTCAGCCGTTGCCACAGCAGGTTCGGTCATATCGGTATCTCCGGGGAATCAATGGTCTAATCGGGATTTGGATTTTCGCTCTCTGCTCTAGCCGGTTATTACCCATTTGAAAAGACAAAGGGCGCGAACACTATTACGTGCCGCGCCCTTATTCTCATCAAAAATGTGGATTAGGCTTAAGCCTGACCACCCATCATTGAGGCGACTTCAGCCGCGAAGTCTTCGGTCTTTTTCTCAACGCCTTCACCCAGAGCCAGACGCGTAAAGGCGGTAACCTTCACATCAGTGCCGAGCGACTTAGCGGTTTCCGCAACGAACTGCTCGATGGTTTGATCCGGGTTCATGACGAAGGATTGCTTCAGCAGCACGACTTCTTCAAAGAACTTGCGGATGCGGCCTTCGACCATTTTCTCTACCACGCCTGCGGGCTTGCCCGATTCCAGCGCTTGCTCGGTGAAAATCGCCTTTTCACGCTCAACCGCCGCCGGATCGATATCGTCCGTCGACAGCGAGATAGGCTGAGTAGCGGCGATATGCATGGCAATTTTGCGGCCCATATCGTTGAGTGCTGCCGGATCACCTGCCGATTCAACCGCAACCAGAACCGCGATGCGACCGAGATCCGGCGCAATCGAGTTGTGGATGTAGCTGGCGACAACGCCTTCGGAAACCGAATGCTTGGCCAGACGACGCACCATCATGTTTTCACCGATATTGGCGATCAAGTTGGTGATTTCGTCATTAACCGCCGACTGCACGTCTTCGACGCTATCCGTCGACAGGGCAGCTTTACCGGCATTGCGCGCCAGAGCCTGGAACAGTTCGTTACGGGCCACGAAATCGGTCTCAGAGTTAACTTCGACCGCAGCCGCCGTCTTACCGTCCGAAGCCACGACCACCAGACCTTCTGCCGCCACGCGGTCAGACTTCTTGGCCGCCTTGGACAGGCCCTTGGTACGCAGCCAGTCCATGGATGCTTCGATGTCGCCACCGTTCTCAGACAGGGCCTTTTTGCAATCCATCATGCCGGAGCCGGATTTTTCGCGCAGTTCCTTCACGAGAGAGGCTGTAATTTCCACCATGGAATCCTCCATAAATTTAAAAAGTTAAACCGTATGAGCTAACCTTAGCTCACGGGTGTTGCCATTTAACGACAACGGAGCCTGACAGGACTCAGACTCCGTTGTGAAATCTTAAGTCAGGATCAATCAGGCGCCTTCAGGCTCGATTGATCCTGAAGGAATTTAGGCCTCGGTAGCTGCGTCGGCCTCAGCCGCCAGAGCCGGTTCGACCGGAGCTTCAGAAGCGCCCAGATCAACACCAGACGCCACTTGACCAGCGGCCAGACCATCCAGAACCGCATCAGCGATCAGGTCGCAATAGAGCTGCAGCGCGCGCGCCGCATCGTCATTGCCCGGAACCGGATAGGTGATACCGTCAGGATCGGAGTTGGAGTCGAGGATGCCAATCACAGGAATATTCAGCTTACGCGCTTCCTGAATGGCGATCGATTCCTTATTGGTATCGATCACGAACATCAGGTCGGGGATACCGCCCATGTCCTTGATGCCGCCCAGAGACAGTTCAAGCTTTTCACGCTCACGGGTGAGCGTCAGAAGTTCCTTCTTGGAACGACCAACCGGGTTACCATCCAGAACGCCTTCCAGTTCGCGCAGACGGGCGATCGAACCGGAAATGGTGCGCCAGTTCGTCAGCGTGCCACCTAACCAACGGTGATTGACATAATACTGAGCCGACCGCTTAGCCGCAACCGCTACCGGGCCGGAAGCCTGACGCTTGGTGCCAACGAAAAGAACGCGGCCACCGCTGGCGGCGACTTCACGCGCCTTAAGCAGCGCCTGATGGAACAGAGGCAGGCTCTGCGACAGGTCGATAATGTGGATGTTCGAGCGCGAACCGAACAGGTAACGCTCCATCTTCGGGTTCCAGCGGTGAGTCTGGTGACCAAAGTGCGCGCCAGCTTCCAGCAGCAGGCGCATAGACAGTTCAGGCATAGCCATAAATTTATTCCTTCTTCCGATAAACCTCCGCAAACAGTTCAGTTCTCCGAATGGAGGAACCTCGGTTAGCGACGAGTAACGAATGTCACTGCGCCGCGCGTTTGCGTGCGAGATGGGGGCAACTAGGCACAATTTTAGCAAAAATCAAGCAAAATCCAGAAAGCCATTGGGAAAACCGTTTAGCCAGAGCTGAATAATCGTGCTTAAATGTCTTCGTAATATAAAACGCCCGCCATCGATTTCAAGGCCCCGCGCAGATGGCCATCAAGCCGGTAACGATCCGGCAATTTGATTTCGACTTCCCGGTCAGAGCCCAATTCCGTCAAAAGGCTGATTTCCCCTCCGGATTGCGCCTTAGATTTATCCAGAAACTCTTTAAGAGTAACAATATCCAATCCTCGCGACGAGACATGTAATCGCAGGCCGATATCATCCATTTTGAGCGTGTCAGCCATGAGCGCTGCTTCATCTCCGAACATGCGCATTTCGCCTTCACGGCCGCCCTTACAGCGAACCTTCACAACTATTGACTTGCCAGGGTCGAGCACTTCACGGCAACGTCGCAGGGCTTCAGGCTGAAACATCACCTCATATTCCCCAGTCGGGTCAGACAAGGTCACAAAGGCAAATTTTTCACCCGATTGTGCCGAAGCGCGCTCCTGGCGTCGGCGCACAACCCCCGCCATGCGAAAGGCTTCCTGCCCTTCCGATGCTAGCCCCACAGCCTCAGCATAAAGCGTGACGCTCCGACGTTTGAAAACATCCAGCATATCGCCCAAAGGATGGCCAGACAGATAAAATCCAACCGCCGCCAATTCATCATCCAGACTATCCGGGCCGGAATTGCTCGCAACTTTTGGCAGACGTGGACGCGCCGCCTCTGTGGCACCAAACAAAGTAACCTGAGAAGATGCCCGTTCCGCTGCCACACTTTGGGCATAAGCCATCAAAATATCCGCAGCCTGCACGATTTGGGTACGGTTAGGGTGGATTGAATCAAAGGCGCCAGCTTTCGCGAGATTTTCAATCGCACGTTTGTTGACGGCTTTCGGATCGATGCGTTCAAGAAAATCGAACAAATCTTTGAACTTGCCGCCCTCTTGACGCACCTGAACCACGGTCTGCATAGCTTCAAAGCCAACATTTCGGATGGCTCCCAACGCGTACAACACTTCGCCATTTTCGACATCGAAATCTGCCATAGATCGATTAATATCCGGCGGGCAAATCTTCACGCCGAAACGACGCGCATCTTGATAAAATACGGCCAGCTTATCGGTGTTGGCGATATCAAGGCTAAGCGTTGCCGCAAAAAACTCGACCGGATGATTGGCCTTTAGATAACCGGTCTGATACGAAATAAAGGCATAGGCGGCCGCGTGCGATTTGTTAAAGCCGTAGCCCGCAAATTTGTTCACAAGTTCAAAAATTGAGTCCGACTGCCTTGGGTCAACACCCTTTTCACTCGCACCAGAAATAAATCTTGCTTTTTGCAAGTCCATTTCTTCTTTTTTCTTCTTACCCATAGCCCGGCGCAAAAGATCGGCTTCGCCCAGACTGTAGCCGGACAAAATCTGGGCGATCTGCATCACCTGTTCTTGATAGATGATAACTCCGTAGGTTTCTTTCAGCACCGGCTCAAGGCTGGGATGCAGCATGTCGATTTCAGCACGACCGAACTTACGATCAACATAGGTATCGATATTGTCCATTGGCCCGGGCCGATAGAGTGAAATCAGAGCGGTAATTTCTTCAATCGAACCGCAGCGCATCTTGCGCAGGGTGTCACGCATGCCCTGACTTTCAAGCTGGAACACACCGATAGATTGGCCTGACGCCAGAAGTTCATAGGTCGGGCCATCATCCAGGGGCAGGGTCGAGAAATTAATCTCCACGCCCCGTTTACGCAAATACTTCATCGCGCGATCAAGTACGGTCAGGGTTTTCAGCCCCAGAAAGTCGAACTTAACAAGGCCAGCACTTTCCACCCATTTCATATTGAACTGGGTCGCCGGAATATCTGAACGCGGATCTCGATAAAGCGGCACCAATTCCGTTAAAGGGCGATCGCCAATAACGATCCCGGCCGCGTGGGTCGATGCGTTACGATATAATCCTTCTAGTCTTAGGGCTGTATCCAACAGCTTTTTGACCGGTTCTTCATCCTTGGCGGCTTGCCGCAACCGAGGCTCAACATCAAGCGCCTGAGCCAGAGTCACAGGGTTGGCCGGGTTAGCGGGGATCATCTTAGCAAGGCGATCGACCTGCCCTAATGGCAACTGCATGACCCGCCCAACGTCACGCAAAACAGCTCGTGCCTGCAACGTACCGAAAGTAATGATCTGCGCCACACGATCACGACCGTACTTATTCTGAACATAGGTGATGACTTCTTCGCGTCGCTCCTGACAAAAATCGATATCGAAATCGGGCATTGAAACGCGTTCAGGATTAAGGAAGCGCTCAAAAAGCAATCCAAACCGCAGAGGATCAAGATCGGTAATGGTCAGTGCCCAAGCCACAAGCGAACCAGCCCCCGACCCCCGGCCCGGCCCGACCGGCACGCCGTGCGTCTTGCCCCACTTAATAAAGTCCGAAACGATAAGGAAATATCCAGGGAAACCCATATTCTGGATAACGCCAATCTCACGCTCCAAACGATCCCAGTAGTCCTGCTCAGGGTAAGCTGGCTTAACTTCCTGAAGGCGCATTTTAAGCCCTTCCCGTGCCTGAAACGCTAGTTCCTCAGCCTCATTGCGGCCATCACCGGTGTCAAATCTTGGCAGGATAGGATCACGTTTAGCCACCAGAAATGCGCATCTCTTGGCAATCTCAAGCGTGTTATCACATGCTTCTGGCAGGTCTTTAAACACCTCACGCATTTCACTTGCGGGACGCAACCAATGATCTTTTGTTACCTTACGCCTGTCAGATACCCCCATGAAGGTGCTATCAGAGATGCACAATAAGGCTTCGTGAGCCTTGTAGAGATCTGCGCTGCCAAAATAGGCATCATTAGTCGCCACCAACGGAATGTCGTGACCATAAGCGTATTCAACAAGCCCAGCCTCAGCCATGCCGCGCTCAACACCGCCCATACCATAACCAGTATCATGCCGCTGTAACTCAATATAAAATCGGTCACCGAAAATCTCATGCATAGCCTTAAGAGCGACGCACGCTTCATCGGGTTTATTTTGCCTGAATAATGGATCGACAGGGCCATCAGGTCCGCCAGATAAAAGTATCAGTCCTTGGTTATGGGCGGCAATGTGATCCCATGTAACATGAGGCTCTTCGATGCCATCTGACTCGACATAGGCAATCGAAGATAAATGACACAGATTGAGATAACCCCGCTCATCCTGAGCCAGCAGAACAACCGTAGGAATACGCGCCCACTTCTCGGTCAAACCGCCGCCAATACCTTTGACCGGTAAAGCGCAACCAACAATTGGCTGCACCCCGACGTCCTTACAGGTTTGGGAAAATTCTAGCGCACCGTACAGATTACAGCGATCGGCAATCGCAATCGCCGGCATCGAAAGATTTTGCGCCAACTTACCCATGTCATAGGCCTTAATGGCTCCTTCAAGCAGGGAGTAGGCCGAACGAACCCTCAGATGAACAAATCCGGTCTCGCTCATATTCGTCTCCGCCAGAGGTTGCTTAAGGTGAGATTACCCGATTCACCCTACCAGCATAGACAATTGGCAAACAACCCACACAAAGCCAGCGACTGATGCAAAGGACAGCAAATTATGTAATGTCGAAACCATTTTCGCACTCCGTTAAATTCTTGCTTTGTTCTATATTCCCCATTTGTTCCAAGTGCAAATAAATTATGCACATAACAAGAACAAAAATAACAATGCATTGATTTTAAATAATTAAATCAAACAGCGCTCGTGGACAATTCCGTGAGCTTTCCGTTCTGAATGGTCACAACCCGGTCCATATGTCTGGCAAGTTCCAGATTGTGGGTCGCAATCAGTGCTGCGACCTGCTGGTGACGAACTGTTTGCTTCAGCGCCTCAAAGACTTGCTTGGAGGTATCCGGATCAAGGTTACCTGTGGGTTCATCGGCCAATAGCAATCTGGGACTGTTGACCAAAGCCCGCGCAATCGCCACCCGCTGCTGCTCACCACCGGAGAGTTGTGCGGGTTGATGGTTCAGGCGCTCGCCCAATCCTACCTGCTCAAGCAAAGCCTTGGCGCGCGCCTCAGCCTCACGCACGGAACGTCCCAAAACTCTCTGAGGCAGCGCCACATTACCCAAAGCCGTAAACTCAGGCAGCAGATGGTGGAACTGGTACACAAAGCCGATTTTAGTCAGCCGCGCCCGCGTGCGCAGCTTATCATTGGCACGCGTAAGGTCTTCACCATCAATGATTAGTTGCGCTTCTTCCGAAGTTTCCAGCAAGCCGACACAATGCAGTAGCGAAGATTTCCCTGAACCGGACGGCCCAACAAGACCAACCACTTCACCGGCATAGAGGTCAAGATCGACACCTTTAAGCACTTCAAGTTGTGCGCCCTCGGCAACATTATAAGTGCGGTTCAGGCCCCGCAGCGACATGACAACAGTTTTATTACTCATAACGCAGCGCCTCTACAGGCTCTAAACGGGCTGCCCGTATCGCTGGCGGCAAGGTCGACAAACATGCTGCCAACAAAGACCAGAACACAACAAACGCCACTTCGGTAGGCTCAATTTTGGCCGGAATATATGACAGGTAATAGACGTCCGGGTTGAAGACTTTGGTTTGAGTTACGAACTCAACAAACTGCTGTATGGGACGGATAAAGATACAGAAAATGACGCCCAGCATAACACCCGCTATGGTCCCGCCCGCGCCCAGAGTGGCACCTGACAAGAAGAATATTTTCATAATCGAAGACCTGTCGGCGCCAACGGTGCGTAAGATCGCTATGTCTTTGCCCTTGTTTTTGACCAGCATGACAAGGCCGGAAATAATGTTCATAGCGGCAATTGCAACGATCAGACTTAGGATCAAGCGCATGACGTTACGCTCGACCTGAAGCGCCCCCCACAATGACGCATTGCGCTCCGTCCAGTCCTGAACGATCCCGCCCTGCCCCGCAGCACCAACAATCTGAGGGCGTATGGACTGGATCTGATATGGGTCTGTGACTTTGAGTTCAAGCGCGTCCCACTCCCCTTCTCTGTCGAAGAAAAGCTGGGCCTGTTCGATCGGCATATAGACAAAGGACGCATCAAGCTCGCTGACACCTACCTTAAAAACGCCTGCGACCGTATAAGTTTTACGGCGAGGAATGGCGCCAAACGCCGTGGATGTCCCCGGCGTCAAAAGGGAAAGCTCATCTCCCGGTCCGACGCCCATATCGCGCGCCATGCCGTCACCGATCAGGATATTGTCACCGCCATAGTCGCCAACACCGAAATCCTTGATGGAACCTTCGGTGATATTTTCCACAACAATGGGCGTCTCTTTTAGGGTTTTCGCATCGACCCCGCGGATATAGGCCAGACCGGCCACGCCCTGAACATTCTGAGCCATGCCCGGAGACTGCACGAACGGCGAGACCTGCGTCACACCCGGTACGGCTTCAAGACGCTTAACCATATCATCGCGATGACCAAAATCGTTAATCGCCATGCCGCCGACATAGGCGTGACCGTTGAAGGCCAGCAACCGCGACATCATTTCATCGCGAAAGCCATTCATGACGGCCATGACGATGATCAGAACCGCCACCGACAGCATAACGCCTACAAAGCTGATGATCGAAATCAGCGCCACCCCGCCATCTTTGCGTTTAGCCCGCAGATAACGAAACGCCAGATCCAGTTCCCAGAGGGAAAAGCCCAGGGTTTTCTTCGGCTTTGGCAGCACTTCTGACATATGGGTTAAGCCTTTGTCAGTTGATCTAGGACGGCATCAAATTCTGCGGTGTGGCGCTCACCCGTCTTGCGGTGCTTGATTTCGACCTTACCCTCAGCCAGTCCTTTGGGCCCAATGATCAGTTGCCAAGGAATACCGATCAGATCCATCGACGCGAATTTCGCACCGGGACGGTCATCGGTATCATCATAAAGTACCGACTTACCGGCGGCCTCCAAAGCCGCATAGGCCTTTTCACAGGCGGCATCGCAGGCGGCGTCCCCTACCCGCAGGTTGATCAGGGCGACATCAAAAGGTGCGACCGATTCCGGCCAGATGATACCGGCATCATCATGGCTGGCCTCGATAATACCGCCAATCAGACGCGACACACCAACACCGTAAGAGCCCATATGGACATGGGTTTGCGTCCCGTCCGGGCCATTAACGGCGGCATTCATCGGCTCAGAATATTTCTTGCCGAAGTTGAAGATGTGGCCGACTTCAATTCCGCGGGCTGACAGTTGTTTGTCCGCTGGTACGGCGCCAAAGGCCGCTTCATCGTGCATCTCTTCGGTAGCTGCATAAAGGGCTGTGCGCTCATCAACGATGGCCTGCAGATCATCCCAATCGACATTGTCACCGGGGGCGGACATATCGACCAGATCCTTATGGCAGAAGACGGCACTTTCGCCAGTGTCGGCCAGAATGATAAACTCGTGGCTCAAGTCACCGCCGATCGGGCCAGTATCGGCACGCATCGGCACGGCCTTAAGGCCCAGACGTGAAAAGGTGTTGAGATAGGCCACAAACATACGGTTATAAGCCTTACGCGCCGCCGCTTCATCGATATCGAAGCTATAGGCATCCTTCATCAGGAATTCACGGCCGCGCATCACGCCAAAGCGCGGGCGTTGCTCATCGCGGAACTTCCATTGAATGTGATAAAGGTTAAGCGGCAGACTTTTGTACGACCGGACATAGGCACGGAAAATTTCAGTAATCATTTCCTCATTGGTCGGCCCGTACAGCAACTCACGCTCATGGCGGTCCTTAATGCGCAGCATTTCCTGACCATAGTCTTCATACCGGCCAGATTCACGCCAAAGATCCGCCAGTTGCAGAGTCGGCATCAGAACCTCAATGGCACCGGCTTTTTGCATTTCCTCATGAACAATCTTTTCGATCTTTTTCAAGACCCTCAAGCCCAACGGCAGCCATGCATAGATACCGGCAGCCTCCTGGCGGATCATGCCGGTGCGCAACATCAGGCGATGCGATACGATCTGGGCTTCGGAAGGATTTTCTTTGAGGATGGGCAGGAAATAGCGCGACAGGCGCATGAGCAGTATCCGTTAAGTCTGGTTTTGATTGTGCGTGACAATTAGCGGGGTTCGCAGGCGAAAATCAACGCCTTAACGTGGATTATTTGTTGACGCGCATTTAATCCAAAAACCGCGTTACACTTTTTGGAATGCGCTTTACCCCGGAAATTCCGGCAAAGGTATCAGGCCGAACTGGATGATGATCATAACCAGCACCCAAATCCCCGCAGCAATATAGGTCGTGGTCAGTAATTTTTTCTTGAGATTAGGCTCTACCGGCGCGCCGGGGTCACCGCCATCGGTCGTCTCAATTCCTGCCTCGCGGTGACTTTGGTTTCCCAGAGGCAGGACGACGAAAAACGCCGTCCACCAGATGATGATAAAAATCGCCGTGATCGTTAAGGGGCCCATAAGGGGTGCTTTCTTTAAATCAGGCCTAATGTTTCGTCGAGATTCAAGGCCAAATTAAGGTTCTGAACCGCAGCCCCTGATGCGCCCTTACCCAGATTATCCAGAACGGCCACCAGACGCGCCTGCTGACCATCTTCGTCACCAAAGACATGGATAAGTAGGTTATTCGTATCTTTGAGTAACTCAGCATCCAGCGCCTTGGTGGCATTCGACTCCTCAAGCGACGCCACCTTGACGAAGGCTTCACCCGCATAGTGCGCGGCAAAAATCTCATGCAGCCGTGACAGCTCAGGCTCATCCGGCAGCGCCCACAATTGCAATGGAATTTCGACGATCATGCCTTGCGCAAAGCGTCCAACAGCGGGGGTAAATACCGGCGGCGATTCCAGCCCTGAAAATACGGTCATTTCCGGCAGGTGCTTGTGGTTGAGGCCGGTCGCATAGATGCGGTAGTTATCTTCGGTGCCGCCGTCTTCGAACTCAGCAATCATGGACTTACCGCCGCCGGAATAACCGGAAACCGCATTGACCGTCGATGGCCAGAACGGCGGGATAACACCGGCATCGACTAGGGGCCGCATCAGCGCGATAAAGCCCGTTGCGTAACAGCCGGGGTTGGAAATGCGTTTAGACGCCCGGATTTCATCACGCTGCCCCGGTGCCATTTCGGCAAAGCCGTACGCCCAGTCTTCGTGGACACGGTGTGCGGTCGAAGCGTCAATGATTTTTACATCCGGATTTTCGACCAAGCTGACCGCTTCACGCGCCGCATCGTCAGGCAGGCACAGGATCACGGCATCCACCGCATTGATGGCCTCTTTACGGGCCGAAGCATCCTTGCGTACAGTCTCATCCAGCCGGATCAGTTCTATTTCCGGACGCAGTTCAAGACGCTTACGGATCAGAAGTCCGGTCGTGCCGACATCGCCGTCAATGAAAACCTTATGCGTCATTAAAACAAATCCTGAAATCTATAAAATCAATAAAAAAAAGCGCTCCGGATAAACCGAAGCGCTTTTTGATAACAACCACGAATGTGGATATTAACGCTTCGAGAACTGGAAGGAACGACGGGCTTTCGCGCGGCCGTACTTCTTACGCTCAACAACGCGCGAGTCGCGGGTCAGGAAGCCAGCTGCCTTAAGCGTCGGACGCAGAGCTGGCTCAAAATAGGTCAGAGCTTTCGACAGGCCGTGACGGATGGCACCGGCTTGCCCGGACAGGCCAGAGCCTTGAACCGTGACAAACACGTCGAACTGGGTCGCGCGCTCGGTCAGGTTCAGCGGCTGAGCAATCATCATGCGCAGAACCGGACGTGCAAAATACACTTCCTGTTCGCGGCCATTGATGACCCACTTGCCGGAGCCGGGCTTGATCCAGACGCGGGCGATGGCGTTCTTACGCTTGCCGGTAGCATAGGCGCGACCGAACTTATCCAGTTGCTGAACGCGCTCGACCGGAGCCACGACAGGGTTGGACGACAGGGAAGCCAAAGCTTCCAAACCTTGAGTTTCGGACATTCTTAGAAGCTCCGTACGTTCTTGCGGCTCATGGCCTTGAAGTCGATGACTTCCGGCTGTTGAGCTTCGTGGGAGTGTTCCGAACCGGCATAGATACGCAGGTGCGTCAGTTGGGCGCGCGCCAGCGGCGATTCCTTTGGCAGCATACGCTCAACGGCCTTCATCAGAACGCGCTCAGGATACTTGCCGCCCAGGATTTGGCCCATGGTGCGGGTCTTGACGCCACCAGGGTGACCGGTGTGCCAATGGAACACCTTGTCCGTCAGCTTCTTACCAGTATAGTGAACCTTCTCGGCATTGATGATGATGACATAGTCACCGGAATCAACGTGAGGCGTGTAGGTAGGCAGGTGCTTGCCGCGAAGACGCATAGCAATGAACGAAGCCAGACGGCCGACTACGGCGTCCTGAGCGTCGATCACGACCCACTTCTTCTCGACATCGGCCGGCTTAAGCGGCGCGGTGGTCGATTTCAACATGGTCAAATTCCTTAGATTTCTTACAGAATGCATTCCCATAAGAATGAAGTGGGCGGGAGATACATGATTGGTCGTGACAGGTCAATACATAATTTTTACTAAAACAGACACACTACATTGTTTTTATTAGCATTTTTAACAATGGTATTAAATTACCGTTATTTTTTGCGATGAAAACTTATCCAATGATTACCCTTTTCGATCTTTTCCACGTTCACACGGTCGTCTAAAAGCACATATATAAGCCCATACGCCTATATTCCGGAGTTTTCATGTACCTGTCGCGCCGCTCTATGATGAACCATGCCGCAGCGGCATCCCTTGCTTTCTCAGGCTTCCCTTTGCTGGCCTGTGCCCAGAATAGCAGCCGCGCCGACAGTACGGCCACGACCTATGAAAATGAGGTCGAAGGCTACGGACCGCTCGTCGAAGATAAATACGGCATCTGCGACCTCCCCGCGGGCTTCACATACAAGGTTATAAGCGAAGCCGGTGAAACCATGAGTGATGGCCTTGTCGTGCCGCATGTTCATGATGGCATGGGCTGCTTTGCCCACGGCACAGACACGATTGCCCTCGTACGCAATCATGAACTGTCGCCTAAACACCGTAATTTTGGTGCAATTGGCATGAATGGCCGTCTGATCGACAAGCTAGATAAATCAAAAGTCTATGACTTTGAAGCCAATGACTATCCGCTGCTGGGTGGCACCACGACGGCAATTTATAACATGAAAACCCGTCAGGTTGAGCAGCAGTTCATGTCACTCATCGGTACCTCAACCAATTGCGCCGGCGGACAGACTCCGTGGGGCTCATGGCTGACCTGCGAAGAAACCGTGACCAAAGCCGGCGAAGGGGTCGGCAAGGATCACGGCTATGTCTTTGAAGTCCCATCAGGTCACAAGGGATTGGTTGATCCTGTGCCGATAAAAGCGATGGGCCGCTTTAAACACGAAGCCACCGCCACCGATCCGCGCACCGGCATTATCTATTTGACCGAAGACACTAGTGACGGCGTGTTTTATCGTTACCTTCCTAATGATCGCCGCCACTTGCTGAAAGGCGGCAAGCTTCAGGCATTAGGGTTCAAACAGTTCCCGAAAGGCGCGGTCACCTCAAACGTCGGTGAGACCATTTGGAAAGTCGGAGACAGCTTTGATGCGGTCTGGATCGACCTAGATAATGTCGAAAGCCCGGATGATGACCTGCGGGCACGGGCCTATACAGCGGGCGCGGCGCAGTTCGTGCGCGGTGAAGGCATCCATTTCGGTGACGGAGAACTTTATTTCACCGCGACCTCCGGCGGCAAGGCCGAAGCCGGTCAGATCATCCGCTATCGACCCAGCCTGCACGAAGGCCAGACCGGCGAAAAAGACGCACCCGGCAAGGTCACTCTGTTTCTGGAATCGGCCAACGAAAACGTCTTCGACTATGGTGACAACCTGACCATATCAAACTGGGGACACCTGTTCGTCTGCGAAGATCGCTACTCTGATAGCCTGCGCAACCACATCCGCATCGTCACCCCACTGGGCAAGGTCGCGACTTTCGCCCGTAATGTGTTTAAAGAGAACGGCGAATGGGCAGGCGCGTGCTTTTCACCTGACGGTTCCACCTTGTTTGTCAACGTACAGTGGCCGGGATTTACCTTGGCTATCACCGGCCCGTGGCAAACCTTCAAAGCGTAAAAATAAAGCCCCGACGAACCGGGGCTTTATTTTATCTTAAGCGGAAATCGCGATCAGCCCGCGCCACTTTCCACATTAGAAGTGTCGCCAGAATAATAAGGCAAACCGCCACAAACTGGTGCATCAGGCCAAAACCAATCTGTGCACCCGACACAAGTGTCGCCACACCTAAAATACCCTGTACCCAGACCAGAGTTGCCACTGACGTCGAGATCAAACGGATTTCATCGTCCATACATTTCTGAGCCACAATAATGGCATAGGCCGTGATCCCAATCAGGGCAACATAAGCGACGATACGGTGCATAAACTGAACCATGCCCTGATCGTGGAAGAACACAAAGCCGATGCCTTTGCTCCAGTCAACATATGGCGCAATGTGGCCATTCATCAGCGGCCAGTCATTATAGACCGTCCCGGCATCATTACCGGCGACCAACGCACCCAACAAGCATTGCAGGATGATCACGCCAAAAACCATAGATGTCGCCACACGCCAACCCTGCGGCGCACCACGTCCACGCCCCTGCCCGGCCAAGGCTTCACACGCCGTCCATAAAGTCAGCACCAGTATAACCAGCGCCATGCCTAAGTGAATCATCAACCGTTCAGGCGCGACATCAACGCGCTTATCAAGGCCGGATGACACCATCCACCATCCGATTCCGCCCTGCAGCGCACCAAGCCCCAACAGACCCGCGCAGCGCCAGATCAGACGCCCCGGCACCTCTGACCTTAGCAGCAAGATCACAAATGGCACAAAAAACACGACGCCGATCAACCGGCCCAAAAACCGGTGAATCCACTCCCACCAATAGATGCCTTTGAAATCCTCAAGATCCATATGGGCGTTGATCTGACTATATTCAGGAATTTTCTGATATTTTTCAAATTCCTGCTGCCAGGCCGCATCACCAAGCGGCGGTATAGCCCCGGTTACCGGTTTCCACTCTGTGATCGAAAGCCCCGAATCGGTCAGACGTGTAGCCCCACCGACCAGAATCATTGCCACGACTAAAAATGCCACCGCGAACAGCCACGCTGCCACCAGAGGAGACTTTAAGGGAAGTCGCACGTCTAACGCCTCACATTTGGTAATTTTGCCTCTTATAGCTTAAGAGGTCTGTTCAATTCTTTAACCTTACCCGCTATAAGAGCGTTAATTACGACAATCTGACGAGCACTGAAAAGATTGAGAGATTTGCCCACAGGGGCAAACAAATTTCAAGTGCCCGCCCCAGGAAACGATGAAAGGGTCCACACATGCGTGCTGAAGACTGGTTAGTGGCGGTCGCCGTCGGTTGCGTCGTAAGCTGGATAGCCAATGCCATAACTCAAAGCCGCTATAGCCTTCCGATCAATCTGTTTGTCGGCATATTTGGGGCGATACTGGTCAATATGCTGATCCACACTATGTCGCTTTATCCGGATAGCCTGTTTTTGACGCTAAAGCTTGGCATGGCGGGATCAATCGGCTTACTGCTGCTGTTCCACATCAGCCGCCGACTGGAGCGCAGATGACGTTTAAGCCCTTAAGCCTGCCGGTGCGTCGACTGATCGCCTGCGGGGGCATTATCGTGTTTTTATGCGTTTATGTGGCCTTGGTATCTAATATCGCTGGCCATCTGCCCGACAATAAGCTGATTGAACTGATGTATTATGGCCTGGCCGGAATTTTGTGGGGCATTCCAATAATACCCATTATTAGCTGGTCTGAAAATTATCAAACAAAAAACCGGCGTTGATACAGATGCGGAGGCGGCCTGAAAATGTGCCGCCTCCGCCCCGTTTTAAATATTTTCCAGAACGTATTCGGCTGCCGAGACTTTGAACTCACCAGGCGCTTCAACGAACAATTTTTCGACAACACCATCCTTAGCCATCAGGGCGTAACGCTGAGAGCGAATGCCCATGCCGAACTGGCTGCCGTCCATGGTGAGGCCAAGCGCCTTGGCGAAGTCACCATTGCCATCACCCAGCATCAAAATCTCATCACCAATGCCTTGATCCTTAGCCCAGGCCTTCATGACAAAGGCATCATTGACGCTGGTGCAAACGACCGTATCGACGCCTTTGGCCTTAAAAGCGGCCACCTGATCCTTGTAGCCCGGCAAATGACGCGCTGAGCAGGTCGGGGTGAACGCCCCCGGCACAGCAAACAGGACAACCGTTTTACCGGAAAACACTTCGATGCCGTTTATCGGCTTAGGGCCATCTTCGGTGGGGGTCGAGAATTTTGTGTCTGGTAAGCTATCGCCGGTTTTGAAGGTCATGATGAAGTCCTTATTGTCATCTTACATAAGACTTGGCCGTATAGGCTGAGTGCCCGCCTGAGCCAAGTCAACAGAATGTGTAATCTCAAATTTTTGAGGTTTTACAGCTTGAAACCACCCCACAAACCCCCATCATAAGTTTATGAGTACATCTTTCCCTCCACCATCCGATCCCAACTCGCTTCAGGGGCACCTGCTGATCGCTATGCCGGGTCTTGACGATCCGAACTTTGATCACAGTGTCATCTACATCTGTCAGCACGACGATGCTTCGGCCATGGGACTGGTGCTCAATCACCCGATTCAAGGACTGGATTTCGGCCGAATGATGGATGAACTCGGCATTGAAGGCGTTGACACTGACCGGACAAGGCAGAAGATTTTTAACGGTGGTCCGGTACAGAATGATCGCGGTTTTGTTCTCCACAGCCTCGACTACTGCCTTGAGGATATAACCCTGTCGCTGACCGGCGGCGAGGATATCAATGAGGCTACGGGTCTCGGACTGACCGCCACCCGCGATATACTGGTTGATCTGTCAAACGGCAAAGGTCCACGTGATGCGCTCATTGCCCTTGGCTATGCCGGCTGGACAGCAGGCCAGCTTGAAGCCGAAATCCGCCAGAATACCTGGCTGATCGCCCCTGCGGATAAGGCTATTATCTTTGCTCGCGACCCGGCACGGATGTGGGAGATGGCAATTTCATCACTCGGCATCGCGCCTGAACACTTAAGCGGGCAATCCGGCAGCGCTTAAAGCGTTTTTCCATCAAATGATCTCATTTGATGGATAGATGAGAGCACCACATAAAAATTAGATGGATTACGCCGCAAACACTTGATGGATAACGGGTGCAGGGTCGGTTTTGAGCCGAGGCCCAAGAATAGCCGATGCACACCCCTTTTGACGGCTAAGCGTGGTGCCTACCCGGCTGAGATCATCAAGCGTAACCAGATCAAGTTCGCGGGCCTGCTCATCAATTCCGAACAGTCGCCCATTGGTCAATAACTGCGACGCATAGGCTCCGGCCCGCATGGCTGGATTTTCATCATTGAGATAAAGCGACGTCTTAAACTGCGCCTTAGCCCGTTCCAATTCGCGCTCCAACGGACTTTCGGCCAGTTCACGTAAGGTCACGCCAATCAATTCACACAAGGGCTCAAGGTCTGCGGGCAAACAGCCAGCATAGACCCCCACCACACCCGTATCGCGATATTGCGTCGACCAGGCATCAATCGTGTAGGCCAGCCCACGCGCCTCCCGCGCCGACTGAAACAGGCGCGACGCCATGCCTCCGCCCAAAATCTCACAGAACAACCGCGTTGCGAACAAATCGTCATCAAAACGGCTAACGCCTTCAAACGCCAGAGCCAGATTCACCTGCTCGATCCGGCGCGTCAGATGGCTGTGCTGACGGGTAAACTGAGCGCGTTCAGGTGTGGTTGTGACACCGGCAGGCTCAACCCCATCCAGTACCTTCACCAGCGCCTGATAAGCCGCGTCAGGGTCGATCCCGCCAGAGACGCACAAAACCATATTCTGAGGCGCGTAGAGGCTTTGAGCAAAATCACGCAGGCTTTTCACATCTACCGGTTTTAAGCTTTTGACCGTGCCCAGGATCGGGCGGCCCAGACTTTGCTCAGCAAAGCTCGACCTCTGGAGCATATCGAAGACATGGTCATCGGGGGTATCAAAGGCCTCGGATATTTCCTGCCCCACCACCAGTTTTTCACGCTTCAGTTCTTCCGGCACCATGAGCGGACGAAACATCAGATCCGTGACCACTTCCAGCGCCAGCGGCAGCAAATGGTTCAGACCGCGCACTTCAAAGCGGGTGTGCTCATAGCCTGTCGAGGCATTGATCGTGCCGCCCTGATGCTCAATGACTTCAGCCAGTTCGCGGGCGTTTCGGGTCCCCGCCCCCTTGAAAACCATATGTTCCAAAAGGTGCGCCCAGCCCGATTGAACCTCAGTTTCAAACCTTGTCCCGCCATGAATGATGGCGGTTAAGGCAAAGCTTTTCGAACCAGGGATGGGATCGCACAGCAATCTCAGGCCACTATCGAATTGATAGAGCCGGATAGCTGTGCCGGCCAGAACAGACTCACTCATCGGAAATTAAGCGTTCACTTTCTTATATTTTTGGTACAGTACGGCCCCAAACATGGCCAAAAGCGTCCAGGCCAGACCAAACCAGGTCAAGGCATATTCAAGATGGCGGTTAGACAAGGCCGCCGTCATCGGGCTTTGCACCAGACCGCTGATTTCGAGATCGGACTTTTCCAAATCCATGATCACGAAATAGTCTTCACGCACAGGCATATTCAAGGCCTTGGAAATTTCACGTGCTGAACGCCAATACCACTCGTTTTTTTCCGGTATATTGGGCGGCGTCATACCGGCCGGAATAGCATCAAGCTTTCGCAACCGCCCTACCACAGGCGTTATGATCGGCAGATCCTGCGGCAATGGCACCTCAGAAAAGCCCAGTTCAGTGATGATTTTTCGCTCTGAATCATAAGGACACGTCCCCAGAACGTGATATCCGGACACACCGTTCAGCAGGCCGTGCATATAGATCAGTTTATCGGCGGCAATAAAGCAATTGCCAATAGTGATCTGCCGCCACGACGCATCCTGATCCCCGGCAATAACGTCGCGAACCGGTAATGGCGCAATTGTCTGGGTGCGCTCAATTTCAGATTTCAACCCTTGCTTCCAGTGAAGGCGCTGCAATTGCCACACGCCCAATCCATTAAGGCAAAGGAAGGCTATGACGACACAAACCGTCATGATCGGTGGGGCTAGTTTAAATAAAGACCTAACCGCCATGTGAACGATCCTTAACCCGGTTTTTCAGTTGGAACGCGACGGTTACCCCTTTCAGGGGACGCATCAGCCCAAGGCTAAGGATCAAAGCCAAGGGCAACCAAATCACCATGTGAACCCAGATGGGCGGTTGATAAGCGAAGTCTGTAATTACAAAACCAAAACAGCAGATAAAGCCTGCGATCAAAATAATGAAGACGACGGGACCGTCTCCGGTATCCGCCGCCTTGAAATTCTGACCGCAATTTGGACAATCATCACTGACTTTAAGAAAGCCTGAAAACAGTCTTCCTTTACCACAGACGGGACACTTACCTTTCACGGCCGCGAGGAAATTAACCTCACGACCGCCGGGATTATCGTTCATCAGTGCGCCACGCCAAAGACGACATAGATGAAGGCGAACAGGAACAGCCACACCACATCGACGAAGTGCCAGTACCAGGCCGCAGCCTCGAAACCGAAATGCTTCTTAGGTGTGAAATCACCGCCCATAAGGCGCAGCAGACACACCGCCAGGAAGATGGTCCCGATCAGGACGTGGAAACCGTGGAAGCCCGTCGCCATAAAGAATGAAGAACCGTAAAGGCCGGAATTAGCAGCTTCTTCATTGAAGAACAGATGGTGCTCAATGATGTGGTGGTACTCATAGGCCTGAACGCCCGTAAAGATCGCGCCAAGGATCACAGTCAGCAAAAGACCGAGCTTGGCATCCTTACGATTGCCGACCTGAAGCGCATGGTGCGCCCAGGTAACCGTGGTGCCCGACAGAAGCAGGATAAGCGTATTCAGCAGCGGCAAATGCCAGGCACTGACCAGTTCGACACCGTGCGGTGGCCAGTTTGACCATGCCGTGCGCACTTCTTCGATGGCCGAGGCCTCGGACGCCCGGTGGCTGCCGAACAGAGCCATTTCAAAGAAAATCCAGAACCATGCCACGAAGAACATAACTTCGGATGCGATGAACATGATCATACCGTAGCGCAAGCCCAGTTGCACCACAGGGGTATGGTCGCCACCCTTGGATTCCTTGATGACATCGCGCCACCAGCCGAACATCGAATACAGGATGCCGACAAAACCTATGGCGAAGACGTACCAGGTGCCCTTTTCAAGACCAAATAGGCCCTTTAGCCAGATGACCAGGCCCACAAACATCAGCGTTACAAACGCCGATGACACCAGCGGCCAGGGACTGGGATTAATAATGTGATAGTCGTGCTTTGCGCCGTGAGCCATTTCCGTCCAACTCTTCGTTTGCGCCCCCCTGTTGTGGGCTGGCCTTAATTTTCAGGTCTCGTCAAATGCGAAACTGTCGCTAATCCCGTTTATGCCAAATCGTTCGTAAACACAATGCAAAGACCCGGCTTAAAACAGGGTTTTTAGGCTAGTTACCGGCCTCTTTGACAGGGAAAAACGTGTAGGATAAAGTCACATCGGTCGTTCCCTTGGCATCGATATCACCGATCATTTCCGGATCGAGATAATAGACCATCGGAAATTCTTTTTCCTCACCCGCTTTAAAAGTCTGTTCGGTGAAACAAAAGCACTCCAGCTTCATGAAATAGCCGCCCATAGCTTCGGGCAGCACATTATAACTGGCCTGTGCGCGAATCGGGTGGTCCGACAGATTTTTAACCTTGAAATAGGCCATGGCGGTCTTGCCGACCTGAACATCCTGATACGGCTGTTCAGGTTTAAATTGAAACTCGACATTATTGACATTGGTGTCGAAGCGAACGCGGATGACCTTATCCAGTACCACATTGGAGGCCTTAACCGCTTTTTGCGTGGTGCCATTAAAACCCGTCACCTGACAAAAAAGCCGGTAGAGCGGCACGGAAGCATAGGCCGCCCCGATCATCACCACGAAAAGACCGGCACACATCAGACCAATTTTCTGGTTTTTACTCAGTCGCGAAGTGCCTTTAGCCATGGTCAATGTCCTGCCGCCACACCTTCGGCCATGCGGACCAGAGATACGATAAACACTAATATAACGAACGCTCCCAAAGACAGACCAATGGCCAGATTGCGCTTCTTTTGCGACGCCAGATACGCTTTTTTGTCGTCATCATGATCAGCCATGGCTAAAGCCCCGTAAAAATGTGCTCACCCAACAACGTGGCAAACAACGCCGTCAGATAAAGGATTGAAAACGCAAACAGATCGCGGGCGGGCTTTGCTTCACGCTTAACGTCATACAGCGAAGCCTCACCGCCTTCTGGGTGGTCACCTGCGCGCGACAGAAAGACCTTGACCGCCAGATAGATGAAAAATGCCCCGCCTAAAACCGAGACGGCGACATAGGTAGGCCCGCCCATATTGAAGGCGATCGGCAAGCAAGCCACGGGCGCCATGATCAGGCTGTAGATCAGGATTTGCAATCGCGTTGACTTGGCACCCCTGGCTACCGGCATCATCGGGATACCAGCATTTTTATAGTCTTCGGTCGTGTAAAGCGCCAAGGCCCAGCTATGGGGTGGGGTCCACAAGAATATAATAGCAAACAATATCCACGCCTCAACCGGTGCGTTGCCCGTGGCTGCGGCCCAGCCAATCACCGGCGGGAAAGCCCCTGCCGCCCCACCGATGACAATATTTTGCGGTGTGCGCCGCTTCAGCACCATGGTGTAGAGCACCACATAATAGATAATCGTCAGCGCCAGCAGGCCTGCTGCCACAAGATTAATACTCAGCGCCATCATGAAGACCGACAAAAACGACAATACTCCGGCAAACGCCATGGCATCCTGACGCGACACACGCCCGGCAGCGACAGGACGCCCGCGAGTACGGCGCATCAGCGCATCGGTTTCATGCTCCAGCGCCATATTGAACGCTCCGGCAGCCCCCGCCCCCAAGGCAATGCATAACACAGCTACAAAGGCGATCAGCGGATTGATGCTGGTCGGGGCCACCACGACGCCGGTAAAGCCCGTAAACACCACCAAGGACATGACACGCGGCTTCAAAAGCTGAAAATAATCGTTCGGTGACCCGCGTAAGGCGCGCGAGCCATAGACACCTTCAAGCTCTGGCTTATCCGACGATTTGGGTTTGGGCGACGTCATGTGTGAAATTTCAACCGACACAGTATTTTCCAATAGGCTTTAATGAACTTAGGGGGCGAAGACGCATAGCCCTCACCCCCTATATTGTCGTCAAGGCTAAGTGCCCAATCAGTGATGATCATCTTCCTTGATCACCGGCAGTTCCTCGAACTGGTGATACGGTGGCGGCGACGACAGGGTCCACTCCAATGTCGTTGCCCCCTCACCCCACGGGTTAGCGTCAGCCTTGCGGCGGCGCACCACGGCTTCGACCAGCATAACCAGGAACACCAGAACGCCAACCACCGTAATGGCATAACCGATCGAAGAGACCAGATTCCAATAGGCGTAACCTTCGGGGTAATCAACATAACGGCGCGGCATGCCTTGCAGCCCCAGGAAATGCTGCGGGAAAAAGACAATATTCACGCCAATGAACATGATCCAGAAATGGGCCGCACCCAAAAATTCATTGTACTTGATGCCGAACATCTTCTCAAACCAGTAATAGAACCCGGCGAAGATCGCAAACACAGCCCCAAGTGACAGAACGTAGTGGAAGTGCGCCACAACATAATAGGTATCATGCAGCGAATAATCGATACCGGCGTTTGACAGCACCACCCCGGTCACACCGCCAAGGGTGAACAGGAAGATGAAGCCGATCGCCCACAACATCGGGGTTTTAAAATCAATCGAACCGCCCCACATGGTGGCAATCCACGAAAAGATCTTAACCCCGGTCGGCACCGCAATGACCATAGTCGCCATAACGAAGTACGAACGAAGCTGGATGCCCATCCCCACCGTATACATGTGGTGCGCCCACACGATAAAGCCGACAAAGCCGATAGCCACCATAGCGTAGGCCATGGCCAGATAGCCAAACACGGGCTTACGCGAAAACGTCGACACGATATGGCTGATGATACCAAAGCCCGGCAGGATCAGAATATACACTTCCGGGTGACCGAAGAACCAGAACAGGTGCTGGTACATGACCGGATCACCGCCACCGGCCGGATCGAAGAAGGACGTACCAAAGTTACGGTCGGTCAGCAGCATGGTAATGGCACCCGCCAGAACCGGCAGCGACAGCAACAGCAGGAAGGCCGTGACCAGTATCGACCACGCAAACAGTGGCATACGGTGCAGGGTCATGCCCGGCGCACGCATATTAAAGATGGTCGTAATGAAGTTGATCGCCCCAAGGATTGAAGACGCGCCCGCGACGTGCAGCGCAAAGATCGCCAAATCCATAGCCTGACCGGGGTGCCCCGTCTTACCTGACAGCGGCGGATACATGGTCCAGCCACCACCAAAGCCGTTCTGACCGGCACCGGGGCCGCCCGGAACAAACATCGACAGACACAGCAATATCCAGGCTGACACCAAAAGCCAGAATGAAATATTGTTCAGGCGCGGGAACGCCATATCCGGCGCACCGATCATGATCGGCACGAACCAGTTGCCAAAGCCACCCACCATGGCTGGCATAACCATGAAGAAGATCATGATGATGGCGTGAGCCGTTACAACCGCGTTGTAACCGTGCTTGCCTTCGAAAATGCCCAGTTTGTCCAGCATCGAGCCTTCGACAAACACCTGAAGCCCCGGATGCGCCAACTCCCAGCGGATCAGACCCGACAGCGCCCCGCCGACCAAACCGGCCATGATAGCGAACAGCAAATAAAGTGTGCCGATGTCCTTATGGTTAGTGGACAAAAACCAGCGGGCGAAAAAGCCCGGTTTGTGATCGTGATCAGCGTGATGATCATGAGCGACAGCGTCATGAGAAGCCATGGTCGTCTCTCTTCCCTATATACTATTGGGCCGGCGTGGCGGCCGGCACGGCAGCCGTCGCAGCAATGGCAGGAGTTTCAGCGGCAGCAGCAGGAGCGGTTTCGGTCGCAGGCGCTGTGGCCGACGCGGTTGCGGCCGCTTCGGCATCTGCTGCCGCTTTGGCCGCATCAGCAGCAGCCTGAGTCTGGGCCGCGCGGGCTTCTGTGGCCAGCATGGCTTTGGTCTTTCCGCCCGCCTTGATGATGTAGTCATCAAACTCAGCGTCAGTCACGACCTTAATCTCGATAGGCATATAGGCATGATCAACGCCACAAAGCTCAGAACACTGCCCGTAATAGGTCCCGACCTTTTCGGCCTTAAACCATGTATCATTCAAACGACCGGGCACGGCATCAGTCTTCAAGCCAAAGGCCGGAAGTGCAAAGGCGTGAATGACGTCAAAGGCAGTGACCTTAACGTGGACGACCTTACCGACCGGCACGACCAGCGCATTATCGGCGGCGAGCAGATAAGGCTTACCGGCCTTCTTGGCGTCCTCTTCGGTAAGAACACGCGATTCGACCCCTTCGACCCCCAGTTCAGGATAGTCGTACGCCCAGTACCACTGGAACCCGGTCGCCTTAACCACCACATCCGGTTTTGGCATGTCATGATATTTACGGAGCAGCGAGAATGAGAAAAACGCGATAAACACAAGGATCAGAACCGGCACAACCGTCCAGATGATCTCGACAACAGTGTTGTGTGAAAACTTTGCAGGAACCGGATTTGATTTGCGATTGTAGCGCACAGCAATCCAGATCAGCAGCGCCAGAACCAGCAGCGTGATGGCTGTGATTATGGGCATCAGAATCACGTCATGGAAAAAAATAGCATCGTGCTTGAGCGGCGCCGCCGCGGGCTGCAAATCAATAGCACCGTCAGTCGGTTGCCCCAGCGTATCAGCGGCAAACGCCGACATAGCCGTCATCCCCGACAGCATGGCCATTCCAGCCAGGATGGACGAAGTCTTAATCAGCCTTCGGAAGCCCATTCGCGAATTCCTCATCAATTGTGACCGAAAAGGCGCCTGAACGTCTTTTCCCTGCCGAATCTTCAATAAACCTTATCAGTTCTTTGAGAAGCGCCCAACCCTGTGAATTCAGCGCTTCCAGAGCATCCGGTGCAGAGCCTATACGTCCATCCGGACAAATTGTCCCACCATCCGCCATCGGTTCCCATAATGAATTAAATGGAGGTTGCAAAGACCAAAAAGCCAATTCCTTATTCCAACTAAGGATATTTCTGGAAAACAGGCCCAAGAGGCTCCATATAGGGCCATAAAGCCCCGCACTGCCTGCGCGGTTTTGTCACACCATAGTCCCGATTAATTTCCAACCTGTGATAAAACTGAATCGGCCCGTAGCCTTAGCCAATATTCATGCTTAAGTTAGTGACATGCGTTTTTTCAGGATTATCTCGTGACCGTATCCGCCGAACCCGCTTTAAGTGCCTCAACATCCGCCGGCAAAGGTGCCGATCTCAGTAATCTGGATATTCACGCCGCGAAGGGGTTACTGGATCAAGCCCTTACCGGCGCCGATGATGGTGAAATTTTCTTTGAAACGCGTGAAAGCGAATCGCTCGTGTTTGACGACGGCCGGTTGAAATCGTCGTCCTATAATGCCGATCAGGGATTCGGTTTGCGCGTAGTTTCTGGCCAAACCGTCGGATTTGCCAATAGCGCCGAACTCAGCCTTGAGGCCCTCAAACGCGCTGCCGAGGCCGCTTCACTGGCCAAATCCGGCAAGGCCGTGAATATCGCTCTGGTATCTGAAAATCCACACCGCACCAATCAGTCCCGATATAAGGCGGTTGACCCTTTATCGGAAATGTCATTTGCCGATAAAATTGAGCTTTTGAAAGCGATTGACGCCTATGCGCGCGATAAAAACCCAAATGTCGTTCAGGTGTCCGCCAGTCTGGCGGCTGAAAAACGTGGCATAACCATTTTACGAGCGCAAGGTGAGATCTATCATGATTATCGCCCGCTCATCCGCATAAGCGTCGGGGTATCGGTCGAAGCCAATGGTAAGCGCGAAAGCGCCTCATCCGGTGGTGGCGGAAGGTATAGCCTGTTTGAGATCACTTCGCCTGAACATTGGCAGGCTCAGATCGACGAAGCCTTGCGGCAGGCCTTGGTCAATCTTGACGCCACACCGGCCCCGACCGGGGAAATGGATATTGTACTTGGTAATGGCTGGCCGGGCGTGCTGCTGCATGAAGCGGTCGGACATGGCCTTGAAGGCGATTTCAACCGCAAAGGCACCTCCGCGTTTTCAGGCAAGATGGGCCAGCAGGTCGCCGCCAAAGGAGTCACGGTGGTCGATGATGGTACAATTGCTGATGCCCGCGGGTCGCTCAATATTGACGATGAAGGCACACCGACATCGCGCACCACTCTGATCGAAGACGGTATACTGGTTGGCTACATGCATGACCGCCTGTCGGCACGACAAATGAGCGTGGACGCCACCGGAAACGGCAGGCGTCAATCCTATGCCCACCAGCCCTTGCCCCGTATGACTAACACCTTCATGACGGCGGGCAAAGATAGCCGCGCTGATATGATCGCTTCGACCCAAAACGGCCTCTATGCCGTTAACTTCAGCGGCGGACAGGTTGATATCACCAATGGTAAGTTCGTGTTCCAATGCACCGAAGCCTACCTCATCGAGGATGGCAAGGTAACACGGCCCGTTAAGGGCGCCAGTCTGATCGGCGACGGCCCCGCCGCCATGCGCCAGATTGAGATGATCGGCAATGACTTTGCCTTCGACCCGGGCGTCGGCACCTGCGGTAAGGCGGGGCAGAGCGTGCCGGTGGGCATTGGCCAGCCCTCGCTCAAGATCAGAGGCCTGACGGTTGGCGGCACGGGATGATTTCGGGCGAATCGGCTATAACCGAGGCCATGCCTGATTTAAGTTTTGAATCCCAACTCAATGGATATGTGTGCGGCGTTGATGAAGCCGGACGCGGCCCGTGCGCAGGTCCGCTATGCGTGGCCGCTGTTATTCTTGACCGTAACAAAATTCCAGATATGATTAGGGATTCCAAAAAATTATCTGAATCTCATCGCTTTAAACTTGAGCCTTTGATCAAACAGAGCGCCATCGCCTGGAGCGTAGTTGAAGTCTCATGTGAACAGATTGATGCCATGAACATTCTTCAGGCAACGATGTGGGGTATGGCCGAAGCCGTCATCAGATTATCGGTTACAGCCCACCATGCCCTTATTGACGGCAACAAAGCGCCGAAACTCAGCATTCCGTCACATCCTATCGTCAAAGGCGATGATCGCTCACTGTCGATTGCCGCCGCATCCATTCTGGCCAAGACCGCCCGCGATCGCATTATGATTGAGATGGACTCTATCTATCCGGTTTATGGCTTTAAGAAACATAAAGGCTATCAGGCCGAGGCACATTTAGAGGCCATCCGTTTGCATGGCCCCTCGCCCATCCATCGCCGGTCATGGGCCACCGTCCGTAATCTGGCGACAAGCGCCCTCTAAAAGAACAAAACGAATCCAAAAGTGAGTCTTTTAGGACTCACTCACATAAAAATGATTCGCCCGATTCTCCATGAGTCAAGTTTTTACTTTTTGTTAACCGCAAGAGACTCTATTCCTTTGGATTCAGGGCGTTACATAAGCGCCCTCATTTGAACCTGTAAGGATTTTCTGATGTCACGGCTGGTTTCGCAAAAAGCACTTACCGACAAGAACAATGTCGCCCTGGAACTTGACACCATCCATGTGGGTGAGTGCGTGAACATCCTGAAAAGCCTGCCGGACAAGTCCGTTGATCTGGTCTTTGCCGACCCGCCCTATAACCTTCAACTGGGCGGCGACCTTCTGCGTCCGGATAATTCCAAGGTTGATGCGGTTGACGATGAGTGGGATCAGTTTGCCTCATTTGAAGCCTATGATAAGTTCACGCGCGAATGGATGCGGGAATGTCAACGCGTCCTGAAAGATGACGGCGCCATCTGGGTTATCGGGTCTTATCACAATGTCTTTCGCTTAGGCGTTGCCCTGCAGGACCTCGGGTTCTGGGTCATGAATGATGTCATCTGGCGCAAATCGAACCCAATGCCAAACTTCAAGGGCACCCGCTTTACAAACGCCCATGAAACCCTCATCTGGGCCACAAAATCCAAGGGTCAAAAGCGCTACACCTTCAATTATGACGCCCTCAAAGCTTTTAACGAAGACACGCAAATGCGTTCGGACTGGAACATTCCGCTGTGCACAGGGGATGAGCGCCTGAAAGACGAAAACGGTGTAAAAGCCCACCCGACCCAAAAGCCGGAAGCCTTATTGTACCGCGTCCTGCTGTCGTGCTCAAAACCCGGCCATGTCGTCCTTGACCCTTTCTTCGGCACTGGCACGACGGGTGCCGCGGCCAAGCGTCTGGGACGCCATTTCATCGGCATCGAGCGCGATCAAACCTACGCCAAGCACGCGCTTGAGCGGATAAGCAAGGTTACCCGCGTCAGTGAAAGCGATCTAGCCGTTATGGGGTCTAAAAAATCTGAACCGCGCGTGCCGTTCGGCGCGTTGGTTGAGGCTGGTCTGCTCAATGCCGGAGATACACTTTATTGCCCCAAGGGCCAAAAGACTGCCCGTATTCGTGCGGATGGCTCACTGGTTCACGGCGAGCTTTCGGGTTCAATCCATAAGCTGGGAGCTATGCTGGAGCAATCTCCAGCCTGTAATGGCTGGACCTACTGGCGCTTCAAATCCGATGCCGGATTAAAGCCGATCGACGATCTGCGCTCCCGCATTCGGGCCGATATGAACTGATTTAAACCAGTGATGGTATAAACTTCAAAGCCTTGCTGAATACCGTCGGCAAGGTTTTTTTGTCACTAAAACTGAGGCATTGATACTGATTGTGGCGGCGCAGAAAATCGCCCATTTGCGTTGCCGTGAGATGTTGTAGCCATACATCCTGGGTTAACCTGAAATGCGTAAAGACATGGTCATAGCGACCAATAAATTCAGCCTCACTAAAAATCAATAATTGATTTCCACTCTCAGCATCCGTCCACGCCTCATCGCGCCAATCCAGATGAGGCAGCCCTAACATACCCCCCAATAGGCCTTTATCGGGTCGGCGTTCAACAATAAAACCCTCGTCAGAAACGATCAAAAACACCACGCCATATCGATGAGGCTTTGGCGTTTTTGACAACCTGACCGGATAGTTTTCGGGATGGTTCAGATGATGAGCCCGGCAACCTTCACTCAAGGGACATTCTGGACATTTTGGCGACTTAGGGCGACATACACTTGACGCTAAATCCATCAGGGCTTGTGGCCAGTCAGAGGCCCTATCGGCCCGAACCCATTGAGCAGCATAAGCTTTTAAGACGGGCTTTGACCCCGGCACTGGCTCATCGACCGCATAGATACGGCTCATGATCCGCTCAATATTACCATCAACAACATTGGTGGGTTTATCGAACGCAAAGGCTGCAACGGCTGCCGCTGTGTAGGGGCCAAAACTGGGGATTTTTAAAAGATCGGCTTCATCATCGGGAAAAGCCCCCGCGTATTGATCGACGATGACGCGCGCCCCTTTCAGCAGGTTACGAGCGCGTGAGTAATAGCCAAGCCCCGCCCACGCCGCCATGACCTCACCATCCTCTGCAGTGGCCAGATTGTGCACCGTTGGCCAGCGTTTCAGGAAGGCCTCATAATATGGCGCGGCATGAGGGACGGTGGTTTGCTGGAGCATGACTTCAGACAACCACACCCGATATGGATCAACAATTGATTCGTCACCCGGCAACCGTCGCCATGGTAAATGGCGAGCGTGACGATCATACCAGGTCAGTAAATCTGTCCGTAAACGCAAGACATCATCCGCAGACAGGTTTATAACAGTTTTCATGAAGCGTACCTTGCCATCCCTTGAAGACGCGGTCGCCATTTTGCGCGCCACACGCACCAAGCGCATGCCTAAACCGCCGCCACCTGTCAACCGCCAGATCACGCCCCTGCTCAAGAGCCTGAGCGCACGCTTCGAGGCCTATGACACAGGCGCCGGTCGGCTGAAAAGCCGTTGGCCTGAGATTGTCGGTGAGTCACTGGCCAAATTGTCCGAGCCCGCAAAAATCATAACAAATCGACCAGCGACCAAACCAACCGCGCGGGGAAGCCTGTCAAAAAATGCCCCTGTGCCCGCAAATACTAAAAGCGTTGGTATACTGGAGATACGCTGCGAAGGTGCTTACGCGCCCATACTTCAGCATCAGCAGGATTTGATTATGTCCCGCGTCAATCTGTTTCTTGGGGCAGGCTCTGTGGGCCGCCTGCGCATCGTGCAGGGGCAGGTAAGCCAGACCACCCGACAAGCCACCGCAGCGGTTCAGTCACGGCCCTTGAATGCCGAGCAGGAACTGGCCCTGCAAAACAGCCTTAAGGATGTCAGTGATGACCGGTTACGGCAGACATTGCTCAAGCTGGGGCGTTCTGTGATCGCCAGGGATAATGCCCGCGCAAAGGCTTCGGAGCGATCTCCGAAAACGTAAACCACCTCTTGCTCCGGTCATAATCTCGCCTTACACACGATTGAAGAATTTAACGCCGCCGCGCGGAATCAGATATGATTTCGTAGCTTTGCGGTTTAACGCCCATTATCACACTTTGATCTGGTGACCTCTATGTCTATGAACTTTGGAAAATTCCTGACCGTTGCCGCTCTTGGCTTAGGCTTGATGGTGTCTGCCTGCTCAAAAGGGGGCGGAGATGCGGTGAAATCGGACGACATGGTGATGGGGTCGGATACGGCACCGATTACCATGATCGAATATGCATCGGTTACCTGCAGCCACTGCGCGCAATTTAATGAGACCGTATTTCCGGACATCAAGAAAAATTACATCGATACCGGCAAAGTCAAATATGTATTTCGTGAGTTTCTGACGCCACCTAATGATGTTTCAGCGGCGGGTGTCCTGCTGGCGCGCTGCGCCGGTGATGACAAATATTTTCAGGTGATAGACTCGGTGATGCGCTCTCAGCGGGAAATCTTTGAAACCGGAGATGCCAAAGGCGTATTGTTGCGAATCGCCAAAACGGCCGGGATTTCTGATGAGAAATTCAACACCTGCGTCACTGATGAAGCCGGACTTAAGCGCATCAATGCCAATATGGAAAGCGCCATCAAAGAACATAACATTACCGGCACGCCAACCTTCCTGATCAATGGCAAGAAGTACGACTATAAGGGCGGCGACATCAAAGAATTCGACACCGCTTTTGCTGCGGCCACCGCTGAGACCAAGTAAACATGATCAAACTACCCGCCATACTGAGCAACGCATTCAAAACCAAAAACGCTAAGGGATTGGCGTTAAGGTGCGGGCTTGGCCTGATGGCAGGTTTTATTCTGATGGTGCCCATAAGCATATATGCTCAAAATATTGCCGCTCAGGCCGAACTGCCTGAGATGTATAAAGGCAATCCCAAAGCTCCGGTTGAGGTCGTGCAATATGCTTCCGCCACCTGTTCCCATTGCGCGCATTGGCACAATACAGTCTGGCCGGAGTTTGAAATAAAGTACGTCAAAACCGGCAAGGTCAAATTCACCTTCCGCGAAGTCGCGACGCAACCGGCCAATGTAGCCTTTGGGGTTTACATGGTCGGGCGGTGTGCGGCCGCCAAGCCGCCTGCCAAAATGACAGCCTCTACAGCCTATTTCACGGTCGTCGACGGTTTTCTGAAAGATCAGGCCAAGGTCGCCCAAAGCGGCGATGCCTTGACTGAGATTAAAGCCCTGGCCGCGCTTGTCGGTATGGATGATGCGGCGCTGGATGCCTGCCTTAAGGACGAAGCCCTGTTTCAAAAGGTTCGCGGCCGCATGGAAAAAACCATGCAGGCCAATAAGGTCGAAAGCACACCAACCTTCTTCGTAAACGGTGTGCGCCTGGATGGTGAAACCGAGCTAAAAGATTTTGACGCAGCCATTACCGCCGCGCAAAAACCGAAAAAGAAATCATCTTAAGACGTGCAATTCCAGCGGCTTAAACTCTCAGGCTTCAAATCATTCGTCGATGCTTCTGAATTTCGCATCGATCCCGGTCTGACGGGCATTGTCGGCCCGAACGGCTGCGGCAAATCCAACCTGCTTGAGGCCCTGCGCTGGGTGATGGGGGCTACCTCTGCCAAGGCTATGCGTGGCATGGGCATGGATGACGTTATTTTTGCGGGTTCCGATAAACGCCCGTCGCGTAACTGGGCCGAAGTCACGCTGACCATCGACAATGCTGATCGTCTGGCGCCGCAGCCCTTTACCGACCAACCCGTCCTCGAAGTGGCCCGCCGTATCGACCGTGGTGCTGGCTCGACTTACAAGGTCAACGGCAAGGAAGTCCGCGCCCGTGACGTGCAGCTTTTGTTTGCCGATGCCTCAACAGGTGCCAACTCCCCTGCCCTTGTCCGGCAGGGGCAGATCTCCGAGCTTATCGCCGCCAAGCCGCAAAACCGCAGACGCGTTCTCGAAGAAGCCGGTGGTGTATCGGGCCTGCATACGCGAAGGCATGAAGCCGAGCTTCGTTTACGCGCCGCCGAAACCAATCTGTCACGGCTGGATGATATTTCGCGCGAACTGGATCAGGCTTTGTCACGTCTGAAACGTGAAGCCCGTCAGGCTGATAAATATAAGAAAATTTCGGCTGAAATCCGCGCCCTGCAAAAAGCTATCCTGCACGCCAAATGGCTTGAGGCCCTGTCGGCTTTTCAGACCGCGACCGGCGAGATGCAAACCTTAAGCCGCAACGTAGAAGACACGACTCGTGCGGCGGCAGTGGCCCAGACTGAGGCGTTGAAGGCCGCTGAAATTATCCCCCCCTTGCGTGAAGAAGAGGCGGTGGCGGCAACCGTCATGCATCGCCTTAACATCGAGAAAGAACGGCTTGATCTGGAAGAGAAACAGGTCAAAAATGAGATTGAGCGCCTTAAAGCCGATCTGCACAGACAGCAATCCGACCACGCTCGCGAACTTGACCTGTCCGGTGATGGTCAAAACCAGATTGAGCGCCTTACCGCGGCGCTTGATAAGGTAAAACAGGAAATATCTGAGGCCCCTGCGCGCGAGCCCGAATTGGAGGCGGCGGTTGCAACTGCCGAAACCGCGCGCCAGGCCGCCGATCAAACGATTGAACGCCTTGCCGCTGAGCTGGCGGCGCTTACCGAGAGACAAAGACTTGAGGCGGCACGCCTGCGTGAAGCCGAAAGCCGATTTGAGCGCGCCCAGTCACAGGTTAAAACCGCGCGGTCTGAAAAGTCGAATCTGGGCACATTCGATTATGAAGCGATAACCACCCTTGAACAGGCAGTCACCGCATCGCAACGCACTCTTGATGAAGCCCGCAACACCAGCGAAACCCTGGAAGCCGGTCGAGCGCCGCTCGTCGAAGCCGAAGCATCGGCACGCAAAACGGTGCGCGAAGCCGAAGACAAGCTGGGTCGTCTGACCGCAGAAGCTCGCGGGTTATCGCAAATCCTGCTGGGTTCCAATTCAAAGGACAAAGCCCCTGTGCTTGATTCCGTGCGGGCCGATAAGGGTTATGAACTGGCGCTGGCCGCCGCGTTAGGCGAAGACCTTAACCTGCGTCTGTCTTCACGCCACAGTACCGATGCGCTCGCCTTTTGGGTTGAGGACTTCACCGCACAAAACACTATAAACTGGCCCATTGGCGTTTCGCCCCTTAGCCAATTCATCAAGGCACCAACCGCCCTGACCGCCCGTTTAAATGCGGTTGGGGTTGTGGCGCAATCTGACGGCGACAGTTTGCAGGCTCTGTTGCCGACCGGGGCACGGCTTGTCTCCGTTGAGGGCGATTTGTGGCGCTGGGACGGCGTCATCGTGCGCGCCAAGGCCCCAAAGCCTGCCGCCGTCAGGCTGTCACAGCGGACGCGACTTGAGGATCTTGAAACCGAGATCGACGCACTCAAGCCGGAACTGACAGCCCTACAAGCGGTTCTGACGACAGCCGCAACAGTCCAGAAAACTCACGAAGACAATGTGCGCAACGCGCGGCTAAAAATACCGGAGCTCGAACGCGCATTACGCGGGCAACAAATCAAACTGGATGAGTTGCAAAAAGCGCAGGCCCGCTTTGACGCCCGCAATCTGGCACTGAGCGAGACCCTGACCCGTCTTGAAGAAGCCACGATCGAGGCATCAGAGGCTCTTGAAACCGTGCGGGCGGAGCAATCCGCACCACAGGATCAGACTGAGCTTAACAATGCTCTCAACACAGCCCGTCAAGATGCTGAAGTTAAACGTCAATTAGTCACCGCAGCACGATCGGCCCTTGATGAAGAAAAACGTAACCGGGCCGCAAGAGAAGGCCGCGAACGTAATATCAGCCGCGACCTGAGTGAGTGGGCACGTCGCCATTCCGAATCGAAAGCCCGTATCGAGCGCCTGCAAAAGGACCAACACGCCACCGCCGAAGCGTTGAGTAAGGCCACAGATGCGCCTGCCGCGTTCGAAGACAAACGCATAAGCCTGCTGGACTCGCTGGAAACCGCTGAAAAACGCCTGACTGAGGCCCGTGACAAGTTACAAACCGCCGAAAATACCCGGCGTGAAGCCGACATAAAAGAGCGCGCTCTGGAACAGGACGCCGCCGCAGCCCGCGAGCAACGCGCAGGTGCAGGCGCGCGTCTTGAGGCGGCCCAATTACGCAAGGATGAAATCGAAGCGCAAATCCTCAATGAAACAGGTTCCGACCCTGAAGCCCTAGGGCGGCGGCTAAAGGAAGAAGCTATTGCGACCCCTGCCGATGCCGCCGGTGCCGAATCACTTTTGTCGGGGCTTGAGCGTGAACGTGACCAACTAGGGGCCGTTAACCTGCGCGCTGAAGAAGAAGCCGGTGAATATCAGGATCGACTTGAGACCCTCAGCCGGGAACGCCTCGATCTGACAACGGCGATTGCCAAACTTCGTGACGGCATTGATGAACTGAATGCCGAAGGCCGTGAACGGCTTCTGGCCGCTTTTGAAATCATCAATGAACATTTCAAGGCGCTGTTCGTCGCCCTGTTTGGCGGCGGCTCAGCAGAACTGCGGCTGGTCGAATCAGATGATCCGCTTGAGGCCGGACTTGAGATTTTCGCCTGTCCGCCCGGTAAACGCCTGTCGACCATGAGCCTGATGTCAGGCGGTGAACAGGCCCTGACGGCGACTGCCCTGATTTTTGGCGTGTTTCTGGCCAACCCGGCACCGGTGTGCGTTCTGGACGAAGTTGATGCGCCGCTCGATGACGCGAATGTGGACCGGTATTGCAAGCTTCTGGACGAAATGCGCACACGAACAAATACGCGCTTTATCGCTATTACCCACAATCCTGTGACGATGGCGCGTATGGACCGCCTGTTTGGCGTCACGATGGCCGAGCGCGGCGTCTCGCAACTGGTCAGTGTCGATCTTAATCAGGCCGAAGCTCTGGTGGCGGATTAATTGCCGGTATCGGGTCGGCAAATAAGCTAAAAACAGCGCTGTCATTCCCCACCCATGCCTAATATAGTCAAAAACCTCCATGGCTTAGATATAAATATACATTAAACTACACTTTAGCCCCGCCCCTTGCTTGACCTTTGATCGCCTTGCGATTAGGTTCCGCGCCGTTCGAAGCAGGGTTATCTCTTAGGGGATAATCCGCCTGCCTAAGTTTTAAACATGACAGATGAACCCCAAAAAGAGACTTCGCCTGATCGGAAGCTCGATGAACTTGAACAGCGCCTTAACGCTATTGAAGCGAAAAAGCGTAAGTCATCAGAAAAAGATCACGCCGAAGCGGGCGCCAGCGCGGGCTATCAGGCCCTGGGCGAACTGATCGGGGGCATTTTTGTTGGTTTGGGGCTGGGGTGGCTGTCTGATACATATCTTGGTACGAAGCCATGGGGTATGATTGTGGGTGTTCTGATTGGTCTGGCGGGCAGTGTTTATCTGATCGCCAAATCAGCCAATAAATCCACCTCAGACAGTGATGAGTCGAAAAAAGATTAGGATGATTGAGACGGAGCCATCCGTCTTTGATATTGTTGATTTAAAGAGGTAGGGCTTATGGCCGATCCGTTACACCAGTTCCAGATCCAAAAGATCGTTGAGCTTCCGACCGTGGAAGTGGCTGGTATCCCCATCGACCTGTCGATCACCAATTCGGTTATGGCCATGATTATTGGCACCGGTGCGGTTATCCTGTTTTTCCTTTTTGCAACCGCTCGCACCGCGATCATTCCCGGCCGTATGCAGGTCATGGCAGAAGGTCTGTTTGGCCTGATCGATGATCTGGCCGAATCCATCATTGGCGATGAAGGCCGTCACTTCTTTCCGTTCATTTTTACGCTGTTCCTGTTCATCCTGAGCCTTAATCTGGTCGGGATGACGACCTACTTCACCGCCACATCGCAGTTGGCTGTGACCGCAGCCCTAGCCGTACTGACTATCGGTGCTGTTATCGTGGTCGGTTTTGCGCGCAATGGTTTGGGCTTTTTCAAACTGTTCGTGCCATCGGGCGTGCCGTGGTGGATCCTGCCGCTGATCGTCGTCATCGAAATCGTATCCTTCCTGATGCGTCCCATCACCCTGTCATTGCGTTTGTTCGGTAACATGGTTGGCGGTCACATCGTTATGAAGGTGTTCGCGGGCTTTGTCGTCGCTCTGGCAGGCCTTGGTATCGGCGGCGTTGTCGGCGCTGTTCTTCCGCTTCTCTCTGTTGTGGCTTTGACTGCACTGGAGTTTCTGGTGGCCTATCTGCAAGCCTTTGTGTTTGCGGTTCTCACCTGTGTTTATCTGAACGACGTGGTGAATTTAGGCCACCACTAATCGGTTTTTCTTCCTCTAAATAATCTCTATCAGGAGTTTTAAGTCTATGGACGCTTCAGCTTACAAATACCTCGGCGCTGGTCTGGCTATGCTTGGTATGATCGGTGCCGGTATCGGCCTCGGCGTACTGTTCGGCAACTTCTTCCAGGCCGCCCTGCGCAACCCTTCGGCTGCCAAGTCGCAACAGACCAACCTCTTCATCGGCATGGCGCTGACCGAAGCTCTGGGCATTCTGGCTTTCGTTATCGCCATCATGATCCTGAACGGCTAATTCGCTTAAACAAACACCGATTATCGCGGATCAGGAACTTAACCGTTGCTGATCCGCGGGTTTGTTTACAGATAGTCCCGTTTACGGCCTGAGTTCAGGCCATTTAAGGAATTCATGATGAGCGCCGCAAACGACACCCTGGCTATGTCGCCGGCTGCGGAGCCTTCCGATACGGCGCCCGTCACGACGGTGGCCACTCTCGACCCCGTAGCCACTGCCCCGGCAGACGCTCATGCGGACACGCATGAGAGTACTGAACACGCCGGTGGTGAAGCCCATGCCAAGGGCCTGCCTCAGTTTCAAACCGAACACTGGGCGGGACAAATCGTGTGGCTGGTGATTATTTTCACCATCCTCTACATCGCTATCGCCAAGATGTTCGCGCCCAAGTTACGCGGCGTTATCTCGACGCGCGGTTCGACCATTTCCGAAGATCTGGCTAACGCCCGCGCTATTCGTGACGAAGCCGAGGCTCAGGCTAAAATGTCGGCCGAAGAAACGGCTGCTGCTCACGCGGCTGCCCGTAAGCTGGCCTCTGACGCCAAGGCCAAGGCTGCCGCTGAAAGCGCCAAGGTTCAGGCTGAAGAAGACGCCAAGCTGAACGCTCTGATCGAAGACGCTGAAACCAGCATCCGTGCTTCACGCGACAAGGCTATGGCCTATGTCGAAGATATTGCCACGGAAACGGCCAGTGTTCTGGTTGAAAAACTAACCGGCAAAGCCGCCACCAAAACGGCCCTTAAAGCCGCTTTGAGTAAGGCATAGGAGCGCAGATATGGATTTTTCTAATCCCGAAGTTTGGGTACAGATCGGCCTCCTGTTATTCTTTGGCCTGCTGGTGGTCATGAAAGTGCCCGCTAATCTGTGGAAGTCGCTTGGTGACACAGGTGATGCGGTTCGCGCCGAGTTGGACGAAGCTGTGCGCATCCGTCAGGAAGCCCAAAGCCTGCTCAACCAAATCAAGGCCGAGCGTCTTGAGGCTGAGCAAAAGGCTAAAGAGCTGGTGGCATTTGCCGAATCCGAAGCCGTGCGTCTGGCCGAAGAAGCCAAGGAAAAACTGGCGGAGAACATTGCCCGCCGTCAGGCCTTAGCCGAACGTAAAATCGCTCAGGCCGAAGCCAAGGCGGAAGCTGATGTCAAAGCCGCGGCGGCTGATCTGGCGACCAAGTTGACAGAAACCATCCTGATTGAACGTAATGCCGGTCTAAAAAGCGATCCGTTAGTCGATAAGGCCATTGGCCAAATCGGTCAGCGTTTGTCCTGATCAATTGAAGCTTAAGTTATAAAAAAACCCGCTGGTTCATCCGGCGGGTTTTTTTAATGATGTCTGTGTTTTCTAAGAAATCTGCGCCGGAAGGCCGATAACATCTTGCCTTCTTTTTTAAGAAGCAGGCGCTCTGTACGCAGGATTTGCTGCCAGAAGATCGAAAATATGGGCGGATTTTTCCGTAGTAATTTCCGCAGCGGCATTATCCAGTTGGGGTGTGAGCGCTTGAGCTCCATGAACTTGCGCTTTGTCCAATAGGAGTTGCGCATCATGATGATCAGGCCCGCAATCGATAGCGGCATACCCATAGGTCCCGGCAAGGGCGCAATCAAGATCCCCAGCAACACCAATGAACCGCCCGCAGCAATCAGAACAGGCTTCAATACCCGGCTTAAAAGGCTGCGAGGTTTAATATTGAGCCGGGCTTTGGCGGCCTTTTCAATCTCGCGTAAAACCCGCTTGGACAGTTTAGGCTTACGCGTTTTTAAGATATCCCGAAAAAACGACCGTTTGGCTTTGGGCTGCTGACGCGCACGCTCCCTCGTCCGTCCTTTCGGAACGGCGACGGGCAGGATACCCGTGGAGGAGCTGTCGTTCGGCGCGGTCATCACATATCCGGCAAATCAGGTTATGGGGTCATACGCCCCATATGGGCGCATAGGCCCTTAGAGTAAAGGCAGTGGCGCGGCGTTTTCATGTCTTTCGTGATCAACTTAGGTAAGAAATTGATACTGTGATAAAAAAGACCCCGGCACATCGTACCGAGGTCTAAATCTATATCATAACGCTCTAAAAATTAATTGTTACAAACAGTTAAGACGCCTTAACCATAGGTCAGCTTGGGTTGACGCGCCGCCTTGGTTTCATCAAGACGCCGTGTTGGTGCCAGATGCGGGGCGTTTTTAAAGCGGGCTACATCATCCGTATTGTTCTTGGTAGCCAAAGCGGACGCGGCCAATGCCCGAAGCGTGTCTATGAAACGATCCAGTTCAGCTTTTGATTCGGTTTCGGTCGGCTCAATCAGCATGGCGCCATGCACAACCAGCGGGAAATACATGGTCATCGGATGGAAACCCTCATCGATCATCGCCTTAGCAAAGTCGAGCGTAGTGACTTGAGTGCCCTCCAGCCATTTATCATCGAACAGGGCTTCGTGCATACACGGCCCATCCGGGAACGGCACGCTCATGATGTCCTGTAACGACGCCTTAATGTAGTTGGCGTTGAGTACGGCATCTTCCGCCACCTGACGCAGACCGTCAGAGCCGTGGCTCAGCATATAGGTCAGGGCGCGGACATACATGCCCATCTGGCCGTGAAACGCACACATGCGGCCAAAATTAGCCGCAGACGCATCTTCGCCAAACTCTTCCAGCACATAGCCGTTGCCAGAGTTGACCACCCACGGCGTCGGCGCATAGGCCGCCAGAGCCTCAGACAGCACCACAGGGCCCGCCCCCGGCCCGCCCCCGCCATGCGGCGTCGAGAAGGTCTTATGCAGGTTGATGTGCATGGCATCTACGCCCAGATCACCGGGACGTACGCGGCCAACAATCGCGTTGAAATTGGCGCCGTCACAGTAGAAATAGGCACCGGCGTCATGGATCAGTTTGGCAATATCGACGATATCCCGCTCAAACAGCCCGCAGGTATTGGGATTGGTCAGCATGATGGCCGCGACATCATCGGTGATCTTGGATTTCAGGTCAGCCAGATCAACCCGCCCATCAGAGGTTTGGGCGATTTCCCGCACGCTGTAACCCACAAACGCGGCTGTGGCCGGATTAGTACCGTGCGCTGAGGATGGCACCAGTACCGTACGGCGATGGCCCTGCCCCTTGGCTTCGTGGGCAGCCTTGATGGACAATAGCCCGCATAGTTCGCCGTGCGCCCCCGCCTTGGGCGACAAGGCCACCGCAGGCATACCCGTTAGGGTCTTAAGCCAGTGCGCCAGCGTATCCATAAGCTCCAGCGCGCCCTGAACGGTCGAGGTTGGCTGCAGCGGATGGATATCCCCAATACCTTCCAGCCGTGCCATCTTTTCATTCAGGCGCGGATTGTGCTTCATGGTACACGACCCCAGCGGATAAAGCGCCAGATCGATGGCGTGGTTCTTTTGGCTCAGGCGCACATAATGGCGCATGGCCTCCGGCTCAGTCAGGCCTGGCAATCCCAGGTCATCGCCGCGCACCAGATCACCGAGATCCGATGGGGATATGTCTATGTCTGCGAAATCAACGCCCGTGCGGGTGTAATCCTTCTTCTCGAAGATCAGGCGCTCATATTGCAGCAGCCCTTTACCGCCGGTCAGCGACTTAAACTCAGCCGAGGTTTCAGCGGTATCTTCCGGGCGGGTCGGACGGCCAACAGCATTCATGGACATCTTAGAGCACCTCTTTCAGAGCGGCGACAAAGGCGCTCATGTCAGTATCGGAAACGGTTTCAGTGACGGCAATAATCAGGTGATTATCAAATGCCGCATCATTATGAAGGCGCGTAAATGGCACCCCGCCCAGAATGCCCTTGGCAGCCAGGGCTTCGACGACCTCTGCTGCCACCTTCGGCAGCTTCACCGTAAACTCATTGAAGAACCGCGGCGTCAGAACGTCAACACCGGCTATCGACGCCAGTTGGTCTTTCAGAGCATGGGCTTTGGCATAATTGATCTTGGCAACCCGCTTAAGCCCTTCCTGACCCAACAGACTCATGTGGATGCTGAAGGCCAGCGCACAAAGACCTGAATTGGTACAGATATTGGAGGTCGCCTTATCGCGGCGGATGTGCTGCTCGCGCGTCGACAGCGTCAACACAAAGCCGCGCTCACCATCCGCATCGACAGTCTCGCCACACAGGCGTCCCGGCATCTGGCGCAGATACTTTTCCTTCGCGGCAAACAGACCGACATAGGGCCCGCCAAACGACAGCGGGACGCCGATGGACTGACCTTCAACGGCGACGATATCGGCGCCCATCTCACCGGGCGATTTCAACAGCCCCAGTGACATGACCTCGGTGACCACCACAATCAACAGTGCCCCCGCCGCCTGAGCCGCTTCGGCAATCTGGGTCAGGTCAGTCGCGGTGCCAAATACGTTCGGCGTCTGCACCACCACGCAGGCCGTGTCTTTGTCGATGTGCTTCAGAACTTCGGCTTCGGCGTCAACCGCAGGCGTCAGGGCCTCAGTCTCCATGCCCACCGCATGGGCCAAGGTTTCAACCGTATGGGTATAATGCGGGTGCAGACCGCCGGACATGACGGCCTTATTGCGCTTGGTGATGCGCTGTGCCATCAACACGCCTTCGGCGGCTGCGGTTGAGCCATCATAGAGCGAGGCATTGGCCACAGGCATACCAGTTAGGCGCGCTACCTGCGTCTGAAACTCAAACAAAACCTGTAAGGTGCCTTGCGCGATTTCCGGCTGATACGGCGTGTAGCTGGTCAGGAACTCTGAGCGTTGAATGATATGATCAACCGTTGATGGGACATGATGCCGGTAAGCCCCGGCCCCGACAAAAAACGGTACGCGCGACGGGCTGAGGTTTTTCGCCGCCATCGCTTTGATTTGCGCCTCGACCTCCATTTCACCGGCATAGCGCGGCAGATCGACCGGCGCAGTCAGATGCGCCGACGCCGGCACATCGACAAACAGATCATCAACGGATTTGGCGCCAATGGTCGCCAGCATTTGGGCCCGATCGGCCTCATTCAACGGTAAATATCTCATAATACCCTTACAGCGTAGAGAGGAAGGCTTCGTAGGCGTCACGATCCATCAGAGCCTCGACCTGAGTCGCATCCGACAGCTTGATTTTCGCCAGCCAGCCCGTGCCTTCAGGGGCCGCATTGATGACTTCAGGGCTGCTGGACAGTTCATCGTTAGCGGCGATGACTTCGCCCGATATAGGCGCATAGACGTCAGAGGCCGCCTTGACGCTTTCGACGACGGCGAAGCTGTCGCCCTGATTTACGGTTTTGCCGACTTCCGGCAACTCAACGAAGACAACATCGCCCAAGGCATCGGCGGCATAGGCCGATATACCCACCAGAGCCGTATCGCCTTCGACCAGTACCCATTCGTGATCTTTGGTAAAGCGCATAAGAAAACCCCTATAAGAATTTGAAATTAAGCTGATTTTTTACGGTGATAGCCATTTTTGACAAACGGCAAGGCAACTACGGTACATGGATAGGCCTTACCGCGCACATCCCACGTCAGGTTAGTCCCGACCTCAGAAAAAGCTGGCGGCACGTAACCCAGGGCGATCAGACCGCCTGCTGACGGAGACGGCCCGCCAGAGGTAATATAGCCAATCTCTTCGCCAGCCTCAGTGAGGATCTTGGCCCCTTCGCGTGCGGGCGGGCCCGCCTCACCTTTCAAGGCCACGCGCACGCGCGTCAAACCACCGTCAAGCTCAGGTTTCAGGCGGTCAAAGCCAAGAATATCACCGGCCTCCAAGCGTGATTTTGACATGGCAAAACCGAGATTAGCCTCAGCCAGACTATAGCCCGTATCCATTTCGTGGCCATAGAGCGGCATACCGGCCTCCAGGCGTAAACTGTCGCGCGCACCAAGACCGATCGGCTTTACAACCGGATCAGACAGCAAAGCATCCCACAGTTCCGCCACCTGATTTTCATGAACTGAAATTTCAAAACCATCTTCGCCGGTATAGCCGGAGCGGGAAACGTAAACCGTATGTCCCTGCCAGGTGAAGGTGCCACAATCCATGAAGTACATTTCGCACGCCGCCGGAATGACCTTAGCCATAACCTCTTTGGCTTTGGGGCCTTGCAAGGCCAGCAGGGCACGGTCGCTCAAGATCTCCAGTGACGTATCGCCCTTAAGGTTTCGGCCGATATAGGCAAAATCCTGATCCTTACAGCCCGCATTGACGACCAAAAATAGGCCGTCAGTTTCCGGGCGCGACACCATCAGGTCGTCAAGAATGCCTGAATTATCATTGAGCAGCAGGGAATATTTTTGGCGGCCAGCTTTTAATACCTTGAAATCGGTGGGCGTGAGCGCCTCAAGCGTGGCAATCGCGTCCTTACCCTTCAAACGGGCCTGCCCCATGTGCGACACATCGAACAAGCCGCATTCGGCGCGTGTCCATTTGTGTTCACCCAGCACGCCGTCATACTGCACCGGCATGGCATAACCGGCAAACGGCACCATACGCGCGCCAAGATCGACATGGCGCTGATAAAGACGGGTATATTTCAGGGTCTCAGTGTTTGGGGCGTCAGTCATGAGCAAACCTCGGTCAACAGGCGCGAATGCGGGATCACAGAACGATGCATAGTTCTGCCCCCGCTGTCCATTGAACCTGAGAGATTTCAGCCTTTAAGATTTAAAGACCTTGCTCCTTCGGCGGATCGTCAAAAGTAGTGGCGCATTTTTAAGCGAAAAACCGGTATCCACTTTTTCGCAAAATGCTCAGACGATCACTTTCCAGCGTTTAGCATATCGTGCGGTCCATTGTGCCTGAGCGTTTCCGGGGCGGTTGCGCCTTCGGCGTTGCGAGTCACCCCGCAATCTCTCCCGCATGATATATCTCGCTTGTGCGATATGCACCGTAAAGAGTCAAGCAAACTTAGCCGTTGTTGACGATCATTTTAAGGTGACCTTTTTCGCGCAATTCTGGCGGGTCATAGGCTTCGGGTCTTTCAATCACCTTGGGCGGCACCAAAAGCTTCTTTTTATGACGCACAGCCTGCGGCAGTAATGAGGCTTCCAGATGCTCCCGCTCAATTTCGATATGAGCGTCAGCGTATAATAATATGTGTTTATTGGGAAAACGCCCAGGCGGTGAGACCAGTACCAGCTTCTTTTTAGGAAAGCGCTCTTTGAGGTAGCGCGCCGTAGCCGCATGGTCACCATCGGCGGTGACTAGATAGCAGACATCAAACAGATTATCCTCGGCATCCGCAGCTATCGACAGCGCCAGATTGACATCGCCCTGCTTCTCAATCGACAGGTGCCAGGTGTGCCCGCAAGAATTACAGCCATCCAGCGCCGACACAAAATGCCCCATGCGCGCCACGACTCCGCGGGCTTTAAGGGCCTGCATATAGTCATCGTGCCGCTTCATCTTGGTTTTCGACTGCGGACGAAAGGCTGAACACCACACCACGCGCTTAACGACTTCATCAGCCGGGGCCAACGCTCGCCCCAACGCCTTAAGGTCTAACCATTTCAGGTAGGGTCGTTTATAGGCATCAACCGCGTGATAGAGGTTGAACCCATCGTAATAGATAGCCGCCCGCTTACGGAAAAACGGTAGTGACCAACCTTTTTCAGTCTCTAGGCTTTTGTCCAGCCGTCTGTTTTTATTGTGATTGGACATACTCGGACTTAACCACCCCATTAACCCGTGATTAAGTATTGCCCGATGTTTACGCCCTTGTCAGCAGCTTTCGTGTAACACCGTGCATATTTAGCTAAGGGTGCAGGCCCTGACCCAAGTTTGCGGATATTGTGCTGACAGACGTGCAGCCAGACTATGCGCATCCTTAAGTGTATCGCACAGAGCAAAACAGGTAGCACCTGAACCAGACAATCTGGCCATACGGGTTTCAGGTTCATCCGACAAGCGTGACAGAAGATCGCCTATCTGCGGATGCAGATGAACGGCGGGCGCTTCCAGATCATTGCGGGTTTCGGATAGCGCGTGGAGCAAATGATCAATATTGATGATGGATCGAAACGGCGTGCTCGCTTCAATCTGGGCAAATTGGCCAAGCCTGTCATACTGACCGTAAACTTCCGGGGTTGAACAGGCGATACCCGGATTAATCAATACGGCCGGAACCGCGGGCAAGGCAAGCTTCGTCAAGCGTTCTCCGTACCCTTCGGCCAAAGTAGATTGAGACCAAAGACACATGGCGCCATCCGCCCCCGTGGTGGTCGCTATGGCTTCGAGTGCTTCATCCGTCATGTCAGGTGCATAATGGGCGCGCAAGAGTTGCAGAACCGCACCCGCATCCGCCGAGCCCCCGCCAAGCCCTGATGCCACCGGCAAGTTCTTGGTCAGATGAATATCATGCCGATCAATATTGACACCCGTCACCATTTCAAAGCGACGCACCGCTTTAACAATAAGATTGGTGCCATCGGTCGGCACCCCGTCTGCAAAGGGACCATCACAGGTCAGTCCTGGCGCTTGCGGCACGCTTTTAGGGCGCAAGGCGACCTCATCCCCAACATCGGCAAACATGACAAGGCTTTGTAGCGGATGATAGTTTTTAGCATCCGGAGCCGCGACATGCAGGTACAGATTGACCTTGGCACGCGCCAGAATCGTCAGAGGAGGCGATATGTCAGTCATAGATATCAGGGCTTAGGGGTGACGACCTTGGCGGATGCCGGCGCATCGACCGAAGCCACGGTGCTCTTGGCCTTAACTTCGGTATCACCGAGTTTTTGCTTGACCGAGGCCAGTTGCTTTTCGCTGGCCCCCTCAAGCGTTAACACGCGCTGCCACTGATATCGCGCCTCATCGCCACGCCCTAACGCACGGTAAACATCGCCCAGATGCTCATTCACTTCCGGGTCAGACGGTTCCAGCAAAATAGCCTGCTCGATCCAGTCCAGCGCCTGATCATATTCGCCGAGACGATAATAGCCCCACCCCAGCGAATCCATCATAGCCCCTGATTTCGGATCAGCCTCCAATGCCTTACGCACCAATTCCATGCCGTCCTTGACGTGCATATTGCGTTCGATCCAGCCGTAGCCCAGAAAATTCAGCACTTCAGGCCGGTCAGGTGCCAGAGCTTTAGCCTTTTTGACGGCACTTTCGGCCATGTCCCACTGCCCTAACTGGTCATAAAGGACGGCCTGCATGAACCAGGCCTGCCACGTAAAGTCGCCATCCCCATAGGTCTTGACGCGATCACGGATCAAATCGAGCCCGGATTGATATTTGCTTTGGGCGCGCAGGATATCCGCCATCTGAACCGTCAGATCAAGATTTTGCGGATCAACCTTGGAAAGGTTCGCTAAAATCTCAAAGGCCTGATCTTTTTGATCGTGGTCATTGAGACTCCACGCCAACCGCATCCGGGCCTCACGATAGAACGGCGAATTAGGCTCGATTTCAGCCCATACCTTTTGCGCGTAATTAAAATCGCGCATCTTACCGTGGATTTGCCCCAGCAATATCTTAGCCCGATCCTGATCCGGATTAAGATAAAGCGATAACCTAAGCGACGTCAGGGCCATCTCGACCTGCTGCTCAGTCAGGTAAAGTGTGGCTGACATGAATAACGTATCGGCAATGCCTTGCTTGAGGCTGGGTAGCGGCGGCTTATCCGAACTGCCGGACTGAATGCGTATGATCGATTGTTCCGTCAGGACATCCGGCGAAATGGCGGCAATATCCTGATAGATTTTCAGCGCTTCATCCTTACGTCCACGGCGCTCCAGAAACGCGCCATAGCTTGGCCCAAAAAATACGCCGACAGCCCCCGGCTGATAAAGCTCCTTATAGAGCGCTTCGGCTTCATCGGTCTTGCCACGAATTTCAGATAAGACCGCCTGATCTAGTGCCCCGAACAGTGACAACAGCCGGTCTCTCGATTGCGGGGCCCCAGACAAGGCCTGATCCCATTTGCTATCAAGGGCATATACCCACGGCCTCAGCAAGGCACCGGTACGGTTCTGTGATTGCAGGGCCAGCATTTCATCCAGCGCCTCACCCGCTTTTGCCGGTTTGTTGGCCTTGATGTAATCAACGGCCACTGCCAAATCACCCAGGGCCTGAATGTAGCGCGGGCTCTCTGAATTTGTTGGCCGAGAAGAAACAGCATAGTCAATATCACCGCTCAAAAGGGCAGCAATAAAGGCTTTTTCTCTAAGGCTTTCATTCAAGGGATCGGCTTTGGCGGCCGAAATCAGCGACTCGGCAGCGACCATGGTATCACCGCGCGACACGGCATATTTACCGACCAGATATTCACCGTAAGCGCTGTTGGGTGAAGCTTTTGCGAACTTCACCCGTCCCTCACCCGCAGGTGCCGCCAATGCCGGATTTGCACTAAAGATACCCGCCGTTAATAACAGGCCCGCCACCAACGAATTACGTGAAAAGCGCGGCAGTATCTGATCCATCAGGTAAAACTTTCAACGACGGGTGTGCAACTAAGCTCACCATTACATATTTGGATAGTTCGGGCCACCCCCGCCTTCAGGCGTCACCCAAACAATATTTTGTGTCGGATCTTTGATATCGCACGTCTTACAATGAACGCAATTCTGGGCGTTGATCTGTAAGCGCGGCTTGTTTTCTTCCAATCCAACAATTTCATAAACCCCTGCTGGGCAATAGCGTTGCGCGGGCTCAGCATATTTAGCCAGGTTGATGTCGATCGGCACACGTTCATCTTTAAGGGTCAGATGAACCGGCTGATCTTCTTCGTGGTTCGTATTGGAAATGAAAACAGACGACAGTTTATCAAAGCTTAAAACGCCGTCGGGCTTAGGATAATCTATCGGCGTGAAACCGGCCGCAGGTTTGAGCGACTGAGCATCGGATTTGCCGTGTTTCAGGGTGCCCAGCACCGATACGCCGCCCAAAAGCTTAGTGACGTGCATCTCAATCCCGCCCAGAACTGTGCCTAACCCGGTGCCAAAGCGCGTTAAAATCGGCTTTACATTGCGCACCAGCTTGAGTTCTTTGGCGACATCGGATTTGTCATAGGCCGACTGATACGTCTCAAGGCTGCGGTTGGCGGGGGCTTTAGCCGTATCGGTTAAGGCTTCAAAAGCCGCGTCAGCCGCCAGAATCCCGGTTTTGATAGCATTATGGCTGCCTTTGATACGCGGTACGTTCACAAAACCCGCCCCGTCCCCGATCAGTAATCCGCCCGGGAAATTCAGCTTCGGAACCGACTGAAAACCACCTTCGGAGATGGCGCGCGCGCCATAAGAAATACGCGTCCCGCCTTCCAAGTGTTCACGAATAACCGGATGCTGCTTGAAACGCTGGAACTCATCGAACGGCGACAGGTACGGGTTCTGGTAGTTCAGGTGAACCACAAAGCCGATCGAGACGTATTCCTCACCGAAATGGTACATGAACGATCCGCCGCCGGTCTTGTCATCAAGCGGCCAGCCTAGCGTATGCTGAACGTATCCGGGCTTATGTTTATGCTTAGGTATTTTCCATAACTCTTTCAGACCAATACCATATTTCTGGTAATCAGCCCCCTTATCGAGCTCGTATTTTTTGATCACCTGTTGCGACAGTGATCCGCGCACACCTTCGGCAAAAAAAGTATACTTGGCCCTAAGCTCAAGGCCGGGCTGGAAATCCGGCTTGGGCGCACCCTTGCGATCAAGGCCGAACACACCCGCGACCACACCGGTAACCGCGCCATTATCGTCATAAAGCACTTCCGAACAGGCCATGCCCGGATATATCTCAACCCCAAGCCCTTCGGCCTGTTCCGCCATCCAGCGTGTCAAATTACCGAGCGACCCAATGTAACAGCCGTGGTTTTTCATATAATCGGGCATGGGTAGCCACGAAATATCGAGCGCGCCATGCGGTCCCAGATAAATGAACTTATCCTCAGTCACCGCGGTTTCAAGCGGCGCGCCCATCGTCTTCCAGTCAGGAAAAAGCTTTTCAAGACCCGCCGGGTCCATCACCGCCCCTGACAGAATATGCGCCCCGATTTCCGAACCTTTTTCAAGCAAAGCCACGCTAATATCGGCACCGGCTTTTTCAGCCCGCTGCTTCAATCGTATCGCCGCCGAAAGGCCCGCCGGACCGCCACCGACGATCACGACATCGTATTCCATGCTTTCGCGTTCCATCGCCTCAGACATAAGCTTTTTCGCCTTTTATATCATACGCACTTTGGTTTGATTTCGACGCCGATTGCCCGTAAAGCTATGACTGCCAAAACACATTGTATTCAATAGGGTTCCGTCTTGTCTCTGTCTGCTCCCCATGACGCCGTCAAGGCGCTTGAAAGCTATCTCGGCTTTTGGATGGATCATGACGTTGCGGAAGCCTATGAATTCCAACCTATTAACCGAACCCTTCTTGAGAATAAACCCCGCTTAACCGCTAAAACGCCCGCCGGAAAAGTTTCCGCGAACGTCAACAATCAAGTAGCGCAGACCCCGGTTAACGTCAACCTGAATGCTTTGGTGCCGGAGAATCTGCGTCATTTCGATCCGGAGATTGCCCTTAATCAGGCGCGCCATCTGGCCAGCACAGCCACCAATCTGGACGAGCTTTATGCCAACCTGTCAAAGTTCGAAGCGCTGCCTCTGCGGTATGAGGGCGGCAAAAATCTGGTCAAGGGCCGGGGTAATCCCAATGCTCGCTTGCTGATCATCGGCGATGCACCAGATGCCGAGGAAGATGAATCCGGTCTGGCCTTTGGTGGAAAATCGGGCAAGATGCTTGATCAGATGCTGTCGCAAGCGGGAGTGAGCGATCACTTTTACGCCCTGCCGGCTGTCTTTTGGCGCCCTGCCGGCAACCGACCTCTTACGGATTCGGACGCAGCCCTGATGTCGCCATTCTTACATAGTTTCATCTCAATAATTAAGCCCGATGCTGTTTGGCTCATGGGCCCCGCCGCCGTTAAGGTGGTTCTGGATGTGACGGACGGCATTCAGAAACTGCGCGGAAAAGACCTTAGTTTCAAGCCGCTTATCGGTGATCATAGCCCGGTTTTACGCGCGAGCTTCCATCCGTCCCTGTTGGTGAAACAGCCTATGGCAAAGGCATTTGTGTGGCGCGATCTGCTGGAAATGTCCCAAAGGCTTGCTTAACGCTTATTAATTCGGTACCTTCACCACTTAGTTCTTTATGTAGCGCTGTGGCGCCAATTTCGGATACACCCTGACGGAGGGACATCTTGAGACTTGATCACAGCCTTGCTTATGCGCTTACTTTAAGCCGCAACCTGCGAAAATCCTTATTGATTTCTGCGACAGGCCTATTCATGGTCGCGGGTTTTTGCCATAGCGCTATGGCCGCCGAATCCAAGCCATCAAAAGAGACGGCCACACCGGCTAAAGCCACATCAAAGTCCAAGACCGTTGCAAAATCCAAAGCAGATTCGAAGGCTAAAATCGAAAAAGCTTCCAAAAAATCTACTAAAGAGAAATCTTCTGAGACTAAAAAAACAACGCCTGCAAAAGTTGATCCCGTTAAGCCTACGCCCCCCCGACCTGAGCCGCTTATCGCTACGCCAAATCAGCCGGTGCCCTATCAGGCCATTGCCGTAGCCGCGCCGGTATTGCCAACTCTGATTGCCAAGGGACAGCCGGCAACCGGCAACATTACGCCGTGGGATGCCGAGCGCTATGATCAGGCCTTCAACCTGATCGCCAAGGGTGATTTTGAAGGCGCTCAGGAAAAAAGCTCTCAGATTGCTGATGAAACGCTCAAAGGTTATCTGGAGTTTTACAAACTCTTCAACGGTAATTATTCCTCGTCTTACGGCGAGTTAACGGCGTGGCTTGAGCGTTACTCGGATCTGCCGATGTCCATGCGCGTCTGGTCTTTGGCCAAACGCAAAAAACCTGACGGTGAAAGTGATCCGCCGTTACCCGCGCTCGCCAAAGCCTCTCCCAGAGGGGATTCGGATTCGCTAAGACTGGCCAGCCTGAACCCCGTAGCCGGTATCAACGCGGTGGCGGCGATGTTTGATCGTCCCGAACCAAGTCGGACCGAATCGACCAGCGGCAGCCTTAATCCAGATTCGTCCCTGACGCCCAAATCGGCACGCTCCGCTTATAATAACAATCAGTTAGAGCAGGCGGTTAAACTTGGTGTGCAAGTCGGCGATCGCTGGGTTGCCGGCCTCGCATCCTATCGCCTTAAACGCTACACCGAGGCCGAAAAGCATTTCGACTTCGTCATCAATGACCCAAGCCAGAACGCGTGGAGCCAGTCTGGTGCTGCCTATTGGGCCGCGCGCGCAGCCTTGATGCAGAACCAAAAGGATGAAGCTGATCGTTATTTGCGTATCGCCGCTTCGTTCCCGTTCACATTCTACGGTCTGGTCGCAGAGCAACGCTTAGGGATTGAACCGGCGGTGGCGCTGGCTCAAAAAGGCCTCCCGCCCGCGCTTAGCAACGATCCGCGCAATCTGGCACGCACCTTATCCGATGACTTCGAGTGGACGAAAACCAACGATCAGGCCAAGCGTGTCACCACCCTGATGCAGATCGGCCGCACCAATGATGCACGCGCAGAGTTGCAGGATGCCATGCAGCGTGCTTCCGATGATACGACGCGTAATCACTGGCTGGCTCTGGCGACCTATCACAAGCTGTCGGTATCCAAGTTGAAAAGCTCTGATCGCCTGTTTGATTCGTCGTCCTACCTGCAACCTGACTACGAACCCAAAGGTGGATTCGCTATCGATAAGGCTCTGGTTTTTGCCATTGCGCGTAAGGAAAGCAAGTTTAACCCCAAGGCCCAAAGCTATGCCGGTGCTTACGGGCTTATGCAACTTATGCCCGCTACGGCCGCTTTGGTTACCGGGGACAAAAAGCTGCTCACCAAACCCGCCGCCCTGCTTGATCCGGAAACTAATCTGACCATAGGCCAGGAATATATTCAGCGCCTTCTGGCCGCCAAACCCATTGGTGGCGACATACTGCGCGCGGTTGCGGCTTATAATGCGGGCCCCCGACCGGTTCAGGACGCCGTCAACGCGCTGGGTCCAGACGCCGATGCGCTCCTGATCATGGAATCAATCCCAGTGGCTCAAACCCGGCAATATGTCGAAGAGGTTATCGCCGCCTACTGGATCTATAGCCATTTGATGGGAGAAACACCCAAAAGCCTGAAACATGCGGCTCAGGACGTTCGTGCGATTAGCTTGAACTAGGCTCGCTTCGGTGGCTTAGGCGGAAAGCCCATCAAATAAGCGATAAAACTCCAGCCTTTACCAATCTGAGAAAAGGCCCAGCCTTTGCGTTTGAAACGCTCACCACTGGTAATCAGCGGCGTCGGTATCGGCCTCAATCGCGCCCGTCCCAGAGCCAGATCCATGCTCAGGGCTTCATAGGCCGCCTGATCCTTATAACCGCCCACTGCATCATAGAGTGCGCGCGACATAAACAGGCCGTGATCCCCGGATGGCGCGCCAAACCAGCGCGCCCGAAACGCCAACGCCTCAGCCCAAAATGCCGCCAGCCATGACGGATCATCAAAGGTAAGCCGAAAATAACCTGCACGCTGCGGGTATTGGCGCATATGCAGGTGAATCTGATCCATCCAGCCCTCACCCAACTGTGAGTCCGAGTGCAGGATCAACAACCAATCCCCCCGCGCCTCACGACAACCCTGCCACAGTTGCAGGCCTCTACTGGCATCGGCATGAACGATGCGGCAGCCGGTTGAGTCGGCAATCTCTAAGGTCGCATCGGTTGAGCCGCCATCGACCACAATAACTTCTTTGATCAGCCCCTCAACTACCCCCGGAACCAGCGCGCTTAATGTGCGCACCAGCGAATCTTCGGCATCGATCGTGGGGATGATGACCGATATCATCGTGACAACACCCCGATCACCTCGACATGGCCCGACCACAGAAACTGATCAATCGGTGCTACGCTATCGAGAGCAAATCCGGCATCACGAAGGATGCGCACATCGCGGATAAAGGTCTGCGGATTACAACTAACAGCCACCACACGTTTGACGGATGACAGGGCAATCTCACGGGCCTGATCTTCGGCGCCTGCGCGCGGCGGATCAAAGACAATCGCGTCAAATCCGTTCATTTCCGCCGCCAGCATAGGACGCCGGTAAAGATCGCGCACCTCAGCCGTTATGGTCTTAAGTCCAGAGACCCGGCCCATTGCCGATTTCAAGGCCCCAATAGCACCCGCCGCCCCGTCAGCCGCATAGACCACCGCCTGCTCCGCCAGCGGGAAAGTAAAGGTGCCCGATCCGCAAAACAGATCGGCCACCTTCTTGGCGCCCGCCACAGCCTGCGTGACCAGACGCACCATGTCGGCTTCCGATTTTGGACTGGCCTGCAAAAAAGGGGCAAACGGCAGATCGACCATCGCCCGCCCAAAGCGCACCTGCGGCGCTCTGGCCATATATTGAATTTCATCAGACATCGTGACGCGCGCAAAATCAGCCGCCGATGCGGTCATGGCAATCTGCATCCGCCCGTCCGCGCTCAAGCCTCCGCTTTTGGAGCGCTCTACACCGCGAATGTCGATATCGAGCCCCGTTTCGGAGACTGTTACATTCAAAATGGGGGCTGACTTAGGGTGTTCAAACAGCGCCTGCGCCAGTTCGGTCAGGTGTGGAAGCGCTGCCACAATACGCGGGTCGGCCACCGGGCATTCTTCGATACGCACCTGATCCCAGGACTTGCGCATCTTAAAGCCCAGTTCGACCCGGAACGTGCCTTTTGGGCCGTTGATGCGTTTGGCATGAAGCCCGACGCGCCGGCGTGTATGAGGCGGCGTGGTCAGTATCGGCTCAACCGACGTTTCAAGGCCAGCCTTGGTCAGCATAGATGCCACCAGATCGTGCTTCCACGCGCTATAGGCGTTCATCTCCCAATGCTGAAGCGCACAGCCGCCGCAGCGGCTGAAATGGCGGCAAAGGGGCGCTACGCGCTCCGCACTTGGGGCAAGCACTTCGATCAGATCGGCGCGGTCTTTGTGGATTTCAGCGCGCACCGTTTCGTTCGGAAGAGTGAGCGGCACAAATACGCCATCGGCGGTGATGCCGTCGCCCTGAAACCCTATATGGGCAATCGATAAGGTTTGTTGCGCCATAGGCTTTGAACTCAAACTGACGTGAAGGAGGCTTCTCATAGGGCCTTAGCAAGGATTTGAGAAGGGCTGGCGAAATTTAGGCCGGTTTTAGTCCCGAAAAATCTGAATTATTTTCACCAACCACCAAATACGCAGCCCGCAACAACTAATAAGATTATGATTTAATACAATAATTTAAAATATAGCATCTTTGAACATGAACGAAAATGAACGAACGTCTCAAATCCCGTTCATATTGGAGAGCTTATAAAGGTCCTCAACAACGGTGATGAAAGGTTCTTCACCACCGCCTTTCAAGTTAAAGGAGCAAACCATGTTGAAGATTACCAAGACACGTAAGATCGCTTTGTCGGCCCTGGCGGCCGCCACCATGATCACCACCGTCGCCGCCCCCGTAACCGCTTCGGCCCGCGACCGTTATAACACCTGTTCGGTTGATCGCTCAAACGGTAAGGCCAATGGCGCGATTATCGGTGCCGTCGCCGGTGCGGCCTTGGGTAACGGGGTATCTGCCCGTAACGCCAAGACCGAAGGCACTATTCTGGGCGCCGTTCTTGGGGCCGCTGTAGGTTCGCAGGTCGGTAAGAGCAACGCCGATTGTGAACCACGCTACAATAGCGGTTATCAAAACAACGGCTATGGCCGCCCGCGTTATGAGTATCGCCAAACCAGCTACGGTAATGACCGCTACGACCGTTACGATGATCGCCGTGATCGTCATGACGACCGCTACGACCGCCGTAGCGACCGCTGGTAATAGATAAGGTCCGGGGATCGGCTTCCCGCTCCTCCCCTTATCCCCCGCTGGTTTCCGGACCTTACCCCCACCCTCTGCGCCCCCCTTTACACTATGGGGCGCGGAGGGTGATTTTTTAGACGCCCTTCTTACGGTTCCAGGCAAAGGCTTTGGCACCCCAGTAATTCCAAACCCCGCTCAAAAGTGCCGCGCTAACACCTGCGGCAAACCAGTGAACCCCCAGGTAGTCCTTTAGCAAAATAGCGACCCCAAGGCTCAACAAAGCCCCGATACTGCACGCAAAATAGAACCCGATCAGTCCGGTGACCATGGGCCATCCGCTCAGTCGTTTATCGCGGAAGGTAATGATATTATTGATATAAAAATTCCAGGTCATAGATAGCCATATGGCCAGACCATAATTGATGATGTCGTCGAACCTGACCTGATAACGATAAAGGGACATTTCGCCGTCCACGCGCGTTACGGCATGGCTTAAGGCCAGCACAAGAGCATAAACAAATACGCCCGAAACACCGACCACGCCGAACAGGACAAATCGTGCCGACAGGAAGCCATTGGTCGCTTTTTCAACCAATAACGCCGCCAGATCCAGCACAACCCGCACATCAAGCTTGGATTCACCCCCCTGGCGTTGACGCAGGGCGGCCTTGACCTCACCGAATTTGGGCCGAACCGACGCCGATGCCACCAGATCCACCAGAATCTTGAATCCAACTCCGGTCAGCTTAGGGCGCGCCTTAAGATACCACTCACGCGTCATGATGAAACAGCCGCTTAACGGATCGGTCAAAGGTGCCTTCAGCACTAAGCCGGATACTGCGGTTGCGGCCCTGGAGCCCAGATCACGGAACCAGCTAAGCCCGGTATCAGCATCGCCCAAATAACGCGAGACGCACATCAGGTCTTTTTTCTCAGCCATGATCTTATCGGCCATTTCGCGAATCGCCTTTGGGTCATGCTGACCGTCACCATCCATCACCCCCAGATAGCGTCCGCGGGCGTGGTCCCAGCCCATGATCGCCGCCGACGACAGGCCACGCTCATTGTAGCGGACATGCAGATGCACACGCGGGTTCGTCTGGGCCAGATCGAGAACTTCGGATTGGGTCTGATCTTTTGAGTCATCGTCCAGAACGATAATCTCGTAATCGATACCCGTCAGAGCGTCACAAATCTCTGTGACCACACTTCGGATAGCGGCACCTTCGTTGAGGGTGCAGATAATCATGCTGAGATCAGGTGCGCCGGGCCCTGCCTTGGTATCAACGTCCGACAAAAAAAACTCCTGATTTAGCTAATTCTTCGTAAAAATGCCTATGGCCTGCTATAGCGGCAAGATAATGTCCAGCCAATAGGGTGTGTAGGTGTCTTTTGATTCTGGAAAAACACTTTTAACGCTAAAAGTGAAACACTACGCGATAATATTCTTGTTTTGCCTGCCTATCCTCTCAGGGCTTATTGGCAAGATAGGTAAATCAAAGGCTTGGCTCGGTGACTATCAAGCCATTGCCTGTGCGGGCCAAAAGGTAATCGAATCACAGCCTATCTATGATTTTCAGTTGGCCTGCGAAGGCATGCGTCCAGCGGTTTTCGTCTATTTGCCGTTCATCGCGGATACGGCGGCCTTTCTGGCGCGTATTTTTGGACAAACCGACCTGCAAACGCTCTATGCCGTCATCTATGTATTCAGCCTTTTGGCGCTGGCCTGGCTGATCTATCTGCGTAAGGCAACTCCGGCCACGTTGATCCAGAAAATCCCGTTCGCAGCCTTCCTGACCGGCAGTGCGGTCGTGTGGGGCAATATTGCCGTTCTGTGCCATGCGGCGGTCGGTTTTAGCGCTTTGCTGGTCGCCAGCAGCTTTTGGTGGGGACCGTGGGTATTTGTGGCTATTGTCGCCGCCTGCGGTAGCGTAAAGCCCGTCTTTCTGACCTATCTGGCGGTGGTGCTGTTCATGCAGGGCTCCATTTACAAACGCCTGATCCTATTTGGCAGCGGGGCGGTTTTGGGCCTGCTGCCGACCGTTTTGTTCGCTCTCGACGGTTCGGCCTTGTCTCAGGAATGGCGTGATACGCTGTCTTACTTCGTCTACCAACTCACCCCCGGCGAAAGTTATTACGGTTGGCTGTCCCTGTTCGGTCTTAAGGCTGATGGAGCTTTGGCGGGCTTAGGTTTTCTTGGGTTCGCGGGCCTTCTCACCCTTGCCGGTTTTGCCATTGCCGAAGGCCTGAAATTGTCCGCCACTGAGCGCGTATGGCTTGGCCTTAGCTTGGGGGTGTTGATGATCCCTCGCCTGATGTCGCAGGATGTATTTTTAATCGGTATAGGTCTGGTGGTAATTGCCCTTAACAGCCAGTCCTTAGCTGCATCCAGCAAACTCATGAACTGGATCAAGAACAAAGGATTGACGGTTCTGGCGTCGATCTGCGTCTTTGTGCTTATCGGCAATGCGGTTGAACTCGGTGATTATACCACGCGCATCGCGACACTGGCTTTGAGTCTCTACGTCCTGATCGTAGGCTTTATGGCTTTCAAAAATGTGCCCGAAGCCATAATGTCTGCCCTATCACATCGGCCACCAGAGCGTTCAAACCCATGAACGCGCTGGACTGGTTAACTCAAAAAACCAGAAGCCGGTGGTCTTTGGGGCTTATGGTGTTCTTTTTTACCTTGCCGGTAACCTCAAGCCTTATTGGGCGCCTGACAAAGGGCAAGTGGTGGCTAAATGATTTCGATGCCCTGCTCTGCGGCGCGGATCACATCCGGCGCGGATTGTCGCCCTATGACCTTGCCCCCATGTGTGAAGGCCTTAAACCTGCCGCCTATGTCTATGCGCCACAGGTGGGAAAGGCCCTGATCCCTGTTATTGAGGCTATCGGGCTTGATGGCGCACGATTGGCTTATGCCGCCCTTCTCATCCCGCTTATTTTACTGATGGCATGGTACAGCCTTGGCAAACGCTTCGATCATGTCCCATTGCGACTGAGAGTTCTGGGATGCGGCTTGCTGACCGGCTCATCGATCGCCAGCGGGAATATCGGCCTTTTTCTGCACGGTGTCATTCTTCTGGCAGCCCTTGGACTTCATAAATCCCGCTGGCCCTTTTTGCTGGCAGTCGTCTGCGCCTCAGCCATTAAGCCTACCCTACTGACCTATCTGATCGTCTTGATCTATCAGGATAAACCCATAATCAGCCGATTAGGGTTCAGCAGCCTTGGAGCGATTACAGGCCTTGCCGTCGTCGCGTCCATTTTCGCTACGGCCGGGCCGTTATATGATGTCTGGCAGGCCCGGATCGCTGAGATTGTGGTGTCCGAACAGGCCGGCATGAGCTTCTTCGCCTGGGCCGCCGCCGCCGGACTTGGAGCCTCTTCGCCATTTACGTTGGCGGGATATGTGTTATTCGCCGTTGTAATGGCTGTTTGCGGATGGTTTATAGCTGAACACGCGGGCGCCACACGGGATGAACGCATATTGCTGGGACTGGGCATGGCGCTGCTGCTCAATCCCCGTCTGATGGATTATGACCTTCTGATATTGCCTGCCGTCATGGCTCTGGTCGTTTCCCTCAGCCGGACTTTAGGAGACAAGACGTTACATTGGGTCAGTTTAAGCTTTGTAATCGTATCCTTTGCGACCCTTATGCTACGAATGGCAGACATCGAAGGCTGGTCACCCGATGCGTTTGCGGTGCTTGCCTACTGCGGGCTGATTATTTTTTCAGGGCTAAAGCTGATCAAACGTCACGGCCCCGACACAATGCAGGTCTTTTTAAAGTCGCTCAGAAGACCCAGTGTGTAATTACCGCCACAGTTTACTCAAACCTAACGGCATAAACGCTTTTTATCGCGCTCGACACAATTGCAACCACATTCGGGTCTTATTCCGCCTCAATTCACGCTCAGTTGGATGAAAACCTAAGATAACAATCCATCCAAGCCTTAGTGAATTTCAATGCTTAACCGACTACCGGTTTTCAGAACCGACGCCCCTGCATGGCTGTCGTCCCGCCTGACCTCGCCCACAGCGCTGGGGTGGTATATATTTGCCTTTACGTCGCCTTTGATCGGTGGGCTCATCGGACGTATTATCAAAGAACGTCCATGGCTGGTTGATTTCGATGCGCTGGCCTGTGCGGGCGATCATATGACGCGCGGCCTTTCGCCCTATGATATCACCCCGTTCTGTCAGGGCATGAAGGCCACCCCCTATGTTTATGCCCCTCAGATCGCGGGCGTTTTTGGCCACATGATCGAAGCCCTGAGCTATGATCTGCTGAGACTTAGTTATGTTCTGGCATTGGCCATAGCTCTGGGCTTTATTGGCTGGGTCGGCATGGTCAAGGCGATGCCCCATGCGCCCAATGCCCTGCGCATTCCGGTCTACGCCATACTGACCGGTGGCAGCATCGCCTCTGGCAATATTGGCATATTGCTGCACGCCATCATTCTGTTGTGCGCGTTGCAGCTAGATAAACAGCGCTGGCCATTCATACTGGCCGTTATTTTCGGCGCCTTCTTCAAACCGACCCTGATGACCTATTTCATTGTGCTGCTCTATCAGGATCGTCCGCTAAAATCGCGTCTCGTGACCGGCTTCACGGCGGGCAGCGCCGGAATCCTCGCCTATCTGGCTCTGATTAAATCGGCAGGCCCCCTCAGCGACGAATGGCGCGCCAGCCTTGATCAGATCGTCATGACCGAACAACCCGGCATAGGCTTCTTTTCATGGATGCCGTGGATCGGATTGGAACCCAGTTCCACACCGTCTCTGATTTTAGCCGCGCTTTTCATGGTGACAGTCGCGGCTTTGGGCTTTGCCATGGCCCATTGGGGCAAGATCACGGCCTTTGAGCGCATTATGCTGGGGCTGGGTGTGGCTCAGCTTCTGAACCCGCGGCTGATGGATTACGACATCCTCTACATCGCCCCCGCCGTGGTGTTGATGGCGACGATGAGCCGGCATCTGGGGTTGCGACAATACCAAGCGGTGACCTGGGGGCTGTTGATCATGTGCGCCTCGATCCTCCTGATCAACAATTGGGACGCCAATGCCCTGCCCATCATTCCGATGTCAGGCTTAGGCATCACGCTGTTGATGCTGTGGGTCGGCAGCCAGATCGTCTGGCTTAATCGGGAAAAGCTGATCGCGCCGTTTACGGGGCTTAAAAAGCCCCGCTTACAGGGCGGCCTTGAGCCGCTCTAGGGCGGCCGCCAGCTTGGCTTTACCACCTTCGGCCTCGGCTAAGCGTTCGCGGTTTTCTTCGATCACCTCTTCCGGGGCTTTTTTGACAAATTCGGGATTATCAAGTTTACGGCGCGTGCCGTCGATCGACTTGTCAAAGGCGGCAATGTCTTTCAACAGGCGCGCTTCCTCGGCCTTGAGATCGATGAACTCGGCAATCGCCAGATGGGCGGTGGCTTCGGCGCTGACGAACGGTACAGACCCCGCCTGAGCCGTTTCCGACACCGAAACCTCCGACAACCGCCCTAAGAACAGTATCAAATCACGGTGGGTTTCAAGGCGAGCCTTGGTTACGCTGGATGCGCCGGTTAAGCTTAATGGCGCGCGGGCCGATCCGGGCACATTCATTTCCGAACGGATGGAGCGAACCTCGGAAATCAGGTCGATCAGCCAGTTAATTTCGTCATCAGCCGACGCATCAATCCAGTCGCCCTTAAACTCAGGCCATGTCTGAACAATCAGGTGGTTCGGACGTGCGCCGTTAGCGGTCTTATCCCACAGTTCTTCGGTGATGAACGGCATGACCGGATGCAGCAGGATCAGGCACTGATCCAGAACCCATGCCGTCGTGGCGCGGATTTCGGCCTTAGCGGCCTCATCATCGCCGTTCAGGATCGGTTTCGCCAGTTCCAGATACCAATCGCAGACCACGTTCCAGACAAATTTATAGAGCGCCGATGCTGCATCATCAAACGCGCAGGCCTCTAATGCTGTGGTCACCGCCTGCACCGTCTTTTGAACCTCACCGCGTATCCAGCGGCTAAGAGTCAATTTTACGTTCGCCGGATCAAAATCTTCGACATGGGCGCATTCGTTCATCTGAGCGAAGCGCGCGGCATTCCATAGCTTGGTGCCAAAGTTACGGTAGCCTTCGATGCGCTGTTTGGCCAGCTTAATATCACGCCCCTGCCCTGACATGGCGGTCATGGTGAAACGCAAGGCATCGGCGCCGAATTCATCAATCAGCACCAGCGGGTCCATAACATTGCCCTTGGACTTGGACATTTTCTGACCCTTGTCATCGCGGACCAGCGCATTGATAAAGACCCGCTCAAACGGGGCCTTCCCGGTAAAATGCAAGCCCATCATCATCATCCGGGCGACCCAGAAGAAGATGATATCAAAGCCGGTAATCAGGGTATGGGTCGGATAAAAGCGCTCCAGGTCTTTGGTCTGCTCAGGCCACCCCATCGTCGAAAATGGCCACAGTGCTGACGAGAACCAAGTGTCGAGAACATCTTCGTCCTGACGAAGCTCAACAGCCGTAATCACTCCATTTTGCCTGAATGCAGTAAATGTATTGCCAAAAGAAATTGGAATATTTCCATAGTAGTCTTTTGCTTGTTTTAAAATCTCGTCTTGATCCTCGCCTACAAATATTTTGCCTGCAAATCTGTCCGGATTATCAGCTTCAAGAGGCGGGCCGAACCACGCAGGAATACGGTGCCCCCACCAAAGCTGACGCGAGACACACCACGGCTCAATGTTTTTCAGCCACTCAAAATAGGTCTTCTCCCAGTTCTTAGGCTCAAAAACCGTGCGACCATCTTCGACAGCCGCAAGCGCGTCTTTAGCCAATTCACCGGCATTGACGTACCACTGATCGGTCAGATAAGGCTCAATCACTACTCCGGAACGGTCACCATGCGGCACCATATGACGGGTCTTTTCGATCTCTTTCAGTAGCCCCAGATTTTCCATCTCAGCGATGATAGCTTTACGCGCCGCGAAACGATCTAAACCTCGCAGATTATCAGGGATATCTTTATACTCAGGCGCATTAAAGTAGCTTGGAACAATCCGAGCTTCACCATCTAAAATGCTTAAAGACTGAAGGTTGTGGCGCTTGCCGACCTGAAAGTCGTTAAAATCATGGGCGGGCGTGATCTTAACAGCACCGGAACCCTTGGCCGGATCAGCGTATTCGTCGGCCACAATCGGGATACGCCGACCAACGATCGGTAGAACGACCTCTTTGCCGACTAAGCCCTTATAGCGCTCATCATCCGGATGCACGGCCACCGCCGTATCACCCAGCATGGTTTCAGGGCGGGTGGTCGCCACAACGATATAGTCGCGCGTCTCAAAGGTCTCATTGCCCTCTTCATCCTTGACCGGATGCTGATACGTCAAGCCATCGGCCAGCGGATAGGCGAAGTGATAATAGGCCCCATCGACTTCCTTTTGTTCGACCTCAAGGTCTGAAATCGCCGTCTGAAAATACGGGTCCCAGTTGACCAGGCGTTTATCGCGGTAAATCAGGCCCTCTTTATGCAATTGCACAAACACCTTGCGCACCGCGGCGGAGAGGCCCTCATCGAGCGTAAAGCGCTCCCGCGACCAATCGCAGGATGCGCCCAGACGACGCAACTGACCGACAATCGTCCCGCCCGATTCGGCTTTCCAGTCCCATACCTTTTGCACAAAGGCCTCACGGCCCATATCCCGGCGCGATTGCTGCCCCGCAGCCGCCAGTTGACGCTCAACCACCATCTGAGTGGCAATACCGGCGTGATCCGTCCCCGGCAGCCACAAAGCTGCCTTCCCGCGCATCCGCTCAAAGCGGATCAGCACGTCCTGAAGCGTATTATTCAGCGCATGGCCGATGTGCAGCGATCCCGTCACATTGGGCGGCGGTATCACAATCGAAAAGCTCTCAGCCCCTTCTTTGTCAGTCGGCTTAAAGGCACCGGACGTTTCCCACATCTCATAAAGGCGCGGTTCAACGGATTTCGGATCGAAAGTCTTTTCTAACATGCTCAGGCTTTGACAATAAAAACAGGAAGGGAAAACAAAAACGGCGCCCGCAATGGACGCCGTTCTCTCTATAACCATTTGTGGTGAAGCGGAAGGGCTTAGAGCGCATGCCGAAAAGTGTGAAGCGGTTTTCGGATAAAATGCGCGTTAAAAAAAATCTAACGCCTAGCTTGGCGTGCGATACGCTCGACTTCAAGGCGGACTTGTTCTTCAACAATAGTGGCCAGATTTTTATCCAGCCAGTCCTGAAGCATAGGCCGCATCAGTTCTTTAAGGACGTCCTCTAAGGTGCGACCGTCTTTCGGCACCAGCAAGGCATTGGTCAGGGCACCAAAGGCATTCGCCGCCGTGCTCTCCGTCCGGTCGCTGACCAGACGCGACGCGCCAAAATCAGGTTCCGGTGCCGAATAAACCGGCTTGGGTTCAGGCTTAGGCGCAGGGGGCGCCACGGCCGCCACCGGTTCATAGGCATCCAGATCACCAATCGACGCCACCGGTGCGGCCACATAAGGCTCGGTCAGTTCCAGAACGTCATCTTCAGGCTCGTCTTCTTCAAACGCTGCCATCGGTTCCGGCTCCGGTTCAGGCGCAGGTTCCGGTTCAGCAACCGCCACTTCGGCCGGTGCCTCAGCCGCCTCTTCAGGCGCATCATCTTCGGAGATGATGCGGCGAATGGAGGCAAGAATTTCCTCCATAGTCGGCTCGTGTGCGGATTGGTCTGACATGGTAATATCGCCGTTGAATCGGAAAACTGTGCTATAAAGACACGGCTTAAGGGATTTTGGCAACTCTTAAGCTTATAAGCCGCCCATTAATTCGCGAAACGGGCTAATTTTCCTGTTACTCATTGAAAAATCAGCCTGTTTTGCAATGGCGAAAATGACTACTTTTCAGTCATACCATCCGTAACGCCCGCGCCAAGACCGTCAATTGCGCGAATCACCGGCTCAATTGTCATGCCTTTATTCTTGACGCGATCAAAGTTCTTAGCGGGGTCATAAACCTCAACCTGGGGCACCAGTTCACGCGCATTCAGGCTGCCCATAACCGCCAAAAGCTGGGATGAGGCCACATATTCGTCGCGCTGGGCATTGATCAGCGCCAACTGTGCCGACCGATATTCCTGCTCGGCATTCAGCACTTCGATATTGGTGCGAAGCCCCACCTGAAACTCCATCTTGACACCTTCAGCCGCAAGGCGGGTGGCGCGCACCTGCTCCTGATTGGCTGCCGTTGCCGACTTGGCCGCCACCATTTGCGCCCACGATGATGACGTATCCTGAATGACGCCGCGGCGGCTTTCTTCGACCGTCATTTTTTGGGCCATGTGACCTTCTGCGGCCTGGCGAATGCGTGAGGTGTTAAACCCGGCTGAAAACAATGGGATCGACAGGCGCAAGGTCGCAGAAGCCGCATCGCGGTTATCGAGATTATTGAAATCATTGGTCGGTGCAAACGCGCCGTAACTGGCAGATAATCCAACCGTTGGCCCCAGATTTGACCGCGCCGCCTTGACACGAGCCCGCGCGGCAGCTTCGGCAAACAAGGCCGAGTTCAGATCAGGGTTATATTTTTCAGCCGCATTCAGCGCCAAATCAAAATCGGTAGGTACGTTGGGCAGCGCTGTCTCCGGCTCCAGATTGGTCGGGGCCTGACCAACGATGGCGATATATGACGCGCGGCTGGTGTCCAGTTGCGCCTTGGCTTGCGCCAGAGACGCCTGCGAGGCCGCAAGACGCGCTTCGGATTGCGCCACATCCGTGCGGGTGTTGTCGCCGACCGAGAAGCGCGCATTGGCCTCGTCCAGTTGGCGCTTCAAAACCTCATAATTTTCCTGACGGATGCGCAGGGCTTCCTGATCGCGGCGCACGGCGGTATAGACCGAAATCACATTCAACAGAACCGATTGCTCGACCGACCGCAGGCCTTCTTGGCCGGCCAAAACATCAGCCTTGGCGGCATCCAGTGTCGATACCAATGCGCCCGAAGCAAAAATCGGTTGGCTGGCGGATAGGGTCAGAGAGGTGGATGAGCGGTTGCCAGACAGATCCGGCAGATCATTGTAACCGACATCCGCACCTGCATTCAGCGAGGGCCCCAGGCTGGAGCGGGCCTGCACATAGGTTTCATCCTGCGCCCGTTGAAGGGCACGTTGTCTTTGTATGGTCGGGTTGCTGGCATAGGCCATGGCTATGGCATCCGTCAGCGTCTCGGCGGAGGCCAGTCCGGCCCAACTGCCCCCAGCCAATAGCGCCAGAACGCTTAAACCGACACGTAACCGAACAGACTTCGCACCCGACATAAATAACTTCCCTAAAAAGATTAATGACGCCCCTGTGCGTCATGCCCCTGCGCCGTTGGGCGCGAAGAACCCTTGGGGTCATCTCTGGCACAAGTTACGGTATTTGGCGAATTAAGCTTTTTTCACATTTGCCATATGCGTGGAAATGTCGCAGGTAAACTCAGAACACAAAACTTTTGGTCTTCTCGAAGCCCGACAGGATAGATGGCGACGAATCAAAAACTTCACCGGCGGATACCCCGGAATCAAGCTTCGTAAAGACAGTCGCCTTGCCGACAGCAGAGGTGCGCACCACCACACCGAGACGGCCGCCGATCTTAAGCGCCTTAAGCCAGGCATCAGGCACTTCGCTAACAGCGCCTTCGATAATAATCAGGTCGTACTCACCCGCCACAGGGGTTGCAAAGCCTTGAGTCTGCGTCTTAACGCCGAGGGTTTTAAGATAAGGCTCAACAACCGCCAGGGTGCGCGCATCTTCTTCCTGCACAATCACATCAAGGCCAGCATGCGCCAGAACCGCCCCCGCATAAGGTGCGGCGATCGCCAGAACGCTTTCACCGGCCTTGGGCGACAGAACGTGCATAAGCTTGGAAATATCGCGGGCCTTCATGAGGTAACGGTTCGGCGCGATCATAGCCTCAACTTCACCATAGGCGGCAAAGCCCTGAGATTGCGCGCACAAACGCTCGCGCTCAACATGGCGCATAGCCCGTTGCAAAGCCATGTCGGTGACATCGTTCACACGCACCTGAGATTCGACCATATTATTGCGAGCGGCGACGTAATCCATGTTCAGACCCTTTAAACGCAGGAGAGATTCCCTTGCTTATAGGCGCTCAAAAGCATTTCAGCAATTCTCCCAACCGCCAAAATAAGCCATAAAAATAAGAGTTTTCCAAACAATTCTGATAGCGGCACCGCAAAATCAATTGCAGCCACGCATATGATCTGATAGCTGCACTGACCTCGACGCTCTCGGATGGCCTGATGGCGGAGCGGTTACGCAGCGGATTGCAAATCCGTGTAGCCCGGTTCGACTCCGGGTCAGGCCTCCAACTTCCCTCAACGACATAGATCACAACCCTCATGAACTGAGGGCCATTTTGCTATGGCCGGGGTTTTGCTTAGACACGCGCAGCACTGCGCGGCCATACCATAACATTACAATTGCACTTATAGATTGCAATTTGTAAAGATACACCCGAACTTACATTTATATCGAGTCACCATGCCCACGTCCTCACTCCACCTTCCAGTTCCCACAACTTCGGTTAAGACGTTTTCCTATCGCCTGCGTCTGGCGTGGTTGCTGCTACCCGCGTTTATATCAGCCACAGCGCTGGCCGGCGCTGCAGGATGGAAGCTTGGCAAAGATAATGGCTGGGAAAACGCTCAGAAAAATCAGCCCATCGCCCATTTCCCACAAAGGCTTAACGCCATAAAATCGCAAGCCGGTCAGATGGAAGCCAAAACCATTATTTTTGGAGACAGCCTGACTGAGTTTGCGAAACTTGATACCCTCTGCGGCACGCCTGTGCTTAACGCAGGCGTCAGCGGCGCGACGATCCAGGACACCGCCGGCTGGACCGATGATTTGATTGCATCATCCTCGCGGCCTGAACGTCTGGTTTTTGCCCTTGGCACCAATAACGCCAAGACTTACCTTACTAAGGCACAGCCGGTTGAACCAACACTGGCGGCCTACCGCACACTCATCACCCGTTATAAGGGCTATGATATTGCGATTGCAACTATACCTAATATCGGCGCCGCGGCCGCAGATCGTTTTGATCAGGCCTATATCGACAGCCTGAACGCAGGTATTCGTACTTTGGCGAATGAGACCGGCGCGAAGCTTATTGAACTGGGACAGCCTATTCCAACGCGTGACGGTGTGCACTTACAGCCCGGTGCCTACAGCATCTGGACTACGCAAATGGCCAGCGTCTGCAAGGCATGATCTGCGCTCATGGCAATGGTTGATTTAAATTATAACGCCGATACGATATTCATATTTCATTAACTCAAATCAGTCAGACAAGTATTGTCTTTGCTTTCTTAAAGACACCCACCATCACCAAACTTTATAAGGCCCGAAGGTTTTCTTCGGGCTTTTTTTATGCGTTTATGGGTATTGAGTTTAATATAAAAACTGGAGCGCGCATGAGCGCTTAATTCACTCACAACATAACAGCTAACAATTTTCAGGATGAATGCGCTGGCTCCCCGGACAGGACTCGAACCTGTGACAAGTCGATTAACAGTCGACTGCTCTACCAACTGAGCTACCGGGGAATGTTTGTAGCAGCGAAGGAGCGCCCTATAGCAAGCTGTCAGGCTAGGGCGCAAGGCCTAACTTGCAAATTATCCACGAAATTGAATTTTGCGTCGGAGCCTCTACATTTATGCCCTAATAAACCATGGTGGTTTGTGACCCGCCCCCCGGCAAGAGCCAGTGAACCTTCCACGCCGCCTCAGCAGGCTGTATAGAATCCATTTCCCCAGGCTCCGCCAGCAACTCTACCGTACGGGCATCAACGGCACCTTCCGATTGCGCCGTAAGCATAACGGCCTGCCCCACCAGGCTCTGCCGTAATGGCAATATAGCGCTGTAAAGCCCCGCCTCATCGGCCTTAACGCGCGCAACATCTGCCCCGTTGACCCCCAGAGCCACCACAGCCCCGGCCTTGGCACGCCCGGCAACCGCGACCCCGCCCAGCCTGTCATAATCGACAACGGCCAAAAGCGGCGCATGGGGCGATAAGGGCAGGCTCGGAGATCCGGAGCGCATAAAAACCGCGCGCTCAGGCTGCCCGGTCGGTACAAACAGCCGCCCCTCGGCCTTCATCAGCCGACCGGATTCCTCCATCGACACATCATAGAGATTGCCGTTGCTGTCATTAGGCAAATCGGCCACAAACTCTCCACGCGCATTGGCAGTAACGCCAAAAGCCTGCCCTTGACGGCTGGTCAGACGAACGCGACCATCCGGGCGGGCGACACCGCTGATTTTGACAACACCGTTTCCGCCGATCGTAACCTTAAGAATTTCAGGGGCACGGATATAGCCCATATTCGTCGCCAGAAACGGCCCATCAGCCCCCCCTTGCGGATCAGCCTTCTCGCACCCCGCCATCATGCCTACGCCAAGGCATAGCATAGCCTGGGTAAGGGTTCTTAGAACAGCACGGCGGGCGACAATCGGGGTCATAGCGATCGATGATAGAGTAACGGGTCACTCATGAAAATAGCCGCCGCCCGCATCAGAACTAAATTAAGTTCTTTTAATTTTAAGCCTTGCCATTTTAAGATAGCTCAAACGATTGGAATGACATGACGCATCAGAATATCAAAACGATCTGCCTTTATTGCGGATCGTCAAATGGCAAAGACCCGGCCTATGTGCAGGCCGCACAGGAATTTGGTGCCCTTTTGGCGCAGACCGGACTTAAACTGGTCTATGGGGGCGGCGATGTCGGCCTCATGGGGGCTGCCGCCCGAGCTGCCTATGATGCTGGCGGCAAGGTGAAGGGCATTATGCCGCGCTTTTTGCGTACCCGTGAGCGCCTGTTTGATGAGGTCGAAACCGTCGTCGTCGATTCCATGCACGAACGCAAAATGCTGATGTTTGAAGATTCGGATGCGTTTGTGGTTTTTCCAGGCGGCGTAGGCACGCTTGAAGAAGTTATTGAATTATTGTCCTGGCGTCGGCTGGATCTGCACAAAAAGCCGATCATATTCTTCAATCAGAACTGCTACTGGAACCCGTTTTTCGACATGATAAGCTACACGATCGGTCAGGGCTTTACCCCGGAAGCCTTTAAGCGCACCTATATGAGCGTGGATAAGGTCTCAGACATCCTCAAAGCCGTAAGTCATATGTCCACGCAGGACGAAGACATCGATACGCGCAAGGTTATGTGAAGCCACTCACTTGCGGAGCGCAATTAATCGGCACCGCAGCGCTTATAGGTGAAATCCACACTGCGGGATTGGCCGTTTACAACGCCTTCAATGCGCGCCGACAAGCCATTGTGAGCCTTGCGATATATAACGCGCTGAGGAAAATCATGGGCGAGATTCTCGAAAATCACTTCACCCTCGGCTTGAGATTTCGCCGGAAAGCTGGCCTCCGCCTGCCCTGACGGGATTGCCGTGAACGTCAGCACACCGGCAATTGGCTCAATGCGCATATGCTCATAATTGCGTAATTTTCCGGCGCGCAGCGTCTTGCCGGCCCCCATAAGGACACCGCCGGACGGCTTAGTCCAATACTCTTCGACTGTACGATCACCATCCGCCTGAACCCAGCACCCGGTTAGCCAGCTTAAGTCCGCAACACCTTCGGCATTGGCAGCCCCACTCAAAACCGCAAAACCCATTGCAATCAGCAAGCCCTTCATCGCACCCTCCGTTTCCGGTCAGAGTAACGCCCTTGATGACCATCTGCCAAGATATTTAGCGCCCTATGCCGACGCCCCCAAGCGCTTGGCGATCTTTTCACGGCCAATCAGGAACGATAAAGCGCCCATGTCCGGGCCATGCGGTTTGCCGGTCAGGGCCAGACGTAGCGGCATGAACAAGGCCTTGCCCTTGGCGCCGGTGGCGTCCTTGATGGCCGCCGTCCACGCGCTCCAGCTATCGCGGCCATAATCATCCGGCAGCAGTTCCAGCGCCTTAGCGGCAAAGCCCGCGTCTTCGATGACCGTCGCCACATCATCCCGGACAATTGCGGCCCATTCAACGACCTCAGCAAACTTATGCAGGTTAGGCTTTATGGTATCCCAGAACAACTCGCCCAGATCGACGCTTAGCGCCTCCAGACGGAGCTTCGCCTCGGCGTAAGACATAGATTGCAAAACGCCAGCATTTAGTCGCATCAGGTCGTCAAAGTCATAACGCGCCGGAGCCCGCCCCATCTTGGTGAAATCCTGTGCCTCGGCCAGAACCTCTAACGAAGATGCGACCTCCAGCGGATCGGATGTACCGATCTTGGCCAGATGCGACGTAATCGCCAAAGGTTCCAAACCATCTTCACGCATCTGGGAAATCGACATCGACCCCAGACGCTTGGATAACCCCTCACCGTCCGCCCCGACCAGCAAGGTCATGTGCGCAAAAGTGGGTAGGGGCGCCCCGCCAAAAAATGCCGATAAGGCCTCGAAAATCTCGATCTGCGTGCCGGTATTGGCGACATGATCTTCACCGCGGATGACATGGGTTATCTTCATATCGATGTCATCGACCACCGACGGCAGGGTGTAGAGAAACGCACCGTCTTCGCGGATCAGCACCGGATCGGACATGGAGGTCGTATCGACTTCACAGTGCCCGCGCACCAGATCTTCCCAGGCAACGCGCTTGCCATCCAGTTTAAAGCGCCAGTGCGGCTTGCGGCCTTCAGCTTCAAAGGCGGCCTTTTCAGCTTCGGTCAGGTTAAGAGCAGCCCGATCATAGACCGGCGGCAGACCGCGCGATAACTGCACCTTGCGGCGGCGATCCAACTCATCGGCAGTTTCATAGCAGGCATAAAGACGGCCATCGGCTTTCAGCGCATCGGCGGCTTTTTGATAAATATCAAAGCGTTTCGATTGGTTATAACGCTCATCCCAGTTGAGCCCCAGCCACTTAAGGTCGGTCTCGATCAGGTCTTCATTTTCCTTGGTCGAGCGCTCAAGGTCGGTATCATCGATCCGCAGGACAAATAATCCCTGCTGCTTCTTCGCGAACAGCCAGTTGATCAGGGCGGCGCGAACATTGCCCGCATGGATGCGGCCAGTCGGTGACGGAGCGAAACGAACCTTAACGGTCATGGGCGTAATGTCTCTGGGTTACTGTCGAAATTGAGACATTCCCATACGCTGTCACACATTGAGTTAAAAGGGTCAAAAGTTTTTATTGTTCCCATTTAACAAACAGCTTTAGTCCTTTACCCGCGACAAGAGGTTCACCCGCGACCTTGGATTTGACCGTCGCGGCTTTCATGAGTTCCAGCGTAGCGGTTCCAAACCCTAAGCCTTCGGGCGTTTCGCGAATCATTTCGCATTCCGTAACGCGGCCCTTATCATCCCAATCACATGAAACCAAAACTGAGCCGGGCTGATTGCGTTGCTTGGCCACGGTTGGATAATTCCGCTTCATGCGCTCATACGGCACATGATCCCACGTCACCGGCAATTCTGGCAAAGCCTGACGAGCGGACGGTACAGGATCAACGGTTGGTGACGCCGCCCACAAAGGCAAGGCTCCGCCAACCATAGCCATCGCCGCCAAGATCAAAATTTTCCTGAACATCCGGCCTCCAGTTATACTTTTCTGTAAGTAAACCAGAGCCCGCGCCATCCGGCAAGCTTAGTCGTCGCGGTGAACGCGCTCACGACGCTCATGACGCTCCTGAGCCTCGATGCTCAAGGTCGCTGTCGGGCGGGCTTCAAGACGGGCCAGACCGATAGGCTCACCGGTTTCTTCGCAAAAGCCGTAAGATTGATCATCAACGCGACTGATGGCCTCTTCGATCTTGGAGATCAGCTTGCGCTGGCGGTCACGGGTACGCAGTTCCAGCGCACGATCCGATTCTGATGACGCGCGGTCAACCAGATCAGGATGGTTCTCGGTTTCTTTTTGCATGGTGTTGACGGTCTCTTTCGAGCCGCGCAGGATATCTTCTTTCCATTCCACCAGCTTTTTACGGAAATAGGCCAACTGACGGTCGTTCATATATTCTTCGCCGTCAGACGGTTTGTAACCTTCACCCTTAACCTGAATATCGAGTGTACTCATAAGACCTGCACTCCGAATCTAACTGTTAAGTCCCCAAAGGCCCTAACATTCCCCAAACCATTTAGCTCCGGCTGCAAACATCACGCCACAAACCGGACAGCCCTTTTTTAGGCGGCTTATAGACACCGGAATAAGACGATTCAATGACTTTGCGCAGGATTTTTTCACAAGGGAGACAATAGGCCGCCGTGTTAAGACGCCTAATGTAACTAACCCCTTCATTGCAATGCAGATTTAACTTAGGCCGCGTTTGGCAAGTTCAACCAGCGCCCGCGTTTCAATATGATCCAGAACCGCCTGAAGCTTTTCATCCTCGACGCCCTCGCGCCGATCCGCGATCATGGTTTTGAGATTAAGTAGCGTGGAATCCGCCAGAGTGCCGTCCAGAAGTGAGACCTTAACGTCCTCCAGCACATCCAGAATGTCATTGGCCCGGCGGATCTGACGCCGTCTGCGTCCCGTCAGTACGTCTTCTTCGGCCTGCAAGGCCAAAAGCGCATCGATGCCGCCCACACCAAAGGCCCCGGCGGCGGGTGCTGCACCGGCAGCCGATCCCGCACTTTGCGCTGAACTTCCTTTCGATAAGGAAAACCCATCACCACCGGTACGCTTAACGCCGCCCGCCGTAGCCGAAGCGCCTAAACCTTGAGAAGGATTGATCCTGAGCGTCATCGCCAAAAACACCTGTACTATGGATGAAATATGCTCAGGCCTTATGCCTGCTTTCAAAAAGCGTCCGCTTTCTGGGCGCGGGATCATACCCCTGCACCATGGGTCAATATTTCCCCCTGATGGTAACTTTGACGTTAATATCCGGGCAATTTTTTCCCCACCCGGTCACAGCACGCCAATTAACCAATTTTCACACTGATTTAATTGAGAAATTTCACAACCTAAGTTGGCACAAACTTCGCATAGCCCCTCCCGACTAATGTAAGGTTTAGGTGATCATGCGCTTTTTCACGTCCCTCCTGCCCCGATTGCTGCTTTTATCCACGGCGCTTTTGACCTTCGCGGCACCGGGTTTTGCGGCGTCGCGCATCAAGGACATTGTCGATGTCGAAGGCGTGCGTAAAAACCAGCTTATCGGTTACGGCATCGTCGTAGGCCTGAACGGCACCGGTGACAGCGTGCGAAACGCGCCCTTCACCAAGCAAAGCCTTGAAGCCATGCTGGAGCGACTGGGGGTCAATGTTCGCGACGCCAACCTCAACACCAAAAACGTCGCCGCGGTTATGGTCACGGCGGAGTTGCCTGCCTTTTCGGCATCTGGTTCGCGCATGGATGTGTCGGTATCAGCCATGGGTGACGCCAAAAGCCTTTTGGGCGGCACGTTACTAGTGACACCGCTACTGGGCGCTGATGGCGAGGCTTATGCGGTCGCGCAGGGCACCGTTCAGACCGGTTCAATCTCTGCGGGCGGCGCGTCGGGCTCATCCATAACCAAGGGCGTGCCGACGTCCGGCCGCATCGCTTCGGGCGGTATCGTTGAGCGCGAAATCGCCTTTGACCTTAACGCCATGCCGGTTGTGCGCCTGACGCTTAAGAACCCGGATTTCACCACCTCAAAACGCATCGCTCTGGCCATCAATGCCAGCTATCCGGGGACGGCCTTTGCGGAAAACCCGACGATTGTATCGCTGAAAGCGCCGCAGGGCACCAATATGATGAACTTCGTCACCGATATTGAACAGATGAACGTCAATGTCGACACCCCCGCTAAGGTCGTGATCGATGAAGTGAACGGCGTCATCGTCATGGGCGAGAATGTGCGCGTCTCCCGTGTCGCCATCGCTCAGGGCAATCTGACCATCTCGGTTCAGGAACAGCCCTTCGCCAGTCAACCGGCCCCTTTTAGTCAGGGGCAAACCGCGCTGGTGCCGGATAGCCAAGTCTCCATTGATGAAGAAAAGGGCAAGAAGCTTTATGACCTCAAGGCCACGACCTCGCTTAGTGATCTGATCGAAGGCTTGAATGCGCTGGGGGTATCACCGCGCGACATGATCTCGATACTGCAAGCCATCAAAACCTCCGGTGCTCTGCAAGCCGATATCGAGGTGATGTGATGGTTATCCTGATTAACAACGCCCGACCGGGCGTCGGCGACCGTTCGCCGCCCCCGCGGAGGCATGAGCGCAGCGAAATAGCCGTGAGCGAGATAAACTAATGAACCTGACAAGCAACGCCCTCCTAAGCCTGCAAGGCCAGAATACAGACGCAAAGATTGCGGCCGTCAGCGATCAGGCAAAGTCGGCCAATCAGGCACGCGCCTTAAAGACCGGGCAGGAATTTGAAACCATGGTCTTGTCAGCCATGCTGCAATCGATGTTCCAAGGCGTCGGCGATACGGATGGCATGTTCGGCGGCGGCGAAGGCGAAGAAGCCTTCAAGTCCTTCTATACCGAAGCCATCGCCAAGCAGACCGCACTTCATGGCGGCATCGGCATTTCCGACGCCATTCAAAAACAACTGCTGCAACTTCAGGAGGCCAAGGCCGCGTCATGACCCTTTCCGCAAACAATGCCTCTGATCGTGCCCGCCAAATTCTTAGCCTGACCGAGCGTTTGGGTGAACGATTAGCCTTTGAAACCAAAGCGCTGGAGGCTCATCGCCCGCAGGATATCCACGCCGGCATTGAAGAAACGCGCCAGTTATCCAACTTGTACCGGATGGAAACCGCGCGCCTTAAGGCAGACCCCACCCTGTTGTCAGGACTTGGAGACACCCTCAAATCTCAATTGCGAACCGCAACTGAAAACTTTATGGAGATCGCCAAGCGCCACGCCGTTGCCGTCGAAGCCGCCCGCGCTGTAACCGAAGGTATTTTGCAAGCAATAGCTACTGATGTGTCGGAACGCAAAGCTCAGGGCGCAAGCTACGGCCCCGGCGCCCGGCAAATTTACCGTGAGCCTACCTCGCTTAACCTATCTCACAAGGCTTAAAAGCGCGAGATCGTTTTAATCCAGACTTGGCTGAATGCCTGAAGTGCGATCTTTTGCGTAGAAATCATCGGACTCACCGAAAGCATCCGATTTACGCTGTGCCTTCTTGTCTGCGAAGGCGCCCGGTCGTGGAATGTCACTATGCTTGGCATCACGAAATGGGTCGCGATTGACCCTTTGCCAAAGAGCTGTTGCGCCCGGTTCACGCACATACTGCTTATGGGCCTCATGGTCGGCCACCTGCTGAGCCAGTGCGCGATTACTTCCTTCCGGCAGGATGGGAAGTTTAGCCATTTCAGTGCGACTTACGCCCTCACAATATGTCGGCAAAACCTCCCCTTTACGACGCATAGCAATACAATTGCGGGCGCTCTGAAGAGCGTTCATAAGTTTTTGCCGTAGAATATCCTGCTCGTTAATTTGAATGGGCGACGACAGAGTATCCATACTTTCTGAGTGTCCGGCCAATATCTCATCAGTAGCAATATCTGTGTTCGGCCCAGTTTGATGCACAACAGATTTAGCTAGCTTGTTCTGTCGGTCTACCCGGCTTTCAGGCACTTCATCAAGTGACCAGATTTCAATTACTGGGGCAGGGTTCATAACTCCGTTGGGTTTTACCCACGCGCTAAGCGCAAGCATCACCAACATATGCAAAACCAAAACGGCAGCCACGGCCAGCCATAAAACTACCTGTTGTGAACTGCGCATAAGGCCCCCTTTGCCTATGGCAGGTTCCTCGCAGATTCCGGCCTTATTGAGACAAAAATACGTTGCCTCATTGTTCTTGTGACATTTTGCCAAATCAGGCTTAAAAGTCCGCAGCTATATAAGATAATATAAACATGGGCGTCATGCTGACACTTTTGGTCAGCGTGAGGTTATCCTATATAGACTTCTTATCCAGAAACCGGACTATAGGACCTCATGGCCGATCCTGACTTTATCAAGATACGTGGTGCGCGCGAACATAATCTCAAAGGGGTGGATGTCGATATCCCGCGCGGCAAGTTAGTCGTGCTGACGGGCTTGTCCGGGTCTGGCAAATCATCGTTGGCGTTTGACACCATCTATGCCGAAGGTCAGCGCCGTTATGTGGAGTCTCTGTCGGCCTATGCGCGCCAGTTCCTTGAACTGATGTCCAAGCCCGATGTCGATCTGATTGAAGGGCTGTCGCCCGCTATTTCGATTGAACAAAAGACGACCTCAAAAAACCCGCGCTCAACGGTCGGCACGGTCACGGAAATCCATGACTATATGCGCCTGATGTGGGCGCGAGTCGGCATTCCCTACTCCCCTGCTACCGGCCTGCCTATCGAGTCTCAAACCATATCCCAGATGGTCGATAAGCTGGTGTCATTGCCCGAAGGCACACGCATTCTGCTGCTGGCGCCGTTTGTGCGTGGCCGGAAAGGCGAATACAAAAAAGAAATCGCCGATCTTCAACGCCAGGGTTTTCAGCGTCTCAAGGTCAATGGCACCTATTACCCAATCGAAGACGCCCCCAAGCTCGATAAGAAATATAAGCACGATATTGATGTCGTCATCGACCGTGTGGTCATCAAAGACGGGCTAATGGCGCGCTTGGCGGATAGCCTTGAAACCGCCCTGCGACTGGCTGACGGACTGGCGATTGCCGAATATGCCGACATTTCAGAGGAAGATCGGGCCGAAGGCAGAACCGAGCCCAAGCGTATCATTTTTTCCGAAAAATTTGCCTGCCCGGTATCTGGTTTCACCATTGCCGAGATCGAGCCACGTCTTTTTTCGTTCAATAACCCGTTTGGGGCCTGTCCGACCTGCGATGGCCTGGGCGTAAAGCTTACTTTCGATAAGCAACTGATCGTGCCGGATGAGACGGCAACCCTGACAGGCGGGGCGATTGCGCCGTGGTCAAAAGGCACCTCACCGCTTTACACTCAGACGCTGCAAGCCCTAGCGTTGCACTACGGGTTTGCGATGGACACCAAATGGCGCGCTCTGACACCTGAAGCGCAAGCTGTGGTTCTGCACGGTTCAGGCTCAGAAAAGATCAAGTTTACCTATGCTGACGGATCGCGCCGTTATGATGTGACCAAACCGTTTGAGGGCGTCATACCCAATATGGAGCGGCGCTGGCGCGAAACGGAATCGGCATGGGCACGCGAAGATCTGGCACGCTATCAGTCCGAAACCCCATGCGAAGCCTGTGGTGGCAAGCGCCTCAAGCCCGAAGCTCTGGCGGTTAAGATCAAGGCGTTCGATATCGCTCAGGTGTCAGGCCTGTCTATTAAAAAGGCCCACGCGTGGTTCGCCGATCTTGAAAACCATCTAAGCGAAAAGCAGATGGATATCGCGCGGCGTATCCTCAAGGAAATTCTGGATCGCCTGAAATTCCTCAATGATGTGGGGCTGGATTACCTCAACCTGTCGCGCAATTCCGGCACATTGTCAGGCGGTGAGAGCCAGCGTATCCGGCTGGCGTCGCAGATCGGATCGGGGCTGACCGGCGTGCTTTATGTGCTGGATGAACCCTCCATCGGCCTGCATCAGCGCGACAATGACCGCCTGCTCGAAAGCCTTCAGGGCTTGCGCGATCTGGGCAATTCCGTGCTAGTGGTCGAGCACGACGAAGACGCCATTCTGACCGCCGACTATGTGATCGACATGGGGCCCGCCGCCGGCGTTCATGGTGGTGAAATCGTCGCCCAAGGCACGCCGGAGGACATCAAGGCCAATCCTAACTCTCTGACTGGCCAGTACCTGACGGGCAAGCGCGAGATTCCGGTGCCGCTGGATCGTCGTCCGATTAACAAAAAGAAGATGCTCAAGGTCATCGGCGCGCGCGGCAACAATCTGAAAAACGTCACGGGTGAAATTCCGGTGGGCGTCATGACCTGTATCACCGGCGTCTCCGGTGGTGGCAAATCGACTTTTACGCTGGAAACCCTGCATAAGGCTGCGGCGAGACGCCTGAACAACGCCTCCGCTAACCCGGCCATCCACGATAAGATCGAAGGTTTGGAATTTTTCGATAAGGTGGTGGAAATCGACCAGTCGCCAATCGGCCGCACCCCGCGCTCAAACCCTGCAACCTATACCGGTGCGTTCGGTCCGATCCGGGATTGGTACGCCGGCCTGCCCGAAAGCAAGGCGCGCGGCTATGGCCCCGGTCGTTTCTCATTCAACGTCAAGGGCGGGCGGTGCGAAGCCTGTTCCGGCGATGGTCTGATCAAGATTGAGATGCACTTTCTGCCCGATGTTTATGTCACCTGCGATGTCTGTAAGGGTAAACGCTATAACCGTGAAACGCTCGAAATTTCGTTCAAAGGCAGTTCCATAGCCGATGTACTTGATATGACGGTTGAAGAAGGTGCCGAAGCCTTCAAGGCCGTTCCAACCATCCGCGACAAGCTGGAAACCTTGAAACGGGTTGGCCTCGGCTACATCAAGATCGGCCAGCAGGCGACGACGCTGTCGGGTGGTGAGGCTCAGCGTGTCAAGCTGTCCAAGGAACTGTCTAAACGCGCCACGGGCAAAACCCTCTATATCCTTGATGAGCCGACCACGGGCCTGCATTTCGAAGATACGCGTAAACTGCTGGAAGTTCTGAACGAACTGGCCGACAGCGGTAATACAGTCATTGTTATCGAACATAATCTCGATGTCATCAAAACCGCCGACTGGATTTTGGACTTCGGCCCCGAAGGCGGTGACGGTGGTGGTGAGATCGTCGCCTTCGGCTCCCCCGAAGCCGTGGCGGAAAATCCGAAATCGTGGACCGGGCGCTATCTTAAGGATCTTTTGGCGCGGCATAAGGAACGCAGACGGGCGTAAGGTACGCGCGACTTAATCTAAATTAACCATTTTTGACGCATGGTGGACAGGATTGAGATTAGGGATTCTGCCATGCGTATCGCCACCTTCGCCTTAAGTGGTCTGCTATTGTTTAGCCTTGCGGCGTGCAGCGGCGGGGAAAAGGCCGCACATGGCGACGAACATGCGGCACCTGACCATGAGGCTGGGCATGGCGACGGCCACGTCTCAGCAGGTGAGACATTGACTCAATGGGGCTACAGCGGTGACGAAGGCCCATCCCATTGGGCACAACTTGGCGGTGCGGCAGCTAAGTGCAGTAGCGGGGCCCGTCAATCACCGATTGATCTGGTCAGCGGCGGCAAACCCCAATTGTCAAAGGTTACCCTGGATTATCTGTCCTCGAACGCCACCATTCAAAATGACGGTCACACTATCAAGGTCGTGCCTGCAAAAGGCGGAGGTCTGACAACGGATGGTATCCGATACGATTTGAAAGACATTCACTTTCACAGCCCCAGCGAACACACCATCAATGGCCGCCGGGCCGCATTAGAAACTCACTTCGTGCACCGAAGCGCCAAGGGAGACTATCTTTATGTCGCGGTGTTGTCTCAGGTCGGCGTGGCTGACCCCATGCTGGCACCGGTTTGGACTTATCTACCCAGCGACCAGACGGCGCCCGCGGCGATCCCCGATCTGCTGATCAATGCCCGTGATCTCATGCCCGCGGCTGAGGAGTTTTTTGTCTATTCCGGCTCGCTGACCGTACCGCCGTGCTCAGAGGGCGTAACCTGGATGGTGTTCTCTGCCCCCTTAAGCGTGTCGCCTGAACAGGTCAGTGCTTATGAAACTCTGCTGGGGTCGACGGCCCGTCCCATTCAAGCCCGCAAAGACCGTGACCTGCTAACCGTGATCAGTGCAGGCTGACCTCCGGCTTCGGCCGCGCCTCGCGGGCCCGTTCCCGTAGAGTCAGAAACAGCCGACTTTGGGCGGCCGCGATCATAAGTTCACGTAAAAAGGCTGAAATCGCTGTCACCGTCAACACGACAATGAAGAATGGTAGAAAAGGCTTTAGGTCAAATAAAGTTTTTACTTCAAGCCCTTGCTTCAAAAACTTAAACTGCTCAATCAGCGACATATTCAAACCAATCGCCGAAATCGCATGCACTGAGGTCACGCAGATCAGCACCAGTACATAGGTGAATATGTAGACGACCAGTATCGACCAGATATATCGACGTGTCAGCAGGAACGAACCTATAAAATTAATTCGGCGCTGACAGAAGGTATCCATAGATGCCAAGGACAGCCGAAGTTTCAACCAGACTACTCCCAAAGCCTGTAGCAACAGAGCCAGCATAATGATGCCATAGGTCGCAAAATTACGCCCTATGTGCAGTTCCAAAGCTGTGTTGGCAAGCCAGGCCACCCCAGCCACCACCAGAAACAGCGACACGGATAAAACCATGATCAGCAGGAATTTAAGGACATAAAACACCACCAGCCGAACCTCATCCGGCCCAAGGCTCAATGTAGCGGCGCGGGGATTTTCGATAGCAATCTGCGCCCTATAGATAGCGCATTTAACGATCAGATGTGTCAGGCCTACCAGAATACCACACACGCTCACGGCCATCAGCGTGGTATAAATCAAACCTGACAGGAGTTGGGGCTCATTACGTAAGGCCTGCCAAAAGGCCAGCCAATGCTCCGCAAACGCGAGCATGGTAAAGCCATAGGCCACGCCATAGCCCGCAAACATCACCAGAAGCCATTTCATGGCGGTCAGGGGGCGGTCGCGCAATAGTCTAAGGCCATCAAACGCGATTTCTTCGGATAATTCCGTACGCACATGCCCCCCATTACACACGCTGGTGAACCTTACGCCACCCTGCGTGCATGTTGCTCAGGCGGGGTCAGTCTGTCGCGTCTATACCCCAATTCCGTGTCATTTTTTTTAGAATGTTGTCAGGTGGTTGTTCGCGCTGGTTTAAGTGATTTGTAGGCTGCGGCCTGCGCACCGATCAGCAATGCCGACAATAACGGAGCCCGCAAAGCACTCATGATCATGTACCCCGCGACAACCGGATTAGCCAGGCTTTCAAGGCGCGACAGATCAAAGGTTTGACGCATATCTGCGCCGCCCATATCGAGCCCCAGAAACGGTACGGCCAGGGCCACAAAGATGATTTCACACAAAATCTGCACCAGCATAATCATGATGATGGTGACGACATAACCCAACAAAAGCTGCCAGAAATGCCCTTTGGTCAATCTGAAACTGCCGCGGAAATTCAACCGCTTTTCATCGAAGCTTTGTACCGGCACGAGCGACAAACGAATGACCAGCCACAAATAAAATGCAACAGACACCAGCGCACTGACAAAACCGAAGGTAATCGCGGGCGCCCCCATGGTCGCCTGCGTTAATGCTACCAATATGCCACCGACAATGATCAATCCGATGGTAAAGACGATCGACACCACAAAGGCAAACACCAGCAGCAGGAACGAAATCGCGATCTGACGCAGTTCATCCTTACCGAATTTCAAGTAGCCATAACGATCATCGCCGACACCCAGAACCGCGCGATAGACCGCACACAGGACGATAGCGGAAAAAAACATTGAGACCAGAAAACCGGCACCAAACGCTGGCGTCACCTTTTGCGCCAGATTGGCATATTCGGCGGCATGGTCTGTGACCACGCCAAAGCCGAACTTATTATACATGTCCATAATGGCCATGAATTCAGGTCCGGCCATCAGGATGAGTATGCCTGCCGAAATGACCTGAGATAATAACAGCACCGGTGCCCAGAAAAGGATCAGCTTGGGCCGCTCACGGATAATACGAAAGCCTTCGAATGCAAAATCAAGCGTTAGCGCCACTTCAGTCCACCTACATCTGCCCCGGCATGGGGCACGCGCACTCTATACACCGGGTCGCACCTTAATGCGAAGCCCGCAAATCCATAATCTGTTTATAGGCTGACGATAAAAATCCGACTGTGACCGGCAGGACAAACAACACCCCGATGGCTGCATCTATCAACCGGCCCGACCAATGGTCGCCAAGCCCTTGAAGCCCGTAGGCTAAAATAATGAGAGGAAGGCAGATTACTCCATAGCCGAGTAACAGCTTGATCACCTGTCCCGATGATAAGTTCAGAGCATTGAGTGAAATCATCTGCCGTCCAGCGACCGTTGCGGGCTGGTACAGGCTGAGTTTTAAGGACAATACCCCCAGCACACACAGGATTAGAACGATCAGGGCCATGATCACCAACCCGGCAACCTGCCCGCCTTTCAACTCCTGAAACAACCCTGCGGGACTATTATAGGTTTCAGTACCCATTCCCGACGCACTCATGATCACCGCCAGAACAAGACTTAAGGTGATGAACACCATCAGCCAGAACAAACCGACCAGAAGCGTGGCACCGATCAGACGCCACTCAGTCCTGGCAAATTGTAACCCGCCAAACCCAAGACCTTCGGCGCGGGCATAGGTTCCAAAAATGGCCACGCGGTAAAGCGCCCCGATCGCGGCAAACTGTAGCCCGACCGAGGCCAGCAACAGCACCGGATGCGCCGCCTGTGGCACGGCACCGGATTGATAAAGGCCAAACACGATCAGCAGCAAGCCGAGCGACAACCACGCTCTGGCTATGCCCGTCGGTACAAAACCGAACGCCGCCTTCAAAGCCGCTATAACCGAAAAAGCCGGTTTCACTGTCATGGATTACTGCCCGCCCCAATCACAACCTTGCCACCACTCATACCTGACCGTCTGCGTCTGGCAAGTGTCGGCACGCATCTACAAACCAAGCGGCTTTTTGTGACAAACATATTCGCTTGAAAAGCATATTTATCAAAGCCGGTCGCAATTCCTGAAAACACGGGCTATAGAGCCACACCAAGGGGCGGATCAACATTCATTCAGTGCATATATTATGACCGACATCTCACCTGTTCATGTTATCGGCGGCGGCCTCGCCGGTTCGGAAGCTTCGTGGCAACTGGCAAACTCAGGCGTTCCGGTCATTCTGCATGAGATGCGCGGAGCCCCTTCAAATGACGGGCGCGCCATAACGACCGACGCGCACCAGACCGATGATCTGGCCGAGTTGGTCTGTTCCAATTCATTTCGCTCGGATGAGTGGCAATTCAATGCGGTGGGCCTGCTGCACGAAGAAATGCGGCGTATGAACAGCCTGATCATGGCCTGCGCCGACAAGCATCAGGTGCCTGCTGGCGGGGCGCTGGCCGTCGACCGCGAGGGCTTTGCTCAGGCCGTGACACAAGCCATCCACACGCACCCGCTCATCACAGTCGTGCGCGAAGAGGTCGTCAGCCTTAAAAACACCGACTGGGACAGCATTATCTGCGCCACCGGCCCACTCACGTCGCAGTCCTTGTCGGACGTGATTCTGGAGTTAAGCGGCGAAGGCCACCTAAGCTTTTTTGACGCCATTGCCCCGATCGTCCACACCGAAAGCATCAATATGGACATAGCCTGGCGCCAATCACGCTATGACAAAGAAGGCCCCGGCGGCGATGCGGCGGCCTATATCAACTGCCCGATGACCAAGGCTGAGTATGAGGCCTTTATCGATGCGTTGCTGGACGGTCCCAAGGCCGATTTCAAGGATTGGGAACACGTCCCTTATTTTGACGGCTGCCTGCCGATCGAAGTCATGGCTGAGCGCGGCCGCGAAACCCTGCGTCATGGCCCGCTAAAACCCGTGGGCCTGACCAACCCGCGCGACCCACTGGTAAAGGCTCATGCGATTGTTCAACTGCGTCAGGATAATGCCCTGGGTACGCTTTATAATATGGTCGGATTTCAAACCAAGCTGAAGCACGGCGCTCAGGCCGATGTGTTTCGTTTGATACCCGGTTTGCAGAATGCCCAGTTTGCACGGCTTGGAGGCTTGCATCGCAATACCTTTATTCAGTCACCTAAGATTCTGGATAGGAAGTTGCGGCTTAAATCTCTGAACAATGAAGGTATTTCCCTTCGTTTTGCCGGGCAGATTACCGGCGTCGAAGGCTATGTCGAATCCTCAGCCATTGGCCTGCTCGCGGGACGGTTTGCCGCCGCCGATCGTTTGGGTCGGGACATGATGGCCCCACCAGAAACCACAGCCATGGGCGCCCTGATCAATCATATCACTGGCGGGCACTTAGAGGGGGGGGCATCCCAATCTACGTTTCAACCCATGAACATTAACTACGGCCTGCTGCCGCCGCTGGAAGCGCCAAAAGTTGATGAAAATGGTCAGAAAATCCCGTTGAAAGAGCGCGGACGGGCGAAAAAACGCCTGATGAGCTTAAGGGCATTAAATGACCTTAATTCGTGGTTAGATGAATCGTTTAAAAAGGTTGCGGGCTAAAGGCTTCGCGATAGTGTTTGTGTTTCAGTCGTGTGATTGGGCGGGTTATTGGGGATGAAGGTTTCACGTATCTGTCTTGGGGTGGCAGGTTTAGCAGCTTTGTGGCTGGCAGGGTGTAAGACGACCACTGAGCCTATTACGACGACGGTATATGTGCCCGTAGTCGTCGCTCCGCCCCCGCCGCCCAGTTCCCTGACACCCCAGCCGATCATGCTGTTCAACATGACCAAGCAGGGGCGCAAACTGTTTGTTCTTAATGACGAATTTCCATTCTGCGATACGGTGACGGGCAAGGTGATCGTGGTACCCAAGTGGTATGTCACCGACTTCGCCTCGGTTCCCTGGTATGGCCAGGGCGTGGTCAATCCGCAGGGGCCGACGGCACGCGCGGCTATCATTCACGACTGGCTTTATACGGTGGGCGAAAAGGGTAAGCGCCAAGAAGCGGACGATATTTTCTACCGCGCTATGAAAAAGTTCGGGGTATCGGATTTCGAGGCTGGCATTGCCTATAATGCTGTGCGCGCAGGCGGTGAGCGGGGGTATGGGCTGGCCGACGACTGGATGTTTATCGACCCGACTCGCCCAATGGCCAAGCAACCGGCGCCCTTTGGCAAGCCGCGTACCGGTGCGACCAAGATCATGCCCAAGTGCATTGGTTTTGAGACCCTGATTGCCGGGGGTTGGAAAGCCTATCCGGTCGCGCGAGCCTCATACGCTGTGCCGCAAATGCCTATAGCCGCGCCGTCAGGAATGCCCAAAAAACCTTAAAGCGGCGCATCAACGGCCCGGTGTGCTTTTGTGCGGCATAGGCTTTCGCCAAAGCCGCGTGAGCCATTAACGCCACCAGAGACGGTGGAACTTGCCGGAATGCAGCCTTAGCCTCTTCCCTCAGGGCCTTAAACAGCGGGGCTGGCGGTGCAATCATATGCCCGGCATGAAGCCTTGCCAGCGCATAATAGTGGGCCGGTTCAGCAAGGGCAGCCGCATCGACATTTGGGTCAAGCACCTGTGCGGCAATCCGTGCCAGCAGAACTTCGCTGCGATCCGCCAGCGTCAGAGCGTCTTTGTGGCTTAGGGGCTGTTTATCCAGCAGAACCATCTGCCCTTCGATTAAATCCAACAGCATCTGCCCATCAAGGGCATAGCGTCCGAACATATCCTCCAGCGCCGCACTTAACGGGTGATAGCGCACGGGCGCACCCGCCATGATTTCTTCAACCGCCTCGTACCACCAGCGCAGACGAATTTCGCCCATAAGCGGTTGCGTCACCCGCTCCGGCACTTCACGCAGCACATCAAAAAACGCATATATCGTACGGATATCGGCGCGTTTCACGGCGTCATCAATAAAGGCCGAAGACAGCAGCAGGTCTTCGTTTTTTAAGCTCAGATCATCATCAGACATAAGGACTAAAACTATCCAAACAGGGTCTGATACATGGCCATGACCGCCAGCATCGGCAACGACAGCAGCACATTTATCCGTGAAAACCGCATGGCCTTTAAGGCCGCTGCGGCCTTTGCCTCCGGCGTCGCCTCACGGATGCCCAGCGCGATGCGCTGCGCTGGCCAGATCACATGCCAGACATTAAAGAACATGATTAGGGCCAGCCACATACCAATCCCGATAAAGGCCAGCGGCAGATCGGCGGGGTAAAACCCACCCGCAAAACCAAAGCTCAAAGCCTCAGCAATATAGCCCCGTGCCCAGGCCAGCCCCAAACCGGCAATCACGGTAAACAGCGCCGAATAGCGGAACCAGAACAGGGCTTCGGGAGCGATATACTTCGTCACAGCCGGTTTGATCTCGGCTGGAATTTCGGGCATGACCCGCATCTGCACAAAGTTGAAATAGTAGAGCAACCCCACCCACATGATGCCGAAAATTACATGCAGCCAGCGTAAAACCCCGATAAGGAAGATCAGGTCAAAACCGCCCGCGCTATGCATGCCAAGGCCCACGATCATAATGATCGCCAGCACCATACTGAAGATCAGGGTCGCCGTCAGATTATTGAGAATTTTCAGCATGGTTCCATCCAAATAAAAAACCTGTGGTCAGCATAGGGTAATTTGCCCCTAGCTGACCACAGGTTTCTAAAAAGGATTAGCGCTTACCTTTGAAACCGCCCATATCGACGATTTCAGCATCGGCATCATTGCGGTTGACGCCCCAAATCAGAATGACGGGTGCTGCCACATAGATCGACGAATAGGTGCCGATAATGATCCCGAACATCAAGGCGACCGAGAAGCTGTAAAGGGCTTCACCGCCCAGAATGGCCAGACCCAGCAAGGCCATGATGGCCGTCACACCGGTGATGATCGTGCGTGACAAGGTTTCATTGATCGACAGGTCAATGACCTCGCCCAAAGGCAGCTTTTTATATTTACGCAGGTTTTCCCGCAGACGGTCAAACACGACGACGGTATCGTTCATCGAATAGCCAATGATAGTCAGGATGGCCGCCACCGCCGTCAGGGTAAATTCCAGATCATCGAACAAGGCAAACAGACCGAATGTCAGAATAACGTCGTGCAGCAGGCCAATCGCCGCCCCAAGACCAAACTGCCATTCGAACCGGAACCAGATATAGACCATCATCAGGCCGATCGCCATAAACAGGGCCACAACGCCCCCCGTCAGCAATTCGCCGGAAACTTTGGGGCCTACGACTTCGGTACGGGTGTATTGAGCCCCTTCAAACTGACCCGACAGGTGAGTTTTGATTTCCTCAACCTTCTGGGCCGGATTACCACCTTCGGGGGTCTCAAACCTGATCATGGCGGCGGTGTTGTTTTCACCGACCCCCTGAACCTGCACATCATGCAGCCCCTCATCACCGGTTAGGGCACCGCGCAGTTTACCGAGATCGACAGACTTGCCGCCCAGATTCATTTCAAGGACGGTCCCGCCCTTGAAATCGACGCCGCAATTAAGGCCGCCGCAGGGGCCTTCAAACGGGATCAGAGTCAGGGCCATAGACCCGATGACCGCAACAACCGATATGATTGCCGCGATTTTCGAGAAGGCAACGAACCTGAAGTTCGTTTTTGCCGGCAAAAGTTTAATAAGTGGCCAAGCCATGTATGTACTCCTTGGCGCTTAAATCGGAAGTTTTTTGGGGCGGGCGGTGCGATACCACCACACCAGCAGGATCTGCGTTACGAACACCGCCGAGAACACCGAGGTGATTACCCCCAGCGACAAAGTCCAGGCAAAGCCGCGCACCGGCCCGGCCCCGAACGCAAACATGATCAATGCCGCCCCAAGGGTGGTAATGTTCGCGTCCAGAATGGTTTCAATCGCGCGCGAGAACCCGGCGTCGAGCGCACCAATGACGCTGCGTCCGGCGGCCGCTTCATCACGCATCCGCTCATAGATCAGCACGTTGGCGTCCACCGCCATGGCAAGTGTCAGGATTAATCCCGCAATACCCGGCAGGGTCAGGGTCGCCTGAGTGACCGACATGCCCGCAACCAGCAGGGTCAGGTTGACCAAAAGGGCCGCCACCGAAATCCCGCCAAACAGGAAGCCGTAAGCCAGGATCATGAAGATCACGACCGAAATGAACGCGATCAGAGTTGAGAACTGACCCTTGGCAACCGAATCGGCCCCCAGTTCAGCGCCGACGGTCTTTTGTTCTTCGACCTTAAGAGGTGCGGGCAGCGCCCCACCTTTCAGGACATTGACCAGTTCGGAAGCTTCCTGGGTGGAGAAGGTGCCGGTAATCTGCCCCGAACCGCCGGTGATGGCGGACTGAATGGTTGGAGCCGATACAATCTTTCCGTCCAGAATGATGGCAAAACGCTTACCAATGTTTTGAGCCGTGGCATCACCAAACTTACGTGCGCCCTGCCCGTCAAAGCGGAAGTCAATGGCGGGACGGTTGTACTGATCCGTGCCCACCGACGCACTGGTCAGGTTATCACCGGACACCAGCACGCGCTTTTTGACGACCAGATAAGGCTCACCCGGATTTTCAGACACCAATAACTCTGAGCCCGGCGGCACACGCCCCGCCTGAGCATCCGCAGGCGAAATGGTTTCATCGACCATCTGGAAGGTCAGTTTAGCCGTTTGACCGATCACGCGCTTAAGCTGCTCCGGATCAGATTCGCCCGGCGCCTGAACCACGATACGGTTAGCACCCTGACGCAGGATTGTCGGTTCCTTAGTGCCCAAACTGTCAACCCGGCGGCGCACGATTTCGATTGAGGTATCCACGGCTGAGGCCGCATCTGCGCGGCGACCATCGGTCGTAAACTTTAGGGAAATCGTCTGATTATCCCCACGGACGACATTGATATCGCGAATAGACGGATTTTTCGGCAAAGGCTGCGGCAGGCGCTGCAATTCCGTCAGGGCCGTCTCGAACTGCGCCGCATCGGTAATACGCACGTTGACCGCTTCGGAAGTTGCCGCAAGTCCGCTGAAATTGATGGACTTTTGACGCAAGGTTGAGCGCACGTCTTCGGTCAGGTTAGCGGTCTTTTCCCGCGCCAGCGCATCCGTATCGACCTCAAGCAGCAGGTACGACCCGCCCTGAAGGTCAAGCCCCAGATTGAGCACCTGAGACGGCAGGTAGTAGCGCCCCATAGCCTCGCGCATGGTCTGCGGCAGGAAGTTAGGCAGCGAATAAAGTATGCCGAAGACTGTGGCGATAATCACCATCCATATCTTCCAGCGGGAAAATTCCATCATAGCGTTTGCGCCCTTTGAAGGCTTTCGGGACAAACCGTGCGGTTCGCCCCTCCTTTTTAATATTCACAAAAAACAAGCCCCTGCGGTGCGCGCAGGGGCCTTGATATTTAAGGCGATTAAGCGGCCTTGGAATCGTTGGCCGGCGCCGGTTCGCCTTTGGTGCGGATTTCAGTGATGAAGCTCTTGACCACGCGCACGTTCACGCCGGTGGCGATTTCAACCATGACCTCGGCATCTTCGACGCGGGTAACCTTGCCGATCATACCATTGGACAGGACAACCGTGTCATTGCGCTTAATGGCCGCGATCTGGGCCTGATGTTCCTTGGCGCGCTTTTGCTGCGGGCGCAGGACGAGGAAATACATTAGGGCGAAAATACCGATCAGTGGCAGGAAGCTGGTGAAAGCGCTGGCCAGACCACCAGAGGCGGCGGCAGTATCGGTGGCGGCTTGGGCAAAGGCAGGTGTGGCGAACACAAGTGTCTCCTGAAAAATAAGGTGCCAAATCCGCCACGGCCTTACCGCGCGGATATCAGCGTTCAAGACTACATAAGGCCAAGTTTCAAAAGGTCAATGGGGGATAGCTTATGGCAGAACCAGATTGGGATCGATCGGCTTTGCGATTTCGGTCGACGGCGTATAGCGAATCTCAAAATGCAGTTGCGGCTTTTCCACAGCTCCGGTCTTACCGACCCGGCCGATGACCTCGCCCTTCTGGATCTTTTGATTGGTTTTCACGTCCATCTTATCGAGATGAGAATATCCGGTATACCAGCCATTACCATGCTGGACATAGATGGTGTTGCCCAGTTCCTTAACATGACCACCGACATAGACCACCTCACCGTCAGCAGCGGCGCGAACCTCAGCCCCCTCAGAAGCGCCGATGTTTATGCCGTCATTGCGAACATTGGGCCCCAATTGACCGTATGGCACCAGAAGCGGCCCCTTGACCGGCCACAGGAAGCGCCCCTTGCCCATCTGCGCCAAGGTCGATGAGGTCGGGAAGGTTCCGGCCTTCGCGACCAAAGGCTTATTCACAGCTGTATCCACAGGCTTTTCCACCGGTTTAACCACAGGGGCCGTGGTGGTGGTTACGGTCGTCGTCGTCGGCTTGGCGGGCTCGGTCACAGCCACAGTCGTCGTAACCTTAACCTCCGGCTTTGGGGCCTCAAACGGTTTGGCAATCGGCTTGGGTTGTGCCACCGCAACCGTGGTGACGACCTTGGCCGGAGCCGGGCCGGTGGCATGGGCCACAGCCCCCGCATCCTTGGCGGCATCCGGCAATTTAAGCTTTTGGCCGACCGACAGGCCCGCCCCTTCAGCCAGACCATTCTGTCCCATCAGGTTTTTCAACGGCACACCGAAGCGGCGTGAGATGCCATAAAGCGTGTCTTTGGCCTGAACAGTGTAAACATAGGTTGTTTTCGTGGTCGCTACGGGCTTTGCCGCCGTTACCGTTTGAGGCGTCGCAGGCTTCGGTGCCGCCGTCGCAGGGGCCGGTGCGGGCGTGGGCAAAGCGGCCAGTGGGGCCGACGTTATCTGACCGCTGGGGGCGGCCACAGGGGCAGCCTCTGCCGGGGCCGCAGCCTGTGGTGAAGCTTCTGGCGCACTGCCCATCGGATGGGGTACCGTCGCGGGCGGACGATCCTGCATATAGATCGGATATTTTGGCTCAGCATTTTGCATCGACGCACAGGCCGACAACCCCAATGCCGTGACCGAAGCCAACATCACAATCCTAGAGACAGCTTTGAAACGGTGCATGATCTTGCCCTCTCCGATCCTGAAAGACACGTAAGTCGCGACATAGTTATCAATCATGGCTAACGAATCGTTACCTTTGCGCCATTCCAGGTAATAAACCGTCAATAACTGCGCATCGCGAACCGCCGCGCCCTACATTAAACTTACTTAACTGGCCTGCTGGCACGAATGATGCTAGTAAATACATAACGCCGTTATTGAATGTAACCCAGGGTTACATTTTCAAGTTTGAAGAGGGGGCTTCTTATGGGGGCGTACCACTTCAAAGCATGGAGATCACTCACTCTGGTCTCCGGATTAACTTATCCCCCTGTCATCCGGCAGGGGGATCTCTTTTAAGCGTCTTTGGCGACCCCTTCGAGCAGCGGCACAAAGCGCACTTCGCCCAAATCCTCGACCTCAAAGTGATCATCCTTGGTGCGGGTATAGCGCAAAAGTTGCTGCACCGATCCACGCCCTTGCGGGGCGACCATCACCCCATTAATCTTAAGCTGCGACAGCAACGGATGCGGCTCATCGGGAAGTGCGGCTGTGACCAGAATCCGGTCAAACGGTGCCTGTTCCGGCCAGCCATCCCAGCCATCACCAAAGCGGTAAATGATGTTTTCCAGCATCAGCCGTTTATGGCGGATTTCCGCCTCCAGCATCAGCGAACGATAGCGCTCTATGGTATAGACATAGCGGCACAGGCGCGACAGGATGGCCGTCTGATAGCCCGACCCCGTCCCGATTTCCAGCACCCGGTGGCGGGCTTCCAGTTTCAACGACTGGGTCATCAGTGCGACAATATAGGGCTGAGAGATCGTCTGACCCGCCGCGATCGGAATAGCCGAATCTTCCCAGGACCGGTCAAGAAAAAGCTCCGGCACGAACAGATCACGCGGCGTATATTCCATGGCGTGCAGCAGGCGCGGCTCGGAAATCCCCTGCGCTTTCAGGCTATTCAACAACCGATGCAGGCGGGTTTCGGGAACATCATCCTCTTCGCTCATGACGCCACCTCAACCTTTTTCGGTGCCGCGCCACCGCCGAGGGTTTTGCGCAAATGATGGAAGGTCTCATAGTGCGTCAGATCAAGATGCAGCGGCGTCACGGATATCCGGTTATCGGCCACGGCCTTAAGGTCCGTCCCGTCAACCAGCGTATGTTCCAGATTATGGAAATTCATCCAGTAATAGTCGCGCCCGCGCGGATCGACGCGCTTGACGGCGTGCATTTCGTGCAGGTCGCGGAACCCTTGCTTGGTCACTTCAACGCCGGTCACCGCCTCAGCATCGCAATCGGGGAAGTTGATATTGATGACAATATCCTTGGGCCAGCCGTGTTCCAGCAAGTTGGAAATCACCGGCGCGCCATAGGCCACGGCGGATGACCACTGCGCCTCAACATCAATATCGAAATCCAGACACTGCGACAGGGCAATCGACGGCACCCCCAGCGACATACCCTGCAAGGCGCCCGCAACCGTCCCCGATAACGTCACATCCTGCGCCAGATTGAACCCGCGATTGACCCCCGACAGCACCAGATCAGGCGGCACCGAGAGCAGGTCATTGATCGCAATCTGCACGCAGTCGGTCGGCGTGCCACTCACCGCATAGACCTGATGGTCGATCCGCTTGGCCCGCAGCGGCTCATGCAGGGTGATCCCCCGCCCCTTACCCGACTGCTCGGTCAGCGGTGCGCAGATCCACACATCGTCGGACAGGGCATGGGCGATATCACGCAGGACCTTAAGGCCGTAAGCCTCGATGCCATCGTCATTGGTTAACAAAATACGCATGAGACGCTTTTAGGGCGATTTCCATTAATTGCGCAAGGCAGCCGCCGGAAATATTGCTCAAGAACTCCCCCTGATGTAGGGGGAGCTGGTTTTAAGCGTCAGCTTAAAGCCAGAGGGGGTTAAAACCCCACCTCCGGCCCGTTGGGCCTCCTCCTCCCCTGCATCAGGGGAGGTTCTTTACCCTATATGCGTCAAACCACCCATATAGGGCTGCAGGACATCCGGAATGGCAATCCGGCCGCCCTCATCCTGATAGTTTTCCATGATGGCCACCAGCGTCCGGCCAACCGCCAGCCCCGACCCGTTGAGCGTATGGGCAAAGCGCGTGCCTTTTTCGCCGGCTTTGCGGATACGGGCATCCATGCGCCGGGCCTGAAAATCCCCGCAGTTCGAGCAGCTTGAGATTTCGCGATAGGTGTTCTGAGACGGCAGCCATACCTCAAGGTCATAGGTCTTACGCGCCCCAAAGCCCATATCACCGGTGCACAACAACATGGTGCGGAAGCTTAAGCCCAGCTTTTTCAGAATGGTTTCGGCACATTCGGTCATCCGGTCATGTTCCGCCGCCGAATGTTCCGGCGTGGTTATAGATACCAGTTCGACTTTCTGGAACTGGTGCTGACGGATCATACCCTTGGTGTCGCGCCCCGCCGATCCGGCCTCAGCCCGGAAACAGTTGGTCAGCGCCGTCAGTCGCAGCGGCAGTTCTTCCTCGGACGTGATGGCCTCACGGACAAGGTTGGTCAGCGAAACCTCAGCGGTGGGGATGAGATAGCGGGCTGTCTCTGATCTTATTTTTTCGCCAATATTGGTATAATGCTCAATCATTTCTTGCTGAGTTTTGGGATATCCAGGCTTTCCACGGTTCAACAAGTCATACTCATTCAAGGCTTTATCGTAGTCACCTTGGGTAGGCTTTGAAGACGCCTTAAACAAATCTTCTTCAAATTTCGGTAACTGCCCCGTCCCAAACAGCGCATGGTCGCGCACCAGCACCGGCGGGTTGACCTCCAGATAGCCGTGCTCAGCCGTCTGAACGTCCAGCATCCACTGACCAATGGCCCGTTCCAGTCGCGCCAGTTGACCTTTCAGCACCACAAAGCGCGACCCGCTGATCTTGGCGGCGGCTTCAAAGTCCATCATCGCCCCGGCCGGGCCTTTGAGCGCTTCACCCAGATCAGCATGATCCTTGGCCGCGAACGACAAAATATTCGGCGCACCGTGTTTGCGCAGTTCGACATTGCCAGCTTCGTCTTCACCTTCGGGCAAGTCCTCAAACGGCAGGTTGGGTAATGACGCCAACAAGTCTTTCAGCGCCTCACCTTTGGCGCGCTCCTGCTCTTGCGCCTCCGCAATCGCCCCTTTCAGACCCTCAACCTCGGCCATCAATTCGGCGGCCTTGGCCTCATCTTTTTGGGCCTTGGCCTTGCCGATCTCACCGGAAAATTTTTTCAACTGGGCCTGGTTGGTCTCAAACGCCGTCTTCGCCGCGCGCAGGTCTTTGTCCAGCGTCAGCGCCTGATCGACATCGGACTGCGCGGTCTCACGGCCGCGGGATGACCAGCCCTTGAAATAAATCTCAGGTGTTTCGCGCAAAGCCTTGATATCGTGCATGGTCTGTCCTCAGCCGTGTAAAATGCCCCCTCCGTCTGCGGCTCAGATCGCCGCAGCCACCTCCCCCGCTGCGCAAGGGAGGAGAAGGAAAGCGCTTCCTTTAAAGTAAGTCGCACGCAAAGAGAACTCCCCCTGATGCAGGGGGAGCTGAATTTTGCAAAAATTCAGAGGGGGTTACCTTACGCCTCGTCCTTGCGGCGTAACTCAATCGCCCGCACGCACCAGATCGAGATTTCGTACAAAAGCACAATCGGCACCGCCAGCATAAGTTGTGAAATCGGATCGGGCGGAGTCACGACCGCGGCCACGACCACAATACCCATGATCGCATAACGCCTGCCGGCCCGCAGCATTTCCGCCGACACCATCCCCGACAGGCCCAAAAGCGTCAGTACCACCGGCAACTGGAAACATAGCCCGAACGCCAGCATAAGCGTGGTCACCAGTGAAAGATAGTCAGATACCTTGGGGACAAGTTGCACCGAAACGCCGCCGTCGCCAATGATTTGCTGACTTAAAGAGAACCACAACACCATCGGCAGGATTATGTAATAGACCAGCGCCATACCAAGAATGAACAGAGCCGGTGCCGCCACCAGAAACGGCAGAAACGCCGCCCGCTCACGCTTATAAAGCCCCGGCGCCACAAAGCGGTAAACCTGATAGGCCAGTATAGGGAAGCTGAGGATAATCGCGCCAAATCCGGCCATCTTCATCTTGGTGAAGAAAAATTCCAGCGGGGCGGTAAAGATCAGCCCCAGCTTACTGGCACCTAACGGCATGTCTTTAATGCCCAGCAGCACGCCCACCAGATCGAACATCCCCGCCGGATGGCCGCCTGATTCTTTTTCGGCCGCCAGCAGACGCCCCGCCATTTCAAACGGATGCAGCAGGAACATATAGATCGGGGTCGCCAAGGCAAAACAGATGATAAAGGCTGCTGCAAACGCCACCACCATCCAGATCAGGCGGGTGCGCAGTTCGACCAGATGCTCCATCAGGGGCGCGCGCGACGCCTCCATTTCGACCTCATCCGGGTCAGTGTCCTGAACGACCAGTTGGCTATCGGAATTACTCACTAGTCACCTTTTGGGTCACCTTTTTGGCGCGGGGCTTTCTAGGTTTGGGGGCGACATCGGCGGCCGCAGTTTCAACCGCCTTTTTGGTGCGGCGCGGCTTCGGAGCCGGGTTTTCAGGCACGTCCGCCGTGGTCAGGGTTTCCAAATGCTCGGCATCCGCCGCATCTGGCGACGGGACATCCGCGCCATAGGCTTCACTGCTAAGGGCGCGCGACGGGCTACGGATGGTGTTGTCGATATCCGCCTGCACCGACTTCATCTCACTGTCGATGTCATCAATAATCGGCGACAGGGATTTCCCCGACCGCAAGGCTTCGACCTCTTTGCGCAGATCATCTAACTCGGACTGGCGGGCCATGTCCTCAAAACTGGTGCGGAATTCATCCGCCATTGCACGCATCTTACCGACAAATCGGCCAAGCTGACGCAACATTTTGGGAAGGTCTTTTGGCCCGACAACGATCAGGGCCACGACGGCAATGACTATGAGCTCGGAAGCCCCAATACCGGGCAACATTAATTCAGGCCCTCATCATACAGGCATAAAAACACACAATCAGGCCGCCCGCACCTTGAGCGGGGGCCTGACGGCAATACATAAACCAAGGCTTAGGCGGCCTTGTTTTCGTCTTTCTTTTCGGACGCGGCGACCGTGGTGTCCTTTGAGTCCGGCTCATCTTTCAGGCCGTCCTTGAACGCCTTGATGCCCTTGGCAGCGTCACCCATGATGCCCGACAGCTTACCCTTGCCGCCGAACAGGATCAGCGCCACAACCGCGACAATGGCTATGTGCCAGATGCTGAACGATCCCATGTTACATCTCCTTCACACGATCCGGAAAATTTTTCGGATCAGACTTTACCCCATATAGTCAGTCTTTATCCTAACATCAAAGCGGAAATTGGGCCATGACCTTATGTTATGTTCGCGCATCCGGCTTCATGCGCACCCAACCCGTCACCGACAGACGGTTTTTGGCTGCAAATGGAGCGACAAAAGACACAGCATGGGCTTGCGGAACCTTGAAAAGGTTGAGCGCGTTCCTCACAGGCGTATAGGCCTCACTGATATGGCCATCAGGCGCTATAAATTGCAATAAACCGCCCCAGTCGCTGCGCCAATCACCACTAAGATTAAGGACATAGGCGAATAATCTGTGCTTTTCTTCATGAGCATCCGTATGTGTCGTCAGGAAATGCCCCGGACGATAGCGCGTAACCTGCGCGTCACAATAACGGCCACGCGCATCCCCGGTCACGTCAGCAATAAACTTTAGGAAACTATCGCTATTTAGAAATGCATAAAGGGCCATAAGATGAGGCAAGGTAGCACGCCCCGCCTCTATCTCATCGGACAAACGGTAGGCATCAAAACGGTACTGAAATCCCGTCGCGGCTTGCGCATAGACAGCGTCATCAATTTTCTTACGCGACTCATCATCCAACTGGGTCAATTCGTCTAAAGACAAATCCAGACCTTTCGGGCCGCTATTCAGAGAGAGCCGCCACGGTATCCCGGCCTCTATCTCCTCCACCAGTGACGTGAGCGCGTCAGGCCGCAAAATGTCTGGAATATGCAGACGGTCATAAGCTTTGAAAAGCGTATGCAGGCTTTTGACGTCGATGTCCGATCTTAGCATCAGTCGCCACGATCCTCTTCAAACTCAAAAAAGTCCTGATGGAATTCCGGCTGTTCCAGTTCCTCAATCGTCAAAGCATCTTCGACAGCTTTTGTGCCCGACGGGTCGGGTACGAAAAAGTCTGAGGGCACGTTTAGATCCAGCAATCCTGCCGCCCGCATCTCCGACGCTCCGGGCAGATCGGCCAGGCTCGGTAACGAAAACTGCTCAAGGAACGCCTCGGTCGTGCCATAGGTTACTGGTCGTCCGGGTGAACGCCTGCGGCCACGTAGCTTGATCAGGTTAAGCTCATGCAGCACATCCAGCGTCCCGCGCGACAAGCCAACGCCGCGCACAGTCTCAATCTCCGCCCGCGTCACGGGTTGATGGTAGGCGATGATGGCCAGAGTCTCCAACGCCGCCTTTGACAGTTTGCGCGGCTCCTCGCGCTCCTCGATCATCAGGTAGGACAGGTCGATCGCCGTGCGGAACTGCCACTTATCCGCGACGATATCGAGCACGACCCCGCGTCCGGCATAGTGCGCTTTTAGGGCAGCCAGAGCCTTACCGACCTCCGCGCCTTCGGGCAGGCGACGGGCCAGATCGGCGGCGGATAATGGCCCCGCGGCGGCAAACAACAGCGCTTCGACGGCGCGCTCTGTTTCCTCATGTGTCATGGGCGACCTCCTCCGAAACTTGTCGTAAACGCAGATAAAGCGGCTCAAAAACACCAAGCTGTTGCAGCGACAAGGCTCCCTCCTTGGTCAGTTCGAGCGAGGCTGCAAGGGTCGAGGCCAGATAGGATGGCCGCTTCGGTCCGTGCTCTCCAACCGGCACAGGGGCTACGCTATCCAACGTCGTCCACTGGGTCAGTTCTGGCAAAATATCACGCAGATGATCGCGCGCTTCCTCCAGTTGGTAAGCTTCGGTGCGGCGGGTCGGATCGTAATGCCGATCGATTTCCTTACGCCTTTGGGTGACATAGGCCGTCATCAGATCAAAGATCGAAGCCTCAATCTTTGACGACGGCACAATTACCAGTGCCTGCGGATCGCCGCGGGCAAAGACATCGCGCTTCAACTGAGGTCGTCCCTGAATGGCCTCAACAGCCTTTCTGATGGCATTCAGTTTTTGCAGGCGAAACGCTAGCGCGGCGGCCAGTTCTTCGGGCGGTGGCTCATCGGTGGCTTTCCGCTCGGTCTTGGGCAACAGCAACCGCGATTTGAGGTAGGCCAGCCAGGACGCCATAACCAGATAATCCGCCGCCAGCGAAAAGCGAAGGCGCCGCGCCTCCTGAATAAATTTCAGATATTGCTCAGCAAGCGTTGTGATCGAAATTTTAAGCAGATCGACCTTTTGCTGGCGCGCCAGTTCCAGCAGAACATGCAGCGGGCCTTCGTAACCATCCAGATCGAGCACCAGTGCGTCATCGGCTTCGATGTCCGGCGCATTGTCAGCCCGGCCATTGTCGAAATCCAGACGATGCTGGAAAACCTCATTTTCCAGAGTCTGAGCCAGTATATCGTCTTTTGAAAGTTTGGGGGCCACCTTTGCCTACACGCCGCCCAGTTCGCGCATGGCCGCAAGCGACGTGTCCGCAAAGGCTTCGGTTGGATCGGTACGCCGTGATGAGGATTTATCAATACGCGACAAAGCTTGTTGAAGGCGCAGGCGCGCTTCGTCAACATTGACAGGCTCAATCCGTTTATTCAGTCGCACCCACGCGGCCTCAAACCGCTTTTGCGCAACCCCACGCAGACGGGGGCTATGGGCGGCCACGGCCTCCATCTCCTCCATCTTGCCGTTACAATGTAGCATGACATCACAGCCAGCGGCGCGGGCAGCCTTGACGCGATCCGTCATTGACCCGCTTAGCGCATTCATCGACAGGTCATCGGTCAGAAGCAGGCCGTCAAAACCTATTTTTTGGCGGATCAGACGAACCATTTTGCGTGATGTCGTCGCCGGATGTTTGCGTTCATAGGCATCATAGACAATATGCGCCGTCATCCCCAGCGGCATATCGGCGTTCACCTCAAACGGCAGGAAATCAACGGCTTCCAGTTCCGATCGCGTCGCCGTCACCACCGGCAGAGCATGGTGACTGTCGGCCACGGCACGGCCATGCCCCGGCATGTGCTTAATCACCGGCAAGACCCCGCCTGCAAGCAACCCTTCGCAGGCGGCACGGCCCATGATCGCCACAGTCTCGGCGTCAAAACCATAGGCCCGATCGCCCACTATATCATGCCCGCCCGGCAAAGGCACATCCAGCACCGGCGCGCAATCAACATTGATGCCCAGCTCATAAAGATCAGCCGCCATGAGCCTTGCGCTTAATCGCACCAGTTCACGCTGTTCGTAAATATCGTTACTGACACGAGCGAATGTGCCCGCAGCCGGATAGAGCGGCCAATGCGGAGGTTTCAGCCGCTGAACCCGCCCGCCTTCCTGATCTATCAGCATCAGCACATCAGTATGGCCTGCGCTGGCCTTCAACTCGGCGACAAGCCGTTTCACCTGCTCCGGATTATCAATATTACGACCAAACAGGATGAAGCCCAGCGGGCGCTCTCGCCGGAAAAACTCGGCTTCCCGATGCGTCAGTTCAAGGCCGGAGCAGCCCAGTATGCAAGCTTTGACCACAGTATAGCCTTACTTTACGAAGCAGGACTTACCTGCCGATTTCAGCGCGTCGCAAAAGGCCTTAGCCTTGTCTTTGGTCGCAAACCCGGTGAACGACGTCCGATACAGCGTAGCGCCGTCACGTTCGACCTTTTCAACCGCTTTCGAGGTGCCCGACACAAACATGCCGTAGCTGGAGGCCAGTGCCGCATATTGCTTATCGGCGATGTCGCGTGAGGTGAAGGCCCCGATCTGGACCGCGGCCCCGGCGCCCGCCACCACAGGTTTTGGCGTCTCAATCCGCGCGACGGGGGCTACGACCTCAGCCGGGACAGCCGGCGTAGCGGCAGGTGCCGACGGCGTATCCATCGTATTGCTGGGGATAGGCCCGGTGCGGATTTGCGCCGGCGGTGGTGCCTCAGATACCGTAGCCGAAGCCTCGGCGCGCGCCATCGGCTCTTCGGTACCCGGCGCGAACTTTGGCTCAGCATCGGGGGCTACCGGATCAAGCAGATCCTCATCGGTCAGCGGGCGGGCATCTTCGATGCGGTTATCTTTGTAATTCGACAGGGACTCGCCAATCTCAGCCATGTCCTTGCGGCTGTTGAGGCCGGAATTATAGAACATGACCACCGCCAGCAGCAGAACGACCAGCACAATACCGCTGGCGATCAGGGTGATCGGAGTCTGCGGACGCCCGCCGCTCCCGCCCTGACGCGCTTCATAGCTCAAATTGTCTTCTGTGGGCGGCGTGTAAGTGCCGCGATCCTTATCAACCATAAACGTCAGATCCTGTGGTGCGTCCCAGGGGAGCGATATTTGGGGCCATATCAAGCCGATCAGCGCCATGCAATGATTCGGCTATGATCTGGCGTAGCTCCGGCCTTTCCCGTCAGCGCGGGAATCATTCTAAACTGAGACCTCATTTTGGCATCTCTATGGCGAAAATCCAGTGCTGATTCGCCGCACGGGCATGTTTTGTTCTACTCTGTGGCCTAAAACTACCCGATGTTATTCAGGCGAGCCTTACGTAAACGAGAACAGCTTGCGGTGCTCGTCGATCGCAAAAGAATCCGTCATGCCCGCAATATAGTCGCAAATGACCCGTGCCCGCCCCGCCTCGGTGTCCTTTGAGCACACCAACTGATACCACTCATCCGGCAACACATCCTGCTCTTCCATATAGAGGTAGAACATCTGATTGAGGATGCGCTTGGCGTGTGAGCGCGTGCGATTAAGGTGATGGTGCTTATACATACGCGCATACAAAAATGCCCTAAGCCGCGCCAAACCTTCCATGATGGTCCCGGAAAACGCCACCATCTGACGCGTGGCCTTGCGCACATCTTCTGCCGTTTCAATGCGGTCAGCCTCTAACCGGCGCTGGGTTTCTTCGGTCACATCGCTGATCATGGCCCCAATCATGCGACGCACCCCTTCCAGACGCAGCATACGGTCGTCGATATCCGGCCAGTCTTTTTCGGTTGACGCCAGGGCCGGGCCGATCAGGGGAATATCGCGCAGGTCATCAATAGTGAACAACCCGGCCTTGAGCCCATCGTCAACATCGTGATTATTATAGGCGATATCATCGGCAATAGCGGCGATCTGGGCTTCAATCGACGCATAAGTATCCATGCGCAAGTCATAGATATCATTGAAATCTTTGACGGCTTTCCAGCTTGGACGCGACAGCAAATGCACCGACGGGCCGTTATGCTTTATGATCCCCTCCAGGGTCTCCCAGGTCAGGTTCAGCCCCTCAAATGCCGGATAGCGATGCTCCAGCTTAGTGACCACACGGAAAGTCTGAACATTGTGATCAAAACCGCCCCACGGTTCCATGCACTTATGCAGCTCATCTTCACCGGCATGGCCAAACGGCGGATGGCCAAGGTCATGGGCCAGCGCCACGGTTTCGGCCAAATCCTGCTCGACATTCAGCGACAAGGCCAGTGAGCGGGCAATCTGCGCCACCTCCAGAGAATGGGTCAGACGCGTGCGGAAATAGTCGCCCTCATTCGCCACAAAGACCTGAGTCTTACCCTTCAGGCGGCGAAAGGCCGTGCAGTGAATAATGCGATCCCGGTCGCGCGCAAAGGGCGTGCGGGTGGAGCTTTCGTCCTCAGTATAAAGACGGCCAAGGCTTTTGGCGGAATTTTCAGCGTAGGGCGACAGAGGTGTGTATGGGGGCACGTCGGGCTTTATCCATATATTTCAAACAGGTTCACGGCCTATATTAGCCTAAACCTCAAACGAATGGCTAATTTCCGAAAAACTTTACCTAAAAAATTTAATCGACGGCTGAACTTTACACCAAATCCGACTATATAGGGGCCATGAGCACGTCCCATTCCATATCTTTGTCCGCCGCCGCCGCGCGCCATATCAACGCTTTATCTGCGGAGGCCGGTCGCGAAATCCTGCTGAGGGTCGCCGTCGAAGGCGGTGGCTGCTCCGGCTTTCAATACCAACTCGATCTGGTTGACGCGGCCGAAGACGGCGACAGCGTCATCGGCTATAACGGTGCGCGCGCACTGGTAGATGATGTCTCGGCCCCCTTATTAAGCGGTTCAATCATTGACTACGTTGAGGAACTGGTCGGTTCCCAGTTTAAAATCCTCAACCCCAACGCCAAGTCGTCCTGTGGGTGCGGCGTGTCCTTTTCGATATAAAACAGATTATTTCATGAAAATTTCGACCTGGAACGTCAACTCCGTCAATGCCCGGTTAGAGGTCATTCTCAACTGGTTCCGTGAGGAACGCCCGGATGTCTGTTCGCTTCAGGAACTGAAATGCATCGACGAAAAGTTCCCCTATGAGGCCTTTGAATCGCTGGGCTACAACATCGCTGTACACGGGCAAAAGACCTATAACGGTGTTGCCATCTTGTCGAAATATCCGCTGTCCGACATCACCAAGGGCCTCAAAGGCGAAGATGAGGATGAGCAGGCCCGGTATCTGGAGGCCGTCGTTGATGCCCCTCACCCGTTTCGCGTTACCTCCATTTATCTGCCGAATGGCAACCCGATCGGCACAGAGAAGTACAGCTATAAACTGCGCTGGATCGAGCGGCTTATGGCCCGCGCCACGCAATTGCTGGCACTTGAAGAACGCACGATTTTATCCGGCGATTACAATATCATACCCGAACCTGTTGATTGCTATAATCCGGCTATGTGGGTCGATGACGCCCTGTTTCAAACTGAGGTCAGAGCCGCCTTCCGGCGCTTTAAAAACTTAGGGTACAGCGACGCGTTCGATCTTATGCCCCCCGCCGACAATCGTTACACCTTCTGGGATTATCAGGCCGGCGCCTGGCAAAAGAACGAAGGTATCCGCATCGACCATCACCTTATGTCACCGCAAGCCGCGGATAAGCTGTCGGCGTTCACCATCCACAAAGCCACGCGCGGATTTGCGACTGAAAACGCCAAAGCCTCCGACCATGTGCCGGTCAGCGTTGAGTTTAACCTCTGATTGAGCTTAAACTCAAACTGAAAGGCTGATTCCTGACATGGATGAAACTCTGCGGGTACTGTTGTGGTTTTTGCTGGCCGGGATCGGTCTGCTGATCGTATCATCCGTGGTTTTATGGTGGTTTGAATCCAGCCGCAGGCTAACCCGTGGCCTGTTGAGAGCCCTGGGCAAACCCGCCGATGCCATCATCTATGATCTGAGCGGACAGAAAGCTGCCGGCCTTGATTTCAGCGCCGGCGATATGGCGGTACTGTGGGACAGCGGCAAGCAAGGCCTGGTGTTCACCTTCGATGAAATTGACGGCGCTGAACTGATCGTCGATGAAAAAATCGTGGCCCGCACTCAAAAAGGCGAAACCCGCCGGGTTATGGATGAAACCTACCCCAATGCCAGTCGGGTTATCTTGCGGCTGATGTTTGACGACATTGAGACGCCGGAATTTGAAGTCGAATTGTTCGGACAAATGTCCCCAAATCCAGTCCACCCCAAGACGGCGGCCGATGCGGTGCGTCTGGGACGTAAATGGTTATCGCATGTCGATGCCGTCATCAAGCGTCCCGCGACTGTGCGCGCTCGCCCCGCAGGCGAAGATAATGATGCCGACGACACGGCAGACGATTAAATATGACGCGGATTCAACAAAGTCTTTCACTGCCCCCTTACCGGCTGATATAATTCATGGTTAATATGCGCGGCAATTCTTTGGGGTGGACGGGTTGGAACGGTTTCTTCCGACATTGATAATTTTATCGGCAGCAGGCATCGCGATTCTGCTGATCCTTTACCGTGTCTGGAATTCGCGCGTCGAGCAGCCTAAAAAACTCGAAGACGAACTTAACGAAGCACTGGAAGGCACCCGCGCCGACGTTCAGGCGCTGGAACCGGTCAGACGCGCGGCCTGTGCCATCGCCTATAATCTCAACCGAGTTATCATTGTGCGCGAGTTTGGTAAGGTACCCACCCGCATCTATCCCATACGCGAATTGATGGGGATTGAAATCTTTGTAGATTCCAAGGTCGTGGCGCGCGTCCTACGTTCTGGCCCGCATAAGATGCTGGATGATATCGCGCCACAGGTCACCCGCGTGACCATGCGCCTGATTTTTGATGATCCGGCCCGTCCGGACTTTGAACTGGTGCTATGGGACCCAAATGATAATCTGACCGCGCGCGCTGAAGGCCCGCGCGGGGCCATGGAAACCGCCCGACGCTGGTTCTACCATGTTGAAGCCATTATCCGGCGCCCCAAGGATGAGCTTGAGGCAAAGGCCGCAGCGCCAGCACCGCAGGCCCCCTCACCGACACCGCCCGCACCACCGCCAGAGGCGCATAAGCCCTTCCCCGCACCGGGCGAGCCGTCAAAGCCTGAGCCACCAAAATCCGCGCCCAAAAAGGATGATATTGATGTGCTCAATGCGCCGATCATCCCCTATGTCGATATGCGTCCGTAAGCCACGCGTCTCTTAAACAGCGCACAGGGCTACCTCCCTTCACCAATACTCTGCGCAAAGCTTGTTTGATCGCAAACAGTCGTGATAGTCATCAGGACTATTATTGATGGAGACCGGTATGTGGACCCTCGCGCTGGCCTGCGCTTTTTTTCTGTGTATCCACCTGATGATCTCCGGAACGGTGCTTAAGCTGCAAATCATCAGCGCCATCGGTCCAACCGCCTATTACATCCTGTTTTCTTTGTTTTCTCTGGCCGGTCTGGCGTGGATGATGCACGCCTATGCCATAGCGATGGCTGATGCGTTAAATCTGCGCATCTGGCAGGCGCCGGTGCTGCTGAAGGCCCTGGCTCTGGTGACCAATTTCGTCGCCTTTCAACTGATCATCATAGGCTATATGAGCAAAAGCCCGACCAGCATGGGCGCTTTGAAACACCTCGGCGATAAACCGGTCTACGGTATTATCCGCGTCTCACGCCATCCGGTCTTATCCGGAATCGGTCTATGGGCGCTAACGCACATGGCATGCAATGGCAATCTGGCGTCATGGATCTTTTTTGGGTCGCTGCTTGCCCTGTGTGTTCTGGGTGCCAACAGCATCGACAACAAACGATTGACCCTAATGGGCGATACCTATCGCTCTATCAGAAAGCGCACCTCAATCATCCCGTTTGCAGCCATTCTGACCGGCCACACCCCGTTTGTGCCGGCCGAGATCGGAGTTGCGAAATTCCTGTTCGCGTCGTCTATCTATTTCGTGACTTTGGCGTTCCACGAGTTTTTGTTCGGGCTTTCGGCAGTTTAGCCCCGGCCTTAACCCAGTTCGCGCGAGCGTTTGAAAGCCGCCTCAACCGTCGCCTTGATCAGGTCATCAAGCCCGCCGTCTGCACACAACACCTTCAAACCAGCTTCGGTTGTCCCGCCAGGAGAGGCGACTTTCCTAATCAGATCATCAGGTTCTTCACCTGTTTCATCCAGCAAACGCGCCGCACTAATCAGGGTAGCGCGCGCCAGTGTACGGGCATCGGCAGATGTCAGGTTCACGCTTAATGCGGCCTTTTCCAGCGCACGCGCAAAGGCATAGACATAGGCAGGCCCCGAACCGGACACGGCCGTGGCCGAATCAATCAGGCCTTCGTCGCTTAGGATCGCCGTCGCGGCGATGGGTTCAAATACAAACCTCGCCGCCTCAAGCGCTGACGCCTCGGCGGCATATATGCTGGCCACGCCCTTGCCCGTGGCTACTCCGGTCGTCGGCATGACACGCGCCACCTTGATCGGTGCAAAGACTTGCGACAGGTCTGCGGTTTTCACCCCGGCCATGACCGAAATCAGTACGGCGTCAGGGTTCAGATTGCCCTCGAAAATCCTGGCCATCTCGCGCCAGCTTTGCGGCTTAACGGCAATTATAATGGTTTTGGCATGCGCCCAGACTTCGGGCGGCGGATTAAGTTTCGCACCATCGGCGGCATAGCTTTGCGCTTCGTCCTGCGGCTTGAGATCCAAGATCATCACGTCGGACGGCGATATGTGCCCTGACCGGCGAAACCCTTTGAGAATAGATGACCCCAGCGCGCCAGCGCCAACCAGAAGAATGGGGGTGAAAGACATATGCAAATCTCTTTTATGCTTCGCCGACGGTTTCAAACAGGCAGGCTTCAAGGGCCGCCAAGGGTGAACGCGCGCCTTTGAGGTAAAAATCAAACGCCGGGAAAAACCGGTCAACGGCGTCGGCCGCTGAATTGATCATGTGCGCGGTCTGCACGGCCGAAGGCTTATCCAGCGTCGTGAACGCCAAGGTATGACGAAACACGATATCGTTGACCGGCTCAGCATCATCCATGCCCGGCTCGCGGTAAATTTCAAAATGCCCGAACCAGACCCGCTGATTGACGAGCGACAACAACTCATAAAGCCCGGTGACATGCTCCGGCTTAAAGCCGATATCCAGACCACAACACAGTTGCAGGCACTCGCCTTCGGGGCGCCAGACAAACCACATGTCATAGCTTTTCCAGTCCCCGGACAGCATGAAGGTCAGTTCACCGTCTTTGGTGCGTTCAAAATTCAGCCCCTCATCGGTGAGGATGGTTTCCACCATCTCCAGCGGGTCAAGGCTGAAATCGCTGTCAAAAGCCAGAGGCTGATCCATGATATTGTCTTTATCTCTATAATGCCGTCGCAGTGCGCAAGTCCTGCCCAAATGGGTCAAAAAAGGCTTGGCAATTACGCGGCCGGGCCGCTGTCGTCTTTTTTAGCGGCTGGTTTTTTGGCGGCTTTAAGCGTTGCCAGTTCGGCGCGCAGTTCCGCGACCTGAGCTGCCAGCGCTTCGTATTCATCGCGGCGTACCAGATCCATATCGGCCACCCATTTGTCGGCCTGAGCCCGAAAGGCGGACTTGGCCTCTTCGCCCGCCGCCTGCGCCAAAGACATGGCATTGGTAGTCATTTTGGCAAATTCGTCCATGAAGGGATTTTTGGTTTGCATAGCCGTCTCCTCAAGGGGGGGTACAACAGGGTAGAGCATTTCGCGAAAAAGTGGGCACCGGTTTTTCGCTCAAGAAATGCGTCAAAACATAAACTGAGCGCCATATAGTACACTTTCACAAACATTTTTCATGATTCTTCATTTAAGCGCGACGATTCGATGCGATCTTGCTAAACGGACTTTTGGATATGTCACGAAAGCGCGCCCCTACATGAGCCCTGTGCCTTTAGTTTTACCCGATTTCGATCCCGTACTTTTGCAGCTCGGTCCCGTCGCCATCAGATGGTATGCGCTGGCCTATGTCGGCGGGGTCCTGTTTGGCTGGATGTATGCTGCCAGACTGCTGAAAAAAGAGGTCTTATGGCCCCATGACCGCGCCCCGATTACGCGCGAGCAACTCGAAGACCTGATCCTGTGGTTGTTTGTCGGCATCATTCTGGGGGGACGGATCGGATACATATTGTTTTACGATCTGGGGCCGGTGCTGGCTAACCCCATTCAGGCGCTCAAGGTCTGGGAAGGCGGCATGTCCTTCCACGGCGGTATAACCGGCGTGGCGGTCGCGGGTATATTGTTTGCCCGCAAATATAAGGTCAGTCCCTATAGCCTTGGCGATCTGCTGGCCTGCGCTGCACCGATCGGGCTATTTTTGGGCCGGGTGGCTAATTTCATCAATGCCGAACTGTGGGGACGCACGACCGACGCGCCGTGGGGCATGGTGTTTTGTAATGATTTTATTCGCGCCATGTATCGTGAGTGTCCCGCCGGCCCATTGCCGCGCCACCCGTCGCAGCTTTATGAGGCGGTGCTGGAAGGGCTGGTGCTATTCGCCGTCGCCTTCGTGCTGGCCCATATCTATAAGCAACTGAAACGCCCCGGCCTGATCATGGGGGTATTCATTGCCGGTTACGGCATCTTCCGCACCATAGTTGAGATGTTCCGCGAACCTGATGAGCAGATGCTGCCGTTTTTCAAAAACGTCATCACCATGGGCCAGAGCCTGTCGCTGATCATGGTGCTTATTGGGGGCTGGCTGATCTGGCGCGCTTTGTCGGGTAAAACCCAAAATAGTTCAGAGGACAAAACGGTCTGATGTCGCTGAAAGACCGGCTGAAACGCGACATCGCTCAGGACGGGCCGATGACGATCGCTGACTATATGTGGCGCTGCCTGCTTGACCCAAAGGACGGTTATTACTCGACCCGGCCGGCTTTGGGTGCAGACGGCGACTTCATCACCGCGCCCATGATATCTCAGATATTCGGCGAACTGATCGGCCTGTGGTGCGTTCAGGTCTGGCAGGATTTAGGCGCGCCTGAGCGGTTTAATCTGGTCGAAATCGGCCCCGGCGATGGCACCCTGATCAGCGATATTCTGCGGGCGGGACGGGTGATTCCGGATTTTCTGACGGCCGCGCAGGTGGTGCTGGTTGAACCATCTCTGCCATTGCGCGCTTTGCAGTTGGCTAAGGTGCCGTACGCCGTATTCCTGAATGACATCTCCGACATACCCGTTGATGCACCCCTCATTATCATTGCCAATGAGATTCTGGATTGCCTGCCTGCCCGTCAGTTTATCCGGCGTGACGACAAATGGCATGAGCGTCGCGTAGGGCTTAGCGATAATGGTGAGCTGATCTTTGGCCTCAGCGATGCGCCGAGTGATTTTATCCCGCCGCCAAATGGCGAAGAGGGTCAGATCTATGAAATTTCTCCCGCCCAGAGGCTGATGGCGCAAATCCTGTCGGATAAGCTAAAAGCTGCCACCGGGGCCGCCCTGCTGATCGACTATGGACGAGATGCGCCCGGATCGGGTGACACCTTACAAGCCCTCTATCGCCAACAAAAATTCAATCCGCTGGAGGCACCGGGCGCGCATGACCTGACCGTGTGGGCTGATTTTCCGTCAGTCGCCGCGACCGCGCGCACGGCGGGTGTCGCCGTCAGTGAAATCAGTACACAGTCCGCTTTCCTGCAACGGCTGGGCATCGTCGCGCGCCTTGAGGCCTTAAGCGCTAAAAACCCGGATCGCGCAGATCTTCTGGCCCGTCAGATTGAACGCCTGATCGCCCCCGATCAGATGGGGGAATTGTTTAAAGTACTAGCCTTAAGTTTTCCGCCGGATTTAGCCCTGCCCGCGCTTGAACCCATCACACCGAGAGCGTAAATTGATCCCATGACCGCCGCCCCGCTTCCACCCCGCATTCTGCATCCCTTGCTTGAACTGCCCGGCATCCAGCATGGCTTTTTCACCCGTCTGGGCGGCGTATCACTGGCACCATATGGCAGCCTCAACATAGGGCTGGGCTCCAAGGATGATCAAGAAGCCGTGCGTGAAAACCGCCGTCGTGTCGCCGCCAGTTTCGACCGCGACGACAGCCACCTTCTAACCTGCTATCAGGTGCATTCGGCCATCGCTTTGACGGTTAACATGCCGCTTGCTCTTGATGCCCGCCCCGAAGCCGACGGGCTGGTTACCGGCAAGGCGGGTCTGGTGCTAGGCGCCTTATCGGCCGATTGCGCGCCGCTATTATTTGCCGACCCGATCAACCGTGTGGTCGCTTCGGCCCATGCCGGCTGGAAAGGCGCGCTTGGCGGCATTATCGAGGCGACACTCACCGCCATGTTGGCGCAAGGGTCGGATTTGCGTCATATCCGCTGCGTGGTGGGACCATGTATTCAGCAGGCTTCGTATGAGGTTAGCGCCGATTATGAAGCCACCTTCGCGGACACCGATCCCGATAGTCCGGCCTTTTTTATTGCGGGTCACAGCCCCGATAAACGCTTTTTCGATTTGCCGGGTTACTGCCTGATGCGGCTTAAGCGGGCGGGCGTGACCCTGATAGCCTCGACCGGCCATGACACCTGTGCGCAGGCCGATATGTTCTTTTCCAACCGCCGCGCGTTTAAGACCGGCGAAAGCGATTATGGACGCCTGATTTCGGCGATCATGCTGAGACCTGAATAAGAGTAAGATGTATCTTAACCACGTTTAAGCAATTTTTTACAAGTTTGCGACGAATCCCCTTGCCCGCAATATGCCACCTGCTAAAAGCCGCTGAAATGATGTGCATTTTGCACAGCCCTCTCGCTCTGCTCCAGCCACAGGCGTCTTCATGAAACTCCTCTCCGCCAATTCCAACCGCAGCCTGTCCCAGAACATCGGCACCTATCTTGACATGCCGCTGACCAAGGCGCGGGTTCAGCGGTTTGCGGACAACGAAATCTTCGTCACGATCGACGAAAATGTCCGCGGCGAAGACGTGTTTGTCATTCAGTCAACCAGCTTTCCGGCCAATGACAACCTGATGGAGCTTCTGATCTGCATTGACGCCCTGACCCGCGCTTCAGCCAAGCGGATCACGGCGGTGATCCCCTATTTCGGCTATGCCCGTCAGGATCGCAAAGTCGGCGGTCGCACCCCGATTTCGGCAAAGCTGGTCGCGAACCTGATCACCCGCGCCGGGGCCCACCGGGTTTTGACGATGGATCTGCACGCTGGTCAGATTCAGGGCTTTTTCGATATTCCAACCGACAATCTGGTGGCCATCCCGTTCATGGCCCGCGACATCAAGGATCAATACAGCAACGCGGCTGAGATCATGATTGTCTCGCCTGATGTCGGCGGTGTGGTGCGCGCCCGCGCTCTGGCCGACCGTCTGGGCGGCGATCTGGCCATCGTCGATAAGCGCCGTCCGCGCGCCGGTGAGTCCGAAGTCATGAACATCATCGGTGAGGTCGAAGGCCGTGACTGTATCCTGTTTGACGATATCGTTGATTCCGGCGGCACGCTTGTGAATGCGGCTAAGGCTCTGGTCGAACAAGGCGCCAAGTCGGTGTCAGCCTATATCAGCCACGGTGTCCTGTCGGGCGAAGCGCTCAACCGCGTCGATAAATCGGTGCTTAAGGAACTGGTGATCACCGACTCTATCGAAGTGCCGGAAGTTATCCGCAATCACCCCAAAATCCGCATCGTCGGCGTGGCCCCGCTGATTGGCGAAGCCATCCGCCGGATCGCCAACGAAGAATCCGTCTCGAAACTGTTCGACTGATTTTTCAACGGTTCGGATAGTTCCGAAATCACAATTCTCCCCCGCCTTGCAATGGGCCATAATTTCGGCGCTTTTTTTGCCTGATGTAATAAATCGGCAAGGAAATAGGCTATACAGTCGCGGAAAATTGCGCACAGTGAACGCCCAGACAGGCGAGCCGCAGTCATAGCGGCATGTGCGCGTACCCACCGCGCCTGAGAGTATTTAAGGGGAGTTGTTATGAAGACGGTTGTTTATAAAGGCGTATTGGTATCGATGTTCGCTCTGGCTCTGGCCAGTTGCGCCACGGAAGCCCCGCCACCACCTCCGCCCCCGCCGCCAGCTCCGGCCGGTCCGCCGGTTGCTTTGTCTCCGGTCGTGTCGGATGCCGCATCCGTCTATTTAGAGTATGTGAAAACCGCACGCGAAATGACCCCTGATTTCGCCACTGCCGAAGTTATTCAGACCAAGCTTCAGCAAGGTGCCGCATATGAGCCCAAGCAACTGGCCCGCGGGGCGGTTGCCTATGCGGCTATCGTGGCCATGCAGGAGCCCAGTTTCCGTTCTGAACTGCGTGCCTATGCTGCCAATCCGGAAAGCCGCGCGCAACTGATCAACAATATCATGTCAAACCCGGCGGCAGCGGCCAATATTCCGGGTGCCAATATCGCCGCCCGTCGTGTAATCCTCGCTTTGTCTAGCCACGGCGAAAGCGTTTATAAGGTCGGTGCCCGCGTCAAGCAGGCGGCCTACGACATCCAAAAACAACACTGGTCGCGTGAGTTCATCAAGACCCGCGACGTTCGCCTGTCACAAGCTAAGATCAATTCCACAACCGCCCATCCGGTTGCCGCCGATCAGTCGAACCAACTTCTGGTAGCTGCCCTGACCGGTCAGGGCATGGTAACGCAAGCCACCTCAGCCGCCTATTCCACCGATCAGGCCGCCACCATTGCCGCCACCTCAACCGGGCAGCACGACCCGATCGTGGCGCAAAAACTGACGGCACAGGACCTGCAACCGGGCGTCACCCTGCCCGCCAACATGTTTGACGCACCCTATACGGCCACCGTCAACCGCGGACTGGCAATCGCGGCTCTGGCCATTCTGGGCGAAGGCGCGGGGGCTAATGAAGCCAACATCTCCATGCTGCTCGATGAACGTGATGGCCCGACCTGCCTGAACATGGCTAAGCTCAACCTTTATCAGTGCCTCGCCGTTGCCAAGCCACACTTTGAAGATGTCTTCTGCATTGGTCAGCACATCCTTATGGATACCGGCCAGTGCATCGGTCAGGTGTCGTCCAATGCGCTTGATCTGGCGCCAAAGCGCACCGTTGAGTTTAATGCTGACGGCACCGAAAAGCTGAAATACGTCAACGCCAAACCCTATATAAAGCCAGCTCCGGCCAAGAAGGCCCCGGCTAAAAAAGCGGCAACGAAAAAGAAGACGTCCTGATCGATTCTTATCCGTTGAATTCAATTCGGGCCTGAAGCGCATTTGATGTTTTTCAGGCCCTTTTGCTATATACGGGGCTTAAAAAGCCGTCATATGACGCCGAAAATTGCATTTTTTGCCCGGCTTGACGGTTGCGTATTCAGGACAATGCGTGTATCAACCGGCCTCTTTGGAATTTCGGGTATTCACCCACGCCGCAGGCTTACGCTGTGTCCGGCGCATTTTGTTTGAGGAAGTGGCTTATGGCCGAGATCGTTTTAGACGTTGAAGTTCGTGAGCGCACCGGCACCGGTGGCGCCCGTGCTGCCCGCAATGCCGGTAAGCTGCCTGGCGTTCTTTATGGTGGTGACAAGGCCCCTGTGCCGATCGCCGTCAGCCTGAATGAGTTCCGTAAGGCGCTTTATACCGGCAAGCTGGCGGGTCACCTTGTCACGCTTAAGCATGGCGAAGAGACCCAAAAAGTTATCGCCAAGGCGATCGACTTCCATCCGGTCACGGACGTTCCGGTACACTTCGACCTTTACCGCGTCGATGAGCACCAAAAGATCAAGATCAACGTCGTGGCTCACTTCATCAACCACGAACTGTCGCCCGGCCTGAAAAAGGGCGGTACGCTCAACGTCGTACGTCACGAAGTTGAACTGTGGGCCCCGGCTGACCACATCCCGGAAGATCTGGTTTTCGACCTGACCGGCCTTGAAATCGGCGACACTGTTCGCGTTTCGGCTGTGAAGCTTCCCGAAGGCGTTTCCCCGACCGTTGGCCGCGATTTCGTGATCGCCACGGTTGCTGCGACCGGCGGCATGGGCGCTGACGAAGCGGCCACCGAAGCTTAAAGTTTTCCGACTTTAGCATTGAAATTGATTGAGGCCTTGTTCTAACTTAAGAACAAGGCCTTATTCTTTGGGAGATGTACGTGTTCCTGCTGGTCGGCCTCGGCAATCCGGGCGATAAATACGAAAAAAACCGCCACAATATCGGCTTCATGTTTATCGACGCCTTGATCGATAGCGGCGGTTTTGGGCTTGCGAAAAAGCGCTTTCAGTCGCTGTCCAGCGAAGGTCAGGTTGAGACGGCAACGGGCGTCAAAAAAGTCCTGTGCCTTAAGCCGCAAACCTATATGAACCTGTCCGGCAATGCCGTCCTCGAAGCGGCCTCATTCTATAAGATCAAGCCTGAGCATATTATCGTGTTTCACGATGAGCTGGATCTGGCACCGGGACGGTTCCGCATGAAGCTGGGTGGCGGACATGCCGGTCACAATGGCCTGCGCTCGATCATGGGACATCTGGGGCCCAATTTTGTGCGGGCCCGGATGGGGATCGGCCATCCCGGCGACAAGTCTATGGTGCATAATTGGGTGCTATCCGATTTCGGCAAATCGGATATGCCGTGGGTTGATGATCTCAACCGCGCCTGCGTCAAGTCCCTGCCGCTACTACTTGGCGACGCCCACGGCAAACCCGATAATGACCGCTACCAGAACGAAGTCATGAGACTGGCGCCCGCGCCTAAGTTCAGCCCGCGTCAGGTCGGCGCGGCCGGGGTGGAATAAAACGCCCATGAAGATTGTCCTGGCCACTCACGGAAGCTTGGGCGATCTACACCCGTTCATGGCCCTTGGGCTGGAGCTGAAAGCTCAGGGCGCAGAGGTCGTACTGGCCTCGCATCCCGACTACCGCCAAAAGGTCGAAGCCGCAGGGCTTACCTTTCATGATTATGGTGCCAGCCGCGAAACCTATACCCGTGACCTGCGCATGGCGCCCGAAGCCATCATTCACCGCCTGACCCGCGACCACGGCTTTATGATCAAGCGCCTGATCGCGCCCTATCTTGAGACCGCCGTGGCTGACCTGAGACCGCTGGTGGCCGGTGCCGATGTGGTGGTGGGGTCATCCTTTGCCTACGGCGCGCATATAGCCGCTCAGCTTGAACAAAAACCGTTCACCGTCATAGCCTTGCAGCCAACGGTTATGATGTCGGTTTATGACCCGCCCAAGGTCAAAAAAGCCCCGTTCATCTTCAACCCCACCCAAGACTGGCAGCGTCACTACAACCGCCTGATCATCCGTGCAGGGGAAGGTTTTATGGCCTCCACCCAATCCAGCATCAGGCGCATCTATAAAAAATTTGGCCTAAAACCCCATATGAGTCTGGGCGGCATATTATCGGATCATCAGACTCTGGCACTTTATGATCCTGTATTTGGCCAGATCGAGCCGGACTTTCCGCCCAACACCCACATCTGCGGTTTTCCATTTTACGACAGCGAAGATGGACGCGCCCCGCTATTGACGCCTGACCTTAAGGTGTTTCTGGAAAATGGCCCACCACCCCTCGTCTTTGGTCTGGGCAGTGCGGTCGTCACGGGCGGCGGAGCCTTTTACCGAACCGCCATAGAGGTCACCCGCCACCTTAATGCCCGCGCCGTGCTGCTGGTCGGAGCGGACAGCCCGCTATTGAAGCAAGACCACGGCCCGGACATACTGGCCATATCTTACGCACCGCACTCCCTGCTGTTCCCGCGCTGCCACGCCATTATCCACCACGGTGGCATAGGCTCCACCGCTCAGGCCCTGCGTTCTGGCCGGCCGCAACTGGTGGTGCCCGTGTTTGCCGATCAGTTCGACAATGCCCGCCGCGTCACGCGTCTGGGCGCGGGCAAACACCTCAACTACGATCAGTGGACGATGCATAAGGCTATCACCGCCCTTACGACCGTATTGGACGATCCAGACATCACCATACACGCTCAGGAAACCCGGCTGTCCTTATCCCGCCACGATGGTGCTGCCACGGCCGCCGTCCTCATCCTAACGCCTAGCCATTGAAATACTTGTTCGCCTTGAACCAGACGCCCCCGTCACGCTCATAAACGCTGTTGAACCGCCGCAGCAAGCCCATGCCCATAACCGCATCGGCCCCCGCCATATCCGGATCATCGGTTTGCACCGGGTCAGAAAAGGTCACTGGACAGGGATCAATCCGATAAGATCCGAGATCAAAGCCACTTACCCCTGTAAAGCGGGTCTTCACAAAATGCTGCGGGTCCTATAGGCTAGGCGATCCTCGGCCTTGGGGAAGGCGTCCCAGAGATTGCGCGCCCGCACCGTTTGCGGCGGCAGCCACAGGCCATAGGCCGTGCCGGTCTGCATCAGGCATTGCGTATCCTTGCCCATCAGTTTTGCCGCCACAATCAACCGCCCGTCAGACGCTTTTGTCACGGCCAGACGCTCAAAACCGCCCGTATCCACATCGCCGCTCTTAAAGAAGATTAGACTGTTAGTGTCGAAATCCAGCAACGACGGATAAAGCCTCAGAAAATCCAGCCCCAGCACGGCACCACTCTTGGGGTTACGGGCCACCTTAAAGCGCAGCGCCTCCAGTGACATGCCGTGAATGGAAAGCGGTGCCCCCTGATAATAGCCATCCGCCGCCGATAACCCAAGCCGCGTAGCCAATGCCTCACCGATTGAACTCTCTGTGCCGGTATCCATTCTGGCGATTGCCGGCAGCCCGCCCTTACCCGTCAGACGGAACAATATCTGGCGGCTGCTGGTGTAGTCAAAGCCCAGTACGGGTTTATCTGCGGATGACTCAGGCCGAACCTCAGAAGCCCCGGCCAAACGCGTTGGCGGGGCCATGGCCATCAGGTTCTGATTACGCTTGATATAGACCGCCTTCTGCGGCGTAAACGCCACTGTGAAAGCTCTGAGAAATGGCGCGCCGACAAGGCCGTGAAAATGGTCTTTGGATTGAATAGTGTCCTTTTCCGAGGGATCAACCAATGCGGCGGCCACTTCCGGCACCCATACCCCGCCAATCTGCACATCCTTGATACTGACCAGCCGCCCCTTAAGCTTACGGCCATTGGCGCCGGTCATCTCGGCTTCACGATAAACCGGATATTTGTCCCATAGTTTATGACGCCTGACGACATCGCCAAAGACCATCATCGGGCCCGTCGCCCCCGTATCCAGCGCAAGATTTAGCGCAACGTCCGGCAGTTTAATCTGCACATAGACCTTTTCTACACCCCCCTGATATTCGGACCTGTAGATACCGTTCAGTTTGCCAAACCCCGTCAGGTCCATGGGCGCGCCGACATAATAGCGAATTTCCCTGGCTTCGTAGTCAAGCTGGCAAGGCAACTGGGTCAGTATATTGGCCGACAGCAGCCCGTCATATTCGCGCGCTGTGAAGGCATCCGATCCGGCAAACCGCCAGTTTTCCACCCGCAACGTCCCCCCAAGGACAATCTCTCCCGCCGCATAGGCCTTATGGATATCCGTTCCCTTGATGCTGCCGGTCGCTGCCTTGCCATCAACACGCAGGCCCAACTGCCGCGCCAGATCCTCACGGATCATGCTGACCGATGCCCCCGTATCGAGCATGAACGTAAAGGGCCCCTGCTTATTGATCTTAAGCTGCACCAAAGGCAGCCCGCCTTTGGATAGGGTAATGGGCACCCGAACCACCTGCCCGTTAGCGGCATATACACCGCCCCCAAAGCCCACACCCGCGGTCGCCGTAGCGCCCGCCATAAACTGACGTTTCGTGATCATAATCCCCCCTGCCGATCATTTTCGATCCTTTACCATTGGCTACCACACCCTTTTTGCGGCGTCACATGGATTTTACAACTTCGCGGCCCACAGGCTGCGGGCACTTTAAATCTGGCCTTGGACGTGGTTCCATGATAGCGGAACGGCCAATTTACAGTTTCCCATAGTCACGGATTCCCATGGCCCTCAAAGTCGCTATCGTCGGTCTGCCCAACGTCGGCAAATCAACCCTGTTCAACGCCCTGACCCAGACCGCCTCGGCGCAAGCGGCCAACTATCCGTTCTGCACCATTGAACCCAACACCGGCGATGTCGCCGTGCCTGAACCGCGCCTTGAGGTGCTGGCCAAGATCATGGGCTCCAAAGAAATCATCCCGGCCCGTATCAACTTTGTGGATATCGCAGGGCTCGTGCGCGGGGCCTCAAAAGGCGAAGGTCTCGGCAACCAGTTTCTGGCCAATATCCGCGATTGTGACGCCATTGCCTTTGTGGCGCGCTGCTTTGTCGATACCGACATCACCCACGTCGAAGGCCGCATTGATCCGATCAGCGATCTGGAAATTATTGAGACCGAACTGATGCTGGCCGATCTGGAAAGCCTGGAGAAGCGTCTGCCCAACCTTGAAAAGCGCGCCAAGACCGGCGGCGATAAGGAGGCGGCCATAACCGTCGGCCTGATCAAGGCGGCCCTCGCCGAACTCAACGAAGGCCGCCCCGCCCGCATCGCCTACGAAAAAGGCAAGGTTTCCAAGGACGACCAAAAAGCCTGGGACATGCTGCAACTGCTGACTTCAAAGCCTGCGCTTTATGTCTGCAATGTTGATGAAGCCTCCGCCGATAAGGGCAACGAACTGTCTGATCTGGTCGCCACCCGCGCCAAGGCTGACCATGCCAACAGCGTGGTGATCTCCGCCCAGATCGAGTCGGAAATCGCCCTTCTCGACACCGAGGAACGCGCCGAATTCCTTGAGACCCTGGGCCTCGAAGAACCGGGCCTGAACCGACTGATCCGCGAAGCCTATAAACTCCTTGGCCTGCAATCCTATTTCACCGTTGGCCCCAAGGAAGCCCGCGCCTGGACCATCCATGTCGGTGATACCGCTCCGCAAGCCGCCGGTGTCATCCACACCGACTTCGAGAAGGGCTTCATCCGCGCTGAAACCATGGCCTATGACGACTACGTCAAGTTCAATGGCGAAGCCGGCTGCAAGGAAAACGGTAAGTTCCGTCAGGAAGGCAAGGAATACCTGGTCAAGGACGGCGATATTCTGAACTTCCGGTTCAACGTGTAGCCCCTCACCCGGAAGTCCTTCGCTGCGCTCAGTGTACTTTCGGGAGGTCCAGCAGATAACCAGAAAATCGTGAGATTTGAGTCGAGTAGCAGGAGCCTAACGACGGAGGTATGTTAGATACCTCCTAGTGACGGCGACGCACTAATCGACCAAAGACCGCGATTTTCATATCTCTTCGTGGAAGTATTCGACAAAAGCCCTCATCCGGGCATGGCGCAGTTCGGCCATATCCTTGCCAGCCCTGGTCTGGAAGCCGTCCGACAGCTTGAACAGCTTGGTCGTGAAGTGATCCAGCGCAAAAGATGTGTCATCAAGTTCGCGGCCTTGGGCTTGCGGGTCGGCCGCATCGTACAGCGATGATCCCATCCGTCCGGCGGTGTAAAAGCACCGGGCGATACCGACAAAGCCGATCGCATCAAGACGATCCGCGTCCTGTAGTATCCGCGCCTCAAGGGTCTGGGGCGGGATATTGGCGCTATAGCTATGGGCATGGATGGCGTGATCGACGGCATCCAGATCAGCCTCTTCCCAGCCCAGTTGGCTCAGGATTTCGCGGGCCTTATCTGCCGCCAGACGCGACGCCCGCGCCCGTTCCGGTGAGTTCTTTTCAACCTGAACACAGTCATGCAGCAACACCGCCGCCGTCAGGACGCGCAGACACCCGCCCTCAAGTTCCTGAAGCGTGCGAGCGACCTTATAGACACGGACCAGATGAGCAACATCATGGGCGCCGTCGTTACTGACCACGACATGCGGCAAAAGATCCTGCGCCAGTTCTTCATATGGCGCGAACGCTTCGCTAAGTTGTACGAATGACATCGACCCCGGTCTCTTCGCTTTGGTTACGCTGCTACTCTGCGCAGAATCGTATACAGGATTGTGCGCTTAAGGGTCTATAAGACACAACTGATAAGTCCGCTACACACTTTTCGGACGAAATTTGTTCGCTGGCGCAGCAGCTCTTGAGACTCAATGCCCGTCAAAGCCCACCAGACTTACGACCTTAATGCCTACGGCTTCCAGCCTGCGCGCACCGCCCAGATCAGGCAAATCGATCACAAAGGCCGCGCCCACAATTTCCGCCCCACCCCGCTTAAGCAAATCGATTCCCGCCATGGCCGTCCCACCAGTGGCAATCAAATCGTCGATCAGCAGAACCCGTTCCCCCGATTCGATCGCGTCCGTGTGCATTTCGATGATGTCCATGCCATATTCTAGCTGATAAGCGCTGGAAATCCGGTCATGTGGCAGTTTGCCCTTTTTTCGCAGCGGCACCACCCCCGCCCCCAGAATATGCGCCACAGCCCCGCCTAGTATAAACCCGCGCGCTTCGATACAGGCGACCTTATCGATATCCGTCCCTGCAAAGGCGCCGACCAATTCATCCACGGCCAGGGTAAACGCCTGGGCATCCCCCAAAAGCGTGGTGATGTCCCGGAACATGATGCCGGGCTTGGGGAAATCAGGGATAGTGCGGATGGTCGAGGCCAGTTTCATATATCTTATCTCAAAGCTTAGAACCGTGCTTATACGCCTGTTTTTCGGCGTTTTTACAACAAAAAAACCCGCCGAAATCCCGGCGGGTTTTTGCAGTCTATAAGAGTTTGCGCTTAGTGCTTACCGCGCCAGACCATACGGTAGGACGCATAGGTCAAACCGAAGAACAGCAGCAGATAGGCCAGAACCGCAACGCCGGTCTTCTTGCGAAGAATAGCCTTGGGTTCACCGGCCCACTCAAGGAAAGCCGCCACATCGGCCGCCTGGTTGCTGAGGGTCGATTCACGACCATCATCAAAGGTGACCTGACCGGCTGATAATGGCGGCGCCATAGCCAGAACCCCACCGGCAGGCACATGCTTATGATCGCCCGACCATGCCGACGACAGATCGCCGGGGAAGTAAGGGTTGTAATGCTGACCTTCAGCAATCTTAAGACCCGCAGGCGGGGCTTTATAGCCGGTCAGCAATGAGTAGACATAGGACGCACCACCGTGACGGGCCTTGGTAATGACCGACAGATCCGGCGGAACCGCCCCGCCGTTCGATGCCGCCGCCGCTTCCGGATTGGCAAACGGTGACGGGAACGCATCTGAGGTGGTGGCTTTGCGGGTGATTACATCGCCCGTTTCGGAATCAATGGTAGGCACTTCGAATTCCGAAGCGATCTGCTTTACGACCGGATTTTCGTTCGGATTCTTGTACTTCGGATCATAGAACGGACCGTCCTTTTCACCGAGGTTACGGAACGATATCAGCTTCATAGAATGGCAGGCCGCGCACACTTCGCGGTAGACCTTGTAGCCCCGTTGAAGCTGGGCCTGATCATAGGTGCCCAGAACGCCGCTAGAGCTAAAGCCTTCTTTGGGTTCATGGGGATGCAAAGCACCGCCTGCCGCCAGAGCCGAACCTGCCCCAAGGGTAAGCGAAGCCGCCATCACGGTCGTCGCCGCCTGAATCCACGCTTTCCTGCCGAGAGTTTGTAGGGACTTCATCTGAGTTAGCCCTTTTTCTTGTTGTGTTCGGCCAAAACCGCCTCGGAGATCGACGCAGGCACCGGCAACGGCTCTTCCTTCAGACCAATCCATGGCATGATGAGCAGGAAGAATACGAAATAATAGATGGTGAACAGACGGGTCAGCCACAGGTAGGAGTTCAACTGACCGTCAAACAGGGTGAAGCTCGGCAGGCCCGGAATGACCTGAGCATCCGGCAACTGAGCGCCGCACCAGCCAAGGCCCAGACAGACGATAACGAAGATCACGAAGAACCAGCGCATCACCGGACGGTAACGCATGGACTTGACCTTTGAGGTATCCAGCCACGGCAAGGCAAATATTACCGCGATCGAACCAAACATCGCAATCACCCCACCGAACTTATCCGGAATAGCGCGCAGGATGGCATAGAAGGGCAGCAGATACCATTCAGGCACAATATGCGCCGGTGTGACCAGCGGGTTGGCTGGAATATAGTTGTCGGCATGGCCCAGAGCGTTCGGCATGAAGAATACAAAGACCGAGAACAGGAACAGGAAGACGATAATCGCCACGCCGTCCTTAACCGTCGCATAAGGTGTGAACGCAACGGTGTCTTCTTTGGACTTTATCTCAACACCCGCCGGATTGTTCTGACCGGCAACGTGCAGCGCCCAGATATGCAGGATAACCACACCGGCAATCACGAACGGCAGCAGATAGTGCAGAGAGAAGAAACGGTTCAGGGTCGCCTGATCGACCGCAAAGCCACCTTGCAGCCAGGTCAGGATCGGCCCGCCGATCAACGGAATCGAGCCGATCAGATTGGTAATCACGACCGCGCCGTGGAACGACATCTGCCCCCAGGGCAAGACATAGCCCATGAACGCCGTAGCGATCATCAGGAAGAAGATGATACAGCCCAAAATCCACAGGACTTCGCGCGGCGCCTTATAGGAGCCGTAATACAGGCCGCGCAGCATGTGGATATAGACGGCAAAAAAGAACATCGACGCGCCATTGGCGTGGACATAACGGATCAGCCAGCCATAGTTCACATCACGCATGATGCGTTCGACACTGTTAAACGCGTAATCAACATGCGGCGTATAGTGCATAGCCAAAATAATGCCGGTGATGATCTGAATGGCCAGACAGACCGACAAAATACCGCCGAAGGTCCACCAGTAGTTCAGGTTCTTCGGGGTCGGATAGTCGACAAAGCTGTCATAGGCCAGCCGCACGATTGGCAGACGCGAATCGAGCCACTTTTCAAAGCCGGTTTTAGGTACATAGGTAGACTGATGATCGCTCATGGTGCCCTGCGCTCCCCTTAACCGATTTTGACGCGAGTATCGGTCAGGAAATCATATTCCGGAACGACCAGATTGAGCGGGGCCGGACCTTTGCGGATGCGGCCCGATGTATCGTAGTGAGAGCCATGGCACGGGCAGAACCAGCCACCATAGTCACCGGCGCCAAAGGTCGGCACGCACCCCAGATGGGTACAGGAACCGACCAGGATCAGCCATTGTTCTTTGCCCGCCTTAACGCGGTCAGCATCGGTTTGCGGATCTTTCAAATCAGCCAGCGGCGTATCCTGAGCCGCCTTGATTTCCGCACCCGTGCGGCTGCGGATAAAAACCGGCTTACCGCGCCATTTGATCACGATCTGCTGACCTTCCTGAACCTTGGTCAGGTCGAACTCCGTCGACGCCATTGCCAGAGTGTCAGCCGCCGGATTCATTTGCGCCACAAGCGGTACGGCAATAGCCCCCACGGCACCCACGGCGGTCGCCCCCGCAGCAATGTAGATAAAGTCGCGGCGGGACGGATCGTCATTCACCGCAGCGGCCGTATTGTCAGGTTCGCTCACCTTGCCACCTCATAGTTTTCCTCTGCCACGTCCCCTTAGCGCTATGCGTTAAAGTGCCGCAGCCCGCTTCGTTCATAGCCGAAGCGCCCATAATTACAAACCTTCCATCCACCGATTCCGTTAAAAATTTAACTCAAATCAGCATTTATCGGTTCTTATAACCGTCTATAACCACAATTGCAGGATGGATTCAAACCCGTAGTCCGGAAAACCTATAAAATCATGCGTTTTGTATTGTACCAGCCCGACATCCCTCAAAACCTCGGCAGCGCCATACGTCTGGCGGCCTGTCTTGAGGTCAGCCTTGATATTATCGAGCCTTGCGGCTTTCCACTGAATGACAAAGCCATCAAACGGGCGGCTATGGATTACGGGGGGTGCGCTGATGTGTCGCGGCATGATTCGTGGGAAAAATTCAAAATCTGGCGCGCCAGTTCAGCCCCGGCATCCAGAGTGATCCTGTTTACAACCAAGTCTGCGTCCCCCTATTGCGACTTTTTGTTTCAGCCTGACGATATTCTGTTATTTGGCCGCGAAAGTGCGGGCGTGCCTGAGGATGTCCATGCCTATACCGATGCCCGCCTGTTCATCCCGATTAGTGCTCAGGCACGCTCAATCAATGTGATCAATTCGGCCTCAATGGCGCTGGGGGAAGCCCTGCGACAAACGAACACCTTTCCCGTCAGGCCCTGATCGGCCTATACAGCGCCCATATTTTTCGCCCCAAGCCTGACACAGAGCCTGACCATGACCCAAGCCGCCCTCACCGCCCCTGATGTTTTAGCTGATCGCCAGAAAGCGGCCTCCGTCTGGTTTCGGTCTTTGCGTGACCAGATATGCGCGGCGTTTGAGGCTCTGGAGGATGAGGCGTCGCCATCGCTCTATCCGGGCGAAGCGGGCCGGTTCGTGCGCACCCCCTGGCAGCGGACGGAAGGCGGCGGCGGCGAGATGTCGATGATGACCGGCCGCCTGTTTGAAAAGGTCGGGGTCCATATCTCCACCGTCCACGGCACGTTTAGCCCTGAGTTTGCCAAAACCATTCCCGGCGCCGAAGATGACCCGCGCTTTTTCGCCACCGGCATCAGCCTGATTTCGCACATGACCAATCCGCGCGTGCCAGCGGTGCATATGAACACCCGCTATATATGCACGACTAAAGGCTGGTTTGGTGGCGGTGCCGACCTGACGCCGCTGCTGGCAGTGGATCGGTCACAGGCAGCACCCGATGCGGCCAAATTCCATCAAGCGTTCAAAGACACATGTGATCGCTTTGGCGCGGACTACTATGAGCGCTTCAAAAAATGGTGCGATGAATATTTCTTCCTGCCTCACCGCAACGAGCCGCGCGGCAGTGGTGGCATATTTTATGACCATTTCAATAGTGGTGACCACGAGGCTGATTTCGCCTTCACGCAGGCGGTCGGCGAGACGTTCCTAAATGTCTATCCCGCCATCGTGCGGGACCGCTTTAATGAGGTATGGACTGAGGCCGAGCGCGAAGAGCAATTGATTCAGCGCGGGCGTTATGTCGAGTTTAACTTGCTTTACGACCGAGGCACCCTGTTTGGTCTGAAAACCGGCGGCAATGTAGAATCGATCCTGTCGTCCATGCCGCCGATGGTAAAGTGGCCGTAAAGTTTGTCAGACGATGTCATTACGTGAACATATACCACATCGCGATGGCATGAGCGGCTAAGGAAATAACAACCAGCCCTCGGTTTATCCACAATCCAAACCGCAGAAAGCGTGACATCGCAGGTGAAATGGTTACTGGAAATAGCTGCAGCGAAAAAACATACCCTCTAAGCCCGCCAAGAGTCCAAGCGCCTATTTTCTTCCACTGCTTCGGCAAGCTCTGCGGTCCGTTAATTCGAAACAATTCGTAGGGCTTGCTTAAAATAGCGGCAAAAGTTGACGTTATGACGTATAATATCGTTGCACCAAATATCCACAGCAAGGTTTCCATCATTTACGCCGCCAAAAACCGTGAGATCAGCTTTAAAATATCCTGACTATGGCCCTGTTCCTGAAGGCTAACCAATGCGCTATCGACTAGCTCCTCAGTAATGCGCACGCCCCGGCGGGATTTGAGCAGATCACCGGCAAAATCAGCGCAAAACTCCGGATGGCACTGAAACGAGATCGCCTTGCGGTCAGTGTAGTATAGCGCCCCATGCGGCGTGAACTCAGAGCCCGCCAGTACAATGGCATTGTCCGGCTTTCTGACCACCTGATCCTGATGGGTGACAGCGACCTTAATGGCCCGATGCGCGCCATCGGTTAAGGTACTCCAGATATCACCGTCATGGATGGTGTATTCGTGAAGCCCGACGCCCCAGCCTTTGTGGGATTTTTCGACATGGCCGCCCCAGGCCTGCGCCATGACCTGATGACCAAAGCAGATACCGACCACCGGCACATCAGCCCGCAGCGCTTTCAGCCAGTCAATCAGGGCGGTTATCCACGGATCACTTTCATAAACCCCGGCTGGCGAGCCGGTGATGACAACGCCGCGAAAGTCTTCATTCAGATCCGGCAGTTCCCCGTCCAGCGTCTTAAACACCCGAAAAGCGCGTTCCGGTTGATGCAGCTTTTTAGCAAACATATCGGCATAGGTGCCGTAGGTCGCATCAAGACCTGCGGGCGGTATACCAGTTTCCAGAATGGCGACATAACTCATGGCACAGCAACCCCAAGGAGTAAGGTAAGGCGGCAATCTTACTCGCCGCTTATTTTTGGCTGTTTGTTAAGTTCGTCAAGGGCGCGATCTATCACGCTTTGTGAGAAATCATGTGCGCGCCAGTCCGCCTCGATGCGCTTCAGGGTCTGGCCAAGGTAAGGGCCTGCCTCAATCCCTGCGGCCATGAGATGCCGCGCCGTTAGGGGAAATTCCGGCACAGTCATATGTTCAAGCACCGCTATCGGCCCGGCAAGATCAGCCCCGGTCTGCGCATGGGTGAGATAGGCTTCATCCGTCACGGCATCGCGACCATAATCATAGAGTGCGCGACGCAAGGGATAGCCACCGTCCAGCGCACACCTGACCGTGCCGATGGCCTCGAATCTTTGCCGGGTACGATTTGATACTCTTAACCTTGAAAGCACATCGGTCACGGCTGACACATGCCCGTTGAAATAGACCTGCCCCTGAGCGCTTTGGGCCAGCAGAGCCATAAACCGCCGCTCTATATCGCCGGTCGTCTGAACCATGCGTGTAAGCACCGCAGACTGCACCGGATCATACTCAAGGGCGGGCAGGATACGCGACATTATGCCGGTTTCCCACATTCGGTTAAACACAGGCGGTGCGCCACTATAGGCCAGCATCTTGGTCAGTTCCTGAAGCAGGCGCTCCCCCGACAGGCCATCGATACCGTATCTCAGGCGCACGCAAGCCTCCAGAGACTCCGCATCAAGAGATGACGCATAAGCCGCTGAAAACCTGAAAAATCTCAAAATCCGCAGATAGTCCTCACAGATGCGTTGTTCGGCCTCACCGATAAACCGCACCACACGCGCATGAGCATCCTCAAGCCCCTTGCCGGTCGGATCGTAAACCTGCCCGCGAATATCGGCATAAAGCGCATTAAGGTAAAAGTCGCGTCTTTGAGCGTCTTCGGTCCAGTCGGTCGTGAAACTGACCACCGCCCGCCTTCCATCGGTTTCCACATCGCGCCGCAGAGAGGTGATTTCGTAGGTCTCACCATCCACCACAGCCGTGATGGTGCCAAACGCCTTGCCGGTCGGGATATGGTGGATACCGGCGGCATCAAGGGCGGCTTCGGTATCATCGGGCGTCAGTTGCGTCGACAGGTCAAAATCGCTGACCGGCAAACCCATGATCAGATTGCGCACCGATCCGCCGACAAAGCGCACGCACCCTGCCCCGCCCTTTGCCTCCAGCGCGGTAAAGACATCCAGGGTCGCTCCGGTATGCATAGAGGCAGGCAGATCAAGCTTCATCAATATTGATTCCGACACATTCGCTGGGGAGTCTAAATCACGCTGGGTTTAAGATCAAATGACTGCGATCCGATTACGATCCGATCTCCCTGCACATCGGCCATGTCAACCAGCCTATACCAAGCGGCCCGCGTTACCCGCGCCCACAAATTATGGCGCACTCTGATCCGTGGCCGCAAATCGTCACCATCAAAAGCCAGCGGATGCTCAGCCCCTAACGTCACGCGCTCATTCTGGTCTGTGCTGAAAACCAAGGTTTCACCCTCACAATCAAAATCAACCGCGAAAAACGGCAGATCCTCGACGGTGATTTTCAGTTTTTCAACCGGCGTAATTAAGTAGTAACCATCGTCATCATGACGCAACAGCTTAGCAAACAAGGATATCAATGATTGACGTTCAATGCGCACACCTTCATGCCACCACGAACCGTCGGCGCGAACAACAATGTCTATCTCGCCGCACAGCTTTGGGTTCCAGAGCTCTACCGGATAGCCCTCAACCAGAGCGAACCGGCTTTCCAGATCAGCGCCGGACACTGACCTTACCTGTAAGCGGCGCCGCACCATGCGCATAGGCGATCAGGATACGCTTAGGGTCGGCGGGCCCCGGCAGGGAAAGCTGCGCCCGCTCAAACCCGAACCGCTTGAAGTAGTCAAAATCCCCGACCAGAACCACCGCGTTCAAGCCTTTCGCAAACGCCTTATTAAGCGCCGCTTCAACCAATTGCGAGCCAATACCGCCACCCTGCACGACCGGATCGACCGTAATCGGCCCCAGAAAGGCCACTTCGGTACTCGTCTCAGTATCATCAGATTTTACGACGACCGGCCATAATCTGACGGAGCCCATTAGGGTTTCCCCCTTCATGGCGACCAGACTAAGATCGGAGTACGGGTGGTTACCCTCACGCAGACGCTCAGCCGTCTTAACGTAGCGTCCAGGACCAAAAACCTTATAGATAAGGTTAGTTATAGCCGAATCCTGATGCGCCGCCTCCGGCGCTACCACCAGTGCGTTCGTCGTGTCGCTGTAAAGATATGCGTCCAAGGGCAAATCCGTAACCTCAACCTGATCCGGCCAAACGAACTAAAGCCACCGGGAGCGCGCGCTTTATAACGCGGGGGTATCCGCGTCAAATCAATTAGACCGTCAAACTGTGACAACTCTATGGTTGGCCATCGTGATCAGGCGGTTTTTTTCATAAAGGCGGCAAAGGCTTGGGCCGCTTCGGAGGATGCCAGTTGCTCCCGGAAAATGCGCCCCTCTTCCACAATCACCGCCCACAGATCGTCAGGGTCGCGCATCAGGGATTTGGTGTGACGAAGCGCCGACGGCGACAATTTGGCCAATTTTTGCGCCGCTGTCATGGCCGCGCCTAAAACATCATCATCAACAACCGCCGTCGCCAGATTAAGCCGTAGCGCTTCAAGGGCGGTCACCGCCTCGCCCAAGGTCATCCACGCAAAGGCCCGCTGATGCCCGACCAGTTTCGGCAACAGACGGCTGGAACCGGCTTCCGGCACCAGACCAAGCTGCACAAATGGCAAGGATAACCGCGCATCAACCGTTAGATAAACCAGATCGCAATGCAGCAGCATGGTGGTGCCGACGCCTACGGCCTGCCCCTGAACGGCTGCCACAAGTGGCTTGGGGAAATAGTTGATAGACTTAAGGAATTGAAAAACCGGCAAGTCCTCAACGCCGCCATTCAGAAAGCCCGACTGCATAAAATCAAGGATATCATTGCCCGCGCAAAAATCGCTGCCCTCGGCGCTTAGAACGACAACCTTCACCTGAATATCCGCTGCTGCGGCTTTGATATGCTCACTCAGGGCTAGGTACATATCCGACGTCAGAGCATTCTTTTTGAGTGCGCGATTAAGGCGCACATGGACGATGCCATCTGTATATTCACTCAGAACCCACTCACTCATGACGTTTCCTAAAGCCTGCGGCTTATGCCGATATAGAATTTTTATTTTCAGCGGTCTTTAAACATTACGCAGCGCCTTTATGGTCTTGCCATGCTTAGGCCATATCCTGTAGGCAGTTTGCGTATAAATATGACAACACCACCCCTTATAAGCCGGGTCAAGGCCGTTGCGCTGAGGTATTTCAAAACACTCTCTCGGGAAACTACGATGAACATTTTCTCAATAGCCCGCAAACTTCCGGCAATGGTTGCGGCCGCTGTGCTCGTCATGGGCGCGGGTCAGGCTCTGGCCGCTGACGTGAAGGTGACGGACAAAACCCGCGCCAAGGGCATGGCCGATGCGCCGGCGTTGCTGACCACCTCCGGCGTTCCTTGCCAGCTTAGCGACGCCCACTTTATCGGCGAAAGCACAGCCACGGCAACGGATGGTAAAAAATCCAAGATCGTCGTGTATGAAGTCGCCTGTCAGGCGGGGCCTGGCTATATTCTGGCCAAAAATGCCGACGGCACCATCGCCACAACCTTCAACTGCACGCAAGCCTGGTCTCAAAACGCAATCGACCCAAAAGCTACCAAGTGTTTGTTGCCTGCCAATGTGAACCACTATGCGTGGCTTCAGGAACCTGTGCAGAAGCTGAGCACGGCCTGTACCGTCAATAATGCCCGCTGGCTGGGCAGCAGCGATGAAGCCAAGATTGACCGCTATGAAGTGGGCTGTGCGGCCGGTGCCGGAGGCATCCTGGATCTGGCGCGCGCCGGATCGGCCAACACGAGTACCTTTGATAATTGTCTGGTCATGGAACTGAAAAAAGTCACCTGCCAGTTCACGACCCGCGAGCAGGCGATTGCCGCAATCAAGCCTCTGGCGCAAAAGGCGTCGGCTTCGTGTCAGGTCAACAACTCCCGCCTGATCGGTCGCGTCACCGCCGACAACGAAGACTATTACGAGTTCGGCTGCGCCAATGAGGCCGGTTTCCTCGTCCGCGCCAAAACCAATGGCGACTATCTGGCCAAGATAAGCTGCGCCAATGCGGGCACTCTGGGCCCCTGCCAATACACAGACTCAGCGTCTTTGGTTGCCGGACAGAACGCCACCTATACCGCCACTCTGAAACAAGCCGGGATCAATTGTACGGTCGAAGCCTATAATGTCGTCGGCACCCAAACTCAGACCAACCGTGATTTCGTCGAGTTCAAATGCCCTGAGCAGGCTTTTGGGGTAATGGGTTTCTTCCCTAACGAAGGCTCAACCGCTAAGGCCGATGTGTTCGACTGCTATACCGGCATTGCCCGTAAGCGTGAGTGTACCCTGACTCCGGCTACGGTTCTGCTGGCCAATCTCGATGCCCTTGCCAAGGCCGACAAGAAGGATTGTGACGTGCAGGAAGCCCGCTATGCCGGCCTAACTGACACTGACGGCGTTCTGGTCGAGCTGGCGTGCTCCAACAAGCGCGGCTATATCGCCGCCCTTGCCAAGTCACGCAAGACCTTTGAGGACATCATCGCCTGTAATATCGCCAAGAATCGTGCCGGTTATGAAACCTGCAAAATCCCAGGCAACGGCACCTATGTTTCGGATGTGAAGCCTTAAGCTGAACCTCTGAACCAAAATAAAAACCCCGCAGGCACTAACCTGCGGGGTTTTTATTTATAGCCAACCGTCCATAAATCGTGAGATTTGAGGTGAGTAGCAGGAGCTAAGCGACGGAGGTATATTAGATACCTCCTAGCGACAGCGACGCACTAATCACCCAAAGACCGCGATTTATAATGTTTCCATGAAGCGGCAGGACTCACCCCTCGACGGCAGAACGATCTCATCGTCGCGCATAACCACCTTGCCGCGGATAATGGTCGCCTTGGGCCAGCCGTGCGCCTCAAAGCCATCAAACGGCGTCCAGCCGCAGCGTGAACGCATGTTTTCATGCTTCAACACGCGCTTATGGTTCATATCGACCAGCGTAATATCGGCGTCATAGCCTTCGGCCATCCGGCCCTTTCCGGCCACACCAAACACGCGCTGGGCGCCTGCTGAGGTCAGATCCACCAGCCGCTCCAGCGACAGCTTACCGTTATTGACATGGGTCAGCATGACCGGCAGCAGGGTCTGCACGCCGGGCATACCCGATGGCGAGGCCGGATAGGGCTTTGATTTTTCTTCCAGAGTATGCGGCGCATGGTCGGACCCCAGCACATCGGCCACGCCCTGAAGGATGCCGCGCCACAGGCCATCGACATGATACTGATTACGGATCGGCGGGTTCATCTGGGCCAGTCCTTTGAGACGCTCATAGGCTTCGGGCGCCACCAAGGTCAGGTGCTGCGGCGTGATCTCGACGGTAGCGATATCCTTATTCTTAGACAGGAAGTCGATTTCTTCAGCGGTCGTGACATGCAAAACGTGGATGCGTTTTCCCGCCTCACGCGCCAGTCGCACCAAGCGGTGGGTCGATTGAATGGCCGATTCGGCATCGCGCACATAATCATGGCTGGTCCAGTCACCTTCACGGGCCAGCGGGCGACGCTCGGCCAGGCGGTATTCATCTTCTGAATGGAAGGTGGCGCGGCGATTGACGGCCTTAAGCACTGCCGCCACACCGGCATCGTCGGCAATCAGCAGGGAACCGGTCGAGGCGCCCATAAACACCTTGACCCCGCAGCAGCCTTTGAGGCGCTCCAGCTCGGCCAGATGATGGATGTTCTCATGGGTGCCACCGACATAAAAAGCATGGTCGCAGTGCATGCGGTGGTGGGCGCGCTTCAGCTTATCTTCAAAGGTCGCCACGTCGATGGTGTTGGGGTTAGTGTTGGGCATTTCAAACACCGCCACAACCCCGCCCATGACGGCGGCTTGAGAGCCGGTCTCTAGGTCTTCTTTCCACTCAAGGCCCGGTTCACGGAAATGCACTTGGGTGTCGATCACCCCCGGCATGGCCAGCAGACCCGATGCATCAAACACCTCACCGGCCTCGGTGGCATCAAAATGACCAAAGCCTGCGAATTTGCCATCCTTAATGGCGATGTCGCCCATGCCGCGGCCCGCGTGATTGATGATATCGGCATTTTTGATAATCATGTCATATGTGGGCATGACAGGCTCCGTTCAGTTTGGATTTATGGCGGCCTATTACACCTTTTGAGAGGGACTAGGCCAGACATTTTACCGTGTTTACGCAGCAGTTTACCTTGCAGCCACACTTGAATGCGCCCAAATAAGGTTGAGATGTTCAGGAACCCGCCATGACCCAGATTGCCGCCCTGCCCCACCGCGCCCTGATTGGCTTTGCTGGCCCGGACTGGGCCAAATTTCTGCAAGGCCAGTCGACCATCAACCTCGATAAGATCATGGCTGATGTCGAGGCCGGCCGGTTGAACCAGCTCTATTACGCGGCCTTTTTGACGCCGCAAGGCAAGATGATCACCGATGCCTTTATCTATACCGTGTCGGCCGAAGAAGCCTGGCTCGATATTCCGCGTGATCTGCGCGATGAAATGTTCACGCGCCTAAACCTCTATAAGCTGAGGGCCAAGATCACCTTGTCGAAATTGGATAACCCTGTGTTTGTGGCCTTTGGCGGCCCACTGCCTGCCGGGTTCAGTGAAGACCCACGCGCTGCCATTATCGGTCAGGGTGGCCAATTAGGCCTTAGTTACAAACCGCAAATTGCCACAGCAGAACTTAGCGCGTGGATAGACTATCGCCTGCCCCATGGTCTGAGCGATCCTGTGTTCGATTATCCGCGCGAATATATGTACCCCATCGATGCCAATCTCGATCTGCTCGAAGCTATCGATTTCAAAAAGGGCTGTTTTGTCGGTCAGGAAACCACGTCGCGCATGAAACGGCGCGGCCAGATCAAGAACCGTATTCTGCCACTTAAGGTCACCGTCGACGCGCCGTTTGAAACTGAGGTGCTGAACGGTGAACGCCGGGCCGGTGAGGTTTTGGCTGCACAGGCACCCCGCGCCTTGGGCCTGATGCGGCTGGATCGCATCGACGGCGCTCTGACCGTCAGCGGACAGAGCGCCATGCTTGACATACCCGACTGGTTGCAGCCCCATATCGCGATCACCAACCCCGTCGGATAAACCTAATGAGATGTCCTTGGGCCGAAGCTCATCCCGAATACGGCCCCTATCATGACCAAGAATGGGGCACGCCCGTTTATGATTCGCGTGCCCTTTATGAAAAGCTGGTGCTGGATGGTTTTCAGGCGGGGCTGTCGTGGATCACGGTTTTGCGTAAGCGCGCTGCCCTGCGTGAGGCGTTTCAGGGTTTTGATCCGGAAATTGTGGCCAGCTTTGATGACGCCGATATTGAGCGGTTGATGAATGACGCCCGTATCATCCGGTCGCGTACCAAGATCAACTCCGCCATCCATAATGCGCGGGTCACTCTGAAGTTGCGCGATCAGGGCATTGAGTTGTCAGACCTGATCTGGGCCCTTCAGGATTACAAACCGCAGGTCAATCATTATACCGAAAACACTCAAATTCCGGCGCAAACCGACGCCTCAGTTGCCCTGTCGAAGCTTTTGAAATCCAAAGGATATAAGTTTTGCGGCCCGACCATCGTCTATGCCTTCATGCAGGCGGTGGGTCTGGTCAATGATCACCTGATATCCTGTGATCGCCACCAGACCCTTAAGCCAGTTTAGTGAGCGCTTTCACTAGTTGTGTCATTGGCACCGTAAGACCAGTGCTTGATGAAGAACGACAGCACAAACAGGCCGGCGCCCAAACCGACGCCCCACAGGCCAATCGTCCAGAATACATCCAGAGATGACTTAAGCGCCGCTTCCTGATCCAACACCTGCCCGCCCACGGTTTCGGTTGACGTCAGACCTGCGATGATTCCCGCCAGATACTGAGCTGCCGATGAAGCCAGAAACCAGATCGCCATCATGGTCGAGACGATAACCGGCGGCGACAGCTTGGTGATCTGCGACAAGCCGACCGGCGACAGGGCCAGTTCACCCCAGGTATGCAGCAGGTAGGTCAGGGCCAGGAACATCAGTGGCACCTGGAATGCACCGTCAGCGAAATTCGCCCCCCACACCAGCAGCATGAACCCTAAGCCCACATTGACCAGACCGAATGAGAATTTTTTGACCGGATCGGGGTCTGCCCCGCGACGACCAAGAAACGTGAAAACAGCCGCAAAGACCGGCGCAAATATCAGGATAAAGCCAGAGTTGAACGATTGTACCTGTGAGGCCGTCAGCGTCATATCGACAAAGATATAGCCCGTCGGGACTGTGAGGGCCGCCAGTTGCGCGGGCGTGGCCAGAACAACGCTTTGCCCCAAAAGGTTAAAAATTACCGGCGTATCAATCAAATTAAGGTTGGTATTACGGCCCGCAAACAGGTTAAGCGATGACCCCGCCTGCTCAAACAATGTAAAGAATATCACGGACGCAAAGATCAATACAAACGCCAGACCCAGCCGGAAATTCTCTTCTCTGGAGAATTTAGTGACCATCATCATAATGACATAACCAATGATAGCGACCGATGACGCCAGCAGCACCCATCCGACCAGCGTATTGCGCTGAACCATGAAATAGATAACCGGCAAGGCCAGGATGGAAATCCCATAAATCAACCATTCCTGACTGATCGGGCCTGCGACCGGCTTTTTAAGTTGCTCTGGCACCGGTGGCTCTCCATTACCCTGAAGCCACGGTTTGCCGAGCACGAACACAACAAGACCGGCCAACATCCCAAGGCCGGCCAAACCGAAGCCATAGCCCCAGCCATAGGTTTCTCCCAGCAAGCCACACAGAATGGCCGCCCAGAACCCACCCAGATTGATACCATAATAATAGAGCGTAAAGCCCGAATCGCGGCGGGGGTCCTTGTCGGGATAAAGTTGGCCGACGATCGAGGATATATTGGGCTTAAGGTAGCCGACCCCCATGATGATCAGCGAAATCGACAGGAAGAACGCATGTTCCGCCCACGGCGTGATTTTCTTGACACCGGTCTCAAACGATCCTGACTCAAGTACCGCAGGCAAAGGCGAACCGGCTGGCAGACCCACAATCTCAAGCCCGCCGGACTTGGTCGGCGCCACCGCATAAGCTTCATCCCCCACCTTCAGCAGCGGGTTGGACATATGGCTGCCTTCACGCACGAATTCATAGGTTGCACCCTGATGGGTCAGGGTTTGCACGTTGGGTGAGCCTTCCAGCGCCATGCCGCCATGCCCAAGCACCAGTAGAATAGCCCCGAACACAATCGCCTTACGGGTCCCCAAATACTTATCGGCCATCAACCCACCGATCAGCGGCAAGAGATATACAAGGGTCGTGTATGAGGCGTATTGCTGGCTGGCCTTTTCATCGCTGAACAGGAAATGCTTGGTCAGGTAAAAGATCAGAAGCGCACGCATACCGTAATAGGAAAAGCGCTCCCACATTTCGGCGAAAAACAGCACAAACAAACCCTTCGGGTGGTTGCGCATCTGCATGACGACGGGAATCGCCGTCAAAATCGTAATAATAACGCCGGCGGCGATAACGATATTTATCATTCTGCTTAGGTCTCTTTGTGAGGCTGACGCAACATTTTATACGGTATACTAAATATGTCGTATATACGTCACGAAAAGAACAGCAAAATAAAATTTTGGCAAGTCAGATTGTTTCAAACGGGACAATCCGAGGAATTTAATAAGCATATTCCCCGTAGAGGTGGCTTACATCCCCGCCCCAGCGACCGTGGTATGCTTCCAGAAGATGCTCAGCGGGTGTGATGCCGCTTTCGGCGATCTCGAACAGTTCGCTCAGGTACCCAGTTTCATCGACCATGCCGCCCGACAGGCGATTCCGGCGTTTCAGGCCCTCACGGGCGATGTTCAGGGTCTCCAGGGCGATTTCCTGAACCGGACGCCCGGCAATCATGCCTTTCAGGCCAGTTTTAGCCGCCATGCCGCGCAGGGTGTCGTGATTCTCAAGGCTCCAGCCCTTGACCATATCCCACGCCGCTTCGAGGGAAGTCTGATCGTACAAAATCCCGGCCCAAAGCGCAGGGAGTGCGCAAATCCGGCTCCACGGCCCACCATCAGCGCCGCGCATCTCAAGGTATTTCTTCAAACGCACTTCCGGGAACAAGGTCGTCAAATGATCCGCCCAGTCGTCGATATTTGGCAATTCACCCGGCAAGGCGGGCAGTTCGCCCTTCAGAAAAGACCGGAAACTCTGGCCCGACGCATCGATGTAGCCGCCATTGGGCGCACCATAGCGTTTGACGAAATACATTGGTACATCAAGGGCATATTGGGCATACCTCTCAAACCCGAAGCCGTCCTCAAAGACAAAACCCAACATGCCTGTGCGATCGGCATCGGTGTCGGTCCAGACATTGGCGCGGGCCGATAAAAATCCGTTGGGCTTGCCCTCAGTGAACGGCGAGCAGGCAAACAGGGCCGTCGCAATCGGTTGCAAGGCCAGCGATACCCGGAATTTCAAAATCATGTCCGCTTCGGACGAATAATCAAGATTGGCCTGAATGGTCGAGGTGCGCAGCATCATATCAAGGCCTAAGCCGCCAACTTTGGGCATATAGCTGCGCATGATATTATAGCGACCCTTGGGCATAACCGGCGTTTCCGTCCGCGTCCACAGGGGCGAAAAACCTACGCCTAAGAATCCCAAGCCGATTTCGGAGGCCACGGCCTTGACCTCTTCAAGGTGCTGACCCGTTTCATTACAAATATCGTGAACGGTCTCCAGCGGCGCACCGGACAGCTCGAACTGCCCGCCGGGTTCCAGCGAGACCGAGGCGCCATCCCTAAGCAAGGCAATGACATTGCCGTCCTCGAATACCGGCGCCCAGCCAAACCGTTGCAGGCCCTCCAGCATGGCCTTGATACCGTATGGGCCTTCGTAGCTAGGGCGGCGCAGCGTTTTCAGATCAAAGACAAACTTTTCGTGCTCGGCACCAATGCGCCAGTCCTTGCGCGGTTTACAGCCGCTTTCGAAATAGGCGATCAGTTCGTCATGGCTCTCTATAGGCTTTGAAATTTCCTTTAAGGCCATGAAACACCTGTATCTTTGTAAGTCTTTGAAACTGTAACCGGAAAGGTTCCGGCTCTATATGTGCGGGTCTTTGGATGAATACAAGCGCGCACGCGCATATTCTTTTGAAGTTACGTGCATGAACTGCGGGCAAGGATCAATAAAGCGAGAAAAACTAAAGTGCCCCTTACCGCCAGTCCCCGCAGGCGGCCTGATAGAGGGTAAGCGCACTGATAGCCGCCGTATCCGCTCGCAATATCCGCGGTCCCAAATTAACGGCGACGGCGTGGGGCAAGGCTTTTAGCGTGCGGCGCTCAGTCTCATCGAAGCCGCCTTCCGGGCCGATAAGTATAGCCGCCGGACCTGTGATGTCTCTTAAGGCAACCAGCATGGGCGGGATCGAATTGCCGTCATGGGTAGAGTCTTCATCGCCATAAATCAGCGGGATATCAGCCTCATCCATCAACCATTTTTCAAGTTTTATCGGCGCCAGAACCTGCGGCACATCCAGGCGCTCAGTCTGTTCGGCCGCTTCCTGCGCGATCACTTGCAACCGGCTGACATTAGTGTGATCGGCATTGGTGCGGCGCGTAATCAATAGTTGAATTTGCGCGACACCCAGTTCGGTCGCTTTTTCGATAATGGTTTCCAGACGCGCCCGTTTGACCAGAGCGATCAGCAGCACCGGGCCGGACACATCGGGCTGCGGCCTGATGTGTTCGACCAGTTCCAGATGGCAGGCTTTCTTCGTCAGGGTGTGAATGCGCGTCCGCCATTCGCCATCAACACCATTGAAAATGGCGACCTCATCCCCGACGCTGAGGCGCATAACCGCGCCCAGATAACGGCTCTGGTCAATATTGAGCGGAATGACAAGTCCGGTGCTATAGGCCCCGTGCTGTTCCTGAATAAATAGTCGGATCATAGCCGGTATTTAGCGATTTAAGGCGCGGGCTTCAATCAACTTGTCACAAAATTCCCGTTGATCTTATCACGGAAATTTGAATAGATAGCGACAGCAAAAGGCAAGGTTCAGGCCCTTGCCGCTTTGGGGGTAGAGTTTGCGATGAAACTGACGGCGACCACGCTATTGCTATGCCTGCTATCGGCGGCGCTGGTGATCGGCAGCCTGTTCGGCTACGCCCGCCCCCTGCCCTTTTTAAGTGAACATAAATACTGGCTGATGAGTGGGGGCTGGGCCGTGCTGTTTTTGGGGTTTGTATTCAAGGGCGAGTGAGGATTACGGCCCCACAGCTTCATCGATCGCCAGCGCCACCTGCAGTGCCTTGAGCGCTTCTTCGCCTGAAGCCAGCGGTTTGGCCCGCTCACCGCGCACAGTATCCAGAAACCGGAACACGCTGGTGCCGAGCGGATCTTTGGCAATCTCAGCTTCGGCAAAATCAGCATTCAGAGCAAATGGCGTAGTGTTCTCGAACTTACGGGTCAGAAAATCAATATTGACTTCACCACTGGGGTACACCAGCCGCATGGTGCGCTCGCGGGCCTCGGCCATACGTGACGCCTTAAAGGTTGCCACAAAACCATCGTCAAATTTAACCTCAGCCGTCATCTCATCGGCACCTGTGGCTTTGTAACCTTCTGCCTGACGATAGCGGGCTGTAGCGTCAACACCGCCCGCCTCCCCGTGCGCTAAGCTTAAGCCCAGATCGAGGTCGTGGATCATCAGATCCAGCACCACCGACACATCAAGATTACGCGCGCTGACCGTGCCGTTACGTACCGCCTCAAGGCTTAGCGGCGCTTCGGGAACATCATAAAGCCCCATAGCTTCGAATACCGCCCGTTCCTGATGGCCGCAGGCCAGAACCAGTCCCTTTTCGGCGGCCAGCGACACCATCGCTTCACCATCATCAACATTGATGGCCAGCGGCTTTTCGACATAGACATGCACCCCGGCCTCAAGCGCCTTAAGCGCCACCTGCGCATGGGCAAAGGCAGGTGTGGCAATCGTAATCACATCAAGCTGCGCCAGAAACGCGCTCAACTCATCGCCGCCGAAGGCTTTGCAGCCCTGCGCCTCCGCCAAAGCCTGCGCACGCGACTTATCGAGGTCATATATGCCCACAAATTCAATATCGCTGGCCTGCTTATATTTACCGCTGTGATAACCGCCGAAAACACCGGCACCGGCCACACCGGCCTTCAAAATTCTGGACATAAATTACCTCATAGGCCCCTGACCGTTCGGGTTTTTACACAGGTTCATCCACGGATTGGAAACACATTTTGCGTGAGGGCGGCACAAATTCACAATTATGGGCTTTTTCCCCCTCCCTCATCAGGCTACAAGCGTCGCCTTGAATTCAAGGCGCACCTAGACGCGCCGTTTCCCAAGACTATCCGCAGGAGTACGCGCGTGTCCCGACTGTTTGGCGCCTATGTGATTTTGAGCTGGAGCGCAGCCGAAGGTAAAAAGACCGGCGAATCCTCGGTATGGATCGGCGTCATGAAACGCGACGTGCGTTTTCGCCTGTCCTATGAGGCCCACAATCCGGCCACCCGTCAGGCGGCCATTGAACTGCTCAAGACCATTCTGGCTGACCTGCATAAGCGCGGCGACCGGATTTTCTTAGGTGTCGATTTCGGCTTAGGCTTGCCGCGCGGCACGTCTGAGCGCCTGAAACTGGAGGGCACGCCCTGGCAGGCGATCTGGAAATTTCTGGCGCAAAACATTGTCGATAAGGCCGACAACACCAACAACCGCTTTGCCGTTGCCGCCAAGATCAACCGCCTGATGACGGATGAAGCTTACCCGTTCTGGGGCGCGCCGAAATCAGCCGCGCAACGGTGGCTGTCGACACTTAAGCCCGACTCATTTGGCGATTTCCCTGAGTACCGCCTGACCGAGGTCGCGACCCACGCCTTGAAACCCAAGACCCTGCACGCCAAAAGCCAGTGGCAAATGCATGGCGCGGGCACCGGCGGCGGCCAGACCTTCCTTGGGGTTCCTGCCCTTAAAGCGCTGGTGGAAAGCTTGGGCGACAGCGCGAAATTGTGGCCGCTGGAGACCGGCTTTAGCAAACTGAGCGAGAGCGATCTTGACGGCGTATCGACCGTCATTGCCGAGGTCTACCCGCCCCTGTTCAAGGGTGAGGCGGAACCGGCTGAAGTCAAGGACGCCACCGCCACGCGCCTGACCGCGCAGGCTATTGCCGAGGTTGATGATAAGGGCGATCTGGGGGCCTGGTTTGCCGCACCTGCGGGCTTAAGTGAAGCTGATCAGGCCATCGCCGCCAGCGAAGAAGGCTGGATGTTCGGACTTACCAAAACCTAGCACATATTTAAACCGCTGGCAGGGCGACCTGCCGGTGGTCCAGCCATATAAACCGCCCGACCAGAAAACTGCCGGACATCAGGCTGGCAATAATGACGGCATAGATCAGGCCCGGCACGCCTAAGCCCATAACTTGCGAAAAAAGATAACCCAGCGGTAGCATGACCGCACCATAGGATATGTAGTGCAGTACCGTCGGCGTAACCACGTCACGCCGCGCCCGCAGGGCCTGCGCCGCCACGACCTGAACCCCATCGGGGATGAAGAACCCGCACGCCAGCAGCAGACAGACCTGAACGCCCGCAATCAGGGCCGGATCAGACGTGTACCCCCGCGCCATAGCCCCTGAGAACAGTAAAACGCCGACGACGACCAGCACCATGAATGCGCCCGCCGCGGTAAAGCTGACGCGGCCCATACGGCGGATAGCGTCCCGGTCGCGCGCGCCGAAAGCCCGCCCCACCAATACCGAACAGCCGACCGCCAGTCCCATGGGCACCATGAACACCAGTGACGCGAAGTTGAGCACTATGGCCCACTGGGCGACGGCGACTTCGGATATGCGACCGGCGAAAAAGGTCATGCCCGCAAAGGCTGAGACTTCGATGAAGTATGACGCGCCCGCCGCATAGCCGACATGGCGCTGTTCCTTAGCCGCCGCCGGATCGGGGGCGTGTTTGCGTAAGATGCCATAGTCGCGGGCCTGCGGCAGACGCAAAACATAGATCAGCATCAGAACCATGATGAATATGCGCGCGATAAAGGTCGAGACCGCCGCCCCCATCGCGCCGTCAAAAGCCTCAAGCCCGGCAACCTGTCCCGGCACCAGCAGGATCAGCAGCGCCACATTGAGCACGTTGCCTGCCATGTTCATGTACATGGTCTGGCGCGTCTTGCCCAAGGCCTCCAAAAATTCCGAACAGCCGATGGAAACCATGTAAAACGGCATCGAAATGGCAAACAAAATCAGCGGATTGCGAGCACCTTCTGCCAGAGATTGCGTGACCGTATGATCGAGCAGATATGGCCCGGCCAGCAGCAGCAGGATCATCGATCCCAGCCCCAGCGCCAGTGCATAGCTCATCCCACGCTGAAAGACAGCACCTATGCGGCCGGTTTCGCCCGCGCCCAGATAGTGGGATGTCTTGACCTGCAACCCGACCAAAAGCCCAATCGAGGTCACCAGAAATATGCTGGTCGGCGCCCAGGCCATCGAATGGTAACCCAGCTCCTTAGAGGAATAATGGCCAACAATCACCGTATCGGCCAACCCCATCAGCATGATCGACAGGCGCGAAATCACCACCGGCCACGCCAGGGTGTAAAGCTCAGTGAAGGCCGCTTTATAGGAATGGAAGATTGGTGTCGGCAGAAACGGTTTCATGCCGCGCTCATAGCCGAGTTTGGCAGCAAGTAAAAGTCAGGAAGCAGGGGCCAAGGCCCCTGCACCCAAAATTTAAGGCACATCCAGATTTGATCCGGTTAACCGTTGAACGTAATGGGTCAAGGGGGCTAGCCCCCTTGCTTAGGCAGCCTTAGAGGCTTTTTGCTTGAGGCTGTGCATACGCTCGGCCACCAGGAACGACAGTTCCAGCGCCTGATCAGCATTGAGACGCGGATCGCAGTGCGTGTGGTAGCGGTCGCCCAAATCTTCTTCCGACAGTGCAAAAGCACCACCGGTACACTCGGTGACGTTCTGACCCGTCATTTCCAGATGCAGACCGCCGGGGTGAACGCCCTCAGCCGCCGCCACGTCAATGAAGGAGCGGACTTCCGACAGGATGCGATCAAACGGACGGGTCTTATAGCCATTATTGGCCTTCACGACATTGCCGTGCATCGGGTCAATCGACCAGACCACCGGCACACCGTGAGCTTTCGTGGCTGCCATCAGGCGCGGCAGACGATCGCCGACCTTATCCGATCCAAACCGGCCAATCAGGGTCAGGCGGCCCGGAATGGCTTCGGGGTTGAGGGCATCGATCAAACGCTTAAGGTCATCAGGCTCCATCGTCGGGCCACATTTGACACCGATCGGGTTCTTGATGCCCTTCATGTAGTGGACGTGAGCACCGTCCAGTTGACGAGTGCGCTCACCGATCCACAGCATGTGGGCCGAAGTGTCGTACCAGTCGCCTGATGTCGAATCCACGCGCGTCATCGCCTGCTCATAGTTCAGCAACAGCGCTTCATGCGAGGTGAAGAAATCAACCTGACGGATTTCCTGCGCCTTTTCCGACGTGATACCAATAGCCGACATGAACGACAGGGTTTCACTGATTTTATCGGCCAGTTCGCGGTAACGCTCACCCTGCGGAGACCCCGAAACAAAGCCAAGCGTCCACTTGTGAATATTGTAGAGGTCAGCATAGCCGCCCGTTGCAAAGGCACGCAGCAGGTTGAGGGTCGCTGACGACTGATGGTATGCCTTTAACAATCTTTGTGGATCGGGCAGACGGGCTTCGGGGGTAAATTCCATGCCATTGATGTTGTCGCCACGGTAAGACGGCAAGGTCACACCGCCGATGGTTTCAATCGACGACGAGCGCGGCTTACCAAACTGACCGGCGATACGCCCAAGCTTAACTACCGGCTTGCCGCCGGCAAAGGTCAGCACGACCGCCATCTGCAGGATCAACCGGAAAGTGTCGCGGATATTATCAGCGGAAAATTCCTTAAAGCTTTCGGCGCAATCGCCCCCTTGCAGCAGGAAGGCTTCACCTGCGGCAACCTTACCCAGATGCGAGGTTAGCCTGCGTGCCTCACCCGCAAACACCAGCGGCGGCAGGGTGCTGAGTTCGGCCTCTACCGCCGAAAGTGCCGCCTGATCCGGGTAATCGTCCGGAATGTGAAGGGCGGGATGCGACCGCCAGCTTTGGGGAGACCAGTTCTTTACCATATCCAACACTTTCATGAAAATGTGCCCCTCGCGGCGAACCTTTTCATTTGTATTACGCTTAAAGAAAAAATATCCGGCGTCATGCCGGATATTGTGTGAGAATTGCCGTATCCGTCTTTATGTATAACATCCGAACTTTAGCGAAGCAAATGTTCAGTAAAGTCAAATGTTTATAGTTTATTTTGATACATTATCACCTGTAACGACGCTTTTTGCGCCATCAGGGCAATAAATACCGACATAGCCGCCAGCGCCAGAAACCATTCCTGCCACAAGCCAAAGCTTAGAAAAGCAAAGACAAAAAACGCCGTCATCGTGGCCAGCATATAGGGCTTAGGGTCGGTCCATAACAGGTGGTCCGGGCTGATTATTTGCGCATCAGGCGTCTTACCGACACGGCGGATGCTGACCAGCCACAGAACGGCAACCAGTACCAAGCCGACATAGCCCAGTTCAAGTGCTGCCTGAACCGGCATATTATGGGGGTGCAGCGGAATGTGCGGGCTAAACATGCGGCTGGTGTCAAAGCCCCAGCCCATCAGCGGCTTTTCAAACAGGCGGTTGGCGGCATATTCCCAGATTTCAACCCGCGCCAGCCACGACGGCGGGAGGTTATTTTTCAATGCGATCAGCCAGCCCTGCTCATGGGCAAACTTGATCAGCAACGGAAAGCCCAAGATCACACCATAGACCGCAATGGCGATGTACTTTTCGATACCTACACCACGCAAGGTCGACCAGCGACGGACGACGAAAAAGATAATAACAGACGCCACCAGCGCCAGGGTCGGCGCATTGGCTCCGGTAAAAAACGGGGCAATGGCGACCGAAGCCGTCAGTAAAACGCGCGGCAGATTGGCGCCTGTCTGGTTGAAATAGAGCATCATCGGCCAATAGATCATCATCAGGCCATAGCTCATCAGCGATATCTTGACGACCGCCAGATCGGGTCGGATCGGCATGCCCAAAGCTTCGGCCAGTGCCATATAAACCCGCGCTTGGGTTGCGGCCTCAAACAGAGCCAATCCCGCCAGAAACAACGCCCCCCATGTGAAGCCCTTCATCAGACTTTGAGCATCGGGCAGTGACAGGCGAAACCCGGCAATGACCACCGGCACATAACAGACGGCCTGCAAACACGCCTTAAGCCAGACCAGCTTTTCATAGGTCTCATAGTCCGAAAAATCCGCGCCTTCGGGTACGGACGCTCGATATAATATCCACATCAGGGCCAGCCCCAGAGCAATAACGGGCCCAAGGATCACCCCGGCATGTCGCCAGAAACCGATGCATAGCAAACCCGCAAAGGTCGCCGGCAGGATATAGCCCAAGGGCGACGCAAAGGTGAATAGCAGAAATAGCGCCAGCATCCCTGCGAACACAATGCGCATATAAAGGCTGGGTTTCAGACCCGTCACGGCTGCCGCCGGTGCGACCGCCTCTGCGCTTGGCGGGCGCAGCTCCATATCAATGGGGGTCAGGGCCTGTAACTTCATGAGGTCAGACCCGTTTGTCCTTTAAGGTCACAAATTCCTCCGCAGCCGTCGGGTGCACCGCACAGGTCGCGTCCCACTGCGCCTTGGTCAGGCGCGCCTTGACGGCAATACCGGCCATCTGAATGATTTCGGCAGAATCGGCGCCGACCATGTGGCATCCTAACACCACATCTGAGCCTTGCTCAACGATCAGTTTCATCAGGACGCGGGTTTCCCCACCGACAAAGGTCGTCTTCATCGCCCTAAAACGGGTGGTGTAGACATCGAACTTTATACCGGCCTCAATCGCCTGTTGCTCGGTCAAACCCACCGTGCCGATCTGCGGCTGGGAAAATACCGCGGTCGGGATATTCTCATAATCATAGGTCGTTGGGTTGTTCTTGAACGCGGTCTCAACAAAGGCCACGGCTTCGAGGATGGCCACCGGCGTCAGGTTCATGCGGTTAGTGACATCCCCCACCGCCCAGATATGATCCACGCAGGTCCGCGAATAATCATCGACCTTAATGGCGCCATGCAGTTCTATCTCACAGCCCGCGGCCTCAACATTAAGGCCTTCGGTTTTGGGCTTGCGGCCCGATGCATAGAGCACCTGATCAGCCATCAAATCTATGTCCGTATTGAGATGCACACGTATACCATCGGGTGTTTTCTCAAGCTTTACCGGATCGGCGCGGGTCAGAATTTTGATACCACGCGCCTGCATCTCCATGGCCAGATGGTCGCGCACCTCATCGTCAAAGCCGCGTAGGATCTGCTCGCCGCGATAGACCAAGGTGACATCGACGCCAAGGCCATTCAACACGCCGGCAAACTCAACCGATATATAGCCGCCGCCGACGATGATCACCGATTTCGGCATTTCGGCCAAGTTGAACACCTCGTTCGAGGAAATCGCATATTCCTGCACGCCCTCAATGTGGCGCGGCAGGAACGGCCACCCACCGACCGCGATCAGAATGGTTTTGGCCGTCACCTCATACGGGGCAGAGCCGTCACTGGGGGTTAGGGTCAGCGTGTGCGGGTCTTTGAATGCGGCATGGGCGGCGATGATTTCAACGCCATTGCGCGTAAGGTTACCGGCATAGGCCTGCGACAAGCGGGTCAGTTCTTTTTCATTGGCGGCTTTGAAGGCGTTCCAGTCGAAGGTCGCGTCACCGATGTCCCAGCCAAACCCGCGCGCATATTTAAGCTGCTCCGGCACTTCGGAGGCATAGACCATGAACTTCTTGGGCACGCAGCCACGCAGGACGCAGGTGCCGCCGGGCCGGTCTTCTTCGGCAATCGCGACCTTAAGGCCCAGATTGGCCGACAGGCGGGCCGCACGCACACCACCGGAGCCTGCGCCGATCACAAACAAATCATAGTCGTAAGTCATTTTTTTCTCACAAAAGTGCGCACACCCGGACTAACAACCGACTGAGCCAACGCGTCATCAATTTGCCAGCCATTGGCCCGCAGCCAGTCTATCGCGTCACCAAAACCACGCTCAGTCGCACTCAGGGCAATCTCCCCCTCACCTGAAAACAGCATGATGCTGCGTAAGTGCACCGCGTCTTTGGCGGTGAATAATGTTTTCAGAAACGTCTTTTCAAGAATCTTCGGGGCCTTGGCGGTGTCGTGCATCAGCACGCATTTCTCCAGCCCGCCTTTCGAGACATGAAAGCGCGCCTGTTTGCCCTCAAACACCGTCAGATCGCCGTCGCAGACGATTTTGTATTTCGAGAACAGGGACAAACACTTAGCTCCTTTAAGGCTCAAGCACTTTCACGCCATCATCAGTCCCCAGCAACGCGAACTCGGCCAGATCAAGGAACAGACCGTGATCGACCACGCCGGTCGTGACTTTCAGCGCGGATGCCAGTCCCGTAGGGTCAGAAATCTGCCCACAGGGTACATCGAAAATAAGGTTCGCCCCGTCAGTTATAAAGGGCTGGCCGTCTTTTTTACGTAATGTCGGCACTTTCTGGATCTCAAATTCGGCCAGCACATCGCAAATCCGGTTGATCGTGCCCTTATAGGCAAAGGGTTCAACCTCGATCGGCAGGGCAAACGCGCCCAGGGTTTTGACGTGTTTGGCGGCATCGGCAATCACGATGCAGGTTTTCGCCTGCTCCCAGATCAGCTTTTCCCGGAGCAGGGCCCCGCCCCCGCCCTTAATCAGCGCCAGCCCCGGCCCGATTTCATCGGCCCCATCAACGCACAAATCAAGCGATCCGACATCATTGATATCGAGAATAGTTAGCCCCAAAGACTGCGCCAAATTCGTCGTCTGCACCGACGTAGACACCAGCGTCAATTTCATGCCTGCCCTGACCTTAGCGGCAAGGGCTTTCACGAAATGAGCGGCAGTGGAACCTGTGCCCAACCCCACCTTCATGCCGTCCTTGACATAGGCGATGGCGGCAAGGCCCGATTGTTCTTTTTGCGTTTCGGCTGACATGAGGTCCCTACTTTTTGCTGGCTTTTTCAGCGGATTTTACGGCTCGGAAATTAGCGGCCCAGCCCAGTTTTTCGGCCTGGCGTGAGCGGGCAAAGGCCAGGGCATCGGCGCTGACGTCTTCGGTGATCACCGACCCCGACCCGATCAGGGCCCCGGCACCTATGGTCACGGGGGCGACCAGCGACGAATTGGAGCCGATAAACGCGCCGTCACCAATAATGGTCTTATGCTTGAAGAAACCATCATAGTTACAGAAAATCGTGCCGGCCCCGATATTGGCCCTAGCGCCAACCGCACCGTCGCCCAGATAGGCCAGATGATTGGCCTTGGCACCCTCGCCGACCGTGACGTTCTTGACCTCAACAAAGTTGCCGATATGCACGTCCTTACCCAGAACAGCCCCCGGCCGCAAACGCGCATAGGGCCCGACAAACGCGCCTTCGCCAACGACCGCCCCTTCAAGGTGGCTAAACGCGCGTATCACTGCACCGGTCTCGACCGTCACACCGTCGCCAAAGACAACATTGGGTTCAATCGTCACACCGGCAGCAATCCTGGTATCCCAAGAGAACCAAACCGTATCGGGCGCGGTCATAGTCACGCCATCGCGCAGAAATGCCTGCCGCGTCCGGGTCTGCCAAACGGCCTCCATCATCGCCAGTTCGCCCTGAGCATTGACGCCGCCGACATCCTGTTCGGAGGCGAACGTCACCTGCGGCATCAGATCGCGCTTACGGGCCAGCGCCACCACATCAGTCAGGTAATATTCGCCCTTGGCATTGTCATTGGCGACCTCAGCCAGCAGCGAAAACAGCAGCGCGCGGTCACAGGCCAGCACACCCGAATTACAGGCGGTAATGGCCAACTGCTCCTTATTGGCCTCCTTGGCTTCGACAATGGCGTATAGATTATGGTTCTGAGAGATCACCAACCGCCCATAGGCACCGGGATCAGCCGCCTCGAACCCCAGAACGACCATCTCCGTCGTCTGGGCCATGTCAAACACAGGCAACAGCACCTCTGCTGACATCAGCGGGCAGTCGGCATAGGTGACAATCACCTGACCGTCAAAATCAGCCAGCGCATCGCGCGCCGCCAAAACCGCATGACCGGTCCCCAGCGGCGGGTCCTGAACGACCACGTTCTGATCGCCAACCCGCGCACGGGCGGCAATACCCACCGACGGGCTATGGTTACCGACCACGACGACCACGCGGTCACAGCCCAGATCAAAGGCTGCATCAATGGCGCGGTCGAGCATGGTGCGCCCACCGACCTTATGCAAAACCTTGGGCAGAGGCGACTTCATGCGCGTCCCCTGACCCGCCGCTAAAATCACCGCAGCCCGTTTGATGGTGGAATCTAAGCTCATATCGCGACTCATCTGTTGCAGCCTTACCGGATTTAGCCCAAAGCAGGACTAAACGCTATTACCTCACGAGTCATTATATGCCTGCCCTGCCCGATTTGCGCGATTATTGTCTGGCCTTCGATCTGGATGGAACTCTCGTCGATACGGCCCCGGATATCATCGGGACCTTGAACGACATTCTGAAAGAACATGGCGCGGAGCCTTTCCCACACAGCGCCGCCCGTGCGCTGGTCGGCAAGGGCGCGCGCTCGTTGATACAGCGCGGTTTTGCCGCGGCGGGACTGTCGCTGACGCCAGAACAGGAAGACGCTATGGTGCCGCACTTTCTGGCGCTGTACCGGGAGCGCATCGACCATGAAAGCCAGCCGTTTGACGGTGTTTTCGAGGCGCTGGACATGCTTCGCACCGCCGGGGCACATCTGGCCGTCTGCACCAATAAGCCCTATGATCTATCAGTGTTGCTGCTGACGCGCCTTGGGATGATTGAGCATTTCAAAACTGTGGTCGGTGCCGACAGCGTGGCTAATAAAAAACCCGATCCGGAACACCTTAAGGCCTGCACCGATTTTGTGGGCTTAAACCTCAGCCAGTCCATGCTGATCGGGGATTCAGAAACCGATTTTCTAACCGCGCGCAATGCCGGCGTGCCGTCAATACTGGTCAGCTTTGGTTATAATGACACGCCGGTGGCTGAACTTAAGCCCGACCGGCTTATCCACCATTTCCGCGAACTACCTGAAGCGGTCGCCGCCTGCCTGAGATAAAAGACTTGTCACCGGCGTTTTGAGCGGTTAAAGCACCGCTCCTCGCAATTGGTTCGGACTCGTAGCTCAGCGGGAGAGCATTCGCTTCACACGCGAAGGGTCACAGGTTCAATCCCTGTCGGGTCCACCATCTCCTCATTTTCTCCGAAAATTCAGAAATGCTTTTTTCTGGCGCTCAGGGCCACAGGCCCTTGGCGGCGCGCAGCCTGCGCTCCCACTTGGTCGCTAGTCGCTTCGCTCCGGCCCCATCTCACTCCAAAGTCGTTCGCTCTGCTCAGTGTACTTTGTCGTGTAATTATAAGCTCTATTGAAAGTTTACACGGGCGGTCTCATGTTTGGAGTCGATCTTCAAGGAGCGACACTCATGGCCACTGCCGTTATCGACAATACCGCCGAAAGCCGCTTTGAACTGTCGGTTGAGGGCGAAACCGCCTATGCCGATTATCATGTCATCGGCGACACGCTTTATATCGACTATGTGTATGCTCCTGATGCCTTGCGCGGTACGGGCGCGGCGGGGAAGCTGATGCAAGGGCTAGTCGATACCGTAAGCGACCGTCCGCAAAAGATCGTGCCCATCTGCGGTTATGCCGCCGCTTGGTTGAAACGCCACCGTCTTTAATTTGGCGCAATATGGGTGCGAAAAACCGCTGACACATTTCGCGCATCGCCCTTGCGGCAAACACTTACCTCTCAAGGCTTTGAAGCCCCGTTAAGTCCTTTTGGTTAACCCTATAGTTACCACTGCGACCGATAGTCGCAGCATAGGTGAATCGTTTGATTATAAGGGACTCCGCGTGGCCAAAATTCTGTCGTCGCTCAAAGGTCGCATCCTGAGCGCAGTGTTTGTCTGTATCGCCGCCGCCGTCGTGGTCACAGCCCTGCTCGATTTCGTGGCCATGAAAGGCCGGCTTGATGATCAGGTCCGCCAGCAACTGGAGTGGTCTTTAAGGGTCGCCGCCGATAAATATGCCGCCGTAGCCCCAGGCACACAGGTTGACACCAATGACGCCGGGATTGTTCAGGCGGTGCGCGCCGACAGCATCCCTGACTTCGCTGACAACAGTCTGGTCGATGACATTGGCCAGATCAACAAAGGCTATGTAACGGTTTTCAAAGCTGATGACGCCGCAGCCGATTTCGTGCGCCTGACCACCAATGTCATTAAACCCGACGGGGCCCGCGCGGTCGGCACCCCCTTGGGCAAGGACAGTGCCGCCTTCCCCGCCGTGTCTGAGGGTAAACCCTTTTTCGGTGTCGCCGCCATTGTCGGTGAAAAATACCAGACCGCCTACACGCCGGTCATCAATGCTGACGGTAAGGTCATCGGCATCATCTTTGTCGGCGCAGCTAAGGTTTCCGATCTTAATGCCGCTCTGATCGGCCAAGCCCTGAAGCTTGCGGGCATGGCGGTGATCATGCTGCTCGTGTCCTCACTCGTGGTCTACAGCCTGCTGTCGAAAGAGCTGAAAAAGATCGATAAAATATCAAATGCCGCGCGCGACATCGCTCAGGGTCAACTGGATCGCGACATCCCGCATCAAAATGACAGCGACGAAATCGGCCTGATCGGGCGCGCGATTGCTAATCTTCGCGATGCGGCCCGTGAGCGCGAAACCCTGCGCGAACAACAGGCCATTGAGGCCGCTCAGGCGCTCGCTCGTCGTGACAGTACCCAAACCGGCGTGGCCACATTTCTGCAAACCACACGCAGTCTGTTTGATATTTTAAGCAGTGATGTTCGTGCGCTTAGCCAGCTCTCCGGCGATATGCAGTCCAGCGCCACAGACACGGAAAAATCAACGGGGGCCGCGGCCCACACCAGCGACGAAGCGTCGCGCACCGTCGCCCATGTGGCCGAAGCCTCCCAGACCCTGGCGCGCGCGGTTGATGAAGTCTCAGCTTCGGTTCAAAGCACGTCCGAAGCCCTGCACAAGGCCACCGTCGAAGGCGATGCGGCTACGGTCAAGGTCGCTCAACTGGCCAATGCGGCTGAAAAAATCGATGATGTGGTGCGACTGATCCGCCAGATTGCGGCCCAGACCAACCTGCTGGCCCTCAACGCCACTATTGAGGCCGCCCGCGCCGGTGAGGCTGGCAAAGGCTTTGCCGTCGTCGCCACCGAAGTCAAATCGCTCGCCAACCAGACCGCCAAGGCGACCGAGGATATCGTGGCCCAGATCAGCGAAATCCAGACCGCCACTCGCGACACGGTCGATGCCATCACCAACATCACGTCGGTGCTGGGTGAGGTGCAAAATCTGGCTTCGGCCATGTCAGGCGCAGTCGCGGACCAAAGCGTATCGTCTTCGGCCATTTCCGATGGCGCAGCGTCGGCCGCCCGCAGTGCCGATGATACCCGTCAGGCCGTGGTCAGAGCGTCTGAGCGCGTCGCCGCCTCACGTCAGACCGCGCAGGATTTAGCTACCGCCGCCGATCGTGTATCCGGAGCCCTGTCGCGCCTGTCGGACGCGGTCGAAACCTTCGCGTCTGACCGGGCCGCTTAACGCAGGTTGGTGTTGATTTTTTCCGGGTCAGCGACATCTTCGCGCAGGATGCGCTCCAGTTCTTCGGCGCTAAGCTTGGACATATTGACCAGTTCAGGCTCATTGTCGAAGAACTCAAACGATTTTTTGAGCGTCATGACGTCATGGGCCATAAACTTCTTGGCCTTGCGCTCCATGTCCGCAGGCTTGAAGCCCAGGGCAATCATCACCTCACGCGCCATATTCAGCGACGATTCAAAGGTCTCACGCCGAAAATGATCGGCCCCGGCCTTATCCAGTTCATAGGCATGGCGACGGTTACGGGCGCGGGCATAGATTTTCAGGTTCGGAAAATACTGTTTGGCCATGCGCACGATATTCAGGGCATCCTCGGCTCCATCGACCGCCACCACCAGAACTCGCGCCTGAGCGGCACCGGCGCCGCGCAACAGATCTAGCCTAGTAGCATCCCCGAAATAGGCCGTAGACCCGAATTTGCGCACCAGTTCGATCTGGTCGGGATTATTCTCAAGCACGGTGATACCGACGCCCTGATGGCGCAGAAACCGGCCAATGACCTGACCGTAGCGACCAAAGCCCGCGATGATGACGCTGTTGCGCTCATTGATTTCATCAAATTTTCGGTCCGGCAAAACCGTCAAAAACCGCGGCACGATATAGCGGGCATATAGCTCCATAATCAGCGGCGTGCAGGCGATCGATATGGCCACGATCAGCATGAGCGAACGATACATCTCGCCGCCGATAATCCGTAAGCCATAGATCATCTGAAACAATACGAAGGCGAATTCCCCACCCTGCGCCAGCCCCAGTGCCAGCCCCAGGTTTTCCTCGCCGCTAAAGCCAAACCATTTGGCCAGAGCCATGATAACCACGGCCTTAACGGCAATCAGCCCAAGGACAGCCGCCATCAGACCAAACGGATTATCAAGCAGGACATCGAAATTCATGCCCATGCCGACCGAGATAAAAAACAGGCCCAGCAGCAAGCCCTTAAATGGCTCGATATCGGTCTCAATCGTGCGCTTATATTCAGAGTTGGCGAGGATCACCCCGCCAATAAAGGCCCCCAAGGCCGGAGATACCCCCACCATTTCCATCAGCACGGTCGTACCCACCACCAGCGCCAGAGAGGTCGCCGTAAACAATTCACGCAAGTTGGTCTTCGCCACCGCATGAAACAGCTTGGGCAGGATAAAGCGCGCGGCCATGACCATGGTGCCGAGCACCAGAACGACGGCCCCCGCCTGCATCCATGCCGGTGCGCCCGCTAATAACCCATCGGCATGGCCGGCCTCGTTGGCGATCCGGCTTTCGGGCACCCCAAGCGAGGCCGCCAGAAACGGCAACAGGATCAGAATAAAAATGACGGCTATGTCCTGAAACAACAGGACCGAAAACGAGGTCTGCCCCACATTGGTGTGCAGCAGCTTTTTCTCTTGCAGCATCTGCATAACAAGGGCCGTCGACGACAGTGACAGAGCCATGCCGACCGCCAGCGTCGTCTGCCAGTCATGGCCCATAGCCACCCCAATGAGCATGATCGCCACACTGGTGACCACCACCTGCAAGCCGCCCATGCCAATAATCGAGCGCCGTAACCGCCACAAGGTGTCCGGCTCAAGCTCAAGCCCAATCAGGAACAACATCATGATCACGCCAAATTCGGCAAAGCCCATGATCCGTTCCGGCTGGTCAATCAACCCCAGAGCAAATGGCCCGATCAGAACACCGACAATCAGGTAGCCCAGAACCGAACCGAGCTTAAAACGCGATGCCAGCGGCACCACCACGCAGGCGGCCGCCAGAAAGATGAAGATGTTGATCAGTAATTTCGATTCCATGACGTGTCAGTAGATACCCCAACTCCGCCGCGCTTGACAGACATCAACGAACACGGCTCACATAAATCATGGATGAAACCACAGCCTCTGCGGATATGGCTATATTTGAGCACCAGCCCGGCGACGGACCACTGGTGATTGCCGCCCCGCATGTCGGCACCCATCTGCCCGAAGATATTGCCGTTCGTATGACACCGACGGGACAGAGTGTGGGCGAAACCGATTTTCATGTTCACCGGCTTTACGATTTTGCCCGCGATCTGGGCGCCAGCACATTATGGGCGACCCATAGCCGCTATGTCATTGATCTTAATCGTCCGCCTGATGGTGGCGCGCTATATCCTGGCAAATTCGAGACAGCCCTGTGCCCGCTGACGGATTTTGATCTTCAGCCGCTGTATATCGCAGGGCTGGAGCCCGATGCCGCTGAGGTTGAACACCGACGGCTGCAGTATCACGCACCCTATCATCAACGATTGACTGAGATTCTGGCCGCGACCCGCGTGCGGCATGGCTATGCCTTGCTGATTGACGCCCACTCGATCCGCAGCGCGATCCCCAGCCTGTTCAGCGGGTCATTGCCGGATATCAATCTGGGCAGCAATGACGGACAAACCCTGTCGCCAGAATTGCTTGGCATGATACGCGACTGGCAAGAGACGCCATCACCGTTTTCCAGCGTGCTCGATGGCCGCTTTAAGGGCGGCTACACGACCCGCCATTATGGTCGGCCTGTGATCAACCAGTTCAGCCTTCAGACCGAGATTGTGCAGGATCGGTATCTCGATACAGCCGACCCGCGCACATTCCATCCTGAGCTTGCGATGGCCATGTCAATGCGCCTGAAATCGCTAGTTGAGGCCTTGCTTTCTCACCTTGAGCGGTCTTATAGACCGGGTTAGTTGCAACAGCGCGCGAGCCTTTTTTTATGACCGACACCAATCTGGGCAATATTATCGACGGGTTTGGCTACGCCAAGGGTCTGCGGGACCGACTGGCGGTCAAGGTTGCGGAACTGAAGGCCGCCCACGGTATAACGCCTTGCCTGGTGGTCGTTATTGTCGGTGACGATCCGGCCAGCCAGATTTATGTCAAGAATAAGGGCGAAAGCACGCGAGCCATCGGCATGGAGTCGCGCACCATCACCTTGCCGGACACCACGACCGAAGATGACTTGCTGAAATTGATCGCTGAACTGAATGCCGACAGCGCGGTCAATGGCATATTGGTGCAGTTACCCCTGCCTAAGCATATGTCGTCGCTTAAGGTGATTGACGCCATCGATCCGCTCAAAGACGTGGACGGTTTCCACGTTGAAAATGCCGGGAAACTGGCCGTGGGTCTTGACGGCATTGTCCCCTGCACCCCATTAGGCAGCCTGATGCTGCTGAAAGATGCCGTCAAAACTCACGGCGACGGATCGCTTTCGGGTATGAACGCCGTCATCGTAGGGCGCTCAAATATTGTCGGCAAACCGATGGCGCAATTGCTGCTTAATCAGGATTGCACGGTAACCATTGCGCATTCAAAAACCAGAAATCTCAAAGAATTATGCCTGACGGCTGATATTCTGGTTGCGGCGGTCGGTCGCCCCAAATTCATCGCAGGCGATTGGGTCAAGGACGGCGCCTATGTCATCGATGTCGGCATCAACCGCATCGAGGTTGACGGCAAATCCAAAGTAGTTGGCGATGTCGATTTCGAGGCCGCCAAGCTGCGCGCCAAGGCGATTACGCCAGTGCCGCGCGGCGTCGGGCCAATGACCATTGCCTGCCTTTTGAACAACACCCTGCATGCTGCATGCCTGCAACACGGTCTGCCCGCACCGGAAGGGCTATAACCCATGGCCGTGGTGATCATCGGCGCGGGTCATGCCGGGGGCAGTGCCGCGGCCTTTCTGCGGCAATATGGCTATGAGGGCGAGATCACCCTGATCGGGGCGGAAGCCTACCTGCCCTATCAGCGCCCCCCACTATCTAAGGCGTGGCTGAAAGGCGAAGCCGAGGAAGAAGACCTCTATCTGCGTCCGGGCAGTTTTTACGCTGAAAAAAATATCACGGTGCGCTTTAACACTCGCGTATCAACGATTGACCGTGAAGCCCAACAGATTGAACTGAGCGATGGCGCCCGTATCGGCTACAACCATCTGATACTCGCCACCGGATCGACCGCGCGGTCGTTTGCGGCAGCGTATGCGGAAGCTCCTATCTACAGGCTTCACACGATCGAGCAAGCGGAAGCATTGAAATCGCGTCTGATGCCGAGTGAACCTATTGGATTAATTGGTGCCGGATATGTTGGCCTCGAAGTCGCCGCAGCAGCCCGCAAACTTGGTTGTATAGTCTCCATTTTTGAGCGCGAAGAACGTATTCTAGCGCGTGTAGCCTCTCGTGCTATTTCGGATTTTTTTACGCGCGTTCATAAAGATAACGGTGTCAATTTCCACCTTGGTTCCACGATCGAGGTTGTCGCCCCCAGAGACAATGGGGACGTTACGGTTCAATTAAACACCGGTGAAGGCTTCCCGTTTTACCTGCTGCTGGTCGGTATTGGTGCCCTGCCCTGCGATGATCTGGCGCGCGCCTGCGGTCTGCTTTGTGAAAACGGGGTGCAGGTCGATCATGAGGCCCGCACGTCTGATCCGAACATCTTTGCCATCGGCGATGTGACCTCGCGCATGGTGCAGCCGTTTTATGAGGGCCGCTACCGTCTGGAGAGCGTGCCCAATGCGCTGGAACAAGCTAAGCAAGCCGCCGCAGCCATTGCAGGCTCCAAACCGCCCGCCCCGGAAGTGCCGTGGTTTTGGTCCGATCAATATGACTATAAGCTGCAGATCGCGGGCCTGATCCCGCCGGTGTCAAACACGGTTGTGCGCGGTGATCCTGATGATGGGGCGTTCAGTGTATTCCATCTCGATGATGACCACCGTTTGCGCGCCGCCGAATGCGTCAATCGCCCCGCCGATTTCATGGCCGCCAAGCAACTGATTGCCAAGGGTGTGCCGCTCGATCCGTCCGTCGTGGCCGACGCTGCGGCGTCGCTCAAACCATTTCTGACGGCAGGGTAAATCACATAATTTTGCCGCAGCGCAGCGTATTTGCGCGTGACAAATCAAGCCGATATGGCATAGCCTCGCCCCAACATAAACGCACCAGGGCGAGGCACGCACATGACATCGGCCAGCAAGGTTTACACAGACGCCAAAGGCGCACTTGACGGGCTGCTGTTCGACGGCATGACCATCATGTCCGGCGGATTTGGTCTCTGCGGCATCCCGGAAAACCTGATCGCCGCCGTGCGTGATGCGGGCACCAAAGATCTTACCGTCATTTCCAATAATGCCGGGGTTGATGGATTTGGCTTAGGGATGCTGCTCAATACCCGCCAAATCAAAAAAATGATCTCGTCCTACGTCGGGGAAAACAAAGAATTTGAGCGCCAGTATCTGGCCGGTGAGCTTGAACTGGAGTTCAACCCGCAAGGCACGCTGGCCGAGCGTATCCGCGCCGGTGGCGCTGGTATTCCGGGGTTTTATACCGCGACCGGCTATGGCACTCTGGTGGCAGAGGGTAAGGAAACTAAAGACTTTAACGGCAAAAACTATGTGCTGGAAACGGGCCTTGTCGCTGACCTGTCGATCATCAAGGCCTGGAAGGGTGATGCCCGCGGCAATCTGATTTTCCGCAAGACGGCCCGCAACTTTAATCCGATGATGGCGACCGCCGGGAAAATCTGCGTGGCCGAGGTCGAAGAAATCGTGCCGGTGGGCGCGCTCGATCCCGACCATATCCACACCCCCGGCATCTATGTTGACCGCATCGTGCAGGGCACGTTTGAAAAGCGCATTGAGCAGCGGACTATCCGCCAAACTGAAGGAGTTTAAGCAAGGGGCAAGCCCCCTACCCTAAACTTGGTGACGGCTGCACTGTTTGTACTAGATAGGAAAATACATATGCCTTGGACACGAGATCAGTTAGCCGAGCGCGCCGCCAAGGAATTGCAGGACGGCTATTACGTCAATCTGGGCATCGGCATTCCGACCCTTGTGGCCAACCACATTCCCGCAGGAATGACGGTCACCCTGCAATCGGAAAACGGTATGCTGGGCATGGGCCCCTTCCCGACCGAGGCCGAGATCGACGCTGATTTGATCAATGCGGGTAAGCAGACCATTACCGAACTGGATGAAACTGCTTATTTCTCATCATCAGATTCGTTTGCCATGATCCGCGGCGGCCATATCGACCTGACCATTTTGGGGGCTATGGAAGTCGCTCAAAACGGCGACATCGCCAACTGGATGATCCCCGGAAAGCTGGTCAAGGGTATGGGCGGGGCTATGGATCTGGTAGCCGGTGTTAAGCGCGTGGTTGTGGTCATGGAACACGCCAATAAGCACGGCGAATCCAAGGTGCTAAAGGCCTGCACCCTGCCACTAACCGGCACCCAGGTAGTCAATCTGATTATCTCGACGCTGGGCGTATTTGAGGTCAAACCGGACGGCTCCGGCCTGATACTCAAAGAGTTAGCACCCGACGTGACACTGGACGACGTGGCCCGCCTGACCGATGCCGATTACGAGGTCGGGCTCTGAACCACCAGAGCCTGCCCCTTCACCGTCCCTTCGGCAAAGGCCACGATATCGGCAATCATGAGGGTCGTGGCCTCTTCGTAGGCCGGGACAATCTCGCCGACCCGGTTGCTGCCCGCCTTGACCTCCCGCGACAGATATTTGTGCGCCACCGCCGTGCGGTTCGACAAGCGCACCATCGTCACATCCAGAGCGATCACCACCGTCGGCTGACGCTTGGCATAGGCGGTCTCAAAGCGGCGCACCTGAATGTCCAGCCGGTATTTGGCGGCCCCGCGTCCACGATCCGACAGTCGAACATGTTTGGCCACCCGGTCAAAGCCTTCGGACACAGCGCTTTCAAACAGGGTATCAGCCGGCGATGCCCAGCGCGCGCCTTCGATATAGGACACGAGTGAGTTTTCGGTCGTAAGAATGCCATCCCCTGCCGCTGCCTTGGGCAGATTGATGCCGGAGATGTAGACCTCAGCCGCTTCACCACCTGTGACGGGCTCAGACGCGACCTCATTGCCGCTTTTAAGCAAATCGGCATTGAAGCCAAAGCGATAAAGCTGCACCGGATCGACATTGGGCAGCAGGGTGATACAGCCACCAAGCGCGGTTGACGCGGTCAAAACCGCCCCAAGGGTCAGTAACTGGCGGCGGGAAACCATATGACGGTTCATTCTTTGACCTTTCTGTCCTTGGCGACGGGTTTGCTGATCAGGCCCTGCGGGCTTGAGCGGGCCTCTTCGACCAGTTGTTCCAGCGACCGGGTCGCTTCGTTGAGGTTTTGCAGGGTTTCCTGAATATCCGGCAAGGTGGTCTCCGACACTTCGGTCGCGGGGGCCTCTAAGGCGACCGCCAGCTTTGCCAGTTCGTCCGACGCCTTGCCGAACCGCTCAGCCGCATCTTCCATCTTGGCCAGCGTCTGGGGTGCCCGCTCACCGACCAGGGCGTCGGTGGACTTAGCCAGGCGCGCCACCTCATCGGCAGCCAACCCCGCACTGACGATCGCCTCATGGGTATCGTTGAGCATCTGCTCACGATCTTTGAGATCGGCGGTAAAATTTTCTATATTTTCAAGACTTTTGGTCAGAGTCATCAGGTTCTTATCCGACAGCAGCCGGTTGACGCGGTCAAGGGTCGTGTAGGCGTTCTGGATCACCGAGCCCCCACCTTGCAGCAGCAAATCAAGCGCGCCGGGCTTACCCTTAATCACCGGATTAGGGCCAGACAGGCTCTTGCGCACAAGATAAGGCGATTTATTGCCGCCGGGTGTGATCTGAATATAGTTGAGACCGGTGACGCCCATCGGCTCTAAGGTCGCGGTCGAATCCACCCGCACCGGCGTTTCCCCGTCAAGACGCACGGTTGCGATCACCTGCTTGTTGTCGACCTTGCCCAGACGCAGATCCGTGACTTCACCGACCTTGATGCCGTTGAAGTGGACCTCTCCGCCTTCGACCAGACCGCTGACCGAGGAGGTAAAGACGACATCATAGGTGTCATAGCTCTGGTTAAAATCAAAGCGAACCAGCCAGAACGTGAAGGCCAGCCCCGCCGCCAGCAGCAGCAGGGTCACGAGGCCCACAAAGGCATAATGAGCTTGTCTTTCCATCGTCTCAGCTTTCCTGATCGCCAGAAGGGGTATGATCGCGCATCTTTCCGCCTAAGCGGCCGCGCGGACCATGAAAATATTCGTGTATCCACGGATGGTCTGATTTTTCCAGTTCCAGCGGTGGCGCCTTGGCCACCACATGCTTGTCGGCCAGAACCGCCACCTCATCCGTAATGGTATAAAGGCTATCAAGGTCATGGGTGATCATAAAGACCGTCAGCCCCAGACTTGACGCCAGTTCCTTAATCAACGCATCGAACGCGGCCGCCGAAATCGGGTCAAGCCCCGCCGTCGGCTCATCCAGAAATAATAGTTCCGGATCAAGCGCCAGAGAGCGCGCCAGTGCGGCCCGTTTGATCATCCCGCCTGACAGTTCCGACGGCATCAGGTCAGCCGCATTGAGCGGCAGACCCGCCAGCGACATTTTCAACAGGCCAATACGCTTGGATTCGCGCCGGTTCAGTTTGGTGAACTCAGCCATCGGCACCATGATGTTTTCCAGCACGGTCAGCGAGGAAAACAATGCCCCGCTCTGGAACAGAACGCCACTGCGCGACTGGACATCGAGTTTCTGTTTTTTGGACGCGGTCGCAATATCCTGACCGAAAATATTGATCTGACCGGATTTGAACCGCAAAAGCCCCAGAATGGATTTCAGCAACACGGTCTTGCCAGAGCCCGACCCGCCAACCACGCCTAAGATTTTGCCGCGCTCAACCGTTAGATCGAGATCCTGATGGATGACGCGATCACCGAACTGATTGACAAGCCCACGGATTTCTATCGGCGGCCCATCATTGCGGGTTGTGGATTCATACGCACTCATTGGGCGGGCACTCCCTGCAACAGAAGGGCAAACACCGCATCAATGACAAAGATGGCAAAAATCGCCTGTACCACCGCGCGCGTCACCTGACGGCCGAGTGAGATCACATCCTCGGTCACCGTCATGCCCATGTGGCAGCCGATGATGGCAATGGCGGCCGCATAGAACGGTGTTTTGACCATGCCGACAAAGAAATGGCTGATATCAACATAGTCGAGCGTGCGTTGCAGGATCATCGGCGGGCCGTAGTCCAGCGTCGTCCAGATAATCCCAAAACCGCCGATCATCCCCGCCATCGACCCCACAAATGTAATCAGCGGGATCATCAAAACAAGGCCGATCAGGCGCGGTAGCACCAACGCTTCGTAAGGATCGATGCCCATGACCCGCATGGCGTCAATTTCCTGGTTCATCTTCATGGCGCCGATTTCCGCAGCAAAGCTGGAGGCGCTGCGTCCGGCCAGCAGCACCGCCGTGATCAGCGGGCCCAGTTCACGCAGTTCGGCAATACCGACCAGTTCGATACTAAAGACCTGCGCCCCGAACTGGCTCAACTGCATCGCCCCCAGAAAGGCAATGACTGCACCGATAAACAGGTTTGAGGCGACCACGATCGGGATCGCTTCGAGTCCGGCGCGCTGCATCAGGCTGACAAGCGGGGTAAGCCTCAGCTTCAAAGGGTTGAAGATCGTCGCGATCAGCGTAACGACCGTGCGCCCGATAAAGGACAGCAAGGCGGTAAAAATTGCCAGATTGACCGCAACACCCGCCCCCAGCTTGGCCAGACCACGGATAATCGGGTTTTCACTTTCTTCGCGGCGGACATGGTCTTCGTGGAACTCATCAACCGTCAGATCGCGTCCGCTAACCAGATCATAAAGCCCACGAAAATTGTCCTGCCCGACGAATATCTCCCCGCGCACCCGATCACCAATGACCGCGCTCAAAAGATAAGCCCCGGCGGTATCAAGCTGCTCTAAGGCACCAGAATCAACCTCGATAGAGCTAAAGGCCTTCAGATCGCCTTTAAGGCGCGGCGCGATGCCGCCTATATTGCCTATGCGCCAGTCACCGCTGAGCGTGAGCCGACCATAGCCGTCTTGCTCCCCCACAGGTTCGATGCGGTATTTTGCTTTGTCGTTGCGCTTGTTGGCCATAAAGACTGTTGAAATACCTAAGTAATTTAAAAATCATGAACATGGCCGTCTAAACGCAGGCTCATATTTTAGAACAGACCGGATTTAACCGGGCAAACGACCGATACAAAAATGAGAATGATCGTTCATTCTCACACAATATCACCTAACGCTCAACCTTATTCGGGTCAAGTGGTTATGATTACCCTGAAAATGAAGGGATGACAAAATAAGGGCTCCATTTATTTTCTGACGCGCCGTTTATACCACGCCATAATTTGTAAAAATGGAATGCGAAGCCTATACCGTATCTCAATTCATTCATAAAAATCCGGCAAATGACCCCATCGCGCTTGCGAATAATTCTCATACATGCCAAACAGACCGCACTTAAATGGTATGCGTGAAAGGTTTGTAGTCATGACTTTGATTTCCGCCCGTTTTCTAGCCCTTGCCGCCGTTATCGGACTGTCGGCCTGTGGCAAACCCTCCGAAGACACCAAACCGGCAGCACCTGTCGCAACCAAAGGCCAGGTCAATGTCTACACCGCCCGCCATTACGATGCCGACAACCTAATCTATGAAGCCTTCACCAAGGAAACCGGCATCAAGGTCAATCGTCTGGAGATACAGCCCGACCAATTGGTTGAGCGCATGAAGGCCGAAGGCGAAGGCTCACCTGCCGATGTCATCCTGATGGCCGATGCCGGTGCCTTATGGAAGGCCTCCGACGCCGGTCTGTTCCAGCCGTTGGAATCGCCGGTCATTAATGCCGCCGTTCCGGAAAACCTGCGTGAACCTAACCATCTGTGGTTTGGCTTCTCCAAGCGTGCGCGCGTGATTGTGTACGACAAGGCCAAGGTTAAACCTGAAGAAGTCGCCACCTACGAAGCCCTGGCCAGCCCTCGTTTTAAGGGCAAGGTGTGCGTCCGCTCTTCCGATAACGTTTATAACCTGTCGCTGATGGCCGCGTTCATTCAGCACTGGGGCCCGAAAAAGTCGCTCGACTGGGCCAAGGGCGTGGTCGCCAACATGGCCCGCGATCCGCAAGGCGGCGATATTGATCAAATCAAAGCCGTCAGCGTCGGGGCGTGCGAAGTCGCTTTGTCCAACTCCTATTACTACATGCGCCTGCTACACCACGAAAGTGAAATCGACCCGAAGGTCGCCCAGACTACGGCCTTAAGCTTCCCCGATGTCGCGGGCCAGGGCACTCACGTCAATATTTCCGGTGGCGGCATGGCCAAATACGCGACCAATAAAAAGGAAGCTCAGGCGTTCCTTGAGTACATGACCTCAAAGAAAGCCCAGACCATTTTTGCTCAGGCCAATGGCGAATATCCGGTCGTCCCGTCAGACGAGACGCCTGCCTATATTCAGGCGATTTCCAGCTTCAAGGCCGATCCGTTATCGGTCACGACCTATGGTGCCAACCAGTCTGAAGCTCAAAAAATCTACGATAAAGCGGGGTGGAAATAATCCCCCTCCATGCCTGACGCTGCCGCACCTTCTCCGGTTTCTACGTCCGGGCGCCCTGAGCGCACCGACTGGAGCGGTGCGGCCTTTAAGGCAGGTGCGGTCCTTGCGGTCTGCGTGACCCTGTTGCCCATTTTGGCTGTAGTTTATAAGGCGTTTGAATCGGGACAATCGCTTAACCTGCCCGATTTTCCTGTCATGCGCTATACCCTGACCAGTGCCGCGCTTGTGACATGGGTGGCTGTCATTACGGTTGCGCTGGGTACGGTCGCCGCATGGCTTGTGGCCATGCATGAGTTTCCGGGCCGTCGCTTCTTTTCGTGGGCACTGGTGCTGCCACTGGCCTGTCCGGCCTTTGTGCTGGCCTACGGCTGGAGCGATTTTCTGGATGTCGCCTCACCGTTTCGGGCCTGGCTTTATGGTGTGCTGGGTTATGATGTCCCGCTCAATATGCGCAATTTTTATGGCGCGGTTTTCGTCTTAAGTTTCGCCTATTTCCCCTATATTTATCTGACACTTAAAACTGCTTTTTTAAACCAGTCTGTCTGCGCGATTGAAACGGCACGGATGTTGGGCGTAAGGTCCAACGACATCTTCCTGCGCCTGTCGCTGCCCATATGCCGACCGGCCCTGATCGCCGGCATGGCGCTGGTGATCATGGAATGTCTGGCTGATTATGGCGCGGTCAACTTCTTAGGGGTGCAGACCCTGACCACCGGCGTCGTGCGGGCGTGGTCGGTGTTTGGCTCTACCGAACTGGCGGCGCGTCTGGCCCTGTGCCTGATCGGGGCGACGGCGTTTTTGCTGCTGATCGAGCGCACCCAGCGCCATAACCGTAGCTATTCGGCGGCCTCGGCACGTTGGCGTGAGTTAAACGCCCTGCCCTTGAGCCGCCCCAAGCAATGGCTGGCAACGGTCTATTGTGCGCTGCTGCTGGCGTTTGGGGTTGTCATCCCCGTAGCGTGGCTGATCTACCGCGCCATCAAAACATCTCCCGACGTTCAGCGCCTGCTGGACGCCGCCGTCAGCACATTGGGCCTGAGTATAGCGGGTGCGGCCATCACCCTTGTGCTTGCTACTCTAGTGGCCTTTGGGTTTAGAAAAAGCCGCGCCATTTCCAATCTGATGAGCATCGGCTACGCCACGCCTGGCGCTGTCATGGCCATCGGGCTATTGGTGCCTGCCGCGATCCTGTGGCAAGGTTTTGCCATTCAGAACAGCTTTTGGATCGGCATCGCCCTGCTTTTGATCGCCTATGCCGCCCGCCTGATGGCGTCCGCGTTTGAGCCGATCAAGGCCGGCCTTACCCGCATCCAGCCCAATCTCGCCTTGGCCAGCCGTACCCTTGGGGCCACAAAGACGCAAGCCATCCGGCGCGTGGAATTGCCGCTGGTTCGTGGCACATTCATGGCCGCGGCACTGTTGGTGTTTGTCGATATCGCCAAGGAACTGCCCGCCACCCTGATCCTGCGACCCTTCCAGTTGGAAAGCCTGGCCGTGCTGGCCGACCGCTACGCCAGTGATGAAAGATTGTCACAGGCGGCCTGGCCCAGCCTGTTGATCCTTGCGGTATCGCTCATTCCATCCCTATACCTGTCTTTACGCATTGATGCTTCGCGTACCGGAAACAAATAAATCATGCCTGCCCTGCTGGAAATTACCGATGTCAAACGCGCCTTTGGCGGCCATAAGGCGGTCGATGGGGTGTCGCTTAGCTTGAACGAGGGCGAGATTACCTGCCTTCTGGGGCCATCGGGCTGCGGGAAATCGACCCTGTTGCGGTTGATATCTGGCCTTGAAACCATCGAAGGCGGCACTATCGCTGCAAATGGTGTCGTTCTGTCGGGCAAGGGCATCCATGTGCCGCCGGAAAAGCGCGATATGGGCTTTGTGTTTCAAGACTACGCCCTGTTTCCGCACCTGAGCGTGCGCGACAATATCGGCTTTGGACTTAAGCATTTAAGCGTGGCTGAACGCGATGAGCGCATCAATAGTCTGCTGGCCACAGTCCGCCTCAGCGACAAAGCCAAACTCTACCCTTCGTCGTTGTCCGGCGGGGAGCAGCAACGCATCGCACTGGCGCGCGCCCTCGCCCGTCATCCACGGTTGATTCTGCTGGATGAGCCGTTTTCCGGCCTTGATGCCCACCTGAAATCCGAGGTGCGCGAAGCCACGCTCAATATTCTGGAAACCACCGGCACCACCGCCATCATGGTCACCCACGACGCCGAAGAAGCCCTCAGCATGGGCCATGCCCTAGCGCTGATGAACGAAGGCAAGATCATCCAGACCGGCACGCCCGAAGAGTGCTACTTCAATCCGGCCTCACTAGTGGCGGCACGGTTATTGGGGGAAACCAATCTGGTGCCCGGTAAGCATATGGGCGATCATATCACGTCCGGATTCGGCAGCATTCCGGCCAAGGGTCCGGCGGCGATCAAGCTGACCCTGTGCATCCGCCCCGAAGCCTTTGTGGTTGAGGATGCGGCGACCGATCTGACGTCAGAGGTTTTAGTCACCGCCTATCGTTATCACGGCGCCTATTGCGATCTTGTGCTTAAAGCGCCGAATGGCGACGAGGCCCACGCCCATGTGTCATCGCTTAGGCCCTACACGGTCGGGCAAACCGTCCATGTCCGGCTGGAGCCAAAGCTGGTCTCGGTGTTTTAGCTTTTTAAGAACTCCCCCTGTTGCAGGGGGAGCTGATTTAAACGCTCGCGTTTAGATCAGAGGGGGTAACCTTATTCACCCTCAATCGGCAACCGCAGCCGGTAAATACCCTTGAACGTATTCGGATCAGCAGGCTTGCCCTTACGCAAAACCTCAATCTTGCCCTGCCGTGCGAGGCCGACCACGGTGGTGCGCACTTTAGGCAGTTGACGACGCCACATTTCCGGGTCTACAGCCTGAGCCACCTGGTTGGGATTGATACTTTCCCCCGGCGGCGCCTTCGATAGCAGGTCGAAAATAGCATCTTCTATGGATAGCGACATAACATAAGTCCGATGTGCAGGAGTAAGCCCGTGGCCGATAATTTAAGTCTTGAACCGGTAATGATTGAAGACGGCGAATTCAAGGGCTGGTTCCTGTCGCCTAAACAAGACCCCTATGTCAAGCTGATCGGGCCGTTTTATTATCAGTTCGATGACGCTGGCCATATGCGCGTCGCCATGAAAGTCGATGAGCGCCATATGAATGGCGGCGGCATTATGCACGGCGGGTCTATGTTGTCGCTGGCTGATACGGCGCTGTTTGCCTTTGCCGTGGGTGACCTCGAAGGCTCGCGCGGGGTGACCATGCAACTGGATTCGCAGTTCTTAAACCCCGGCAATGTTGGCGATATTGTCATTGCCACCGGCGAAGTCGTTCGCTCAGGCCGCACAACCATATTCGCGCGCGGTATGCTGCACGTCGGCGATAAGCCGATCATTGCCTTTTCAGGTGTAATCAGAAAGTTCTAGCAAGCGCAATCCAAAAAGTGTGAAGCGGTTTTTGGATAAATTGCGCGACCTAAAAAACTACCGCGCGAACAGGTTTGACGGTAGCGCACCTACCACCGCAGCTGTCAGACAGGTGGCGACAAAGCCCGCGAACAACGCTTTCCACACAAGGCTAAGTACCTCTTCGCGACGTTCGGGCATAAGTACACTCAGGCCCGTGACCGTAATCCCGACGGAACCGATATTGGCAAAGCCGCAGATGGCATAGGTCAGCAGCATCCGCGTACGCTCGCTCATTTCGGTCGCCGGAATGGCCCCCAGCTTAAGGAAGGCCACGAACTCGGTCAGGGTTAGTTTCACCCCCAAAATCCACCCTGCCTTTTGCGCCTCTTCCCATGGCACGCCGATCAGCCAAGCCAGAGGGGAGAAAGCGATCCCTAAGATACGCTCAAGCGTTACCGCTTCACCGCCGACCAGCGGCAGGCCCGACAGCATGACATTGACCAGCGACACCAAGGCCACAAACACGATCAGGATGGCGGAGATATTCATCACCACCATCAGGCCGTCGCTGGTGCCCTTAACGATGGCGTCGATGGCGGAATCGTATTTGAGCGAGCTATCGTAATCGGCGTAATAGCCGCCCTCGCCTTCTTTTTCCGGCACGATCACACGCGACAGCAAGACACCTGCCGGTGCAGACAGGATCGACGCCACCAGCACATGTCCGGCGGCATTAGGCAGTACATCCCGCAGGATCAGCGCATAGGCGACCATGGTTGAACCCGCAACCGTCGCCAGCCCCACCACCATCATCATGAACACTTCGGAGCGTGATAACTTCGACAGATACGCCTTAATGACAATTGGGCTTTCGATCATGCCCAAAAAGATGTTGGTCGCTACCGCCAGCGCCGATGCCCCGCCCAGCCCCATCGTCTTTTGGAACAGGAATCCGAATGCCTGTGTGATCCATTTCAGGATATGCCAGTGCCATAATAGCGCCGACAGGGCCGAAATCACCAGAATGAGCGGTAAAACTTCAAAGGCAAAAACGAACAATCCGCCCTGATTGACGACCTGATAGGGCTGATTACCACCACCCAGATAGCCGAACACGAACTGTGTGCCCTGACGGGTAGCCAGCGCCAGACCATCCACGGCTGAATTGACGGCATCCAGCACAATTTGAGCCTGTGGCACGCCAAAAAACAGCAGGATCAGCCCGACCTGAACGCCGATCGCGCCGATGGTCAGCACAAAGGGAAACTTTCGTTTATTCTCCGACAATACCCAGCAGGCAAACAACATGACGGCAATGCCGATCAGGCTCTGGATATTGTGAAAACCGTAGGTCATGAACGGAAAAGGCCTTTGAAAAAACTATCAAAGGCCTCTATCCGATAACATGTGAAACCAAGGCAAGCGCTTTTTTGAAACGCACCCGTAAATGGCCGTAAATTGCGCGCTGACTGGTAAAAAGGCGACAAAATCGCGCTTAAATTATGCCAGCACGGCCTCAAGCGTGATCGGCACTGCCGATAAGGCTTTTGAGATCGGGCAATTAGCCTTGGCACCGGCGGCCACTTCCTGAAACTGTTCATCAGAAATGCCGGGGATGGTGGCTTTCAGTTTCAGCTTGATACCCGCAATGGCAAACCCGCCATCGGCCTGCTGAAGGTCGACTTCGGCATCGGTCGACATATGGTCAGCCGTAAAGCCCGCCTTCCCCAAAGCAAACGCCAAAGCCATCGTGAAACAGCCCGAATGAGCCGCCGCGATCAGTTCTTCAGGGTTAGTCCCCGCCTTGCCGTCGGTGTTTTCAAAGCGCAGTTTGAACGAATAGGGCTGATCGGTGAATACCCCGCTCTGGGTCGTCAGACCGCCCTGCCCCGTGGCGCCGTCGCCGCTCCATTTTGCCGTAGCCGTGCGTAACATGGGATGACCTTTCCTGTTTCGGTGAATGTGAGACTAAAACGCTAAACCATAGTCCGCCCGCGTGACAGTAAATTTATCATCAGGCGGCGCATCAAAGACGAAAGGTAATTCTATTCCGCAATGGATGCCTTTTTGAATAGTTTCCGTTGACACCATATGCTAAACACCCGGCGAAAAGTTTCACCGGATACCTGTTACATGACCGATGCCGCCACCGCCCAGCGCGACCCGTTTGCCGCCCTCAAGGATCAGCCCGCCGATGGACTGCTGGCCCTGATCGGTATGTACCGCAGCGATCCGCGCGCCAATAAGATCGATCTGGGCGTAGGCGTCTATCGCAATGCTGATGGGCAAACGCCGGTCATGGCCGCCGTTAAGATCGCCGAGCAACGCCTGCTGACCGAACAAACCTCCAAGTCCTATCTGGGGCCGGAAGGCGACCCGGTCTATGTGGAGTTGTTAAAGCCTCTGGCGTTTGGCGAAGCGTTAGCCACATCAAAACGCCTGATTGGGGTACAAACCCCCGGCGGCACCGGCGCACTAAAACTGATTGCGGAACTGTTGAAACTGACCGGTTCGCGCGTCTTTGTCGGCACGCCGACCTGGCCCAACCACGGTCCGATTTTTAAGTCTGCGGGCGTTGATGTCATTGAGCATCCGTTCTTTGATAAGACGACCCAAACCGTCCGGTTCGATGAGATGATGGCGGCCTTGATGGCGGCGCGGGCCGGTGATGCGGTTCTGCTGCATGGCTGCTGTCACAATCCGGCGGGGGCTGAATTCACGGCGGCTCAATGGCAGGTTTTGGGCGATTTCATCCTTGAGCGCGGTCTGCTGCCGATCATTGATCTGGCCTATCAGGGGCTGGGCAACGGCCTTGAAGACGATGCGAAGGCCATGCGCGCCTTGCTGGCCGCTGTACCTAATGCCCTGATCGCCTATTCGTGCGATAAGAATTTCGGCCTTTACCGCGAACGGGTCGGCGCGATCTATGCGCTGGCGGCGACGGAAAGTCTGACTCAGCGCGTACTTGGCAATATTTTGGTGATTGCGCGCACCCACTGGTCGATGCCGCCCGATCATGGTGGGGCGATTGTGCGCACTATCTTACAGGATGCCGAACTGACCCAGATCTGGAAGGACGAACTGGCCGAAACTCAAGGCCGTCTGGTGGAACTGCGAATGCTGCTGGCTGCCGCCCATCCGCGACTGGCGCCTATGGCGGCCCAAACCGGCATGTTCTCGCTTCTGCCGCTGTCGCCGGATCAGGTCACATCCTTGCGCGAAGACCACGGTATCTATATGGCCGGTTCCGGTCGTATTAATATCGCAGGTCTTACGGTTGAAAACATCCCGGCGCTGGCGGCTGCCCTTAAGCCCTACCTCTGATCGTTCCTCGTTCTTCATTGACCTTGCGGGATGGGTGTGAGATAGGGTGCGCCCAAAGATTCAGCATAATTCCGGTTCAGGAATTGACTGGTGCTGAGGTCGTTACGGGTGTAATTTATGGCGACGGATCAAACGTCTAAGACATGTGCGAATATTGCCGGTGCCTGCGCACAGGCGGCGCTCATTATGCGACTTATGGGCCGCTGTCGGGACTGACGGCGCCCCGACGGCTGGAACCATCGCCGTTGTCACATGTTTTGATCTATCCGTATTTTGTGGTGTACCACCCCTATGATGTTAAAAAATCCCGCCGATAAATACCGCCCGTTTGACCTGGGCGTCGATATGTCCGACCGGACATGGCCGTCTAAATCCATCACTGCCGCCCCGCGCTGGTTGTCGACTGACCTGCGCGACGGCAATCAGGCTCTGGCCGATCCGATGGACGTCGAAAAGAAGATGCGCTTCTGGAACAAGCTGATGGAAGTCGGCCTGAAAGAAGTCGAGGTCGGCTTTCCGTCCGCGTCACAGATCGAGTTCGATTTTGTGCGCAAACTGATCGAAGGCAGCCATATCCCTGATGATGTCGCCGTTCAGGTGTTGGTGCAGTCGCGCGAAGATCTGATTGCGCGCACCTTTGAGTCGCTGAAAGGTGCCAAACAGGCGATCGTTCACCTGTATAACGCCACCTCGCCTTTGTTCCGGCGGGTCGTGTTCGGTCTGGAAAAGGCCGATGTGATCGCTTTGGCCGTCAAGGGCGCTACCGCCATCATGGCTGAGGCCGCCAAACAGCCTGACACCAAGTGGATGTTTGAATATTCACCGGAGACGTTTTCGGCCACGGAACTTGATTTCGCGGTTGAGGTCTGTGAGCGCGTCATGGACGTGTTTGGGGCCACGCAGGAAAACCCGGTGATCCTGAACCTGCCGGCCACGGTTGAGGTCTCCATGCCCAACCTCTATGCCGATCAGATCGAGTATTTCTGTCGCAAGTTGTCGCGCCGGGATTCGGCTATTATCTCAATCCACCCGCATAATGACCGCGGCACCGGCATCGCCGCCGCCGAATTGTCGCTGCTGGCGGGTGCTGACCGGATCGAAGGCTGCCTGTTCGGCAATGGTGAGCGTACCGGCAATGTCGATCTGGTGACCCTGGCGCTGAATCTCTATACGCAGGGCATCACGCCAAACCTTGATTTCTCCGATATCCGTTCGGTTGTGCGCACAGTCGAGTACTGCAACGCCCTGCCCGTCCATCCGCGCCACCCCTATGCCGGTGAACTGGTGTTCACGGCCTTTTCGGGATCGCACCAGGACGCCATCCGCAAAGGCTTTGCCGCCCACGAACAGCGCAATGACGGTATCTGGGAAATGCCCTATCTGCCGATTGATCCGGCCGATCTGGGCGAAAGCTATGAAGCGGTTATTCGCGTCAATTCCCAGTCGGGTAAGGGCGGCATCGCCTGGATACTGGAGCAGGATAAGGGCTTGAAACTGCCGCGTCGGTTTCAGGTCGATTTCTCCCGCAAGATTCAGGAAATCGCCGATGCGACGGGCAAGGAAATGCACGCCGAAGACATCTGGCATGCGTTTGAAGGGGCTTACCACCTGAACGGCGAACAAAAATATGAACTGCTCGAATATGCGGATTCTGGTATTTTGCGGACGGGCGGAGAGCGCCTGTTTGCCGGTCGTATTCGTCATGACGGGGTCGAAGTGCCGGTCAATGGTCGTGGCAACGGATTGATATCCTCGGCAGTCAATGCGCTAAACGACAGCTATGGGCTGGGCCTCGAAGTCGTCGATTTCCACGAACATGCGCTTTACAAAGGCACGGACGCCAAGGCCGTCGCCTATGTCGAGTGTAAAACGCCCGATGACCGCAAGGTGTTTGGGGTTGGTATCGATTCCGATACGGCCACGGCGTCGGTAAAGGCCATACTATCAGCCGCCAACGCATTGTAAGCCTCCGCGAAAAGTCCTTCGCTACGCTCAGTGTACTTTGCGCGGAATTAAAATCGAAAAACCCAGCATCAGGGCGACCTGTTGGCTGGGTTTGGCTTTTATAGGTTTGGCAATTGCCAATCGATGGGGTTGAGGCCTTTTGAATTAAGAAAATCATTGGTTTTTGAAAACGGCTTTGAGCCTAAAAAACCGTTGTGGGCCGACAGTGGCGACGGGTGGGCCGATTTGATCACCAGATGCTTTTCGGCGTTCACAAAGGCCGCTTTTTTCTGTGCATATGCCCCCCACAGAATGAACACCACCGGATGCGGCAGGTCATTGACTGCCCGGATGACGGCGTCTGTGAACTTTTCCCATCCCTTGCCCTGATGGGAGGCGGCCTGCGCCATCTCAACCGTCAGCACCGCATTCAGCAGCAGCACGCCCTGCTTCGCCCAATGCTCCAGAAACCCATGACGAGCGGGTGGGATGCCGAGATCGGCCTGTAGTTCCTTATAAATATTGACCAGTGATGGCGGCGTTTTTACGCCCGGACGCACCGAAAATGACAGGCCATGCGCCTGCCCTTCGCCGTGGTAGGGGTCCTGCCCCAAAATCACTACCCGCACCTGATCCAGCGGGGTGAGATTGAGGGCTGCGAAATATTCCGAACCCTTGGGGAATATCCGTTTGCCCGCCGCCTTCTCAGTCGTCAGGAAGGTTTTCAGCGCCTGCATATAAGGGGCCGAAAACTCTGCATCCAGAGGAGATTTCCATTGCTCATCAAGGGCGATATCAGCCACGGCCACCTCCGCAAATTTGCACGTTAGAACACCGTGACTCTTATCCGAAGGTCAAGAAAAAAGGCCCCGCCAGACTGACGGGGCCTTTAAATCTTTAGCCTTTGAGCGTCGCCATATCGATAACGAAACGATAGCGGACATCGGATTTGATCACCCGCTCATAGGCGGCATTGATATCTTTGATATCAATCACTTCGATGTCGGAAACGATATTGTGCTCACCACAGAAATCGAGCATTTCCTGCGTTTCCTTGATCGAGCCGATCATCGAACCGGCCAGTGACTTACGACCGGCGATCAGAGCAAAGGCGCTGACCGGCACAGGGTTATCTGGCACACCCACGAGCACCATGGTGCCATCGACCTTGACCAGGCTCAGATAAGCATTCCAGTCGATCGGGGCCGAGACGGTGTTGATGATCAAGTCGAACGTACCCGCCAGAGCCTCAAAAGTTTTCGGGTCATTGGTCGGATAATAATGATCGGCCCCCAGACGCAGGGCGTCGTCCTTCTTCGCCATCGACTGACTAAGGACGGTAACCTCTGCCCCCAGCGCATGGGCCAGCTTCACGCCCATATGGCCAAGACCGCCCAGGCCGATAATAGCGACCTTCTTGCCCGGCCCAGCGTTCCAGTGCTTAAGCGGCGACCACAGGGTGATACCAGCGCACAGCAAGGGTGCTGCGCCATCAAGCGGGAGGTTGTCCGGCACCGACAGGACATAGCCTTCCTTGACGACAATATGGTCGGAATAGCCGCCGTAGGTCGGCTGGCCGCTGGCGTCACGGTCGTTATAGGTCTGGGTCAGGCCGGGCAGGTATTGCTCAGCATTCTCATCGCGCGTCTGGCAGTGGACGCAGGAATCGACAAAACAGCCGACACCGACGCGGTCGCCTTCCTTGAACTTGCTGACCTTGGCGCCAACCTTGGTCACAACGCCGACGACTTCATGGCCAGGGACCTGCGGATAGATGCCGGGGAACCATTCGTCGCGGACCTGGTGAATGTCAGAATGGCAAACGCCGCAGAATTGAATATCGATAACCACATCGTCATCATTAGGTTCGCGGCGCTCGAACGAAAACGCTTGCAACGGGGCTTTCGGCGCAAGGGCGGCATAGCCTTTGGCGGTGCTCATGGGAATGTCCTTATTGTTCGGGTTACAGATGCCATATAGGCATGACCGGAGCGGGGTTTAAGGGCCGCCGCGCCCTAAAACTTGACCTCAGAGAAATAATCCACAGGCTGTTGCGTGTCTGGGTGCGGTAGCCGCAAAAACTGCGCATGCAACAGCAGACGCGCACTCAAGGCGCGCACCTCATCTGAGGCATAAAACTCATCACCGACAATAGAATGACCAATCGCCATCATGTGGACGCGCAACTGGTGCGAGCGCCCAGTTATGGGCTCAAGCTCCACCCGTGTCCGGTCGCTAAGGCGCTCAAGGACGCGGTAGCGCGTCAGGCTGGGCTTGCCGATATCATGATCAACCATCTGGCGCGGCCGGTTAGGCCAGTCGGTGATCAGCGGCAAGTTAACCTCGCCTTCATCGTCCGCCATGCGCCCGGCCACCACCGCCACATAGCGTTTATCAACCTGACGCGCCTCAAACGCCATCGACAGGCTGCGGTGGGCCGCTTTGCCACGCGCCATGACCATCAGACCGGAGGTCGCCATATCCAGCCGGTGTACGATCAGAGCATCAGGAAACGCCGCTTGCACGCGCACCGCCACACAGTCCTGATTGGCCTCACCCCGTCCCGGCACACTGAGCAGGCCTGCGGGTTTATCGACGACAACCAGATAATCGTCGCTATATATAATCGGCGGTAAGGACATGGGTGTCTCATACCCCATAGCCATTTCCGTACAAGCCGGGAATCGTTTTAAGTCTGATGGATACGGAGATTGACATGAACGATGTATGGGAAGCGCGGCAGAAACCGGAGCGCAAGGCCGACGACGATGCCCGCTCGCCCTTTGACGTCGATTATGCCCGCATCATTCATTCGGCCTCATTCCGGCGTCTACAGGGCAAGACCCAGATCCTTAACCTTGGCGACAGTGATTTTTACCGCACGCGCCTGACCCATTCGCTGGAGGTCGCCCAAATCGCCGGCGGACTTGTGCGGCAGTTTCAGACCTTTTTCAAAGACCACCCCGCCTGCCCGCACCTGCCGCCGATCAGTCTGGTGCAGACCCTGGGGTTTGCCCATGACCTCGGCCACCCGCCGTTCGGACATGGCGGGGAGACGGCGCTGAATTACTGCATGCGCAATGACGGCGGCTTTGAAGGCAATGGCCAGACCTTGCGGATACTCACCAAACTAGAGAACTTCTCGAAGGCCAACGGCGCCAATCTGACGCGGCGATCGCTGCTGGGGATTTTAAAATATCCGGTGGCTTATAGTTCCGCTCGCAGTCCTGAAATTGTCCCGATCATAAAGGACGGCCCATCAGCCATCCGCATTATTGATCGCCATGCGTCTGAGCCGCCCAAATCTTATTTGGATTGCGAAACGCAAGTCGTTGAGTGGGTGCTATCACCACTACCAATTGCCGATCGCAATCAATTTCAAGCCTTTGATATTAAATACGGAAAGCACGCCCGAACGCGCCACAAATCGCTTGATTGCTCGATCATGGATATTGCCGACGACATCGCTTACGGCGTCCATGATTTTGAGGATGCGATCGCCTTGGGACTGATCCGGGAAGGCGATTTCAGGCGCGCGGTGAGCGAGCCTGACTGCGCGGTGTTCCTGAATTACCTCAACGAAAAATACCCGGACAAGTGCGGCAACGATGTCTATGAACACTTTGTCCATAGCTTATTTTCGGATTCTAACACCCGTAAGATGTTCATCAGTATTCTGGTGCGGTTCCTTATGGCCAATGTCCGCCTAGACGATAACGGCCTGTTTGATGAGCCCCTGCTGCGCTACCGGGCAGGCATGACCGGAGTGCAGCACCATTTCCTCAAGGCGCTCAAGGACATCGTGTTCGATAAGGTTATCAAAAGCCCGCAGGTTCAGCATCTGGAATTCAAAGGCCAGAACATGGTCGTGGCCGTGTTTGAAACCTTTGAAAGCGACCCGAAGGCCTTTTTACCCACTGATGCTTATGAGAAATTTGCGGCTTCAGGGGGTGACAAACGCATCATATGCGACCACATTTCAGGCATGACCGATGGCCACCTCATGAAGACCTATGAGCGCCTGTTCAGCCCGCGCATGGGGTCGGTATTTGATAAACTGTAAGGACGCGTATGACCGACATTGCTAATATTCCGCTCACCACCATCGATGGTGCACCGGCCACGCTCAACGATTATGCGGGCAAGGTGTTGCTGCTGGTCAATGTCGCGTCTAAATGTGGCCTGACCCCGCAATATGAGGGTCTTGAGGCGCTGTACCGTGCCCGCAAGGATGACGGGCTGGTCGTGCTGGGTTTTCCGGCCAATAACTTCATGGGCCAGGAACCGGGCAGCGAGGATGAGATCGCCAGTTTCTGCTCGCTGACCTTTGATGTGACCTTTCCGATGTTTGCAAAGTTAAGCGTCAAGGGTGAGGATCAGCACCCGCTCTATGCCGCCCTGACCGAGACCGCCCCCGTCACCACCGGCGATGAGATCATGAAGGCCAAGCTGCAATCCTATGGCCTGGCCTCGCCCGCCCCCGGCGAAGTTTTATGGAATTTCGAGAAATTCCTGGTCGGCCGTGACGGTCAGGTCAAGGGCCGCTTTTCACCCGATGTCACCGCCGATGACGAACGGTTGCAAAGCGCCATCAATGCGGAAATTACTGCCTAAATGGCGCTCAATCCGGCCTCCCCTCTGGCGCAACTGATGCAGTCCCCGGTGCGCCCCGGTCGTGTAGAATGGATTGGCATCCGTCCGGCCCGACTCGCGGCTATGCTGACACCTGACTGGATCGAACTGAACCCACAGGACGGCATTGTTGGTGACCGCTATCTCAGCAAAACCACCGGCAACCGCCATGTGACGCTTATCCAGAGCGAGCATCTGATGGCCATCGCCGGTTTTCTGGGGCGCGATCAGATCACGCCCGAAGACCTGCGCCGCAATATTGTCGTGTCGGGCCTGAACCTGCTGGCGCTCAAGGACCGCGAGTTCCGGCTGGGAAGTGCAGTGCTCAAAATGACCGGCGACTGCCATCCCTGTTCACGCATGGAAGAGACCTTTGGCGAAGGCGGATATAACGCCGTGCGCGGCCACGGCGGCATCACCGCACGGGTGATTGTTGCGGGCAACGTGTCGATTGGCGACGCTATATTTCCCGTAGAGGCTCCCGTTCTATGACCCTGCGCCTCAACCGAAATGCCCGCCCGCAAAAGCTGGAGGTTGGCCGCAGTCGGTCGCGCATTGTGGTGATTGATGACGCCCTGCTGAATCCGCAAGTGCTGGTGGACGCGGCCCATGTGGCTGAGTTTCAACGCCCGACGACGCTCTATCCCGGCCTGAACGCCCTACTGCCGCCTGAACTGGCCAATATCATTGTGGCTGGTGTGCGCCCTCTGCTCGACAAAGCCTATGGCCTGCCGATGGGCGCCCCTATCAGTGGCAGCGGTTATTTTGGGCTGGTTACCGACGCCCCCGGCGACCTACATCCGATGCAGACCATCCCGCACTATGACGTGGCCGATAGTGAGGCCCTAGCGGTGCTGGTCTATCTGTGCGGGCCTGAACACGGTGCCACCGGCTTTTATCGCCATAATGTCAGCGGGCTCGAAACCCTGACGCCTGCCGGTGCCGATGGCTACAACCGCCACATAAGCGCTGGCCTGCCCCGGTTTGAGGCCCGCCCGCGCCGTTATTTTGAGGGTTCGGATGCCGATTTCACGATGATAGGCAAGGTCGAGGCGCAGTATAACCGGCTGGTCATCTATAATTCCAACCTGCTGCACTCAGCCATAGTTGACCCTTTGAGGCTGTCCGCTGATCCCGTTCAGGGCCGCCTGACTGCCAATATGTTCGTCACGCGGGCTTAGTTGGGTTTCTGATACACCCGCACATAGTCGATGTGAAATTCTGCCGGCAAGACCGCGTCATCGACCTCTCCGGCCATAGCGCCACCAATCGCCAGGTTGAGCAACAAATACTGCGCTTTAGCGAACGGCCACTGGGCAGCACCAGTGCCTTCATTTTTGTAAGTGTGGTATTTGCGGCCATCAACGAAGAAGTCGATTTTATCGGCCGTCCATTCGATCTGGTAATCATGAAAGGCCGAGCAGGCATCCGGCATGTGAATACTGCTGCCTTTGCCGAACGTACCGGCGGTCGAACGGTTATGAACGGTGCCGTGAATAGTCTCAGGGTCTTTGCCCACATGCTCCATGATGTCGATTTCGCCGCCATCAGGCCAGCCCGCGGTTTCCCCCAACATCCAGATCGCGGGCCAAGTGCCTTTGCCGCACGGCATCCTGGCGCGGATATCAAAGAAGCCATAGGTAAAGGCACGCTTGCCCTTTGAAATCAATCGCGCTGATGAATAGGCTTGGCCGCCATAGTCAGCCATGTCTTTAAGCTGTTCCTTACGAGCGGTGATGATCAGCTTGCCACCGTCCTGACGGGCATTTTCAGGGCGGTTAGCCGAATAGTACTGAAGTTCATTATTATACCAGCCGCTCTTATTGGCATGGGTGTCATCGCTCCAGTTGGCCGGATCGGGCAAACCGTCCGCCGTGAACTCATCGGCCCAGACCAACTTGTAACCCGCAGGTGCCTCAGCCTGAGCCGTGCCAGCCATTAGGGCGGCAATGGCAATCACTATACGCATATTATTCCCCCACCTTGGATGAGCGCCCGGCGCGTTTGCCGTCAAACGTCCGCGCCCGGACTTCGACCGCCCCCGTAACCGCGACCGGCCCGGTGTAGCTCTGCCATTGCCCACCTGCCAGACGGTATTCAACCGGATGGGCGAACTCGGTGTTGACCTCCAGCTTGCCATCCACGATCCGCGCGCCCGGTGGCGCGATCCTGTATTCGACACCGGCAGCCTCAAGGGCTGCCAAATGCACCGGCATCTTATCGCGAAAGGTCTGCCAGTCTTTGGCTTGGGCTACCCGATCAACCTTGCCGTCATCATAGGTGTAGGTTTCGCCCGCCTTATAGGCCGGTTCCCACGCTGACTTGTGCCACGCACGCTCGGCCAGACCCAGCACGCGCGGAAACAGCATATAATCGACCTGGGCATCACTGCGCACAGTTTCCGACCACAACTGCCCTTGCAGGCCCTTGAATTTCAAACCGGCCTTAAGCGGGGTCGTATCGTCGATCTTGCCGGGTTGGTGCCTAATAGTCTTGAGCCACGAGGCATTGGCCGGGATATTTTCCGGGATAAAGCCAAACACCTCATAAGTATCGGTCACGCGTGACGGCCAGTCGTAGCCTCGCTCCATCGGATCAACACTTTGGGGGATATCGAAATAGAAGGTGTCGGGGATTGAAATCACCACATCCCAGCCGCGATTGGCGTGGTTATGGGCCTCAGCCGCCGCCCCCGTAAACAGGCCGCTCCAGATATTGGACTGAACGGCCTTGGGCATTTTGGCGGCATCGGTATGGCCCATGCCGTCGCTCCAGCCGGCCGCTTCGATACCGCGTTCGGCCAAACGGTTTGAGACCTTTTCGATAAAATAGGCCGATAGTTGTTTGGGCTCCAGCTTTTCCGTCGCCATCAGCTTTTGACAGGCGGGTGACTGAGACCACGCCCCTGCCGTTTCATCGGCGCCGATATGGTATTTTTTGAGTGGCACACCGGCGGCGGCGTGCATGGCCGCGACCTCATCAATCACCGTGTCGAGAAAGCGGTAGGTCGCGGGGATACAGACATTGAGCGTATTATCGTTATAGTGCTGAATGCTGTCGTAAACCGTGGTGTCTTCGGGTTCGACCAGCCGGTAAAGATTGGCCTCATCCGGTTTGCCCTCAGCCATCAGGCGGCGATAACGCGCCTCCATCGAGCGCACCGCCGCGCGCGAATGGCCTGGCATATCGAACGACGGAATGACCTCGATATGGCGTGCCTTGGCGGCCATAAGGATTTCTATGTAATCGACCTGACTGTAGTAGCCATTGACCGGGGTGTCGGCGTCCGGCCCGGCCCCCAGTTGCGGCAAAAGGCAGGTGTCTTCCTTCGGATCATGGCAGCGCGTGCCGCCGACCGTCGCCAGTTCCGGCAGCGCCTTGATCTCAACCCGCCAGCCTTCGTCTTCGCCCAGATGGAAATGCAGCTTATTCAGCTTATATGCCGCCATCTGGTCGATGATTTTCAGCATTTCCGCCTTAGAATGGAAGTTACGCGCCACATCGACATGCAGACCGCGGAACGGCAGACGCGGGGAATCTTCGATCAGGACGGGCTTGAGCTTGGCTTTGTCGTGGGCCGCCTGCTGGGCCAGCGAGGTCAGGCCGTAAGCCGCCCCTATGGCATCCGAAGCGGTGATCGTAATCGCTCCGTTTTCAGCTCTTAAGCCATAACCTTCCGCCGCGATACCCGATTTGGCATCAACTTTTACCATCACTTTCGGGCCGGACGTAAAGCCCGCCACCCCGGCGTCTTTAACGCCATCTAACGCGACCTGAACCGCGCTATGATCCACCCCCTTGAGGGCGAGCGTTACCCCGCCGGACAGATCCACCGCGGCCCCTTTAAGCCAGGTGACCTTGGCCGGGGTCGGCAGGATGACGATTTCAGGCTTGGCCTGCACCACTGTCCGCGCCGCGTTCTGCGCAAACGCCCGCTCCGGCGTCAGCCACCGGGTCAGGTCATCAGCGTGTTTGGTGCCAAGTTTCGCCTCATCCGTCATCGGCGCCACAAACGCCAAACTCTCAAGACCGGTTTCGGGATCGATAACCGGCTTTGTCGCCGCGATGGTCGCCGCTTTCAGGCCGCCCGACACCGCATAGACATTGGGCATAGGGTAATAGGCCGAATAAAACTGCCCTTCGCCCCAAACCTTAATCCTGATCGTTTGTCCGCCCTTGAGCTTCACACCGGGCTTTGGCGTCAGGGTATAAAGATCGCCGTTGATGAATTTGAGATCAAACTGATCGCTCTCGATGCCCAACAACCGCGTGACGAAACTGGCATAAAGCGTGAACTTCCCTGCCGCCAGATCATCCGGCAGGGTTTGCGGCACACGCACCTCAATTTCAGACAGGAAACAGCCATTGCCACCCTGCGGGCAGGCCGGTTTATTGTCCTGAATGGTGTAGCGGTAGCCAAGGTCGGCCGCGAAGCGATCCAACTCACCTTGCGACAGCTTCACAGGCGCGGCTTGCGCCCACGCCGCCCCACTCATCAGCGCCGCCGCAACCCCTGCCAATAGCCATGTTTTCATGATCCGCTCCCGTTGCCCCAAATCTGTAAAAAACGGAGCGCGCCGCGACCATACCACAGCGGGCGCGCTCCGGAAGTCGGCTTACCGAGGGAAGGAAAGCCCTTTAAGATCAGACCGCGCCGACATGTCCGGCGGCGTGCCTGATGGGAAGTCTTTCGCGTTTTCACGCTGATATCAAGCTAAAAATGATTTTTTGGTCTATATTGGTATTTATTTTGATATATTCTTTTTGCACATTGTTATTCCGCGCATCTCACCCACATTTTTACGCATTAATTTCAATATATTATATTAAATTAGACGATTTTTCAAAAAATGAATGTTGCAAATGTGTAGCTTTTGACGCCATCATCCACCAAGCACAGATATAAATATCGGGGATAAAACAATACCAATGAATACCAATCATGCAATCCTGATCGCGACTTTGCTGGCCACCCAGCCCGCGATCGCGGAACCCAAAGCTCCGGTCGTTATTGGTTATGTTCCGGCCTTCAAAGGCATGGGCCCGATCATGGCCAACAGCGACCTCACCCAATACACTCACCTCAACCTGTCGTTCGTCAATCCTGATCCGACCGGTGCTGTGGCGATCAACGGGGCCATGACCTGCATGCCAGACAGCGGCGGCGCCCAGGTCACCGGTGAGGCTTTGCGCACCGCGGTGACACTGGCCCACGCCAAGGGTACCAAGGTGCTGGTATCGCTGGGCGGCGGGATTATTCCGCAATGTTCCGGCGACTGGCGGATTATGCTGGAACCGCAAAATCTTGAGGTCGTGGTCGCTGATCTGATCAAGCTGGTTGATGACTATGGCCTTGACGGCCTAGATGTGGATATCGAAGGCACGCTGTTGACCGAAATCGATAAGGCTGGAAACTATACGCCCTTTATCAAGGCTTTAAGTGAAGCTCTTAAAGCGCGTGGTAAGCTTTTGACCTGTGCTACGGCCTCCTACGAAGGCGGCATGATTCCGGCATCGTCGATCCCCTATTTCGATTTGGTCAATGTCATGGCCTATGATGCCATCGGCCCAAGCTGGGGGACAGCGGGCGACGAGCATTCGCCGCTGTCTCAGGCCGAACGCGATATGGATCTGTGGCGCGCGCGCGGTGTCCCGAAAGACAAGCTGGTGCTGGGCGTGCCGTTTTATGGCTACGGTTTTGGTGAATACAAAGACGGCTACGGCGGGATGCGCGACCTGATTGCCCGATATGGTGACGATATTCTCAAAGCCGATGTGATCGGCAAACGCTGCGGCGGATGTTCATATATCACCTATAATGGTCTGGAAACCCTACAGAAAAAGGCCAAACTGGCCGCTGATAAAGGCACCGGCATCATGGTGTGGGAAATATCCCAGGATACCGAAGACCACCGCCTGATCAAAACCGCCAAGGCCGCCCTTAAGGAGTGATGATTTTGGCAATGTAGTCGGCGTGACGCGGCAGATCCGCCAATCTCATCGCAACATGCCGCCGGACCTCATCCAGCCGCAGACGCAGTTCATCATCGGGCAGTCGGTCAGCGATGGTGTGATAATCATCGGGCACCCGCCCCTGCCCCATCAGGATCGCAAACCAGTTGGTGTCCTTGAATAGCTCAAGCACCGTCGGCATGACCTGCCCACACGACTGGTAAAGCTCCAGTCGCGCTTTCAGGCTATCGGGGATCTCATAGTTGCGGCAATAGGCCCAGAACGGCGTGTCGTCGCGCTCAGTCACATGATAGTGCGCAATCAGGAAGTCCTTGACGGTGGTGTAGTCAACTTCCATTTCCCGGTTAAAACGGTCTATGGCAGCGGGCACAAAACCAGATTTGGGATACATGCCCAAAAGCCGGATAACACCGGCATGGATCAGATGAATACTGGTCGATTCCAGCGGCTCAAGAAACCCGCTCGATAGCCCCAACGCCACGCAGTTTTTGACCCAGCTTCGGCGCCTACGGCCGGTGACAAACTTCAGCACCCGCGGCTCAGCCAAAGCATCACCGTCCAGATTGGCCATCAGGGTGTCGGTCGCGGCCGTTTCTGAGATAAACGCGCTGGAGAACACATAGCCATTGCCGATCCGGTGTTGAAGCGGGATGCGCCACTGCCATCCGGCGTCGCGCGCCGTTGAACGGGTATAGGGTATAATCTGATCCGAAGGCGCCACGCACGGCACCGCTACCGCCCGGTCAGCGGGCAGCCATTTCGACCAGTCCTCATAACCGGCTTTCAGCGCCTGCTCGATCAGCAGCCCGCGAAAGCCGGAACAGTCGATAAAGAAATCGCCCGTCACCACTGCGCCATTTTTCAGCGTCACCGACCGGATAAAACCGTCATCGGGATTTAACGCGACATCGGTAATTTCACCTTCGATCCGTTTAACCCCGCGCCTCTCGGCATAGCGGCGCAGGTAATTGGCATATAGGCCCGCATCGAAATGATAGGCATAACCGACAGCCTGTCCTTTGGCGGCGCGCGCAAATGTCCCCGCCCGCGCCGCCATCGTCTCCAGATTATAAAGCCCATAGTCTGCGGCCACGCCGTCCTTCAATCCCCTGAGCATAAAGTGCTGAAAGGGTATACCGTCGAAATCGCGGCCATAGACGCCAAACGGATGGAAATAGGCGTGACCCGGCGCACGCCAGTTGATGAACTCGATCCCCAGTTTGAACGTCGCCTTGGTCTCACGGATAAAGTCGTCTTCGTCGATGCCCAGAAAGGCATTGAAATCCTGAATGGGCGGGATGGTCGCCTCGCCCACCCCAACCGTGCCAATCGCGTCCGACTCGATCAGGCACACCTCGTGATGTTCGGTACCAATGGCGCGCGCGATCGCCGCCGCCGCCATCCAGCCTGCGGTTCCGCCGCCGACAATAACGGTTTTACGCACCCCCATCATGCTGTTGCGGTAGCCTGCACCACCGCCATCAGCGCCTCTTCGTGGGGCGTCATAATGCCGATCTGCTGCTTGATGGATGCCAGATGGTTCTGGAAGGTGCGGATCGTGGCGGCGTCATCGGCATGGTCGATCTGCGGATCATAGGACTTCGGGATCAGGCCATGACCGATAACCAGCATCTGCCAGCTATCCTCATTGAAACTTTCATGATCATAACGCACCATCAGGCCGCGCGCTTCAAACACCTTAAGCTTATAGGCCAGGGCGTCGGGTGTCGTCATGACACGCGCCCTGTCCCACAGCGGATCGTCAAAACGCCGGTTAAGCCTATAGCGCACCAACTGATAATCACGCAGGCGGCGGTAATGATCGGACACGGTTTCATTATAGATTTCGCGCTCAATCGCCATGTCTGCCGTCACCGGATAGAGCGCCACCAGATGACTGAGCGCGATCTGAAGGGACTGTAGCGGTGCTGCGTCCAGCGGGTCAAACCGTGCCGCCGCTTCACCCACCGCCAGACAGTTTTTCACCCACGGCTGCGGGCGCATACCCTGCGCCATGTCCCGCACCGTAGCCCCCGACAGGGCCTGCCCCGACAGGCTGCGGGCGGCCTCAAGCGCCTCATAATCACTCAGCCGTTCGCCATCAAAGGCCATCTGAAGCGTGGTCTGGCTTCGTTGCGGGTACAGCCCCCACCAGCCATGACGGCTGGCCGACACCTGAGCATAGAGCGGCAAGGGCCGGAACACACCCGTCGCCGCCGTCAGCAGCCGGTTGCATGGGTAAAGATCGCGCCAGCTTTCCAAATCCGCCGTCTCAAGCGCGCCGATTAACCGCCCCTGCGCGCCCGTCGCGTCGATAAACAGATCCCCTTCGATGACCGTGCCATCGCTGGCCAAAACCGCTGAGATAGCCCCGTCTTGCGCCCGTTTCAGCCCAAAATGCTCACCGGCATAGACCGTGGCCCCACGGCGCATGGCAGCGGCTTTCAGAAACGAAGCCAATCCGGCCGCCATCAGATGATAGCCGTATTCACTCGGCGCCGTGCCCGCCACTGCCCGCGCAGGCATTAGCAAATGTCCGGTCTGGGCCGCCATAGCGGTGAGGTTGAAGGTTTCATACTCAGCGGGCAGACCCATCTGCCGCGCCCGCACCCAATGCTGCACGAAATTGGTGCTTAAGGAAACGGGCCCCGTTGGTCCATAAGCGTTCATGAACGCGCCCTTGCCCGAAAAATTGGCAAAGCGCTGCCCCAGACTGAACGCTCCGGCTCCCGATTGCAGTACCGCCGCTTCGGGCAGGTTCAGCAGCCGCATGAATTTACGAAACTCCGGCAGGGCCTCGCACACATCCGAAGGCGTCAGGTTCGAGCGGGTCTCGACCACACTGACCTCAACGCCGTGGGTCGCTAACGCCCGAAGCACCGTATTGGCACTCAGCCAGGCATCGATATCACTGCCGACGATAACGACCCGCTTAGGCGGCACAGGCGACGCAATCATCTCACGGCCTCCATCGCCTTACCGGCATCACAATAGCTGCGGATAAAGTCATCATGACCCGGCATGGTGGCCACGCCCTCACGGATCAGCGTGCGCAGATCCGTCATCCGCGTCATCAGCGCCTCGCGGTCCATAGCCTCAGCCAGCGCATCATAGCGCTCCGGCGTTATATCCTGACCAAAGAACACCGCCTGCCAACTTGGCGGCGCAAACAGACCGTCGGCATAGGCATGGATATAGCCGCGGTGCTTAAAGCGGGCGATCTTGTCACGCAGACTGTCGGGGATGTCCATGTCCCGGCAGTATTGCCACATCGGCGCGTCGGTGCGGGTATTGGCATGATAGTGCAGGATCAGGAAGTCACGCACCCGCTCATATTCGACATCGATCAGGCGGTTAAACTCATCTTCCAGAGTCTGATCGATCACGCGGTCGCGGGGCAACAGGCGCAACAGGAAGGTAATCGCCATCTGCACCAGATAGATGCTGGTCGATTCCAGCGGCTCCAAGAATCCGCTGGCCAGACCGATGGTCACACAGTTCTTATGCCAGCACTTATCCCGCCGCCCCGCGGTAAAGCGCAAGGGGCGCGGATCGGCCTGCGCGGCCCCGTCCAGATTGGCCATTAGTGTAGCTGCGGCCTCATCGTCCGAGATAAACCGGCTGGAATAGACATAACCATTGCCGGTGCGGTGCTGGAGCGGGATACGCCATTGCCAGCCGGCAGCCCGCGCCGTCGAGCGGGTGTAGGGTGTAATCTCGTTTGTGGTTCGGTCACAAGGCACCGCCACCGCCCGATCACACGGCAGCCACCCCGTCCAGTCCTCATAACCGACCTTAAGCGCACCGGAAATCAGCAGCCCCCTGAACCCCGAACAGTCGATAAACAGATCGCCCGTGACCACCTCGCCTGACGCCAAGGTCACCGACCGGATATCACCACTATGCTGATTAAGCGTCACATCGGTGATTTTGCCCTCGATGCGCACAATGCCGCGCGCTTCTGAAAACTCCCGCAGGAACCGCGCATACAGAAACGCATCGAAATGGTAGGCATAGGCATAGGACGCCTTGACCGAATTGCCATCGCGCGACGGAAATTCAAACCGGTTTTGCTTTGAGGCCACTATGGCGTAACAAAAATCCTCAAGCGGCGTCTCAAGGCCCTCAGCCCGGGCCCGCAGCCACATCTGGAAAAAGTCGGTCGCCCCCATCGGCGCGCCGAACTTTCCGAACGGGTGGAAATAGCGGTTGCCGATCTTACCCCAGTCGACAAACTCGATGCCTAGCTTGATCGTGGCTTGGGTCTTACGCATAAACTCGGCCTCATTGATGCCGATATAGTCGTTGAAATCCTTGATGTGAGGCAAGGTCGCCTCACCGACCCCGACCGTGCCGATCTCATCAGATTCGATCAGTTGCACCTCGACCTGCTCCCGGCGCGTGACACCGGCAAAGGCCGCCGCACACATCCAGCCCGATGTTCCGCCCCCGACAATGACGACTTTCAGTTTATGCATTCCGCCCTCACCTTTTGGTCAGGATGATTACAGACAAATCATAAGTCCACAAGCGTTCAGAAAAATAATTTAACCATGAAAATCAGTTTATTATACAAAAATGGCGCACCACCGATCAGGTGATGCGCCATATTCCAAACCGCTAAGGACGGTTTAGTATTTAAGCGTCAGACCAACCTGAACGCGACGGTCATTCTTGAACCAGGCGTTGGGCTTGAGCAGGCCATCGTTATTGACCTGCTGCAAGAGCACGGTATCTTCACCAAGCAGGTTCGAGCCCTGAACCGATAGTTCCAGTGTATCATTCACTCGGTACCGCACCGAACCATCAAGATACCCGGCCGCTTCCTGCCAGATGGGCAGACCCGTACAACAGTCAATGGCTGTCACCAGGAACTCATCGCGCCAGTTATAGGCCAGACGGGCCGCGATCTTACCCTTTTCGTACATCATCACGAGGTTGTAGGCATTCTCCGATACACCTTCCAGAGCATCAGCCTTAACCGCCGTACCATCATAGGATACGCCGCCGCCCGCCGTTCCCTGACCGGTTTCATTGGTTAGGTGAGTGGTCTCAATGCCGTCATTCTTGACGTAGGTGTAGTTGGCCTGAACTCCCAGACCGTCCCACGGCGCCGGCAGGAAGTCGAAGAAGCGCTGATAAGCCACTTCAAAACCGGAAATCTTGGCGCCATCACCATTCATAGGCCCCTCGACCAGAACAGAACGGGTCACGCCGTTATTGGTCACGTCCAGATTATAGGTGCCGTTTTGAATGTAATTATTGAACTTCTTGTAGAAGGCGGTTGCGGTCAGCGACCCGACCGCCGCGAAGTAGTATTCCGCCGTGATGTCAAACTGATCCGCCGTGATCGGCTCCAGATAGGGATTACCGGAATTGGCCTGATACTGCCAGTTATAGCCGACAATATCACCGGCTGTATTGCGAATGATGTTCGGGTCACTGCTGTTCGACAGGTTCGGGCTGATACGGCCAACCGTCACATAATTACGCAGCAAACCGACATCCGGACGCGACATGGCACGAGACGCCGCTAAACGCACGACCCATTCATCGGTGACATCAAGTTTCAGGTTGAAGCTGGGCAGCCAGTGCTCGTGCTTGGCCTTGGCTGACGAGAGCATAAAACTACCATTGTTGAAGGCAATTTCTTCAGCCGAAGTTACGCAGCCGTTGGTCGGCGGCGGCACAGGCGCCCCCGGCGGTACGTCTGCAGGCGTTGGCCGTGTACAGACCAGCGCTGCGTTTGAGAAAGCCACCGGGTAGGTAACCGATCCTTCAGTGGTGTCTGTTGTTTCTACGTAACGCGCACCGATGTTGCCTGAAACCCCAATCCCGCCGATGGTGGCATCCGGTCCGCCAAATTTCAGCATGAAGTAGGCCGCTGAAGTCTTTTCATTAAACTCAAGAATTTCGTTTGGCTTGTAGCAGCCATAGTCGCTAACGATGGTTTCACCCGCACGATAACCCATATTGGAACATACCGGCGCAAAGTCATCACCCGTCAGAACATAGCCCGGCCCCTTGACGCGATCAGCCCGGAGGGTCTCACCAAAGCCTTCGCGGTCCATCAGGCGATCCATGCTGAAGAAAGCAAAGGTGTGCTGGTTCATCTGATTGCCGTCAAAGAAGTCGGAATCAAAGGTGTAGAACTCATATGAGCCATCACCGTAGATTGGCTTATCGATATTATAGTACGGGCCGGAGCTTGCCCAGGTATTGGCGATATTAGCCCAGTTGTAAGCGCCCCAGCGCACGGTTTGGTCACGGTCGGCATAACGCACCCCAACCTTGATCGAGTCGAGCCACGTGCCGTCAAAATCGTATTCGGCATCGGCCCGCAGCGCCAGTTCGGTGCCTTCTGAGTCTTCGGTATGCTCAGTTACAGAATAGTATGAATAGTTGTTGGCGTTATTCAAACCACCCGGCGACAGGTTGATGTTTTCCGCCGATTCAGGCTCAAACGTCAGGGTTGGATATTTACCCGACGCATCGACATAGGTGTTAACGAAGGTACGCGCTGTGGCTGAAGCGTTATAGTTTTTCACTTCGGATTCGACATACTGAGCATCAAAATTCAGACGCAGTTTCTCAGTCGGGTTCCACTTAAAGTTAAGCGAGGCGTCTTGAGTATACTGGTTGTTTTTTAGACGGTTGGATTGCGTATCCAGTTGTGACGCCTGACGCCCGACGCAGCCTTCCCACGAATAGCACTGATTAAAGTAAGGCTGCCCTAGTTCGTTACCGGCCAGCAGCAAGCCCGCCGCAAGACCCTCACCACGGTACAGCGTTGGGGAAGACCACCATCCGCTGACAAAATCACCCTGATCGTTAAACACCAAAGGATCAGTGCCACTGAGCGCCCCTAAAAGCGCCGGATCGGTGACAATTGAATCCGTGGCCGCACCATAGATGGAAAATGCCGAGGAATAGATTGAGCGCTCTTTCCACGAATTATCATAGGTTGAGCGATTGAACTGCGCCGTGGCGACCATGGTACGGTCATTGGAGCGCCACTGACCAGCCAGTGATATGCCTTTACGGCGGCGGTCATAGATGTTTTCGCGCATATAGATGCCGGACGGCACATAGCTCAGACCAGGCCCGAATGCATCGACATCAAAAATGGCCATACGGTCATACTGCACACCTTCGGATGCCGTGATGACCTTGGAATAGGCGAGGTTCCCCATCAAACCGAACTCACCCAGCTCAGTTTCCCAGCGGTCGGACCAGATGCCCGATACGGACGGCGCCCATTTTTCGGCGCGATCACCATATGAAAAATCAACCGTCAGGCCCATTGACTGGCCCTTGGAGTCAAACGGCAGACGGGTACGCAGGTCAATAGAACCGGCGATGCCACCTTCGATCAGTTCCGCCGTCTGGTTCTTATAAACATCAATGCGGCCCATCAGTTCCGGCGAAATATCACCCCAGCTCAGGCCCCGCGACGAGTTGGCCGAGAATGTATCACGACCGTTAAATTCTGAGCGCACCTGCGGCAGGCCGCGCACGATCACCCCCGAAGGTTCTGCCGAAAAGTGCGAGGTGTCGTCCGTACCGGCAAAGCGCGTCACGGTGATACCGGCCACCCGTTGCAGGGCTTCGGCCACCGACTTATCCGGAAAGGAGCCAATATCCTCAGACGTGATCGAATCGACGACCGTATCGGCGTTACGCTTGATCTGCTGCGCCGATTGCAGGTTTTTACGCGCGCCAACCACCACGACCTCGGTCGTATCTGTATCGGCAGCAGCCTCCTGAGCCAGCACAGGCCCCGCAAAGGCCAGAACGGCCGCGCTCGCCAGCACCGATCCCGCCAAGAGACGGCGACGTGTGCGCGACATCTTAGGTAAACTCTTCATACCCTGAAACCCTCCAATTTATCCCCGGCCGCCACTTCCCCTGAATGAAAGTGACTTTGGCCCATAAAGTCCGCGATAACGCCGATAAAGACGGCTGCCGGATAGTTCCCCAACGACATTGCCACCCGCCTGACGCATCCATACCACTTGGACATTTCAACCCGCGTAAGCGGCTTTTCATAATCACACCGGTATTACCAATTAAATATTGGCATTATCAACAAAACACAGTTCCCAAAGACTGTCTACACAAAAACGACACAATGTCAGACCATTGCAAATTCCGAATTTATTACGTTGTTTTATATAAATATTTTCAACATAAATCAAAATAACACACATACAATACGGCTATATAATACCTCAAATGCAACAGAGGTCATAAAATTACATTGACAGTGTGTTATATTTAACCCCCTAATTTAGGCGTCAAAAACCACACAAAACCACTCAAAGGTATCTAATTGGTAGCAATTAAAAACGAGCAAAAAGGCACAATTAGCACCCTGGCGAGAAACCAATGCCGCAAGACCATAGGCTTTGGTCTTTTGCTTGGCGGGATATTTGCCGGATTATATGCGCCTTCGGCTCGCAGCGCTGAGGCTGTGCAAGCGGTTCACATCACGCCGGCACCCGCTGACCTCGCCACCAGAGACGGCCACTTCCGGCTGGCTTCCGGCATGGTCATAGCGACCGCAGCCGATGATATAGAAGCCTATGGTGTCGCCCGGCAGTTTCAAACCCTGCTCATGCAGACAACCGGGGTTCGCCTAACGCTCGTTAACACCTCTCAAACCCCATCCGCTATTCGCTTTCAGCGCGGCGACGTCGAAAGCTCTGCTATCGAAGCCTACAGGCTTGATATCACCCGCGACGGCATCACCGTAACCGCCCCCCATCGCGAAGGGCTGTTTTACGGCGCCATGACCTTATGGCAATTAGCCCAGCAGAACCCGACCCTGCCTGCCCTCACTATAAGGGATCAGCCCCGCTATGGCTGGCGCGGATTGATGCTCGATTCGGCCCGTCATTATCAGAGCCCCGCCGATATCCGCCGCCTGATCGACGCCATGGCCGCCCATAAGCTCAATGTCCTGCACTGGCACCTGACTGACGATCAGGCATGGCGGCTGGAGATCAAGCGCTACCCCAAACTAACTAAGGCTTCGGCCTATCGCCAGCTTGCCGGGGCGCAAGGGTTTGACACTAAAGGTCGCCCGCTACGCTACGGCGGCTTTTATACTCAGGATGACGTGCGCGAACTGCTCGCCTATGCCAGAGCCCGCAACATAACTATTGTGCCGGAAATTGAAATGCCCGGTCATGCGCTGGCCGCCATCAATGCTTACCCGGAATTTGGCGTCACCGGGCAATCGCCCAATGAGAGTATGAACAAATGGGGCGTCTATCCCTATCTCTTTAATATAGACGATGCGACGTTCCAGTTTCTGACCGATGTGCTGGATGAGGTCATGGATCTGTTCCCCTCCGATTACATCCATATCGGCGGCGATGAAGCCATCAAGAACCAGTGGCGCGCCAGCCCCTATATCCAGCAGCGCATCAAAGAACTGGGCCTGAAAGACGAAGACGAACTACAAAGCTGGTTCATTACCCGCATAGGTCAGCATATTGCCAAACGCGGACGGCGTATGATCGGCTGGGATGAAATCCTCGAAGGCGGTCTGGCGCCTGATGCCACGGTCATGAGTTGGCGCGGGCTTGATGGCGCCGTCGCAGCCGCAAGTCTGGGCCACGACACGGTTTTGTCGCCGGAGCCCGTGCTTTATCTCGACAGCGCCCAAAGCGCCTCACCGGATGAGCCTCCGGGCCGCGGACGGATCGCAAGCCTGCGCGATGTCTATGACTTCGACTCCACACCCGATGGCATTACGCCGGAGCGCGAAGCCCACATCATCGGCGTTCAGGCTAATGTCTGGACCGAGCACATGCGCCATGCCCGTAAGGTGGAGACAATGGTGTTTCCGCGCCTGATCGCCCTGTCCGAAGTCGGCTGGTCGCCACAGGACAAACGCGACTGGAGCCAGTTCAGCGCTGCCCTTCCCGCTACGCTGAAACGACTTAATGCGCTGGGGGTGACCTATGACACCATTCCCTTTGAGCCTGATATAGCGTTTGAGCGTGCAGGCGATACCACCAAGGTCACTCTGATCAATCATCTGGGAATCGGTGAGATACGCTATCGCCTGAATGGCACGGCCCCAACGCCTTACGGCGTAGCGCTGAATGTGAATATGCCTGCCCACATTACGGCACAGACCTATATCAATGGCACACCTCTGGGCCGGGAACGCACCTACACCATTTCCGCCGATACGGTCGCCACCCGGAAAAACCATCAGTTACAAACCTGCGGCGAACCCTTCCCCCATCACCTTGAGGACGACGCGCCCGGCGAAGACCGCGCCGTGTTTGCCGTCAATGTCTATCAATCCTGCTGGCTGTGGCCGCAGGTTGATTTGTCCCACGGCCTCAATATCCGCGCAATCGTCGGTCAGGTGCCGTTTAACTTCCTGACCGTCAATGGCCGCCGCAAGGTCAGTTTTGAGCCGCCCGCCACAGCCTATGGCGAGATGTTTATCCGCAAACGCATCGGTAATGCTCCGACCTGCGAAGGCGAAACCTTGGCCACCTTAGCCTTGCCCTCCACGATCATAACCAACCTGCGCCTGACGACCATTACCGGCGCAGTGCCCGCACAATCAGGCCTCAACGACCTGTGCATCGGATTTACCCGTCCGTCTCTTGATCCGGTCTTTGCGATCGATCAGATTACCCTCAAACCCGCCTCGGATAGCCAGCCATGACCGATACCGCAAAACCGCCCCGCCTGATCTCGCTTGATGTCCTGCGCGGGCTGACCGTCATGGGCATGATCCTGGTCAACGCCACCGCCGGCATGAAGTACGGCCAGAATGCCGAGGTTTACCCGCTGTTGCTGCATGCCCATTGGGACGGGCTAATGATCGCCGATGTCGTGTTTCCAGCCTTTCTGATGATGGTCGGGGTATCCATTCCCATGGCCCTTGATCGGGCGCGCCAATTGAGCGGCCTTAACCGCGATCAGGCTCTCAAGATTTTCTGGCGCACGTTCCGGCTATTTCTGATCGGGTTTATTCTGGCCAATCTGTGGTGGTTTTCGGCCCTGTCGGAAACAACCTGGCGGTTCTGGGGCGTGCTTCAGCGCATCGGTCTGGTCTACGGCGGATGCGCTGTGCTGTTTTTCCTGTGCGGGCCAAAAGTCCGTATAGGCATTACCGTTGCCATTTTGGCGCTCTACTGGCCGCTCAGTCTGGCACCCGCCCTTGATGGCCTGCCGAACGACATATGGCAGCGCGGCCATAATTTCGTCGCCTCAGTCGATCGGATTATGTTCGGCGCAGGCAACCACAACTATGTTAAAGGCCCCGAAGGCTATGACCCCGAAGGGCTTCTGGGCACCCTGCCCGCACTGGCGCATGGCTTGATCGGGGTGGCCATTGGCGAATATCTGCTGGGCCGTAAGGGCAAAAACTCAGCCCTGCCGTTGCTGGGCACCGGTGTCGCCATGCTGGCAGTCGGCATCGGCTGGGCCTTTGTGTTTCCGGTAATCAAGGACATCTGGTCCAGCACATTCGTGCTGGTCACCTGCGGCATCACCACGATCTGTCTGGCAGGACTTCATGCGGCACTTGATACCGGCGCCAAACCCAATGCGGCGGGCACCGCCCTCGTCAACATTCCGCTGGCCTTTGGGATTAACGCCATCGCCGCCTATGTGCTGCATGATCTGGCGGCGGGCATGGTCGGCTGGCAACTGACGCTGCTGCCTTATCATGCGGCCAAACCGTTGATCGGCGAAGCCGCCGCCGCCCTGATCCCGGTCATTTTGTTCATCGCCTTCATCTGGCTGTGCATGGACTACCTGCGCCGCAAAAAATGGATCATCAAGGTTTGATCCTGCTGAATTCAGGCCCGCCGTGCCATCAAAGCAAGTCGGGCCTGAAGTATGTACCTACTCCTGATCGACGCTGCCGAGGCCGGATATATCCGTACTGACACTGGCCGGCTTGCCTTTCAGGTCGACATTTCCGGTTCCGGAAACCGACACATTGACCTTGCCGGTGGCGGCAATTGTGGCATCACCGGCCCCGCTGACATCGATATTGGCATCGACGGTTTGCAGACCCTCAAGTTCGGCATCCCCCATTCCGGAAATGTCGACATTCAGCGCCTGCGTGCGGCCCGTAACCTCAGCCTGACCGGCTCCGGAAATATCCAGATCAAGCTTTGGCTGATCGTAATTGATCACTTCAAGATCACCAATGCCGGAAATCCCAAAGCTGGTGACCGAAGGGGCCGTGATTTCAACCGTAAGGTGGCCGTTGTTCGGCCGAAACTTACCGCCGTTCCAATTGAAATTGATGTGCTTCTCCTCGTCCGAGCCATCTTTTATCGTCAGGCGGCCACCGTCGAGCACCACCTGATCGACCATAGCCTTGTCACCGGTGATTTTCACGGACGCCACCGGCCCCTGCGTATAGATCACATCCGCCGGTATGTTGATGTCGAGCCGGTCACCACCCGTCCAGGTCAGGGTGCGGGTTGTGGTTTCCGTAGCCTTGGTGGTGCTGCGGACGACGATGCTGTGGTCGCCGTCCTCGAACCGCGCCCAGTTCCATCCGTCCGCGGCCATGTCGCGGCTGAACAGGGCGGCGGCAATGCCTAAGCTGACCACCGACAGGACAAGGCCCGCACCCGCGACGATAAAGAGTTTGCGTATCATGATAAAATCTCCTTCAGAGGGGCCAAAATCAGGCCGACTGAACATTCAGGGCGGGTTTCAAAAGGCGGTAATGCAGACGCGCATACCAGACGATGCCATTGACGAACCAGATGGTCACGGCGGCCGTCAAAGCGGCGACCGTCACAGACGCGGCCATCAGGCCAAGCCCGCCCAGCAATGAGGCCGCAGCCCCACCCGGCAAGCCCATGAACGGCCCGGCGGCAAACAGTGCGCCCCCGCCAATGAAAGCGCCAACGGCCCCGAAAAAGAACCCGACCAGGGTTCCGGCAATGGCCATAACAATCGGCAAAAGTACCAAAATATCGAGCGCCCCCAGACCAATAACCGCAAAGACGGCGGTCACCGCTGACGACGGCGTTTTGGAGTCTTCCCAACGCTTCATGCCGGCTTCGGTGCGCAGTTCGCGGGCCAGACGCTCCGGATCACCCAAAGCCTGAGCCACTTCGGCTTCGGTACGGCCCGCGGCGGCCCCATCGGCAAAGTGGGTTTCGTAATCGGCCACAATATCGGCAATGGCGCTGGCCGGAAGGTCAGACAGACCGGCCTTAAGTTTAGTGAGAAATTCAGTACGGGTCATGGATCAGGCCTCGTTTACGGGTTGCGGTTCGGCGGGCTCAGCTATGGGCTCAAGCAGGGCGTCAACAGCGCGGGCAAACCCGCGCCATTCGTCGCTTTGCGCCTTAAGCGCCTGATGACCCGCCGGGGTCAGACGGTAGTATTTGCGCGACGGACCGGATGAGGATTCGACCAGATAGGTTTCCACCAGACCGTCCGTCTGCATGCGCCGCATCAGGGGGTAGATCGTCCCTTCGCCCATGCCGATCGCGCCTGACAAGAGGCTGGCGATCTCATAGGCATAGTTTTCACGGCGGGCGAGCACGGCCAGGACACACAGGCCCAGCACGCCCTTTTTAAGTTGTATATCAATAGGTTCAGGCATTTTCCCATCCTTCCGCCGAAGCGTTCGGGCTGCGGTGATCAATCTCACCGCCTGACTACCTATTTATAGCAAGCTACCATTCATTACAAGATACCTATCGATACATAACACATTTGTAATGTTCACATCAGAACAGAAAAAAGCCCGCCGGTGTGGCGGGCTTTCAGGTTATGTAAACAGCCTCTCATATATTTCCGGCTTGAAACCTGCGATGAGTTCGTCACCCGTGTCCAGTATAGGCCGCCGGATCATCGACGGCTGCGCCTGCATCAGCCGCAACGCCTTGGCCTCATCCAGATCGGCGCGTTCTTCTTCTGGCAATTTCCGAAATGTCTGACCGGAGGTATTGATCAACTTTTGCCAGCCGATGCGATCCGCCCAGCCCTTAAGCACCGCGGCTTCAATGCCCAATGCCTTATAGTCATGGAACACAGCCTCAATGCCGTGCGCCTCCAGCCAGCGGCGGGCCTTGACCATAGTGTCGCAATTCTTGATGCCATAGATTTTCACGGCCACGAGTCACTCCTGAGCAATGTATATCTGCTCATAGCCGTCCTGCGGACAGGGTTTCAACCCGGCATCAGCTCCTCAAGCGACTCTTTCCACGGCAGGTCTTCATAGCGCGGGGTGAACCCTGCCGCTTCGTAGGATTTTCGCGTGGTAACAAAATCCACTTCGCCATTGCCGTAAACCACCAGTTCTTCGCGGTTAAGGCCACACCCGCGATATAGGCCATACATCTCAACCATGCACTGTCTCCCGATGTCCCGGTCAGTTCTCACCGAAACATATCCCCTGACGCGCGAATTTTCCATTCACCCCCGGTAAACTTACCGCGAGCAGACATTCATAAGGCTCGCCTTATGAGCGAAATGCGCTCAATGGTTAACTTGCCAATTGCTCTCTTATGTCCTTTGCCGGACAGTAAGTGACCCCACAATCATAAGGAGGAGACCATGACCACCGCGATAGTCCCCGATCATCGCCTGCTCAATCAGTATCTTGACGCGGTACTGCACGCCTTTTCGACGGGCAAACGCCCCCACAGTGATACCCGCGAAAAGATCATCTATGTCATTCAGGCCGCCAGCCAGAACGATGCGGAGCTTGAAACCTATCTGCGTCAGGAAATTGAGGCCTATAACCGCCCCTCAGCCGGACGGCGCCGAGTCATGAAACCGCTGAGCGTCACTGAGCCTACGCATTAAACGCACCTATAGCCACAAAGCATGACCTACGCCACCGACCGCCTGATCCTGACGCCCGACGATATAGATCTGTCGCGATCGCCTGTGGCGGGGCTTAGGGTAGGGCTTGGGGCGGAAACCTTTGTGCTGGGGGCTTTCAACCCCGGCCTGACGCGGTTGGAAAGCGGCAATCTGCTGATGATGGTGCGTGTCGCTGAGGCCCTGAAAACGCCAATTGCGAATGGCCACATCCACGCCATCAGATGGGACGCCCAATCCGGCTACGTTCTTGATCCGTGGCCGCTGGATAGGGTCGATACCACCGACCCACGCGTCTTTAAGGTTACTGACGCCTCATGGAAGGTCATAGCCCTGACCTCCCTATCGTGGCTTTTGCCAGTGGAGTTGAGTCCTGACGGACTGGAGATTATCAACATCCACTACGATAAGGCGATCACGCCCACCGCCAGCTTTCAGTGCTATGGCATCGAAGACCCGCGCATTAGCCAGGTGAATGGTGAGTGGCTGATGACCACCTGCTCGGTCAGCCCAGAGCGTCACGCGACCGTGCTTTACAGATCTCAAAACGGTCTGGACTGGCGCTTTGCCGACATGGTTCTGGACCACCAGAACAAGGACATGCTGATCTTTGAAGGCCTGATCAAGGATGAATACTGGGCGCAGACAAGGCCTTTGGGGGATGTCTATTTCGCATATCCGCCGGACAGTCCATGGCATGCCGGGCCATCGATTAATCTGGCGACCTCGAAAGATGCGCTCTACTGGAAGCCCTGCACGCACCCCGGCCTGCGCCCAAAGAAGGGCACGGCAGCCACGGCCCGCATGGGCGGCGGCACACCACCGATCCTGACGCCCGATGGCTGGCTGAGCCTGTGGCATGGGGTTGAGCCGAAGGCAGTCGTCGGCATCTACCGTACCTACTGGTCATTACTGGATAAGGACGACCCCAGCCGCGTGACCCATACCGCACTCCATCCGCTGCTTGAGGCCAGCCCCCGCCTGACTGAGCCGCTAAAGGACAAGATGTACCTTGATGATGTCGTCTTCACGACCGGCATAGTTGATGGCGGCGACCACTATATTGTCGCGTCCGGCGAAGCCGATCTGGCCTGCCGCATCACTCATATCCCCAAATCGGTATTCCGGATTTAGGCGATCAGCCCCTTGATCGGCGCTACCCGCTCAGACCCCGGAAACACCGTAGCTGACAAAGACGAAGCCGATACCCCGAACTGATCCGCCGCAATGCCCTTAATGACCGCCCGCAGATCGGTTGTGGGCATCAGATCGCGGTTTTCATATAACTGACCGTCTTTCAGACCCGGCCAGTCACCTATGATCCGACCGCCCTTAACAGCACCACCTGCCAGAAACGCCACTGTGCCGGTGCCATGGTCAGTCCCCTTGGTGCCGTTGGGATTGACGGTCCGGCCAAACTCCGTAACCACCAGTATGGTCGTATCCTGCCACGCAGGCCCCAAAGTCGTCTCAAAGGCCGCAATCGCCTGATCAAGTCCGCCCAATAACTTCGTCAAACGGGCGGTTTCCTGCGCATGGGTATCCCAGCCATCAAAGGCCAGCGCCGCCAGACGCGGCCCTTCGGGCTGAACCATCAGATTGGCAGCCCCCTGCGCCATCTGCACCATCATGGCCGGATCAGCCGAGCCGCCGCGCGCATTGGTTTGGGTCATATTGGCAGCGATCTTACCGGTCTCAACCCCTTCGGTCAGCACCTTATACAACAGCGGATCGGACTGTTCATAAAGCGCCATCAACCGCGCTGGCAAATCCGGATCTACCGGCGACAGGCTAGACGGCGCCCAGCCCAGCACTTCGGCTTCCCCGCGCATGACCAGAGGCGTGGTGGCCCCCACGCCCAAGCCACGGATCGGCGCACCCTGTCCCTTGGGCATGACGGTCAACAGCCGGTTCATCCAGCCGGAGCGGGTAAAGCCGGTCTTTTCCTGACCACTTTCTAAGATGTCCTGCCCGTCGAAGTGCGAGCGTTCACGATAGGATGAGGCCACTGCATGGACCACCGCCCCCTGCCCCGCCTTATAAAGTCGTGCGAACTGCGGCATGGCCGGATTAATCGCAAACAAATCAGTAAGCGGTAGAGCATCGGTTTTAATCGACGCCAGTTCCCCACGTACCCGCTCAAAATCCGGATCGCCGACCGGCGGCACGGCGCTTAAACCATCCAGCGCCCCGCGCAGGATAATGGTGACAAAACGCGGATCGCGGCCTGTGGCCGCATGGGCCATGCCAAATCCGCCAAAGGCGGCGCTCGCTCCCATCAGGCCCAGTAAATTACGTCTGTGCAGAGTCATGATCAGCGCCTCATAAATTCGGGGGACATGAATAATATGGCCAGACCTTGTGACCGGCTCTCGGCACGGGCAATGGCGGTGCGGGTCGTCTCACTCAATGACGGGCCAAACAGGCTGTCGCCCAGTTCGCGGGCATCCAGCCGCTCCGCTGCCCGTATCGATAAACTGTTGGCGACCTCAAGACGCGTGCTCAAACCTTCGGGTGACGCCCAGACATCCGCGGTATCCGCAAAACCGTTCGGTCCCGGTGGTTCCCACAGCGGCTGGCCCATAGCCTTAAGCGTGGTCGCGACCAAAGCCGGTTTCATTTTGGCGTCACTGGCGCGGATCATGGCAATCAGATGCTCCTGCGGGGAGCGGATTTTGGCAGGTTGCGGGTTCCAGCTTTCGGGCGCGTCAATCAGGGCCTCATAGACCGCTTTCAGATCACCATCGCTGCGGGTAAAGCTCTGGCTCAGTTTCTCGACTAGCGACGGCGGCGGCACATCAGCCACGAAATGACGGGCCAGTTTAAACGCAATGTGTTTTGCGGTCGCCGGATGACGGGCCAGATCCTTCAGCACCGCCAGGCCCTGATCCTGCCCGCCCTGGGCATAGGCCTTTCCCATCACCGTCTGCGGCCCCGGTTCGTGCTGATTGGCATTGAAGCCGAAATCACCGGCCTTGCGGTCAAGGCCCCAGCCGGTGATAACCTTGGCAAAGCTGGTGACATCGGCCTGAGCGTAGCCGCCGTTCACCCCCAACGTATGTAACTCAAGGATTTCGCGGGCCAGATTTTCATTCAGGCCCCGCTGCCCTTTGCGGTTGGCGCGTGAATTGGGGCCGATCGATTGGTGATTATCCAGATACATAAGCATGGCAGGATGGCGCTCAACCGATATCAAAAGGTCGGTAAACGATCCGAATATGTGGGGCCGGATCGCCTCGCGCTCATAGGCCCCGGCCAGCACGCCTACCGGCAAAGACCGGTTGACGGCAACCGCAAAATGATTGGCCCAGAACATCACCAGCCGCTCATTAAACCCGATCACCGGTGTCCGCAGGCTGCCGTCATAGCGGGCGGACAGCTCATCAATGAAAACCCGACGACGGGGATTATCAGGTGCATCGTCCATCTGACGGGCCTGCTTTTTGCCTTTGCCCTCCGCCATCATCTCTGGTTTTTCAGGAGCCATATCCTCTGCCATTTCGGGCATGGCCGCCGCGGCTTTGCGATTATCGCGCCGGGCCGCCTGATAAACCTCTAACTGCTGCATCAGTACGGGCGTCGGGGGCAAATCGGCCAATGGATCAGGCGGCGTCATCTCCGCCTTAAGCGCGGCCCGCGCATCACCGGCCAGAGCACCAGAGCTTACAGAAGCCCCAAGTCCAAAGCGGTTAACCGCTAAAACGAATGGTGACGCGACAGCCATGACCTATCCTTTTGGATATATTGCCAGATGACGTGATCATACAAATCGGGCGAAATTCCGCCCGAAATCTGAACGGAAATTTCTGGTAGCGCTATCAATCAGAACATGCCACCCTCCTCAAAAATATAAAACAGGGAGAGGTTGGCTTATGTTCGCAAAACCTATACGGGCCTTGCGCTGGTGGATCATCGGGCTGGTGATGCTCGGCACGATTATCAATTACCTGACGCGCAGCACCTTAAGCGTCGCGGCCCCGACGCTTACGACCGAGCTTAACCTCACGACACAGCAATATAGCTATATCACCGGCCTGTTTCAGCTTGGCATCATGATGCAGCCCATCGCGGGTTATTTTCTGGATATCATCAAGCTGAAATGGGGCTTTGCCATCTTCGCCACCGCCTGGGGTCTAATCACCATGGCCCACGGTCTGGCCAATAGCTGGCAGGGTCTGGCGGCCCTGCGCGGGTTGTTGGGTTTCGCCGAAGGCATCGCCCATCCCGGTGGCCTTAAGGTCGTCGCTGAATGGTTTCCGGCCAAGGAACGCGGACTGGCGGGTGGTATTTACAACATCGGCGCGTCATTCGGATCGATGCTGGCGCCGCCCTTGGTCGTGTGGGCCATCCTTTATTACAACTGGCGCATGGCTTTTGTGATCACCGGCGTGTTCGCGCTAATCTGGGTGGTTTTGTGGATCTTCTGCTATCAATCCCCGGAAAAGCACAAGGCCCTGTCTGAGACGGAAAAAACCTACATCAAGGAAGGCCAGGAAAGCTTTCTGGCAGGCAGCGCTGAAAAGCCATCGCCCATGAAAATCCTGCGTCAGCGCAACTTCTGGGGCATTGCCCTGCCACGCTTTCTGGCCGACCCGACCTGGGGCACGCTGACCTTCTGGATGCCGTTATACCTGGCCACCTCGCGCGGGTTCGACCTGACCCAGATCGCGCTATTTGCGTGGCTGCCGTTTGTCGCCGCCGACATTGGCTGCCTGTTCGGGCCTGCGGTCGTTCTCTGGCTGCAAAAGCGCGGTGTTTCCCTGATCAATGCCCGCCGCTGGACCTTCACGCTGGGGGCCATCCTGATGACCGGCATGATATTTGTCGGCATGGTCGATAGTCCCTATGTCGCCATCGGGCTCTTGTGTCTGGGGGCCTTCGCGCACCAAACCCTGTCGGTGACCGTAATCACCATGTCGACCGACCTTTTTCGCAAACACGAAGTCGGCACGGTCACCGGCATGGCGGGCACCTTTGCCAATCTGGGGGTTCTGCTGTTTTCACTGGCCATCGGGGCGCTGGTCACCACCGTCGGATATGAGCCGTTCTTTATTGTGTTGGGCGTGCTTGATCTGATCGCCGCTGCCGTTTTGTGGACTCTGGTCAAAGCGCCTGCACCTGAAGCGGAGGTCAAGCCATGATCCGCAACCCGATCCTGCCCGGTTTTAACCCCGATCCGTCCATCGTCAGGGTCGGCGATGACTACTACATCGCCACCTCGACCTTTGAATGGTATCCGGGCGTGCAGATCCACCACTCGCGCGATCTGGTTAACTGGCGGCTGATCGCGCGGCCGCTTAATCGCATAAGCCAGCTTGATATGCGTGGGGCTCCCGATAGCTGCGGCGTTTGGGCACCGTGTCTGACCTATGCCGATGGTTTGTTTTACCTGATCTATACCGATGTCAAACGCTACGGCCGCACCACCGTCGGGGGGGCCAGCGGGGCGTCACTGCGCGATTTCCATAACTATCTGGTCACCTGCCCCACGATTGGCGGCGATTGGTCTGATCCGGTTTTCCTGAATAGCGGCGGTTTCGATCCGTCACTGTTTCATGATGACGATGGCCGCAAGTACCTGACCAACATGCTGTGGGACCACCGCCCCGGACGCAATCGCTTTGCCGGGATTGTCATTCAGGAATACTCACTCGCTGAACAGACCCTGATCGGGGCGCGAAGCCTCATTTTCGAAGGCACCTTGCTTGGCTTCACCGAAGGCCCCCATATCTATAAGCGCAACGGCTGGTATTATCTGCTGACGGCCGAAGGCGGCACCGGCTGGAACCACGCCGTCACTCTGGCGCGATCGCAGTCGCTCATGGGCCCTTACGAACTGGCCCCGAACGGTCACATCCTGACCAGCCGGGGCCGTCCCGACAGCCCGCTGCAACGGGCCGGTCACGCCGATTGGGTTGAGGCCAGCGATGGCACGCCAATGATGGTCTATCTGTGCGGCCGCCCTTTGCCCAACCGCGGGCGCTGCGTGATGGGGCGTGAAACCGCCATTCAGCCGATGCGCTGGACCGAGGACGGCTGGCTGGAGACGGTCGCGGGCGATGGCTTGCCATTGCTGGAATGTGAAAGCCCGGAACCGTTGCTGATCGCCACCACGCCCCCTGTCAGAACCACATTCGATACGCCCGTTCTGCCCATTGATTTTCAGTGGCTGCGCACCCCCGAACCCCAGCGCCTGTTCAGCCTGACCGAGCGGCCCGGCCACCTCAGACTCTATGGCCGCGAGTCCATAGGCAGTCTTTATGAGCAATCGCTCGTCGCCCGCCGTCAGCAGGCCTTTTGCTATACCGCCGAGACGGAAATGGACTTTGAACCGGTCCATTATCAACAGGCCGCCGGGCTGGTGTGCTATTACAATAGCAGCAAATTCCACTATCTTCATGTCTCGCACGATGACACGGTGGGCCGCCATATCCGTGTCATGTCAGCCCTTCCCGATGCGCCTGTGGGTGATGCCTTCACCGCACCGATACCGATCGGTTCAGGCCCAATCGCCTTACGGGTAGAGGTCGATTATGAGCGCCTGCGCTTTGCGTTCAAGCTGATGGGCGACGACGATTGGACATGGATCGAAGAGCTTTTCGACGCCAGTATTTTGTCCGACGAAGCCACGGCACCGGGCCTGCCCAATTTCACTGGCGCATTTGTCGGCATGGCCTGTCAGGATATGTCCGGCACGGTTCTGCCTGCCGATTTCGCGTTTTTCGACTATCAAGAACGTCCGTATGTCCATGGCTTAGCGTCTAAGGACAGTTAGGCGCCCTATATAAAAAATATATAGCCCACCTCCGCAATCATACACCGCCTATATGCCGATCAGCCTAAAGCCCTCCCATCTTAAACGTGAACGGAGGGCTTTTTATATGGCCATCGTATATCTTATCGCGGGGGCAGGCTTTTTTGGCCTGTGCCTGGCTTTTATCGGTTTCGCCGATCGCTTGCGTGAGGGCGGATCATGATCGCGCTCTATATCGCCGCAGGTTTAGTGACCGTCGCTTTGGCGGGCTATCTGATCGTTGCCCTGATCAAGCCTGAGCTTTTCCCATAAACAGAAATTTCCGGAGAAACCGACATGATGCTCGGTGTCACAGCCAGCGGCTGGTTGCAGCTTGGCTTTTATATGTGTGTGCTGACGGCGCTGGCGGTGCCGCTCGGCGGGTATATCGCCCGCGTCCTGTCAGGCGAACGGACGGTTTTGTCGCCTGTGCTTGCACCTGTCGAGCGCGCGTTTTTGAACCTTAGCCAGTCGCGTCCGAATGAGGACATGACCTGGAAACAGTACGCGACCGCCGTCATTACTTTTTCGCTCGGTGGCTTTTTGCTGTTGTTTGGGCTGTTGTTATCGCAAGGATTTATGCCGCTCAATCCGCAGCGCCTGCCCGGTCTGACGCCCGATCTGGCGTTTAATACGGCTGTCAGTTTTGTCACCAATACCAACTGGCAATCTTACGGCGGTGAGACCACGCTAAGCTATTTCAGCCAGATGGTCGGCCTGACGGTGCAGAACTTTGTCTCAGCCGCCGTCGGTATTGCCGTGCTGGCGGTATTGATGCGCAGCCTTTCCCGGCGATCAACAAGTAAGCTTGGCAATTTCTGGACCGATCTGGTGCGCATCAATCTCTATATGCTGCTGCCGCTGGCGCTGATCGTCGCGGTTGTTCTTGGCTCGCAAGGGGTTATCCAGACCTTTAGCGCCTATATCACGGCCCAAACGCTCGAAGGCGGGTCGCAAACTCTGGCTCTGGGCCCGGTCGCATCGCAAGAAGCCATCAAGATGCTTGGCACCAATGGTGGCGGTTTCTTTAATACCAACTCCGCCCATCCGTTTGAAAACCCCACACCATTTAGCAATTTCGTTGAATTGATCTCAATCCTGCTGATCCCGGCAGCACTCTGTTTCACCTTCGGTAAGATGGTCGGTGACAAACGTCAGGGCATAGCGATCTTTGCGGCCATGACGCTGGTGTTCGTGCCGATGACGGTCGCCTGTATCGCGCTTGAGCAGTCGGGTAATCCGCATCTGATCGCCGCCGGTGCAGATAGCGCGACTAACATGGAGGGTAAAGAAACCCGCTTTGGCATCGCCAATTCCGCCTTGTGGGCGACGGCCACCACCGCCGCCTCAAACGGTTCGGTCAATTCGATGCACGACAGCTTTACGCCGCTGGGCGGCATGATCCCGATGATCCTGATGAAGTTTGGCGAAGTCATCTATGGCGGCGCAGGTTCCGGGCTTTACGGTATGCTGGTGTTCGTCGTCCTGACTGTGTTTATCGCAGGCCTGATGGTCGGGCGGACACCGGAATATCTCGGTAAAAAGATCGGCGGCTATGAGATCAAGATGGCCTCGATCGCGGTACTCTTGCCCTGTGCGCTGGTGCTGATCTGCTCGGCTGTGGCGGTTTTGTCACCGCTCGGTCAGGCCGGTATCTATAACCCCGGTGCACAGGGTTTTTCTGAGGTGCTCTATGCCTTCACCTCTGCCGCTAACAACAATGGATCGGCCTTTGCGGGCCTGGGCGCGAACAACCCGTTCTACAATTCCTTGCTGGGGTTGTGCATGTTGTTTGGCCGGTTCTTTGTTCTGCTGCCGGTTCTGGCCATTGCCGGATCGCTGGCGGTCAAACAGAGCGTGCCCGTCTCCGCTGGCACCCTGCCCACCCATACCCCTCTGTTCGTCGCCATCCTGATCGGGGTCATCGTCCTCGTCGGTGTGCTGACCTATGCCCCGGCGCTCGCCCTGGGGCCGGTCATCGAACATTTAACCATGATCAAAGGCTAAATTCACTCTCCTCCCCTGCACAGCGGGGGAGGTGGCAGCGAGCTTTCGCGAAGCTGACGGAGGGGGCAACCCGACCACAAAATGCCCCCTCCGCCGCAAACAAGTTGCGACACCTCCCCCGCTTCGCAGGGGAGGAGGAAAGAGAAACTCTCATGACAATATCATCTCAAACCTACAAACCCGATATGATGGGGGCCGTGCTGGCAGCCTTTCAGCGGCTCGACCCGCGCTATCAGATCCGCAACCCGGTCATGTTCCTGGTCTGGGTCGGGTCGGTCGTCACCACCGCGATCCTTGGGGTCATGTTTGCCGACCCTGACACGCTCATCAGCGGTGGCCAGCCGGTCTGGTTCGTCGGCCTGATCTGCTTCTGGCTATGGTTCACCGTGCTGTTTGCCAATTTTGCCGAAGCCATCGCCGAGGGCCGCGGCAAGGCGCAGGCCGACAGTCTCAAAAAAGCCCGCCGCGATGTCTCGGCCAAAAAGCTCGACAAATCGAAAAAGCAAACCGTCGTCGCCGCCAACACCTTGCGCAAAGGCGATCTGATCATCATCGAGGCGGGCGATGTCGTGCCCGCCGATGGTCAGGTCATCGAGGGCATAGCCTCGGTCGATGAAAGCGCCATCACTGGCGAATCCGCCCCCGTCATCCGTGAATCCGGCGGTGATCGGGACGCGGTGACCGGCGGCACGCGGGTGCTCAGTGACTGGATCATCGTGCGCGTCACGGCTGATCCGGGCGAGAGCTTCCTTGATAAGATGATCGGACTGGTCGAATCCGCCAAGCGCCAGAAAACCCCCAATGAAATCGCCCTGTCGATCCTGCTGGCAGCGCTAACATTAGTATTCCTGCTGGCTTGTGCGACCCTGTTGCCGTTCTCGCTGTTCAGTGTGGACAAGGCCGGGTCCGGCACGGTGATTTCGATCGTCGTCCTGATTGCGTTGCTGGTCTGTCTGATACCGACCACCATCGGGGGGCTGTTGTCGGCCATCGGTATTTCGGGCATGCAGCGCCTGATCAAGGCCAATGTCATCGCCACATCAGGCCGCGCCGTCGAAGCGGCCGGTGATATCAACGTCCTGCTGCTCGATAAGACCGGCACCATCACCTTTGGCAACCGTCAGGCAGTCGAGTTCATCCCCGCCCCCAATGTCACCGCCCGCCAGTTAGCCGAAGCGGCAGAGCTATCGTCTCTCGCCGATGAGACCCCCGAAGGCCGATCAGTGGTCACGCTGGCCCGTGCGCAGTTTGATATTGTGGCCCGCGCTCCCGCCGATATTGAGGCCACCTTCATTCCGTTTTCGGCCGAGCACCGCGCGTCGGGTGTCATCATCAATGAACGCCACATCATGAAAGGCGCCGGCGACGCCATTGCCAAACTGGTCGCCCTCAAAGGCGGACAGGTGCCGTCTGGTGTCAATGCCGCGGTCGAAGACATCGCCCGCAAAGGCGGCACGCCGCTGCTGGTCGCCGAAGGCCCCAAGGTTTTGGGCGTGATCTACCTCAAGGATATCGTCAAACCGGACATCAAGACCCGTCTGGCCGAACTGCGTAAGATGGGCATCAAGTCGGTGATGATTACCGGCGACAACCCGCTGACCGCCGCCGCCATTGCCAGTGAGGCCGGGGTTGATGATTTCGTTGCCGAGGCCACGCCTGAGACAAAACTCAAATATATCCGCAAGATGCAGGAAGGCGGAGAGATGGTCGCCATGGTCGGTGACGGCACCAACGACGCCCCGGCGCTGGCCCAATCGGACGTGGCCGTGGCCATGAATTCCGGCACCCAGGCCGCCAAGGAGGCCGGGAATATGGTCGATCTGGACAGCGATCCGACCAAGCTGATTGAGATTGTCGAAATCGGCAAACAGCTTTTGATGACGCGCGGAGCTTTGACCACGTTCAGCATTTCCAATGATCTGGCCAAGTATTTCGCCATCATCCCGGCGGCCTTTGCCACCACCTATCCGGCGTTAGGCGTGCTCAATGTCATGGGTCTGTCGTCACCGTTAAGCGCCATTCTGGCCGCGGTAATTTTCAACGCCCTGATCATCGTGGCCCTCATCCCGCTGGCCTTGAAAGGCGTCAAATACCGGGCCGAGTCGGCCTCCAACATGCTGACGCGCCACGCCTTGATCTATGGGCTCGGTGGGATCATCGCCCCGTTCATTGGCATCAAGATCATTGATCTGGGCCTGAGCGCCGTCGGCTTAGTTTAAGGAATTTATCATGTCATTCACCTCCCATATCCGCCCGACTTTAGTGACGCTTGGCCTGTTCACGGTTCTGTTCGGCGGGGTTTACCCCCTCACCGTTACCGCCATTTCAGGCACTGCCTTTGCGGACAAGGCGCAGGGCTCCCTGATCCGCGAAGGCGACACCGTCATCGGCTCACGCCTGATCGGGCAGAACTTCACCAAGCCTGAATATCTGTGGGGCCGACTGTCGGCCACGGCTGAGACGCCCTATAATGCCGGGGCCTCCTCCGGCTCCAACTACGGCGTCAACAACCCGGCCCTGCATGAAGCCGCCACCGCCCGTAAAACAGCGCTAGGGGTTGAAGGCCCCGTCCCGGTCGATCTCATCACCGCGTCTGGCTCCGGCCTCGATCCGCACATCAGCCCCGCTGCCGCCGAGATACAGGTGCCCCGCATTGCCGCTACCCGCGCCGTGCCTGCCGCCACAGTCCGCGCCGCCATCGACGCTGCAACCGAAGGCCCCACGCTTGGAATTTTCGGCGAAGCCCGCGTCAATGTGCTAGAGGTCAATCTCCGACTGGATGGCAAATTTAAGTAATGGAAAAAGGAGGATCAAATGACACATTTAATTCAGATCGGACCGTTTCCTCCATGGATCAAAGAACTGCGAGCGTCTCCAGATTACAAAAATGTTTTTGAGATGGGTATTGATCCTCCAACCGTCTACGGGACTGAGCAGCTATTTGGTGACTGGAAAGGTGAACTACTTCTCGTCGCTCAAGATTTCGCTCCTGCACATGAAGTTGAAGCACTTATAGCAATTGGCCTATCAGCAGAAAAAGTATATCGCCACAATGACGGTGATGGCCGGTATCGGACAGGGTATCGCACTAACTCCAGACTGCTAAAATTTCTGGGGCGAAATCGTTCCGATTTACTTGGGACAAACGCATCTGCTAGCGGAATTCTATATGCAAACGCCTGCTTCTTTCTGAAGCATGGGACAACATCAGATCCATTGAAAGACTTTCGGTTAGGACACCCTGCCTTTGAAGGCTCTGTGAAGGTCTTAAGCTACGTAATTAAGAAAATGACGAACCTTAAGGCAATAGTTTGCTTAGGGGGAGTACCGTACAAAATGATGCTCTCTACTGGTTTGGCCCAATCAATTCCTTTGTACAATTTTCCTCATCCCTCAAGAGGATCAGATGAATCGCACTTCGCAAAATGGTCTGAAGCTAAAAACAATGCAGGCCTTAATTGCCTGAAATAACCCGACCCGACCCCGATAAACTCCTCGCCCTCATCCGCACCGATGAGGGCGAGCCTGCGTCCGGTAAGCGCCGGGGGCGGTTGAAAATCTTTTTTGGTGCCTCCGCCGGGGTGGGTAAGACCTTTGCCATGCTGACCGAGGCCCGCCGCCTTCATAATGAAGGCCGCAATGTCATCATCGGCGTGGCCGAGCATCATGGCCGGGCGGAGACTTTAGCCCTGATCGACGGTCTGCCGACTCTTCCTCTGCGCGAAATCGATCATCGCGGGGTCAGGGTGCATGAGTTCGATCTCGATGCGGCGCTTACCCAACACCCCGACCTCATTCTGGTCGATGAATATGCCCACACCAATGCGCCAGGTTCCCGCCACCCCAAGCGCTGGCAGGACATCGAAGAACTGCTCGACCACGGCATTGATGTCTATACGACGCTCAATGTTCAACACCTGGAGAGCCTCAACGATATGGTTGCGCGCCTGACCGGCGTGTGGGTGAAGGAAACCGTGCCCGATGCGGCCTTTGATGCCGCCGATGAGATCGCCCTGATCGACCTGTCGCCCGATGAGTTGCTCAAACGCCTCCATGACGGCAAGGTCTATGTGGCCGAAGGGGCCAACCACCGCGCCGCTGAAAACTTCTTCAAAAAGAGCAATCTTGGCCGCCTGCGCGAACTGGCCCTGCGCCGGACGACCGAGCGGGTTGACGCCCAGAACGATGCCCTAAGCGCCGCGCAAGGCCACGACGAAGCTCCTACAGGCGATAAAATCCTTGTGCTGGTCGGGCCGGACGCCCTGTCGTCTCGGCTGATCCGCCACACCAAGCGCATGGCCGACCGCACCCGCGCGCCATGGTCGGCGCTTTACCTGCACACCGACCGCCATGAAACCCTGTCGCCCAAGGCGCGCCTGCGGGTCGAGCATAATCTGAGGCTGACTGAAAAACTGGGCGGGCGCGTGGTGCGCCTGAATGCCGCCCGTGCCGCCACCGCGATCCTAAGCCATGCCCGTCAGAACGGCTTTACCCGTCTGGTACTTGGCCACAGCCATCAGCCGTGGTGGCGCAGGCTGTTGGGGGCTACGTCCCTGTCGCAAAAGCTGATTGAGCGCGGCGCAGGCCTCGAAATCACCACGCTGAATGCTGATTCAGAAACCGCAGAAAACCCGCGCGACGATACCTCCGGCTGGGAAGTCTGGGCCGCCCGCCCCCGCGATCACCTGATGGCCACGGCAATCGTGGCCGCTTGCACGGCGGTGGGATTGCCGTTCCGCAATCTGACCGATCCTGACACCCTGATCATGCTGTACCTGATTGGGGTGGTCATCACCGCCGCGCGTTTCAGCATCGGCCCGGCGGTGCTGGCCTCGGTCATGTCGGTCGCCGCCTTCAACTGGTTTTTCATCAAACCCTACTACACCTTCACCTTTGATGACGTCAGCTATGCGGTGACGTTTGTGGTCATGCTGATCACGTCGCTGATTGTCGGATCACTGACGGCGCAGTTGTCCCGCCACGCCCGTCTGGCACGCAAGGGCGAAGCTGAAACGCGCCTGCTGTACGACCTGTCACGGCAGTTATCAGCGGTGCGCGGCGTCGATACTATGGCCGAAGTGGTCGTACGCCACCTGCAGCCGGCCTTTGATGCCCATATCCGCCTGTGGGCCGGTGAGCGCCAGATCGCCGGTGCGCCTTTGATAGATGCCAAAGAAACCGGCGCCAAAGAAATTGGAGTGCTGCATTGGGTCATGCAAAACCATCACATCGCTGGCCGTCATACGGATACACTGCCATCAGCCAGCGGCCTTTATCTGCCCGTCATGGCGGAAAACATCCCACTGGGCGTTCTGTCGATCACACCCCGCGCCGATGACCGACAGTTCACCGGCGCTGACCTGCTCGTGTTCGAGACGGTCGCCAGCCTGATCGCCGGGGCGTTTCAACGCGCCCGTCAGGCCGAGTTGGCCGAAACCTCGCGCGTAGAGTCTGAGAACGAACGATTGCGCAATGTCCTGCTGGCATCGTTATCGCACGACCTGAAAACCCCGCTGACCGTCATGAACGGATCGGTGTCGTCCCTACTCAAAATGCGTAAAAAGCTGCCGCGTGAAGCGGTTGAGGAACTGACCTCCCTGTGGAGCCACCTGACCCGGCTTCAGAAATTTGTGACCAATCTGCTGCGCATGGCGGCCATTACGTCGGGCCAGATGCACCTGAACCTTGAGCCCTATCTGATTCAGGAAATCGCCGGGGCGGCCATTGCCCGCGTCGAACCCCAAAAAGGCGCGCGCCAGATCCGCACCACGGTCAGCGGTCAGTTGCCGATGGTGCAAATCGACGGCGCGCTGATCGAACAGGTGCTGATCAATCTGATCGAAAACGCCATTGCCCACACGGGTGATGACGGCGTGATCACGATAACCCTTGAGACCGATGCCGACCGGGTGCGGGTGCGCATCAGCGATGACGGCGAAGGGTTGATCCCCGGCGATGAAGCGCGCATCTTTGATAAATTCCACTCCGGCAAACCCGCGGCCGATCGCGATGGGTCAGGCACAGGCTTAGGCCTTGCCATCTGCAAAGGTATCGTTGAAGCCCACGGCGGCATGATTTATGCCAAGAACAACCCACCAAAAGACGATGCCCCCACCGGCGCCAGCTTTATCTTTACCCTGCCCGTAGCTAAATAAGCTTTATGACCACCATTCTTATCATCGAAGACGAAGCCGATATCCGCCGCTATCTGCGGGCCACCCTGACGGCGCGCGACCATGAGGTGCTTGAGGCGGCCACCGCCAAGGAGGGTTTGCAAAAACTGACCGTCAACCGGCCCGATGTCGTCATTCTCGACCTCGGTCTGCCCGATCAGGACGGTCAGGACTTTATCCGTCAGGTGCGTGACTGGTCAAAAACTCCGATCATCGTCCTGTCGGCCCGTGATCGTGAAAGCGATAAGATTGAAGCGCTCGAAAACGGCGCGGACGATTATCTGACCAAACCGTTTGCGCCGGGAGAACTGTTGGCGCGAGTGACGGTCGCCTTGCGTCATGCGACCCAAATTCCTGCGGCGGCCACAGAAATCATCGAACAATCCGGTCTCAAGGTCGATCTGGCCGCCCGAAGGGTGTGGCTTAACGGCGACGATGTGCATCTGACCCCGATTGAATATAAGTTGCTGTCAGAATTTATCCGCCACCGCGGCAAGGTCTTAACCCATGTCCAGCTTATGAAAGCGGTCTGGGGCCGTCATTCGAGCGACCAAAACCATTACTTACGCATCCACACCCAGCACTTACGTGAAAAGCTGAAAGACGATCCGCTGTCCCCGACCTTCATCTTTACCGAACCGGGCATTGGTTACCGGTTCAGCGATAAGTAGCCATGTGGTAGCTGGTCGATTTCGGACTTAAAACGCAGAAAAGCCTCCCGAAGGAGGCTTTTAGTGCATTGTATTTATAACAGTAATGGTTGCGGGGGCCAGATTTGAACTGACGACCTTCAGGTTATGAGCCTGACGAGC
>NZ_BMZB01000002.1:329481-570897 GCF_014652575.1 Asticcacaulis endophyticus | reverse complement strand
AAAACAGACAACGCATTTTGAAGGCGCAAGGTGTCTAGCAATCTAGGGGCACCTCAAATGGGCAGTTTCGATCCTACGGCAAAGTTTCCGGGCACCTTGCATTAAGCGGAAATCTAAGTGTGAAACACTATATTGATAAAGCGGAAACTTTAGTCACGAAGCATCGTTGCGAAATGGATCAAGCATCGGTTGATAAGCGCATTGCTGACCTTCATGACGCAAATGCTGTAAACATCTCAGCCTCAGAATTGCGCAAAGCAATCGACCAATACGGTAGATTTGTCGGCAAAATGGATGAATTTTGCTCGTTTTTCACACCGGAAAATATTGCTGTAATTGATCGCTGGGGAAGAGACCTTGACCAATTCTCACGATTTACCATTGGGCATTCCGCTACTGGAGCAAAGCGCTCCATAGCAATTAAAGCTGTAAATGAAACAACTAGACTAGAAGCAAACGCTCAAATGTGGATGTATTCCAAAAGTTTGCTGACATAAGAAGTTTTGACTACACGTCGAAGCATCGAATCCGACCTCAGCCATCCCCCTCCGTCGCGGACTGCGCCGCGCCACCTCCCCATGCCTTTTAGCGCGCTACCGCTTCGCTGCTTGAGCGCAGGCACAGGGAGGAGAAGAGAACTTATCCCCGTTCTGTCGGTTTGGCCCATGCTTAGGGGATGACATCCGACCCACACACCGCTGAAAGCTACACGCCGCAAGAACGGCGCGCGCGGCTGCGGGCCTTTGCCGACCGGATGCTGGATCACCTCGAAGACTTAGCTCCGCCGCAGGATGTGCCTGAGCTTGAGCGCACCGTGCGCATCGGCCTGTTGATCGAGCGGCTCTATGCCCGCGTCGATATAGCTGAACGCCGCGCGCCCCCGCCTCCGCTCACCCCTGAACAAGAGGCGGCTGAGGCCGCGCAAAGACGCGCCGAACACCACGCCTACTGGGTGGACCGCGTCAACGGTTTGCGGCTGATGCGTGAAGCGGAGGAAGCCAAAACACTTAAGCCCGCGCCTGCGCCGGTTCCGGCCCTCGCGCCGCCTGTGTATAGTGACTGGACACAGGATTTTGAAGGCTACGGCGACGAAGACGACGACCTGATTGATGACCTGTCCGATGAGGTCACGGCCCCTGCGCCCAAACCTGAGCCGCCCTTAGCGCGGGTTATTGATACGCAAGACCCTCTGCGCGCGCCGGTTCAGTATTGGCGACCTCCGGAACGACCGGATTACGGCGGCGGTTAAGTAAGAGCCCCCACCACCACATCTCATTGCCTAACGGCAATTTCGTGCGGTCCCCCTCCCCGGCAAGCCAGGGAGGTATAAAAAGGGGGTGGTGGGGGCTCTTTACCTTCCCTTACCCAAACAACTTCATCGCCGTCTGTGCGACCAGTTCGCCCTGATGACGCGCGCCCGCAAGCTCGTTCTCCGACGGCTGACGTGATCCGTCGCCGCCGGCAATCGTCGTGGCCCCGTATGGTGAGCCGCCGGTGACTTCATCCAGGCGCATCTGCCCCTGAAAGCTGTAGGGCAGGCCCACGATCACCATCCCGAAATGCAGCAGGTTGGTGATGATGGAAAACAGCGTCGTCTCCTGCCCGCCGTGCTGGGTGGCGGTTGAGGTAAACGCCGCCCCGACCTTGCCATTGAGCGCGCCCTTGGCCCACAGCCCGCCCGCCTGATCCAGGAACACCGCCATCTGCGACGTGATCCGCCCAAAGCGCGTGCCCGTGCCGATGATGATCGCATCGTAATCCGCCAGTTCGGCTATGGTCGCAATGGGGGCGGCCTGATCCAGCTTGAAATGCGCGGCCTTGGCCACCTCTAACGGCGCGGTTTCCGGCACGCGCTTGATATCGACCGTGGCCCCGGCTTTGCGCGCCCCTTCGGCGATCGCACCCGCCATGGTTTCAATATGGCCGTAGGACGAATAATAAAGTACGAGTATCTTGGCCATGTAAATCTCCTGCTGTAGGGTCTGAAAATCGCCTCGACATTAGGTTCAACAGGTGGTTTAGCGTAGTGACAATTGCGTGATTTTTAGACCCATGAAGTGCCCGACCCCAGCATGAAACCGCCCCCTAACCGCCCTCTGAGTGATGCCGAAATCAAGGCCCTGCCCGGCCGGATGGCGGATATGATCGACCTTAAGCGGGTGCGCCTGATCAATGCCCGCCACCCGGTCGGCTGGCTGGCGCGCTATATCCTGGGTCACCGCCATGTCATTGTGGTGCGCGGGTCGTACATCTACTGGCCCCGCCTGCCCGAAGATCTGTCGGCCAAGCCTGAACTGGTCGGGCTTTTGGCCCATGAGCTGACCCATGTGTGGCAGTACCAAAAGGGCATGAACATCTTCAAGTACATGTTCCGTGAGCGCGGGCGCTATAAATATAAAATCTTGCCGGATCAGGCGTTCAAGAAATATGGCTATGAGCAGCAGGCCGCGATGGTCGAAGACTGGGCGCGGCTGAACCACCGCTGCATGGCCCGCTATAATCACAGGTGCTCAGTCCGGGATTTGTCGGTTCTGGTGCCGTTTGCCGATGGTACTGAACCGTTGATGCCGATCGTGATGGCCGCCCCTGCCCCGGCGGCACCCAAAGCGCCTACTAAAAAGAAAACGCCGAAACCTAAAACAGACGCGAAAACCGCACCTACTAAAAAAGTGCAGGCTAAAAAAGCGGCCCCTAAAACCGCAAAACCCAAGGCCCGCGCTAAAAAGCCATCGGCGTCATCGGGAGCCAGCAATGCCTGACCCTGTCGATAACAGCCCGGCCCTGTGGGCTGAGGCGCTCAACTGGCCCAAGCCGGACGGCAACAAATATGATCGCGGCCATGCGGTCGTGCTGGGCGGGCCTGTGGCGTCTACCGGGGCGGCGCGGCTGTCGGCGCGGGCAGCCTTGCGCGGCGGGGCGGGATTGGTCAGCATCGCCTGCGATCCGTCGGCCCTGATGGTCTATGCCGTGGCGTGTGAGGCCGTCATGACCAAGCCGGTCAAGGACGCAGAGACGTTTGCCGAATTGATCAGCGATCCGCGCATCACCGGTGTGCTGATGGGGCCTGCGGCAGGGGTCACTGACCGAACACGAACGTTGGTGCTGGCGGCGTTACAGGCCGGTAAGTCCTGCGTGCTGGATGCCGATGCGTTGAGCGTGTTTGAAGGCGCACCCGATACCCTGTTCGAGGCTATCACCGCACCCACCATCCTCACCCCGCACGAAGGCGAGTTCGTTCGTCTGTTTGGCAAGGTCACCCACCGCGAAGCTGACGCTGTGGCCGCAGCCCGCAAAAGCGGTGCGGTGGTTGTGCTCAAAGGCCGCGATACAGTCATTGCCGCCCCTGACGGTCGGGTGGTGATCAACAAAAATGCCTCTGAATGGTTAGCCACCGCCGGATCAGGCGATGTGCTGGCCGGATTGTGCGTCAGCTTGCTGGCCCAAGGGATGCCCGCGTTTGAGGCCGCCTGTGCCGCCGGCTGGATGCACGCTGAGGCCGCCTATCTGTTTGGTCCCGGCCTGATCGCCGAAGACCTGCCCGATCAGCTACCCCGCGTCTGGCAGGGCCTGTCACTCGGCCACAATGGCTTTAATGTGCACGGCTAAAGCGCATCCCAAAAAGTGTTGCACGGTTTTTGGGCAAGATGCGCGTCAAAACAACGGCTAAATCGCGCAGACCACGCCGGTGCCTTTGAGGCCGCAATAGCCGCCAGGGTTTTTCTCTAAATAGCCCTGATGGTAATCCTCGGCGTAGTAAAAGGGCGTATCCTCATCGGGACCAAAGATTTCCGTAGTGATCTCACCCAAACCGCGAGCCTTAAGGCCTGCCTCAAACGCCGCTTTTGAGGCCAGCGCTGCCTGATACTGAGCGTCGGTACGGGCAAAGATGGCCGATCGGTACTGGGTGCCGACATCATTGCCCTGACGGTGGCCTTGGGTCGGGTTATGCTCCTCCCAGAACAGTTTCAGCAACTGGTTGAAGCTGATTTTGGCCGGATCATAAACGATCTGCACGCCTTCGGTATGGCCGGTCTGACCTGAGCACACTTCTTTATAGGTCGGGTTGGGCGTATAGCCGCCAATATAGCCGGCCGCCGTCGAATAAACACCGTCCTGCTTCCAGAACAGCCGCTCCACGCCCCAGAAACAGCCCATCGCCACCACGACCGTTTCCAAACCTTCCGGGAAAGGCCCCTTGATCGGGGTACCCAGCACAGCATGGATATCGTCGGTAGGGAGCGGATCAGGACGGCCGGTCAGGGCCTGATCTTTTGAAATCATTTGAGTTTTCAAACCGAACATGGGAAAACAACCTTGAAATTGGGGATAATGAACTCGGATTTCTTATATAGGACGCAAAAAACGAAACGCCATAGCCATTAGGACTTGCGCTTTCGCGATGGGTGGGTATAAACGCCGCCTTCCCGCGACAGTTCAGACCTGCGGGAATAATGCGGACAGGTGGCGGAGTGGTCGATCGCGCACGCTTGGAAAGCGTGTGTACGTGCAAGCGTACCGAGGGTTCGAATCCCTCTCTGTCCGCCATTTATTCAATTAAATAATTGATTTAAATATTTTCCAATTCAGAAAAAGCCTTGCCCACGCTTTTGGTTCGGTACTCAGCGGCCTGTAGAGGCACTAGGCTGAGTGTATTGATGGAGACGGTGGCGTTTGGCTTCTTCGTCCTTTTCGTCACCCCGGCGCACCAAAGATGAATTCAGAAAAACCCACCATTGGCGAAGACAAGCTGGCCGTTGATCCATTCACCGTCACTTAGACACAGGGCCGCGATAGCGTTCGCGACATCTTCGGGTTCACCGATGCGGCCATAAGGGGTCATCTGGGCGGCCTGAGCGCGCATCGGCGCCGGTATGTCCAGCAAGAGGGTATTGGTCGGGCCGGGCGCTACCGCATTGACCGAGATACGCCGCCCCGCCAGTTCCTTGGCCAGACATCCGGCATAGCTTCCTGAGCGGCTTTGGACGCGGCATAGGCGCCGTGAGTGGCCCGGCGGGCGCGGATTGAGGTTGAACTCAGGGTAATGATCCGACCGCCATCACGGGTACGACGGGCCGCTTCGCGCAAGACGTTGAAGCTGCCCCTGATATTGGTAAGCATCATGCGGTGGAAAGCCTCATCCGTCATCTGGGCGAAGGGGGCGACATTCATGATGCCGGCATTACTGATGACCACATCGACGCCGCCAAACGCCTTGTCATTGGCATCAAACAGCGCCTTGACGGCGGCCGGATCGGCGACGTCAGCTTGCTGATGGATAGCGCGACCGCCCGCTGCAACGATGTCGCGCACCACCTGTGCCGCCAGGTCGGCGCTGGTCAGGTAGTTTATGGTCACGGCAAAGCCGCTTTTAGCCAAACGTTTGGCCGTGGCGGCGCCGATGCCGCGTGATGAGCCGGTGACGATCGCCGCCCGGCCAGCACCGGGAAGGGTGCCCTCACTGGCTTTGGACGTTTGCGCGGAGGCGGCACCCGACAGGGTCAATGCGGCGGGTGCCGCCGCACTGAGCGCCAGAAAATTACGGCGCGAATTTTGAGTATAAGACATAAGAAAAATTCTTGATGGGATTAAAAGAGGATTTCGGATTAAGGCTTGGCTGGATTATTTTTCGTCACCAAAATCGGACGCCGGTTAAGGTTTCCGACAGTTCCCACAAGCGTTTGGCGTCAGCCTGATCGAGCGCGGGCGCAGGCATCTTGGCCAAGGTCGGATAGCCGCGGGTTTCGCTCATCCGCTCCGGCCCGATATAGTTGCCGGGCTGGGCCAGTGGCGAGGTGGCGGCAAATAAAGTCGGCCACGCCCCATGCGCCACCGGCTGGAACATGAACCCCAGAAGGCTGCGCAATATACCGACGGAGCTCCAGCGGCCGGCCGAATTGTACAAAAGGTTGGTACGCGACAGGCCCGGATGGGACGCCAGACTGGTCACACCCCAGCCAGCGGCCTCGCTGCGGCGCTGAAGCTCCAAGGCAAACATCAGACAGGCCAGTTTCGACTGGGCATAGACCGGCATGGGGCGATAGTTTACTTCGGCATTCAGGTCGTTAAAGTCTATGGCACCCTGACGGGCGGCAATGCTCGATAAGGTCAAGACCCGCGCCGACTTTGACTGACGCAGCAGCGGCATCAGGTGGGCGGTAAGCGCAAAATGGCCCAGATAGTTGGTGCCCAGTTGCAACTCGAACCCGTCTTCGGTCATGCGCCGTTTCGGGGGCCGCATCACCCCGGCATTATTGATCAGAATATCGAGGCTCAGTCTTTGGTTGCGCAACCGGCGGCCAAAATCAGCGACTGAGGCCAGACTGGCCAGATCGAGCGCCTCAAAGCGCACATCGGCGGCAGGGACGGTTTCTAGAATGGCCGCCACCGCCACCACCCCTTTTTTAGGGTTGCGCCCGGCGATGATAACCTCTGCCCCGGCCTGAGCCAGAGCCAAAGCCGTTTCAAAGCCCAGACCGCCCGTGCCGGTAACCACCGCTGACCGGCCTTTTTGGGAGGGCATATTAGAAGATGTCCACTTAACCATGATGATACCTTAGAAGCTATAAGCCAAAGTGATGCCCGCCGTGGGTTGCCAGCGGCTGCCGAGGTCGGTGATGGGGCTGTCGGCAATATCACCGACCAGATAGTTGACCCCCACCCTTCCCACGACGCCCAGACTCTTATTGAACCAGTAACCGGCGGAGACGCCGACTCCGACATCCTTGAAACCGGAGTCGGGTCTGTAGGCAGCAAGGCCGCTGGCCGACGACGAAGCCGGATCAACCCCGAAATAGGTCCGGGCATAGTCTTCGCTGGCCCAGGTCGTTTGCGCGTCAAAGGTCAGGGAGAAATCAGGCTTGCGAACGGCGTAGTAACTGGCGCTGGCGGTGGCCAGAACCCCTTCATGAGTGCTGGACACATCGCGCAGAACCGTCAATTCGGTCTGGAGGGAGCCCACCCCACCTTCCCGGCCGCCGAAGCGGTAACCGACGAACGCCCCGGCTTCAAAGGCGGTGTCAATGTCCGGCAACAGACCTACCGCGCCGTCCGCATCATCGCGCGACAAACGCGCCCCAATGACGGGGCCTGCCGACAGGCGGGCATTGGGGATCAGATCGGCCCGGGCGCGCAGGCCGCGCACTTCGATATTGACGTGCCGCCAGCGAATATCGCCAAAGGCAAAAGGTATGACGCGCATATCCTCAGCACCATCATACTCAGGCATAACCCCGACACCGAGGGCGACCACGCCGTGAAGCGAGCCGTCTGATGGTCGATCTTGCGCGGCGGCGGCGGTGCCAAGTACGGCCCCTGCCATCACTATTCCACAGCCTAAAAAGTAAGTTTTGTAGGTCAGCATGTTCATTTCCTTGCGATTGAAACTATGAATTTCAGGCGTGTTTGTTCACATTCCGGTACATGGATGTCCGAAAGGGATGAGGTCTAAGGCTATGTTTTCGCTTTAGGTTTTACGGATAAGGTCCGCGATACGCCGATTAGCAATCAGGCAGGCGATGGCTGACAGGACGCAGGCTACAGGCACGATCAACAGGCCAAGTCCCAGCCCGTTGGGTATCTGCGCTTCGGTGGTCGCATCGCTGATCATGCCGACCATCAGCGGTGCCAGCGCCGGCCCCAGAAGGCCCGAGGCAATCATCACCAGACTTGAGGCCATAGCCTGCTTGCCCGGCCCGGCCACCAGATGGGCAGCCCCAAACGCCCACGGCAGCAGGAAGGCAAAAGCCAGCATGGTTGGCACGAACAGCAGAATGGCTACCCACCCGACGGGGGTGAACAGGGCCGCCGTGACCGTCACGCTGGAGACCAGGAACAGTACGGCAGGTGGCCCCAGCACACGACCCGTGCCGGATCGGACCGCCCGGTCAAAGCCACGTCCGCCGACGAGCGTGCCGATAATGCCCATCAACCCCTGAAGCAAACCAAAGGACATGCCAACTTCGCTGGCCGTAAAACCGTGGGTGCGGATCAGGAATGGCGCCGAAAAGGCATAAAAGGGGGCAGACGCAAAACCGAGGGCTACCCCCGCAATGACCAGCCAGCGAAACGCGGGCACTGAGAGCAGACGCAGGCTTGAGGCCAGAAAAGGTTCCGGCTTTGTGGCGGCTTGGGCAATGCGCGGCGTCGGGGGTATGACCAGATAGGCCAGCACGGCTACCAGACCGCCCAGGGCACCGGCGCCGATAAGGGCTGTGCGCCAACCCAAACTATCACCGATGGCGCCACCGGCGGCAAACCCAACCATCGTCCCCAGCGGGATTCCCATGGAGAACAGGCCGATCGCCAGTCCGCGCCGGTCGGGCCGGATGATGCGGGCAATGATGGCATGGCCGGAGGGTATGGCACCCGCCTCACCAAAGGCCACGCCAAAGCGGGTCAGGGCCAGAAACACAAAGCTGGCGGCCATACCGCCCATCGCCGTCATGGCGCTCCACACCAAAAGGCAGGTGAGCAGCACCATCCGGGGTGAGCCGCGATCCGCCTGACGGGCCAATGGCAGAGATAACAGGGTATAGCAGACCGCAAAAGCGATACCGGTCATCAGGCCGATCTGGGTATCGCTCAGCGACAGGTCTGTTTTGATGGCTTCCGCCAGGATATAGGGCAGTATCCGGTCGATCTGGCTGACCGCGTTTATCAATAGAAGCGTGGCAAGGACGGCCCCAAAGCGCCAGCCCTGCACATAGTCAGGGTTTATGGCCGGGGGTTGACAAGTCAGCGCGTTCGGCTCAATTCTTTGGGTCTCAGCATTGTCTGACATGGCCAGCTTTCACTTTAGTACGATTGGGCAAAATCAAGCTAAAGGGAAATGTCGATGATCAAAATGCCTGAAACCTCAATAAACTTGCCTATTCCTGCAAAGCCGGACTCTAAGGTGGTTCAATTGCACCCCAGACCGTTATCGCCCACGGCAGTCGGGGCATCGCCTATGCTTGCCGGACTACTCAGGGACGTTACGGCCTATGCCGACGCTCAGGGCGGCGGTCAGGGCGTGTTTAAAACCGCCGTCAGCAACGTCAATATCCTGCGCTGCTTTCAGGCCATGATGCCGATGCGCAAGATCTATAAGCCGTCCATGTGTGTGACCTTGCAGGGGTCCAAGGAAATCCTGCTGGGGGATGAGCAGCTCGATTACCGCGCTATGGAATTTCTGGTTGTCAGTGTCGAAGTGCCGGGTTCCGGCCGTATTGTCGAGGCCAGTCCGACAGAGCCTTATGTCGGCGTGGTCATTGATTTCGACAGCGCCATGATGCGAGAGGTCATGGAGCAGGTCGACGACATACCGGCGACGCCGGAATCCGCCCGATGCGTGTTTGTGGGCAAGGTCGATGACCGGCTGGCCGAATGTATTCTACGACTGGTGCGCCTGTCGGATACGCCAAAGGCGGTGCCTGTGCTTTACCCGTCGATCATGAAGGAAATCTATTACTGGCTGCTGAGCGGACCGCACGGGGCGCAACTGCGTAAGCTGGCCCTGCCGGAGAGCAATATGGAGCGGGTGGCCAACGCCATTTACCTGATCCGGGATAACCTCGCCAAAACCATACGTGTCGAGGCACTGGCGTCTGAGGCGCGCATGAGCCCGTCATCCTTCCACCAGCATTTTAAGCGTATGACCTCGATGTCGCCGCTCCAGTACCAAAAGCAGTTGCGTTTGCTGGAGGCGCGCCGTCTCCTGATGGCCGATGCCGCCAATGTGTCGGACGCTGCCTATCAGGTGGGGTATGAGAGCGCCTCTCAGTTCAGCCGTGAATATTCCCGCATGTTCGGCATGGCCCCTAAACGCAGCCTGATGACGCTGCGGCCCATGCCCGCCTGACAGAACCCTGTAGGATCAGGCAAGAAATTTGCACGTTCAGGCATTCAATCCGCGCCAGTGACGCGGTAACCTAATTATCGGCCATCCCTCTCCCTAGGGGTAAGCCAAAATCAACCACCAACGCTAACGGATTAACCGCAGACCACATCTGCGGCGCGCAGTCGGCCGCTAACCACCGCGCGTTTCCGACCGCGCCTGACAGGAAACTGGCCATGCCCGACCAATCCGATACCAAGCCGCGTCGCCCGTTCCTGACCCGTCGAAAGCTGATCGTCGGTGGCGGGCTTGCCGGGAGCGCAATGGTGGTCGGGGCGGGTATCGCCAATATTGATACGCTGTTGAGCCTCGGTGCCGAAGGACCTGAGACACAGGACTTTGGCCCGTTCATCCGGATTGCCGCAGATAACAGCGTCACGATTGTCAATAAGCATCAGGAGATGGGTCAGGGCATCCATGCGGGCCTGGCCGCCATCGTCGCCGAAGAACTGGACGCCGACTGGAGCAAGGTGCGGATCGAGGCGGCACCTGCCAATATGAAGCTCTATGGCAATACCACCGCCCGCATTCAGGGCACCTTTGGCTCCAATGGCATTGCCAATTCCTGGGATCAATTAAGACAGGCCGGGGCCGCCGCGCGCTATATGCTGGTGCAGGCGGCGGCTGATTTATGGCAAGTCTCGGCGGGTTCACTGACGGTTAAGGACGGTATCATTACCGATCCGCTGACCGGCCGGACCGCGCCCTTTTCGGCCCTGCTGGCGCGCGCCGCCCAAATCAAGCCGCCCGAAAACCTCCCCCTCAAAGACCCAAAACAGTTCACCCTGATTGGTACCGAACGTGTCCGGCGCAAGGATAGCCGCGCCAAGATCACGGGCGCAGAGCGCTATACGCAGGACATCCAGCTCAACGATATGATGGTAGCGATGGTCGCCCATTCGCCACGCTTTGGCGGCAAGGTCTTAAGCTTTGACGATAGCGAAGCCCGCAAAATTGCAGGCATAGTTGACGTGTTTGAGATTCCGTCAGGGGTCGCGGTCGTAGCGACGGATACCTATACGGCCAAACGCGGACGCGATGCTCTTAAGGTTGATTGGGACGACGAAAAGGCCGAGATGCGCTCATCCGAAGACCTGTTCAAATTTTACCGTGACACCGCGCAAGGCAAGACCAACATCAAAGGCGACCACTTCCAGAAATCAGGCAATCCCGAAGGCGCTTTCGAAGGCGACCTGCTCGAAATCACCTATGACCTGCCCTATCTGGCCCATGCGCCGATGGAGCCAATGAACTGCGTGGCCTTGGTTGATGGCCGCTCAGTGAAACTGATTACCGCGTCACAGATTCAGACGATGGATCAGATCAACACCGCCCGCGTGGTCGGCTGTCTGCCCGGATCAGTGGAGATAGAGACCCTGCCCGCGGGCGGCTCGTTCGGCCGGCGCGGCGTGATGAGTTCAGACTATATCGTCGAATGCGTCCACATTGCCAAACATGTCGGTGGCGGACGGCCGGTCAAGCTGATCTGGACACGCGAAGACGATATGATGGGTGGATACTACCGCCCCATGTCGCACCAACGCCTATGGATTAAAAGTGGCGCTGATGGCTTTGCTAGCGCCTGGCGGCACCATACGGTGGTGCAATCCCTGACACCGGTCGGGCCAAATACACCCGGCGTCGAAGGCATACATGGATCGCCTTATCTGGCGGCGACCACCGTAGTCGATGGCAAGGTATTTACCCCACAGCTTGCCATCCCGCCCGGTTTCTGGCGCTCCGTCGGGGCGTCCCATTCGGCCATGGTTATGGAACATACGGTCGATCAACTGGCCCGGCGCGCGGGCCGCGATCCGGTCGATTACCGCCGCACGATATACATCAATACCCATAAAACCCGCTGGCTTAGCGTGCTTAATCTCGCTGCTGAAAAAGCCGGATGGGGCAAGCCGCTTGAAGCCGGATGGGCGCGCGGTGTGGCGGTGTGCGAATGTTTTGGCACCGTGGTTGCGCAAATCGCAGAGGTCAGCCTGATCGATGACAAACCCAGGGTTAGGCGCGTCGTAGCCGCCGTCGATTGCGGCATTGCCGTCGCCCCGGATCAGATCCGGGCCCAGATGGAAGGTGGCATCTGCTTTGGCCTGAGTGCAGCGCTCTATGGCGGGGTGACGCTTGAGGGCGGCATTGTTCAGACCACCAATTTCGACACCGCGCCCGTCCTGCGTATTGATGAAGCGCCGGTGATTGAAACCCATATTGTCCCGTCAGGTAACCCACCGACCGGCATGGGGGAGCCGGGCGTACCGTTGATGGCGCCCGCGCTTGCCAATGCGCTTCTGGCCCTGACCGGTCAGCCCACCCTGTCTTTGCCATTTGTCAAATCCTGAACCCTGCCGGAGACTATGAAATGCCCTATACGATCCGTCTTAATGGCAAACAACATACGGTCGATGTCGATGCCGACACGCCTCTGTTGTGGGTAGTGCGCGACACCCTGCACCTTACCGGCACTAAATACGGATGCGGTGTCGCCCAGTGCGGCGCGTGTACGGTTCATGTCGATGGCCAACCGGTACGATCCTGTTCATTGCCGATCTCAGCCGTGGGCGACAGTGACGTCACCACTATCGAGGCCGTCTCTGGCCCGGAAGCGCTGGCGGTTCAGGCGGCCTGGCTGAAGATTGATGTGCCGCAATGCGGCTATTGCCAGTCCGGCCAGATCATGTCGGCCGTCGCGTTGCTTAAGGACATTAAGGTACCCACCGATGCAGAGATTGACGCGGCCATGACCGGTAATATCTGCCGCTGCGGCACCTATCCGCGCATCCGCAATGCCATCAAGGACGCCTCAAAATCATTGATATGAACGCACACCACACAATCGAACGCCTGTCGAGTGAGATAGCTCAAGGGCGCCCTCACCCGGTCACTGGCCTTACGGTATGAAGGCATATTCACCCTTATACGATACGGTTTGAGCGAGGCACTTTCAGAGGCAACCTGTCTGGTCGAGGCGGCCCGTGACACTACCGCCATCGCGGATGCCGCCTTAGCCCTGCTCTACGGTTTTCCCAATCAGTCTAAGCCCGATTGCCAAAGCGGGTGCAGCGCCTGTTGTCATCTGTATGTCAAGGTGCCGCCCGGCATTGCCGACGCGAACGTTTGCATGAGCGCCTGATCGAGACGGTTGAGGCTATCGATACGACTGAGCATCCCGAGCGTCTGCGCCAATCCTGCCCGCTACTGGCAGACGACGGACAATGCTCTGTTTTTCGACTTAACATACATAGATTGGGATCATTCGCTCGCAGCGGCGCTATTTTGGTCGGCGGCATGGGCCGCATTATTCATCAAAGACAAGCGTATCGCGGTAGTGGCGTTCGTTGCAGCATTCTCGCATTTTGTCGCTGACTGGCCGATGCACAATAGCGATCTGGCACTTTATCCCAATTCTGATATCCATATGGGCTATGGGTTATGGGGGAAATTAGGAGTAGCCTCTTGGGTACTTGAAGGTGTTTTCGTTTTGACGTTGGCAGTTTATGCTTGGATTCAAAGCGAAAAGCGAGGCGTCAGCATGCTTTGGCCTTCCGTGGTATTGGCGCTTCTGTTTCTCAACCTATCGCCTTGGCTTTCGCCAATGAAGCATGTTGCCACGCTGAATGAGCCAGCCGCACACATATTGCATGGCATCCTCGTGACCGGTGGCTTCTTGCTGCCTGGCGCGATCATGACTTGGCTTATAAACCGAAGTGAACTGAAAGCTAAGTGATCACAGCTACCAAAGATCAGGGCGAAAGCCGCTTTTCATTTTAAAGATCTGTCTTTGCCGGGCATTGGGAAACAGGCGTCATAATCATTGACCAATTTTCGCAAAGCGCTTTAATTGGGCAACAAATAGATGCCAGGCCTCAAAGCCTAAGGATGACCTTCATGCCTGCAAACGACAGCCCTTCTGATGCAACCGAATCCGACAAGGATGTTCGCGCCTATCAAGTGGTCGGAAAGTCACTGCTCGACCGGATCTGGACCGGGGAATTTCGCGTGGCGGGCAAGCTGCCGACTGAACGGGATCTGGCCGAATCCTATGGGGTTGGCCGGGCGGTAATCCGTGATGCTCTGGTGATGCTGGAGGTCAAGGGCCTGATCCAGTCGCGTCAAGGATCGGGCATCTATATTACCCGGCTGGCCTATGAGAGCCGGAATACACCCGGCATCATGACGGTCCCCGTGCCCGCCCAGGCTGCCGCCGGCGCTGCCGACTGGGAGACGCTAATTGTGGCACAGCAGTGGCTGGAAAGCCATTTGGCGCAGATCGCATCCTATCGCATGACGGACGCCGCCCTGCATCAGATTAAGACGGCTGCCGAACAGTATGCCACGAGCCGGGACGCTGAGGGCTTACGAAAACAGGAAATCGCCGTTCATATGGCTATCGCTCAGGCCGCCCAGAACGCCGAGCTTACCGGCACGGTCTATTATCTTTGGAGCCGGCGTAAAGACATCAACGATCTGCCCGATAGCGCCAAGGTTCTGGAGGTCCGGCGCAAGCAAACCGCCGAATCGCACCAGAAGATCATCGCCGCGCTCCAGCTCGGGGATGGCGGCAGCGCCTATCATAAGATGTGGCACCATTTTGAAGGGCTGAAAGCGGCTATGGGTACAGCCGCTTTCGCAGGACAATAACTTCCGGAAATTGGTCAACCACTTTCGTTGCTGTTTTAAATTAGAAATGCACCGAAAAACGGGCGGAATTTGTGGTCACAGCGAAGACCATACCAATCCGATCATCGGACCCTCCCCGCATCTTTAGCCAAAGCACTTGAAGCACGCCGCACCAGACCAAGTCGTCATAAAAGGTTGGTCAATTTTTACAAAAGAACAGGCATGAGCGACACGCAATTTACCAATTGGTGCTCAAATGCGCATGTTCCATCGCCAGGCCTCACGATAAGAATAACATAAATGTCACACCTTTTGGTCGTTAGAAAAATTTTGGTTAGACAATTTATTCAGGTAAATTATTGAAATATATTATTAATAATTTCAGCAACGATCTTGCGACTGACAATCAGCGCAAATTGGCTGACAAAAAAAGTTCACGAAACCGACATTGAAATTGACAGGCCAATTTTTCAAGCCATAGTCTAATTCCAGCAATTGGCCTTCCAATCCTACAAAATGGTATGCACGGAAGGATATTGCCCGAACATCTAATATTTAACGGTGTCGAGTGACGGGACATAGCTGCCTCCCCATGCGCAGGTGTGCCCAGACGCCAAAGGGGATAAATCTATGACTTTCAAGCACTATGCCTTAGTGAGTACCGCCCTGACTGGGCTTTTGATGGCCTCCGTGGCCACCGCTCAGGATCAAACCGCCGCCACGACTTCCGCCGACGCACCGGTCGAAGAGGTGGTCATTGTCGGCTTCCGCAAGAGCCTTGCCGACGCTTTGCGCGCCAAGAAGGACGATATCCGTGTCTCGGACGGCATTTCCGCCGAAGACATCGGCAAGTTCCCGTCTGAGAACATTGCCGAAGCCATTCAGCGCATTCCCGGCGTTCAGATTGGTAACGTCAACGGGCGCGGCTCAACCATCGCCGTCCGTGGTCTGGGACCGCAATATGCCTACACCACGGTCAACGGCCAGACCTTCAAGAGTGCTAACTTTACCGATGGGTTCCGCTTTGACGTGATCCAGACCGAACTGGCATCAGGGATTCAGGTGATCAAATCTCCAACCGCTGACATGGATGCAGGCGGGTTGGCCGGTACCATCAATATCGACACGGTGCGCCCGCTCAACCTTAAGGGCCGCACGCTGGTGGCTTCGGTCAAGGCGCAGAACTCAGAACTGGCCGATGCCGATACTACGCCGAAAGTCACCCTGACCTATGGCGACAAGTTCCTTGACGGCAAGCTGGGCGTGTTTTTGGGCGCTGGCTACCAAAAGCTGAACGACCGCGCCGACTACAGCTTCATGGACCGCTGGTACACGACGACCGCGTCGAACACCTTTGCCGCAGGCTCAGTCGCCGTTCCCGCCGGTACCGTGGTGCCGCGCCGTCCGCGCTACCGCCGCATCGACCGCGAAACCGAGCGTTCGCAGCTTAATGCCGCCGTTCAGTACCGTCCCAGCGAAGATCTGGAGATGGGCCTGACCGCCATCTATTCTCACGATTATACGACCTATGATGTCAACCAGCAGGTCTTTCTGTTTGGTGGTCTTGGCACCATTCAGGTCAACGAAGTCACGAACGGGCTGGCGACCAAAATCGTTGTCAACAACTTCACGACCGAAAATAACCGTCAGCTTGAAACCCGCGATCTGAAATCTTCAGCCCTTACCGCTGATTTCAAATATACCGGCATCGAGAACCTGACGCTTAAGGGCGTGATCAACTATACCGAAGGCAAGGGCTACATCTCCGAAGAAGCCGCGATCCTGGCGATCACCATTCCATCGGCGACACTTGACATGTCTGATCCGGAAAACGTCAAGTTCTCCACCTCGGTCGATCTGAACGATACGGCGTCTTACGCCTATAACAAGCTGACCCGCAATGAGTATCCGAACGGTGGCCAGACCCGCAACGATACCGATGAAACCTCGGCGCAACTGGATGCCAAATACTGGCTCGACATGGGCTGGCTGCAATCGGCCAGCGTCGGCCTGAAGTACAAGAAGGAAAACTTCAACCGCCACCGCACCCGCAGAGACCGTCTGGTTCTGGGCTATTACCCGACCGCACAATTTACCCCGGCCTTCAGCTATAATGACGCCGTCTCCGGCTTCCTCGACGGCGAAGGCAGCTTTGGTACTAATTGGGTCGTGCCGGACATCGACGGCTATCGTGAGATGATGGCTGCCGAAGGCGTGACCATCCCGCTGCAATTCGCCCCCGAAGCCACCTATGGTCTGGAACGCGACATTAAGTCGGTTTACACCATGACTGATCTTAAGGGCGACCTGTTCGGCTTTGGCGTGCGCGGTAATGTCGGCATTCGCGTTGAGAAAACCGACCAGACCGTCAACGGCTACCTGACCACCCCGAACCCGAACTCCAGCGCCGATGTCCGCATCGCCGCCGGCACCTATTCGACCGATAAGTCCTATACCAATGTCCTGCCGTCCGCGAACTTCGTGGTCAATCTGAACCCGAACCTGCTGGTCCGTGCCTCGGCCGCCAAGGTTCTGGTGCGTCCGATCCTCGACTCCAGCACCAGCCTTGCGACCACGATCAACTCTTCGGTTTCAGGCGGCGTAACCACCTATTCCATCGCTCTGGGTGAAGCTGATCTTGAACCGCTGACCGCCAATCAGGGTGACCTCGGAATCGAATGGTACTATGGCAAGGGCAATGCCCTCAGCCTGTCGGCCTTTGCTAAGGAGGTCAAGAACGGCACCTTTGATACCTTCATCTGTCCGGCCAGTTTTGAAGGCGTTGCCCTGACTGACAACGGTACGGATTGCGTTAGCGCCAATGGCAGCATCTATGACATCAATATCAAGGCCAATGATCCATCCAAGAACATGATCAAGGGTTACGAAGTCAACTGGCAGCAATCCTTGGACAACCTTCTGCCGCTGGATGGCTTTGGCGTGATTGCCAACTACACCCACGTCACTCAGGACAAGAGCGCCAAGTTCCAGCTTCGCAACCTGTCTGAAAATACGGCTAACCTGACCGGTTACTGGGAAAACTCGACCTTCAGTGCCCGTGTTTCGGCCAACTATCGTTCGGAATATCTGCAAAACTCAGCCGACAGCTTCTTTGCCCGTGAAACCCACATCGTCAAAGACCGCACTCAGGTCGATGTCGTTCTGGGCTACACCATCAATGAGCAGATGAGCCTGTCGTTCGGTGCCCAGAACATCACCAACGAAAAGGAAGACGCCTATTATCTGACGGATAACATCTGGCAGATGACGGCGGTGACCGGGCCCAGCTACTACCTGTCGTTCCAGTATAAAATGTAAGCGTAAACTGATATAAAGGCGGGGTTATCTCCCTCCCCCTGTGCCCCGCCTTTACGGGTGCGAGACCTAAGCCCGGTTCCCTCACAGTGCTTTTGGTCTCGCACCTTTCTCCTGATTTTAAGCGTTCCGACTGCGAAAAGGTTGTCATGTCCGGTATTTCACGTCGCCAAGCCCTGATGCAAACCCTGGCCGTCGCCGCCTTTACCACCGCGCCCGCCTTTGCGGCTGAGGACACAACCGCCGCCGCCCGCGCCGTTTTGGGCCGCCTGATGGGCAAGCGCGCACACGACATAAAACTTAAGCTTACCGGCGGGGCGGACAGCTATTTTGCCGTCAAATCCGCCAAGGGCGCGGTCGCCATCGAAGGCTCATCGCCGGTGGCCCTGACGCGCGGCGCCTATGCTTACCTGACCTCGATCGGTGCGGCGAACGTAAGCTGGGAAGGCAACCGCGTGGCCCTGCCCGCCGCCCTGCCCGCCGCCGATACGGGTAAGGTTGCCACGCCGTTCGCCCACCGCGTCTATATGAACACCTGCACCTTTGGCTATACGACGCCGTTCTGGGGCTGGGCGCGCTGGCAGAAAGAACTCGACTGGATGGCCCTGCACGGCATCGACATGCCGCTGGCCATGGAAGGTCAGGAATTTGTCTGGCAATCGTTGTGGCGTGAGCTTGGCCTTAGCGATACCGAACTGGGCGACTATTTCTCCGGCCCGGCGTTCACGCCCTGGCACCGCATGGGCAATATCGAAGGCTATATGGCTCCGGTGCCGCAGGCGTGGATCGAAAAAAAGCGCGTGCTTCAGGTCAAGCTGCTCAAATCCATGCGCGATCTGGGCATGACGCCGATCCTGCCGGCCTTTGGCGGCTATGTCCCCAAGGCCTTTGCGCAAAAGCACCCCGAAGCGGGCATCTACCCCATGCGGCCGTGGGAAGGCTTTCATGAAACCTACTGGCTCGATCCGGCCGATCCGTTGTTTGCCGTGATCGCCAAGCGCTTTATCGAGCTTTATACGGCCACCTACGGCGAAGGTCAGTACTATCTGGCCGATAGCTTCAATGAGATGCTGCCGCCGATTTCCAAAGACGGCTCGGACGTGAAAAACGCCAAGTACGGCGACGGCACGGCCAATACCAAGGAAACCGAAACCGTCGTTGATCCGGCGCTGAAGGCCGAGCGACTGGCCGCCTACGGGCAGGCGATTTACGACTCAATCCGCGGCGCTAACCCTGATGCCGTCTGGGTCATGCAGGGCTGGCTGTTCGGGGCCGATAAGCATTTCTGGTCGGCGGACGCCATTGGCGCATTTTTAAGCAAAGTGCCGGACGATAAGCTGATGATCCTCGATATCGGCAATGACCGCTATCCGGGTGTGTGGCAAACGACCGACGCCTTTCAGGGCAAGCCGTGGATCTACGGCTATGTCCATAATTATGGCGCGTCGAACCCGGTCTATGCCGATCTCGATTTTTATAAACAGGATATCGGACGTTTGGAGGGCAACCCCAAAACGGGCGCGCTCAAGGGCTTTGGCATGTTCCCCGAAGGCCTGCACAACAACTCGATCGCCTATGAGTATTGTTTTGATGCGGCCTGGGGCATAGGGGGGGGCGGCGGAAAAGGTTCCGTCGATGACTGGATCGCAACCTATCTCAAAGGCCGCTATGGCCGCACGACGCCTGCGCTTTTGAGCGCGTGGGGCGATTACCGCAGGTCAGTCTACACCACCAAATACTGGACACCGCGCTGGTGGAACAAGGCCGCCGGGGCCTATATGGTTTTCAAACGCCCGCAGGCCGCCATCACCAGCTTTGAGGGCCATCCCGGCGACCGCGCTTTGCTGCATAAGGCCGTGACGGAATTTTTGTCACTCAAAGGTTTTGAAGGCTCACAGCTTTATCGCCACGACGTCATCGATGCCGTCCGCCATCTGGCCTCCGAAGAGATCGACTATCTCCTGATGGGGATCATCACCGACTACCAAAAGGGCGACCTTGCCGCAGGCGACGCCAAACGCGCCAAATTCACCGACCTGATGATCATGGTTGATGCCCTGCTGGGCGATCAACCCGACACCCTGTCGAGCTGGATTGATGAGGCCCGCGCCTACGGCGACACCAAGCCGGAATCCGATTACTACGTCCTCAATGCCAAGGCGCAGGTCACGGTTTGGGGGGGACTTGGTAATCTCAATGACTACGCCTCCAAGGCCTGGCAGGGGATGTATAAGGATTTCTATCTGCCGCGCTGGACCAAGCTATTGGCCGCCGTCCGCCAAAGTGCAGTGACGGGCAAGGCCTTCGATCAGGTGGCCTTTACCCGCGACATCACCGCGTGGGAGCAGGCGTGGGTAAAAACAAATGCGACCTTTACCCGTCGCCGCCCAAAGGACGCCTTTGCCCTGTCGCGCCAGATCCTTAAGCGCCAGAGTGAGGCGTGATGGACCGGCTGCGTTTCACCGCTCTGGATGTCTTTCGCGGCCTGACCGTCTGCGTGATGATCGTCGTCAATACGTCAGGTGCAGGCGCTGAGCCGTACTACCAGCTTCAGCATGCTCAGTGGTTTGGCTTTACGCTGGCCGACCTTGTGTTTCCGTCGTTTCTGTTCGCGGTCGGCAATTCAATGGCGTTCGCGTCACGACGCACCCTGCCCAATGATCAGTTCCTGCTAAAAGTCGCCAAGCGCACCGCCCTGATTTTCCTGCTCGGCTATCTGATGTACTGGTTTCCGTTTGTGCACCAACTACCCGACGGATCGTGGGCGTTTAATGACGTCGGCCAAACCCGCATCATGGGTGTGCTGCAACGCATCGCGCTCTGTTACGGTGCGGCAGCCCTTGCTGCGCGTTACCTGCCGGTCAAGGGCATCATCGCCCTGTGTGCCGCGCTGTTGTTCGGGTATTGGGTCGCGCTGATGGCATTCGGGCCGGCCGGTGAGCCCTTAAGCATGGTCGGCAATATCGGTGCCCAGATCGACCGCGCCGTACTTGGCCTCGATCACATGTATCGCGGCGGGGCCAAGGGCTATGAGCCCGAAGGTCTGTTCTCGACCCTGCCCGCCATCGTCAATGTGCTGGCCGGATATCTGGCGGGCCTTGCGATTGTTAAGGCGTCTGATCACAGAACCGCTGTATCCAAAATGCTGGTCGCGGGTGTGGCGCTGGTCGCCGCGGGCCTGATCTGGAGCCTGTTTTTTCCGTTATCCAAGCGCATCTGGACGTCGTCGTTTGTGCTTTTGACCATCGGCATCGACTGCCTGATACTGGCGGCCCTGATCACCTATACCGAGATTCAGAAACTCAATTTCGGTGTCAAATTCTTTGAGATTTTCGGCAAGAATCCGCTCGTTATCTATCTGTTTTCGGAACTGCTGGTCATCAGCTTGCAAACCTTCACCACACCGGCTGGCACCAAACTTTATGACTGGGTGGGCATCCATCTGTTTCAGGCTATTCTGCCCGGTGCCATCGGCTCACTTATCTGCGCCATTGTCTACATGCTCGTCTGCTGGCTGCTGGGCTGGTGGATGGATCGTAAAAACATCATCATTAAGCTTTAGGGGATCACCATTATGTCGCCACCGTCTGAAACTACCCGATCGCCCTTACTCGCCATGAGCATCATTGGCGGCATGTTCTTTATCTTCGGCTTTGTGACCTGGCTGAACGGACCGCTGATCACCTTTGTGCAACTGGCCTTTACCCTGTCAGATGTCGAAGCCTTTCTGGTGGTGACGGTCTTTTACATGTCCTACTTCTTTCTGGCCTTGCCGTCCGCCGCGATCCTGAAAAAGACCGGCATGAAAAAAGGCATGGCGCTGGGGCTTTTGGTCATGGCCGTAGGGGCCGCGATCTTCGGCCAACTGGCGACCATGCGCATTTTTGAAGGCGCGCTAACCGGCCTGTTTATCATTGGCGCAGGGCTGGCCCTGCTGCAAACCGCTTCCAACCCCTATATCTCCATCCTTGGCCCCATTGATTCCGCCGCCCAGCGCATCGCCTTCATGGGCATCTGCAATAAGATCGCAGGGATTCTAGCCCCCATCGTCGTCGGCGGTCTGGTGCTCAATGGCGTCGGTGAATTTGCAGCCCAAGTCGAAGCCGCCACCGATCCCGTTGCCCGCGAAGCCCTGCTCGATGCCTTTGCGCAAAAGATCCACCTGCCCTATCTCGGCATGGCGGCTTTGCTGGCCGTGCTGGCCTTTGCCGTCGCCAAATCGCCCCTGCCCGAAATCAGCGATCAGGCCAATGAAAGCTCCGCCTCCGACACCACCGGCAAAAGCATATTTGCCTTTCCGCAACTGTGGCTCGGCTTCGTGGCGCTGTTTTGTTATGTCGGCGTCGAAGTTATGGCCGGTGACGCCATCGGCACCTATGGCGCGGCCTTTGGCATTCCGCTCGACATCACCAAGTATTTTACCTCGTTCACTCTGGTCGGCATGCTGATCGGCTATGTAGTCGGCCTGATCATCATCCCACGCTTCATCTCTCAGGAACGCTATCTGGCGATCTCGGCGGTATTAGGCGTTTTGTTCTGTCTGGGCGCGTACCTGACCCACGGTCTGGTCTCAGTCGGGTTTGTGGCCGCGCTTGGCTTTGCCAATGCCATGATGTGGCCGGCGATCTTCCCGCTCGGCATCAAGGGTCTGGGTAAGTTCACCGAAACCGGTTCAGCCATCCTGATCATGGGCATTGCGGGCGGGGCTGTCCTGCCGCAACTGTTCGCCCACTTCAAAGGCAGTTTTGATTTTCAAGCCGTCTTTGCCGTCATCATGATCCCGGCCTATCTCTATATTCTGGTCTTTGCGCTGTTTGCCATCACCCAGAGCGCCAAAGCCAAAGCCGCCTCAGTTAATTCTTAGTCCTCTTACCGCGTTAGATTTCATGCAAGACCTTGCCCCCCCTCCTCTCTATTACATCGGCATCGACGGCGGCGGCACGCGCTGCCGGGCGCGTCTCAAGACCCGCGCGGGCCAAACCTTAAGCGAAGGCTATGGCGGTGCCAGCAATATCCGTCTGGGCCTCGGTCTGGTCTGGAGCAATATCATGGCTGCGGTCGATGAAGCCCTGGCGAAGGCAGAGCTTACCCATGCCGACCTGCCCGACATTCATATCGGTCTGGGGCTGGCGGGGATTTCCTCGCCCACCGGCGCGCAGGTCACCATCGATTCCGGCCCTAATTTCGGGGCTATCCGCGCCTCCAGCGATGCCCACGCCGCCTGTTTGGGGGCCTTTTCGGGCAAGGACGGGGCTATCCTGATTTCCGGCACCGGCTCAGCGGGTTACATTTTTAACAACGGTATCGGGCGCGGAATCGGCGGCTGGGGCTTTGAAGTCGGCGATGACGGTTCAGCCGCCGGTCTGGGGCGCGAGGCCCTGCGCGCGGCCTTGCGTGGCTATGATAAGATCGCGCCGTCCACGGATTTCACGCAGGAAATTATCGCCTCCTTCGGGGGCCATGCCGCCGATGTCATCGCCTTTGTCGATACCGCCACCCCCAGCGATTACGGCGCGCTGGCCCCGCTGATCATGAGCTATGCCGAACAGGGCGATCCGGTTGCGGTTGGCTTGGTCAAAACCGTGGCAAGCGAGATCGGTCTTTATCTGCAACGGCTGCATGCCCTGGGGGCCACTAAGATCGCCCTCGTCGGCGGGCTGTCCGAGCCGATCCGCCCATGGCTGTCAGGCCGTGACGCCGCCCTCCTCAGTGAACCCGAAAGCGATGCCGTCGAAGGCGCGCTGCTGCTCGCCCAAGGGGCTGGCACCGGTCTTAGCGGTGGCATGGGCGGTGGCTTGGGCGCCCCCCGTGTTCCGGCATAATCTCATGATCCACCATACCCCTGCCGCCAGATTACAGATCGCCCGTCCGGCCTTCGCCCACCAGATCGGCACGCTGAATAAGGACGATGCTACCCCGCTCTATCAGCAGCTTCAGAAGTTGCTGCGCACCGCGATCCACAGTCAGGTCATCACCGCCTCCGAAGCCATCCCCCCGGAGCGCGATCTGGCCTATGATTTCGATGTGTCGCGCATTACCGTGCGCAAAGCCATTGACGGGCTGGTCTCTGAGGGCTTGCTGGTTCGCCGTCAGGGCTCCGGCACCTATGTCGCCAGCCGGTTTGAGAAAAGCCTGTCGCGCCTGTCATCGTTTTCCGAGGACATGATTTCGCGCGGGCGTAAGCCCCATTCGGAGTGGATCAGCAAGACCCACGGCGTCGTCACCCCCGAAGAATCCCTGTCGCTGGGTCTGTCACCGGGCTCTCAGGTGTGCCGGTTTCAACGTCTGCGCTATGCCGACGGGATGATCATGGCGCTGGAATATACCACCCTGCCGGCCTTTGCCCTGCCGACCCTCGATGAGGTCGGGGATTCGCTTTATGAAGCCCTGAGCCGTACCGGCCATCGCCCCGTGCGCGCCTTGCAGCGTCTGCGCGCCGTCGCCCTGACCGGCGAACAGGCCGACCGCCTTCAGGTGCCCCCCGGCACCCCCGGCCTGTTTATCGAACGACGCGGGTTCTTAAGCGATGGCCTGACCTGCGAGCTTAACCACTCCTATTATCGCGGCGACGCCTATGACGTGATCGCCGAAGTCAATGAACTGGGCAATCTGACCTACGGGTTCTGATCCCTGATTTAATACCGCCATTTTTAAAGAGTCATCATAATGTCCGCTTCCCTTAGCCATCCCCTGAAACGCCCCGAAGACACCCTCATGTTCCGTGAGGCCCGCGAAAGCGGCGATGCCGTCGCGCGTTTTTTAGACACCAATCTTGAGACCATCGCCCGTATAGTCACGCGCCTTATGGCAAACCCGCCGCGCTCCGTGACGACCTGCGCGCGCGGATCATCCGACCATGCCGCCACCTATGGCAAGTACCTGATCGAGACCCTGATCGGCATCCCGACCTCAACCGCGGCCCTGTCGGTATCCTCCCTTTATGACTCTCCGGTGTTTGCCGCCGATACCCTCTGCATCGCCATTTCACAGTCGGGCCGCAGCCCTGACCTGCTCACTTCGGTTAAGGCCCACAAAGATTCCGGCGCGTTTGTGATCGCTCTGGTCAATGATTTCACCTCGCCACTGGCTGAGCTGGCAGATGAGGCTTTGCCCCTGTGCGCGGGCCCTGAGCTGTCGGTGGCGGCGACCAAATCCTACATCACCTCACTGGCAGCACTGGCTGCCCTTGTGGCCCACTGGGCTGATCATGCCGCCCTCAAAGAGGGTGTGAACCGCCTGCCGCAGCACCTGACGCAGGCCTTTGATCTGGAATGGTCAGGCGCTTTGCCGACCCTGACCCCAGCCCGCAACCTGTTCGTCATCGGGCGTGGCTACAGCTTTGCCGTCGCACAGGAAGCTGCGCTCAAGCTCAAGGAAACCTGCGCCCTGCACGCCGAAGCCTTTTCCGCCGCCGAAGTCAGGCACGGCCCGATGGCTATTGTCGGAGAAGGCTTCCCCATCATCGGTTTTGCCCCCTCCGATAGCGCTGGCGACGATGTCCGCGCCGTCGCTGCCGAATTTTCAGGCCGGGGGGCCAATGTCTGGCTGGCGGATGCAAAAGGGAATGGCAATCTGCCCGCCCTGGCCGCCGAAGCCGTCCTTGAACCGATATTGATGGTAGCGTCGTTTTACCGGCTGGCCAATGCCCTGTCCATCGTGCGCGGGCTTGATCCCGACAGTCCGCCGCACCTTAACAAAGTGACCCGCACCGTCTGATGGCTATTCATTTCACCAACGGCCAGATCCTTGGCCCCGAAGGTTTTGTCGCCCATGCCGGTTTGACAGTCGATGGGGGCCTGATTGCTGATCCCGGCGACCTCAAAGGTGCGCAGATCATTGATCTTGACGGCGGTTATCTACTGCCCGGCTTTATCGACACTCAGGTCAATGGCGGCGGCGGCGTGCTGTTCAACGACACCCCCGATGTCGCCACTATTGCCGCCATCGGTGAAGCCCATGCCGCCTATGGCACGACCGGCTTCCTGCCGACCCTGATCAGCGACCGTATTGAGGTGATTGATGCCGCCATGCGGGCCGTTGAGCAGGCAATCTTAGAGGGTGTGCCCGGCGTGCTCGGTATCCATATCGAAGGCCCGTTCATCAGCGAGGCCCGCAAAGGCATCCATGACGCCAGCCTGTTCCGCACGCTTGATCCCGCCGCCAAGGCCCTGCTGAAAAGCCTGAAACGCGGCAAAACCCTTGTCACTCTGGCGCCGGAAACCTGCACACCCGAAGATATAGCCGAACTCAGCGCCGCCGGGGTCATCGTCGCGGGCGGTCATACGGACGCGACCTATGACGTCACCAAAGCCGCCATTGCGGCGGGCGTCACCGGCTTTACCCACCTGTTCAATGCCATGTCCCCCTTCACCCACCGCGCCCCCGGCGTGGTCGGTGCGGTGCTGGAGGATCAGACGACCTATGCCGGTCTGATACTGGATGGCCGTCATGTCCATCCGGTAGCCGTGCGGGTCGCGCTGAGCGCCCGCCCCAAAGACCGGTTCATGCTGGTCACCGACGCTATGCCCACGGTGGGTGCTGAGACCAAAACCTTTGTGCTGAACGGCCAGACCATTCACGTCAAAGACGGCGTGTGCGTGGGGCCTGATGGCACCCTGGCCGGATCTGATCTCGATATGGCCGCAGCGGTACGATATGCGGTCACTGAGGTCGGCACGACCGTGGCCGAGGCCGCCGTTATGGCCGCGACGTCCCCCGCGGCCTTCATTAAGATGTCGCATGTGACCGGCACCATAGCTCCGGGCCTTAAGGCTGATCTGGTCTGGCTTGATCGGGATTTGCGTATGCGCGGAGTGTGGCGCGCCGGTGTCCGTCATCAGACCAAAACCCTCACGCCCGCCTGACTAATCAGGTCTTGGCTTAACTCAGGTCTGGGAACTCACGAAGCGTTTACCCCGTTACTCTTTAGGGTTTTCGAGTCCTCAGTGCCCTTGGACGCATCCTCCTTGTGAGGATGCGTCTCTTTCTCTTATTTTCGACGGAGACCGCGCACTATGCGCCTGAACCCGTCGCACGGGCCTAATGCAAAATCTGGCTCAGGAACTGCCGTGTCCGGTCATGCTGCGGGGCTCTGAAAAAGGCATCCGGCGTGTTCATCTCGATAATCTGTCCGGCGTCCATAAAGACCACGCGGTCAGCAACCTGACGGGCAAAGCCCATTTCGTGGGTGACACACAACATAGTCATGCCAGAGCCCGCCAGATCGACCATGATATCGAGCACTTCCTTGACCATTTCGGCATCCAGCGCCGAGGTTGGTTCGTCAAACAGCATGACGTCCGGCTGCATACATAAGGCACGCGCAATGGCTACGCGCTGTTGCTGCCCGCCCGAAAGCTGACCGGGATATTTCAGGGCCTGCTCGCCGATGCGCACCCGCTCCAGTAAGGACATAGCCAAGTCTTCGGCTTGCGCCTTTTTGATTTTTTTGACGTGAATGGGCGCCAGTGTGCAGTTTTCCAGGATCGTCAAATGCGGAAACAGGTTAAAGCTCTGGAAGACCATGCCGACGCTTTTGCGCACGCCTTCGACGGTTTTGATGTCCGAGGTCAGGGCCGTGCCGCCGACTGAGATCGTGCCCTGATGGTGGCCCTCCAGCGCGTTAATGCAGCGGATCAGGGTTGACTTACCTGAACCCGACGGGCCGCAGATGACGATGCGTTCGCCCTTATCGACGCTCAAGGTGACATCGCGCAGGGCATGGTATTGTCCGTACCATTTATTGACGCCGTTCAGTTCGATAAAGGCCATCAGCGGTTCACTCCGAACAGGTTCTGCCGCTCGATCCAGTGGGTGTAGCGCGTGATCGAAAAGCAGATGATGAAATAGATTAAGGCAATGAAACCATAGGTTTCTGCAAAGGGCGCGGGCCATGCCGGATCAGCCAGTGCCGCGCGTCCGGCACTCAACAGGTCGTATAGCCCGACAATAAGTACCAGCGACGTGTTCTTGACCATGACCACGACCGTGTTGGTCAGCGGCGGTATGACCTTGGATATGGCTTGCGGCAGGATGATCAGACGCGTTTTAGACCACCACGACAGCGACAAAGCATCAGCAGCTTCCCCCTGCCCGTTATGCAGACCTTGCAGGCCGCCCCGAAGCACCTCGGCCAGATAGGCGGCGGAGAAAACGGTCATGGCGACCAGAGCGCGCAGCAGCTTATCAATCTTAAGTCCGTCCGGCAGCATCAGCGGCAACAGGATCGAGACGATGAACAGCAAGCTCAACAGCGGCAGGCCGCGAATACCCTCAATAACGGCCACGCAGATATATTTGACGGTCTTAAGGTCCGACTGCCGCCCTAGCGCCAAAGCAATCGCCAGCGGAAAGCCCAGCCCCAATGATAAAACGGTCAGGATCAGCGTCACCGGCAGCCCGCCCCAGGAGTCGGTCGGCACAGCCTCAAGGCCCAACACACCGCCCGCCATCAGAGCTAACGCGACCACCGTGCCGATCACCCACGCCCACAGGGTCGAGGTCTTCCAGTTCTTCGGCGGCAGGGAATAAAGCGTAAGCCCGATAAAAATCACGATCAGCCCAATCGGCCGCCAGTATTGCCCCGGCGGATAGATGCCGAACAGAATGAACGGATATTTGGCGCGCAGGAACGCCCAGCAGGCCCCCGCCCCGGTGCACTGCGTGCCCTCGCCGGCCCAGATGCCGTTGAGGAGGCCCCATGACACCAGCTTGGGCGCCAGGGCTATGACGGCAAACAGTATAACGAGCGTCGAGACCGTGCTTAACACATCCCCGAACAGCACCCGAAACAGGCTGCGGCGCGCGGCCAAGGGCGCGGTTCGGGCATCAATAGATTGGGTTTGAACAAAGCCTGTCATCGGACTTTCAATGCCACGCGAGCGTTATAGAGGTTCATAGCGACGGAGGTTGCGATGCTGATGGTAAAGAACACCAGCATCAGGATGAAAATCCCCTCCAGCGCCTGCCCTGTCTGATTGATAGTGGTGGCTGTCACAAACGAAATGTCCGGATATCCCACCACCAGCGCCAGGGTCGAGTTTTTGAGGATGTTGATATACTGGCTGGTCATGGGCGGAATGATGATGCGCAGGGCCTGCGGGATCAGCACCAGATTAAGCGCTTGCTTGGGCGCCAGCCCCAGCGCAAGGGCCGCCTCGGTCTGGCCTTTGGCGACCGCCTCAAGGCCGCCGCGAATAATCTCACCGATAAAGGCCGCCGCATAGAGACTAAGCCCCAGATACATGGCGACAAATTCCGGCGATAGATTAAGCCCGCCTTCGAAATTGAACTTCGCCCGTACCGGCATATCAAGGCCGTTCAACGATAGTGCGGGCAGGTAAAGCCCGCGTTCGGTCAGATAGACCCCCGGCAGGGGATTAAGCGGCGCGTCAATCGACGGCAGGCCGACCGTGACCAGCGCGTACCAAAACAGAAGTTGCACCACCAACGGCGTGTTGCGGAAAAACTCGACATAGGTCGTGCCTGCCCCTTGCGCCAGCGGGTTATCCTCACGCCGCAATATCGCCAGCATCAGCCCCAGAACCGTCGCCGTCAACGCCACGATCACCGTGATAAATAGGGTGTTGCCAAGCCCGACCGTATAGGCCCACCAGAAATGATCGGTTGGGCTGTAGCTTAAGATACTTTCGGAAATCGGAAAGCGCGCCGCCCGCCCCAAAAAGTCAAAGCCGACGGTCAGCCCGCGCTTAGCCAGATTGGCCGCCGTATTGCCGGTCAGCCACAGGATCAGGCCAATGAAGGCGCTGGCCGCCAATAGCTGAAGGGCAATGGCCCTGAATTTCTGGTCACGCCACCACACCATCTTAGCTAAATGGCAGGGGCACCATAAGCCCCCCGTCCCTTTGCAGGCGGTTCAGGCCGCGCTCTATCTTAAGCTTTGAGTCCTTACCGACATTGCGGTCGTAAACTTCACCGTAATTGCCGACCTGTTTGATGATCTGATAGGCCCAGTCTTCGCGCAGACCCAAAGCCTTGCCGTAACCGGCTTCAACCCCCAGCAAGCGGCGAATGGCCGGATCTTCGGATTTTAGCATCTCATCGACATTAGCACTGGTGATACCCAGATATTCGGCGGTGATCTGGGCCTGAAACACCCACTTGACGATATCAAACCACTGATCATCGCCGTGGCGAACCGCAGGCGTCAGCGGGTTAGCTTCGTCATTGGCCGCAAAGATCACATAGTCATCAGGATTTTTGGACTGGGTCGCCCGCACCGAATAGAGCGACGAGGCATCGGTGATCAAGGCATCGCACCGGCCGGAGAAAAACGCCTGACGCGTGGCCGATACATTGTCGAAAATGACGGGTTTGAGGTCGAGTTTCTGCCGCCACGACACATCGGCAAAGATCACTTCGGTGATTGAGCCGGTCTGAACACACACGGACGCACCCTTGATATCAGCCGGTTTGGTCGCCCCCGTAGATGCCCTCACCATAAAGCCGGTATAGTCATAATAGTTGGGAAAGGTGAAATTGACGCCATTGGCATCACGCGCCATCGTCCAGGTCGTTGTGCGGGGGAGCAGATCAATCTCGCCCGTCTGCAAGGCGGTCAAGCGCTGCTGACCAGTAAGGGGCACAAACCGCGCCTTGTCCTGATCCCCCAGAACCGCGGCCGCCACCGCCCGGCACATGTCGATATCAAGCCCGCGCCAATAGCCTTTGTCATCGGGCAGAGAGAACCCGGCATTTGCCTGAGACGCGCCGCACGACACATAGCCATGCTTTTGCACGGTCGCCAGAGTCGATCCGGCCTTGCCAGCCGGTGCGGCATTGCTTGCCGGTTTCGGTGCCGGTGAACAGGCGGCCAGTGCCCCAGACAGTGCGGCGGCAAATCCGATGATGACTAATCCCCTGCGCCCCATCAGATCATTCTGCCGCGATATCAGACGCATCAACCGCCGTATTAAGATGCGCGAACAGCACCTCAAGATCGGCCCACAGATCGGCCGGGTCTTCGAGACCGACCGAAATGCGCAGGATCAGGCCATCCTCTTTCCACGGCACGGCCACGCGATCAGGCCTGATGTCCATGGGCACGATCAGGCTGCGCGTGCCGCCCCATGACGCCCCGATCGAAAAAGTTTTGAGCGTATCAAGGGCGGCATCCACCGCCGCATTGGCGGCCGGTTTGAGAACCACGGAAAACACGCCGGAGGCACCAACGAAATCGCGCTTGAAATAGTCATGGCCGGGACAGGACGCCAAAGCCGGATGCAGGACACGCTCAACCGAAGACAAACCCACCAGACGCTCGGCAAATTCAGTCGAGACCTTACCCATATGTGCCAGACGCACGCCCATGGTCTGCATCCCGCGCAGGGCGAGCGCACAGTCATCAGGCGAAACCCCAATGCCGATCATGCGGGTCGTGGCCTTAAGCGCGCGGTGAAGTTCGACGTCGCGCACGCTGATCGAGCCCAGCAATATATCGGAATGACCCCCGACATATTTGGTCAGGGCTTCCATCACGAAATCGGCGCCGTGCATGAGCGGCTTGAACAGTAAAGGCGTCGCCCAGGTATTATCGGCCCCGACCAGCGCGCCCTTGGCATGGGCCGCGGCAATGATGGCGGGAATATCCTGAAACTCCATCGTGGTTGAGCCAGGACTTTCCATCCACACCAGCTTGGTGTTAGCCTGCATCAGGTCAGCCACGCCGGCCCCGATCATCGGATCATAGACCGTATAATGGATGCCACGCGGCTTCAGGTAGTTCTCACAGAACCCCCGCACCGGCGGATAGGCCGTATCGGGGATCAGGACATGATCACCCGGCAGCAGCACCGTCAGGAAGACGATGGTAATGCCCGCCTGACCCGAAGGGACGATGACCGTCCGGGTCCCACCTTCGAGGGCCGTCAGTTGGTCTTCAAGAGCCTTAGTCGTCGGTGTGCCATGCAGGCCGTAGGTATAACCGTCCGGCCCGCGATATTTGCGGTTGGCATAGGCCTGCGCATCGTCAAACACGATGGTCGAGGCCCGATAGGTCGGCACGCTCAAGGATTTGAAACCCTCCATATTGGGTTCCGGCGGATGCACGACGCGCGACAAATCTTTCATTTCAAGGCCTCAGACTATTCGGCCCAAGCATGAGCCGTTATTTCAAAAAAACAATCACTGCCATTTCGGCACAATACGATAACAGCGGCGGGTGTGCTCAAGGGGAAGAACCGCCGCCGCTATCGCCCGCCCGGAGAACCACCCCTGGTAAACTCCGGAAGGATAGAGTTTATTTCGGACACTGCGGGGCAATGGGCTTGCCCTCAAACGCTGATTTTACGAACGGCAGGCTGTCCGGCAATGAGCCATTGACCGCACCGGAATGGCTAAGTTCGGGATAGAGTTTCGTCACCACGACTGAACCTTCAGCGCAGGCATCCTTGGCCAGCGCCAACTGAGCAGACGACGGAACCTCGGCATCCTTACCGCCGATACCTAAGAAAAGCGGGCTTTTGAATTTGAGGCCGGGATATTCAAGTTTCGCCAGAACCGGCGTCATGGCCGCATTATAGGCTTCAGTCTTGAACGTCATATCCCGTGTCAGCATGGCCCCGCGAATATCGGCTTCAAGCCGGGTATTGCAGACGGATTTCGCTTGCTCAAACAGTGGCAAGGCCTCCGGGGTCACAATGTCAGCAACCTTGAGATCAGGCTGAGTTTGCTGAGCCATCAGCAGGCCATAGAACATGTAATATATGGTCGGATCAGCCGCTTTTGCCGCCTTGGGGTCGACCTTGCCGCTGACCTGCCCAACAACCTGCAATGACTGACTGAATTTATAGGGCGTGCCGGTGGCGACCGTACCGCGGATGTCCAGTTCGGGCGCGTAAGTCGGCGCATAGGCTGCGGCCGCCACAGCCGCCTGACCGCCCTGAGACTGCCCCACAATCACGGTTTTCGGCGACAGAACCGGAAAGCCGCGCTGAGCGGCACGAATACTGTCCAGCACACTATAGGCCTGTGGACGAGCATTGACGTACGGGTGCGGGCCCGGCGTGCCCAGCCCCTGATAATCCGTGGCGACAATGGCATAGCCCTCTTTGAGCCACGCATTGAGATAGGCACTGTCACGCGCCGACCGCCCGGCCAGAGACGGCGCGCAGACATCAGCCATGCCGACCGTGCCGTGCGCCCAGGCAATCACCGGCCAGCCGCCGTCGGGCGCCTTGCCTTTGGGCAGGAAGACCGCACCGGACACCGCCACGATATCCTCGCCGTCAACGCCGTCCTTTGAGGTATAGAGAATGCGATAGGCCGATCCGGCCTGGCTCAGGCTCAGACTCGATTCCAGCGCCTCCATCGCCACCATCCGGCCTTCGTGTCCTGGCACCGGACGCGACCAGCTATAAAAGGCCGGTACGCGGCCATCACCCTGCGCAATATCGGTATGGGCGTGAAGCACCGCATCATGGGCGACGGCCCCTTGCGCAAAAAGCGCTGTTATAACAGCCAGTTTCGAGATTTTTCCCGCGTTGCGCTTCATGGTCAGCCCCTATCCCGTTTGTGAAGATAAGATGACCATGTCGGCTTTCGGGTAGAAACACAAATGCCGGATTGGCAGAACCCTATGCCTAAACCTTATACTATTTGGGCATGAGCGTGCGGTTGTAGGAGCGCGCCCTAAGCAGGGCCCCGACGAAACGGTTGACGACCTGCGCCTTTTGCGTGTCGGGCCGGAACAAAAGGTAGGAGCGGAAATAGATCTCTGGCTCAAACGGCTTCAGGATCAGCCCGCGTTCGGGAAAGCCTTCGGCGGCCACCAGATTGACAATACCGACACCGACACCCGCCAGCACGAGCGCACACACGGTCAGGGCATAAGGGGTTTCAACGACCACCTGCGGCTTGACGCCCGCCTCATCGAATATGGTCGTCAATTGCGCCCGCAGACGGTCTTCGGGAGACAGAGCGATAAAGGGCAGCCCATCCAAATCTTCGGGCCGGATGATGTCCTTATCCGCCAGGGCATGACCCGGCGGCACGGCGCAGACGGCGCGAAAGCTGCCAAACAAACGATGCTCAACCCCGGACAGATCAACCTCTTCGGCCGCCAGACCGATATCAAACTGCTGATACATCACATAGTCGCGGACTGTCGCCGACGACAAAACCTGCAAGGTTATGGCGACATCCGGATGCACCTTACGAAAGGCATGGATGGCGCGCGGCACCAGCGTAGACCCCAGGGCGGCCTGCGAGGCGATACGGATGGTCCCTAAGCCAAAATCGCGGATACGCGCCGCCGATGAGCGGATACGATCAAGGCCGATGAAGCTGTCATTCACATCACGAAAGAACAAAATGCCTTCGGGTGTGGGCACCAGTCGGCCCTTGACGCGATCAAACAGAAAGAAACCGAGATTATCCTCCAGTTCCGCCACAGCGCGGCTGACCGCCGGCTGGGTGATCTGTAGCAATTCCGCCGCACGGGACGCCGAGCCCCCCATCATGACAGCGCGGAATATCTCCAATTGACGTATATTCATCGTGGTTTTCCCCTGTCGCGCCGCAAACCTATAACTTTTATGCATAGGCCTCTGCGTTTCTGTCAATTGTGTTTCTACGTTTACTCCCGCAGTCTCAGTTTATGACGTTTTGATAAATCCAAGACGACACCTGAGTGACACAAACAATATTCAACAACAAAAGAGACGAAACACCACGAAGCGTACCCAATTTTGGCCATTTCATAGCAGGGGATATACTATGAAACGCAGACCTATAGAGTATAAACGCTTATTGCTTGCCTCTTCGATTATCGGCGTCCTGACGGGCGGCCTGACTATATCGGCAAGCGCACAAGAGACCGCATCCGAAACGTCCGAAGTGACCGAAGTCGTTGTGACCGGCTCACGCTTTGGGCGGGTCGTGGCACAGTCGGCCACACCCATAGACCTGATCCGTCAGGAAGACCTTGAGCGGGCAGGCTCACCTGAACTTAAGGGCAAACTGCGCACTTTGGTGCCGAGCTTTTCGATCACCAATAACTATGCGGCGGGCGTCAATGACTTCATGGCCAATCCGTCCTTGCGGGGCCTGTCGACCGGCCACGTCCTGCTGCTGCTGAACGGCAAGCGCCGGGTGACGTCGGCCACCGGCGGCGGCGATGTCGCCTATGATATCAATGCCATTCCGTCGATCGCCCTGTCACGCGTCGAAGTCCTGCGCGATGGCGCCGGCGCTCAGTATGGTTCTGATGCCATTGCGGGCGTCATCAATCTGGGCCTAGACGACACGACCGGCTTTAAGGGGGAAGCCCGCTACGGCGAAACCTCGCAAGGCGACGGCGAAGCCATTGATATCGGCTTAAGCTACGGCCTGCCGATCGTGAATGACGGTGTGCTTCGCGTCTCCTTCATGCATTCGGATCACACCAAGACCGACCGCGCCACACCCGATACCCGCCAGCAGTATTTCGGCTCAAACGGCACCCGACTGCCCTCGGCCAACTATGGTTCCGGTACGGGCCTGACCCCATCTAACGGCACACTCGATCCGCGCGAAGCGACCATCGACCGCAATATGTGGGTGTCGAACGATCCGGAATATGTCAACAACGCCCTGTTTTTCAGCGCTAAACTGCCGGTAAGCGAAGGCATCGAAGCCTACAGCTTCGGCGGCATCAACAAACTCACAGGCAACAGCTACAATTTCTTCCGCCGGGCCGGTCAGGACGAAACCGTGCGCGCCCTTTATCCGGATGGCTTCCTGCCGCTTCAGATCATCGAGATGGAAAACCACGCCGCCGCCGCCGGGATCAAGGGCGACGACCTGTTTGGGTTTAGCTGGGATCTGTCGGTCAATTACGGCAAAAACCAGCAGGACTTTGGGTACGAAAATGCCGCCAACGTCTCGCAAGGCGCAGCCTCGAAAACCAGCTTCTACCGCGGTCAGTATGCAATAGATCAAACCTCGTTCAACTTTGATGTCACCCGCGAGATTGAAATAGGCGCCAGTCCGCTGAAATTCGCGATGGGCCTCGAATACCGTGAAGAGAACTACAATACCTCGCCCGGTGAGCCTGACTCCTACGCTTTTGGTGGTGTGCCCATTCTCGATGGCCCCAATGCCGGACGCCCAGCCCCGGCCGGTGCCCAGCCCGGCGGCGGCATCCGCCCGGACGATGCGCTGGATGGCAGCCGCGATTCCAAAGCGCTCTATGTCGAACTGGACAAGACCTTCTTTGATCGCTGGCAAGTGATTGCCGCCGGCCGTCACGAGGATTTTTCCGACTTTGGCTCGACGACCAATTACAAACTGGCCAGCCGGTTTGAAATCAATGATCATCTGGCCCTGCGCGGGTCGGTGGGCACGGGGTTCAGAGCGCCGTCTCTGGCGCAGTCCTATTTCAGCCGTACCAATGTCACCTTCATCAACGGTCTGCCGGTACGGGTGCGCGGGATTTCGGTCTATGATCCGGTCGCGCCGCAACTGGGCGCCCAGCCATTGAGCCCGGAAGAGTCCGAAGATATCTCCGCAGGTGTAGTCTTCCGTTTTGGCGGCTTTACCGGCGCGATTGATTACTACAAGGTTGAGGTCACCGACCGGATCGTCTCGTCTTCCACGTTTCAAGGCGGCACTTTGTCAGCCTTCATGGCCGCCAATGGCCAGCCTGATGTGGTCGGCGTGACGTTTCTGACCAATGCCGTCGACACCACTACCGAAGGCGTCGATCTCACCGCCCAGTACCGTCATGACCTAGGGGCGTGGGGATCTTTAAGCGCCACCTTTGCGGCCAATGTCAACGAAACCGAGATCGACCGTATTTCCGGTACGCCGCCGCAAATCACGGCGCTGGGCATCAATACTACACTGTTTGACCTGACGCAGCAGGTCACCCTGACCGATGCCCGCCCCAAGGATAAGCAGACCGTCGGGCTGAACTGGAAGCGCAACAAATTCAACGTCGCCCTCACCGCCACCCGCTACGGCGAAGTCTCGGAAGTGTCCCTGACCGGTAAAACTTTGGCGCAGGTCAATGCGCTTCTGCCTGCCGGAAAGTACGACACAACCCTGGTTCAGACCGGATCGACCTATTCGATCATTCAGACCTACCAGTCTGATATCGTCACCGATCTGGATGTCACCTATGCCGTCACCGACCATGTGAACCTGACGGTCGGCGCGTCCAACATCTTTGACGCCTATCCGGAAAAGCGCATCGCCTCAACCGTTGCGTCGGTGGCAACGGGCACCAACGGCGCCGACAATGCCGGCACCCTGCCCTATTCCTACATAGCCCCGTATGGCACGGCCGGGCGGACCGTCTATGCCAAGCTATCGGTTAAGTACTAGCCCATTAACGGGCAGGTGCCCCCCTCTCCCCCTAGCTCAAAAGCCTGCCGAATATTCCGGCAGGCTTTCTTTTTTGGGTGCGGACTTAGGGCCATCCGTCGCATGGAAAAACCGCCGGAGACGGGCTCCGGCGGTTTACATATATATCCTGCCTCTTAAGCGCTGACGGTCTTCAGTATCTCATAGGCAAATCGCGCCCCTTGTTTCAGCGGCTCTACACCCACACGCTCATCGTCACCATGTATCCGTGAGGCGGTATCGGCATCGACGGGAACCGGCCCCAGGCCATAGACCGGAACACCCCGCAACCGCCACGGCGTTGCATCGGTCGATGCCACCAGCAGAGTGGGCATGACGGTCACCTGTGGCCATACAGTTTTGGCCCCCCGCTCGATCGCCTTATATAATTCCGTGTCTGTCGTAGACGGGATAATATCGGCATAAGCATCGAAAAACGGCATCTGCTGATCTTTCGGGCGGGTCGAGACAATTTCAAATTCTATCTTCGGATTGCCGATAACCGCTTTCAGTTCCTCGATAAAGGGCCCGACCTTCTGACCGGGCAGCAGTCGGGCATTCATCACCGCTTCTGCATTGCCCGGTATAACATTGGGCTTAATGCCGGAATTGATCATGCTGATCACCAGAGTATTCCGTAAAAGCCCTTCCGTCCCCCAACCCGCATCCTTTTGTGTGATTAGACGCCGCGCCGCGGCTTTGCGTGCGGCGGGTTCGCTAGCGTTTAACAGTGCTGCTACAGCATCGGCATAGGGGCCGGGATTAAGTTTGGCGCTCGCTTTGAGATAGGCTTCGACCTGCGGCAGCAGGATGATCTCCGTCTCGTAAGTCGAAAGCCTGGCCAGCGCCTCAATAAGCTGCCCATTGGCGGTTTGGCTAACCGGTAAGGGGCGTGAGGAATGGCCCGTGGGCCCCGACGTCCTGATCTTCAGGTTGAGCGTGAGTTTATCGGCGCACGACACCTGCATCTCTCGTACGCCCTGTGCGCCAATAAACGTGCGTCCGCCTTCGTTTAAACAGAACTCGGCATCGATCTTGTCCCAATGATTAGCCGCGAGCCAGTTGGTATTGAACGCCCCCTGCTCCTCATCGGCTTCGGCAAGGAAAATGACGTCGCGCGACAGCTTGCGTTTCTCTTTGGCCAGACGCAATACAGCCTGAGCGAACACGGCCACGGCCGCCTTGTTATCTAGCGCCCCGCGACCATAGATGAAGCCCTCTTTTTCGACACCCTCAAACGGGTCAACGCTCCATCGCTCACGCTCAACCGGCACAACATCGGTATGGGCGGCAATCAGTACCGGTTTCTTTGTTCCGTTCCCTTTCAGGCGGGCAATAAAGTGCGCCGCCTTGCCGTTAGGTGCCAGAATGGTCTCGTTCGGCACGCCTGCTGAATTGAACAGAGTGGTCAGATAGGCCGCCATTTCCCGCGTATCGCCGGGCGCGTTGACCGTATTAAAGCGTATCAGATCTTTTAGAAGAGCGGCGACATCGACCTTGCTGCCCTGAGCGCGGACAACGTCAGGCATTAGCGACAGGCCCAACCCTGCCGCGACCGAGGCCATGGCCCCCCTGCGGTTCAAAAACATATTCCGACTCCATGCTATAGCGTGATTAACCTGTCACACTATCGCCCTCACGGGGACAAACAATTGAGCCTTAGATATATGTCTATGCCTTAAGCTTATTGGTATGCCGTAATCTTAATGGTGTGAATAACGCAGCCCCTATGAACCCACCCAGCACCGTCACCGGTAACGATCGCGCGAGCCAATCTTCTACACACATCAGTGCCGTTCCACAGTCAGACAGCACAGTCCGGGCGCTTCTAATTTATTTTGCATGACATTTTTGCAGATCTGGTGCCGTCATATTTGGCAGCACCACTTTAAATGGCAGATTTGATCATACCTGCATAAAAAAACGGGGCCGAAGCCCCGCTTTGTTACCTTACCACCACTTCGAGGGTTTTTGCGTAAAGCCTGCGGCCTGTTCCAGCACCGAGGCGATGGTGAGGACGGTGCCTTCGTCCAGCGCCTTACCGATGACCTGCAATCCCAACGGCAGACCGTGCTGATCGAGGCCCGCGGGCACCGAAAGCCCCGGCAGACCGGCCAGATTGGTCGTGACCGTGAACACGTCATTCAGATACATCGATACCGGATCGGCGGCCTTTTTCTCATCGCCAAGCGCAAAGGCCGATGACGGCGTGGCGGGCGTTAAGATCACGTCGCAGGATTTGAACGCTTCGGTAAAATCATCCGCGATTTTACGGCGGACTTTCAATGCCTTGACGTAATAGGCGTCATAGAAACCGGCCGACAGCACATAGGTGCCGATCATGATCCGGCGTTTGACTTCCTTGCCGAAGCCTTCTGAGCGCGACAGCTCATAGGTGTCAGTCAGGCTGGTCGCCTCCGGATCGCGATAACCAAACCGCATCCCGTCATAGCGCGCCAGATTGGACGACGCTTCGGCAGGGGCCACAATATAATAGCACGGCAGGGCGTACTTGGTGTGCGGCAAGGTGATGCGTACGATCTCAGCACCGGCGTCTTTCAGCCAGGCAATCCCCTGCTCCCACAGGGCGTCGATTTCCGCCGGGATACCGTCGAGGCGGTACTCATCAGGAATACCAATCCGCAAACCCTTGACCGATTTGCCGATAAACTGCGTGAAATCAGGGACTTCGATATCGAGACTGGTCGAATCCTTAACGTCGTGTGAGCACATGACGTTCAGCATGATCGCTGCGTCTTCGACCGTTTTGGTGATCGGTCCGGCCTGATCCAGAGACGAGGCAAACGCCACCATGCCAAAGCGCGAGGCGCGGCCATAGGTCGGCTTGATGCCGACCGTGCCGGTGAACGCTGCCGGCTGACGGATTGACCCGCCGGTATCCGACGCCGTTGCCGCCAGACACAGATCCGCCGCGACCGCCGCCGCCGAACCACCGGAAGAGCCACCCGGCGTCAGGGCCTGATTGGAATCTTTGGCCTTCCATGGATTGACCACCGGCCCCCAGTGCGAGGTCTCATTGGATGAGCCCATCGCAAACTCATCCATGTTGAGCTTACCCAGCATAACCGCCCCGCCCTGCCACAGGTTGGCGGTCACGGTCGATTCGTAAGTCGGCACAAAATTACCGAGGATTTTGGAACAGGCCGTCGTGCGCACGCCTTCGGTGCAATACAGATCCTTGATGCCGAGCGGCGCACCTTCTAACGCGCGCCCCTCACCCTTTGCCAGTAATTCGTCAGACGCCTTGGCCTGAGCGCGTGCCTTATCAAAGGTCGTCTCGACATAGGCATTAAGCGCGCCGTTGCTGTGCTCAATCGCGCCGATAAAGGCTTCGGTCAGCTCAGAAGACGAAAAGGTTTTGGCTTTCAGACCGTCCAGCGCGCCTTTGAGGGGCAGTTTGGTAAGTTCACTCATGGTCTATTCCACCACTTTCGGCACGACGAAAAAACCATCGACGGTTTTGGGCGCGTTTTTGACCACATCCGCCACCTTACCACCGTCGGATACCACATCGTCACGCAGCGGAGCGGCCGCGGCCACGGCGGTGGTCATCGGCTCCACGCCGGTCACGTCGATCTCGTTCAACTGCTCGATCCAGCCCAGAATACCGTTCAATTCGCCGGACAGGCTTTCCAGCCGCGCTTCGGGCTCCCGCAGTCGCGACAAGGACGCGACCTTCTTCACCGTTGCCACATCAATGGCCATGAGGCTTCACTCCACGTAAATTCAGAGGGATTGGGTTAGACATTACGCCGCCGCTTGACAAGGCCCCGCCACGCAAAGATTGCACAATTATTCGCCTGCAACCGCTGGACAGGCTGGCAAAGCCCTATAAACATGCCGACAGCTCGCCGCCCTGCACACTGGAGGCGTCCCAAAGGAGCCTTAAATGTCTGAAAAGGATCGTTTCATTACCCTGATCCGCGACGCCCTGACCCGCAATCGTGACGACCTGCTTCGGCAATGGCAAAACCCGCAAGGTACAAAGACCCGCCATTTTATACTGGATGACCTGCTGCCCACAGTCGACGCGCACCGTATTCATGAGGCTTTTCCGCGTGATGGCGACGGCTTTTTCAACCGCGATACCTTCCGCGAAAAAAAGCGCACCTCAACCGACCTCAGTGGTTATGCGCCCATCCTGTCTGATATCACCTACGCTTTGCAGGATAAGGCGATTGTTGAGTTGATCGCCGATATGGTCGGCTTTGAGGCGATCGAACCCGACCCTAAGCTTTACGCGGGTGGCCTGTCGATGATGTTTAAGGGCGATTTTCTCAACCCCCACATCGACAACAGCCATGACGGCGACCGCCAAAAATACCGCCGCCTGAACCTACTCTATTATGTCTCACCCGACTGGAAAGCTGAGAATGGCGGCAATCTGGAACTATGGGATGATGATCGCAAAACGCCAGTGACCGTGATGGCGGCCTTCAACCGACTGGCCGTCATGGAAACCACAAAGATTAGCTGGCATTCGGTCAGCCCCGTGGTCGCAGACCGGCCGCGCACTTGCGTATCCAACTACTATTTCTCGGACATTTCGCCGGATCAGTCGGACTACTTCCACGTCACATCCTTTTCCGGCCGTCCGGGCGAAACGCTAAAATCGGCCATAGGCATAGTCGATAACGCCGCCCGTAATCTGGTGTCCAAAACCTTGGGCACCGGACGCGGTCGCGGGCGCATCAATAAGACGTAGGATATAACTAAGCCCGCGCCACTCAGTTTGGGTGGGCACGGGCCTGGTTTAAGCGCACATTATTTTCAGAAATTATTGGCTAAGACCTGCCAGAACACGCCCCTTATCGGCATAGACCGGGGCGGTTTTAGAATCGTGCAGCGCCGTCAGGGTCGGTTGATTAAGCTGGCGCACCGCATTGGAAAGGGCCGCCTGCGCACACTGGCGATCCTGAGCGGCGTAGCGCTGATATTCACTATCGCAAAGAGTATTCGCGGTGTTTTTAAGCTGACGATAAACCTTTGCCACCTCAGCCGTATTATTGAAGTTGACGCCTTCGACAGACACCACGGTCTTTGTGGCAGTGCGGTCTTTTTCGCCCGCTTGCGCCACCGATACACCCGCACTCAAAAGCGCCACAGACGCCAACGCCACCATATAAACTGAACGTAACATTTTAAACTCTCCTCATGCTTGGAGCCCATCGCTCCGGTGAGGATTGAATACACTCAACGTAAATTACTTTAAATAACATTTTTATTAAATATTCGTCACACATTACACTGAATACATTAATTAAATTCGTTTCATATATTACATATTTTTAACAGATTAACTTTCTGTAATGCGTTAATTACTTGTAACAAAATAAACGAAACAAATATCTGTTTATTTTGAAACCACATCACTTTCTGCGCATCGGCCACAGCCTGTAAAACCGTTGACTTTTCAGACATTCCGGCCCACAGCACCACCATGGCCGTTGTCGATATAACTGAACTAAAAGCTCTATTGCCCGTCCGCACAGGGGTGCTGGGGCTCGACCTGGGTGAAAAAACCATCGGCGTGGCGGTGAGCGATATTTCGCTTACCATCGCCTCGCCTCTGGAATTGGTTAATAAGACCAAGTTCACCAAGGAGGCCGAGCATCTGTTTTCCCTGATGAAAAAGCGTGAAGCATCAGGGATTGTGATCGGCCTGCCCGTCAATATGGACGGCACCGAAGGCCCGCGCTGCCAGTCGGTGCGCGCCTTTGCCCGCAACCTTTTACGTTTGCGTGACCTTCCGATCGCCTTCTGGGATGAGCGCTGGTCGTCATCTGTGATGAACCGCTTCCTGATCGAAGAGGCGGATCTTACCCGCGCCAAACGCGCCGAGGTCATCGACCGCTCCGCCGCCGCCTATATTCTGCAAGGGGCTTTAGACCGGATAAAGGGCATGGAATAGCCCTCAATCCGGCCCAACCCTATTTATGATTCGCCGCCACCATGACCTCACCACCACTGATCTGGGCGTGATACCGAGTTAAAACTGGCAGATCAATGTCGGTAACCGCCCCATTAAGTGCCCGCGCCGCACAGCGCTGGTCTGCACTTCGACTGGCATTCGGGCCGGAATTACAGACATCATAAGCCACAAAACGCAAGTGTCGATAAAGACGGTCGACATCGCGTGCATCTGTGAAATCAACGTTGCGCAACGATAACCGTCGTTCAACAGGCTCACGATCCACATCCATCAGACGCATCCGTTCGCCCGCCTCGACCTTAACTTCCGGAATTTCTTGGGCCAAAACCGCTGTAATCGGTGCAGATACAACAACACTTGAAAGCAACGCTACCAAATAAATAGAACGAGACATGATGCCCCTCCTTTTGGTTTATGCGTAATCCCCGCCCTCGCGCCGCCACCATACGCCTGATCAAAAGAAAAGCGACTTAATTATTATTAAATATCAGCTCTCAAATACTCACAAAAAATTGCACTAAGACAGTAACCACAACCCTATACCACTGACGGTTATTGCAATTGAAACCACCCTTTTGAAACTTGTGCCTTACTGCCCTATCTTTAGACACCTAACGTCCGCAGCCCCCTACAGGTTGACTCGCGCCGCGCCGACCGCCAAAGACAGGCCATGACACCTGACACCTTTATCAATGGCATTATGCCGGTTTTCCTGATGATTGCGCTTGGGTACGGCCTGAAAAAATCGGGCTTTTTGCCGCTGCACGTCTGGAACCCAATTGAGCGGCTGGCAGTCTATGTCTTTTACCCGGGCTTTCTCATCCCGGCCATCTGGCACGCCGATCTGAGCGGGCTATCGGCCGGACCGGTCAGCATTGGCGTGACCGCCGCCATGATCCTGTCGGCAGGGCTTGGCTTTGCGCTGAAACCATTTTTGAAACTCAGCGGCCCAACCTTCACCAGCGTCTTTCAGGGCCTGATCCGGTTTAATTCGTTCGTATTTCTGCCCATCGCCACCGCTATTTTCGGCAATGAGGCTTTGGGACTGGCCGCCATTGCCATGAGCGCGCTCATCCCGCTCAGCAACATGGCCTCGATCATGGTGCTGGCCCGCTGGGGTGAGTTGGAGGGCGACAACCAACCCGACCGGTCATTCAAGGCGATCATGCTGCGGCTGTTCACCAATCCGATTTTTCTGTCGTGCCTGATCGGGCTGTTTCTTAATGCCACCCACGCCCCCAGTGTGCCGTTTATCGACAAAGACCTTAAGATGCTGGGCGATGCCGCTATTCCGACCGGATTGATACTGGCCGGAGCGGGTTTGAGTTTTGGCTATATTTTCAAAAGCCCTGGACTGGTGGTCGCCACGTCTTTGTTCAAGGTCATGGTGGTGCCGATTCTGAGCTGGGGCATCTGCCGCGCTCTGGGTGGGGATGAACTGGCCCAAGGTGTGGCCCTGTGCTGCGGGGCCGCGCCATGTGCGGCCGTGGCCTATGTTCAGGCCCGCCATATGGGAGGCGACGCCGCCCTCATGGCCGGGATCGTGGCGCTCACGACCTCTTTGAGCCTGATTACGCTGCCGATATTGCTGTGGCTGTTTCATTTGGCTTAGTTCGCTAGGCCTGCCACGGCTCTAAAGTAACGGAAATGCTTTCAGCTATTAAGTAGCCATCAACGCCGTAAGCCCCCTCCATTTCCAATCTATAGCCATTTTCGGCTTTTGATATTTCCAGACACATCAGAGCATTCTGCTGATTCCAATTTTGAATCTCAAACTCCCGAATCCCGGTTATCGAAAAAGTAACAAGAGCGTGCAAATCCAGCCGATAATACCCATGCTCGTCGGTATCTGAGTTCATGCGAAATGCATAAATGCGGATAACAGAAGGCTCTGGATCGCGACGAATATCTATGCTTACAACCTCGGCGTCATGAAAATTGTGCATATGACCAAACCAGTTCGTTACTGCACTCCAGTCAATTTCGTCTTTTTCCATTGAGATACCTTATATCCTAATTATGGTGGCTGCAGATTATTACTGCAGCTAGTTGATCGCTAAATCTAGCTTTTTGCAATATTAGAACTCCCCCTGCGGGGCCGCCCGCGCGGTGCAGGGGGAGCTGAATTTTCGGCGAAAATTCAGAGGGGGTAAATCGGAACACTGAGCCTGTTATTACCCCACCACCGCTGCGCTGTCGCTTGCGGCCCCCCTCCCCTTCATCAGAGGAGGTTCTTAATATCTTGCCACGTCCGTCATTGCGGCCTATAGCCCCCTTTTATGACCGATTTCACCGACCAGATTCGTGAGCGGCTGCTGCCGTTCCCCAAACGCCACTTTATCGCGTCGCAGGACCTTGATCCGCCCGACATCATGGCGCTGCTCGATCTGGCCGATCTGTTCGTCGATATGAACCGGCGCTCAACGAAAAAGCTTGATCTGCTCAAGGGCCGCACCCAGGTCAATCTGTTCTTTGAGAACTCAACCCGCACGCAATCGAGCTTTGAACTGGCCGGTAAGCGGCTTGGTGCCGATACGGTCAATATGGCCGCCAAAACTTCATCCGTTGCCAAGGGTGAAACCCTGATCGACACGGCGGTCACGCTCAACGCCATGAAGCCCGATCTGCTGGTGGTACGCCACTCGGCCTCCGGCGCCGCAGAATTGCTGGCCCAGAAAGTCGGCTGCTGCGTGATCAATGCCGGCGACGGCCAGCATCAGCACCCGACTCAGGCTCTGCTCGATATGCTGTCGATCCGCCGCGCCTTTGGTCATGTCGATGGTCTGACGGTGGCGATTTGTGGCGACGTCGGCCACTCCCGCGTGGCCCGCTCTAATGTCATCCTGCTCAACGCGATGGGTGCTAATGTCCGGCTCGTCGGCCCCGCGACCCTCATTCCGGGCGATGCTGACCAATGGGGCTGCGAAGTCTATCACGACATGCGCGAAGGCATTGCCGGGGCCAATGTGGTCATGATGTTGCGCCTTCAGCTTGAGCGCATGGACGGGGCCTTTATCCCGTCAACCCGCGAATATTTCCGCTTCTTCGGCCTTGACCGTGAAAAGCTGCAAGTGGCCGCCAAGAACGTGCGCGTCATGCATCCCGGCCCGATGAACCGCGGCGTCGAGATCGACTCAGAGGTCGCCGATGATTTGTCGATCTCCCTCATTCAGGATCAGGTCGAAATGGGCGTCGCCGCCCGCATGGCGGTGCTGGCATCATTAGCTGCGCGTCTGGAGGCCGAAGGCAAATGACCAACACCTCGCAACCCCTCGCCCTTGTGAACGCCCGCCTGATTGACCCCGACAGCGGCTATGATGGCCCCGGCTCGGTCATCATTGCCGAAGGCGTCATCGCCGATGTCATTTTCTCCGACGTGCCGCCTTCGGGCAGTGCGGACTATAAGGTCATCGACTGCGACGGCAATCTGGTCTGCCCCGGCCTTATCGACCTGCGCGTCAAGACCGGTGAGCCCGGCCATGAGCAGAAAGAAACCCTGAAATCGGCGTCACTAGCGGCCGCGGCGGGTGGCGTGACTTCGTTTGTGGTCCAGCCCGACACCCATCCGGTCATTGATGAGCCGGCCATGGTCGATTTCATCCTGCGGCGTGCCCGCGATATCGAACTGGTGCATGTGTACCCCGCCGGCGCCGCCACCAAGGGCTGCGACGGCAAGACCATGGCTGAGATCGGCCTGATGCATGAGGCCGGCGCCCTCTATTTCACCGATGTCGATCAGCCGATTATTAACACCAAGGTCTTTGGCCGTGTGCTGGCCTATGCAGGCGGGTTTAACGCGCTTGTGGCGCACCGCCCCAAAGAGCCGTGGCTATCCGAAGGAGCGGTCGCCACCTCCGGCGAAATGGCCTCACGCATGGGCCTGTCGGGCGTGTCAGCCCTGGCCGAACGCATCGCGCTGGAGCGCGATCTGGCTATGGTCGAACTGACCGGCACGCGCTTGCTGGTCGATCAGATATCAACCGCCGCGTCGGTGGAGACCCTGAAACGCACCAAGGCCAAGGGCTTAGAGGTCTATGCGTCGGTCAGCATCAACCATCTGGTGTTCAACGAATTTGATATCGGTGATTACCGTACCTTTTATCGCCTTGATCCGCCATTGCGCGCCGAATCCGACCGGGTCGCTCTGGTCGATGCGGTTGAGGACGGCGTGATCGATGTCATCGTGTCTAACCACTGCCCGGCCCCGGCTGAGGATAAGCGCCTGCCGTTTTCGCAAGCTACCCCCGGCGCGATTGGGCTTCAGACCTTGCTGGCGGCGCTGATAGGACTGCATTTCGACCGCGATATCCCGCTGATCGACCTGTTGCGGGCGGTGACGATCAACCCGGCGCAAATCTTAGGCCTTGAGGCCGGACGACTGAAAAAAGGGGCACCTGCCGATATCATTCTGGTCGATGTCGATGCGCCGTTTGCGTTGCGCGAAAAAGACATATTGTCAAAATCCAAAAACTCGCCGTTTGAAAACCGCACCCTGCAAGGTAAAGTTCTCAAAACGCTGGTGGATGGGCGAGTAGTGTATACGGCGGAGTAATCGCGACAAAACGCCCTCCCTGCCCTGCGGGGAGGGGGGACCGCTGAAAGCGGTGGGTGGGGAAAATCTGATGGCAGTCAGGGACGGCGCAAATATTCCCAGAGCACGACAACTGCGCAAAGCCCTGACCAAACCTGAACTCTGGTTATGGTTACGCCTTAAAAACCGCAAGGCCATAGAAATCGTCTTTCGTAATCAGCATCCCATCGGCCCTTATGTCCTCGACTTTTACTGCCCAAAAGCCAAACTGTGCATCGAAGTTGATGGCGAAATCCATACACATGCCCATCAACAACAGCATGATAAAACCCGTGACCTGTGGCTTAAAAGCAAAGGCATCGGTGTCTATAGAATTAAAGCCATCGACCTGCTTGATAATCCCGATGAAACCGCGCAAGGGGTTATTGACCTTGCCAGAGAACGCATAATAAATACCCCACCCACCGCCTTCGGCGGTTCCCCCTCCCCATAAATAGGGAGGGTGTAGTAAGGACAGACCGTGCTGAGCCAACCGATCATCTATGCCCTTGCCGTACTGGGCGGCTACCTTCTGGGGTCGATCCCGTTTGGCGTGCTGACGACCAAACTGGCGGGCATAGACATCCGTGAGGTCGGCTCCGGCAATATCGGTGCTACCAATGTCCTGCGCACCGGCCGCAAAGATCTGGCGCTGATCACCTTTTTAGGCGACACGGGCAAAGGCGCTATGGCCGTTGGCATTGCGTTTGCGGCCCTGTTGTCCGTCGATATCGCCACCCGCCAAACCGGCATGGCGCTGGCCGGAGCCGCCGCGTTTCTGGGCCACCTGTTCCCCGTCTGGCTGAAGTTCAAGGGCGGAAAGGGCGTAGCGACCTTCCTTGGCACCCTGTTTGCCGCCGCCTGGCCGATGGGGCTGGCCGCCGGTGCCATCTGGTTGCTGGTGGCGTTTACCCTGCGCATCTCGTCTTTGAGCGCTCTGGTCGCCGCCGCACTCATCGCACCCGTAGGCTTCCTGATTGATCAGCCCTACCCGTTCGTGCTGATGAGCCTGTTCATGGCCGTGTTGATCTACATCCGCCATAAGGACAATATCAAACGGCTGCTGAATGGCACCGAGCCTAAAATCGGCAAAAAGGACAAGACCGCCTAGATGTCCCTGTTCGATGCGCCGCCCTTCCCGCCAGTCAAGACCGAAGAGGAGCGCGTCGCCCGCCTGAGACTGGCGCGCACTCAGCGCATCGGCCCGATCAATTTCCAGCAACTTATCACCCGTTTCGGCAGCGCAATCCGTGCGCTTGAAGCTTTACCGACTTTGGCCCAACGCGCCGGCGGCGGCATAACACCCGCCCCGTTGGCGATGGTTGAGGCTGAGATCAAACACAGCCGCGCCACCGGCGCCCGTCTGGTCGTGCTGGGCGATGCAGACTATCCCAAACTGCTCAGCCATATCGCCGCCGCCCCGCCCATACTGTGGCTGCTGGGCGAACACGCACTGCCCCCTAAAGCCGTGGCGATCGTGGGGGCGCGTAATGCCTCCGCCGCCGGTATGAAGATGGCCCACACCCTGGCTGCCGAACTGGGCGAAGCCGGATACACTATCGTCTCAGGTCTGGCACGCGGCATCGACACCCACGCCCATCAGGGCTCGCTCAAAACCGGCACCGCCGCCGTTCTGGGCGGCGGGATTGATGATGTCTATCCGCCGCAAAATCAGGATTTATATACCGCGCTCAAAACCTACGGCGTACTGATTTCCGAAAGCCCGGCAGGCTATAAGGCCCACGCCCGCGATTTTCCACGCCGCAACCGGGTCATCAGCGGGTTGACCCTGGGGACGATAGTCGTTGAGGCTGAACTGCGTTCAGGCTCTCTGATCACCGCCCGGTTGGCCGGTGAGCAAAACCGCGATGTTTTCGCCGTACCGGGCTCGCCGCTTGATCCGCGCGCACGCGGATCGAACGACCTGCTGCGCCAGGGCGCGCACCTGTGCGAAACGGCCGAAGACGTCATCCGCATACTGGAAAGCGGCATGGGCTTAAACGACGGGGCGCGACCGGCCTATGACGATATGCGCCCGCACTATCTGGCGACACCTGAGGACACCACCGACGATCTTGATGACCGGATCGATGACCTGCGCACGCAAATCCTCAACCTGATCAGCCATACCCCCAGCCACCGCGACGAAGTGCTCAGGCTTGCGGGCGCGTCAATGACGCTGGGTTTTGCGGCCTTGAGCGAGCTTGAAATCGCCGGACTGATCGCCCCTCAGCCTGGCGGCTATTACGTGTTGGTCGATTAATCACCATCAAGCCATAGGCCCGCGCGCCTTTTGAGCGGCATGATAGAGATGCTCGCTCAGGCCCTGATGCCCGACCTTTTGTGCCATCTGTGCCAGAGATGCCGCCATATCGCCGATATAGACCAGAACCTCGGCCTGTTCCTGCACGGAAACCTCCTGACCGGCTTCGCGCTCCAACTCCTTCATAGCTACTCCTTATACCTAAATGCCCGCAGGCACGGGATATGGCACAGGCCACTTCTCCCCCATCAGTTGAAAGCTTAAATAAAATTACCTTTAATTGCAATTCTCATTCTTACCACCTTTGGATTTATGTGGGCGGAGACTCAAGATCAGCCCTCTATGGCCGCCGTGGCAAAAAAGCCGCTTCACAGTTCGTTGAAAGCGCTTTAAGGCTGGCATATTTGAAGCCTGCTCCCATTTTCAGGCTCATCGCTATTTTGCAGACGGATTTATAAAAGCCATATGAAGCTGGTTATCGTCGAAAGTCCTGCCAAGGCCAAAACCATCAACAAGTACCTGGGCAAGGACTATAAGGTTCTGGCGTCCTACGGCCATGTGCGCGACCTTCCGTCCAAGGACGGCTCCGTCAAGCCCGACGAAGACTTCGCCATGATCTGGGAAGCCGACCCCAAGGCGGTTAAGCGCCTGAACGAAATCGCTGAGGCTGCCAAGGCGTCCGATGGCGTTATCCTCGCGACCGACCCCGACCGCGAAGGGGAAGCCATTTCCTGGCATGTGCTTGAAGTGCTGAATAAGAAAAAGGTGCTCAAGGAAAAGACCGTTGAGCGCGTCACGTTCAATGCCATCACCAAATCCGCCGTCGATCTGGCCATGGCCAATCCGCGCCAGTTGGATATGGAACTGGTCGAAGCCTACCTCGCCCGCCGCGCCCTTGATTACCTCGTGGGCTTTACCCTGTCGCCGGTGTTGTGGCGCAAGCTGCCGGGCGCACGCTCGGCCGGACGGGTGCAGTCTGTGGCGCTCAAGATCGTCGTTGACCGCGAAGTCGAGATCGAAAAGTTCAAGACCGAAGAATACTGGACCGTCGATACTGAGGTTTCGGCCAATTCGCCGCCGTTTTCGGCCAAGCTGATCCAGCTTAACGGCAAAAAACTGGGTAAGTTCGACCTGCCCAACGAAGCCGCGGCCAAGGGCGCCGAAGCCGCCATTGCCGCGTCGAACTTCACCATCACCGAGGTCGATCAAAAACCCGGCAAACGCACCCCACCGCCGCCGTTTACCACCTCAACCCTGCAGCAGGAAGCGTCGCGCAAACTGGGCTTCTCCGCCTCGCGCACCATGCAGACGGCCCAGAAACTGTACGAAGGTGTTGATATCGGTGGCGAAACGACCGGTCTGATCACCTATATGCGAACCGACGGCGTCTATGTTGAACCGGAAGCGATTGCCGAAATGCGCAAGCTGATCGGCGAACGCTACGGCCCGGCCTATGTGCCGGAAACCCCGCGGTTCTATAAGGCCAAGGCCAAAAATGCTCAGGAAGCCCACGAAGCCGTGCGCCCGACCTCGCTCTATCGCCGCCCGGAAACCCTTCGCCTTGAGGGCGATCAGGCGCGGCTTTATGAGTTGATCTGGAAACGGACCATGGCGTCGCAAATGGAAGCGGCTAAGGTTGAAAAAACCGCCATTGACCTGCTGAGCCCCGACAAACAAATCGCCCTGCGCGCCACCGGTCAGGTCATCACCTTTGATGGCTATCTGGCGGTCTACGAAGAAGGCAAGGATGATGATGCAGATGAGGACGGTGGCCGCCTGCCCGCCGTGCGCGTCGGTACCACGGCCTCGGTTCATGCCATTAAGCCGGCTCAGCACTTCACCGAACCGCCCCCGCGTTATTCCGAAGCCACCCTCGTCAAGAAGATGGAAGAACTGGGCATTGGCCGGCCATCGACCTATGCGTCGGTGTTGACCGTCCTGCGCGATCGCGCCTATGTCCGCATGGATAAGAACCGCTTTATCCCCGAAGACAAGGGCCGGCTGGTCACGGCCTTCCTTGAAGAATTTTTCAAGCGCTATGTCGAATATGATTTCACCGCTGATCTTGAGGAAAAGCTCGATCTGGTCTCCGCCGGTGAGTTGAACTGGAAGGCGCTGCTCCGCGAATTCTGGCAGGATTTCCACGCCGCCGCCGGTGGGGTGCAGGAATTCCGGGTCTCTGAGGTGCTCGACCGCCTCAATGACGCGCTGGGGCCGCACATCTTCCCCGACAAAGGCGACGGCACCAATCCGCGCGCCTGCCCGTCTTGTGCCAACGGTCTGCTGAGCCTGAAAACCTCACGGTTCGGGGCGTTTATCGGCTGCTCCAACTATCCGGAATGCAAGTTTACCCGCCCCGTCGGCAACCCAGAAAGCGCATCCGAAGACGGTGGCGCATCGGGCGATCGCGAACTGGGCGTTGACCCAGCCACCGATAAGGTCGTCTCCCTCAAAATCGGCCGTTTTGGCCCCTATGTGCAGTTGGGCGAAGCCGAATCGAAAGAGGATAAGCCTAAGCGCTCGTCCCTGCCCAAGGCCTGGCCACCGGCGTCGATCGACCTAGAGCGCGGGCTTAAGCTGTTGTCCCTACCGCGTGAAATCGGCATCAACCCGGAAAACAATAAGCCGATCACGGCGGGTCTGGGGCGCTTTGGGCCGTTTATCGCCAATGACGGCACCTACGCCAACCTCGCTAATTTCGATGAGATTTTCGAGGTCGGCATCAACCGCGCCGTCGTCATGCTGGCTGAGAAGAAAGCCAATGCCAAGGGTAAGGGTTCGGCGGCTGCACCACTCAAAGAACTCGGCAAACATCCTGATAATGATGAGCCTATTCAGGTCATGTCCGGTCGCTACGGCCCCTATGTCAAATGCGGTAAGGTCAATGCCACCCTGCCCAAGGACATAACGCCGGAGGACGTAACGCTGGAGCAGGCGCTGGAACTGATCGCGGCCAAGGGCGGCGTGAAAAAAGCCGCGGCTAAGAAGGCTCCGGCTAAAAAAGCTGCACCCAAGACCACGGCGGCCAAAAAACCCGCCGCCAAGAAAGCCCCGGCTAAAAAAGCCCCCGCAAAGAAAAAAGCGGAGGCTTAATACCTTTCTCCTCCCTGCGCTTGCGTGGGGAGGTGGCGCGCCAAAGGCGTGACGGAGGGGGATAGCGCTATTGTCAATCAAACGCTACGCTCCAAGCCATGAAGGCCCCAAGAAAGCACCAGTTCGCCAAGCGCCTCCGACGCGAAATGTCGCCGCCGGAAGTCGTCTGTGGGCGAGCCTTCGCACGCGATCTGAGGGTAATTTAGTGTTCCGGCTTCAGCATCCTATTGGCCCGTATGTGCTTGATTTTTATTGCGCCGCGGCCCAATTGGATATCGAAGTCGATGGCGTACACCATACCCTGGACGAACATAAAATCCGTGATGCCCATCGTGATCAATGGCTGGCTGATAAGGGTATTCACACTTACCGCATTCCCGCCGTCCAGATCATGGGGGATGCCGATGAGGTCGCTGATGGCATTTACCGATTAGCGCTCGAGCGTATATCAAAGTTCTAAGCTATCCCCCTCCGTCTGGCCTGCGGCCATCCACCTCCCCATCTTCGATAGGGAGGAGAAGATCATCTATGCCCAAGAACCGCTTGCCGCACGCGCCGGTTAATTCTACTAAAGGGGGATGATAAAAATCCCCAAGCCGCCCCGCTCACCCACCCCACCACGTAGCTCTGCGGGCCTGCCCGACGATGACACCCTGCTTGAGGCGCTGAGCGCCGCCCGCGAAGTCGATGTCAACGATCTGGCCCGTAAATTTGGCCTGAAAGGCGATGACCGCCGTGCCCTGCGTCAGCGCCTGAAAGCCCTGTCGGACGCCGGAAAACTGGACAAACGCGGGCGCAAAACCTTTGGCGCCCAAGGCGTGCTGCCGGATACCGGTGCTGGCACCGTCGTTTCACAGGATGTCGATGGTGAACTATGGGTCAAATGGGGTAAAGACGATAACGATAAATCTCCGCTCGCCCGCCTCGCCCCGCTCAAGAAATCCGCGCAGCAGACCCCGCCGGGTTTGGGCGACCGCGTCTATGTGCGTTTCGAAAAAGCCGGTGATGAATGGATCGCCCACCTGATCAAGGTGCTGGATCAGGGTGCGCCCAAGGTCATCGGCGTGGTGCGCAAAACCAAAAAGGCAAAAGGGCAGCCCGAAATCCGTCTGGAAAGCGTTAACCGCAAGTCCAAGGAAAACTATGTCCTGACCGGCGCGGACCTCGATAAGCTGAAAGACGGCGACGTCGTCATGGCCCGTCCGCAAGGGGGGCTTACCCGCTATGGCCCGCAACCGGCCACCCTGATCGAGGTCGTCGGCCACGAGACTGACCCCAAGGTCGGCTCGGTCATGGCGGTGCATGCCCACGGCTTGCCGATCGGGTTCAAGACCTCGACCGAAGACGAAGCCAAATCAGCCACCGCCCCCGACCTCAAAGGCCGCACTGATCTGCGCGACCTACCCTTTGTGACCATCGACCCGATGGACGCCAAGGACCATGACGACGCCGTCTACGCCCATCCTGACGACGATGAAGCCAACCCCGGTGGCTATGTGGTCTGGGTCGCCATTGCCGATGTCGCCCACTATGTGAAGCCCGGCTCATCGCTGGACCGTGATGCCCGCGAAAAAGGCAACTCGACCTACCTGCCTGACCGCGTCGAGCCGATGTTGCCGCATGTGCTGTCGTCGGGGCTTTGTTCGCTACAAGAAAATGAGAACCGCGCCACCCTGGCCGTGCGAATGGTATTCGATGCGTCCGGCACCAAGATCGCCCATAAGTTCGTGCGTGGCCTGATGCGCTCGGCCGCAAAGCTCAGCTATGAGCAGGCCCAGTCCGCCATCGACGGGGAACCAGACGATAAGACCGCACCTCTGCTGGAAGGGCTGCTCAAGCCCCTGTGGGCCGCCCATGCCTGCCTGACCAAGGGTCGCAATGTGCGCGGGCCGCTGCATATCCATTCGCCGGAGCGCAAGGTTCACCTCGACAAAGAGGGCAATGTCATCGCGATTGAACCGCGTGTCTCCTTGGAGGCGCACGGCCTGATCGAAGAGATGATGATTCAGGCCAATGTCAGCGCGGCGGAGACGCTGGAGAAGCACAAATCGCCGCTGATCTACCGCGTCCACGAAGCGCCCTCATTAGAGAAAATCACCAATCTGGCGGATTTTCTGCACACTATCGGTCTGCCCTGGAACAAGGGTGAAGCGCCCAATACCCAGCGCTTTAACAAACTGCTCGATTCGCAGCGCGAAGGCCCGCACTCTGAGATCATCAACGAAGTCGTTCTGCGCACCCAGATGCAAGCCCACTATTCGGCGGAAAATTTTGGGCACTTCGGGCTTAATCTTGATCGCTATGCCCACTTTACCTCACCGATCCGGCGTTATGCCGACCTGATCGTGCACCGGGCGCTGATCCGGGCGCTTAAGCTCGGCGATGACGGCCTGACCGACTATGAGGTCAAAAGCTTAAGCGATACCGCCGACCACATCACGGCCACTGAGCGCCGGTCGATGGCGGCGGAACGTGAGGCGATTGAGCGCTATATCGCCGCCTATCTTGAGGAACACGTCGGGGCTAATTTCGCGGGCCGGATCGTAGGTGTGACCCGCTTTGGCCTGTTTGTGCGCCTGCTCGATACCGGCGCGGATGGCATTGTGCCGGTGTCGTCCCTGCGTGATGATTACTATATTCATGATGATAAGGCCCATGCGCTCGTGGGTGAGCGCACCCATCAGCGCTGGCGCCTCGGCGGCTCAATAGTGGTCAAGCTTAAGGAAGCCATGCCGCTGACCGGCGGGCTGGTGTTTGAGGCGATCAGCGAGCCTGAACCGCACGATCCGAATATGCCCCGTCCGCGTCTGGGGGCACGGGTTCGGGCTGATTCCCGCAACCCGTCGCGCCGTCCCACCGGCGGGCCGCCGAAGGGCCCTTCCAAGGGGCGTGTTAAAGGGGTAACCGAAAAGAAGGCCGGTAGAGGCGGCAAAGGCGGGAAAAAACGGCGGTAGCGTTATTGTCAGTGAAAGGTTTAAAATCTTTTCTCTGCTAATTTACGACGTTTTTTCTGCTAAGATTGTTGACTTATCACTTGGTCTTTGTCATATCCCCCGCTCTTAAGAATTTCTGCGACGGCTCGCGCCGGTGCGCACCCGTTAATAAGGATTTTCATCATGGCTAAACCAGCCTCTATTAAGATCCGCCTGAACTCGACGGCGGACACCGGCTTCTTCTACGTCACCAAGAAGAACGCCCGCACCAAGACCGAAAAGATGGTACTGAAGAAGTACGATCCGGTTGTGCGTAAGCACGTCGAATTCCGCGAAGGCAAGATTAAGTAATCTTACGCTTTCAGCGACCGAATACAGAAAACCGCGCAGGACAACCTGCGCGGTTTTTGTTTGGCCATCCGCTTGGCACCCTCAACTTTTCGTATATGGTATAAATATGCAGGTGTGAGGGTGGCGCGCATGGGGGACATCAAACGAAAACTGGCCTGTTTGTGGTGGGTCTCCGTCGCCCTAAGTCATCCGGTGTGGGCGCAGGAAACAACTAAGCCTAAAGATGAAACCCCGACCGTTACCGTTAAGGGCAAAAAGGCAGTTAACCGCGCCGATCGTCAGGTCTATGATGTCACCAAAGACCCTGACCACGAAACCGCCACGGCGGATAATACGCTTAAGAGAATTCCGGGCGTCGCGATCGATGCCGACGGGGGCGTGACGCTCCGCGGCAATCAGGCCCAGGTCATGGTCAATGGCCGTCCGTGGCTGATGTATGTTGGCGACAACCGCGCCGCCGCCCTGCGCTCTATGCCGTCCAGCATGATTGCCTCCATCGAAGTGATCTCCACTCCCGGCGCGCAATATGGCTCAAACGGCACCGGCGGCATCATCAATATTGTCACCAAGCGGTCCCTGCCGCCGGGTTGGTTCGCCAGCACCACCGCGCAGGCGTCGTCAAACGGTGCAGGTATGGTCAACGGCGCTTTTCAGTACAATAAGGATAAGCTGACCGCCTCGGTCTTTGCCAATATCGCCGATTACAAAAGCGAAACCCGCTCAGACTTTGATCTGGCGCAACTGGCCCCAGATGGCCGCCCGCTCATCACCACAGACACTTCCAACCTGTCGGACTTCAAAAGCCGACTGGGCATGATCAATAGTACGGTTGACTACCAACTGGACGACAACGATTCGCTCAGTGGTCAGTTCAGCTACCTGTCCTCCTCCGGCACGGGTGGCGGCGAAGGCCAGACCCGAAGGTCAGACGCCAATGGCGCGCCCATCGACCTTTACGACAGCGACTTAACCTCACGGTTTGATAATGACACCCAGACCCTTGGGCTGGGCTGGACGCGCACGGGCGCTACGGCGGGTGATGCACTTAAGGTCGATCTGAAGGTCAATCGCAACACTTCGACCAACCGTGGTGATAACCGCTCATTCTACAGCCTGTCGTCTCTGCCCGAAAATCAGGGTACACGGGCGCAGAACTCCCTTAACCGCTCCGAAGCCACAAACACCGCCTTCAGCATCGATTATAACAAAGGTCTGGAGTCCGGCGAGGTTACCACCGGCCTTCAGATCACCCACGATGATGCCGACAATAATAATGAGAGCAGCTTCCTTTACACGCCGGGGATTGAGACACCTGCGCTCAATCCGGCCTTTAGCAACCCGTTTGCCTACAGGCAGACCATCCGCGCGGCCTATGCCACCTGGCAGACCATGCTGGGCGATCACTGGGTAGTGCTGGGGGGCTTGCGAGCCGAAGCACTCAGTTTCGAGAGCCGCGATGCCGCAACCGGCGCGCCGGTTAAGGTCGATTACACCAATCTGAACCCCAGCGCCTTTGCGACCTATGTGGTATCGGAGCGTCAGAAAATCCGTTTCAACTATTCGCGCCGCTTGCAACGGCCAAACGCCTGGGATCTTAATCCATCCCAGAGATACGGGGGGGCGCAATTGGTCAGCGTCGGCACGCCAACCCTGAAACCGCAGGAAACCGACTCGTTTGAGACGTCTTACGAATACGCCAAGGACATGAACAGCCTGTCGGTGCGCGCCTACCGCCTGCAAAACCGCAAGATCATCAGCAATGTCCGCACCTTCATCGATGACCCACAAAATGCCGGCAATCAGGTGGTCCTGATGTCCCGCCGCAATGCCGGTCGCAGCGACCAGACCGGCGTGCAGTTCGATTACCGCAGCCAGATACGGCCGAACCTGTCGTTCAATACGACGCTGACGGTCTTTGAAATGGCTATGACTATCCCTGACATGCCGGATCGGTCGCAGGTTACGGTCAACAGCCAGATCGGCCTGAACTACTATTCAAAAAAGGGCCACGGCGTTTCGCTGAACCTCAATTCTCTGGGCAAGCAGATCAACGATTATGGCTATATGGTCGGCAACACCAGCGTCATGGCGACCTATAATCACGCGTTGTCGCCGACACTGACCCTGACGGTCATGGCCACCGATGTGCTGAGGACCACCAAAACCAAGTTTGTAACCGAAACGCGCGATTCCCGCGGCCTAAGCTACACCTCCCGGCAGGCTCCGGTGATCTCGATCAGCCTTAGCCGCCGGTTCGGATCAGGCTACGGCGCGCCTAAACCGAAAAAAACCGGCTAAACAATAGCCGCCTATTTCACCCGTGCGCTGATCCAGCCACCAATCAGGGCCAATACGGCCGGAGATACAGTCTCTTCAATGGTGCCATATTCCGCAGGGCCACCGGTTTGGGCGGTCTGGAAATTATGATTGATCCCGGGAACTTCGAGAATCGTAGCATGCCGGTTACGTTTCAAGGCCTTCCGCATAGCTTCGAGATTGGGCTTAGGCGGCACCTGAGTGTCGAGCCCGCCATTTAGAACCAGTATCGGGGCTTTGATATTTTGTAATGTCGGGGCTGGATCATAATTGTCATGAAGCAATTGATAGCCATAGTCCGTGCCAACAAACGCTATGCCACCATCAGCCTCAGCCTGAGTAACAGCGCCACTGGCCACCCAAGGCGGTGCCAGTTCGGTCAAAGCCTTGGCGGCGGCCTGTGATGATGGAGACGCGCGCACAACCTCATGGGCCTTCCGGGTTGCGGCCAGATTTCTCTCGATCTTATCTTGCGGCACACCATCGGCACGCGACATGGCTTCGCTTTGCAAAAGCTGAATATCGGCCAGAGGGATACCTGGGGCGGCGAATAAAACCACAAACCCGACGTCGAGACGGCGTGCGGCAACCATAGGCGCGGTTATCCCGCCTTCAGAATGACCCAAAAGTCCGATTTGGCGCGGATTGATGTCTGAGCGATCCTTAAGATAGTCGAACGCGGCTTCGGCATCGGCGGCAAAGTCAGCTATCGTCGCAGTCCACAAATTGCCCGACGATCCGCCTACGCCGCGTTTATCGTACCGCAGCACCGCAATCCCACGTCTGGTTAGGGAATCGGCCAGAATCAGAAACGGCTTATGTCCGTTGGTGGTCTCATCACGGTCATTCGGGCCTGACCCGCAAATCAGAACCACTACCGGAAACGGCCCTGCCCCTTGAGGTAACGTCAAGGTACCCGCCAATTTGACGTCCGCCGCCCCGCCGCCAAAGACAACCGCCTCTGCGCGATATGGCAAAGGCGCAACTGTAATCGCGGCCTCCTGCGGTTTAGCCGCATAAACCGGAAGCGCAAAAACCATGAACCCTGCCGTTACTGCCGCGATGAACTTCATAACGCCTCCTATTTTAAGGTTAGGCTATATTCAGTCTCACCGTCTCGCTAGTGAATATCGGAAACTTCTGGCAAAGATTAAGCTGCGGCCGCTTTCACAATCACTCGATTCCGGCCAGACTGCTTGGCTTCGTAAACCGCCTGATCGGCGCGCTTCATCAGGGTGTCAGGCGTATCGCCCGCCCCTTTGGAGGTCGACACCCCGACCGATATGGTCACATCTAATGTGCGCCCATCCGCCAGTTCAAATGGCTTGGCGGCTACCTGCGCCCTCACCCGCTCAGCGATCATGGCGGCATCCTTGGCTTCGGTTTCGGGCATGATCACCACGAACTCTTCTCCGCCCATTCGGCAGGGCAGATCAATAGCGCGGACATTGTGGCCAAGCCTGCGTGCAAATTCTTTTAAGACCTCATCGCCGCCGTCGTGGCCATAGGTGTCATTGACCTTTTTGAAGTGGTCGATATCGACCAGCAGCAGCGACACCTTGGGCCCGCCCTTGATGGCCTTGGCGACCAGGCGCAGCAACTGGTGATCCATAAACCGGCGATTATTCAGGCCGGTCAGAGTATCGGTCACCGCCAGTTCCATGGTCCGGTCCAGCGATACCCGCAAATGATCGGCATAGCGCTTACGATGAATGAGGGTTTTGACGCGGGCCGACAGTTCCTGCCCATCGACCGGGCGCACGATAATGTCATTGGCGCCCAGTTCCAGCGCCTTAAGCAGGCCGGTGCGGTCTTCGGCACTGGCGATGCCAAGGATTGGTTTATGGCGCGTGGCCTCATGGGAGCGCAACTGCGCCACCAGCCGCAAAGGGTCAAAGCCTCTGGCCGACAGGTTGATGATCACCAGATCGACCCGTTTGGCCGCAATCTCCAGCGCGCGGGCGGTATCGGTTTCGTAGGCGCAACGGTGATCAACACCCAATAGCCCCATCAGCCGTTCAGCCTGACGCTCATTGTCATCGATGATGAAGACATTGCCGGGGGCCGCCATCTGCCGCTGACGGTCGGCCTCATCGATCATGCCCAGACGCCGGCTGGAGGCTTCGCGCTGGCGCAGTTCATCAATCATGACCTTAAGCCGCACCAGCGACCTTAAGCGCGCCGTCAGCAGGGCAATATCGACCGGCTTGGTCAGGAAATCGTCAGCCCCGGCCTCAAGCCCCGACAGACGGTCGTTATGACCATCAAGGGCGGTGACCAGAATGATCGGGATGTGGCTGGTGGCGGCGTGTTCTTTCAGCCAGCGGCAGGTGGCATACCCATCCATACCCGGCATCATGACATCGAGCAGTATAATATCGGGCTGCTCCGTGACCGCCTTGGATATGGCCTCATCGCCGGTTTCGGCTACGATCACGTCGTAATAGTCCGCCTCAAGCTTAGCCTGAAGCAGCTTCACATTGGCGGGCGTATCATCAACAACAAGAACCTTGGCGGTCATATTTTTTCAGCGCTAACGCTTTGCTCCTTGAGCGCAGTGGCTACCCCAAATAACGGCGCACGGTATCCAGAAAATGCGCGACCGAAATCGGCTTTGAGATATAGGCCTCGCAGCCGCCTTCACGGATGCGTTCCTCGTCGCCCTTCATAGCAAAGGCGGTTACCGCCACCACCGGAATGTGCGACAGTTCATCGTCTTCTTTCAGCCATTTGGTGACTTCAAGGCCGGAAATCTCCGGCAACTGAATGTCCATCAGGATCAGGTCGGGCAGATGCTTGCGCGCCAGAGACAGAGCCTGAAGCCCTTCGTGGGTTTGCAGGGTCTCATAGCCCTGCGCATCAAGCAGATCATGAAACAGCTTCATGTTCAGCTCGTTATCCTCAACGATCAGGACTTTTTTAGGGGTCATCACCAATTCCATATAGAGCCCGCCTCAAAGAGACGATTCGCTCACCTTTAGGCTAAATCTCTACACCAACTGTCTTAAGGCGAGGTGAAAAGGAAGGTAACAAAAGGTAAACGCAAACGGTATCTGATGGCCGCCACGCATTAAGCCTGCTGAAAATTACCGCTTCTAAAAGCCTTGGGGTTTGGCTTATAAGGCGCCAACCACCCTGCCCACTCACGAAGGTTACACCCATGTCCCAAGTTAAGGCCCGCCTGGAATCCCTCGGCATTACTTTGCCCGCCGCCGCCACGCCGGTGGCCAACTACGTCTCCTATACCCGCACCGGCAATATCGTGAACATTTCGGGCCAGATCTCGGTCGATGCCAACGGCGGCATCAAGGGCACGGTCGGCGTTGATGTGTCGCTGGAGGACGGTGTTGCGGCAGCCCGCATCTGCGGGCTCAATCTGCTGGCCCAGATGCAGGCGGCCTGCGACGGCGATCTGGATAATGTCGTGCGCGTACTCAAATTGAATGCGTTCGTGCAGGCCGGCCCTGATTTTTACGACATCCCCAAGGTCATCAACGGCTGCTCCGACCTGATGGTCGAGGTGCTGGGCGAAGCCGGCAAGCACGCCCGCTCGGCCGTTGGCATGTATAAGATCCCGCTCGGCTTTGCGGTTGAGATCGACGCCCAGATCGAGGTCAAAGACCGGCGGTAATAATCTCCTCCCCATTCCATGGGGAGGTGGCATTTGAGCGATTGCGAAAATGACGGAGGGGTATCTGCCCCCACCTCACTTCACCAACGTATAAGACTCGCAGACCACAAATCTGCGGGTTTTTCATTGTGCTTTCGCAAAGGCGAACTAGATTAGTTACATGCCCGACACCGATCAGCCCTCCCTAACCATCACCCTGTGCAACAGCCTGCACGAAGTTGATGCTGTTGAATGGGATGCGCTGACCACGGATAGCAACCCCTTCACCAGCCATGCCTACCTTGAGGCGCTCGAGGCGACCGGGTGCGTCGGTGAAGACGCGGGTTGGCAGGCCGTTCACCTCCTGGCCCGCGATGAGGCCGGGGTTTTATGCGGTGCCATGCCGCTCTATGTCAAAATCCATTCGTATGGCGAATATGTCTTCGATCAGTCGTGGGCGCAGGCCTATGAAAGTGCGGGCGGGCGCTATTACCCGAAACTACAAGCCTCAGTGCCGTTTACGCCCGTGACCGGATCGCGCCTGCTGGCCACCGGCATCGCGACGAAACAGGCGCTGGTGCGCGCCGCCATAAGCCTGTGCGACCACAACCGGCTGTCGTCCCTGCACGTCACCTTCCCCACCCACGACGAATGGCAGATCATGGGCGATATGGGATTGCTTCTGCGTCAGGATCAGCAGTTCTGGTGGGAAAATCGCGACTACGGCACGTTTGAGGATTTTCTAGCCGACCTGTCGTCCAACCGGCGCAAGGTCATCCGCCGCGAACGGCGCGACTTAAGCCACCTTGAGATGCGCGTGATTACGGGCGCGGATATAACCGAGGCCCACCTTGATCATCTCTATGAATTTATTGAGGATACGTCTGATCGCAAATGGGGCCGCCCCTATCTTAATCGCGACTTTTTCAGCCTGATTACGGAGCGGATGCGCGATAAGATCGTGCTGATCTTTGCCTATGACGAGGATCAACCGATTGCGGGTGCGATCAATTATCTGGGGGGCGATACGCTGTATGGCCGGCAATGGGGTTGCAACCGCCAGATACCGTTCCTGCATTTCGAGGTCTGCTATTATCAGGCCATCGACTACGCCATTGCGCATGGCCTCAAGCGGGTCGAAGCCGGGGCGCAGGGCGAACATAAGCTGGCGCGGGGCTATCTGCCGCAGGCGGTCTATTCCGCCCATTATATCCGCGACAAAGCGTTACGCACGCCGATCGAGCATTATCTCAACCGCGAGCGCGACGCTGTTGCTGCTTATATTGAAAGTAGTAGTAAAGAAGGCTCACCATTTAAATCGTCCTCTTAAAACGGGGCTTAGTTCGATGCCGAACCGGGCGCAAAGCCCATGGCGATCAGGGCGGCGATAAAGTTTTCAATCAGCTTTTCCATGAATTTTTCTCCAGACAACACACAAAACATCTATGACAGCGCTGTCATTATTGCATCTGCGAGATAAAGTCCACCCCTCACCCAGTCACATTTGAAATTATGTTTTGTAACCGTCCGTGAGCGATATCGTGGTTATATATGAGGATCGCTACACCGGGAGGCCCTGATGACCGAGACAAAAACCGATAAACCCGCGCTGCTGTCCGGCGGGAATCCGCAAACCCCCAAAGGCTATGGCGACGGGCCGGTTCAGGCCTATATCGCCGCCATGCCGGACTGGAAGCGCGATATCGGCCTCCGTCTGGACGCACTTATCGAACAGACCGTCCCCGGCGTGCATAAGGCCGTCAAATGGAATACGCCGTTTTATGGTGTCCGCGATGACCACTGGTTCGTGGCGTTCCACTGCTTTACCAAGTACGTCAAGGTAACCTTCTTTCGCGGCACCTCACTCGACCCGGCGCCCCCCGGTAAATCCAAACAGGCCGAGGTCCGCTATCTCGACATATTTGAGGACCGCCCGTTCGATGAGGCCCAGTTTACCAACTGGATCAAACAGGCCAGCCAGTTACCGGGCGAGAAGTTGTGAGTATTAAGATATGACTTATCCTCGTCCAACCCTTTGCCCGTGTTGTAAATTTCCGACATTAAATGCTCGTGGACCACGCGGCGAAATATGCGTGATCTGCTGGTGGGAAGATGACGGTCAGGATGATCACGACGCCAATGATGTTCGTGGCGGACCTAACGGCCGATACTCTTTGACCGCCGCCCACGCAAATTTTGCTGATCACGGGCATATGTATGATCGCGGCAAAGGCATTAAAATTGTCGAGCAACCCTCCGCAGCACGCTCAGATTTAATCGATTACCTGCGTAGCATTGAGTTTTCACCATCACATGCTGACGCCAGACACTTAGGCAAGCTATTGAGGGCGGCTGACATATACAAGAACTAAACGCAGCTCAAAAATAAGACGATAACGGTCACAAAACACCGCACACAAAGGTGTGATGACTGTTACCCCCCAATCCTCTGCCGTCTGAATACATAGCGTGGTATTATAAAACGCGAGTCCACAATCCATAAGCCTGCCGATAACTTCGCTGTTCATTCAAACGAAGACTGAATCCACAAAAGTATCCGCATCTCAAACAAGGACTAAGGACAGATGGAAACCCCAAATCTGCAAGTAGAGGCCCCCGCCTCACCGCGCTTTAAATCCTATCATCACTTCTTCGACTACTATCTGAGCCATAACCGGCCGGTGTTGGCGAAGGGCATGCATTATGTCGCCAGCGCCATAGGGGCGCTATCGCTGTTGATCGCTATCTGGGACGGCAAGCCGATGGCGCTCGTGGCCGGGATCGTGATCGGTTACGCATTGGCGTGGATTGCGCACAGTTTTGTGGAACGCAATGATGCCGGCAACATCATCCAGCCGTTTTGGGCGTTACTGGCCGATTATCACATGGTCTTCCTGAAGCTGACGGGGCAGCTTGACGCCCGGCGCCGCGCGGCCTTTCATGACCACGATTACCGGCCCTAGTTAGACCTTAAGCGCCTTAAACCAGTCCTCAAGGCTTTGCGCCTGTGCCCGGTGATTATCGGCACGGGTGCTGGCTTCGGCATCATCCCCCCAGGTCTCAGCTTGAAACGCCTCGCCTATGCGCGACAGGCTGTGCGCCTCATTGCCCGTCAGGTGGCCTTTGAACAAAGCCAGCGCCAGAATGACCGACCCAAACAACGGCGTCGCCGCCATGATCCCGGCCCGTTCATAGGTGCCCGCCTGCGCCACCAGTTCCTTTAACGCCGCCACGGTGGTTTCCGGTTGCGGCTTATGGACAATCGACAGGTTCTGTTCAAACCGCAGACCCAGTTCACTGTGCGCCCAATCCAGAATTGGGTTCCAACCCGATGCTTCGCGGGCCGTCAGCTCCGCCGGATAGTCCGCCGGATAGCACAGCAGGTCGGTTTCGGCGTAACGGCTGACTTCACTCAGCGTTTCCTCCAGCGTATCGCCCATACGGTCGATAGCGGCGTAAGAGAGACGCGTCAGCGGCATGTCGTTAAATTCAACCACCTCACCGACCGCATTCCATTCCGCCGCGACCTTGGCGGCCAACGCGAAATTGGGCAGGGCCAGAGTCTTACCCGCAGGCGTCTTGGCGGGGCGGCCATCCAGCGTTACGGCAAAACCTTCGGGCGTGCGCGCAAACGCGGCCTCTTTCCAGAAGCGCTTGGGGCGAAAGCCGATTTTATCAGCGTCTTTGGCGGGTTTATCTTTGGGTTCGTTCATGGGCTTCACATAGGATGCCCTGGCGTTTTACGCAACCGCGCGGGCCTCAAAAGCATTCAATGCGCCATCCAGTTCATTGAAATCATGCACGATCTGGTGGGCACCGGCGGCGTCCAGTTCCTCAACCGTATGAAAGCCCCACGACACACCGATGGCATAGGCGCGGGCCTCACGAGCCATACGCATATCAAACGACGCATCGCCGATCATCAGGGTTTGGGCAGCATCAACCCCCAACACACGCATGTTTTCTGTCACCATAAACGGGTGCGGCTTTGACGGGCCATCATCACCGCAATAGGTGGCATCAAACAGATCGCGCCAGCCAAACACATCCAGCACGCGGTTGACCCCGCGGCGCGATTTGCCGGTCGCCATGCCGATCAGCCAACCCTCGGCCTTAAGGCGCAATAAGGTCGCCTCGGCACCCGGATAGAGAATTTCACGGAAATCCGGATCGGCATGAAAGCGCAAAAACGCCTGTTTGTACTCATGAGCATAGGCGTCGATTAAAGCCGCATCAGCCTCTGGCCGCAGATGTTGCAAGGCCTCAACCAGCGACAGGCCGACAATGTGGCGTGCCTCTTCGTAGGGCGGCGGCTCAAGACCTACGGCCTTGGCCCCTTCGGTCAGGGCCTGCAAAATCGGACCGCGGCTGTCCACAAGGGTGCCGTCCACATCGAAAACCGCCAGCTTCAAACTCATCAGGGCTTACTTTTATCTATTATGTATTTAAACAATCAATTTAGATCAAATTTGACAAATTGAAACTACAAATAACGCAAAAATTGCACAATAATGATCATACAAATTACAGCGGCAATCCGGCTTAGCGCGACCGCTTCTTGCCTGACTTGGCGAACGGGTCAGTCTCGGCTTCATCGGGCGTAAACCCAAAGCGCGCAAAGCCTGCCTCGATCACCGGATCGAGCGGTGCCTCGACAATCAGCGTCCCGTGAGTCGGGTGCGGCAGTTCAATCCGGCGGTGATGCAGTTGCAGACCTAAGCCGACGCTCAGTTCGCCTGATTTTTCATCGGCATATTTCGGATCGCCCAGGATCGAATGACCGATCGCCTTCATGTGCGCCCGAAGCTGATGGGTGCGGCCGGTATGAGGGCGCAGGGCCATCCACGACACACGCGGACCGGCACGGGAGATGGTGACATATTCGGTCTCAGCCGCCTCGGCGCCCTGCTCTTTGATATCAGCCGGCATGACGATTTCGCGGTCGTTAAAGCCCTTTTTGATCAAAGGCGTGTCGATATAGCCTTCTTCAGGCTTAGGGTTACCCGCCACCAGCGCCCAGTAGGTCTTATGGGCTTTACGACGGGCAAACGCTCCGGCCAGACGGGCCGCGGCATTGGGGGTCTTACCCAGCAGCAACACGCCCGACGTATCGCGGTCAAGGCGGTGGACCAGACGCGGACGCTCCAGCCCTTCACCCCACGCCGACAACAGGCGATCAACGTGGTTCTTAGTCTTGGTGCCGCCCTGAACCGCCAGACCTGCGGGTTTGTTGATGGCGATAACGTCCTCATCCTCATAGAGCACCAGCGACTTGGCGTACTTGACCTCATGGGGGCTTAAGATCGCCCGTTCGCGCTTTTGCTGATCCTCAGACGGGGCGGCGGGCAGCGGCGGCACGCGCACGGTCGATCCGGTGCTCAGGCGGGTATCGGCCTTGACCCGGCCACCATCGACGCGCACCTGCCCCGACCGCAGCAGCTTATTGAGCTGAATGTGGTTGATGTGCGGCCAGCGGCGCTTGAAGAACTTATCGACGCGCACGCCGTCTTCGCCGTCCGTGACATAAAGGGTTTTGACTTCGTTCGACATCTTAAAACACAAACTTTCGGGTCAGATAAAGACCGACAATGACGGCCCCCACCGCCAGTAAAACAGATAATAACGCATAGCTGCTGGCCAGAACATAGTCGCGCCGTTCCAGCATCTGCACGACCTCCAGCGAAAAGGTCGAAAAGGTGGTGAAACCGCCTAAAATACCTACGCCAACAAACAGCCTCAGACGCTCGACACCCATCGGGTCATTCGCGCGCATGACTAACGCCATCAACACACCCATCAGCAACCCACCCAGCACATTGGCGGCAAAGGTCGCATAGGGCCAGCCGCCCATCGGCAGATAAAGCGCACTGAGGCGGGCCAGACCGTACCGCCCGACCGAGCCAATCGCGCCACCCACGGCAATAAGCACCCAATTCAACATGCGCTCTCATTACCTGTCTTGGCGCGCAAGGCATAGTCCTTTAGAGAGATTATATAACCTCATTGCCCTATGGACGAGCCGATTTCATGAGCCTTTACGGTGATTACGACCCCAAGAACATCTTCGCCAAGATTTTAAGCGGCGATATTCCGTGCGCCAAGGTCTATGAGGACGCCCGGATTTTGAGTTTTATGGACGCGTTTCCGCAGGCCAAGGGCCATACGCTGGTGATCCCCAAGGTGTCGGCGCGCAACCTGTTTGATATCCGGTGCGAAGACCTGCAAAACCTGATCGCCCACACCCAAAAGATCGGCCGCGCGGTCAGATCAGCACTGGAACCCGACGGTATCCGCATCGCCCAGTTTAATGGTGAAGCGGCAGGGCAAACCGTGTTTCATATTCACTTTCACATCATCCCGGCCTGGGATGACGCCGCCCCGCGCGCCCACGCGTCGGGTCAGATGGCTGATATGGCCGAACTCAAAGACCTCGCCTCCCGCATCAAAGCTAAACTGTAAGGTATTCTCAGTGTTTTACGTTCTCCGCCACGGCCAGACCGACTGGAATGCTGCGTTAAGACTGCAAGGCTCAACCGACATCGCGCTCAATGAGATTGGCCGAGAACAGGCCAGAGTCGCCGCGCAGTTGCTGACCGGACAAGGCCTGACCAAGATCGTGACCTCGCCCCTGTCGCGGGCGCGGGAGACAGCAGAGATAGTCGGCCATGCTGTGGGGCTGGAGGTCGAAACCGATCCGCGCCTGATCGAGCGCAATTTTGGCGCGTTCGAAGGCCTGACCCTGCCCGAAGTCGAGATCTTACGCCGTGATATGGGCGAGATCATGAATCCGCAAGCCGACCTAGATGGTCGCCATTACCCGCTCGATGCCGAACCGTTGAGCGACGTGTTCACGCGCGTGTCATCGTCTTTGATCGATCACAGAAAAAATAACGAAATCAGTCTGTTTGTGTTTCACGGCATCCCGTTCCGCGTGGTCAGCAAGCTCTATCTGGGTGAAATGCACACCAGCCCCAATGCCTCGCCGGTGCGGTTTGAGCCGGTGGGTGATGGCTGGCATATGTCGCCGCTTGACCCCGGCAACACACCGCTATCCCAACACCAGAACCTCCAGACCAGCATGGGCCGGTTTTAGACGTCAATTTCCGAAACAGGCGTTTCATCTTTATGCGGCATTTGGACAAGCCATTGCCGTATATGATAGGCATTTTATATTTAAAAACTCACCATGCGATCATTTTCAGGCAAAAATCAGAGCCTGATAACGCTAGATTTGATCCATTCCGATCAGTTTCGAGCCACATCTGATCGTTTTTAGCCTTGATGCGGCTTTTGCCTTACCTTACTAATTTTAGGCACTTCCGTCCGGCATACCGGAACGGACACCCACATAATGATACAAAATATAAAAATGTGAGACCGGCCCGTAAGGTAATTGGTCTCCGCGAGGCAACAAAAAGGACCCAACCGTGCCGAATCTTTCGCGCCGACACCTGATGATGACGGCCGCCGCGGCGGTCAGCGCCCCCCTGCTCAGCGCGCCTGCCCATGCCGTCGACACACGAATCGACCGCCAGCGTCTGGTTCAGCGTCACAATCCGATTCTGACGGCAGTCGATCCTCATGCCCCCCTGATGCTGGGCAACGGCAATACCGGCTTTACCGCCGACATCACCGGCCTTCAGACCTTCACCGAGCCCTACAGTAAAATCGCGCCCCTGCTGACCGAAGCCCAATGGGCCTGGCACAGCCTTCCTAATCCTAACGGCTACACCGTCGCGGACACTCAAGTCCCGATCGAGGTGAATGGCCACACCCGCCGCTATGGCTACATTAAGAACTGGGCCGAAGCGGCAACCAATCCGGCCATGGCCTACATCCGCGAAAACCCGCACCGCTTTTCGCTGGGGCGGGTGTCGCTCGATCTGCGCGCCAGGGACGGCACGCCTGCAAAATTCGCGGATATAAAAGACACACATCAGACGCTGGATCTATGGACCGGCACCCTGACCAGCCGGTTTATATACGATGGCGAGGCCGTCACGGTTGTGACCCGCGTCCTGGCCGATCAGGATGCGGTCATGGCTGAGGTCACCTCGGTTTTGGTGGCACAGGGCCGATTGGGCGTGACGGTACGCTTTCCCGGTGTATCGAAATCGCTCAATCCCGACCCGTCGGACTGGACGAACGCGGATGGCCACACTACGACTGAAGTTTCGCGTGCGCCCGGCAATGTCCGCCTGAAGCGCCAGATCGATGATACGGTCTATTACAGCCGCATCCATGCTCCCGGTGCGTCCGTCGAAAAAGCCGAAGCCCATACCTACCGCGCCACGTCAAAAGCCAACACCCTGACGGTCACGGCGCTGTTTGCCAATAGCGAAGTCCTCGATCTGCCCCGTCCGACTGAGGCTAAGGCGGCCGTTGAGCGTCACTGGCGCGACTACTGGTCAAACGGCGGCATGGTCGAGCTGGCGGGCAGCACCGATCCGCGCGCGACCGAACTGGAACGCCGGATTATCCTGTCGCAATATCTGATGGCCGTGAATGCTGCAGGGGCCTTCCCGCCGCAGGAAGAAGGGCTGTTTTCCAATAGCTGGAACGGTAAGTCGCACCTTGAGATGCATCCCTGGCATTCGGCGCACTTTGCCCTGTGGGGCCGGCCGCAGTTGCTGGAGAAAAGTCTCGGCTGGTATGTCAGCTTCCTGCCCAAGGCCCGCACCCGCGCCAAGGAACAGGGTGTCAAAGGCGCGTGGTGGCCGAAGATGATCGGGCCGGACGGTGCCGACAGCCCGTCCAAGGTTTCGCCCTTCATCCTGTGGCAGCAGCCGCACCCGATCTATATGTCAGAACTTCTGTACCGTGCGGGCGACAACGCGCGGGTGCTGAAAACCTATGGCCAACTGGTCGAAGACAGTGCTGATCTGCTGGCCTCGATCATGGTACTGGATAAAACATCCGGCCACTATCGCCTCGGTCCGCCGATCATTCCGGTACAGGAAAACTTCCCGCCGCTGACCACCTTCAATCCGATGTTTGAACTGGCCTATTTCCGTTGGGGGATCGAGACGGCCCAAAGCTGGCGGGAACGAACGGGTAAGCCGCGCCGCGCCGATTGGGACGCCGTGCTGTCCAAATGGCCCGACCTGCCGCAAAAGGATGGGCTTTATCTGCCGGTCGGCTCAGAACCCGGCTTTTGGGATAAGGCGGCGGGGACGTGTAAATCGAACGCCGTCGATGAGACGTGTCAGAACCGAGACCACATGTCGTTTCTGATGCCGCTCGGCTGGCTGCCCGGACGCGATGTCGATAAGCCGACCATGCGCCGAACCCTCGACCGGATGACCCGCGACTGGGATCTGCGTCAGACCTGGGGCTGGGACTATCCGATGATGGCCATGACTGCCACGCGGTTGGGGGCACCGGATGAGGCCATAGACTGGCTGTTTTTTGACGTCAAAAATAACAAATTTGGCACAAGTGGCATGACCCCGCGTGTGCATCTGGATGCCCATGCCGCCGCGTTCGTGCCGACCGCGACGGGTGCCGGCGTTCAAACCAACGCTGGCCTTGACGGCCATGGCTATCAGCGGGCGGCGGAAACCTATTTCCCGTCAAATGGCGGGCTGCTGCTGGCGATTGCCCTGATGGCCGGCGGTTGGGATGGGCAGACCGGCCATGCCCCCGGCTTCCCCAAAGACTGGAAAGTCAAGGTCGAAGGTATCTGCCCGTCTCTGTAATTCGCGTCAATTATAAAAAAACTCCAGAGGAAATGCCAAAATGCCCCGTAACCTGCGATCGACCGCCGCCCTGTGGTGCCTGCTGCTGGCCGCCCCGGCCTTAAGCTACAGCCCGCCGGTTTTGGCGCAGTCGGCGGTGCCGTCGGCGACGCGCGGCCTGACGCCGAACCTTGAGGGGCAACTGGCGACCCCGATGCGCTACCGGCCAGAGGGCAGTGATTTCGTCATCCGCAACGGCGCTGAATATTTCAACCGCGCGCTTTATGGCGGCCATAGCGCCTTTCGCGTCGATGCCGGCGATAAGCCGGAGTTCTCGCTCTATCTGCCCGGACGCGGCGGCAATGTCCGCTTAGGTGTGCGCACATCGGCGGGGGTGAAATGGTTCAATGATGCCGCGGAGATCGAAACCCGCTACCGCCCCGGTGAGATGCTTTATACCATCCGTGATCCTCTGCTTGGGGCGAAGGGCCGGATTGAGCTTGAGGTCGTCGCCTATCATGAGGTTGAGGGCCTGTCGGTACGCGCGACCGGTCATGGCCTGCCCAAGGGTGCGGAACTGGTGTTTGTGTTTGGGGGCGGCAACGGCGTGCGCGGTAAACGCGACGGCGACATCGGCACTGAAAACGTCCCGATCAGCGAATATTTCCAGTTCAAGCCGGAATATGCCGCCGACACCCGCTACGGACTGACGAAGCAGGGCTTTACCGCCGATGGCAAAAATGCGGGGCTAACCGGCACAGTCTCTGCCCCCGTTACAATCCGACTGGCTGATGCCGCGCAGTGGGGCGATCCGTCCGCCCTTTTGGCCTCCTCCGCCGACGCCCCCACCAAGGTCGTGGTCGGCCACCTGAAACTGACCGAAAAGCCGGTGTTCCTGACGGTGCAGGTCACCCGCAAAGGGGCCGCGCCTGAACTGGGCGACTACCGCAATGTGACGGCGGGCAATACCGGCACGGCTGCCAATACCGTCACCGCCATCACGCCCTTTACGGCCAAAGACCTCGCCGCCCAGTTCAATCTGACTCGCCGCCATTTTGAGGCTTTGCGTAATCGCGTCCGCACGCAAACGCCTGATCCGCACCTTGATGCCGCTATGGGCGCGCTAAATGTCGCCGCCGATGCCCTGTGGGACGTTAATGACACCGGCGGCGGCATCACCCACGGCGCAATCGCCTGGCGCGCACGGCTGTTGGGCTGGCGTGGGCCCTATGCGCTCGATGCCCTGGGCTGGCACGACCGGGCGCGCCAGAACCTGAATCTGTGGACGCGCAAGCAGAATATTCAGGCCATCCCGGATCATGTCGCCCCCGCCGAAGAGGCCACCAATCTGGCCCGCAATCCGGTCGGGCTGCACACCAATGGCGACCTGTCCAACACCCATTATGATATGAACATCGGCTTTTTCGACGCCATGTTCCGCCATATTCTGTGGACGGGCGACCTTGAGTACGCCCGCGAAGTCTGGCCCGCGTTAGAGCGCCATCTGGCGTGGGAGCAGCGCCTGTTCCGCCGTGAGTTTGGCCCAAAGAACGGAACTGAAAAATTGCCGCTCTATGAAGCCTATGCCGCCATCTGGGCCTCAGATGATGTGCAATATAGCGGCGGCGGGGTCGCCTACACGACCGCCTACAACCTCTATCACAACCGCATGGCCGCCCGTCTCGCCCGCCTGATCGGCAAAGACCCCGCCCCCTATGAGGCCGAGGCCACCCTGATCGCCAAAGCCATGAAAACCCACCTGTGGATGGAGGATCGCGGCGCGTTTGGTGAATATAAAGACTATCTGGGCCAGCAGATGCTGCACCCCAGTTACGGCGTGTGGAGCTTCTATCACACTATGGATTCCGGCGTGCCCGATGCCTTTGAGGCGGCGCGCATGGCCGCCGATATTGAGCGCAGTTTCAAGCCCCTGCCCGTCACCGGTGCGAATGTCCCGAACGACCGGCCTTACCGGATGCTGCCCAGCACCGACTGGATGCCCTATAGCTGGTCGATCAACAATGTCGTCATGGGCGAAAACCTCCACACCGCGCTGGGGCTATGGCAGGCCGGGCGGGCCGATACGGCCTATGAGATCACCCGCGGCGGCATATTAGCCAGTTTCTTCATGGGCATCGCGCCCGGCAATGTCGGCAGCCTGAACTACCTCGATGTCTATCGCCGCGAGAGCCAGCGCGACTTTGCCGATGGGGCCGGTGTCATGTCGCGCACCGTGGTCGAAGGCCTGTTTGGCGTCAAGCCCGATGCCTTAAGCCGCACATTGACGCTCACCCCCGGTTTTCCGGCCGAATGGGATCATGCCCGCCTGACCCACCCGAACCTGACGTTCGGGTTTAAGCGCGAAGGACAGATTGAGACGTGGCAGGTCAGCCAGACCGGAAAAACTTTTGAAAGCATGGTTCTCGATATCCCTGCCCGCCGGGATGCCTTGGAGGCGGTCACCGTCAACGGCCAGCCGGTTCAGTGGACACCTCTCAAAAGCGTCGGCACGCCGAAACTGCGCATCGAAAACCCGCTGGGCGGGCATGCCGAAATACGCATAGTTTGGTCGGGTCAAGCCATAGACAGCACCAAAGCCACCACGTTTGCGGCCACGGCACCTTTCAGCGGGAAGCGTCAGGGGACGTTTGAATGGTACGCACTCGATGCCAAACCTACGCCACCCGCCACCTGTCCGGTCAAGGCCCCGGTCTGGGCGGACGGCACGGCGGCGGTTGAGCCGGTCGATATCAGCGCGGCCTTCAATGATAAGGTCACGGCGATCTTTACGCCGGGTAAGTACCGCAGCCCGCGCTCACCGTTCGTGTCGCTGGCCATGCCTGCCCAGGGCATTGGGGCATGGGCCGGTCACGTCAACGCCACCGCCAACATTGATGATGGGGCTTTGCGCGCAGCGGGCGGGCAGATCACGCCGGTCAAAGGGTTAAACTTCAAAACGCCGGCGGGTGAGGGCAACAACATTGCCTTTGCGTCCCTATGGGACAACTACCCTGATGAAGTCAGCGTCAAGCTGAACGGCAAAGCCAAACGCGCCTATCTGCTGATGGCCGGATCGACCAACCATATGCAAAGCCGGATCACCAACGGCATGGTCACCGTCACCTATACGGACGGCACGACGGCGACACTGACGCTGCGCAACCCCGATAACTGGTGGCCGATTGAGCGCGACTACTTCATCGACGACTACCAGTTCCGCCTGTGCGGCGAAGCCCCCGTCCGGGTCGATCTGAAAACGGGTAAGGTCTGGGTGCCGGGCGCGGATTCAAAAGGCCGCAAGGATCGCGAAAAGATAGACGGCGGGGCGGCTAATGTGTTGGCGCTCGATCTCGATCCGTCGAAAACCCTCAAAAACCTGAGCGTGCGCGCCGTCGCCAATGAGGTGGTCATCGGCCTGATGGGAGTCAGTCTGGAAAGATAGCGCATCATCGTTTCAATATTCGCATATAGTTTCAATTATAGGAACGAAAAGCTCATTGCGGGGCAGATTCAAAGCAGATTCGGCGCCACAATTAAACCACACGCCATCCCAAAACCTGCCTCACCCACCTCTTGAGATAAGAAATAACATCATCACAACGAAGCATATTTAATCATACAAATCATAGGATTCGTGCCGATTTATTTCAAATAGACATTTATAAAAAGGCAGCCAAATCACTAATAAAAACATTTGCAGAAAATCCGTCGAAATCGAGCATTTTCGTTTACAGCCGCTCAGACCTAACGTATCGTTTTTGAAATAATAATCCGATAATAGGGACGGAAATGAAACTGGGTAGATGGTCGGGCGCAATCCCGGTAATCGGAATGGCGTTTGCAGCGCACGCCACGGCGGCGGTCATCGGGATCAATACCCCGGCGCCCGAGGTCAGTGTGACGCGCCTAGGTGAAGTGACTGAGGCGGACCGTGCGGCGTGGAGCGCCTATATTCTGAAGTCCGAGCAAAAGATGGCCTTTGATCGCGCCACTCTGGCCGCCGAACTTCAAGCAGGCGAAGTGGCTCCGCCCCCACCCACCGCCGGTAGTGGCAAGATGGCACTCAATAAAGATGCCGCCTGGTATGCCACCTCTGAGGCCCGCGCCATGGCCGATACGATTGTCAGTTTTCAAACCCCGTCCGGCGGCTGGAGCAAAAATCAGGACCGCACCAAACCGCCGCGTCTCAAAGGCCAGCGCTATAGTAATAATGCCGAGACCATGACGGTCGGCACCGGTAGCTTTGATGAGCCACGTGATCGCTTCTGGACCTTCGTGGGTTCTCTCGATAACGACGCCACCACAACCGAAATGCGCTTTTTGGGTAAGGTTCAGGCGCAATTGCCGGGTGCCGAGGGTGATGTCTATCGTGCCAGCATTATCAAAGGCGTGAATTATCTTTTGATGGCTCAGTATCCCAATGGCGGCTGGCCGCAGAATTACCCGCTGGAAGGCGGGTTCCATGACGGCATCACCTTTAATGATAACGCGGTGGCCAAGGCCGCTGATATTTTAGAAGATGTGGCCGAAGGCCATGCCGATTTCGCCTTTGTGCCCGCTGATCTGCGTCAGAAAGCAGGGGTCGCCAGCGCGCGCGCCGTCAAGATCATTCTGGACTCGCAGGTGGTGGTGAACGGCAAAAAGACCGTCTGGCCGCAGCAGGTCGATGCCCTGACCTTAAAGCCCATATCTGCGCGTAACTATGAGCCACGCTCCCTGGCCAGCGCGGAAAGCAGCGATGTCCTGCTGTTTCTGATGCGCCAATCCAACCCCTCGCCCGAACTCAAAGCGGCGGTGCATACCGGCGTTCAGTGGCTGAAAGATCACGCGATTTATGATGTCGCTTTTACCTCGGTCAGCCCCGAAGAGGGCCGCAAGTTGATCGCCAAATCCGGCGCCGGACCGATCTGGTCGCGCAATTACGATATCAAAACCGGTAAGCCGATCTTTGGCGACTGGAGCAAGTTCATCCACAACGATGTCAACGAAATCTCTAAGGGCCGCCGCAATGGCTATTCCTGGTACGACAACAGCCCGCAAAAAGCCATTGACGCCTATCCGGCATGGAAGGCCGCGCACCCGTAATGGCCCCCTTCGTGCGACGCCTTTTCCTGAAGATGACCGGCGCTACGGTGGCCGCGACGGGCTGTGGCCTGAGCGTGCCAGCACTCGCCGCCGATGGTGATGACATTGCCATTGACGCCCCGAAGGGCCTGACCGACGCGGTTATCCACGCCTCAGCCTACGGTGCCAAAGGCGATGGCATCACCAATGATGCCGCCGCTTTGCAACGGGCTATTGACGCCACCGCAACAGCTCATGGCACTCTGGTGCTGAAACCCGGTATCTATCTGACCGGATCGTTGTTTCTGAAATCCGGCATGGCGCTGCGGCTTGATAAGGGCGTGACCCTGATCGGCGCGCAGGACATTGCGGCCTATCCTGATATGCCGACCCGCATTGCCGGGATTGAGTTGTCGTGGCCGTCGGCCCTGCTCAATGTTTATGGCCAAAGCGATATCAAAATTTACGGCGAAGGCACCATCGACGGCAATGGCAAGGTGTTCTGGGAACGCTTCAATTCGATCCGTTATGATTACGAAGCCCGTGGCCTGCGCTGGGCGGCGGATTATGACGCCAAGCGCCCGCGCCTGATCCAGATCTATGATTCTGAGCGCATCGAACTGGGCGGCGGCCTGATGCTGACCCGCTCCGGCTTCTGGACGGTGCAGGTTGTCTATTCCAACAACGTCAAGGTTTCCGGCATCATCGTGCGCAACAATGTTGACGGTAAGGGCCCGTCGACTGATGGCGTGGACATCGATTCCTCCCACACGGTTTTGGTCGAAAACGCCGACATCGACGCCAACGACGACGCCCTGTGCCTTAAGGCCGGACGTGACGCCGATGGTTTGAGGGTCAACCGACCAACCGAGAATGTCGTCATCCGCAATTCGACGGTACGCACTGCCTATGCAGGCATCACGTTTGGTTCTGAAACGTCGGGCGGCATCCGCAACGTCAGGGTCTATGGCCTTAAGGTCGTCGGGCCGGTCAGGTACGGGGTCCTGTTTAAATCGGCGGCTACGCGCGGTGGCGGGGCCTCGGACATTCACATCCGCGACATTGATGTGCAACAAGCCGAAACTGGCATCCGCATCAATCTGAACTGGTTTCCGGCCTATTCCTACGCAAAAATTCCGGACGGGCTGACCGATTACCCATCCTACTGGACGACGCTGACGACGCAGGTGCCCAAGGATAAGGGCCTGCCGGAGGTTCACGACATCCACATCAGCCGCGTCAGGGCGCGTGGGCTGAAAACCGCCATCGAGCTTGAAGCCTATGCCGGGGCACCGCTCAGGAACATTCACTTTGAGGGGCTTGATCTGGAGGCCGCGCAGTTCGGCACCATCCGTCACGCCCGCAACGTGCATTTCGCACGTAACCGCATCACGACCAATGGGGGAAAAGTCATCACGGAGAATGCCGACAACATTACGGGCATCAACTGACGGCCCGTTTGCCGCCGAATGACACCGGTGGCGCAGACTACAGAACTTAAATCAAACGACCCGCCTCAAAGGCATGGGTCAAAAAAAGGGGTTAAGGAAACCATGAAACACAAGGATTTGAAATATTTACTGGGCGCGTCGACGCTGGCGCTGACGATTGCTATCGGTGGCGGCGCATCGGCGCAAACACCTGCCGCAGCCCCGGAAGCCACCGCGACTGATGACGTTCAGGAAGTTATCGTCGTCGGCGCCCGTAGAGCTGAACAATCGGCCATCAACCGCAAAAAACGCGCCGCGACCACTCAGGACTCCATTGTCGCTGATGACGTCGGCAACTTCCCGGACAAGAACGTAGGTGAAGCCATCGCCCGCATCGCCGGTGTGGCCCTCGACGTCACCGATTCTGGCGATACCGGCGGCTTTACGATCCGCGGTCAGGCCGCCGATCTTATCCGCATCGAAGTTGACGGCATGTCCATGCTGCCGACCGACTCGCAAAACGGCCGCTCTGTGACCGGATTGGGCGATATGTCGTCCGACCTGATCAAGAGCGTGGACGTCATCAAGGGCCAGACCGCTGACATGCGTTCCGGCGGCGTGGGCGGCACGGTCAAGATCGAGCAGCGTAACGGTCTGGATTTCGCCAAGCCGCTGTATAAGCTTAATGTTCAGTACCAAAAAAATACGCTGGATGGCCGCTGGTCGCCGCGCATCAACACCATCTTTACACGTAAGTTCCTGGATGGCCGTCTGGGTGTTTTGTTTAACGCCACCTATGATGATCAGCGCACCTCGACCGATTTCAACAGCGTGTCGGACAAGCAGGTTGGCTACCAACCCTTTGGCGATCACGACAATTCGCCGGAAAAATCCTTCACCACGCCATATGACCCGGTTGCCGCAGCCATTACGACCAAGGCCGGTTGTGCCGCCCTGCCCACCACCGGTATCAACAGCCGCCTGAACTGCTATGCGCAATGGGAAGACTTTACGCCGTCCCTGCCGCGTATGCGTCGCGAAAACCGCCGCGATACCCGCACCTCGTTCCAGTTGCGCGCTGACTACCGCGTAAACGACGACCTGACCATTTTTGCCTCATATAACCCGAATATCCGCAAGCAGGATTTTCAGGCCTATAACCTGCAGATCGTGGCCCCGACCGGATCGACCAACGCCTCCGGCGTTTTGTCCACCAATATGCGTAACGTCGTGGTCAATGAAAACCACTACGTCACGCAATACGATCTGATCAGAGGCAATGGCAGTTCAACCCTGAGCTACGACAGCCAGGTTCGTGACATTCAGCGTACGAATGAGCAGCATTATTCGCAACTCGGTGCCGATTTCAAACACGATCAATGGGTCGCCAAGGCCCGTATCCAATACGGTTTTGCCAAGGGTGAACGCGAAGACGATGCCTTTAAGATCATCGCCTCCATTCCTCAAGCGCGCTTCTATATGATCCCGGAAAATGGCCTTTGGACCTTCGAAGTGCCGAACTTCGACCTGGACAATCCTGCGTCGTACTACCCGACCGCACCTGACAACCGTGCCGCGGCCCTGGGTGGCATACGGCCCGGCGTGTTCCAAAATCCCGGCACAACGGCACGTCTTGAATACACACCTCAAGCAGATAAGAACAAAGAGTGGAACTATCAGCTTGATGTGACCCGCAGCTTCGATAATTTCGGGCCTCTGAAGTCCATTAAGTTCGGTGGATCGCATACCAATCGTGAAAACCTGACATGGCGTGAAGGTGGCTTCCTGATTGCGCCGGGTGTGACCATGTCACGCGCCAGAAGCCTTGACTATGTCAAGTTCTGCGACCCGACCGTCACAAATGCCAACTGTCAGTTCGGTTCCACCACCATCAATACGATTGCCACCAGTCAGGATCGACTGGAAAAAGAACATATGCTGACACGAGCTCAGTATGAAGAGCTCATCAACAACAGTCTGATCACCTTGCCCGGCGCCAACTATTTTGACGGCATGCCCGATCGCGGCAGCCTGATAGATTCATGGAAAGCGTTTGATTTCGATGATTTCTACGGCACTTTGAGCAAGTATGCTGATCTCAGCGCGCACAATCTTGATTGCCTGTACGAATGTATCGCTTCAGACGGCAAAACCTATACGCGCCCCAGCTACTCGACCACTGAACTGACCACGTCAGCCTACCTCATGGGTGATTTTGAAACCCGCCTGTTTGGTATGGATGTAATGGGTAACCTCGGCGTCCGCTATCAGAAGATCAAGGTTGAGGCGGCCCCTTCGGTTAACTTCCAGACAACCACGCTTGATCCTGCAGACGTTGCCGCGATCCGTGCCGGTGCTGTGGGTGTCGACCCGACGGTCACCACACTGGTGTCTCGCCGGACAACGGAAATTTCCCGCGAATCCGAAGACTTCCTACCGAGCTTCAACCTGGCGATCTGGCCGATCGAAGATCAATTGGTGGTGCGCTATGCCACGGCGAAACAACGCGCCCGTCCAAGCATGACTCAACTTACCGGTACGGCCGCCGCCACCTGTAACTTCATCAGCGCGGCAGACCAAGCGACCCTGGAAGAACTGGGCGTAGCCTTCCCCGGCTACTGGAATGACGCTGATGCTGACGTTGAGAGCGAACCTGTCAATGAAAAAAGATGCTCAGGTCGTATCGGCAACCCGGAGCTTAAAGGCTATGAGGCCACCACCCAGAACCTGTCGCTGGAATGGTATCCGAACCGCGATACACAGGTAAGCCTTGGCACCTACTCAATCGACGTCAAAACCGGGCGGCCAGATGATGATGTTGTGCTTCCTGAGTATGAACTGGAAGGCAACACCTATATCGCCCCCACCTATCGGGATGGCGATGGCGGCCTGAAACAAACCGGCATCGAAGTGGCAGCCCGTACCGCCTTTACGTTCCTGCCCAGCGTCCTGAGATACACCGGCGCAGGCTTTAACTACTCGACGACGGAAAACAACGCCAGCTTCACACGTGTAGATCCGCTGACCAGCAAACCTCTGCCGCCAGAAAAGCAGTCGAGCTACTACTACAACATCAACTTCTGGTATGATGATGGCCGTATCAATGCCCGTATCGCCTATCAGGAACGTGACTTCTATTACGACCGTATAGATGCCTCCGAAGGCACTAACCGCGTACCTACCGAAGCGGTCCAAACCGCTAACGGCATAGACCTGCCGCCTTATGGCGGGGCGACCAGCTACTTCAAGACGGTTACCCCCGTCTATAAGAATGGCTCAAAGTCTCTGGATGGCCGCGCCTCTTATAAGGTCAACAAGAACCTTGAGTTCTTCATCGAAGGCAAGAACCTGCTGGATGATACCGTCACCCGCTATGCGCCGGACGAACTGCGTGAAATTGGCGGAGGTACCCCATACGTCTTCGATACTCTGTACTCCGGTCGCCGTTACTATGTGGGTGTAACCACGACCTTCTGATTTTAAGCGTTCATCTCCTGGCCCTGTCCGGCCCTGATAACTTCAGGGTCGGACCTTTTTTCCTCAGAGAGACTTGCGTTAAGATCGACCTGTTTGTTTGCTTAAAGGATTACGTCTCATGAATGTGCGCACGATTATGTTGTCAACCGTCTGCGGACTGTCTGTGGCCATGATCGGTGGTATCCCCGCCTATGCGCAAACGTCTGCCCCGGCTCAGGTGGCTGGTATTGAGGCCAGTTGGCTTAAAGCCCCCGCCCGGCCCAATCTCAATTTTTCATCAGACAGCATACCGTCGCGCCAATCGGTTCTGAGCGCCCTTGATTATGTCGCCGCCTCCCAGATCGCCGATATGAGCCGCCGCCCGATCCAGTTATCGACCGGCTCGAACCTGTCGGAAATTTCGTCCAACTGGGTGGCCGCCACCTTTTACGTTGGTGCCGCCCGTCTGGCGCGCGAGTCCGAAAACAAAGACATTCTGCGGTTTCTGACCGCCACCGCCGAACACTACAACTACGCCTTTCGCGGCGCGCGGGCCGAGCGACTGCTGCTCAATGCCGACGATGTGGCAATCGGTGATCTCTATCAGGAAATCTATGCCCGCCGTGGCCAGCAGGGCGTGATCATGCCCCTGCAGCAGCGTCTGGATTACATGGTCCCGCACCTTAACCGCGTTCAGGAGACGGAGAGCCTGATCTGGTGGTGGTGCGATGCGCTTTACATGGCCCCGCCCGTTCTGGCGCGCCAGACGGCGCTGACCGGTGATCCGAAATATTTGCGCGCTATGGATAAGGAATGGCGGCGCACGGCCCAGCGCCTGTGGGTCGAAAGTGACCGCCTGTTCCTGCGGGATGAGCGCTTTAATGACGAACACCACAAAGGCGGGGGCGGCCAGCCGATCTACTGGTCGCGCGGCAATGGCTGGGTGATGGGCGGGCTGGCGCGCACGCTGGAATCCATGCCGGCGGATTTTGAGGGTCGTGAGTTCTACGTCACCACCTTCACCAAGATGGCAGGTCGTATCAAAGAACTGCAACGTAGCGACGGCCTGTGGGCGACCGATCTCAACGATCCGAAGTCCTTCCCCGAAGCCGAAACGTCAGGCTCTGCCTTCTTTGTCTATGCCCTGGCCTGGGGGATCAATCACGGTCTGCTCGACCGCGCAACCTATCAACCGGCGGTGCTTAAGGGGTGGACGGCGCTTAACCGCCATGTCCTGCCGAACGGTCTGATCGGCGCGGCGCAAAAGACCGGCGACCGTCCTGTGCCGACCAAGGCCGAGGATGTCGGCCCATACGCCACCGGCGCTTACCTTTTGGCCGGGATCGAGATCATGAATTTGGGCGGCCCCGCGCAATCCCTGCCCGAAGCCGAACCGGCCCGTGATGATGAAGCCACGATCCTTGCCACCACGCCGCAACCGATTGCGCCGGTGACGGTCATTGGAGACGAAGAGAAAAAGCGCCGCGATGCCGAAATGCGCGCGACCCGCGCCCTCGCCTACGATCCGGCGACCTTGAAACGGCCCGCCGCCGTCGAAAAACTGACCCCGCCCGCCGATCAGACGCCGCGCGCCGTCGCCCGCTTTGCGCCGGATCGGTTTGATGATCTGCTGTGGGAAAACGATAAGGTCGCCCACCGCATCTATGGCCCCGCTCTGCAGGCCCGCGAAGCCCCGTCAGGCTCCGGCATTGATGTCTGGGCCAAGCGCGTGCGCTACCCCTATATGGATCGTCAGCTTAAGTTCCCGAACTACCACGTCGATCGCGGCGAAGGCCTGGATTACTACGATGTCGGGCGTGGCCGCGGCGCCGGGGGCCTTGGCATCTGGTATGACAATAAGCTGTGGACTTCGCGTAATTTCAGCACATATGAGATCCTGAAAACCGGCGCCGATGAAGCCAAATTCAAGGTCGATTATCGCCCGTGGCCGGTCGATATGGCCCGTAAGGTTTGGGAGACACGGACGTTTTCGCTACCGCTGGGGTCGAACTTCACGCGCATGACCTCGACCCTTTCGTCCGACTCCAAAGCCCCTCTGATCGTCGCCATCGGCATCACCAAACGCAAGGGCGATGCGGGCAACGGCGTTGTCACCAAAGACGCCAAGTCAGGAACTTTAAGCTTCTGGGAACCAGCCAGCGTTAACGGCACTATCGGAATCACTATCGCCGCCGATCCGGCCATGGTCGCAGGCTTTGCTGAGGACGCCGAAAACTACCTGATCCTGCTGCGGGTCACTCCGGGCCAGCCCTTTACCTACTACATGGGCTCGGCCTGGGACGGCGGGCTGGATTTCAAATCGCGTGAGGCATGGGACGCTTTCGTAAGTGCCCAAAAATTCTCATTCGCGCACGTTAAGTAAGGAGTACCGCCATGACCACCGGAACACGCCGCACGGCCCTCAAAGGCTTTCTGGCCGGAGCCTCGGCCATAGGCATGTCGATGACGCAGGCTGGTGCGCAAACCGCCACTGCTCCCGCCAAGCCTACAGGCCCAATCCCAAAAGACTGGATCGACCCCAGGACCGGCCATCGCATTATCCGGATCTCGGACGAACCCGGCGCTCTGGGCATGTACTTTTACCGCCATGTCTACACGCCGCAGGGCGACATCATGGTCATTAAATCCCCGACCGGGATTCAGACGGTTGACCTCAAGACCTGGAAAGTGACGCCGCTGGTGACCGGCGCAGGGAATGACCTGCTGTTCGCCGCCCGTAAATCGCGAGATATCTATTACGCAGTTACCGATCCGGGTGAGGCCCTGCCCGCCGACCGGCCCAAGACCATCTTTGCCATCAATGTCGACACGAAAAAGAAGCGTCAGGTCGCCCGCATCCCGGCCGGTCAGATCAGCGCCATGAACGCCGACGACACCGTTTTGCTCGGCACGGTCGCTTACGGTGCCAAACCCTTGCAGCCCAAGGACAAGGACAGCCTTGAAAAGTTCGGTCAGGCGGAATATGCGGCATTAGGCCCTGACGGCAAGCCGCTCAACTTCGCCAAGGCCAAAGGCGTGCGGATGCTGGAGCGCTGGGCGTCGCGCGTGCCCGCCGAACTGTTCACCATCGACATTAAAACCGGCAAACGCACGGTCATCTACAGCACCGAAGAATGGATCGGCCACGTCCAGTTTTCACCGACCGATCTGAACCTGATCCGGTTTTGCATGGAAGGGCCATGGCACCGGGTTGATCGCATCAAGCTGATCAATGCCGATGGCACGAACCTGCGCTCAGTCCACACCCGCACCATGAATATGGAAATCTGGGGCCATGAGTTCTTTAGCCACGACGGCAAGTGGCTGTGGTTTGACCTGCAAACGCCGCGCGGTCAGGTCTTTTGGGTGGCAGGGCTGGAATTGGCGACCGGCAAGCGCGTCTGGAAGCGGGTCGAACAAAACGACTGGGGCGTGCACTTCAACGTCGCTCATGACGGGGTGACCTTTGCCAGCGACGGCGGCGATTTGGATATGGTCGCCCACGCGCCGGACGGCAAATGGTTATCGCTGCTGAAGGCCGACTCCATCGTCGATGCTGATCTACCGTCCTATGACGACGACCTGATCACCATTGAAAAGTTCACCTCCACCCGTCTGGTCGATATGTCAGCCCATGACTACCGGCTGGAGCCAAATCTGCGCTTCACGCCCGACGATAAATGGATCGTGTTCTGCTCCAATATGCACGGTGACAACCACGTCTATGCGGTCGAGGTCAAACCGACCCGCGCGCCTGTGAAGGGTTAAGTGTAACGTGTTTCATAAGACCTATTACGCGACCCACCCTGACCAACTGGCGACCGCCGATACCAAGGCCCTGCGTGATCGATATCTGATCACCGATCTGTTTGCGACCGATGACATCCGGCTCAACTATGTCCATCAGGAACGGCTCGTCATCGGCGGGGCAGCCCCCGTCAGCACGGCGGTGGCATTGCCAAGACTGACCGAACCGCCCTCGGCGGCGGGCACCTCGCTGCTGGATCGGCGGGAAATGGGTGTGGTCAATGTCGGTTCAGGCGCGGGTATTGTGCGGGTCGACGGCGTGGCCTTTGCGCTTGCGCCGCTCGATGCGCTCTATATCGGCAGTGGCAGCGGTGACGTGTCATTTGAAAGCGACAGCCCGGACAAACCGGCGCGCTTTTATCTGGCGTCCACCCCGTCGCATCAGCCCTACCCGACCGTGCGCATTGCCTTAAAGGACAGTCAGCCCCTGGAGCGCGGTAGCCTTGACACCTCCAATGAACGCACCATCCATCAGTTGATCGTACCGCGCGTCTGTCGATCGGCGCAACTTCTGCTCGGCCTGACCCTGCTTAAGCCCGGCAGCGTCTGGAACACCATGCCGCCGCACCTGCATGACCGCCGCTCAGAAGCCTATTTTTACTTTGATATGGGCGTCAATGACCGGGTGTTTCACTTTATGGGACAGCCCGACAATACCCGCCACCTGATCGCCGCCAACGAGCAGGCGGTCATCTGCCCGCCGTGGTCGATCCATTGCGGGGCGGGCACATCCAACTACGCCTTCATCTGGGCGATGGGCGGGGAAAACCTCGACTACGGCGATTTCAACGAACTGGATCTTTGTCAGTTGGCTTAAGAGGGGGCCAGTTGGCCTGACGACCCGCCTGTTTTAGTCCCCTTAACCGACCTGTTTTCACGTTTACGGCGCGAAGCTTCATTCCACTTCGCGCATTGATTCATGCCCGATTGGAATTCGCCCCCTTTGAAAAACGGCATATGATCCTCGCATAACAAGATAGCAGGGATGCCAAATACGCATCGAACACCCTGCTCTACAGGTAAGGAAAGCCATATGTTGAAATCAGGGAATGGGGTGGCCCGTCACGGCCTCCTGCGGAGTGTATCGCTTATCGGGCTGCTGCTGGCCAGTGCCGCGCCGGTCATGGCGCAAGACGCCGCGCCCGCCGCAGACGACGTTACCGAAGTCGTCGTCACCGGCTTTCGTGGTTCGCTGCAAAGCGCCATCCGCGCCAAGCGTTTCGAAAGTGGCGTGGTCGATTCCATCAAGGCCGAAGACATCGCTGACTTCCCCGACCTGAACCTGGCGGAATCGCTGCAACGCATTCCGGGGGTTGCCATCACCCGCGCCAATGGCGAGGGTCGCCAGATTTCGGTGCGGGGCTTAGGGTCTGAATACACCCGTGTGCGCGTCAACGGTATGGAAGCCATCGCCACCACCGGCGGCACGGTCAATTCCGGCGGCACGAACCGCACCCGCGGCTTTGACTTTAACATGTTTGCGTCGGAACTGTTCAACTCCCTGACCGTGCGCAAAACCGCCTCTGCCGATGTCGAAGAAGGCTCACTGGGGGCCACAGTCGATCTGCAAACCGCCCGCCCGTTCGACTATAAGGACGATCAGTTCGTCGTGTCGGCTCAGGCTAGCTACAATGATCTGGCCCGTGACGTGCAACCGCGCGTGACCATGATGGGCAGCCGCCGCTGGGCCGATGGCCGGCTGGGCGCGCTATTCTCAGTGGCCTACGAAAAACGCCATATCCTTGAAGAAGGCGCCAATATCACCCGCTGGAGCGCGGGCGGAGCGAACGGCGGCTTCAACACCCAGTCGACCGTTGCAGGCTATACCATCGCCGAAATTAATAACACCAGCGCCACCACCGGCATCTTCCACCCGCGCCTGCCGTCCTATGTCAGCTACGATATCAATACCGAGCGTCTGGGCCTGACCGGATCGTTCCAGATGCGCCCGTCCGATGACACACTGGTCACGTTTGATGTGCTCTATTCCGATGTGAAAACCACGCGCGGCGAGCATCAGCTTCAGGCCATCGGCCTGAGCCGCAGCGGCGTGGGTAAGCCGCAAACCATTATCCGCAGCGGCACCGTCGAAGGCCGCAATCTGGTTCAGGCCACGATGGACAATGTCGATCTGCGCACGCAGACGGCTTGGGATGAGATGGAGACCGAGTTCACCCAGTACACTCTCACCCTGACCCACACTTTCAGCGATCGTCTGCGCGGCGGGTTCATCGCCGGTCATTCGCAGTCGGAGTTTTCCAACCCCATCTCGACCATCATCACTTTTGATCGCGCCAATACGCAGGGCTATAGCTACGACTTCCGCTCACGTATGCCCGCGATCAACCTCAATTTCGACGCCACCGACCCGGCCAACTGGGCGATGACCAATGGTACGTCCGAAGTGCGTATCCGCCCGAACTTCGTCACCAACGCCTTTGCCAATGCCAAGGCCTATCTGGAATATGATTTCAGCGACAATCTGACGCTTAAGGGCGGCCTCGACTACCGCAAGTTCACCTTTGACTCGCGCGGCTATTACCGCACCTCTGAGACCCGCACCGATACGCTGTCGGCCCCCGATCTGGCGGCGGTATCGGAAGTGTTCTCAGGCTTTGGGCGCAATCTGGATCAGCCGTCGGGCAATGCCACGGCATGGCTGGCCCCCGATCTGAATAAGTTTGCCGATACGTACGATATCTATTGCAATTGCGGCATCTACGCCCTGACCGGCACGGCCAATTCCTCGGCCCGTGGTCAGTGGATCAATGTCCGCGAAACCAATAGCGGGGCCTATCTGCAGGCGGATTTCAAATTCGAAGCCCTTGGCCTGCCCTGGCGCGGTGATGCGGGTGTGCGTCACGTCAAGACCGATCAGTGGTCATCGGGCTTTGCCTCGACAGGATCGGGTGCCAACCTGAAGATCGAGCGGGTCGAAGCGGAGCGCAGCTATGACATGACCCTGCCGTCGGGCAATCTGGCGACCGACCTGACCGATGATGTTGTGTTCCGCGTCAGTGCCGCCGAAACCATTGCGCGGCCGTCGATTGCCGGTCTGACACCGGGCGGCGACGTCTCCATTCAGGGTTCTAACTTCTCCTATTCGCGCGGCAATCCTGAGATCAAACCGACCAAGTCGAAAAACCTCGACTTGTCGCTGGAATGGTATCCGGCCCCCAATTCGCTCTATGCCGCCGGTCTGTTCTACAAAAAGATCGACACCTTCGTGCAGACCGTGGTTGAGCGCATCCCGTTTGATCAACTGGGCCTGCCGCTGTCGCTGCTGACGCCGACCAATACGTCACCGACGGAAATCTTCAATGTCAGCCAGCCGTTCAACAGCCCCGGCGGCGAACTGAAAGGGTTCGAGATCAATGCCCAGCAGCAACTCGACTTCCTGCCCGGTTTCTGGGCCAATTTCGGGGTTCTGGCCAACTACACCTATGTCGATTCCAGCATCGATTACCTGACCTCGACCTCAGCCAATGCTGCCGTTGTGAACCAGACCCTGATTGGCCTGTCCAAGAATGCCGCCAACTTCACCCTTTACTATGAGACCGAAAAATTCTCGGTGCGCGGATCGGCCGCCTATCGTGAAGGCTACCTGACCGCCGTCCCGGCCCCCGACGGCAACAGCGTCGCCGGCACCAATGAAACCCTGAACTTCGACATGCAGGCGTCATATAGCGTGACGCCGAAGTTGAAGCTCAGCCTAGAGGGCATCAACCTGACCGATGAATTCAACGATCAGTATGTTGATGCCTCAAACCGTCTGAATGTCCGTAGCCATACGGGCCGTCAGGTCTTCCTCAGTGCGCGTTACAGCTTCTAGTTCTCTTCCCCCATCTCCGGGCGTCTCCCCGTAGGCCCGGCGAAACTTAGGCGCGGTGACAGATCAAAGGTCATCGCGCCCTTTTCTTTTTTTAAGGTCATGTCCGCCGTGTCCATAGCCTTGTCAGCGCCCTCCCGCCTTGTTAGCGTTGTCCCAAATAAAACAGTGCAGGGAAACATGTTCGAGCTTAGCCAGATACGATGTTTCGTCACCGCCGCTGAGGAACTGCATTTCGGGCGGGCTGCAGCCCGCCTCAACATGACCCAGCCCCCCTTAAGCCGCCAGATTCAGGTTCTGGAGCGTATCTTGGGCGTGCCGCTGTTTGAGCGCACCAGCCGCAGCGTCAAGCTTACCCCCGCCGGGAGGGTGTTCCTCCCCGAAGCGCGCCGCATCGTCTGGCTGGCCGAAAGTGCCACCCTTGCCGCCCGTAAGGTGGCGCAGGGCGACGCCGGCCGGATTGGTATCGGTTTTACCGCCGTCTCCGGCTACAGCTTCCTGCCGCAGATCGTGGCGCAGGCACGCGCGCGCTTGCCGAACATTGAGCTTGATCTGCGTGAAATGGTCTCAAGCCAGCAGGTCGAGGCTTTGCAAACCGGCCTGATCGATATCGGTTTCCTGCGTCAGCCGCTGGAGCGCAATGAGTTTGAGTCTGAGCGCGTCGTGTCCGAAGGTCTGGTGGCGGCGCTACCGACCGGCGATCCGCGCCTGACCGAGCCGGAACTGACGCTCAAAGCCTTTGATGGCTCGCCGCTGATTATGTATTCGCGCGAGGGCGCCAGCTATTTCCACAACATGCTGCTGTCGCTGTTTGCCGAAGCGAACGTCACGCCCGACTACGTGCAGCAGGTTACCCAGATCCATTCCATGCTGGGCCTGGTGCGGGCAGGACTGGGGATTGCCATCGTCCCGCGCACGGCCATGAGCCTGCAATTTTCCGACGTCCATTACCGCGATATTGCGACCACCCCCGCCACGCCGGTTGAGCTTTATATGGTCTGGCGGCGCGGCAACAGCAATCCGGCCCTGACGCCGGTGCGGAACCTGTGCGCCGAAGTCGCGCCCAAAACGGTTTAAGTCTATACCTCCCTGGCTATGCCGGGGAGGTATAATAGGATATCACACCCGATCCCACGGATGGGATAGCGTCGGCGCATTGACATGGCGGCGCATATCGAACCTGATGACGGCACCGCTGCCGGGGGCCAGCTCCAACGTGACCTGATTGGCCTCTATAGCGGTTTTCGTGCCCCCTAAATCCATAGAGACAAACTGATGCTCGCCATAACCACCGGCCTGTATGGTGACCGTCCTTGCCCGAAACGGATGGGTGTTGACCAGCGTCACCGTCGTTGAGGTATCAGTCAGTTCGCTGACCAGTGCCGCCACATCTTCGGGGATACCGGCCCTGCGTTTGACCGGATCGAAATAGCGCAAACGGGCATAGAGCAGCGCCCCACCCTGCGGCGGGGAGGTCTTTGACCAGGTTGGCCGCGCAATATGGATCGCCCCGCACATCAGGTGCAGCAGGGGCGTCACCGTCGCCGGATTGAACTTCAAAAGCGCATCGGCCAGACGGGTCTCTTTGGTGGTCGTGTCTTTGGCCAGAGTGTCCATTTTTTTGCGCACGGTCTCCAGCGTGTCGCGCAAAGCGGTAACCGGATAACCGGCATTTTGGCCGCTAAGATATTGCACCCACGGGTGATTGGTGTCGGCGCGCGCGTAATCGCTTTGGCGCATCGACATGTACCAGATGTCCAGCCCATTGGTGCGGTACGGGCCGGGCTTATAGCTATAGGGGCCGCACCTGCCGAACATGGTCGGGATCACCGCCACGCCGCCTTCGGTTTTGCCCTGCGCATTGATGGCATCGGTTTGATCACGCCAAACCTGAAGATACTTGTCATCACCGGTCAGCAAGTAGGCGTTCAAAAAGGCCACGATGGCCCGCGGCACCCGGTTGCGGTCTTCGCGCTGACCCGACACCGGATCGACCGGCGAAAACCCCCAGCCATAGACGTTGCCGTACCATGCTTTTTCCGGCCCGCCGATGCGCCCTTTCAGGTCAACATAGCTGGGGAAGATGTTGTTGTTACGCTTAGCGCGCTCGATCCACGCATCCAGATAGGTCGTGATCCAGTCGCGATATTTGCGCTCACCCGAAATCATATAGGCATTCATGACCAGACTGGTCGCCTGAAGGTTCAGGGGGCTGTCGCCCACCACGTCGGTATACTCAACATAGTGATCCAGCGTTTCCTGATAGGTCGTCTCGCCGTGCTCCATGAAAAAGCCGGTCGGGTCAAACGGATCACCGGCCCAGTCCAGCGCCGTGGCTTTGCGCAGCAGCGGGCCCTTCGAGCCATTGATCATCGACCGCATCAGCTTACGGCGCGGATCATAGTTGGGGGCGGTCTTGTACTCACCGGTATAAAAGCCGGAAAACCGGCGGGCGCGATCCTGAAAGGCCGGATCGTGCGGCGCTGACAACCCCATCAGGTTAAACACCGACAGCCCTTCCGACAGGTGCTGCCAGTCGTTCATGACCGGAAATTCGCGGTGGTACATGCCGTCGCGCGCTATCTCGGTCTCAACGGTTTTCAGCCCGGAATACTGCTTGAGATGACCTTCCCAGGCCTTGGAATATAGCTCTAGCACCCGGTCAGACCCACCCAGCGCATGAAGGTGCGGCCAGTCATTGCAGTTTTCGATGGCATCGTCCGGCCCATCATTGGCGCCCCAGCGTTCAAAACACTGGAAATAGCCGCGTTCATCGAAATAACGGTTGTAGAAGACTTCGACCGCCTCGCTCTGAACCCTTAGCGCCTCACGTTGCAGCAGCGCCCACTCCGGCGGGGTCATGGGCGTAGTGATGCTGTGGGCCGTGGCACGGGTAACAGGCAAGGTTGTGAAGGCAGCGGCGGCTGTGGCCCCCAGCAGGAAATGACGACGATTCATACGCACTCCAGCCCTCACGACATCTTCAAACGTTCGATCTTACCCGTAATCAGTCCGAATGCCACCATGGTGACGAGGCAGTGCAGACCGACATAGATCAAGGCGCCATCAAACGATCCGGTCGCGGCGACGATATAGCCGATGACGATCGGGGTGACGATGCCTGCCGTATTGCCGAACATGTTAAACACGCCGCCTGCCAGACCGATATATTCGCGCGGGGCGACATCCGACACCACCGCCCAGCCGAGCGACGCCACGCCCTTACCAAAGAACGCCACCGCCATCAGGGTGATGATCAGCCATTCCTGATCGACATAGGCGCAGGCGATGATGGATAAGGCCAGCGTCATGCCAATAAAGATCGGGGTCTTACGCGATGCACTGACATTGCCGGATTTTTTGAGCAGATAGTCCGACAGGAACCCGCCGACCAGCCCGCCGATAAAGCCGCACAGGGCCGGTGCTGCCGCCGCAAAACCCGCCTGCATGATGTTCAGGCCGCGCTCTTTGACGAGGTAGATCGGAAACCACGTCACGAAGAAATAGGTCAGCACATTAATGCAATATTGCGCCAGATAGATCCCCAGCAGCATCCGGTTGGTCAAAAGCACCTTAAGGCGCGCGAAGCTGAACCCCGCCTTGTCCCCTTTCGCCTTGGCCTCCATAGTCACGGCGCCGCCGTCCTTCATGATCGCCAGTTCACCGGCATTGACCATCGGGTGCTTTTCCGGGCTCTGCACGAATTTGGCAAAGGCGAAAGCGGCCACCAGACCGAGCGCGCCCATGACATAAAACACGGACCGCCACCCAAAATCATGCACCAGCCATGACATCAAGGGCGCAAAAGCCACCAGAGCGAAATACTGCGCCGAGTTAAAGATGGCCGACGCTGTGCCGCGCTCAGACGCCGGAAACCACGCCGCCACGATGCGGGCATTGCCGGGAAAGGACGGCGCTTCGGCAAGCCCCACCAGAAACCGCAACACAAACAAAGAGCCGATGATCGACAATCCGCCGATTAAGCCCACAAAGCCCTGAAAGGCCGTGAATATTGACCACAGCGCGATGGCTCCGACATAGACCCGCTTGACGCCGAACCGATCCAGCAAAGCGCCGCCGGGGATTTGGGCGGCCACATAGGCCCAGCCGAACGCCGACAAAATAAAGCCCATATCGACCGGCGACAGCCCCAGCGCCTCAGACGCCGATGCCCCCGCAATCGAAAAGGTCGATCGGTCGGCATAGTTGATGGTGGTGATAATAAACAAAAACGCAATCAGCCAGTAACGGACATGGGTGGGTTTTGTGGTCGCCGCATTCGCCGCTACGGACGGATCGCGGGTGATATCCTGTGACATGTTTCGCTCGCTGTATTCATACCGCCCGTGTATCGCTGAGGGCGATCCGGGCACTTTATTGATGACAGTAAGACACAGTTTTCACGACTTGGGGAGATTTTGATGGCGTCATTCATTGCGTTCGGCGCATTGATCAATACCGCCTTTGGCTTGGACGATCACACGCCGCACCAGTAGCGTTGAGGTGGCCGGGTAATGCGCCAGACGGAAATGTCCTGTGCCCGCATCACCCCAATAAATTTAGTAAACACGGAGACCCGTAATGGCAGGCATCAGCCCCAAGGAAATGGCACAGACAATCGGAACCGGACTTTTGTCCTTTCCTGTCACGCATTTCGATAGCGATAACAAATTCGACGAAGCGCCCTACCGCGATCATTGCGCCTGGATGCTGGAAAAGCCGCTGGCCGGATTGTTTGCCGCCGGCGGCACCGGTGAGTTCTTTTCCCTCAGCCTGACCGAAGTGCGCAATGTCGTGGCCGCTGCCGTTGATGAAGCCAAGGGCAAGGTGCCGGTCGTGGCCGGTTGCGGCTATGGTACGCAGATCGCCGTTGAACTGGCGCAATCGGCTGAACAAAGCGGCGCGGACGGTATTTTGCTGCTGCCGCCCTATCTGATCAGCGGCAAGCAGGATGGCTTTGAAGCCCACATTGATGCGGTCTGTAAATCCACCAAACTCGGCGTCATCGTTTATAACCGCGACAACGGCATCATCGAAGACGAGGCCCTGGCGCGGCTTTGTGACCGCAACCCGAACCTGGTTGGCTACAAAGACGGTGTTGGCGACATTGAGCTGATGACGCGCATCTATACCCGCATGGGCGACCGCCTGACCTATATCGGCGGCCTGCCGACGGCGGAAACCTTTGCAGCACCTTATCTCAAGCTGGGCGTCACCACCTATTCGTCAGCCATTTTCAACTTCCTACCCGACTGGGCACTGGGCTTTTATAACGCCGTGCGCGCCGAAGATCAGGCGGCGGTTCTGGCGGGTCTGCGTGATTTCGTCATGCCCTACATTGCCCTGCGCAATAAGGGCAAGGGCTATGCCGTCTCCATCGTCAAGGCGGGCATGACCGCCATTGGCCGCCCCGCCGGGCCGGTACGCACCCCCTTAAGCGACCTGAATGAGGCCGAAATGGCCGAACTAACCGCCCTGATTGCCAAGGTTCAGCCCTCAGCCTTAAAAAGCGCCGCCTGATGCAACTGCTGCGCCGCCACCTTATCGGGGGCGCGGTCGCTCTCGGTGCGGCCATATCTTCCGGACAGGTGCAATCGGCGTCCCCTACCCTGCCGATTGTCCCTACCCGGTTCGGAAAGGTGCGTGGCCGCACCGAGCGCAACATTCATGTCTTCAAAGGCATACGATATGGGGCCGACACAGCCTCCTATCGCTTTCAGCCGCCCCGCCCGCCGCAGCCGTGGACAGGCGTTCGCGATGCCTTTGACTATGGCCCGGCCTGCCCCCAACGCAGCGCCAAAGGTGCGGTCAGCGAAGATTGCCTGTTCCTCAATATCTGGACACCGGCCCTGAACGATGGCGCAAAGCGTCCGGTTCTGGTCTATCTGCACGGCGGGGCTCATGCCTCCGGCGATGGGTCGTCCCCGCTTTATGACGGTGTTAATCTGGCTACACGCGGCGATGTGGTGGTCATTACGCTTAACCATCGCCTCAATGTGTTTGGCTACGGCTATTTCGCGCGCTTAGGGGCCGCGGTCGGGGATGATAATTTCGACTATTCCGGCAATGTTGGCCACCTTGATATCATTCAGGCGCTCACATGGGTGCGTGATAATATCGCTGAATTTGGCGGCGATCCGTCGAACGTGACCCTGTTCGGGCAATCGGGCGGCGGCGGTAAGATCGTAGGCCTCATGGCCATGCGCGCCGCCGATGGCCTGTACCGTCAGTGCCTGACCATGAGCGGGCAGCATGTCACTGCGTCGGCCCCGCTCAATGCCACCCGCCGTGCCGAGGCCTATCTGAAAACGCTTAATCTGACGCCGGATCAGGTGTCGCAGCTAAAAACCCTGCCCGTTGATGCGCTGGTCAAAGCCCTCGATACGCCCGATCCGATTGTGGCGCGCGATAAGGTGCTGTTTGCCGCCACGCTCGATTTCAAGACCCTGTATCGCCATCCGTTTTACCCCGACGCGCCAGAGGAAACCGCGCAGGTGCCGCTGATCATCGGCAATACCCGGCATGAAACGGCCGCCTTCATGCGCGATGCCATGATCGCCAACGACACGACCTGGGAGACCCTGCCGGAGCGTCTAGGGAAGGAAATGCTGGTCGATATGTCGCCGGAATATGTCATCGCCCATTACCGGCAATGGTATCCGCACATGACCCCGACCGAGGTATTGCGCGCCGCCGCCACCGCCGGCCGAAGCTGGCGACCGCACCTCATTCAGGCCGAAGCCCGCGGTGCCAAACTAACCCCGACCTGGATGTATCAGCTTGATTTCGCCTCGCCCCTGCATGGCGGCAGACTGGGGGCCTATCATGGCTATGATATCGGGCTGATCTTCGACAATATCTATGTCCCGGAAGCCAATGTCGGCACCACGCCTGAGCAGATCGCGGCGGCCCAGAATGTGGCCGATATCTTGAGCACCCTGCTCATTCAGTTCGCTCGCACCGGCGATCCGCAAAACGTCCTGATCCCCGACTGGCCGCATTATGAACTGACCCAACGCGCCACCCTGATCGTCGATCAAACACCGCGCATCGACAACGACCCGCGCGCCCAGGAACGGCGGCTGTTTGCCACCGTCCCCTATATAAAACCGGGCACATAACAGTATAAAATTACTTCGTCCGTTCAGCCAGCGGATAGGAAATAATCAGCGTCAGCGGCTCTGTGCCAACCTGTTTGATGCCGACATTGGCACCCGTGTAGAGATAAGCCGCCATACCTGCGGTCAGGGTTTTCGTCTCCCCGTCCGAGGTGACCTCACCGGTGCCGGACAGCACATAATAGACTTCATCGTGATTGATCGGATGCAGGCCGATGGCTGAGCCGACATGCAGGATGCGCTTACGGAACTCCATGCTGCGCTTAGGGGCCTGATCGCTGATGCGATATGAGGTGCTAAGGCCGATCTTACCGTGCGGATTGGGCTCGACCTTTTCGATTTTCGCCTCATCGACGATCACCATGGGCGGCAATTCGCCCGCCTGAGCCACACTTGCGGCCAGCAGGCCCAGACATGCCAAAATGATACGATTGCGCATGAAATTTCTCCCTGTTGTGACCCCCACTATAGGAGATTTATCGCCCAAAAACCGATACGGTTCCAGCATGGATTCATTCGGATTTGTTATGAAACCGTCAGAAATCGCCGCACCCGGTCGTGCACACTTACAAAAGCGTCTTCCGCCCCCGCCACGACGCGCAGCTCCTCATCAGGCGTCAGGTCGACGCTATCGAGTGCGGCGGTAAAGGTGCGCCAATGCAGCCCCCGGCCTTCATCCGCCGGGGCCAGATGGCGTGCACCAAATTCCGCGTTAAGGTCAAGCTTCGCCGCGAATTTAAGCAGAAAAGCCGCCCCCAGACTGGAGCCTTCGGCGACATATAACCACCCCAAGGCTGTCGGCACATCAACGGCATCTCCGGCCACAAATCGTGCGGGGCTGACCTCAAGGCCTTGGATATCTACCACCCCAAGATCCGTCAGATCCTGGGTCACGACCTCAAACCGCCGCCGTCCGGCCAGATCCGGCAACAGGCTGTCCAGTTCCGCCGCCTGATAAAGGGCCGCAATATCACGGTGAAACAGATACTGAACCTTCAGGAATTTCGCATAGTTACCCCGGCTGGCAAACGGATCACCGGCCATGACTGACTTATCCAGCCGATCGTGCGTGCCGGTCGTCATCGCTTTCAGGCGTTTCGCGCGGCTATCGTGCGTCGGGATTTGGTTCATGTCTGCGCTCCGTTCTACAGCGAGTTTAAACGGATGAGCGCCGCGCGGCAACACATTTGCGAATAATTCTCAAATTAACAACATGCCAATTCAAAACCCAAAAAGATCGGCTTCCGGGTCCTGCCCGCCAGTCAGGGTTGTCGTCAAAAGTTCCGCGCCTAAACGGCTGAAAGTTATACCATTTCCACCGTAGGCCATGATGGCAAAGACATTGGCCTTAGCCGGCACCGCGCCGATGGTCGGCAAGCCCGTGGTCGAGGCCCCGAATGAGCCGCACCAGGCAAAATCAGCCTTGGTGTCAAGCTGCGGGAACATATCCTTGAGCTTGGCCTCCAGCCGCGCGACCTTATCCGTCAGCATAGAATCGCGCTTGTCTTCGTCCTCAAATTCCTCATCCTCACCGCCGCAGATGACCCGGCCATCCGCCGTGCAGCGCATATAGAGATAAGGATCGGACGCCTCCCAGATCAGGCATTTCTGCGGCCACAACTTATCCGGCTGCGGACGGGTCGCTATGGCATAGGTCGAATTGAGGCTATGGCGGCGGGTGCGTATATCTTTCGGCATCTCATAGCCGCTGGCATAGATAACATAGCGGGCACGGATCACTGGCCCTTCAGCGGTTATGACATCGGCGCCGTCGCGGTGGGTCTCCACCCGCTCAGCGGTCACAGGCGCAAAGACCTGCGCGCCATGCTCAATGGCCTTGAGCAGGAACCCACCGGCCAGTTTGACCGGGTTGACCGACAGATTGTCATAGGCCTTAAGAGCGGCTATCCGGCGGATATCGTGATCGTTTTTCAACATATCGCGCGTGAGATAATCGGTATAAAGCCCGATTTCATTTCGGTTTTTGGCCTCCAGCTTAAGACCATCGGCATCGAGCACATTACCCGCCAGAAACAGCGAACAAACCGGCTTTACGTCGCATTTCAGGCCCAGTGAGGTTATGCGCGCATGAAGGCTCTCCAACGCCAGTTTGGATCGCCGCCACGCCCGCATGGCCTTATCGCGCCCGATTTGGCCCGACAGCACGGTCAGCGGCGTGTCGATCTCATACTGCAACAGGGCGGTAGAGGCTGAGGTTGCCCCTTTCAACGGCCCGCGCCGATCAATCAGAATGACCTTGAAACCGGCGGCACTTAAGGATTCCGCCGCCATAGCGCCGGTAATCCCGGCCCCTATGATGACGATATCGGTGCGCTGATCTTTGGTCAGCTTTGACGTGAGAATACGCGGCACGGGCTGGGACAGCCATAACGGATTGCCGGTGCGCAGGTCTTTGGATTTTGTAAGCATGGGCTAAGACTAGGGCCCGCCGTATAAAAATGACATTCCGACTGACTTTTTACGTGAACTAGGCGCACCCTCCTGACGCAACCCACATCCGGAGGCCAAAATGGCTTTGCGACCCTATTGGAGCGGCAATCTGCGTATGTCGCTGGTGACCTTGCCGGTCAGTATCTATTCGGCGCTCAATCGCTCACGTACCATTGCCATGCACGAAATCTACCGTAAGACCGGTCAGCGCATCCGCCACCAGAACGTCACTGATGATGGCACCGAGGTGGAACGCGACGACATCATCAAGGGCTATGAGGTCGAAAAGGGTGAATATGTCCTGATCGAACCGGATGAAATCAAAGACCTGAAAATCCCGTCGTCGCGCACGCTCGATATCGTACAGTTTGCCGACGCGGCTGACATTGACGACATCTATTTCGACAGCCCCTATTTCGTCGCCCCGCAAAAATCCGCCGACGAAGATACCTTTGCCGTGATCCGCGACGCCCTGCGCCAGACCAAGAAGGTCGGTCTGGGCCAGTTGGCAATCGGCGGGCGCGAACGTCTGTGTTCGGTCAAGCCGTGCGGCAGCGGGTTGTTGTTGCACACCCTACGCTATGAAGATGAACTGCGCGAATCGGACCCGTATTTTGAGGATATCGACGCCACCGCCTCGACCGAAGAACTGGATCTGGCCAAGGAACTGATCCGCCGCAAGACCGCCGATTTCGATGCGGGTAAGTTCAAGGACCATTACCGGCAGGCCTTACAGGAGCTAATCGACTCCAAAAACGAAAACCGCGAACCCACGGCGGTCGAGGAAGACCGTCCCGCCGCCAAGGTCATCAACCTGATGGATGCTCTGCGCAAAAGTTTGCAGGATAAGGAGGGTGAGAAACCGGCAGCGAAACCTAAAGCCAAGACGACGGCAAAAACCAAATCCGCCACCGCCAAAACTTCCACCAAAGCGCCCCGTAAAAAGGCCAGCTAAATGGCCGATGCTCTCGAACGGTATAACCAGAAGCGCGATTTCACCAAAACCGCCGAACCGGAAGGTAAGCTGGGTGACGGCAGCGGCTTTCGCTATCTGATCCAGAAACACGCGGCCACGCGGCTGCACTATGATTTCCGGCTGGAACTGGACGGGGTTTTAAAATCGTGGGCGGTGACGCGCGGCCCCAGCCTCAACCCTGATGACAAACGCCTGGCGGTCGAAACCGAGGATCACCCCGTCTCTTACGGCAGTTTTGAGGGCATCATCCCCAAGGGCCAGTACGGTGGCGGCACGGTGATGATGTGGGACGAAGGCACGTGGGCGCCGCTGGAAGACCCGCATAAGGGCTTAAAAGACGGTAATCTTAAGTTCCGCCTGCATGGGCAGCGCCTGACCGGCGACTGGGCGTTGGTGCGCATGAAGCCCCGCCCCCAAGATAAAGGAAGGTCAAACTGGCTGCTGATCAAGCATAGGGATGAGGTATCGACCACCGACGATGCGGAAAGCTGGCTGGAGACCCTCGCCACCTCCATCGTCAGTGGCCGGTCGATGGACGACATCGCCGCCGCCGGCAACAACGTCTGGAACTCGCATCCCAAAGTTTCTGTGGCGAAAGACGCCTCTGCTAAAGCTGCCAAAGCCGGTAAGTTGACATTTATCCCGCCCGAACTGGCGACTTTGGCCGTCAGCATCCCGCAAGGGGCCAATTGGGTGCATGAACTCAAGTTCGATGGCTACCGCACGCAAGCATTGATCGAGAATGGCACCGCGCGTTTGCTCACCCGCACCGGCCTTGACTGGACGGCGAAATTTGCGCCTCTGCCAGAGATTTTGGGCGGCCTGCCGGTCAAATCGGCCATTCTCGATGGTGAAATCGTCGCGGTTGACGTCAATGACCGCATCAATTTCAAAAGCTTACAGGCGACCTTAAGCGGCGAAGCGGACGCGCCCCTGCAATACTACGTCTTTGACTGCCTGCATCTGGACGGCGAAGACCTGCGCCCCCTGCCTCTGCTGGAGCGGAAAGAGCGGCTGGAGGCCCTGCTGACAAAAGCCGGAACCGACCGTGTTATTTATTCGGAGCATTTCACCAAAAAGGGCGACAGCTTTCATCGCCATGTCTGCGATATGGACATGGAAGGGCTGATCTCCAAACGTGCCGATGCCCCCTATCGCTCCGGCCGCGGTAAGTCCTGGCTGAAGATCAAGTGCCATAAGCGTCAGGAATTTGTCATCGGCGGCTTCACCCTGCCCGCCAAGGGCCGACGCGGTATCGGCGCGCTGCTGGTTGGCTATTATGACGATGGCCGCCTGATCTATGCGGGCAAGGTGGGCACCGGCTTTACGGTCGACAGTTCGATGGCTTTGCGTAAGCGGCTGGAGACGTTGGCGGCGGATGACAACCCGTTTGAAGACGTGCCCGCTCTCGCCCGGCGCGGGGCGACGTGGGTCACACCGAAACTGGTGGCCGAAGTGCAATTTGGCGAATGGACCAGCGATGGCCGCTTGCGCCACCCGTCGTTTCAGGGCCTGCGTGATGATAAACCGGCGAAGGATGTCAGCCGCGACTATGCCATCAAAACCGCCAAGGCCGAAACCGAAGCCGAACAGGAGGTCAAGGTGGCCCCCAAAACCAAACCAACTGCTCCGCGCAAGTCCTCAAAAGATGCCGAGGTCGGCGGCGTGCGCATCTCTCACCCCGACCGCATCGTCTATCCCGGCACCGACATCACCAAGGCCGATATCGCAGAATATTACCTCAGCGTCGCCAACCATATCCTGCCCCATATTGCCGGGCGGCCGATATCAATGATTCGCTGCCCCGAAGGCATAGGCGGCGACTGCTTTTTCCAGCGCCACATGGGTCTGGCCAAGATGGCCAACGTCAAGGACAGCGGCATCAAGGTCAAGGGCCGGCGCGAATCCTACATCATGATCGAAGACGCCAAGGGTCTGATCAGCCTCATCCAGTGGGGCGTGATCGAAATCCACCCGTGGGGCTGCATGGCCGCCGATCCAGACCGGCCTGACCGGATGATTTTCGACCTTGACCCCGATCCAGACGCTAAATGGCAGGATGTCATCGAAGGCGCCGTAGACGTGCGCGACCGCATGGCCGAATTTGGTCTTGAAAGCTTCTTAAAAACCACCGGTGGTAAGGGCGTGCATGTCACCGTGCCGATCACGCCCGACCATGACTGGGACGCCATCAAGGCCTTTACCCGCGCCGTGGCTCAGTCGATGGAACACGATAACCCCAAGCGCTATATCGCCACCGCGTCCAAGGCGGCACGTAAGGGTAAGGTCTTCATCGACTATCTGCGCAACGACCATACCGCCACCGCCATTGCCCCCTTTGCGGTGCGGGCCCGCGACGGGGCGACCGTGGCCACACCGATTGCCTGGGATGAGCTGACCCCCAAACTCTTGCCCGCAGACTTCACGATAAGCACCGTGCCTAAGCGGCTCAAAACCCTCAAAACCGATCCGTGGGCGGATGTGTTCAAGGTCAAACAATCCCTGTCCGGCCAAATACTAACCGCACTCGGCATTTAGGCGTAATGATCGAATAGGCTGGCCAATATGGACTTGTAATATAACTGTCACCCAAGCCGTCTATTCAGCAGGCATGGCCACAGGATTACCCGAACATTTCTGGGTGCCGCAGGAGCGCGGCCGTCTCATGCAGTTTGTCGCGGGCAAGGTGCGCGATGAGGCTGTGCGCGAAGATGTGGTGCAGGAAACCCTGACCCGCCTGATCAGCTACAGCCGCCGTCATGCCGTTGAAAACCTGACCGCCCTGGCCCGCACCATTGCCACCAATCTGATCAATGACCATTTTCGGGCCGCCAAATCGCGCCCTACCGAAGAAATCGACACTGACCTTGCCTGTGATCAACCCTTGCCGGAGCAGATCCTGATGCATCGCCAGAGACTGGATGTTTTCACCGACGCCTTAAAAGGCATGCCGCCGCTCAGGCGCGAAGTGCTGATCCGACGGCGTGTCCGGGGTGAGACCTGTGAAGAGATCGGTAAGGCCCTGAACCTTAGTCCTGATGCAGTCGAAAAACATATCTCACGGGCCCTGCGCCAACTGCACGACCATCTCGAAAAAGCCGAAAAGAAGCGCGTAAAATATGACTCCTGAGACGGCGGATATCACAGACACCATTTGGGACGCCGCCGCCGGATTTGTTGATCGCCACCTGCACGACACAGATTTCACGACCGCCGCTTTCGATGAGTGGATCACGCGCGATCCCCGCCACCGGATCGCCTATGACACCCTCATGGGTGTGGCGCGTGATGCGGCGCTGAACGATGCGCTGGCGGCCTTTGATAGCCCGCCTGCCGTCAATATAGCTACCGTGAAGGCGACGCGGCGCAAGGTCATGACCTATGGCATTATGGCCGCGGCTGCGGTCGCGGTCGCCGCCTTCGTGCTGCCGCCGGTCGTGTATGATCAGATCACGCCGCTCAGCGTCTATGAAACCGAGGCCGGACAGCCGCGCGAGGTCCGCTTAAGCGATGGCACCGCCTTGCACATCAATGGCGCCAGCCGCGTGGAAGCGCGCATAACGCCCTTTCGCCGCCATGTGCGCCTAAGCCAGGGTGAGGCCTATTTTGCCGTGGCCAAAGACGCCGACCGGCCCTTTACGGTGGCGCTCGATGGCGGCGATGTCCGGGTCTTAGGCACCCAGTTTAACCTAAGCTATATGCCGGGCGGCGTTGAACTGAACGTCTATGAAGGCAAGGTCAGGCTCAAAGGTAGCGACCGCAAGTTTGGCCTGTTCACCCGTGGCATGCGGGCGCGCCTGACCGACGGGGCGATCACGCCGCTGCCCGCGTTTGACCCGGACGGCGGTGACTGGCGCGCCGGCTGGATCGAGCCCGATAACTGGAGCTTAGAGCGGGTCGCGCAGGAATTTACCCGCCGCTCCGGCACCCCCATCCGCTTTGAAAACGACGCCCTGAAAGATAAGCGCATTATCGGCCGTTTGCGTCTGGATGATCCGCAAAGCCAGTTGGAGACGCTTGCGGTCGTGCACGGCTTTGAGGTCGCCCGCGAAAACGGACAAATAATTATACGTTGAAATACATTAGCTTAGGCATGTCATGAATAATTCACGAAATGACCTGTCGGGTAAATCGGTCTCTCATCCGTCCCTTTAACCGTAAGACGCTCGTCACTGGGGCTGAGCATATCTATTCATGGGGATCTGGTTTTGACCTTTAATTTTCATCGCATTCTGTGCCTGTCAGCATCGCTGGCCGCGCTCAATCTGGGGGCGGGCATGGTCGCCGCCACCGCGCAGGCTCAGACCGTTGCCAACCGCGTCGTCACGGTTGATATTAAGGCCGGTGATCTGAACACCGCTCTGGTGCAGTTGTCGCGCACATCGGGCGTGCAGGTCGTCGCTGATCCGGCGCTTCTGGCAGGTAAGACCACTCGCGGCGTCAAGGGCAATATCAGTGTTGATCAGGCTCTGGGCAGCCTGCTGTCCGGGCAGAACCTGAGCTATAGCCTCAAGGGCGATACGGTTATCGTTAAGGCGGGCGTCACGAAAGCTACCACCCAAACCGTCACCCCGGTTATGGCCGCAGCCTCTGCCCCGCAAGCCGATACCACGCCCCCCGAAGCTATCGAAGAAGTCGTCGTCACCGGCTTCAGAAGCTCTCTGGCCAAGTCGCTCAATGAGAAACGCAAGGCCGTCAACGTCATCGACGTCATCAATGCCGAAGATATCGGTAAGTTCCCGTCCAACAACATTGCCGAAGCGCTTCAGCGCGTGCCGGGCATCTCCATCACCCGCGACCGCGGCGAAGGTCTGTTCGTGCGGGTGCGCGGCCTCGGCCCCAACTTCCAGAACGTGACCATCGATGGCCGCAGCGCCGCCGTGAACGAAAATGTGCGCGATTCCGGCCAGTCGGGCCGTCAGTTCCGCTTTGACACCATGGCGTCCGAACTGGTTTCCGGCGTCGAAGTCATCAAGTCGCCGCTGGCCTCGCTTGACGAAGGCGCTATCGGTGGCACGATCAATATCCGCACCTTCAAGCCGCTTGATTTCAAAAAACCGACGACCTCGGTCAGCCTGACCACCACCTATGTTGAACTGGCCGATAAGGTTGATCCCAAGGCGTCAGCCCTCATTAGCTGGAACAACGAAGACCGCACGTTCGGGGCGTTGGTTTCGGCCAATTACGGCATCCGCTCCCTGCGCTCGGACCGCATCACCGGCGTAAGCTGGACCGCCAATAAGATCGATGTGACCGGCGATGGCGTCACCGACACCAACTTCACCCCGTCCGCCGTGCGCCCCACGCTGGAGCGCGAGCGTCGTGAACGCTGGGGTCTGACCGCCGCCCTGCAATGGCGCCCGACCGAAAACACCGAAATCGCCCTGACCAGCTTTTACACCTATCTCGATAACTTCTATGACGAGCTGACCTATTCGGCCGATTTCGTTTTGTCGTCGCTGGTACCAGGCAGCGCCAAGGTTGAAAATGGCGCACTCGTGGGCGGGCGCACCACCTCGACCAGCACCCAGATCGGCCGTGAGATCGATTACCTGACCCACGACAACATGCTGACCGACCTGACCATCAAGCATCGTCTGGGCGAATGGGATCTGTCGGGTAGCGTCTATGTGGCGCGCGCCTATTCCAATACCGATAAGCCAATCACCCGCACCCGCGTCCTGGGCAATTCCGGCGCGTTAGAGTTCTACATCCCGCAGGTCGGTGACGGCGTCCCCAGCCTTGATTTCCTGACCCGCGACCTCAACGATCCGATCCTGCCGTTCCGCCGCACAGAGTGGCGCATCAACGACTCGACCGACGAAGAAGATGCTGTCCAGTTCGACGCCAAACGCGACCTGAGCTGGGGCGTAGTCAGCCAGATTTCCGGTGGCGTCAAATTCCGTGACCGTTCGCGTGAATATAACCGCCGCGATATCAACTTCACCCGCAATAGGTCGGGTCAGACCATCGGCGGCAACAATACCCTGTTCGGGCGTGAGTTCTATGATGGCTTCCCCGAAGGCGACTTCCTGAGCGAAGTGTCCGGCACCCTGCCCCAGACCTGGCTGTTGCCGAACCGCGATGCCTTTTTAGCCATCCTGGATACCTCAGCGATCGCAAATTCAGCGCCCGCCCGCGGTGATCTGAGAAACTCATACTATGTGGCCGAAAAGATTAAGGCGGCCTATGTCGCCGCCAATATCGACACCACCGTGTTTGCCCGCAGTCTGCGCGGGGAAGTCGGTGTGCGCTACGCCGAAACCGACCAGACCTCGCAAGGCCATGCCGATACCGGCTCCGCTGCCGTGCCGGTCAGCTTTGACAAGACCTATAAGGACACCCTACCGAGCGCCAACTTTGTCTATGAACTGCGTGACGACGTTCAGGTTCACGTCGCCGCCGCCAAGGTCATCACGCGTCCGTCTCTGGCTGACCTGTCGCCGCGTCTGACGCTCAATTCGTCTGGCACGGTCTTCACTGCCGTCGGCGGCAACCCGCTGCTCGATCCGTTTGAGGCCAATCAGTTCGACCTGACCGCCGAATGGTACTTTGCGCCGGGCTCAGCCCTGATCGGTGGCGTGTTCTATAAGGACATCACCACCTTTGTGTATAACCAGAACACCACCATTGCTATCGACGGTCAGAACTACCTGCTGACCGCGCCGGTCAATGGCGGCGAAGCCTGGGTCAAGGGCTTTGAGCTGGCCTGGCAGCAGAACTTTAAGTTCCTGCCCGCCCCGTTCGATGGTCTGGGCGCGCTGGCCAACTATACCTGGACAGATTCGGAGGCGACCTATTCGGCCACCCTCAAGGACAAGATGCAGAATGTCGCTGAGAACAGCTACAACATCACCGTCTTTTATGAAAAGGATAAGCTGGGCGCGCGCCTTAGCTATTCGTGGGTCGATGATGTGCTGGCTTCGGTCGGCACCGGCGGTTTGACCAACCTGAACGACAAGGCCTATGGCTCACTCGACGGCAATATCAGCTACAAGATCGATGACCGCTACAGCATCGTGGCCGAAGCCCAGAACCTGACCAACGAAGCCCAGTGGCAGTTCGCCCAGAACGGCCAGTTCGGCGGCTATACCTATAATGGCCGCACCGTTTCCATCGGGGTACGGGCGAAGTTTTAAATTTCGCCGCTTATCGCGATGACCTACCCGCCCGGTTCTCAAACGCCGGGCGGGATTTCGCTTATTTAAAAGGATCAATGATGAAAGCCGCCCTGTGTCTCGCCACTGCCCTCATAACCACACCGGTATGGGCGCAACCGGCCTCCCCGGCTCTGGACGCCGCTTTGGCGCGCACGCCCAATACGGGGGGAGCCAAAAACATCATCCTGTTTATCGGTGACGGCATGGGCATAAATTCGGTCACCGCCGGACGCATCATGGCCGGACAGGCGCGCGGGCAAGACGGCGCGTCCTATCGGCTGACCTTTGAGACCCTGCCCTATTCGGCCTTCTCCAAAACCTATTCGGCGGATAAGTTTGTCACAGACTCGGCCAATGGTATCTCCGCCATCACGACCGGCGTCAAGACCATCAATGGCGCGATCGGCGTTGACGCCACCGTCGCCTCAAAGGCCTGCGCGCCCATAGCCTCCCGCATCCCGACCATAGCCGAACAGGCCAAGCGCATGGGCAAAGCCGCAGGCGTCGTGACCACATCAGGCGTGACCGATGCCACACCGGCCGGTGCCTATGGCCATACGTCGACCCGCGGCTGGCGCTCAGACTCTGAACTGCCCGCCGACGCCGCCAAGGCCGGTTGCATCGATCTGGCCCGTCAACTGGTCGAAGCCCCTGACGCCATACGCATGAATGTGGTGCTGGGCGGCGATCTCGCGCGCTTTCAGACGACAGCCACAGGCGGCAGACGCATTGACAAAGACCTGACCCGCATCTGGGCCGCGCAATCAAAAGCGCAGGTGGTCACCAGCAAAACCGCTTTGACCGCGGTCGATCCAAAAACCACGTCAAAGCTGCTTGGCCTGTTTGCCGAGGGCGACCTGCCGTCGGTGGTGGATCATAAAAACCAGACCGAAGTCCCCAGTCTGGCCGACATGACCTCCAAAGCCATTGAGGTGTTGTCCCAAGACCCTGACGGCTTTTTCCTGCTGGTGGAATCGGCCGCGATCGACAAATGGCACCACCAGAACAACGCTTACCGGGCGCTTACCGATGTCGATGAACTGGATAAGGCCGTGCAGGTCGCCCTTGCCAAGACCAATGCCAAAGACACCCTGATCATCGTCACAGCGGATCACAGCCATGGCCTGACCCAGTCGGCGGGGTCTACGCGCGAAGAACCGATCATGGGCCTTGCCCGCAATCGCGGTGTCAATGAACCGGATAAAAACGGCAAAGGCCGCACGGTGCTGAGCTATGCGTCGGGCCCATCTGCGCTGGAGCCGCACGATCATGATCTGACGCAGGATGAGGTTTTAAGACCAGACTTCAAACAACCGACCCTAGTGCCGTTATCGAGCGCCCAGCATACCGGCGAAGATGTACCAGTCTACGCTTCCGGCCCACAGGCGTACCTGATTTCCGGCACAGTGGAATCGACCTTCCTGTATGAGGTCATGAACTACGCCATATCCCTGAAATAGCTGATAAATGCACGCTGCGTGTCAAATCGACTTGGGGGCATCGCCTTTTTTAAGATGGCGGTGATGCCCCCAATCGTGCCCCCAAACACTCAGGATTTGGTCGGACGTCGTCGGACTTCACCGGATCGAACAAGGCCTAACCCACCATATTTAAAGGTTTTTTTCAACTTACCGGACTTGTGCGGAAGGTAAAATGGTGCCTGGAGCCGGAATCGAACCAGCGACACGCGGATTTTCAATCCGCTGCTCTACCAACTGAGCTATCCAGGCACGCTCACGCCAACAAAAGCTTGGCATCGCCGGAGCTTGGTTCCTTCCGGCGGGAGGCAGGTCTATAGGCGAGGATTTAAGTCATGGCAAGCCGCTGCTGCGCCCATTTTACAAAAAATCCGCCTAAATCCCGTCATCCTCTTCAAAAGATGAGGATAAGTTGCCGTTGTCCGCGCCGTCCTGATCACTGTCGTCAACGCTCAGACCGCCCGCGCCATCGATGACATAATCGCCTTGCAGCCAGTGAACCAGATCGACATCGGCGCAGCGCTTAGAGCAAAACGGTGTGTAATCACGCGCGACATTGGGAAGCGCGGCGTCGGGGGCATCATAGGCTTGCTGGCAGCGGGTACAAAATCGGGTCGCCATGGTGTTGTCCTATACAATCTTTCCGGCCATTGGAGCCGCATCATCACGTTCAAGCTTCAGGCGCGCGGTCAGCGGATCGAGCGAGCCTTTGATATAGTCGCGCACGGCGTCAATCACCACCGACGGCGCACGGATCGTCAGCAGTCGCCCACCATCATGACGGCCTGCCTCAGCCGCCTGCCGCAGCAGCAGACGCGCCGCGCGGTCGGGGCGCAGACGCCCGGCCTCATCATAGGCCAGGTCACGCAGAGGAGCCGCCCCCCACGGTCGGATGAATTCCAGTGTACCGAATTTGGTAACCGGCGCTATGATCAGGCGTGCGGCCTCATCGCCAAAGGCCGTCTGCGCCAGCCCCCGGATGATATCCGCATCATGCCTGCGCCCGATCAGATCGACCACCACAAGGCCCGCCAGATTGGATAACCGCAACCGCCGCGCCACCTCGAATATCGCCCGCTCATTGCACTGCCGTGCCCATTGCTTGGGCGAGGCGGCGATAGTATCAGCGGCGCCTGCATCCACATCGCAGGCGATCAGGGCGCGGGTCGGCTCGATGCTCAAATAGCCACCGTTCGACATCGGCCCTGACGGCGACAGGGCCTCGGTTTCGGCGGCATCGAGATAGTCTGCGGCGTCATCACCCTCAACCAGACGGGCGTCCGGTGCGTGCCGCAGCAGCGCCGCTTTAACCGACATCGGCGGCGTTATCCGGCGCGGTTCGCCTTCGGACAGCTTAATGAAATTGGCGCGGGCGCGTTTATCACGACGGGCCTCCGCGATGATCTCGACCTCGACCGCTGCCCCCAATGCCGGAGCCTTAATGTTCTGGGGCAGATCCAGCACGGCCTCAACCCCATCCGCCAGGGTCAGGAAATTCACCCCGCCCGCCCGGCCTGACAAACGGGCCACTGAACGCACACCAACCCGCGCGCAGGACGGATCAATCTCAAGTCCTTCGTCATAATAGTGGGGCTGGCCATTGAGATAGAGCGCACCCCGCGCAATCCCGAACCGGCTATGGTAATAAAGAACCACACTCATGGGACGGTGTACCCAGCACCCTCCAGCAGGCAGCGGGTTTCATAAAGCGGCAAGCCGACCACGGAGGTATAGCTGCCGACCAGTTGGATGACATAGCCACCGGCAATGCCCTGAATACCGTAACCCCCGGCCTTGCCCAGACCTTCACCGCTGGCGACATAGGCTTTGAGTTCGACAGCGCTTAGGCGCTTGAACCCCAGCCGCGTCGCCACCACCCGCGCCGATACCCGTCCACCTGGGGCCACAACCGCAATGCCCGTCAACACCCGATGATTACGACCCGACAGCAGTTTAAGACAATCCGCGACCTCCTGATCGGTCTCGGCCTTGGGCAGGATACGGCGGCCCACGCACACCACCGTATCGGCGGCCAGCACAAAGCCCGGCGTCTCAAGCGTTGCAAACACGGCGTTCGCCTTGGCGCGGCTCAACCGTCCGGCCAGTTCGCGTGGGGTTTCAAGTTTTAACGGAGTTTCATCCAGATCAGCCGCCATAACCCGGTCAGGCACGATGCCGATCTGTTGCAAAAGCGCCAGCCTTCGGGGGCTGGCGCTGGCCAAAATAAGGTTTGCGGTCACGCCCATCACCGGAGCGCGAGCTTACTTAAAGCGGTAGGTGATACGACCCTTGGTCAGGTCATAAGGCGTCATTTCGACCATGATCTTGTCGCCGGCCAATACGCGGATGCGGTTTTTACGCATCTTACCCGCCGTATGGGCGATGATTTCGTGATCGTTCTCAAGCTTCACGCGAAAGGTCGCGTTCGGCAGCAGTTCAATGACGGTACCCGGAAACTCTAAAAGCTCTTCTTTTGCCATTCGGCCTTCTCAAAAAATTGGGGAACAGTGCGAATCTCACACGCATGAGCGCGGGCGCTCCGTTCAGGAGCGCCTCCTTTATACCTATTAGGGTTTGGAGAAAAGTAAAAAGACGCAAGCTTAAGAAAAGCCCCGGTGCAGGGGCGCACACCGGGGCTTTAGGGATACAGTTCTGATGAGGGGCTTATCAGAACTTGCGGACAAGATTCAAAGACACCGTGTCAGAATCGCCGTGCTTTTCACGATACTCAGAGCGGGTGTAGTCACCGCGGACGGCATAGGTGTCATTGACCTTATACTGAGCGCCGACGCCATAGTCGAAGGCATTGCCGTTTTCGACCATGTTAACGCCTTCGGGGCGCTTAAGGCGGGTGTTAGACACACCGGCGCGGCCGATCAGTTCAATGTTTTCCGTCACCGGCAGGTAGCCTACGGCATAGGCCCCCAGACGGTGGGTCTGCTTATAGGTGCCGGTGGCGTTGGAATCGGAATTCGTGCCGACGGCCGCTTCACCTTCAACGCCGAAGTGCGGGGTAATCTTTTTACCGACGCGGGCGTTGATAGAGTTCAGGCTGGAATCGGACTTGGAGGTCTTTGAGTTCTGGACGCCGATCGACCCATAGGTTTCAGCGCTGGCGATACCGGCGGTGGCAACCAGAGCCAGGGCGGCGGCAGAGGCGATGATCTTGTTCATGGGTATGCTCCTATTTTTACTTTCAGGGGTGGGATGTGATCCCGGCGGAACGCACAAACAATTTCGCGTTCCGACCTGAATGAATATAGGCGCTGAGATCAGGGCATGTGTGACCGTGAGAAGGTCATTTAGGGGCATTCAGTGACAAATATGGCGGATTTGCCCAGATCCGGCCACCTTGATGAACGATCGTTAATCTACATTAAATTTTAGTTATTTCAACGGGATAGTCAGAATAAAAATGCGATGCGGAAAACGCTGTCAAAACCGTCAGCCACAGAAAATGCGACCTTTATGCAACAAGTTTAGGCCCGCAAATGCAGGGCATGGACCAGCGTAAACAGGCGGCGCGCCGTTTCATGATCAATGGCGATCTTACCCGCCAGGCGCTCGGTCAGCAGTTCAGCCCCTTCGTTGTGAACCCCGCGGCGGCCCATGTCGATCGACTCGATCTGGGTCGGCGTCGCATTCTTCAAGGCATCATGGTAGCTTTCGCAGATCATGGCATAGTCGCGCGAGATTTGCTTGAATGGCGCCAGCGACAGCATGAACTTGCGCGCATAGTCAGGGCCTGTCACATCGAACACCAACCGGCTGTCTTCATAGGCCAGCCGCAGATCATAAGGCCCCTCGCCGCCACCATCGGGCGTGAAGCTGTTCTTTTCGATCAGATCGAAAATGGCGACCTTACGCTCATGCTCCACTTCGGGGGTGGCCGCAGACAGGCTTGTGTCATCAATCTCGATACGGGCCAAACGCATGGGCTTTAGTCCTCTATATTATGATCAGGCACGGACTGGGCGCGGTGGGGCGCGGCCAGATCCATCAGCAGTATATCAAGACATTCGACCTCAAGGCAGAGCTGATTGCCCTGCGCCCCCGCAAAGGTCAGCAGCAACTCATAGGCCCCGTCCTCACGCGGCGTGGCCTCCATAGTCAGCACGCTCAGGGCCTGAACCCGGCGCTTAAGGTCGATCCCACGCGACCTGACCTTAAGCACACTATGGATTTGCAGCACGCACGGCGCGCGCAGCGGCACGGACGTCACCTGTTCATGGCAAAAGCGGTTCATGCGCAGCATGAAATGACGCGCCTTCGGGTCATAGTTCAGGCCAACCCCACGCAGGGCGGCGTCCTGAATAAGGGCGGCAATCGGCGTGACATCCTCAGCCGATTGCGCCATCAGGCGCAGCGGTTTGGGCTGTGATCGTTTTTTAAAGAGCCCGAACATCCGTCCCGTGCCTATTCCAGTTCTTCGGGCATCGGATCATCGCTTTTGAGGCGCTTGATCTTTGCCCCGCACGCCGACAACTTGCCTTCAAGATTTTCAAAACCACGATCCAGATGATAGACGCGGTTGACCACAGTTTCGCCTCGCGCGGCCAAACCGGCAATGACCAGACAGGCCGAGGCTCTGAGATCAGTGGCCATAACCTGCGCCCCGCGAAGTTCCTCAACCCCGCGCACCCGCGCTTCCGGGCCGTGAACCGTGATGTCGGTCCCCAGACGGCCCAGTTCCGGCACATGCATGAAACGGTTCTCAAAGATCGTCTCGCGGATGACGCTTTCGCCATCGGCCATGGTCATCAGGGCCATGAACTGAGCCTGAAGGTCGGTGGCAAAGCCCGGATAGACGCCGGTCGTCACATCAACCGGCTTAAGGCGGCCCGCGCCACGCTTAATGGTGACCGTATCGGCGGTCGTCGAAATCTCGCAGCCCGCCTCAACCATCTTATCAAGCAGGATCTGGATCAGTTCCGGCCGCACCTTGGTCAGGCGCACTTCGCCGCCGGCCATAGCGCCCGCAACCGCATAGGTGCCAGCTTCGATCCGGTCACAGATGACGCTCCAGTCAGCCCCATGCAGCGACGCGACGCCCTCAACCACGATCGTCGGCGTGCCAGCCCCGGAGACCTTGGCTCCCATCGCGTTCAGGCATAGCGCCAGGTCTTCGATTTCGGGCTCACAGGCGGCGTTTTTGAAAACGGTCGTGCCCTGCGCCAAGGTTGCCGCCATCAGGGCATGCTCAGTAGCGCCGACGCTGACGAACGGAAACTCGATCTCGGCCCCTTTGAGGCCGCGCGGGGCCTGCGCAAAGACATAGCCTTCGTGCATGTCGATATGCGCGCCCAAAGCCTCAAGGGCTTTGAGATGCAGATCAACCGGACGCGCACCAATGGTGCATCCGCCGGGCAAAGACACCTTGGCATGGCCGGTACGCGCCAGCAGCGGCCCCAGCACATTGAACGACGCCCGCATCTGACGCACCAGATCATAGGGCGCAAAGGCCGAAGTGATTTCCGGCGTGTGCAGGATGGTTTCCTGACCGTCTGGCCCATCGGATTCGGTGATCTGCGTCCCCAAACGGGTCAGCAATCGCCCCAGAAGGCGCGTATCGGCCAGACGCGGCATATTGGTGAGGCGCAGCGGCTCAGAGGTCAATAATGACGCCGCCATCAGTTTGATGGCCGAGTTTTTAGCCCCGCTGATGGGGATATCGCCGAACAGGGGTGTGCCGCCTTCGATGGCTATACGATCCATAAATACGCCTTGTAAACTATATGCAGAGGGCCAGAGCTATGACTCACAGCGCGGATTAGCGGTTCTACATCGAATATAGACTATGGCAACACCGTTTTATGCGTCGTCTTTATGCGTCGTCTTGGGATGTGGGGCTATCCGTGGCCGAGGTGGGGCTTGTGGCCGCCTTACGGCGCTTAAGATTATGGCGCAGGGCGTCAGCCAGACGCTTAGCCTTATCGGCCTGAGCCTTGGTGCGCACCTCTTCGGGTGTGGGGGAAGCGGTTTTTTCGGACATTACGCTGCGGATGGGTGAACGAGAGGACGATTTAAGCTTATATAACCGCCGTGGCGAGTTATAAATCAGCCCCCTTTCGGCAACAATTCACAGATTATCTCATTTTTTGCTTTGCGTTGCCGAATAAGTTTCGCTATAGCCGCACCCCTCGGACGATGTTTATTCGTCCTATGCCGCCGTAGCTCAGTGGTAGAGCGCATCCTTGGTAAGGCTGAGGTCGGAAGTTCAATCCTTCTCGGCGGCACCACGAAGGCCCGACCCCTAAAGGGTTCGGGCCTTCTTCATATGCACATCTTGACAAATCAAGACGTTAACCACATCTTTGATGTCTGAAAAGGCCCGTGGCCACGGCTGAAGTCCGCATTGAAACACGAAAACTTCCTCATTTACATCGCAGGAGACGTGTATGTGCACGCAATTCATTCAGGCTGAAATCGAACGCCTCCACTATCTTATTGACGGAACAGAGTCCGTGGTTACGGAGACGAATCCCAACTACCCGCTACACGACATTTGCCAAGACCGAAACTACCGCTTCATCGCACAGCTAAAGTTTTTACGAGGCGAGATAAGCTCTTCAGAATTACGGGCCATTGATCCATTTTAAGCATCGGAGGCGCTCCGTTCTTACAGGAGCGGATATCTAGAAATAGCCATTATGCCAAATGTTGTACCCCTTTCCCCGTTTCGGGGTAACGGGGCGGCCCCTTCCATCTTTTTGCTCAAGCAAAAAGATGGAAGGGGGAGTTATATAAAATCGACCAGATAGGCGACCAGAGGATCATCGGCGGGCGGCATGGGATAGCTGCGCATGTCATTGGGCTTTACCCATTTGATAGCCTGATGCTCAATAGCCGTGGGTTGCCCGTCCCAGCGGCGGATCAGGTACAGCGGCATCAGCAGGTGAAACGTCTCATAGGTGTGGGACGCGAACACAAATGGCGCCAGGCACGCCTGCTTGACGGTAATGCCCAGTTCTTCGTTAAGTTCACGGATCAGGGCCGCTTCGGGGGTTTCCCCGGCTTCAACCTTGCCGCCAGGAAACTCCCACAGCCCCGCCAGTTGTTTACCCTCTGGCCGCTGGGCGATCAGCACTCGACCGTCATCATCCACAAGGGCGGCGGCGACTACCAGGATGGTTTTCATAGAGCGCTCACAACATCGGTTTGGGAAAAATCATTGCCGACGAACAGCAACGGACATTCATAGGCTTTGGCGGTAACATAGGAAAAACAGTCCATAAGATTTAAGGACGCTTTGTGCCGCCCCTTCCCCCACGCCATATAGGCCGCTGTGACCATTTCAGCGACATGCTCATCTGCGGGAACGATCTCGATATCAAGACGGTCTATCAAGGTCTGCAAATCCCCCAAAAAGCCACGATGGCCGGCAACGACAGAAACCTCCGCCAGAATAGCCGCTGAAACCAGTAACCTCTCGGCTGCTTCCAGCACCTCGATGCAGGCGTCCCCCGCAGGCTCTTTCAATACAATTGAAATAAGCGCCGAACTATCGACGACAATCATCCGGGCAAACCATCGTCGCCGTAAAGGAAATCAGCCGCATGCGCCGCATCGGGGCCTGGTGCCACTTTCGCACCCGCGTTTTTCTGAAACTCTTCTAAAAGCTTGCGCCGTTCTTCAGGCCTAAGCCGGGCCTTGACCGGCACAAGACGCACGGCTGCGTGCCCGTGACGGGTCAGGATAACCTCATCCCCCGCCTCGGCACGCCTAACCAGATCCGTGAGTTGAGCCTTGGCATCGGTAACAGAAATAAACATGGTGACCTCCCCTCATAACTTAGACCATTTATTGGTCCAGATCAATCCTAGCTGCGGTAATCACCATTAATGCTGATATAGCCATGCGTCAGGTCGCAGGTGTAGACATGCGCGGCGCCACGGCCAACGCCGACATCGACACTGACTTCAAGCTCTGCGTTTTTCATATAGGCGCTCATGGCGGCTTCGTTATAGGTTAGCGACACAGCACCGTTTTCGGCGGCCACAAGGTCACCGAATTTGATGGAGATACGGTCACGGTCGACTTCTTCTTCGGTCTTACCCACGGCCATGACGATCCGGCCCCAGTTAGCGTCTTCGCCCGCAAAGGCGGTCTTGACCAGCGGGCTTTCGGCGATCGACTTGGCGATCTTACGGGCTGATGCCGGTGATGACGCGCCGGTCACATTGATCTTGACCAGTTTGCGTGCGCCTTCGCCGTCGCGCACCAACTGGATGGCGAGGTTGTGCATGACCTTTTCCAACTTGACGCGGAAGTCGGACAGCCGCCGGTCACCGGCTCGACTGATCTTAGGCGACCGTGACGCCCCCGTCGCAAACAGCAGGGCGGTGTCATTGGTTGAGGTATCGCCGTCAACCGTCACGCAATTGAACGTCGTGCGGGTATAGAGCCCGAGCAGTGATTGCAGCACGCCCGCCGACAGATTGGCGTCGGTCACGATAAAGGCCAGCATAGTCGCCATATCGGGCGCGATCATGCCGGAGCCCTTGGCGATCCCGGCGATACGCACTTCGACGCCGTCGATTTCGGCAAATTCGTAGGCGCCCTTGGGGAAGGTGTCGGTGGTCATGATCGCTTGCGCGGCCTGATGCCAGGCATCGGCTTTGAAACCGGCGTCAATTTCCGGCAGCTTGGCAGCGACCTTGGCGTCGTCCAGCACCTGCCCGATCACGCCGGTTGAGGCCAGCATGATATCGCGCTGACGGCAATCCAGCCTGCGCGATACGGCCGCCGCCGTCCGGCGGGCGGCATCAGCCCCCAGCTTGCCCGTAAAGGCATTGGCGCAACCGGCATTAACCACCAGCGCACGGATTTCGCTGCCTTCGTTGGCGGCGAGTTGCTTCTTGCACCAGTCAACGGGTGCGGAACCGATGGTGTGGCGGGTAAAGACGCCCGCCGCCGTGGTGCCCTCAATAAATTTCATGACCAGCAGGTCGGGCCGGACGTGCTTATAAAATCCGGCGCTGGCAATGGCAATTTCGACACCCGCGACCACCGGCATCACCGGCAGAGGTTGCATCAGCGGCGACACCTCAAGACCGGGCTTGCCTGTGGTTGGTTTCGCGGGCTCAACCGACGCAGGCGTGCCCAGACCGGCCATTTCCGCCCCTGTCTGCACGGCACGTTTCAGCGCATTCGCCAACGGGTCGAGCGCACGCTCCAGACCGCTTGATGGCGAAGACGATGAGGCACCGGAAGTCGGGGTTTTGGTCACAGGCAAACTCCACAAAACAGACAGGCTAAGCCCCTTATCAGAGGCCAAACCGTTCGCCAAATAAAGATTTTACAAACCTATCGCGCTGCGGGCACAGGCGCGGCTGAGGCCGCCTCGGAGGCCGATTCTGATGCCATTTCGGCCGCCTGAGCCGCCGATGCCGGTTCCTCATCGGCCCCGACGCCAAAGTCGGAATCCTTGACCAGCATTTTTACCTCTGCCTTATCGCGCAGCTTGGTCAGCAGGATGCGTACCTGATCATAGGTCAGAAAGCGCAGGATCTGCGGCCGTGCCTCATCCAGCGACAGAGGCTGTTCCTGACGGCGATCTTCGACCTTCAAAATCGCAAAGCCGCCGTCAATCTCAATCGGACCGGCGATCTGACCGGGCTTAGCGTTGGCCAGCACACCCTTATAGGCGGCCGGCATGACATCAGTGGTGAAATAACCCATATCGCCGCCATTAAACCGCGTGGCCTGATCGGTCGATTTCTCCATAGCCAGGGCCTCGAACATCGATCCCGCCTGAAGCTGCTTGATGATCGCCTCCCCCTCTTCGCGGGTACGAGTCATGATCAGGCGGGCGCGAATTTCTTCGGACTGCTTGGCGAGTTTGAGCTGTTCTTCGTACAGGTTTTTGACGGCATTATCATCAATGGCGGCATCGACCGTATTTTCAACCAGCATGTCGCCTAAGATACGCTCACGTGCCGCCGCCAGACGGCGCTGAGCCACAATCGATTTATCAAGGCCATTTTTGACCGCCTCCCGCGCCAGAAGTTTCTGGTCAATGACTTCTTCCAGCATCCGCCGGAACAGGTCAGAAGTGATATCAAGCGGCTCCCCCTCCCCGATCAGACCTTGCGCGACCGCTTCGTTACGCACATCCGAGGCCCATACGGTCTGATCTTCGATTTTCGCCACCGCGGTGTCACCGGGCTCCGGCGCAGGCTCATTAATTGAGGGTTTATCACAGGCCGAAATGACCAGAGCCATCATCAAACCGGTCACCGCCAGAACTATTTTACCCTTACCCATGCCAAACCCCATATATCCGCTCCCCAAATATGCCCTTAGCTGCGGTGTACGTTGACATACACCAGTTGGCCGCTTAAGTCAGTCCCCGCGCTTGAATAAGGCGCGAACCATACTATTTGCAGTGATACCCTCCGCACTGTTCACGCGGACATCATATAATTCAAGCATAGAGTTCTTCGAATGCTGGCATTTGCCCAAAAGCTATTCGGCTCATCCAATGAGCGTAAAGTTAAGTCCATGATGCAGCGCGCGACGCGCATTTCGGCGCTTGAGCCGAAATATAAGGCCATGAGCGACGACGAGCTTTCGGGCCAGACAGTCCTGTTCAAGGAACGAATCGCAAGCGGCGCCTCGCTTGATTCGCTGCTGGAAGAAGCCTTTGCGGTTGTGCGCGAAGCCGCCTGGCGCACCATTGGTCAGCGCCCTTATGATGTGCAGTTGACCGGGGCCATGATCCTGCACGACGGCGGCATTGCCGAAATGCGCACCGGTGAAGGTAAAACCCTTGTCGGCACCCTGCCCGTTTATCTCAACGCTCTGGCGGGTAAGGGCGTCCACGTCATTACCGTCAACGATTATCTGGCCCGTCGCGACTGCGAGTTTATGAGCCGGGTCTATAAGTTCTTAGGTATGACCACGGGCGTGGTCGTGCAGGGCATCAGCCAGCCGGAGCGCAAGGCGGCCTATAATGCCGACATCACCTACGGCACCAATAACGAATTCGGCTTTGATTATCTGCGCGATAATCTGGTCTACAACACCCGTGAAAAGGTTCAGCGCGGCCATAACTTTGCGATCGTCGATGAAGTCGACTCCATCCTGATCGACGAAGCGCGCACGCCGCTGATTATCTCCGGCCCGACCGAAGATCGCTCCGAGCTATATAAGATCCTCGACGGCATCATGCGCGAAATGATCACCGATCCGGAAACCTTTGAACTGGACGAAAAGCAGCGTCAGGTGCTGCTGTCGGAGCTGGGTTCGGAACGCCTCGAAGAAGTGCTTGAGGCCCGTGGCCTGCTGGCTGAGGATTCGGCGGGTCTTTATGATCCGGTCAATATCTCGCTGGTTCACCATGCCAATCAGGCCTTGCGCGCCAACACGCTCTACACGGCCAATAAGGACTATATCGTCAAGGCCAATGACCGCGGCGAACACGAAGTCGTCCTGATCGACGAATTTACCGGCCGTATGATGACTGGCCGCCGTTTGTCCGAAGGCCTGCATCAGGCGATTGAAGCCAAGGAAAAGGTCGAAATCCAGCCGGAAAACCAGACCCTGGCCTCGGTGACCATCCAGAACTATTTCCGCATGTATACCAAGCTCAGCGGCATGACCGGCACGGCGGCGACCGAAGCTGCCGAATTTGGTGACATCTATAAGATGGACGTGCTCGAAGTCCCCACCAACCGCCCGATCAAGCGCATTGATGACGACGATGAAGTCTACCGCACCGAAGCCGAAAAGCTGACCGCCATCGCCGCGCAAGTCGCCTATTGCTATAATCGCGGCCAGCCGATTCTGGTTGGTACGGCGTCGATTGAGAAATCCGAACTGCTGTCGGAGTTCCTTAAGAAATATAGCTTCAAGTCCGAAGTCTCACGCACGGTTAAGCCGGAATATGCGGGCAAAGACGCCAAGGAACTGAATAAGCTTGGCGATGACGCCTATGACATCACCTATAAGACCGGCAAGGGCATCCCCCACAGCGTTCTGAACGCCCGCCACCACGAAAACGAAGCCTACATTATCGCCGACGCGGGTGTGCCCGGCACAGTGACCATCGCCACCAACATGGCCGGTCGCGGTACCGACATTCAGTTGGGCGGTAACGTCGATCTGCGCGTCCAGAAATGGCTGGAAGACGAAGCCGAAGCCGGACGCGACCCCTCAGCCGAGCAAATTCTGGCCAAGCGCGGTGAGATCGAAACCAGCGTCGCGGGCCTTAAGCAAAAGGCGCTGGAGGCCGGTGGCCTGTTCGTGCTCGGGACTGAGCGCCACGAAAGCCGCCGTATCGACAACCAGCTCCGTGGCCGTACCGGCCGTCAGGGAGACCCAGGCCGTTCCAAGTTCTTTTTGTCGTGCGAAGACGATCTGATGCGCATCTTTGCCGGTGACCGCCTCAACGCCATGATGAAGACCCTCGGCGTCGAAGACGGCGAAGCCATCACCCACAAACTGCTCAATTCGGCCATCGCCACCGCCCAAAAGCGCGTTGAGCAGCGCAACTACGAAATCCGTAAAAACCTGCTGAAATATGACGATGTGGTCAACGACCAGCGCAAAGCCGTGTTTGAACAGCGTCAGGAGTTTATGGACTCTGAGGACCTATCCGAACTGATCGCCGAAATGCGCGTCGACACGATTTCTGATCTGGTTGAGCGCCACCTGCCGCCCAAGGCCTATGCTGAGCAATGGGATGTTGAGGGCCTGAAAGAACGCTGCGTCGCCCTGCTGGGGCTTGACCTGCCGATTGAGGACTGGGCGCGCGAAGAAGGCATTGCCAACGAAGAGATCGAGGAGCGCATCCAAAATCTGGCGGCTGAGAAGATGGCCAAGCGGCTTGAGATGCTGGGCAACGATCAGATGAAGGCGCTGGAGAAAAACTTCCTGCTGCAAATGATCGACATGCAGTGGCGCGAGCACCTGATGCATCTTGATCACCTGCGCGCCGTGATCGGCCTGCGCGGCTATGGCCAGCGTGATCCGCTCAATGAATATAAGACCGAAGCCTTCACCCTGTTTGAAACCCTGCTGATCAACCTGCGCCACAACACGACGCGCTGGCTGATGACGCTGGAAATCCGCTTTGAGGAGCCCGCCCCGCAACCGGCAGCGTTCGATCCGATCCAGTTTGAGGAAATTCACCTTGATCCACTGACCGGCCATAACGAAGCGGGTGCTGATCCGTCGAGCCTGACGCCGGAACAGCGTGCGGCCTTGCCGAATTCATCACTTCCGGCGGGCTGGGAAAACACCTCACGCAATGGCAATTGCCCATGCGGGTCGGGCAAGAAGTTCAAGCACTGCCACGGGGCATTAGTGTAGCACTCCGTGAAAAGTCCCTCGGCTTTGCCTCGGTGTACTTTTCACGGGATTACGTATTTGGAGTTCGTGGGGGCATCTTGGCCACACTTAGCCACTGAAATCAGAGCCAGAAATTCAGCCATTGCCACAACTGAACCTATTAACTATCATTAACCCTGAATTGGGGGTTGATGATGATGGGTGTGGGACTGCACAGATTAGCCGCGGTATCAGCGGTAGCGATGTTATTGGCCGATGCCACGCAGGCTCAGGTCGTGGTTGACGACCGCCCCGTCCATGCCCCTGCGGTCATCACCGATCTCGCTCAGGACGCTCTGGCTCAGGTCAATGACACGGCGGTGGCCCGCGCCGAAGACCGTAAAACCGGCCTGTATCGCCAACTGATGGAGCTAAACGGGACGTCGCGCAATATCCGCACCATCATGCTCAATACCAAGGCGGCGGTGCGCGTCGTCATCATCGACCGCAATCAGTCAAAGAACCTGACCCCGGCCCAGGAACAACGACTGGATCAGATATCCAACACCATTCTGCGTCAGACCGAGGCTGAACTGATTGACGCCGTGGCGACCGCTCAGGCCAAGGCATTCTCCGAAGAGGAAATCGGCCTGCTGATCAAGGCCAACGGCTCAGATGCGGGCATGCGCTATAATGCGGGCAAGTTCATGGCCCCCGAAGCCAGTGCCCAGCAAATTCAGACCTATATGGTCGATGCGGTCGTCAAGATCATCAAGACCTTCAATGAGCAGGTCCAGAGTTAAATCGTCTGGCTAAACTAAAGATTTGGGGACGCCCAAAACGGGCAAGTGTGGGGGTTGTTTTGTATCGATTTAGTATTCAGGTTATTGTTTCTGCTATGGTTTTGGGTGCGGCATCGATGGCCGTCGCGGGGCCCGTTGATGCGCCCAACGCCTTGCCCCGGCTGATTCTCGACCCTATCCGCCAGCAGGCCATGGCGCAAACCCAGCCTCAGATCGACGCGCAGACCCTAAAGGCTATTATCGATAAGGCGACTCGTGACGCCGAGCTCAAAGCCCAGCCGTTGGTGCCGCTTACGGGCAGCGCAAGCGACGAGGGCCAGCAGGCCGCTACCCCCGCCGAAGACCCGGCCTTTCTGGAGCGCGTCGATTTGATGCGTAAACTGTTCGAGGTCGATGGCACCGATGAAATCACGCGTCATTTCATTAATAACGTCCACATGCGCCTCATCATTCTTGAGGTGAATAACTACATAGATATCAATTCATTATCTGAGAATGATAAGTACCGCATCGCCACGATTGCCGCCCTTGCTGCCACAGAACTAGGGGATAAGGTGCTTAATCTGGGGGCGCGTCAGCACGCGCTGTACCTCAAGCGCGAGGAAATCCAGCAACTCACCGCAGACCTCAGCAATGAAGCGCAAAAAAAGCTGACCAAGGTTCGCATGACTGATGACGGCGGCATCGACAAGCGCGCCGAAATTGATATGCAGATTGCCGTATTAAAAATCATTCAGGCCTATGAGGCGCCCCCCGCGGTTCCCTGATCCGAGACGCAAGCCGCAACAAAAAAGCCAGCGATTACAGTAACCCGCTACAGCCATTCGCCTGTAGCGGGTTAAATTCTTAACAGCGGTTAAATTTTAGTAGTCGAAATCCAAATTTGCGCTACACTCCTTTACGTTAACGTCCACTAAAAACCAAGGACGGACAGCCTTAAGGGAGGCAAAACCGATGAAGTGCGTGCGTAAGGTCTTGGCGGCCGTTGCGGTCGTTTCTCTACTATCGGCAGGGGCGGTTCAGGCTCAGAATGCCATTCAGTGCAAGCGTAGTTGCGACAATACCTACAATACATGTCAGAAAACCGATAAGAATTCGGATAAGTGCCTGAAATCCTGGCTGCAGTGCAAGAAAACCTGCCCGAAGTAGTGAAGCCCCGCCCCTGATACTTAATAGCGTGGCAACACGCCGCAGGGGCGGAAATCCATAAAAGACTTTGGGCGCACGATTGAGGGCTGCTATAGTGGGCAGCATATTGCCCCTTGACTTAAATCTGTAGCCTTCATGCCCGATCAAGCCGCACCTTCTGAAATATCGTCACCTGCGATTACGCCGCGTGAGCGAATGGTATTTGGTCAGGGTTTTCTGAAAGACTGCTGGTACTTCGCGGCCCTGTCGTCGGAACTGGTTTCCGGCAAACTGCAACGCTATGTGCTGCTGGACGAACCTGTCCTTCTGGGGCGTGACCTGAATGATGGCGTTTACGCCATGCGTGACATCTGCCCGCACCGCGCCGCCCCTTTGTCCGCCGGTCAGATGATAAAGGATGAGCACGGCGCCTGCATTGTGCAATGCCCCTATCACGGCTGGACGTTCAATACCGCGGGCACCTGCACCAAGATACCGTCCCTGACCTCAGATCAGGCAATGGACGCGTCAAAAATCCGCGTACGCAACTATGCGGTTACGGAACAACAGGGGCTGGTCTGGGTCTATGTGACCTCTGACCCGCGCCGCACCCCCGAGCCAGATCACGCGCCCCCCACCCTGCCCGGGGTCGTCGGCGGTAAGCCCCTAATTGTCGAGCGTATGGATTTCGACAGCCATATCGACCATGCGGTTGTGGGCCTGATGGACCCCGCCCACGGCCCCTATGTGCACCAGCAATGGTGGTGGCGGTCGTCCAAGAAACAGCTTGAAAAATCAAAGGCGTTTGCACCGACCGAATATGGTTTTGCGATGGTGCGTCATGCCCCGTCAAAGAACTCCCGCGCCTATCGGATTTTAGGTGGCGCGCCGGCGACAGAGATCACCTTTCGTCTCCCCGGTGTACGTTATGAGCATATTGTGATCGGAGAGCGCCAGATTCTGGGGCTGACGTGTCTGACGCCTATAGACGCCGGGACCACGCGCATCACCCAGATTTTCTGGTCGGATCACAGCATTTTCCGCGCCATCACGCCGTTTTTCCGGCTGGGCGCAAAGGCCTTCCTCAAGCAGGACGGCGATATGGTCAATTTGCAGAATGAGGGCCTGAAATACGACCCCAGCCTGCTGTGGATCGACGATGCTGACACTCAGGCCAAATGGTATCAGCAATTAAAGCGGGAATGGGTGCAATCGCGGGCGGATAAGCGGGCGTTTGTGAACCCCGTCAAGCCCTCCACGCTCAAGTGGACGAGTTGATAGCCCTTCTTTAACACCGCCGCGTAAAATCTGAATTTTGGATGCGATACTAGGCGTTCGGATTTTGCGGAGTGATAGTGTACTTAATGTACACGGGCACCGCAAAAATCCGAACAACGACGTTGCGCGCCAAAAGGCAGGTTTTTACAGGTCTTCTTTGAGAATGGCCATTTCGAAGATAAAGCTGCCCTCTTCGTCTTCGTCGACATAGACCACGCCGATGAACTCTTCACCGATATAGACTTCCGACGAATCCTTTTGCTTGCGGGCTTTGACTTCAAGGCCCTTGGTGCCGAAGGTTTTGGTGAGGTAGTCCTGGACCTTGGTGATATCCGAAGCGTTCATCGTTTTAAGTCTCTACGTGATTGGTGAGGCATCAAAGCATGAATCCCGGCAAGCGGGGATAAACTTTGCGTTAGACGTCTATAGCGACGACCACTTCAGCGCAAACCGAAAGCTGCGCCGCCCGCAGATTTCTGGGATTAAATCACGTAGTCGTAAACCACATCCGACAGGGTCTGATCCATGCTGCGGGCCGGATCGGAGCAGGTCTTGCAGTTGATCAGCTTAGCCGGCACGCCCGCCGCCGTGCAGTGTTCCGGCACCGGCTTAAGCACCACTGAGCCCGCGGCAATCTTGGCATGGTCGCCAATCTTGATATTGCCCAGCACCTTGGCCCCGGCCCCCAGAAGGACACCATTGCCAATCTTGGGGTGACGGTCGCCGGTGTGAGCACCGGTGCCACCCAGGGTCACGCCGTGCAACATGGAGACATCATCCCCGACCACCGCCGTTTCACCGATCACAATGCCGGTGCCGTGGTCCATGAAGATGCCCTTACCCATGGTGGCCGCCGGGTGAATATCGATCTGGAACAGTTCCGACACACGGCTTTGGAAGTGGTGGGCCATGGTAAAGCGCCCGTCCCGCCACAGCCGGTTGGCGATGCGGTAAATCTGGATCGAGATGAAGCCCTTGAAGAACATAAATGCCTGCAAATAGCCCTTGGCGGCGGGGTCGCGCTCATAGACGGCCTGCAGGTCGCGTTCGGCCGCCTCGATCAAGGCAGTGTCCTTGGCGTAGTAATCGTCGATGATCTCCCGCAGGGTCATTTCGCCAAAGCCCGCGTCATTGAGTTTGCGCGCGATATGGAACGACAGGGCGCAGTTTAAGCCATCATGGGACAATATGGTCGAATGCAGCATGGACGCCAAAGCGGGCTCAGCCTTGGCCGCCTCCAGAGCTTCGTTCCGCAGCGTATGCCAAATCGGCGTATCGTGACGCGAAATGACATCAAACTTATTGGCCATATCTTTGCCTCCGGTGGGACAGGGATACATCCCTTATCCCAAGATCGCGTTAATCAGGTGCGGCGGTAAGTCACCCGTAGTTGCCATATGGTGTATCCGCAACGCGCACACAACCGTCTGGGAGTCCCTGACCTGCCCGCTTATAACAGCCTTTAACAGGTCTTTGAAGGGGACGCGCCTGATTTCAAGGCTTTCGGTCTCATCCAACGCGCCTTTTGTGGGCGAAAGGCCGGTCGCCAGATAGCCAGTCGCCACTTCGTCGGTAATGGAGTTGGACACATCCATCTGGATGATTTCGCGCCAGTGTTCGGCCTTTAATCCGGCCTCTTCGGCCAGCTCGCGTTTGGCCCCTTCCAGCGGGTCTTCGCCGTCCGGCACCCCGCCTTCGGGCAGTTCCCAGCTATAGGTATTGAGCGCAAACCGTTGCTGGCCCACGATCACGACCGTAGCATCGTCAAACAAAGGCACCACTGCCACCGCCCGGTTTTTAAATCGGGTTATACCGTAATGGGCCGGATTGCCTGTGGGGGCGATGACATCATAGCTTTCAACCCGCATCCACGGATTTTCAAATTCGATCTTTTGCGTCAGGATTTGCCAGTCGGGACGCGCCGCAGCAGCTTCAAGACTATCCCACGGCGGCAGGTTACTATTTTTCATGAGAAAGACTCGCAATTTTCGTGACGCGCTATAATATAGTTATGGTCGGTTACAATTTGATTTTAAAGAGACATTTGCATGAGTTTACCTGATTTCGATTTAAGTCCCATAGAATTTGGCACGCCGTTGCCGCTCATGAAATCAAGGGAAACTCTGGAACTCCTGCTGCGTCGCAGGTCAGCCCCGGCCCCGACCCTGGGCTTACCCGCCCCATCAGAAGATGAGATCGAGCTTCTGATCAGCATCGGCCTGCGTGTGCCCGACCACGGCAAGATCGGGCCGTGGCGGATTGTACGCTTTACGCCCGAATCCAAAGGCCATCTGGTCGATAAATTAAAAGCCCTCGCAGATAGCCGCGGCGACCGGCAGGCGGCGGGTGCCTTGTTGAAACTGTCCACCCCGCCGGAAGCCCTGCTGGTGATTTCCTCCCCCATTCAGCCGCACAAAATTCCGTTGTGGGAGCAGCAACTGTCGGCCGCCGCCATCTGCCAGAACCTCCTGATCGCGGCGGGCGCCTTGGGGTATGGGGCCAACTGGATCACCGACTGGTATTCTTATGATGCCGAGGCCAAAGACATCCTGGGCCTGAAGGACGGCGAAGAGGTGGCGGGCTTTATCTTCCTCGGCACCCCATCCGAGGCCCCGCTGGAGCGCGACCGCCCCAACTACGCCGAGCGCATCAGTTGGTGGGCAGGGTCTTAGACCCTGCACCCGGAAATCAAAGGTACAAACGAGCACATGACCAAATATTGCTGCGAGCGCATAGCTGACGATTTTGAGCAGGTTTGCGACCTTCATCCAAATCGCTATGAATGTCCCGACGCGCTTATGGCCGAGGTACGTGGAGGGTATGGGTTAATCGTGCATGACGGAGGTGGCAGCGTAATCGAAATATCTTTTTGCCCTTGGTGTGGAACCAAGTTGCCTCCGATTGGCGACTTCAACCCTGACGACATCGACTAAATAGAGTTTGTAGGCACGGCTAAAAACTAACGGGTCAAGGGCCTGCGGCCCTTGTTAACCTCTGCCTCTGTAGCTCTGGACCCCCGTCTCCGGCACCCAGACGCCCTTGGGGGCTTCGGACGTTTGCCAGAAGACATCGATCGGGATGCCGCCGCGCGGATACCAATACCCGGCGATGCGCAGCCAACGCGGATCAAGCAGCTCTTTCAGGCGCTTGGCGATATAGATGGTGCAGTCTTCGTGGAAGGCACCGTGATTACGGAACGAGGTCAGAAACAGCTTGAGCGACTTTGATTCCACCAGCCACTCGCCCGGCACATAGTCGATGACAATATGCGCAAAGTCCGGCTGGCCCGTCACCGGACACAGGGATGTGAATTCCGGAGCGGTAAAGCGGGCGACATAATCGACATCGGGATGCGGATTGGGCACGCGCTCAAGCACGGCATCTTTCGGATCATCAACCGGACGGGCATCGCCCCCCAGTTGGGTGAGGTTGTCTGTGTAATGGCTCATGGTGTGCGTCTGTAATACCACAGCGGTCAAAAATGAAGCGAAATCACCACAGGGTGCCGCAGCGACCTTAAGACCCTGTCGCCCTTTGCGCTGTTTTTATCGCGCATCTGTTCCCGAAAACCGCGTCACACTTTTCGGGATGCGCTTGGCACGCGAAATTAACCCTTGCGAAACCCTAATTTAAACCTATTGAAACCCCTTTGGATTATTGTCCCTACACTGAATAAAGCGAAAGCTGTAACCTGATGCCGCTGTCTGCCAGTCTGAAAAAAGGCCTGAGTTTCCCAGCCATAGCCGCACCGATGTTTCTGGTGTCGGGCCCTGAACTGGTCATTTCCACCTGCAAATCCGGCATGATCGGCACGTTTCCGGCGCTTAATCAGCGTACCTCCGAAGGTTATGCGCAGTGGTTGACCGAGATCAAATCCGCACTGACGCCTGATGATGCGGCGTTTGGCGTGAACCTGATCGTTCACAATACTAACACCCGTCTGATGGCTGATCTTCAGATCACGGTCGATCACAAGGTGCCGCTGGTCATCACCTCACTAGGGGCGGTCAAGGACGTGGTCGACGCCGTCCATTCATATGGCGGCGTTGTGTTTCACGATGTCATCAATGCCCGCCACGCCAAAAAGGCCGCAGAAGCCGGGGTCGATGGTCTTATTCTGGTGGCAGCCGGCGCTGGTGGTCATGCCGGCAATCAGCATCCGTTCGCATTGATCAATGAAATCAAAAGCTTTTTCAGCGGCACCATCATTCTGTCGGGCGCAATCTCAACGGGCCGCGATGTCGCAGCCTCCCTGATGGCCGGGGCGGATCTGGCCTATATGGGCACGCGCTTTATCGCCACCACTGAGGCCCGCGCTGACGCCGCCTACAAAGACATGCTGGTCGATACGTCAGCCAAAGACATCACCTATACCGATGCCATTTCTGGCATCAATGCCAATTTTCTCACGCCGTCCCTGATCGCCAACGGGCTTGATCCGGCCGCCGCCAAAGACCCGCACCATACCATCGACATGGCCCACGAGCTCAACTCAGAGGCCAAGGCCTGGAAGACCGTCTGGTCCGCCGGTCAGGGGGTCGGTTCTATTTTTGATATTCTGCCCGTGGCCGAACTGGTCGCGCGGTTGAAGGGGGAATTCACCACCGCCATAGCGGATTTTAGTACGCGTACCATTTAAGGGACAACCCATGCGTAAAGCTTTACTTCTCCTCACCGCCGCGTTTGGCCTCGCGGCCACCGCAGCCAACGCCACCGAAGTCGGACCGTTCGACATTGGCGGCGAAATCAAGGTCGGCAGCGAAGGCATCACCAAAGGCATATCCGAAACTGAAGGCAATGCTCAGGTCGTCGGTGCGGTAACCGCCACTTACAAGCCATTCTTTGCGGGCATACGCCTAAAGAACGTCAAGGGCTCGGATGGCACGGACGACCAGACTCAGTGGTTTGCCGGGGCCAAGGGCGACATCGCCGGTTTCAAGGCCAGCCTCCAATTGTTGTACAAAACCAACAACAATGCCCGTCCGGTTACGGACGATGACTTTTATGAATGGCAAAGCGACATCAGCCGCACTTTCAATAAGTCGACGACGGTCAAATATACCGCGATCTATTCGCCGGATTCATCAGGGGCGACCGAAGAAGCCTGGTGGCATGACCTGAGTGTATCGCAAAAGCTGAACGCCAAATGGGCCGTGTCCGGCGGCGTGGGCATTCGCCGCCTCAGCCCTGAGCGCGACTATACCGGCTATAATCTGGGTGCCAGCTATGCGGTGACCAAGGCAACCGGCCTTGATCTGCGCTACTATGACACCGACAAGCACGAGTACGGTAAGCGCTTTGGCGATCGTCTGGTGCTGACCCTGACGCAAAAGTTCTAAACTAAAAAGCGGCCTCTCATCAGAGAGGCCGCTTTTTTATGCCTGCACCGTTTTAAGACCGGCGATAATCAGGGTAATCTGCTGTTTCAATCGGCTGATCAAATCCTCGACGGAGATATCGCCGTGAAACCCGCGCCGCAGGTTAGAAAAGCACAGGTCTTCCAGAATTTCAGCCGCACTCTCAATCGGACTAGCGGTCGGCAACTCACCTTTTTCGCGCGCGAATTGCAGGCTTTCCAGCATAGTCTGGCGCACAAGGTCGCTTAAGCGGGCAATTTGATTAAAGGCGGGATCTTTGCGCGCCCAATTCATCACAAAGGCCGACATGACTAACTGCATATCGGTGTGGGCGGCCTCATAGGTGCAGCGCAATTGTTTCAGAAGACGCTCTGCCAGAGGCAGGGCCGGATCATGAGCATCAATCATCCGCTCCAGTACCACGGCGGATTCAGCTTCGACGACCTTGATAAAAATTTCGTTTTTGTCGCTAAAATTGGCAAACAAAGCCCCGGTCGACAAACCGGCTTCTTTGGCTATATCGCGAAGGGTCGCCGCCTCAAAGCCACGATCACGGAAAAGCGCCTTGGCCGAGGCCAGAATCTTTTGCCGGTTCAGCTCCTTGGATCTGGCTCTTGCACCTAAAGGCAAAACTCTCTCCTCACGCGCTAATTTCTCTTTTAACTCGTACGCCTTGTACATACGCCTACTCTTTACTCGAATTACTAAAAAAATAAGGCAGGGCTTACCCTAGGTAAACCTGCCCTGAACACTGCTCCCAAGCCCTATATAAGAACTCGAAGCTTATAATCCAATAGGCAAAATCAGACCGCATCCCCCGACACAATATGATATACGCGCATCTGGCCCATATCTGTCGCCGGCATATTGCAATTGCGAATAACTTAATCCAGCCTTTGTGACGGCAACATGGCCTTCACCTGAGACGTGTGCACTTATGCACACAAAAAACCTCGACACCCGCCATTATATGGTCGAAAACGACCGCGATTTAACAAGCTTTCCGTGGATATCCGTTATGAACGCATTTCTTACCAATCTGGCACTGATCGCCATGCTGGGCGTACTCGTGGTTCTGGGGCTGGGCATTTTCAGCCTGGCCAAGGGCGGCACGTTCCGTGAGAGCTGGTCCAATAAGCTGATGCGTCTGCGCGTGCTGCTGCAAGCGGTGGCGATCGTGTTGCTGTGTGTATTACTGTGGTGGCGGACGACGCACAGTGGTTAAACTCAACAAGATTTATACCCGCACCGGCGATAGTGGCGACACGGGTCTGGCAGACGGGGCACGCCGCCTGAAAAGCGATGCCCGCATCCGCGCCTTTGGCAGCATTGACGAAGCCAATTCCATGATAGGCGTGGCGCGGCTTTATGTCGCAGCGTCTCCCGATTTTGATCCAGTACTAGCCAGGGTTCAGAACGACCTGTTTGATCTAGGCGCCGATCTGGCGGTGCCCGAAGACGGCCAGCCGAAATCATGGACGCCGATCCGTATCAAGGCCGCGCAGGTCACTGCCCTTGAGGCCGAGATTGACTGCTATAACGCCGAACTGTCGCCGCTGAATTCATTTATCCTGCCCGCCGGAAATCCTTTGAGTGCGCACCTGCATTTGGCGCGCACCATCGCCCGCCGTGCCGAAAGCGATCTGGTGGCGCTGATGCATACGCCGGATGAAGTCGTAAATCCCGAAGCGCTGAAATATCTCAACCGGCTGTCGGACCTGCTGTTCGTGCTGGCCCGCTACGCCAACAATAAGGGCGCGGATGATGTCCTTTGGGTGCCGTCGACTTAATCAGGAAGCCGGTGCGTCTGCCTTAACGTCAGGGGCCTTCACTTCCGGGGCCTTGGCACCCGGTGCGGTATTGGCAGTCGTCGGGGCCTGTTCGGTCGGCCAGTGAATTTCCCGGCCCTCACCCGCCGCTCTGCCGGTAATCGTCGGCAGATAGACTGGCGCACGGCAGATACGGTACTGGTTCGACCACCAGGCCCCCGCCGCTTCGCATTTTTTGCGCGGCATCTCATACAGGGCCGTGTAGACCCATACACCGCCGGTGGCGAATACGAAAACGATCAGGGCGGCAATCTTGACGCGCATGATGAGGCTCATGAGGGGTTCCCCAATAAAACGGCGGTGCTAATAGCGTCAAAGCCGGTGCAAATTGACTTTAGGGCACTGCAAATTCTTGTGAAATGCCCTGAATTTCCGGTTGTTATGCATCTCTTTGATTGACTTTGGCAAGCAGGCTCGTCACTTATCTCGGCCAAATCTTGAGGGTTTAGACTCTTAAGATACGTTTGAAACAATAAGCCTATTGCCGCTGCGGTATGTCAATTTTACGGCCACCGCAAAGGCTTCATGTCTTAAGGTGAGAGACTGATGAAAATTCTGGTCCCCGTGAAGCGGGTCATAGATTACAACGTCAAGGTACGCGTCAAGGCCGATCAGACTGGTGTCGATCTGGCCAATGTCAAGATGTCGATGAACCCGTTTGACGAAATCGCCGTCGAAGAGGCTGTGCGCCTCAAGGAAGCCGGCATTGCCACCGAAATCGTCGCCGTCTCCATTGGTGTCGCCCAGTGCGAGGCCATCCTGCGCACGGCTCTGGCCATGGGCGCTGATCGCGGTCTACTGATCCAGACTGATCAGGATATCGAACCGCTCGGCATTGCTAAGTTACTTAAGGCCGTGATTGCCGAAGAAAACCCGGGCATCGTCCTGATGGGCAAGCAGGCTATCGACGGCGACAACAACGCCACCGGCCAGATGTTGTCGACGCTGCTCGGCTGGCCGCAGGCGACCTTTGCCTCAAAGGTGGTTATCGACGGCGATGAAGCTAAAGTCACCCGCGAAGTCGACGGCGGCCTGCAAACGCTTGGCGTGAAGCTGCCCGCCGTGATCACCACCGATTTGCGCCTCAATGAGCCGCGTTATGCCTCTTTGCCTAACATCATGAAGGCCAAGAAAAAGCCGCTCGATACGAAACAGGTCGCTGATTACGGCGTCGATGTCGCCCCGCGTCTTAATGTGCTGAAAGTGACCGAGCCGCCCAAGCGGTCGGCGGGTATCAAGGTCGCTGATGCCAATGCTCTGGTCGCCAATCTGAAAACTGCGGGAGTGCTGTAATATGGCTGTTTTAGTTATTGCCGATCATGACGGCACACATTTGCGCGACTCCACGCTTAAGGTTTTGACGGCGGCCAAGGCCCTGTCGCCCGATATCGACGTGCTGGTTTATGGTGCGGGTTCCGCTACCGTCGCCGGTCAGGCCGCCAAAGCTGCTGGTGTGCGCAAAGTGCTGACGGCCGAGAGCGCCGGTCTCAATGCCGATATCGCCGAAGATGTTGCCGCACTGATTGCAGGCCTGGCCGCCGGTTATGACGCCGTCGCCATACCGGCCTCCGCGTCAGGTAAGAACTTCGCCCCGCGTATTGCCGCCCTTCTGGACGTGTCCATCATTTCCGACGTTATCGAAGTGATCGATGCCAAGACCTTCGTGCGCCCGATCTATGCGGGCAATGCGCTGGAGACGGTACAGACCTCCGACGCCAAGGTCGTTCTGACCGTGCGCCCGACCACCTTTGCGGCTACGGCCGCTGATGGCGGTTCGGCGGCGGTTGAAGCGGCCTCAATCCCGGCAGATTTTGCGGGTACGCGCTTTGTCGGCGAAGAAAAAGTCACCTCCGACCGCCCCGAACTGGGCGCCGCTAAGGTCGTTGTCTCCGGCGGGCGAGCACTCGGTTCTGCCGAAGAATTCCATGCGGTGATCGAGCCCTTGGCCGATAAGTTGGGCGCCGCCGTCGGTGCGTCCCGCGCCGCCGTCGATGCCGGTTATGCACCCAACGACTATCAGGTCGGCCAAACGGGTAAGGTCGTGGCCCCGGCCCTTTATATCGCGGTCGGGATATCGGGTGCCATTCAGCATCTGGCGGGTATGAAGGATTCCAAGGTCATCGTCGCCATCAACAAAGACCCCGAAGCGCCGATCTTCCAGATCGCGGATTACGGTCTGGTTGAGGACTATAAAACCGCCGTTCCGGCCCTGATGGCTGCCCTCGGTTAAGGGACAGGCATCTATAAAATTGCAAATCCCTCAGAGTCCGCCCTTAAGCTGGCTCTGGGGGATTTTCTTTTATGTCTCTTTTGATGTCAGGGCTTGATTGTGCAGTCAGGCCCTATAGTCTTACAGATACAGTTTTGTAGCAGGTGTAATGGTGATGATGAATATCAAGTCAGTGGGCATTATCGGCGCGGGTCAGATGGGGGCAGGTATCGCTCAGGTTTGCGCTCAGGCGGGTTACACTGTGCTCCTGCATGATCAAAAGATCGACGCCGTCCACGCTGCCCTTGAAAAGATCAATAAGGGCTTCAACCGCCTGATCGAAAAAGAGGTCATCACGCCGGACGACGCCAAGGCCAGCATGGGCCGCCTGCAACCGGCCGCGTCCGCCCACGATCTGAAAGACTGCGATCTGGTCATCGAAGCCGCCACCGAAAATGAAGAGATCAAAAAAGCCATCTTCAAATCGGTCAGTGAGCACTTAAAACCTGACGCCATTCTGGCCTCAAACACCTCGTCCATTTCGATCACCCGCCTTGCGGCCGCGTCCGATCGTCCGGGCAAGTTCATCGGCCTGCACTTTATGAATCCCGTGCCGGTGATGAAGCTGGTCGAGATTATCCGCGGCATCGCCACTGACCCCGAAACCTATCAGGCCGCCGTCGAATTCGCGCAAAGCTTAGGCAAGATCACCGCCAATAGTGAGGATTATCCGGCCTTTATCGTCAACCGCGTCCTGATCCCGATGATCAATGAGGCGATCTATACCCTGTACGAAGGCGTTGGTACGGTCGAAGCTATCGACACGGCCTTGAAACTGGGGGCCAATCACCCGATGGGGCCGCTGGAGCTTGGCGATTTCATCGGGCTTGATACCGTGTTGGCGATCATGGAAATGCTGCATGACGGTCTGGCTGACTCGAAATACCGGCCCTGCCCGCTGCTGGTGAAATATGTCGAAGCCGGCTGGCTGGGGCGCAAAACCGGACGCGGCTTTTACGACTATCGCGGCGAAAAGCCGATCCCGACCCGTTAAGACAAGAGCCCTGCGTGCTTCAGCTTAGACAGCCAGTCTTTCCATGGATGGTCACCAGCCTGATCGGGGCGATGGTGTTGCACGGCTGTGTGTGGTTTTTCGCGCGGCTGCTGGCCCCGCAGGGGGCCGATGCTGTGGTTGAAACCCAAAGGCAGATCGGTCTTGGGTTCTTCTGGATGGTCGGGGCCCTGGCCCTGTGGTCGCTCAAGGTACCAAAATCGCGCCTCAAGGCCGTAATGATGGGGCTGACCTGCGCAGGGCTGATCGGCCTGCTGGGCAGTGCCTTGGCGTTCGGACAATTTCTGCTGCATCATAAGGTGCCCGCCACATCGCATAACCTTATTCCGTTTGCCGGGTTCAGCCTGCTGATGGTGGTGGCGCAACTGGTGCTGGCCATTCCGGCATCCATCATCCTGCAACAGATTGCCCTCAAACGCAGCCCGCCCGATACCGCGGTTCCCCATGCCTGACGCTGACGCCCGCCGTATTGTCTATCTCGATATCGTGCGGGGCCTGAGCATTCTGGGCATATTGTTTGTTAATGCGGTCGCCTTTGCCATGCCGATGCATGTCTACATCAATCCGGCGGTGTCGCCGCTGGGTATGACGTCCGCCGACATCGCCGTGTGGTGGGTCGATGAGGTCTTTTTTACCGGCAAGTTCATCACGATCTTCTCGATGCTGTTAGGGGTCAGCCTCTATCTGATCAGCGCGTCAGAACCGGACGGCCTGCCATTGACCGGGCGGGTGATCGGCAGACGGCTGGGATGGATGGTCATCTTTGGCCTGATCCACGGCGCGCTGATCTGGTACGGGGATATTTTGCTGCTCTATGCCATATGCGGTTTCGTGTTTTTTAGCTGGCGTAACCTTGGAGCCAAGCCGCTACTGGTGGCGGGCAGCGTGCTTTATCTGGTCGGCAATGGCATCATCCTGTGGCCCGCAATTAATGACGGTATCGGGGTTATACCTGAACCGTCCGCGCCCCTGCCCAATCTGTTGAATCCGATTATTGATCAGATGCGTTCAGGCTTTACAGGCTCCCTGAGCGGTAATTTCGCCATGTGGTCGCAAAGCATCGTCAATGAAATCCTGTTCTACCTGCCGGTGACAGTCGGGCTGATGATGATGGGTCTTGGCCTGTTTAAATCCGGCTTTTTCAGGGGTGAGAGCCGGACGGCAACCTATGTTACGGTCATCGCCCTAGCCGGGGTCAGCCTTGCCCTGATCGGCTGGCAGGCCGCCGTGATAATCGACGAAGGCTTTCCCGCCGTTCGGATTATGGGGCTTTATGCCGTCGCCAATGAATATCTGTCGATCATCGTCAGTCTGGGCTATGTATCGGCACTGATCCTGATCGCCAAAACCGATATCGGTTTAAAGCTGCTGTCGCCCTTGCGCGATGCCGGTCGCATGGCCTTCACCAATTATCTGCTGCAATCGCTGATCATGACGGTGATATTTTATGGTGGTCGCGCCCCGGAAAGTTGGGGCCTTGGGCTATACGGCACAGTGGGCAATGCGGGCCTTGTGCCGATTGTGGTGGCCATCTGGATTGGGCAACTTATATTCAGCAGTGTGTGGATGCGCATCTTCTGCTATGGCCCGTTTGAGTGGGGCTGGCGCTCTCTAAGCCATCAAAGCCTGATGCCGATCCTGAAATAGCCCCACCTGAACGTCACAATCTTACAGTATTTTTATACCCAGCCGGTTAGGGTCGCGCCGACATATGGGAATTTCTGATGACAAAATTACGCCTCATCGCCGCAACCGCCACAGTCGCCCTGGCCTTACCGGTCGCCGCCTTTGCCGCCTATCAGTTCGATTTCAGCCAGCTTAAAATATTTGATCAGATCAAGCCCGGCCTATGGCAGCATACCTCAAGCTCGACACCGCAGTTGCCGTTCATGAAGCCGACCAATGACACCGGCTGCGTCAGCGCTCAGGACATTGCGCAGATGCTGACCGAAGGCACGACCGGCCCCCAGAGCGATCTGGCCTGTCCGATGGAAATCAAGATGGACACACCCTCTACCGCACGTCTGGTGGCCAAATGCCCGCCGATGGAAATTGCACAACTGGGTATTACAAGCCCTGCCGCCGACATTCCCTATGTGATCGAAAAACAGCCCAATGCCGACATCTTCACAGTGACTGCCACCCTGCCCGGCATTACCGGCGGCGGGTCCCAAACCGCTATCCGTCATGAGTTCACGCGGCTGGGCGCCTGCACTAGATAAACCGCTACACCTCGGCCCACATGCGCAGCAGATTGCCGACCGACTTATCAACCATCAGCTTTTGCGCGCTTTCGGGCAGGCTGGCGCGCACCTGATCGAGATCAAATAACACTTCGCGCTGATCATCACGCCGGATCTGGCTCTGCACCCAGCCGACGCAGGCGCGCCGCTCTCCCTCGGTCACCGGCGTGACCTGATGCAACAGACCCGTGCGATAGACAATCATATCTCCCGCTTCAAGGCGGACATCGCGCACCCCTTCGACGCTTTCCAGCGACAGCGCGCCACCTTCGTAAGCGTCACGCGGCGACAGAAACAGCGTAAACGACAAATCGGTCCGCAAGTGCCCGCCGGTTTCATCCTTCATCATGGCATCGTCAGTGTGCAGGCCGTAAGCATTGCCAATACCATAACGGCTCAGCAGCAGCCGCGACCACTTGGCCGGACGAACATAGGACATAAACAGCGGGTGCCGCTCCATCGCTTTTCTCAAGAACCCGCGCAAGGCAATCGCCTTGGGGTCACGCCAGTCGGCCTGCTGGTTGGACTTGACCTTGCGCGCGGCCGCCCCGGCGGTCTGCTTGCCGTCGGTCAGCCGCATCTCATCAAACAGGGCCGTCACGCGCTTAAGGTCTTCATCATCCAGAACGCGATTGATCAGCAGCATGTCAGACCTTAAATTACGTCGTAAGCCAAAAACTAATATTGCGAACCACTTGCAAACTCAAGGGGAGTGCGGTACAGACCACACCACATTGATATACGGCGTCAACTTATTTCGGGTGATTTTAGATGATCGAGTTCAAACCTAAACTGTGGACCGGCGCGGCCGGCGGCCTGATGATGCTTGGGGCGCTTAGCGCCTGCGGTGAAAAGCCAAAGGACGGCACGGCCACCACAACCGAAGACGCCGCCGCCAGTGCGGATGCGGCCAATACCGCTGTTGTCGCCGGTGGCGAAGCCGGTGAAGGCGGCGCGGTTCTGGCCTATTCGTCGATCCCGGAATCGAGCCGTTTGACCCTGCGTTTGCAGCACATCAAGGGCTTTTTGCTGGTCGGTCAAAAGGTTGCCAAATCGGCTGACGGCACCGAAGGGGCGGCCATTGTTATCGGTCAGGGCCTGTCGGAAGCGCTCGATCCGCAGGAGCCGAAACTGGCCGCCGCCGGTCTCGATATCGCCACGGTGCGCAAGGCTGCGGAAACCGGCTCTGAGGCCGACATCAAGGCCGCGATTGCCGCCATCGACGCCGCCTACGCCAAGAACCCCGGCGTGGCCAAGGACACCGCCATTGGCATGGCCGAACTGACGCAAGGTTTGTACGCCGAAGTCCTGAAAGAAGGCATCATCGATCCGACCGAATATCTGCACTCACAAGGTGCCGCCTTGTCGCTGAAGGATCTGGTCGCCCGTGAAAAGTCACTGGCCCCCATCAAGGCCGATGTCGATGCCCTGGCCGCCTACTGGCCAACGACGCTGGCCCCGGAAGAGGCCGCCAAGATCGTCGACAAATCCAAGGTCGTTTCCTCGGTCAGCCGTATCGAGCTGGCTATCAACTCGCTGTAATCAGGTCGGCATTGATCTGCGCATAAGCTCCGCCGTGGTCCTCAGTCACGGTGCGGCCCGGATAACCTGAACCCGGTAGCGCGCAGACATATAAGGGCGGCGATCTATCCCCGATCGCCGCCCTTTTTAATATCTAAAAGGGCAACTTATGAGCGCACAAAACTTAGACCCCACCGTCTGTAAAATCGTGAGATTTGAGACAAATAATAGCCGCCAAGCGCCGCAGGTACATTGAGTCCCTGCAAGCGCAGACTGCGTATTAGTTGGCCCCGGCGCTCAAGCAGTGAACGGGGCCGCCCGAGCGGCGGTAGCGCAACTAAAATATCCGCGATTTTACTGGGTTAGGAGTTTGTCGAGCAGTGCCTTCACTTCCGGCTTATCCCAGTGCGCTTCGCCTTCAAGGCGGGCGACTTCGCGGCCCTGCTTGTCGATAATCAGGGTCGTGGGCATGGCGTTGATGACATAGTTCGACGGGGCCGCAAAATGCGGATCGTTATAGATCCCCAGCGGCTCATGCACCCCGATAAAGCTTTTGACATCGGGCAGTTTGTCTTCGGTATCGACACTCAGCGGCAGCACTTTCATCTGCTCGACCGGATACATCCCCTGCAAACGGGCCAAAGTAGGCATCTCGACCCGGCACGGCGCGCACCAGGTCGCCCAGACGTTCAGCACCACGACCTTGCCCGCAAAATCGCTAACGTGAACCGGCTTTTTGTCGCCATCATAAAATTCAATATCGGTCAGAGGCTTGGGCGTTTCATGGGTGATCAATTTAGCCAGTGTGCCCGTCGCATAGGCTTTCAGCGGCCCCTGAGCGGTCTGCTCCACAGTTACACGGGCAGGGGGAATAAGGGAAATAACCTTAAACAACCCAACCCCAAGCACGGCCACTACACCCAGCCCCAGCGCCATGCCCAGACGGCGCTTATTCTTTTTGCCCTCGACGATTTTAGACTTTGCGGCCAGTTCGGACTTGGCCTGAGCGGAAACGGGCGCTATGGCTTCCTCAGTTTTTGTCTCACCGTTGTTTTCGTCCGGAACTTCACCCATGACCGATCAATCCGACACCCAAAAGCCTGCGGCCCCGGAAGGCCAGAAAATGTGGGGCGGTCGCTTCAATGCCAAGCCCGATCAGATCATGCAGGCCATCAATGTCTCCATTGAGGTCGACAAGCGCCTGTGGGCTCAGGACATTGCGGGCTCACGCGCCCACGCCGCCATGTTAAGCCAGCAAGGTATCATAAGTTCTGAGGATGCCCAACAGATTGATACCGGTTTGGCGACAATTGCCGAAGAGATTCAATCAGGTGTATTCCCCTTCCGCGCGGAATATGAGGACATTCACATGAATGTCGAGGCGCGCCTGCGTGAACTGATAGGTGCTACCGCCGGGCGTCTGCATACCGCCCGCTCGCGCAACGATCAGGTCGCGACCGATTTTCGTCTGTGGGTGCGCGCTCAGGTCGATCAGACGATCGTGCAATTGACCGATCTGCAACAGGCCTTGCTGGAGCGCGCTGAGGAATATGCCGACGCCCTGATGCCTGGGTTCACCCACCTTCAACCCGCCCAGCCGGTGACCTTTGGCCACCACCTGATGGCCTATGTCGAAATGTTCAGCCGCGATACGTCACGCTTTGCCGATGCCCGCGTGCGTATGAACGAAAATCCGCTGGGCTCGGCGGCTTTGGCCGGATCACCGTTCAATATCGACAGGTTTGCCACGTCCGCAGCACTTGGTTTTGATCGGCCGATGGGCAATAGTCTTGACGGCGTCTCCGCCCGTGATTTCGCGCTCGAATCTCTAAGCCACGCCAGCATTTGCGCCGGTCACCTGTCACGTTTGGCCGAAGAAATTGTCATCTGGACGACCCCGCAGTTCGGGTTTGTGAAACTGTCCGATGCCTTTTCGACCGGCTCATCGATCATGCCGCAAAAGCGCAACCCCGACGCCGCCGAACTGGTGCGCGCCAAGACCGGGCGGATCACCGGGGCCTTGGTGGCACTGACCACGGTCATGAAAGGCCTGCCGCTGGCCTATTCCAAGGACATGCAGGAAGATAAACCGCCGGTATTCGAAGCGTTTGATTCGCTTGATCTAGCACTGGCGGCCATGACCGGCATGGTGCGCGACCTGACCGCCAACACGGCCCGCATGAAGGCGGCAGCCTCCGGCGGGTTTTCGACCGCCACCGACCTTGCCGACTGGCTGGTGCGCAATCTCAACATGCCGTTCCGCGATGCTCACCATGTGACGGGGGCCGCGGTAAAGCTTGCCGAAAGCCGCGACATTGATCTGGCGCAATTAAGCCTCAATGACCTGCAAAAACTTGAAGCGGGCATTACCGATGATGTGTATAAGGTTTTGACCCCCGAAGCGTCTTGTGCCTCACGCCAAAGCTATGGCGGCACGGCGCCGGATCAGGTGCGTTTGCAAATCGAGCGCCACAAACAGCGCTTAAGCTAAAAGGGATTTAAGGTGATGGTGAAACTGGGGAAAGCCGCTCTCATTCTCGGCGTGGCAATGGGTCTGGGGTTAAGCGCCTGCGGTAAGCAGGGCGAGCTTGAAAAAGCGCCGCCATTGTGGGGCAAGGAAGCCAAGGCTGAACGCGAGGCCATCAAGACGGCAGAGGCGCAGGGCAAGAAGACCGAAAAATCACTGCCGCGCGCCAGCGATAAACCGGCCGCCGCCGATCCTTACTACAGCAACAACGTTAAGGTGCAGGACGCCCCGCTTGAGGGCACCGGCAACTCTCAGCGCCAGTAACACAAGATAAGAGTTCGATGAATCACTTCGACTACAAAGACGGCGACATGTTCTGTGAGCAGGTTTCGCTCAAAGACCTGGCCGACCATATCGGCACGCCGCTTTATGTCTATTCATCCGCCACGCTGGAGCGCCACTATAAGGTGTTTGCGGGGGAACTGATCGATCAGCCGGAACTGCAAAGCCCCAAGGGTGAAGACCCGCTGATCGCCTTTGCGATGAAGTCGAACTCTAACCGCGCCGTCCTGCGTACTCTGGCCCGATTGGGCTGCGGGGCCGATACGGTGTCTGAGGGCGAAATCCGCCGCGCGTTGGATGCCGGGATTGCGCCGGAAAAAATCGTCTTTTCCGGCGTGGGTAAGACTGATGCGGAAATGGCGTTTGCGCTTAAGGCCGGCATCTACCAGCTCAATGTCGAATCGCGGCCCGAACTGTTGCGCCTGTCAAAAGTTGCAGCCTCGCTCAACATGGTTGCCCCGCTCGTCATCCGCATCAATCCAGGTGTCGGTGCGGGTGGGCACGCCAAGATCACCACCGGCGGCGCGAAAGACAAATTCGGTGTCTCAGCGCAGGAGGCGATTGCCCTTTATGCCGAAGCGGCCAGCGATCCGAACTTAGCCCCGCTTGGTATCGCCTGCCACATCGGCAGCCAGATTTCCGACCTCACTCCCATGCAGGCGGCTTTTGCGCGCATGAAATCGTGGGTTCTGGAACTACGCGCCCAGGGCTTAAGCGTTGAGCGGCTTGACCTCGGCGGTGGTTTGGGTGTGCCCTATTTCAATCAACCTGCCCCGCCCTCGCCCGATGTCTTTGCTGAGATGGTGGCGCTGACGGTCGGAAATCTGGGGGTTCGCTATACTTTTGAGCCCGGCCGCCTGATTGCGGCCAATGCCGGGGTCATGCTGTCGCGCGTCATCCACGTCCATGAGCGCAAGGATTCCGGCCAGCAGTTTTTGGTGGTCGATGCCGCCATGAACGACCTGATGCGCCCGGCGCTTTATGATGCCTTTCATGATATCCGCCCGGTGGCGCAGGTCACCGGCGACAAAACGGCTGTCTATGATGTGGTTGGCCCCGTATGTGAGACTGGTGACACCTTTACGCGCGACCGTACCTTGCCGGAACTTAAAGCGGGCGATCTAATCGCCTTCATGTCGGCGGGCGCGTATGGCGCGGTGATGGGAGGCGAATATAATTCGCGCCCACTCGCCCCGGAGGTGTTGGTGCGTGACGAAAAATGGGCAATAGTGCGCCCTAGGCCAAGCTATGAAGACATGCTGAAACGCGAAACCTTGCCGGAATGGCTTGCGGACTAGGCAATTAGGCCAGAGAACTGGACTGGGGGGACCGGATGAAACTGCAGCGACCATCGCCATTTTCCGATCACGGTCGGGCCATGACCGGGACGGAATGGGTCATGATCTGGGAGCGAATATTACCCGCCCTCGCCCCCATTGTCGTAAGTGCGTCCCTGATTGCCGTTGCCGGTCAGTGGGGTTTGTTTGCGCTTCTGGTGCCGCTGGCCCACGCTGGGGTTTTGGCCGGAATTGTGATCGTGACCGTGGTGTTTGTCGGGCGCGGCCTTATGGGGTTTAAGCGTCCGACTTTTCAGGAAATCATTGCCCGTCTGGCGCTCGATAACGGCTATGAGTACCATAAGGTCTTAGGCATGCGTCATCTTAAGGTCCATCCTAAGCTAAAGGTGGCCAAGCCCAAGGCCGGACTGGCACAGGGTGACCCGATGGCCCTGCGTTTTGTGGCCGCATTGGCCGCTGTACTGGGGTTCCTGATTATCGGGCCGGTATCGATTAACCAGGTCAGCGCGGCCTTTAACCCTTTCCTTAAGGATCGCCCGCCCGCCCCGGCCGCGATTATAGCGGTATCCCAGAACCTGATGGGCCATATGCCCCCTAACGGTTAACCCTGTAGCTTAAGCTTTACGCAACGCCCCTGTGGATAATTAGATATTTCACCGTTCTGCGCGGGATTAATTCATGACCAAGTTTGCTATGGCTGTCCGCCGTAATGCGCAGCCTAAAGCCAGCCGCACCGTACTCAGCACCGCTCTGTTGTGGGTGACCCTGATCGTGGTCGGCGTCATCATTTACGATAAGACCTTTCCGGCCCCCGCCCCTGCCGAAGCCGCCGCCGCTCAATCCACGCTACAGGGCCGCGCCACCGCCATAGACGGCGACGGCCTGAAAATCGGCGACCACGAAATCCGCCTGCATGGCATCGATGCGTTTGAATATGATCAGACCTGCGGACTTTACGCCTGCGGTCAGGCGTCAAAAGCGCATCTGGCGCAACTGGTCGCGGGGCAGGCCATCACCTGTTGGGCCCGCGATACCGACCGCTATGGCCGGATCGTCGCCATCTGCAAGGCGGGAAGTGAGGATATTGGTGCTGAGCAGGTCAGATCAGGGCTGGCGCTGGCCTACACCCGCTATTCCGATATCTATGTCCCGCTCGAAAAAGCCGCCCGCGATCAGCGCCGTGGCGCGTGGGCCTACGGTTTCAGCCCGCCGGAAAGCCACCGGCATAATTAGTCTAAAGCGCCTATGTAGGGTAAACCCCGCATTTTCGCGCCGTCATCAAGGCCGTAACCGACCAGATAGCGCAGCGGCGCTTCCCAGCCGACCACATCGGCTTCGATAGAGCGAGCGACCGGCTTTTGGGCCATGACGGCGATAATGACCTCGCTGGCCCCGGCGCGCAGCACATGGTCGCGCGCGAATTTGAGCGACGCACCGGTATCCAGCACATCGTCCATCAGCAGTACCTGCTTGCCCTGCACCGGGCGCTGTAAATCGGCCCGCAGCAGCAGTTCCCCGCTTTCACGGCCGTCGCCATAGGACGATAGCCACAGGGCATCAAAACTCAGGTCAACCCCCAGCCGGGCCAGCGCCCGCGTCAGATCGGCGGTGAACCATAACCCGCCGGTCAGCAGGCAAATCCCCACACAGTCGGGTTGCAGCCGGGGGGCCAGCGTCTCAGCCACCCGTGCCACGCAGGCGGCGATCTCAGCTTCGCTTAACAGAACGGTTGTTGCTGCGGTCATGGAGCTACTCAGTGATGCGGGGTCGTTTTAAGCGGCGGGGGCGCATGGCCGTCACCGCCTGAAGACAAGGCCGGTTTCAGGGCAGGCTCATCGTGCGCCTCTGCCGCCATATCGTGACCCGCCTCCGCAGGCACGGCATGAGGATCAGCGGCTTGCTGGGCGTGATCAGCCGCGGCGGGCGCATGATCGGCGGGCTCTTCGCCGTGACCATCCGCCGGAACCGCATGGCCATCCGTTTTATGATCGGCCGAGGCGTGCTGCGTGGACTTGCTCTTTCCTTGGGCCTTCATCGCGACCAGATCAAACATCAGCTCTACCGATGCGGCCATATTTTTGGCATCCGGCACATCGAATACAAGGGTCCGTGTTTCATTCGGCGCAACCACCAGTCCGTTCGACGGCACCAGAATGGTCGAGACCGTGCGGTTCTCAGCATCCAGAATCGTGGCCTTGACCGGCGGCACAGGCGTATCCTCATCGCGCAGGTTTTTCACCTCGGCATGGACGCTGACCACAAAGCGACCGCCCTTAAAGGACGGCTCGACCTTATAGTTGACGAACTCCAGCCCCGCCGCATTGACCTTCAGACCGGCCATGGCATAGGCGTTGGCGACACCGGGAAAGGCGCGCACAATATCAACCCGCAGAAAATAGCTTAAGCCCAGAATGGCGACGAACACGGCGGCCAGCCCGCCCCAGATCATGCCCTGCGTCGCCAGCGCCTGTGCGCGTTTTTTATCGACCAGCATGGTGCGGTAAAGCTTAGGCAACTCCTTGGCCTTGACCTCCGCCTGCTTTTTATCCGCCGGTTTGGGATCGGCTGCGGCACTCAAAGGCAGTTCGATGGGGTCTTCGGGTTTTTGGGCGTGCCACATGGTCTTACAGGCCGCGCAGCGCACATTGCGCCCGGCCGCACCTAAGCTGGCCTCGGCGATCTCATAGCTGGTCGCGCAATTGGGACAGGTGAGAATCATTTAAGCAGAATCAATTCTGGCGAATCGCCAGATAAAGCCCATATTAATACCTGTCCGTTTTATGCTTCGGAAACCCTTAACAAGTGATCAAGCCCGTTGCGCCAATATGCTCCGTCTGCCCCGCCCGATAGCGCTGATGAACAGGCGATTCTGTCGTTCATCGACGTCAGTCTGGGCTACGGGCGCGACGCCAAAATCAGCCGCGATCCCAATCAGTTCATCCTGAAATCCCTTAATTTTCAAATCGCTGCGGGCTCATTTCATTTTCTGACCGGCCCATCGGGCGCGGGTAAAACCTCCCTGCTCAAGATGATCTATCTGGCCCAAAACCCCAGTGCCGGACAGATTTTGCTCATGGGTGAAAAAATTAACCCTGATGACCGCGATCAGCGCACGCGCCTGCGCAGGCGGTTAGGGGTCGTGTTTCAGGAGTTCCGGCTTCTGGATCATCTCAATGTGTTTGATAATGCCGCCCTGCCGCTGGTGGTCACCGGCACCAAGCCGCGGGAATACTCAGGCGATGTTACCGAACTTCTGACCTGGGTCGGTTTGAAAAACCATCTCCATCTGATGCCGCCGGTACTGTCGGGCGGGGAGAAACAACGGCTGGCGATTGCGCGCGCGGTGGTGCATCGCCCGACGCTGATCCTGGCCGATGAGCCAACCGGCAATATCGACTACGCCATGGGCCTGCGCATTATGCGGTTGCTGATCGAGCTTAACCGGCTGGGGGCGACGGTAATCTTTGCGACCCACGATGAGAGCCTCATTCAGGCGTCAGGCATGCCGGTGCTGGAACTGCGCCACGGCAATATCCATAAGCGCGACTTAAGCCGTGACCTGTCGGCACGCCTGCAACCGGGCCATACACCGGAGCATGGGGCATGATCCGCGTGTTGCGCCGTAAGAAAATAAAGCCCCCAAAAGAGTCCATTCCTGGCATTGTCCGGGCCGACCTGTTGCCTGCCGAAGACACCCGCGAAGTGTCGCTGCATTTCGTCATCGCCGTCCTGTGTTTCATCGCCTGCCTGTCGGCGATTGTGGCTATGGCCTCTGACCGGGCGGCGCAAGGCTGGGCCCGCGACCTGCGCGCCGAAGTCACGGTGCAGGTGCGCCCGTCAGGGCTGGAGACCGGGGCCATGGCCGCCGCCAAGGCCGCTGAGATCCTGGGCGGCGTCAAGGGCGTCGAGGAAGCGGCGGCCCTTGAGCCTGAACGCGCCCGCGAGCTGATCAAGCCGTGGCTGGGCGATGTGGTACTGGATGACCTGCCCGTACCCAATCTGGTCGAGGTGCGGCTGGATAAGGACAGCCCCGCCACCGCCATCGATATCATGAGCGCGCTGACCGCCCGCGACATTGACGCCAGCCTGGATGACCATTCGACCTGGCTTAAGGATATCGAACAAGCGGCCCTGATTATCCGTCTGATATCATTTGCGATTTTCACGATTGTCGCGGTCGCCACAGGGGCCGTCGTCAGCTTTGCCACCCGTGCCGGTTTGACCACACGATCGGACATTATTGAGATTTTGAGCCTGTGCGGCGCGTCCGATGGCTTTATCGCCCAGCGGTTTCAGTACCGCTTCATGAGCCTTGCCGTGACCTCGGGTGTCATGGGTGCCGCCGCAGCGGGTTTGGTCACAGTGATCATCAAACTGATCTCCCCGTCACAAAGCTTTGCCTTAGCCCTTCCCTTTTCGTGGTTAGACCTGTTAATATTAATACCGTGCCCGTTGCTGGTGGCGTTGATTTCCGCCACAACCGCACGCATGGTGACGTTGCGACTATTGGGGGGAGCACATGAAAAAGCGTAAGATTATGCTGGCTGTCCTCAGCCTGATCCTGTTGTGGGTGGCGGGTCTGTTTTTCTTTGCTGACCGCGTGATCGATTCGACACCCGCTACTGAACCCGAAGACAAGGCTGATGCCATAGTGGCCCTGACCGGCGCCTCCGACATGCGTATTCGCGAAGGTATGCGCCTGCTGGAACGGCGCAAAGGTGAGCGCCTGCTGATTTCAGGGGTCAACAAAGAGGTGCGCCGTCCCGAACTGCTGCCGGTCACCGATGGCTCAAAGCGGCTATATGATTGCTGCGTTGATCTGGGCTTTGATGCGGTTGATACGGTCGGCAATGCGGCGGAAATCGCCGCCTGGGCACGGGCCAAGGACTATGATGACCTGATCGTGGTCACTTCAGACTACCATATGCCGCGCAGCTTGCTTGAGATTAAGCAGGCCCTGCCCGAAGCCACCCTGCACGCCTACCCGGTGGCCACACCGTCGCTGGATGCGCGGGCCTGGTGGAAATCGACGTCGGGGTCACGGGTTCTGGTGATCGAATATTGCAAATATCTCGCCATACTGGGGCGTAATCTGGTAGGGAGTGTCGCTTCGCTTTTCGGTAAGGATAAGGATGCCGAAAGCCCTGCCTCAGCCCCGGAGACCTCTAAAAAGTGAGCGCCTTACGTAATTTAGCGTTTCAGATCTGGCTGTACGGCATGATCTTTCTGGTCGGTTTCGGCCTCTCCCCCCTGCTGCTGCTGCCGCGTAAGATGGTCATGACAATTATTCGCGGCTGGGCGCGCGGTGTGATCTGGGGGCTTAAGGTCATTTCCGGCGTGAAGGTCGAGTTTCGCGGCCTTGAACATGCCCCGCAAGGTTCGGCCCTGATTGCCGGCAAGCACATGAGCATGCTGGATACCATAGCGCCGTTTCTGGTCTTGCCCGATACCTGCTTTGTGCTCAAAAAAGAACTGACGCGTATGCCGTTTTTTGGCTGGTACATGTGGCGTGCTCATATGATCCCGATCAAGCGCGAAGAGGCCGCCAAGGCGCTCAAATCCATGCTGGTCATGGCCAAAGAACGCTTAGCCGAGCAGCGTCAGATCGTGATCTTCCCCGAAGGCACACGCACCGAAGTGGGCGAAGACCCGACCTATAAGCCCGGTGTCGCCGCAATTTACCGCGATCTGGAGGCGCCCTGTTATCTGATGGCTACCAATTCCGGTCAGTGCTGGCCCGCCCACGGCATCAAGCGCTATCCCGGCACGGTGATCTATGAGTTCCTGCCGCCCCTGCCGGCCGGTATGAAGCGCGCCGAGTTTATGAGTGCGGTGCGTGAGCGGATCGAGACCGCCTCAAACGCCCTGATCGAGGAAAATAGCGGCAAGCAGGCCGCCAAGGATTAACTGTCTTTTTCTACCGCCTCATTACCGCAGCGCAACATGACACTTATCGATCCTTTATAACACATGTGATACGGTATTATTCTGCCTTTATGTGTTTGTTATAAGGAGGATCGCTGTGAGCCAGCCATTGTCGGAAGACGACAAACGCGCCCTGTTTGAAAAGCTTGACCGCGTTATGGACGAACTCGGAACCCGCCCGGTCGAATATAACCGCGCCTGCGTCTATGTTGAGGCACTGATCGGCGAACGTGCCGGCGACAGCGATGACGCCAGCGAGTTGATCACTATGATGGAACGCGAAATTGCCGGGATACTGTCCCGGCCTCACGCCGCCTGAGTTTTAAAGACATGTACTGATCCGCATTGATCTGCGGCGTGCCTTTAGCGATGCTCGTGGTCCCGCATCCAAGGAAGCACCACGAACGCTACGAAACACGCAAGCATGATCGCGGTGGCGGTTAAGCCTACGAACGCTTCCATTTTCATCCTGCCCTAATCTGGAATAAGAATCCTACGCGTAAGATATTGCCGCTTCGGATTCCTTCGCCCCACAGGTTTCATAGGGGCCTTATATAAAAAGTTAATAAATTCTTAAAATGATAGCAAGCTCTATCGTATCACGAATCGTTGTGGCGCTGCGGTAGGGTAAAAATGACACGAAATTCTCTCAATTGGGGAAATATTACAGGCCCGAAACCTGAAACCCCCTTAACGAAGTATAATGTTTTACCCGCTAAGGTCGAGCCTTCCTCAGACCCAAACGGCAGTAAGACCGGGACAACCTAAAAACAGCCCCATAAGGCGTACCCCATGGCCCAGGCTAACGGCTCAGGATTTCGTTTACCCCGCCATCTCCGGGTCGAAAACGTTCGTGAGTTGATTTTAGGGCTGGCCTTTCTGACAACCATTGGCATCGGCGCCTATTTCGATCTGTTTCGCGGGCTGGTTATTTTCGCTCATGGCCATCAGACATCGTGGATCAATGCCGCGGCCTTCGTCTTTCTGGCATTACTGGTATGCGGATACGCCCTGTCGCACCGGCGCGCCATTGCGCTGAAGGCCGCGCTCAAAACCCGCGATGAAGCCGAAATCAGGTTAAACGAAATCGCCTTTTTCGATACCCTGACCGGCCTGCCCAACCGGCGCAAGTTGAGCCATGATCTGGCTGAGGCCCTGTCGTCGCCCCACGCCCGTGTCGGCCTGATGATGATCGACCTCGATAACTTCAAACCGCTCAATGATGCCCACGGCCACCGCACGGGCGACCTTTTGTTACAGATGGTGGCTGAACGCATGGCCGATGCCTTGCGCCATCAGGGCCAGCTTTACCGGACGTCCGGCGATGAATTTGCCGCCCTGCTGATCGCCCCGGCGGAGGGCGAGGCCCATGCCGATACGGCGCTTCGCCTGTTGCAGGCGTTTGAGGCGCCGTTTGAGGTCACAACTGATAAAACCGTCCCCTGCCATCTGGCCGCCAGCATTGGCATTGCCCTGGCGTGTGAGGCCCATAGCCTGACCGGCAGCGAGCTTTTGAAACGTGCCGATATGGCTTTGCACCGCGCCAAGGACGATGGCCGCGGTCAGTTTCGTTACTATGATCAGGAAATGGATGCCCGTATTCAGGCCCGCGCTCGGATCGAAGCCGACATGCGTCAGGCCATTCTTAAGGGCGAAATCCGGGCCTATTACCAGCCTCTGGTCACGCTCTCGACCGGGCAGATCGAAGGCTATGAGGTTTTGGCGCGCTGGCACCACCCGCAGACCGGTACGATCGCGCCCTATGCTTTTATTTCGGTAGCCGAAGACATGGGGCTGATCGATCAGTTAACGCTGCAACTGCTGGATCAGGCCTGCGTCGATGCGCAGGCCTGGCCGGATAATGTCTATATTTCGCTCAATATTTCGCCCAGCCAGCTTAAGGACGATCAGCTACCGAAAGACATTCTGAGCTTGCTGGATAGTCATGAGTTTCCGCCCTCACGCCTTGAGGTCGAGGTGACCGAGACCGCGCTGGTTCATGATTATGAAGCCGCCAAGCGCATTTTGTTTGCCCTCAAAGCTAAGGGGGTGCGTATCGCGCTCGATGATTTCGGCACCGGCTATTCCAACCTGAACCATCTGCGTGAACTGCCAATCGATAAGCTCAAGATCGATTCCTCATTTGTGCTGGCGGCTCAGCGCACCCCGGCCAGCCGCAAGATCGTTGAGGCCATTTTGAGCCTGTGCAAAAGCCTTGATCTGGCCACCACCGCCGAAGGAATCGAGAATTTTGAGACCGCCCACTGGCTGTCCGAACAGGGCTGCAAGACCGGTCAGGGCTTTTTGTTCGGCAAGGCCATCAGCGGCGAGGAAATCACCGTCAACGGTTTCTGCGACGAACAGATCGAGGCCCTGCGCATTGCCCTGTCGGCGCTGATCGCCGCAGACCCGGAAAAATCCGCTTTGATGACGGATGGGCGCTTTCCGGCTTTGCTGGCGGCGAAGTAATTACAGCGAACGGCGCGGCCAAGGTGGCGGAGCCACCGCCCGGCGAGGGACTAAAGAGAGACTATCTCGGCCGGACAGGCCCGCGATCGCCAAACCACCACGCCAGCGCGGTTGAGGCGCTGAACGTCACCGCGTTGACAAAGGTGATGACAATGTCGTCTCGGATCGCCGCGGGCAATCGCGCCCCCAAGGCCGTGAAGAACAACAGGCTGAACACCAGCCAGATCAGCACCGTCAGCACCGGTCGCACCAAGGCCCGCACGGCCTCAACCCAAACATAGCCGCCAGTCAGTTTCGCCTCAGCCGCAATCGAGGCCTCAAGCCCCGTCCAACGACCTTCGGTATCGGCGCGGTCTAAAGCCTGATCCGCCTGACGGGCCTGCGCGTCCGACTGCACCCCGATCAGCCTCAGATCATGATCCCAGCGGTCGCGATCATGGGCGATGTCCATGGCGCGGTCTTTGCGTTTTTCGCGCAGTTCATAGATGCCGATCAGGCGACTCAGGCCAGAGCCCACCGCCCCAAATACCCCGCCCAAAGCGCCAGCACCTCCGATCATATCCAGCACAGTCATGGTCTTAGCTCCGGTAATTAAAGCTATGCGCTGACACTGAGGTCATGGCCCTCTGGCCCGTGCCCGTATTGGCTACGGCGGCAAATAGCCCCAATTCCGGCGACCACGCCGCGCTGCGCCAGCCCTTATCGGCCGCACTGACACCCAATGACCAGTTGATACCGTCGGCCGAGATCATCAACCGATTGCCCGTGCCGGATGACGCCACCGCGCAAAACAGGCCAATTTCCGCCGCCCAAGACACGCTGCGCCAGTCCAGATCAGCGGAGGTGGTGCGCAAAGTCCATGTGATGCCATCGTCGGATGTCATGACGCGACTGCCCGAACCCGATGACGCCACCGCCACCAGCCGGTTTAGTTCCGCAGACCAGCTTAAGCATTGCCAGTCGTAGTCGGCGGCGGAGGCACGTAACGTCCAAGATAGTCCGTCGGGCGAGGTCATAATCCGACTGCCGGTGCCGGATGACGCTACCGCGACAAACAGACCGATCTCGGCGGCCCACACCACGTTGCGCCAATCAAGGTCAGCCGGGGTCGTTCGCGCCGTCCACACCGCCCCATCGGGTGAGGTCATGAAGCGGTTGCCGGTGCCGGATGCGGCGACCGCGCAAAACAGATGCCGCTCCGGCGACCAGCACACACTCGACCAGTTATGATCCGCCGCCGAGGCTCGCGCCGTCCACGTCACACCGTCAGGGGAGGTCATGACGCGGTTGCCGGTGCCCGTGGCCGCAACGGCACAAAACTGCGCGGTTTCCGCTGACCAGCATACGCTCATCCAGCTTTGGTCGGCGGCGGAGGTGCGCTGCGTCCACGTCACGCCATCTTCAGAGGTCATGATGCGGTTGCCAGTGCCCGTCGCGGCCACGGCGCAGAACCGGCCCAACTCCGGCGACCAGCACAGGCCCATCCAGTCATGGTCAGCAGGTGTGGTGCTGTTCAGCCACCCCTGCCCCGCCACATGGCGGCGCTGAACGACATTAGGTGATTTAAAGGGCGCCGAGGCAAACCGCACGCGCCCGGAGACGTGATTGACCCGCAACGCCTCACGCCAGCTTATGCCGTCCGAGACCTTGAGCGTCAGATCATCCCCCCCCAGCAGCCCCAGCAGGGCGCGGGTCTCGTACTCTGACTGCCACAGCATCTGAACCTCGGCGTCATCGGCACTGCGGTTGAGCGCCAGACTGAAATCACCGCTGCCACCATCTTCGGCCGACATAAGCGCCGCCGGGCTTTTGAGCGCCAGCCGGTTATAACTATCGGCACCGGTGCCAATCCCCAGCCGAAGCAGGTTATCTATCGCTTTCAGGTGACTTTCCAGCGCCACCCAGCCGGTGTCCGTACGCACCACAAAGCTTTGGGTATCGGCGACATAAACCAGCGCACCGGCGGGTACATTGATCCCCTCCCATAGGTGGGTATCATAGCGCATCATCGCCCCATTGGGCTGTCCAGCCCAATCCGCGCCTACCGCCCCGGACGGCAGGATATAGGCGTCACCATTTGCCGGCGTGGCGGGCTGCGCGGTCACGCTCACACTTAAGACGCGGGCGTGGATAAGGGCGTCGCAGCGCATCAGGGCTTCGTTCAGGGTGATGTGTTTCTGGCTCTGCCCCGCCGCCAGCAGGGCAAGGTTCAAACGCGGTGTCTGGGTGTCGGGCACAATTGATCCTCAGATAAAATGGGTCTGAGGTCAGGATGGCGGCGTAACCGGGTGCGGGCACAGATGCGGGGATAATTATGGATGAAGATAAATGACCCGCTTTTTGCCCTTAACCGATTTCATGGCCGCGACATGATCGGCATGCGCCCCGGACGCATGGGCTTCGCGCTTACTGGCGGCGACATAGTGGGTTTTGTCGATATAGTTCTGCACCAGTTTAGCAGCATAGAGATGGCCCTGAAAGAACAGGTCGGCGGCTTGGCCGACCACCGGTACCGAGCTTACGCCGTTATCGATAAACAGAACGCCGACTGCCATCAGAAAAGTCGGCAAATCCATACGCGCCCGAATACCGTGAAGCAGGATAATAATACTGGCACCAATGCTGTAAATCAGCCCCGCCCCCGGTATCCAGGTCAGAATCCCGTCAAGCCCGATACCGAACGGCCCAAGGCCTACCACGCGGTCAGACAGGCGCTTAATCGTGCCGATCTGTTCATAGACTCGGTTCACATCTTCATGAGATTTCACAAACATAGGCCTTGCCCCCCGCAAGGATGTGGATATTAATCCGTGCAATCACCTGCCATTTAGGCACAGCTTAAATCAAAAGGAAATACTATGTCCGAGGGAATAATCCTGACCACGACCAACACGGTCGAAGGCCGCCCCGTCGAGGCCTATCTCGGCATTGTCACCGGCGAAGCCATTCTGGGCGCCAACATATTCCGCGACCTGTTCGCTGGCATCCGCGATATCATTGGCGGGCGGTCCGGATCGTATGAAAAAGTCCTGCGTCAGGCCCGTGATGCGGCCCTCAAGGAAATGCAGATCGAAGCCGAAAAGCTGGGCGGTACGGCGATTTTGAGCGTCGACATCGACTACCAAACCGTCGGTCAGGGCACTATGCTGATGGTTAGCTGCTCCGGCACCGCGGTCCGTCTGCGCTAATCCGTGCTGATCACCCGCCTGTTTCAAATCCTATGCTTTCTGGCAGCCGCCACCTTTTTGGGTGTGGGGGTTATGGTCGCGCTCAATCCGGCTGGGCGTGAGCTTTATCTGATTGATATATTCACCTTACCTTTGCTGAGTGGGACCGCGTGTTTTGCGGTGCTGATGTTGCTGCTCAGGCGGCATGTAGCGTGCCTGATGACATTTGTGGCCTGTCTTGCGATGGGCATAGGCTTCTGGCCCACAGCGCTGCCCGCCGGCAACCCCGCCGCAACGGATGCCAAGCCCGTGCGGGTCATGTTTGCCAATCTGTGGGTCAATAACAAAACCCCTGAGCGGCTGGCCGACTGGGTGACGCAGACCAGCCCCGATATCGTCGTCTATATCGAAGACGGGCCCAGAGCCGAAGAACGCCTCATGCCGTTGATGAAGGCTCAGTATCCTTATCATTTTGAGACGTGGGACAGCCATGTCTTCTCACGGTATCCACTGACCCATGCCAAAGGCTATATTGACCATCGCAATCTGCACCGGGTCGATGTGATGGCGCCACAGGGCAGATTTACGCTTCTGGTGACGCACTTTACCCGCCCCTGGCCGTTTCAGCCGCCCGCCGCGCAAGTAAGACAACGCGATTTCCTGGCCGATTATCTGCACAAATCAACCGATGAGGGCACGCTCATTGTCGGGGATTTCAACTCTGCCCCCCACGCCCGTCTTCTGGATGTTCTGATGAAGGAGCAGAGGCTGCATGTCGCCGCAAGCCTCGGCGGAACGTGGCCCGCGCGGCTGCCTGTACCCCTGCGTGTCAATATCGATAACGCCTTGGCGCGTGACGGCCTGCACCTGTCACCAAAGACGATCGGGCCCTATTACGGCTCCGATCACCTGCCGATCATGGTCGAAGTGACGCCGATCAGGCCAAAGCCTTAACTGTCAGCTTTTGGTGTGCGTTTCTTTTTAGGCGCAGGCTTGACCAGCGGCTCCAGACTGTCGGCGGCCGTATCCATCGCCGCCGCAACCGCTTGCGCGGGCACGGGTTTGACGGCTTCGGCGACCGCTTCAAGCGGATTTTCAGCTACAAAGGCCGGGTGCATGTCGACATGCGGCATCCGCTCGACGGCTTCGGTGGCGACCTCTTCGGCCTCCATCATCATCTTCATGGCCGCGCGCTGAGTGTCGCGGATAGCGCTTTCAGTTTCGGCCAGCATCGTGGTCATCACAGAGCTGTCAGGCATCCACGGATTGATGAACCCTAACGGCTTGCTCCCGCCAGAGCCCGCAACCTTAGTCGCACTAAGCGCCTGCGTAACACTCCAGGCGCTGATCCCGAACGAGGTAGCCGCCCAAAACGGCACCCACATGGGCGACAGCGCCCCCATCCAGAAATTAGCCATGCGCTCAGACGCCTGCTGCACGGCTTTTCCGGCCTCTTCAGCCTGAGCCAGCGGAGCAAACTCGACAGTATCGTCAGCCATAGGCATGTTTCCGTAAATGAAGTTGGGGTTAACCCAGCGTAACATGGAAAACGCGCGCTGACCATGAAGTCGGCATCACAGGCGCGTTATTGCACTGCGGCATAAATACGCATTTATTTAGCTCAAACGCCGCATGGCTCCTCACATAAGTTCGGGCGACCGGTCGGTCTTGCCAAAGCGCCTTATAAGGCACTTTGGATTTACGGATTAAGCGTCCAGACCTTGGCCAACCCGCCCTTGTCGCCAAACACGGTGACCACATCGGCGGCAATCGAGCGCAGATCGGCCTCAAAGCCCACCGGCGCATTGACCGCCACCAACGCGCAGCCGTTCATCTTCATCGGGTTCCATAGCGGCCGCAGACGCAGTTCCGCAATCAGCAGGTCCGGCTCGTGGGTTTCGCCATCAGAATCTTCATGGGCAAATAACTCATGCTCCATATCGCGCAGATAGCGATCGAACGTCTCAAGGTCTTTCAGCGGCAGCCAGATCAAGGCCTTAAGGTTTGGTCGCGCCGTAAGGCCCGCCTTCAACGCATCAACAATCTGCGTATAGTCATCAGACCGCTCAAACGGCGGATCGATCAGCCAGAACATATCAGCCGGATCATCAATCTGAGCGGCATTGACGGCAAATTTGTAGCCATCGACATTTTGCGCCTTGCCCCGCGGCACAATCGCCTCCTGCAAATAGCGGAAATCGTCAGGGCGTAACTCACAGCCGACATAAGCATCACCGACCCGCAGGTGATCGAGCGTCAACACCGGCGAGCCCGGATAAAGACCGATCGAGTCGCGAAATCCGGCCCGCTCATTCTTGGCGCGCACATAACCGGCCAACGGTTTCAGGCTGTCAGGCACATCGGAACTGAGCAGATATTTGATGCCCGCCTCGGCTTCTTTTGAGCGCGCAAAATGCGGATCGGACAGGTCATAATAGCCCGCCCCCGCATGGGTATCGATGACGGTCAGCGGGGCCACAGAGCCGCGCAAATGCTTGAGGAAGCTCAATACCGCCGCGTGTTTGGCCAGATCGGCAAAGTTTCCGGCATGAAAGCCGTGGCGGTAGTTCATTCCATCAGTCCCAGTTCACGCTGCAGTTTTTTAGGCAGGGCCGCCGCAATCAGGTCATACGATCCACGCAGGTGACCCCGCAATTCGTCATCGCTCATCTCAACAGGGCCACGCGCCTGTATCCAGGTCATGCCGCGTGAGGCCAGATAAGGGGCCGGGATGCAGTCGGGATGATCGCGCAGGATTTCAAACCCGACCGGCGTGACCTTGAAACTGACCCGGAACTGACCGTCCGGGGCGGTGGCGATCGCAAACACCTTACCGCCGATCTTCCACACATCTGAGCCGCCCCACTGCACCACATGGGTCGTGGCGGGTAAGGCAGCACAGAAGGCGTTCAGGTCATCAAGGGTCATCTATTTCAAATTAGCTTCACGCGCGATTTGCAGCACATCGGCCAGAAGGGCCTCAGATGTTGGCCACGCACCCGCGCCCTTACCCGTGACGTACCAGGTTTCATCGTTGTCGAGTTCGAGGATCAGGCGGTTCTGCTCGCCCTTGGCCCCGACCAGATAGTGATCGGCGTCCAGCACCTCAAGCTTCATCGAGGCGTCGATGCCGTCCTCAGTCCGCCAGCAACGCGCCACATAGCGCAGGCCCTTGCCGTCGGGGATGATCAGCGAGTCCTCAGTGATCGCGCCGACCTCAAGGTGCTTGGGCGTCAGGCCCGGATAGGCGATTTCGCGTAACAGTTTCAGCTTCGCCCCGACATCGGTGCCATCAAGGTCTGCCGTCGAATCCGGCTCGGCAAAGCCCAGACGGCGGGCTTCGTCCATGGCGGCGTCAAAGGTCTTACCGGCCTCGACCTGATCAATCACGAAGTTCGACGTGCCGTTAAGCACACCGCAGAAGCTTTTGATCTTATGGGTTTTGACCGCCCGTTTCAGCGCTTCGATGATCGGTGCGCCGCCGCCGACCGAGGCCGAATAGGTCAGCATGGCGCCTGACGCTTTCGATGCCGCCCGCAGCTTATCGCCCGAGGCCGCCACCGCCTGCTTGTTGGCCGAAGTCACCGACACACCGGCTTTCAGGAAGGCTTCCAACAGTTCGGCCGATGGCGACACGCCGGTGCCGATATCGACGAACACATCGACATCACCCTTGGCAAACGATCGCGCATCCGAGGTGAATTTGGCAGCCAGCGGATGATCGCGGCGCTTTGAGACATCGCGCACCAGCACGCGGTCGATCTCGATCAGGTCATCCCATTCCTGCGCGCGCTCAAGGAATTTGGCACCGACCCCGCCAGCGCCCATAACGGCGATGCGCAGCTTGCGTTTCAACGGCGCGGCCTTGCGCACGCTGGTTTTGCCACCGAGCACCGTCTCATAGCCTTTGGTCAAGGCGGCGACCTCAACGGTCATGCCGTTGTCCTTGGCGTAGCGCATGGCTTTGTTTTGGACGACCGGATGGGCGATTTTCAGCGCCTCATCCCAGGCCAACGCCTCATAGGGCTTGGCACTGTCGCCGACCTGCGCCGGATCAGCGTCATAGACGGCGTCGATGTCCTTATAGAGCTTAACCGGCACATCCAGCGCCTTAGCGATATAAACCGCGGTCAGATCAGACCCGCCGCGCCCCAGCAGGACCGGCTCACCCGAAGCATTTTCGGCCACATAGCCCGGCACCACGACCAGATCGAATTTCTCAAGATCACCCTTAAGCACATCGGCATTCACGCCGGTCGGGTTGGCGTTGAAATGATCGCCTTCCGCCGTCAGGCCGATTTCATAGGCCGAGCGAAACTTGGCTACGATGCCCGACCGCTCACAGGCCATAGCCAGCAGGGTCGCCGCCTTCATCTCACCGGTCGCCAAAAGGTGCGGCGTGGCCGAAGAGGTCGAAGCCTGCGTATAGGAAACCGCCAACCGCATAAGCTGATCGGTATCACCCTTGAAGGCAGAAACCACGGCAATAATCTTATGGGCGTCGCGCACATACCGATAAATCTCAGCCACAGCCCGGTGCAGCGCACCCTCAGACGTCAGGACTGAACCGCCGAATTTCACAACAAGGTTAGACATATCAAAGTTCCGATCATGAGTTTGCGCCCATACGGCAGGCGACAAATTTTAAGAGTTAAGGCTTGCGTGGTTATAAGACCTGACCCGAAATTCAAAGGAAAAAGATAAGCCATCCGGCAAATTGTGTTATGGCGATCATATAACGCACCCAATTGGTTTCAAAAGAAATTTCCATCTTGTCACCGCCTGCTACACCCGCAATCTCCGCTTCGCTCAAAGCCTATGGCTTTTTGGCGACCGCGGGTCTGTTGTGGGCCGGTAATACGGTGGCGGGCAAGATGGCGGTCGGCCACATCGACCCGGTTACGTTGAGCACATTACGCTGGCTGAGCGCTTTTGGCCTGGTAGCCGCCTTTTCAATTAAGCCTTTGCGCCGCGACTGGCCGAAAATCCGCAGCCACTGGCCACTGTTGCTGGGTTATGGGGCGGCAGGGTTTGGTCTGTTCAATATTGTGCTCTATTCGGCGCTCAGCCTGACCTCGGCCACCAATGTGGTGATTGAACACGCCGCCATGCCCGCCGTTATTTTCGCGCTCAACTATGCCATCTTCCGGGCGCGGGCCAGTGTGGCCCAGATCGCCGGGTTCAGCCTGACCCTGTTTGGCGTTCTGGTCACGGCCAGCCACGGCGACCTGATGTCGCTGATCCATCTGAACCTCAATCGCGGCGATGCCCTGATGGGGCTGTGCGTGCTTTTATATGCCGGATACACGATTGCGTTGCGCTTCAAGCCTGACATCCACTGGCAAAGCCTGATGGCGGTTTCAGCCCTGGGCGCCGTGCTGGCCTGTTTTCCGGCCCTGGCCCTGCAAGGGGTGGCGGGCAAGATAATCTGGCCCGACGCGACCGGCTGGGCGATTGTCGCCTACACCGCCCTGCTGCCCGCTCTGGTCGCGCAGGTGGCATACGTTTGGGGTGTTGAACTGATCGGGGCCAACCGGGCAGGCCTGTTTATCAACCTGATCCCTATTTTCGGGGTAGGGCTATCCGTGTTGATCCTGCGCGAACCCTTGCACGGCTTTCACTTTGTGGCTCTGGCGCTGGTCTGTGCGGGAATTACGCTGGCCGAACTTGGACGGCCTAAATCAGGCACCTAACAGCTTATCCCGAAAGGTTTGCGGCGCTTTCGGCCCCAGCCAGATATTAAAGAACGCCCGGCTGAACTCAGCATCCTTAATCGTGCCGATCAGCTTATCCCCGCTGTAAAACAGCGCATGCCCGCTGGCATCACGTATTCCCGTAATACTGGCCCCTTTGGCGACATCGGGGAAAATCGCCGCCATCTGATCGCGCCAGCGGTTCAGCTTATCGGCACTCACGCCCTGCTTCTGGATTTCCTTGACCGAATTATCGGTGATGGTCTTGCCCTTGATATTGCGCAGGTATTCAAGCTTAAGCGCAAAAGGCCCAGCGGCATTATATCGGCTCTGGGGCGCATACAGGGTGGCATCGAATATATCAAACCCCAGATGGCTGTAGCGGCCCGCCCCGACTTTGCGGGCCTCCGGCACATGTTTGAGTATATCCGGCGTTTCGGCCTGAGCGTTCGGTGCGCTTAAGGTCACGGCCATGACGGACAGCATGAAATTTCGGCGAAGCATAACCATACCCTGTTGAACTGATTGTCCCGTCAGGTTTGTCTACGCCGCCTGTCTGCCTGCGGATCACTGTTCGCGCATAGTCAAAGGGCGCGGTCGTTAAAACCGCGCCCCCTTACTGTCAGATCGTATCGCGCTCAGCCTTGCGGCCATGGACGATGCGGTAAAGCGCCGGCAGCACCACCAGCGTCAACAGAGTTGATGACACGATGCCGCCGATGACCACGGTGGCCAGAGGTCTTTGCACCTCGGAGCCCGCCCCGACATTGAACGCCATCGGCACAAACCCCAGTGACGCCACCAGCGCCGTCATCAGCACGGGCCGCAGCCGTGTAAGCGCCCCGTCGATAATCGCCTGATCAAGCATAGCACCTTCCTGCCTCAAGGATTTGATGAAGGTCAGCATAACCACACCATTCAGCACCGCGACCCCGGACAGGGCGATAAAGCCCACCCCGGCCGAAATCGACAGCGGAATATCCCTCAGCGCCAGAGCGACCACCCCGCCGGTGAGCGCCAGCGGCACGCCCGAAAACACAATCAACGCATCCTCGATCGTGCCAAACAGCATAAACAGAAGGCCGATGATCAGCAGCAGCACGATCGGAACCACGATCTGCAGCCGCTGGGTCGCCGACGTCAGTTGCTCGAACGTGCCACCATAAGACAGCCAGTAGCCTTCGGGCAGTTTAACTTGCGTCTCTACCCGGTCCTGCAAGGTGGTGACAAAGCTGCCAAGGTCGGCGCCGCGCACATTGGCCGTGACCACGACGCGCCGCTTACCCTCTTCGCGGCTGATCTGGTTAGGGCCATTGATCATGTCGATCCTTGCCACCTCAGCCAGCGGGATGAAGCCCAACTCGCTTTCCGTTCCTGCCCCGCGCACCGGAATACGCAAACGGCCGATTTCGGCGATATTGGCCCGGCGATCTTCGGGCAGGCGGACAATCACATCAAACCGACGATCACCTTCGAATATCTGGCCCGCTTGCGTGCCGCCCAGAGCGGTCGCCACCACGTCCTGAACATCACTAAGGTTCAGTCCCAGCCGCGCCATGGCCGCACGATCGGGCGTGATTTGCAGCATGGGCAGGCCGGAGACCTGCTCAACCTTAACGTCCTCAGCGCCCGGAATGGCCGCCATGACCCGCTCGACCGACTGACCGGCCTCAAGCAACTGATCCAGATCATCACCGAAGATCTTGACCGCCACGTCTGAGCGCACGCCGGAAATCAGTTCGTTGAACCGCATCTGGATCGGTTGGGTGAACTCATAGTTATTACCGGGGATTTGCTCCACCGCCGTTTGCATCCGTTCAACCAGACTGGATTTAGGCTCTTTCGGGTTGGGCCAGTCCTTGCGATCCTTCAGTATGACAAAGGTGTCGGCGACATTGGGCGGCATGGGGTCCGTGGCAACCTCTGCCGTCCCGATCTTGGCAAAGACCCGCTCCACTTCCGGGAATTTTTTCAGCCGCGCCTCGACCGCCCCCTGCATCTGTACCGCCTGGGTCAGGCTGGTGCCAGGAATGCGCAGGGCGTGCAGGGCGATATCGCCTTCGTCCAGTTGCGGAATGAACTCCGCCCCCAGCCGCGTGGCCAGAAAGCCCGCCCCGATCGTGAGCACAATCGCGCCCGCCACCACCGCCACACGTCCTTTGATCGCCGCCCGCAGGACCGGCTCATAGATCCGGCGCGCACCGCGCATGACCGGGCTTTCAGTTTCCTTGACCTTGCCCGTCACGAACATGGCCACCGCCGCCGGTACAAAGGTCAGCGACAGGATCAGCGCCGCCCCCAATGCCATGACCACGGTTGCCGCCATCGGGTGGAACATCTTGCCCTCCACGCCTGATAAGGCAAAGATCGGCACATAAACGATGGTGATGATCAACACGCCAAACAGCGACGGCTTAATGACCTCAGCCGAGGCAATGGCGGCCAGATCAAAGCGCTCCTCACGGGTCAGCAACCGCCCATGAAGGTGTTGCGCCTGCGCAAACCTTCGTAGGCAGTTCTCCATGATAATGACCGCCCCATCGACGATCAGGCCAAAATCGAGTGCCCCCAGCGACATCAGGTTGCCGGACACCTTGTTTTCGACCATGCCCGTAATCGTCATCAGCATGGCGACCGGAATAACCAGCGCCGTGATGATCGCCGCCCGGATGTTCCCCAGCAGCAGAAACAGGATAACGATAACCAGCAGCGCCCCTTCGGCCAGATTTTTCTCAACCGTCTTGAGCGTGCGTTCCACCAAAGTCGTCCGGTCATAGACCGTCACGGCCTCTACCCCTTCGGGCAGGGCTTTATTGGCCACGGCCAGCTTTTCCGCGACCGCCTTAGCTACCGTGCGGGAATTTTCCCCGACCAGCATGAAGACCGTGCCCAGAACGACTTCTTCGCCGTTTTGGGTCGCTGCCCCCGTGCGCAGTTCCTCCCCCAGCACGACATCGGCAACATCAGCAATGCGGATCGGCACGCCTGAGCGGGTCTGGATCACGATCTGAGACAGGTCACCGATCGTGCTGGCCTGCCCCGGCACGCGCACCAGAAACTGCTCACCGCTGTTTTCAATATAGCCGGCGCCGCGGTTGGCATTATTACCATCAAGGGCCGCAATCACATCGTTCAGGGTCAGGCCATAGGCCGACAGACGCTCAGGGTACGGCGTCACATGGTACTGGCGCTCATAACCGCCGATGGTATTGACCTCTGTCACCCCCGGCGTGTTGCGAAGCTGCGGCCGGATCACCCAGTCCTGAAGCGTGCGCAGATCCTCAGCCGTATAGGCCGAACCATCGGCTTTCATCGCACCAGGTCTGGCCTCGACCGTATACATGAAGATTTCGCCAAGGCCGGTCGAGATCGGCCCCAGTTGCGGCTCAAGCCCCGCCGGAAGCTGGCTTCTGATCGATGAGACGCGCTCGTTGACCAGTTGCCGCGCGAAATAGATATCGGTGCCTTCCTTAAATACCACCGTCACCTGCGACAGGCCGTAACGGGAGATGGAGCGGGTGTGTTCCAGCCCCGGTAACCCCGCCAGCGCGGTCTCCACCGGATAGGTAATGCGCTGCTCAGCCTCCAGTGGCGAATAGCCGGGGGCTTCGGTATTGATCTGAACCTGCACATTGGTGATGTCGGGCACGGCATCGACCGGCAGGCGGGTGAAGTTGTAAACGCCCAGAGCCGACAGCCCCAGCACGATCACCATGACGATCCAGCGGTGGCGGATCGACTGGGCTATGATTTTTTCAAGCATGGTTGCCCCCTAGTGATCATGGCTCGCGCCGGACTTTTCGATGTCCGCGCGGATGAGGAAGGCGCCCTTGACGACATAGGTCTCACCGGGGTCAAGCCCGCCCAAAACCTCGGTCCATTCCGGTGTCTTTCGGCCCACCTTAATCATGCGGACTTCATAAACATTGCCGACCTTAGCGTAGACCACCGGCATGTCGCGGAAGGTCTGGATGGCTTCGGTACGCACCGCCAGAGGCACGCCCTGCTCGCCCGTAAAGAAGCTGCCTTCGATGCCAAGACCTGAGCGGAACACCCCGTCGCCACCCGGCAAATGGACATGGGCCATGACGGTCTGGGTGGCTTCGTTGACGCTGGGCAAGATGGCCTCGACCTCAGCCATGAGTATATGAGACCGGTCCAGTGCGCGCACCTCAACCTTCTGCCCCACCCGCACCTTTTCGGCATCGCGCGGAAACAGGAAGAACTCGGCATGAAGCGCGTTGGGGTCGGCAATGACATAGAGCGGGGCGTCATAGGCCACGCCGCCGACATTGGCGTTCTTCTCAATGACGACACCTGAAATGGGGGCCGGAATGGCGTAGATTTGCAGGCTTTCGCTCGATTCAACGCGGGCAATGACCTGGCCTTTACGCACGCTTTGGCCCAGTTCCACAGTCATGGCCATGATCCGACCGGGATACCAGGCGCGCACTTCGCTTCGGCCTTCGGGCTTGGTCTCCACGCGTCCGGACAGATCGATCCGGTCAATCAGCGTGGCGGGTCCGGCCTGTTCCAGCGTAACCCCGGCGGTCGTGGCCGCTTCGGGGCTAATGGTCGTGCGCCCCTCATAGGACGCGTAAGCCCAAGCGTAAGCCTTGTCGCGATAACGGGCGTCAATGCGCACATCAAAGGAATGAGGCTCCTCAACCACGCCCTGCCCGCGCAGATAATCCTCTTGCGGCTGGAAGGTAAAACTATCGACCTTACCGCCCAGTCGGGTGAGACGGGTCATGACGGTAACGGCGTTTGGCGCCACGGGCTTATCCTGCCAATAGGGATAAAAGCGGAATTCCGGCTCAACACCACTTTCGTAGATGGTCACTTCCAGCGAAAAATCGCCAGTGCGCAGCAGGCGACCATTGTGCGGCCCGCGCTCAAAGTCGTCTTCGCCCCCGTCAGCGTGACCATGATCATCTTCGGGTTTTGACTTACCGCAGGCGACAAGCCCTATGGCGGACAGACTGGCCGCACCCAGCAGCCAGAAGCGGCGGGATTGATTGAGATTATATGTCATTGGGCAGCCTCCACGTCAGGCAGCAGGGCCAGCCACTTGCCGCTCAGACGATCGCGATTAATTTGTTCGATATGAAATTGTTTCAGAACCTCAAGGCGGCGGGCCTTGGCGGCCATCAGGGTTTGTTGAGTCCCGATCACGTCGCGATAGGTAAAGCCGCCACGCACAAAGCCTTCCCGTACCTGCCTCAGTGCGGTTTCAGCCTGCGGGATGACCTCAGTCTCGATGCGTTGGGCTTCGTGCGCCAGATCGGTCATGCGCAGGGTGGCGGCGGTAATGTCGCGCTGACGATAGCGCTCGGCCACTTCGATGTCAGCCGATGCCGCCTCAGAGTCCGCGCGGGCCCGATCGATATGGCCCCGATAGGCGTCATTGCGATTTAACGGAATAGACCCGCCTATGATAAATGCGACGGCGCCATCACCCTGAAAATGGCGGATACCGGCCGAGACGGTCGGGTCCTGAACCCGGCGCGTCGTCTCCACCTTAAGCTGAGCCGCAGACAGCCGCTGACGCGCCCGCAAGACCTCGATGTCCGGCGTTTCCATCAGGGCGGGCTCAGAGATCACCGGGGTGCCTTCAAGCCATTTGGCCTCAAGTTCAAACTCCGCCGCCCCGCCCCACAGGGCCGCCAGTTGGGTTTTAAGCTGGCGCACCTTAGCCGCCGCCTGATCATGGGCAATCCGGGCGGTCGCCACCTCAGTCTCAGCCAGAGAGCCGGCAAACAACGGATCGCGCGCCGCCGTAACCCGTCTGCGAATTTCGGCCTGCGACTGTTCAGCCAGCTTCAACCGCTGACCGGCAAGCTCCGTTTCAGCCTCAGCCACCACCGCCTCAACCCACAGTCTTTGCGCGGCGGTCATCGCTTCCCAGGTTCGGACACGGCCTTCGGCGCGCGCCAGATCGTTTTGCGCCGAGGCGGCCCCGATGCGGGCCTCACGCTTGGATTTACGCTCTAAGGGTTGCTGATAGCTGAGCGTGGTTTCGGCCTGACTGAGGCCACTATAGGGCCCGGAGCCCAGCACATTTTCGGCCTCAAGCCCGACACTGGGGTTTGGCCGTACACCGGCCTGACGAATACCCGCCTCGGTCGCCGCCAGTCGTTTTTGTGTGGCCATCGCCGCCGGATCAGCCTGAGCCGCCCGCGACATAGCCACAGATAAGGGAAGAATTTCGGCCTGTGCCACCGCACTCAGGCAAAGGCCCGCGCACAGGACCGCAGGCAGGGTCAGTCCGGCCACGCGGCCAGACGCCCTCAGGACACCGAACCGGTGCCACTTGGAAAATATCATGATGAAAAGCTTTCGCGAAGGTCTGAAATGATGCGCTTAATCGGCGCATGACGTTACAGGAACGGTTCAGACTCGCGGCGGCTGGTCCGGCATATGGGGGATATGTCCGGCGGGGACAGCCATAGCCGCAGGGATCAGATCGGCGACCGTGGCCAATATGGTTTGTGGTATTTCACTACGTCGCTCAAGCGGGGGCGTTGGCACATCGCTGCTGTGGTGGTGATGCAGATCAAAGCCGTCATGGATATGTTCCGGCGGCTCCACATGGCTGTGGCAGTCATCCGCAGCGCAGGTTTCAACCCAGCCGCCATCGGCCAGCTTCACATCACCACTGGCCGCATGGCGGATATCCAGGGTGGCATTCTGCATCGACACAAAGCCCGCATTCAGAACCGCAGCCATGCACAGTAAAGTACACAGCGCCACGACACGTTTTGAGAAGGTGCGTAAGCTCTGGATCATTGGTGTTAGCCTTAGCCTGTTTCGGCCTACGAATGAAGCTGTTATCTTATCCGCTATTTCAACCCGTCCGGCAGTAGCGTCTGCGGCACATTCTGATAGCTGACCGGCCGCAGGAACCGTCGGATGGCGCTGGTGCCGACCGAGGTTGAGCGGCTGTCGGACGTGGCCGGAAACGGGCCGCCGTGCACCATAGCTGGACTGACCTCAACCCCGGTCGGCCAGCCATTGACCACCAGCCGCCCGACCTTAAGCTCCAGCACCTCCATAACTGTGCGCGCCATTTCCGTGTCGCCAGGCTCCAGATGCAGGGTGCCGACCAGATGCCCTTCAAGGCTTTCGGTCACCTGCATCATCTCATCCACGTTATCGCAGCGGACAATGATCGATGAGGCGCCAAACACTTCGTGGCTCAGCGCCGGGTCATTCAGAAACGCTTTGGCAGTGGTCGAGAATATTGCCCCCGGCGTGCAGTTGATCTTGCCGGTTTCGATGCCGCGGGCCTCTAGCACGACATCGGCGTGTTCGGCAAAGGCCGCGAGCCCGTTGGCATAGTTGGCGTGGATACCTGCCGTCAGCATGGGCATGGCCTTGACCTGGCCAAGCGTCGCCGAGGCCGAAGCTACAAAGCGATCCAGCGCCGGACTTTGCAGGGCAATGACGATACCCGGATTGGTACAAAGCTGTCCGCCGGATACAGTCAGCGACGCGACATAGTCCTCACCCATCTGTTCTGCCCGCGCCTCAAGCGCTGCGGGTAGCAGATAGACCGGATTGACGCTGCTCATTTCGGCGTAGACCGGGATCGGCTCAGGCCGCGCCGCCGCCAGCCCCACCAGAGCCATGCCGCCTCCGCGTGAGCCCGTAAAGCCGACCGCCTTGATGCGCGGATGCTTCACCAGCGCCACACCGGCATCAATCCCGCCGGTCAGTAGCGAAAACACCCCTTCGGGCAGGTTAAGCTCGGCCACAGCCGCCTGAATGGCGCGACCAACCATCTCACTGGTGCCGGGGTGAGCGGGATGGCCCTTGACGATCACCGGACACCCAGCCGCCAGCGCCGAGGCCGTATCCCCACCGGCCACCGAAAAGGCCAGCGGGAAATTGCTGGAGCCAAACACCGCCACCGGCCCCAGCGCCACCTGACGCAGGCGCAGATCGGGCTTTGGGAACGGCAGCCGCTCAGGCCGCGCCGGATCAATCGTGTAGTCGAGGAACTGTTCTTCGCGCACGACATGGGCGAAGAACCGAAGCTGAAACACCGTCCGGTCGCGCTCCAGCACCACCCGTACTTTGGGAATGGCGGTTTCCAGATGAACCCGATCGATAAGCTCATCACCCAGAGCGACCAATTTTTGCGCGATCAACAGCAAAAACTGTGAACGTACATCCGGCGAAGTCCGCCTAAAAACTCCAAACGCCTGCCAGGCCAGTTCGGCGGCCTGATCGACATCCGCCGAACTGGTCTCAACAAACCTTGGTTCCAGCACCTCACCCGTGGCGGAATTGACCGCCCACGGCTGGCGCTCAGGCCGAGCTATGGTGCGGGCGCCGATCAGAAGATCGCCAGTCAGTGGGGTGGTCATGATCATCTCCGGCACTGCGGTATTATTAAGCGCCTAACATGGCCCTGCGCCTTAAAGCAATCAAGATGGCCACATATCCCCCTTGACGGTTTTATAGAAAATACGGCATAGGAAACCTACTCATCGAGACCAGCCGAGGGACAGGCCCATTGACGCTGGGGCAACCGCTTTTCCATTCGTGGGATCGCATGGTGCCAACTCCTGCGAAGATTTATCTTCGACAGATGAGAGGAAGACGCCACGCGCCGTCTGCGGCAGAGCTGTCTTATCTTCTCACCCGTCATGATAATTTTCTGGTCGCGATTGAGCCCGTTTTGCTTGATGCCCATATGGATGACATGACCGCGACTTTGGACCACTTGCCCGACCTGACCGGCGTTGATGTGACAGCACCGATCCCTGCCGATTTTCGGCTCGCCAGCGGACAAAAGCTGATGCAAAGCCATGCCATCGGCCGTGTCTATGGCCCGGCCAGCGCACCTATGGTCGTGGCGATCGGCGGCATTTCAGCCAGCCGTGTCCTGTTCCAAAAAGAAGACTCGACCGACACCGCCCCCGGCTGGTGGGAAGGGGTTGCGGGGCCTAATCAGGCGCTGGATCTTAATCACTGGCGGGTCTTAAGCATCGACTTTGCCCCGTCCCTGCCCGCCGATCAGGTCTATACCATTTCCACCCACGATCAGGCGCGGCTGGTGAAACTGCTGCTCGATCAGTTGGGCGTGAATGAAGTGCATGACTTTATCGGCGCATCTTACGGCGCCATGATTGGGCTTGCCTTTGCCGAGCTGTATCCGGATGTCGTCAAGCGTTTGTGCGTGATCTCTGCGGCTCATCGCGCCCACCCGATGGCCACCGCCATGCGCGGGCTGCAACGACGCATACTGATGTTCGGGAAACAAACCGGCCATGAACGCGACGCCATATCCCTGGCGCGGCAACTGGCCATGACCACCTACCGCTCTGAGCAGGAATTTCTGGAACGCTTTGATGGCGTAGCCCCCGATGTCGCTGGTGAAAACTATACCGTCTGCAACTACCTGCGGGCGCGCGGCGATGCCTATACGGCGTCGGATGTGAACCGCTGGGTGTCTTTGTCGGATTCGCTCGATCGCCACCGCGTTGACCCAAAGAACATCAAGGCAAAGGTATTCCTTGCCGCCGTGCCGACCGACCGCCTGGTGCCCTATGCCGACATGGTGGCTTTGTATGAAAGCCTGTCGGACAGCGTGTTCATTGAATTGCCATCCCTCTATGGCCACGATGCGTTCCTTAAAGAGATCGCGCGCGTGTCCGATATCGTCAAACACTCACTTGAAGACTGATTATCATGTCGAAAAAAGATTATCTCAAAGACGCCAAGCTTTCGACCCGCGTCATCAATATCGGCATCGATACGGATACGGCTCACGGCGCGGTCATGCCGCCGATCTACCTGTCGTCGAACTACACGTTTGAAGGCTTTGGGAAGAAGCGCACCTTTGACTATGCCCGCTCCGGCAACCCGACACGCGAAGTCGTGTCTGAGGTCATTGCCGAACTCGAAGGCGGCATTGGCGCGGTCATGACGGCGTCCGGTATGGCGGCGATTGACCTGCTGTGGCAGCCGCTTGAGAAAGGCAACAACCGCGTGGTCGCCCCCCATGATTGCTACGGCGGCACCCAGCGTCAGTTGAATGCCCGCGCTAAACAAGGTTTGATTGACCTCGTCTATGTCGATCAGGGCGATGACGCGGCGGTGCTTAAGGCCCTGTCGCAGCCGACGGCCATGTTGCTGATTGAAACCCCGTCCAATCCGCTGATGCGCGTCGTTGACCTGCAAAAGCTGATTGATCTCGGCCATAAAGCGGGGGCCAAGGTCGCGGTTGACAACACCTTTCTTTCGCCCGCCCTGCAAAACCCGATCAAGTTCGGCGCAGACTTTGTGGTTCATTCGACCACCAAATATATCAATGGCCATTCGGACGTGATCGGCGGGGCGCTGGTTTGCACGACCGCAGAAGACCTGACGCTTTACCGCTGGTGGGCCAATTGCGTCGGCTCGACCGCGCCCGCGTTCGATTCGTATCTGACCTTACGCGGCGTGCGCACCCTGTTTGTGCGCATCAAACAGCAGCAGCAGTCGGCGCAGGCCGTGGCCGAATATCTGGAAAGCCATCCGGTGGTATCAAAGGTCTTTTATCCCGGCCTGAAATCCCACCCGCAGCACGATCTGGCCGCCCGTCAGCAGGCCGGATTTGGCGCGATGATGAGCTTTGAGCTTAAGGGCGGGCTGGACGCCGTCAAAGCCGTTCTGGATGTGGTTGATCTGTTTTCACTGGCCGAATCTCTGGGCGGGGTCGAAAGCCTGATCGTCCATCCGGCCTCCATGACCCACGCCGCCATGTCACCAGAAGCGCAAGCTACGGCTGGTATCACCGGCGGCCTACTGCGCCTGTCGATCGGCCTCGAAGATGCCGACGACCTGATCAAGGCACTGGCGCGGGCGTTGTCGGTGGTCTAGGTAAGCATTGCCCGTTTTTATTGCCCGTGTTAGCATTTCAGAAAAATGGGGGGACTTTCAATGCGGTATATTCGGTTGTTTGGTCTTTTAGCCGGGCTGGCTTTGATCGGCGCATGCTCAAAACCCGCCGAAGGCGCCTATGAAGATGCAGCCATATCCACTCATATGGTTGACCTGTCCGAAGAGCCGGTAAAGAAGAGTACCGCCGTTCCGGGTCAGGAACTTGCCCTCCCGCAACTGGCCTATGAATATACTTATACGATGGAAGCCCCTTTGCGCGGTCTTGATACCCTGATCGCCAGCCATCAGAGCTTGTGTGATCAGGCGGGCCCGCAAAACTGCCTGATGATCACATCCAATTCATACGGCAACAAGGCTTCGGGACAAAAGAGCCAAACTATGGCTTTGCGCGTATCTACCCAATGGCTGAAAACCTTTCAGGCCGGACTTGAGGGCGACCTCAAGAAGTCCCGTGGCCAGTTGACCTCACAAAACATCAACAGCGAAGACCTGAGCCTGCAAATTGTCGATTCCGAAGCGCGCCTTAAGAACAAGACCGCATTGCGTGACCGGCTGATCGACATCATCAAATCAAAACCTGGAAAGATTGCCGATCTTATCGAAGCAGAGACCACACTGGCTAATGTGCAGGCCGAGATTGACAGCCTGCAATCCTCATTAGCGGTTATGCGCAAACGTGTGGCCACGGTACGGCTGACACTGGAATACCGCTCAGAGACATTGGCCACTCCCGGTTCAGCCTTTTCTCCGGTCGTGGACTCTTTGACAGACTTCACCCGTGTGGCCATGAGCAGTCTGGGCGCAATAATTCTGGTGATCGCCGCTCTGCTACCGTTTGGTTTGATCGTTGTACCGCTCGGCTGGTTTGGTTGGAGGCTATGGCGCAAGCGTAAAGCAAAGTCCAAGCCCACAGCCGGTTAAACCGGCTGGATTAACACTTCCGTTCTCTGGGTGGTGATCGCACGCCCGCGCAGTTTCACGCGGTCACCGGCCAGTTCGCACCTAAGATCGCCACCGCGACGCGGATAGGCCTGATGGAACTCAATCACAGTCTTACCCGTCAGGCCCGCATAGAGCGGCATGAGGGCGCAGTGCATCGACCCCGTCGTCGGGTCTTCGGCAATGCCAAAGCCGGGGGCAAAGAACCGGCTGATGACATCATAGGGGCTGCCTTCATCCGCAAACGCCGTCACCACCACATGGGCGGCATCAAACAGAGTGCAGGCTTGCGGATAGCCTATCTCACCGGCATTGAATTTCAGATCGCGCACGGCGGCCTCTGAGGCCAGTTGCAGGATCAGCATCGGCCCGCCAAAGGTCGCCACCGCCGTCTGACCGATCACCGCTTCAATCTCAGGCACGGACGCGATGGCCTGCACCGGATAGGCCGGAAAGTCCATTTCAAGCTGGCCGCCCATACGACGCACGCTCAACCGGCCCGCATGAAGCGTATCGAAATACACAACCTCGGCCTCCAGCCCCAGCTCAGTAAAAAGGGCATGGGCCGCCGCCAGAGTGGCATGGCCGCACAGATTGACCTCGACCGCCGGGGTGAACCAGCGCAGGCCAAACACATTGACCTCAGCCGTTCTGACCATATAGGCGGTTTCGGCCTGATTATTTTCCATGGCCAGACGGCTCATGAAATCGTCGGACGGCCACGCATCGAACGGCTCGACCACCGCCGCCGGATTGCCCATAAACGGCGCGCGCGCAAAGGCGTCGATCAGAAATTGTCGCATGTAAGACTTTCAGCAAATAAAAAGGCCGGGATTACCCCGGCCTGTCACGTCAATGATGTTGATCACATCAGGCGATAATGTCCGGGCGGATTTTGTCTTCGATCTCGGTAATCTGATCGCGCAGGGCCAGTTTTTTGCGCTTTAAGCGGGCAATCAGAATCTGATCCGGCAAGGGCATGGATTCGAGCGCGCTGATCGATTCGTCCAAATCCTTATGCTCCATCCGCAGATGCGCCACCTGTCCGCGCATCTTGACGGTTTCGACGCTGATCGGCAATTCGCGTACGGTCGGATCGAGGTCGTCCTTCTGGTAATCCAGAACGTCCTCGGCAATATCATCGAAATTTTCAGCATCGACATCGCGACGGCCAAAGACACGGCGCTCAATATCGGCTCCGCCTTCGCCCGCACCGGTTTTCACGAGGGTGAGGCCCTGGGTCGGAAACAGCGATCTTATATTGCTCTGATCGTCATGCATGTAAACATCCGCTCCTTAGATCACGTCCCGATCTGAAGTCTTTCGGCCCCAAAGTATTCAGGACATTAAGACGCAGGAGTATACTCTAAAAATCCGCCGTCCGAAAGAGTGCCAATCAGACTAATCAACTGAGGTCGCGGCACTTTTGGCCCCCATGCTTTTGACACCATCGCCACATTATCCGTGCACAGAGCGGTAAGATTTTGTTTCGTCTCAGAAAAATCAACAATGGACAACGCTTCCAGTGCCGCCATCAGCTCGCGTTCACTGCTCAGTTCCACCGATTTTACCTGCGCGCGAATACGCTCACGGGCCACATCATCTATGTCTGACAAAGGTTTTTTGAGTTTGTTGCGAAGTATTCGCAGCGGCTTAATCACAGCCTCGCTCCATGACCGTGCCATATCGACCCCCTCTTCGGCAGTATCGGCGCTAAGTTTGCCGCCATTTGTGCCCGCCCAGATCGCCCATAGCAAAAGCGGCACGCACTGATCATGATCGTCCTGTAGGCCAAGGCACTGCGCCGCCACCCCGTCTGTCCCGTACGCCTTAACCGCCCAATCCCAGAAGCTAGTCATGGTTTAGCGATACGTCCTCGCCCCACTTTTTAAACGGTGCCTCCAGCCCGAATAGATCCAGCACCCGCCCGATATTCTGTTCCACCATCTCATCCAGGGACTGCGGGCGGGTATAAAAGGCCGGCATGGGTGGGGCGATGATCGCGCCCATCTCCGTCACCGCCGCCATCGAGCGCAGATGGCCCAGATGCAGCGGGGTTTCGCGCACCATCAAAACCAGCCGGCGCCGTTCTTTCAGTGTCACATCGGCGGCCCGGCTGATCAGGGATGAGGTCACCCCGGTCGTGATTTCGCTGAGGGTCTTAACGGAACAGGGCGCCACCAGCATGCCCAATGTGCGGAACGATCCCGATGCAATCGAAGCCCCGATATCGGCGGGTTTATAGACCACATCGGCCCTGGCATGCAGATCAGACAAGGTAATGTCCAGTTCCGCCGACAAACTCAGCGCCGCCGCTTTCGAGACGATAAGGTGGCTCTCAATCTTAAGCGCGCGCACGGCCTCCAGCGCCTTAAGGCCATATATAGCCCCGGATGCGCCGGAAATGGCGATGATCAAACGCGGTGTGTCAGGCATGTGGATACTCATGATTCATATTTTATAAACTAATAATCTCTCAGTTCCGTGATCAATTGTAATCCATTGTGATTCTACATGCAGCCATTTCGGGTGTTCCCTAAGCAGGTTCGGACATGGGGTTCGGACCGGTATAGACAAAGAGGACCCTGCAATATGACCATAGCAGCCAGAGTACGCGAGTTGGATCAGCGTCACCAATCCCTCAAGCATACGATTGAACGCGAAGCGAAAAATCCGTCCGTGGACTCTCTATACCTTAAGGAGCTGAAGCGCAAAAAACTTAAGCTCAAAGAAGAAATCGAACGCATCAGAGATGTTATGCGACAGGGCGATGGCATGAAGGTGCTGCAATAACCCCGTAAAATATCATTGATGTGGAAAAAACGCCGGAGAGTGATCTCCGGCGTTTTTGTTTATTTACCCCACGTCTTACTTGATAACGATTTCAAATGGCCCGGCCGGAAGGCCTGCGCGGTCATAGAGCGTACAGGTCGGGCTATCGGCCCAGCAATAGCGCACATATTGGGCGGTGGCCGCATTGAGCGCTTTCAGGGTGACACTATTGCCGCTCAGTTGGGCAGCGGCATAGGTGCACGGCCCGCGGTTGCTATCACACAGTTCAAAACTGATCGGCTTATCGGTCGAATAGGAAATCAGCCCGCCGTCGATATCGGTAAAGGTCACCGTCACCATGTCGCCTGCGCGTGTGGCCGACTGTGGCTGCGGCCCCGACGGCGCGATGTTTTCCTTATAGATCAAGGCCCGCGCCCCCCGCGCCAGCCGTTTGCCGACCGTGTTTTTATCAAGCGGGTGGATATCGTTCGGGTCACCGATATCAATCGTAACGGCCAGAGCAGCATTACCGTCACGCGCCACGGCCAGCCGCTGCTGATCCTGCAAACGCGCCCAGCCAGACTCGACCGGCTGCGTCGGACGCGCCCCGTAATTGGCCAGTTGCACGATCAGGAACGACAAATCCGGCCCGAACTGGCCGCGCCAGTCTTTCATCATACCGCCCAGAAGCCTGGCATAGCTATCCGCCTCGCCGGCATTGGATTCACCCTGATACCACAGCGCCCCTTTCAGGCCATACGGCCCGATTGGCGCGATCATGGCGTTATAGAGCGTCATCAACCCACCCGTGGCATCCCAGGGTGCGCGTGGCGGCTGAGGTACAGTTTTCGCCACACGCTGGAACCGCCAGTCGGTCAGCGCGACGGTCGTGCCATCGGCGAAGCTCAGATTACGCGGCCCGTCGCCATAGACACCGCCCGCCCCCCAGGTATCGACCGCATTGATGACGATGGTGTTGTCACCGGCCTTAAGCGCACCCGTCGGCAGTTTATAAACGCGCGGCGTCCCCGCCCCCGATGTGTAGCCTGCCGGTTTGCCATTGACCCAGGTTTGATCGATTTCATCGATCGTGCCGAGATTTAAGGTAGTCGCCCCTTTGGCCTGTGCCGCCGTCAGTTTCACCGTCGCGGCATACCATAGACCACCATTATAGGCGGTAAATTCGCCAAGCCCCCACTGCTCCCAGTTCTTTGAAATGTCGGGCACCTTATCCCACGACGCAAGGGATTTGGCCGTGACTGCCCACGGCTTACCCTCACCAACATTGGCCGCCCACCAGGTCTCAAACCCCGCGCCCCAGCGGGTTGTGCCTGCGGACGCATCCCTGGCATAGAACGTTATCAGATCCAGTTGGTCATTATAGCCGCCATTGTCCCGCAGAGCCTTTTCACTCATCCATGGACGGATATTCGATCCGCCCCACGACGCATTAATCAGGCCGACCGGCACATTAATGGTGCGCTTGAGTTCGCGGGCATAGTAATAGCACACCGCCGACCAGTTCGGCACGGTCTCCGGCGACGCCACCTGCCAGTGGACGGGCGAAAGGAACTTATCGGACGGCGTCAGGCTTTGGGTCTTGGCCACCGTCATCATACGAATGGCGTCATCCTTGGACGTAGCAATCGCCCCCTGAGATCCTATCGTGCCTTGAACATTCCATTCCATGTTAGACTGGCCCGAACACAGGAACACGTCACCAAACACCATGTCACGGGCGGTTTGCTTTGCACCGGAAGCGGTCACGACCTCCAGCGTGTACGGCCCACCCGCCGGTGTCGCCGGAAAGCTGCCGCGCCACTGACCTTTCGCATCCGCCCTGGCCGTCAGGGTCTGCGCCCCCAGCTTGACGGTCACCGCCTCATTCGGGGCCGCCTGCCCCCAGATCGGCACGGCGCGATCACGTTGCAGCACCGCATGATCCTGAAACATCTCGGCCAAAAGCGGCGGGTTTGACGGGGTTTGCGCACCCGCGGGCAAACTCATCAGCACGGCACAAAGCGTGCCTGCGATCGCAGCGAACTTCATGTGAATCTTCCCTGAATTATTATTTATGTTAGCGCTAAAGTTAACGCGTGCCCCTGCAACGGACAACCCGCCCCGGCCATTATATTTTCAGGATTTATCACACAAAAAAGGCCTCCACGCGGGAGGCCTTTGATGACGTTTATGTTTAAGGATTAATCCTCGTCGTCCTCATCGTGAACGGGACGCGACGGTGCCGAACCGAACACGTCTTCGACGCTGAGGTCAGGGCGGCTGTTGTAGGTATCTTCTTCCTCATCCGGAATGATAGCGGCTGCCGGTTTCAGCGACGGATCGTCGAGCGGGATACCCAGCTTTTCGGCCTGCTTGATCTTGACGGCGGCAGCCTTGCGCACGGCGGCGTCAAGTTCAATCTGCGACACGAGGCCGAGCGTCACCGGATCGACCGGCTTGATATTGGTCGAATTCCAGTGCGTATTGTTGCGCACCTGCTCGATGGTCGATTTGGTGGTGCCGAGCAGCTTAGAAATCTGGGCGTCGGTCACTTCGGGGTGGTGGCGCACGAACCACTTGATGGCGTCCGGGCGATCCTGACGACGCGACACCGGTGTATAGCGCGGGGCTTTTTTGGCGGGCTTCAACAATTCCGCGTGACGGCTGACCAGCGCCTTCATGCGGTAGGACGGCGTGCTTACGGCCTTATCCAGCTCTTCGCGGGTCAACTGACCATTGGCAATCGGGTCGGCGCCGCGGATATCGCGAGCGACTTCGCCATCGGCAATGCCCTTGACTTCAAGGAAGTGCAGGCCACAGAAATCGGCGATCTGCTCGAACGAGAGCGAGGTATTGTCGACCAGCCACACAGCGGTCGCTTTTGGCATCAAAATATCAGACATAGATGCATCTTTCCTGAGCGGGGAATGTCGGCTCTCATCATGAAAACCGCCATTCAGAAACGGCTACGCCCGGCCTTTTCGGCCGGGCGCGGGTTGTTGCCACCATCTATAAAGCGGTTTTGCGTCAATGGGAACACCCCAAACGCAATTTCTTAAACTGGCTAAATCAGCTTTTTAGCTGCATCTAAACCGGCCTGTGCCTTTGAGGCATCTGGTGCGCCGCCTTGCGCGAAGTCAGGTTTTCCGCCTGCCCCCTGACCGCCCATAGCGATAACAGACGCTTTAGCCAAGTCCACAGCGTTGTAGGTGCCTATTAGATCAGTAGTAATAGCAACAGTGTTAGCAGCTTTACCATCAATAGTTCCAACCAATATGACGATACCGCTCCCAATCGACTTTTTAAAATCCTCAGCCAGTGGCCGCAAATCCTTGCCCCCGACCCCGTCAAGCACCCGAGCAATAACCTTGATGCCATTGATCTCTTCGGGGCCAGACGCGGCCCCACCGCCACCGACCGCTAAAGCGCGCTTGGCGTCAGACAGCTCTTTCTCAAGGCGTTTACGATCAGCGATCAGGGCCTCAACGCGGGCGGAGACCTGCGCCACCGGCACCTTGAATTGATCGGCTAATCCCTTGGCGATACCCGCTTGTTCCAGCAGGTACTGCCGCGCCGCCTCACCGGTCACCGCTTCGATCCGGCGAATACCGGCGGCAATGCCGGTTTCAGACACGATCTTGAACAGGGCAATATCGCCGGTGCGCGCCACATGGGTGCCACCGCACAGTTCGACCGAATAACCGCCCTCGCCTGCCAACTTGGTGCCGAGCGACAGGACGCGCACTTCATCGCCGTATTTTTCACCGAACAGGGCGACCGCCCCTTCTTCGATGGCGGCTTCGGGTGACATCATCTTGGTCGCCGCCGCCTGATTTTGCAGGATGACCGCATTGACTTCGGATTCGATGCGCTCGATCTCTTCGGCCGTGACCGGACCACCGTGGCTGAAGTCAAAACGCAGGCGCTCAGCGTCGACCAACTGGCCTTTTTGCGCCACATGCGGCCCCAGCACGTTTCTCAGCGCAGCATGCAGCAAGTGCGCCGCCGAGTGGTTGGCGCGCGTGGTTTTGCGCTTTGCCGGATCGACCTGAAGTTCAGCCTTATCGCCAACTTTCAGAACACCCTCAATGATTTCAATGCGATGAACGATCAGATCACCGGCTTGTTTTTGGGTATCGAGCACGCGGCCATGACCGTGGATGAAATCGACCACGCCGGTGTCCCCGGCCTGCCCGCCGCCTTCGGGGTAAAAGGAGGTTTTCTCAAACACAACCTCAACCGTATCGCCAGCATGGGCGGATTCGATGCCCTCACCGTCATGGACGATAAATTGGGCATGGGCCTGGGCATTAAGGTGGTCGTAGCCAACAAATTCAGAGGCCCCGATCTGGTCCTTGATCGAGAACCATTCGGCCGCCACTGCTTTTTCACCGGAGCCGGTCCAGTGTTCGCGCGCACGGGTGCGCTGCGCTTCCATGGCGATCTCGAACGCGGCCGTATCGACCGTCAGTCCCTTGGCACGCACGGCGTCCTGGGTCAGATCGAGCGGGAAACCATAGGTGTCGTAAAGCTTGAACGCCGTATCACCCGACAAAACATCGCCGTCATTCAGGTTTTCAGTGGCTTCGTCGAGCAGGGTCATGCCGCGGCCCAGGGTGCGGCGGAAGCGTTCTTCCTCCTGACGCAGGGTTTCGACAATGGTGGCTTCGGCGCGTTTCAGCTCACCATAATGGCCGCCCATTTCCTGCACCAGCACCGGCGCCAAACGCGGCATCAACGGCTCATTAGCGCCCAGCAGATAAGCGTGGCGCATGGCGCGGCGCATGATCCGGCGCAAAACATAGCCGCGACCTTCGTTAGACGGGGTCACCCCATCGGCAATCAGGAATGCGGTTGAACGCAAATGGTCAGCGATAACCCGGTGCGACGGCAAAGCGTCGCCTTCGGCCTTGACGCCGGTCAGGTCAACGCTGGCCCCAATCAGGGCCTGGAAAAGGTCGATGTCATAGTTGTTATGCACGCCTTGCAAAACCGCCGCGACCCGCTCTAAGCCCATGCCGGTGTCGATTGAGGGCTTCGGCAGGTTCAGGCGCGTGCCGTCGGCCTGCTGGTCGAACTGCATGAACACAAGGTTCCAGATTTCGACAAAGCGGTCCCCGTCTTCTTCGGGTGAGCCCGGAGGGCCGCCCCAGATGTGCTCACCGTGGTCGTAGAATATTTCCGTGCACGGACCGCACGGGCCAGTATCGCCCATGCTCCAAAAATTGTCCGAACCGGCGATGCGGATAATGCGCGATTCCGGCAGGCCAGCGATTTTCTGCCACAGACCAAACGCCTCATCATCGTCAATATAGACGGTGGCCAGCAGACGGTCTTTGTTCAGGCCGTAATCCTTGGTGATCAGGTTCCAGGCATGTTCAATCGCCTGTTCCTTAAAGTAATCGCCAAAGGAGAAATTGCCCAGCATTTCAAAAAAGGTGTGGTGACGCGCGGTATAGCCTACATTATCGAGGTCGTTATGCTTGCCGCCCGCCCGGACAACCTTTTGCGAGGTCGTGGCACGTTTGTAGGGGCGGGTTTCGGCACCGGTGAAGACGTTTTTGAACTGCACCATGCCCGCATTGGTGAACATCAGAGTCGGGTCATTTTGCGGCACAAGTGAGGAAGATGACACCACCTCATGGTCGTTGCGGGCAAAGTAGTCCAGAAAGGTCTTACGAATGTCGTTTAATGAGGGCATGGATAAGACGGAATAACCGCTCCGCGTTCATGAGGATTACAAAATTCAGGCGTATATAAAGGGCTTATGCCTGAGCGCAAAGGGGTTTGCGCGATATTTGAAGTTTACGTGAGAAATTTACAAAAAAGCCGCCCTTGGTCAGAGCGGCTTTTAAGACGGTTAGAGGGTGGGATCGGGTTGGTTTAGGGATTCGTCCCCGCGCCCTAACCGAATGCCTTACAGCGACTCATCGCCCTCATTAGCGTCCGGTTCAGGAGTGCCCAGCAGATCTTCGGACAGTTTTTCCGTCTTTTTGCGGACACCCATCTCGATTTCATTCGCCATGGCCGGATTGGCTTTCAGGAATTCACGGGCATTTTCGCGCCCCTGACCAATACGGGTCGAATTATAGGAGAACCACGACCCGGATTTCTCAACGATGCCGGCCTTGACGCCCATATCGATGATTTCGCCCAGCTTGGAGATACCTTCGCCGTAAAGGATATCAAATTCGACTTCGCGGAACGGAGGGGCGACCTTGTTCTTGACGACCTTGACCTTGACATTGTTGCCGATGATTTCGTCGCGGACCTTGATCTTACCGATGCTGCGGATATCCAGACGCACCGAAGCATAGAATTTCAGCGCATTACCGCCGGTCGTCGTTTCGGGCGAACCATACATGACGCCGATTTTCATGCGGATCTGGTTGATAAAGAGCACGATGCATTTTGATTTAGAGATCGAGCCGGTCAGCTTACGCAGAGCCTGCGACATCAGACGCGCCTGAAGGCCGGGCAGGCTGTCACCCATATCGCCTTCGATTTCGGCGCGCGGTGTCAAAGCCGCCACCGAATCGATCACAACGATATCAACGGCACCTGAGCGCACCAGCGTATCGGTGATTTCCAGCGCCTGCTCACCATTATCGGGCTGCGACACCAAAAGCTCATCCAGATTCACACCCAGCTTTTGGGCATAGGCGGGATCAAGGGCGTGTTCGGCATCCACAAACGCCGCCGTACCGCCAGCTTTTTGAATTTCAGCAACCGTATGCAGAGCCAGCGTCGTCTTACCCGACGATTCTGGCCCATAAATTTCAATCACGCGGCCCTTCGGCAAGCCGCCGATACCGAGCGCGATGTCGAGGCCCAGTGAGCCGGTGGATATAGACTCCACTTCGGCAAATTTGCCCGACGCGCCCAGTTTCATCACTGAGCCCTTACCAAAGGCGCGATCAATTTGCGCCAGCGCCGATTCCAGGGCGCGTTGTTTTTCTGCTTCGTCTTTTCCCACGAGTTTCAATACCGCTTGCGACATACCAATCCCTTCCCTATGTCACGATTCCCATTCAGGGCTGCCCTAAATCTCGAAATCTTTGCGACACCCAATTCGTACCCCATTTGTTCCAAGTTCGCAATATGTTCTCGCAAAAAATTTGGAACATTTTATTATCTGAATGGATTCAAAAAATTAGGGGGACGATTGTTGCCGCCCCCCCTTAATGCCTTATACCTTGTCGCGTATCCAGACCTGAGACTGTAACCCTGTCACCCGCACCCGTGGGCCGACCTGCGCCTGAGCCGCCGGTGTGGTCGCACCGGGCGCAAAGTCGACATCGCCGCTGCCGATAGCCGCCGCTTCACCCACCCGGTTCATGCGCGCATAGTTCGGGATCGCCAGCATGGGCGAGCCGTCCTGCCACTTGCCGGTCAGGGCCATGACCCCACCCAGCAGATCGCCGCGCCACTCCGCCTTAATGGCCGCACCGCTCAAAGCCTGCTCGATATTGGGTTGATCGGCTTTTTCGACATTGTAAACCAGCGGGCCGTAGCCCAGCGCCACCCGGCCTCGATCGGCCTCAATGCGCTCATCGGCATGGATGCGTTGCGGCGCCATTGGCAGGTCAAGCTCAATACGGTCACCGGCTTTCCATTCGCGGGTGACGACGGCATAGCCTTTTTCGATGGTCGGCGTGACGGCCTTACCGTTGACCTTGAACGATTTCACGCCACTGACCGCCGGAGTCAGGGTATAGAGATCGCTAGTCTTGCGGTTCGGGATGCGGACATAGACCGTGAAGGTTTTGGTCTCTTTCGGATTGACGGTGATCGAGACCGCCCCGTTCCACGGATAATCGGTCTTTTGCACCATCTCAACATCTGTGCCGGCGACACGATCAACCACGATCTTTGAGCCGACGAACATGTTGACGTAGATACCCGCCTTATCCTTGACGTAGGTCCAGGTCGGCACCATCAAAAGTGTGCGCGGAATATTGCCAACACAGCACGGACAGACGTGCCACAGGGTGCGCTCCGTATTCACGAGCGGATTGGTGTAGCCAAAGCTGGTGCCGTTGAGATCGGTGCCCCCCAGCAGGGCGTTATACATGGTCTGCTCATAGAGGTCGGCGTACTTGGCGTCGTGATAGGCAAGATTGAGCTTATACTGGAAGAAGATTTCCCCCGCCGACGAACAGGATTCGCAGTAGGCATTATTGCGCAAAGAATAGTCCGCGCCAAAGCCTTCGGCGGTTTCGCCTGAGCCTATGCCGCCGGTGACATAGTATTTGCGATTAACGATATTGTCCCACAGCGACATGACCGCGCTCTGATAATCGACATCACCGGTTTCGGCGGCAATATCGGCCATAGCGGAATAGGAATAAACGGCGCGGACGGCATGGCCGACGGCTTCGTACTGCTTTTCGGGCGGCAGGTGGCTCTGGTCATATTCATGGCCACCTTGGCGGGATTCGAGCAGGAATCGCGCCAAAGCGATATAGGCATCGCCGCGGCCGTTACCTTCCATGTCATTGACGAAGCGGCCAAAACGCACCAGCGCCTGCTCCATCTCCTGGTGGCCATCGAACCATTCGATCTTACCGGGGCCGACATTAGCGACCCAGCAGTCAGCCAGTTTCTTGGCACCATTATAAAGCCGCACATCCTGCCCATTGGTCAGGGTGTAGTGATTGATGGCCGATTCGATGAAATAACCGGCGATATAGCCTTCGTGGTCGGCGCGGTGGGCAGGGTCCCAGCGCTTATCCCACGCGCCCGGTGGCGCCAGTGTCTTAGCCGTTTGCATGTAACCGTCGGATTCCTGCGCGGCTAGAATCGGCGGTATCCAGCGCTCCAGCGTTGCCTTCATGTGGACTTGCGCCTTCATCATGTCGGCATCGCCTTGCGGGTCAACCATCAGGGCGATACAGATGGCCTCAACCGTTTGCAGCACCCAGGCGTTCGAGAAGACAAGGCCCTTATGCGGGCCGTGCGGTTCGCCGCGATTGGCCTTGGCGGCCTCAATGAAGTTGTCGATACCGCCCTGCCCCGTCGGCAGATCGGTGCGCTCACAGTAATTGATGCAGTGCGGAATCCAGTTAACGATCAAAGACTTGGCGCGCGCGTTCCACAGCGGACTGTCGAGGCTGTAGCGGCGGGTATAGACCACATCGAGGCGCTCCTTCGGCGGGGCGGCCTGAGCCCGTACCCGCAGGCGTGAGGTGGTGATCCGCTGACCGGAATGGGCGGCCAGTTCCAGCACATAGTCGCCGGTTTCCGAGAACGTCGCGGTCGTATCCGCCGACAGAGCATCGGCAAAGCTGACCTGACCGGGACCGGAGACCTTACGCCACAAACTGCCCGTTTCGGCACCGGGATTGAGCCAGTCGGCCTTACCCATCAGATAGGTCTTGCCGCCCATGATGACGGTGCGGTCAACACCGGCGACCACGACCGGCGCGAACGCCGGCACGACGCCAAAGCTATAGACCTTCCATTCCAGCACGCCGGTTGACATCTTACCGTCCGAGACGATCTCAAGGCGCAGTTTGTCGGTTGTGATCTCATCAAAGGTGGTGGTGTTGTAGCCATTGGCCTTGACGCCCAAACCTTTGGCGTTGGGCACCGGTACGAAGGCCTTGCCGTTCCAGTAGAGCACGCGGCACGATTTCGGTGCGCCCACGCCCTGCCCGTCGATCCACCAGTAGACATCGACTTTGTTGGTCGTGATGGGCTGGCTCCAGTCATACTGCACCCATTCCGTGCCAGTCTTGGGCCAGTTACCGTAAGAGGTGGCGGCATTGTCGGCTGAGTTTTTAGGCTCAACCCCGTCATTGAGCGCGGTCAGCTTGCCATCACCGGACATGAACGAGGTCGAAGGCGTGGCCACCTTGGCCAGATTGACCACGGTTGTGTCGGCAAAGGCAAATGAGGCCCCAAGCCCTAACCCGCCAACCACAGACGCGCCCGCAGCACCCGCCAGAAAGCCCCGCCGGTCAAGGCAGCGGCAATCGGGCTGGCACAGATGAGGGTTGATATCGGCGGTAAATTTGCGGGTCATGATATGGGTCTTTATTTAACAGAATTATTCGGACGGGACGCAGGTCGCAGAGGCCGCAAGCTTGGTGTCGGCCGCTTCGACCAGCACCGGCTTGGGGTACAGGGCTTCCCATTCCTGAGCCGCGACGGCGGCGTAAGACTTGCCATCAGTCGAGGCGTCAAACACGGCCCGCAGACAGCGCGTAGTTACGGTCGGGAAAGCCACCTCGTTGAAAGTATTGAGCGTCGCGGTCGGATATTGGGCGCTGATCGGCGTCCATTTGTTGTCGGTATCCGACCAGTATTCCAGATGCCAGGCCTTGGGCGGCGCGACACCAATACCGGAACCGGCGGGCTGATCACCCCAGAAATAGAGGCGTGAACCATTGAACTTCAGCGGCTGTTCCCACTGGTACACTACCCATTGCTGCTTGGGGTTATTGGGCGACCAGGTGCCCCAAGTGTCGGGCGGCAGCGGCGCTTCGCGCACCTTGCCGTCATTGAGCGCCTTGATCCAGTATTGCACCGGCACGGGCGAGTTAGAGGCCACGATACGAGCGGCGGGGGCTAAGTTGCGGGTCGGGACAGGTGCCGGTGGCGGGGCCTTGGTGGTCTCTACCAATTCAATGGCGGGCGGTGACACGCTGTCGTCCCATGTGAACTTATCGAGGGCGACCGAACGGCGGAAATGGCCGCCATTTTTGGCGTCGGCATTGTGATAGGCGATGTACCACTCACCCTTATATTCAACAATACCGGGATGCGACGTGGTTGACGATACCGGATCGAGCATCACGCCGCGGTAAGTCCACGGCCCTAATGGTGATTTGGCGGTGCCATAGGCGATGCAGGCGTAGTAAACGGCTTCGGTACATTCGGAATCCGGCCCGGCCTTATTACCGGCATAGGCCATGTAATAGGTGCCCTTGCGCTTGAAAATCCACGGGGCCTCAAAGAAACCGGTCAGGGTGTTCACATCAACCGGCTTGCCCTTAAAGGTCACCATGTCAGCCTCAAGCTCGACGCCTTTCAGGCGGCCAAACGTGCCCCAATAGAGGTAGATGCGCTGATCTTCGTCCACCAATATGGTCGGATCAATATTCTGAATGTCATTGGCGACCGGATAGGACTGCGAGATCACCGGCCCTGACGGATGGGCATCGACCCACGGCCCGGTCGGGCTGTCTGACACGGCGACGCCGATGGCAAAGCCGTCCTTGTTGGTCGACCCCTGCTGCATCACCGGCGCATAGAGATAGAATTTCTTATCCGGCCCCTGCACGATCTGAGCGGCATAGGCGCGGCCCGGTGTCGCCCACTTAAAGACATCGTTGGGCTTAACAAAATGCGGATAGTGGGTCCACTGGCCCGACTTGGGGTCACTGGTTTCCAGCATCTGCCATTCCGGCATGATGAAGTCATTGACGCCCGGTTCCGCCATATCGCGGCCGGTCAGGATATAGAACTTATCGCCCACCACCAGCGGCGCCGGATCGGTCGTATAGTCCGCTCCGTCCGACAGGATCGGGTTATGGGGGGCTGTGACCTGACGGGTTTCCAGCGCCGTTTGGGCTACGGTGGGCGCGCACGCCGCAATGAGCGGCAAAAGGCTTAAAGCCGCGAGACGTTTCATAATGTGATCCTTAAGCCGTTTTGGCAGCTGCCGTGGTGAACAAACGCACGCCGAACACAGGCCCGGCGGTCTTGCCTTCCTGCGGGTTGAACTTGACCGTGACCTTTTGTTTGCTCTTGGTCAGGTTGTGCGGGATCGGGTAGCTGACGTCGATCCAGTCGCCTGGCTGACGGCCCGACAGACGTTCATGGGCGATGACGGTGCCATCGATCTCAATCGTGAAGCTGCGGTTGAACTCCGAACCCCAATAGGTCGCCTGCAACACTAACGGCCCGGCATCCTTGCCGTCTTTGGTGACCTTCATATCAAACTGGAAGAAGCCCATGGTGCGGGCATCGCGCCCCTTACGACCGCGATAAACGACCGGATAGGAATTACCACCGGTCGTCAGATTATGATCCCGTTCCGGCTGCATTTCGCCCAGATACATGACATCGACCGACCGCGCCGCCAGTTCCTTAAGACGGGCCTGCTCTTCGCGGAAGGCGACCTGAGCCGTCGCCCATTCGGCATCATTATAGCGGTTGAAATAGACGGCGTTGCGGCGCTCATACTGCGCATAGAACGGCTTGAACGTCAGGTCGCCCGGACGGCCAATACCATTGGTTTTATAGACCGCCTCGGTTGCCGATACCGGCACAATACCAGCCAGCAGATCCGCTCCGACCAGAGCGGGTGCATCGCCCTTATATTCCGGGTCTTCGTCCTTGTTAGGCGCTGGCCCCAGATCAGCGGCCATAACCATCGGCCCACGCATCAGCGCCACGACCTTATCATTCCCCGCCGTGCCTTCAAACCGCAGATCAAGCGGCAGATCAAGCGTGACCACATCGCCGGAGCGCCATGTGCGCGTGATCAGGGCATAGCCCTTATCCATTTTAGCCAGCGCCGGTTTGCCATTGACCAAAAGCGTGTTGGATTTAGCCCATGCCGGAATCCGCACCGCGACGGTGAAGGCTTTCGCCCCCTGCACGCGCTTGAGCTTCAGCGCGATATTGCCCTCATAGGGATACTTAGTCAGAAGCTCGAACTCAGCCTTTTTCGCCGCCCAGTTCAGGGTAGAGGGGATAAACAGGTTCACAAACAGCGTATCACCGCTTTCCCAGTAGATCGAGTCACCATGCTTGGAATGGCTCTCGATCCCCGACAGCACACAGCACCAGAACGAATCAAACGGGGTCGAATATTCCCGCGCCATGCCCGACATCAGCGGCATCATATAGGTGAACATGCCGGTTTCAGGATGCTGGTGCGCCAGAATGTGGTTCAGGTGTGCGCGCTCATAATAGTCAAAATAGGAGGCCTGCGGCGACCAGCTATAGAGATGGCGCGTCAGCTTCATCATATTATAGGTGTTGCAGCTTTCGCAGGTCTGCTCGGTAATGTGGGCCGAAATGGTGTCCGGCTCGAAGAAGTATTCGCGGTCGGCATTACCACCAATAGCAAACGAATGGTGGTTGACCACCCGCTCCCAGAAAAACGACGATGCCTTTTGATATTCCGGCTTACCGGTGATCTCATAAAGCCGCGCCAGCCCGACCAGCTTTGGCACCTGGGTATTGGCGTGGAAATTGGCCAGTTTATCCTCACCGGCTTTCAGCGGATCAAGGACGCGGTTGTCATAGATGCGCTCAGCCAAAGCCAGCCAACGGGCATCCTTGGTGCGCACATAAAGTTCGGCAAAGGATTCGTTGATGCCACCGTATTCGCAGGCCAGAACCTTTTGAACCTGCTCGTCATTCAGGGCCGCAAACACCTTTTCGATGTAGCCGCCAAGGCCGACCAAAATCGGGATACCCGCATCATTGCCGGTCAGGGCCTGCACATCCATCAGGCCTGCATAGAGCTTATGCCAGTTATAGAACGGCACCCAGCAGCCATTGAGGTCAAACCCGGCCGAGCGAATATCACCGGCCATGATTTCGGGGAAGATTTCCTTGCCATCCACGACCGTGCCGTCTTTGCGCTTACGCATAAAGCCCGCAACATAGCCATCACCGTGGGCGGCCTGAACTTTTTTCAGTTCGGCAATGATGTAGTTGATGCGCGTAATACACTCTGTGTTGCCCGTCTGGGCGTACATCAGCGACAGAGCCGACAGATAGTGGCCCAGGGCTTCCCCGGCAATCGTGTCTGATTCCCAGCCGCCATAGATTTCGCCCTTGACCGGCAGGCCTGCAAACTTATGGTAGTTATGCAGCAGGCGGTCAGGCTCAAGTACCATCAGATACTTGGTATTGACCTCAACCGCGTTCAGGAACGGCGACGGCAGCAGGCGCACATCCTTCATCGGCACGGCGCTGGCGGTTGAAGGGAATGCAGCGGGCGCGGACAGCGCCTGTCCGGCCACACCGCTCAGCAGGGTCGTTGCGGCCACACCGCGCAACAGGGCGCGACGGTCGGTGAAAAGAACGGGTCGGGACATAGGGAAGCGGCCTCGCTTTTTGAATAGTCAGACAGTTGCACCAACATCATTATACTGTATACAATTGTCAACCCACTTTGTTTTGATCTAATATGAGGTTACGCGTCCGATGAAAGCCCTGCTCGCCGCCACCGCTCTGGTTGCCATTATGACCATAAGCCCCATGACCGCCCTAGCCGACGCCGCCACCGACGCGAAATTTGAGTCTATATATAAGGCCGAATGGACATGGCGCGGCCAGCAAATGTCGGTCAGCGAAGATATCCCGGCGGATCAGCGCGGCTCAGGTCTGCCCGACGTCTCCAGGGCGGCGCAAGATAAGAAACTGGCCTATTGGGAAAACGTGCTGAAACAACTGGACGGCATCGACAAAACCAAACTGTCGGAAGCCGCCGCCGTCGATTATCAGATCTACCGTTTTCAGATCGAAACCCTGGCGAACGCGCAAAAGTTTAAGACCTATGAGCGTCCACTGGCGGGCGACACGTCGTTCTGGAGCGACCTCAACTACATCACGGGCGGCACCTACCGGACTGAGGCCGACTACCGCAATTATCTGCGCCAGTTGAACGACATGCCGCGCTATTTCGGCCAGAACATGGACAATATGCGTAGCGGTATGAAGCGTGGCTTTACCGTGCCGAAGGTGTCTCTGGCCGGGCGCGATGTGTCGCTGACCACCGTGATTGATGCCAAGGGCGAGAACAACTCATTCTACAAACCCTTCAAATCCATGCCCGCCAGCATCCCCGCCGACAAACAGGCGCAACTCAAAAAACTGGCGCTTGAGGCCATCGCCAAAAGCGTCATCCCTGCCCATCAGTCGGTTCTGACCTTTATCACCAAGGAATATGAGCCCAAGGCGACGACCAAAATCGGCGCCTATGACCTGCCCGACGGCAAGGCGTTTTATGCCTCCCAAAGCCGCGAATATACCACGCTGGATCTGACGCCGGAGCAAATCCACCAGATCGGCCTCGATGAAGTCGCCAAGATCAAGGCTGAAATGCTCACCGTCATGAAAGAGGTCAAGTTTCAGGGCGACCTGTCCGCGTTTCTGAACTTCCTGCGCACCGACCCGCAGTTTTATGTGACGAAGCCCCAGGATCTGCTCGATCGTGCCGCCTGGACCGCCAAGGAATTTGATGCCGTCTCCGGCAAATATTTCGGCCGTCAGCCGCGCATGAGATTTGGCATATTCCCTGTCGCCCCTGAATTGGCGCCATTCTATACCGGCGGTCGCGGCGGCCCCGGCGGCTATTGGGTCAATACCTATAACCTGCCGGCGCGTCCGCTCTATTCGCTGCCCGCGCTGACCTTGCATGAATCGGCCCCCGGCCATGCCTTCCAGATGCCGCTGGCGATGGAGAACAAAGGCTTGCCGGAATTCCGCCAGAACACCTACATCTCCGCTTACGGCGAAGGCTGGGCGCTCTACTCTGAGCGCTTAGGCGTTGAAATGGGCATGTACCATACGCCTTACGAACATTTTGGGATGCTGAGCTATCAGATGTGGCGCGCTGCCCGTCTGGTGGTCGACACCGGCATCCACGCCAAGGGCTGGACCCGCGATCAGACCATGGCCTTCATGCGCGACAATACCGCCCTGTCTGAGCACGAAATCACCACCGAAACCGACCGCTATATCGCCTGGCCCGGTCAGGCCTTAAGCTACTACCTCGGCGAAATGGCGATCTGGAAAGCCCGTGCCAAGGCCGAAGCCGCTCTGGGTGAAAAGTTCGACATACGCGCCTTCCACGACACGGTGCTGGAACTGGGCTCTGTGCCTCTGCCGGTGTTGGATTCGGCCATCGATAAGTTCATCGCCCGTGGCGGCACCAGCCCCTACGAAGGCAAAGACTAATATTTATCGGTTTTGGGCGGTGTGAAGAAACCGGAGTATCTGCACCGCCTGATCCGTGACGCGATAGATGATAATGAACGGCGTGTTGCGGATGACCAGTTCCCGCGTCCCTTTGATACGACCGGGGCGACCGATATTGGGTTGATCCATCAGCAACCGGGTCTGACGCTGAATTTCGTCCAATTGCGATAACGCCGCCTGCGGACTGTCACTGGCGATATATTCCATAGCCTCATTGCGCCGGTTGCGCGCTGCTGTCATCCAGACAACAGCCCTCATTCTACCGCCTTAATCCGGGCGAGGAACGACTGACGCTGGCGCTCCATATCAGCCACAACGTCTTCATGGCTATGCCAGACGGTATTGGGGTCATCAGCTTCTTTCAGCCCGGCCTCAACCTCAGCCCGGAACCAGTCATCATATTCGCGGGCCTTTTGCTGCTGCTCGACATAATCGCGCATGAACTCCCGCACGATCTGCGACGCCGGACGATGCACCGCGGCCGCTTCTGCCATAAAGGCTTCACGCAATTCCGGCTCGATCTTCAGCGTAAAGACGGCTTCCTTGGACATGGCGACCTCCGCGAACATACTCACGATGTATATACACCGTGAGTACCTAGCCTACAATCGGTCAATCGCCGCTTGCGGTTCGGTGAACCATTTGGCACAGGATTCGGTGACATACATATGGTCTTCAAGACGGATACCAAATCGTTCCGGAACCACGATCATCGGCTCATTGGAAAAGCACATGCCGGGGGCTAGAAGCGTTTTATCCCCGCGCACCAGGTAGGCCGGTTCGTGGATCGCCAGCCCAATACCATGCCCTGTACGGTGCGGTGTGCCCGGCAGATTATAGTCCGGCCCCAAACCGTGTTTCTCAAGGATCGCGCGGGCGGCATAATCAACGCTTTCGCACGGCTTACCGACCTCGACCGCCGCAAAGGCCGCCGCTTGGGCCTCCTTTTCGATATCCCAGATACGCAGTTGATCCGGCGTGGCCTGACCGTAGATATAAGTGCGGGTGATATCGGAGGTGTAGCCCTGCACGTAGCAGCCGGTATCAATCAGCACCAGATCGTTTTCGCTTAAGATCTGCACACCCGGCAGACCATGCGGATAGGCGGTGGCGTGGCCGAACTGCACAATCACGAACGAATTGCCCGCCGCCCCCATCTTGCGGTGAGCGGCCTCGATAAAGTTGATCACCTCGGTCGTCGTGATACCATCGCGCAGGATTCGCGCCGTCGCCCTATGGACGATCTCGGTCATCGATTTCGCCTGCTGCATCAGGGCCAGTTCTGCAGAGGATTTATACATCCGGCAGCCATTGATGACCGATGAGGCTTCCTGAATCGGCAGTCCCGTTTCGCGCATCAGGCGGCTAACCATTTCAAACGACAGGGCCGGATCGACGGCAATGACCCCGCCGCCCCAGTCGGACATGGCCTGCTTGATCAAGGCATGAGGGCTTTCGTCCTCCTGCCACAGACGCAACTCCGCCGGAATTTTAAGATCGGCCTCAAGCGATCCGCGCTCAAAAAACGGGCAGATAATGACCGGCTCGCCATCCACGGGCAGCAGCATGGCCACCAGCCGCTCCGACGCACCCCACGGCACCCCGGCGAAATAGCGCAACGACGCCCCTGCCCCAACCAGCAGCGCCTTGGCGCCCATGTCGCGGGTCAGTTTGCGGGCCTTATCCATACGCGCCTGATATTCCGCCCCAGAAATAGCCTCTGCCGCGACAGGGGGCTTAAGTTTGGCCAGTTCGGCCTCAATCGTCGATCCACCAATCATAGTTAGTCCTTTACGCAAATCGTTTTAAATCAAAGGCCTTGGGCGCATGGCCGGTCGTGACCATATCGGCCACAATCTCACCGGTCACCGGCCCCAGCGTCAGGCCCAGGTGCTGATGGCCGAACGCATAATAAAGATTATCCGCCTTATCGCTTTTGCCGATGGCAGGCAAATAGTCCGGCAGGGTCGGTCGCGATCCGATCCATTCCGCCCCCTCGCCTTCAAACGGCAGGCCGAGCGCCTTCACATGACCACGCAACCGTTGCCACTTGCGCGCATCCGCGGGGGCGTCAGGCCGGTTAAGCTCCACAAAGCTGGCCGCGCGCAGCCCGCTTTCAAAGCCCGTCACGATCATCGAGCGGTCTTCAAACACCACCGGCGGCAAGCTTTGCGGCCAGCCATGCTGCGCCGTCTGAATGTGATAACCGCGCTCGGCAATGATGGGGACGCGGTGCCCCAAAGGCTCCAGCAGGGTCTTTGATGCCACGCCCGCACTAATGACAACGCGATCTGCGGTCAGTATCTCTCCGCCTTTAAGTTTTACGAAAGCCTGCCCGCCTTCGACGTTAAGAGCGGCCACGGACTTATAGTAGATCACCCCGCCCCGTTCAATAAAGACCGCTTCCAGCGTTTTCAGAAGACGGGCGGTGTCGCTGACCTGCCCGGTGTTTTCAAACCGGATAGCGCCTGCGATCGGTGCTTTGGTAATGGACGTAAGCTGCGCCATTTCATCATCGGTTGCCTCATGAAAGCGCGCCGTGCCGGTGTCGGTGGACTTCCAGTCCGCGAGCCCCTTAGCCGCACTTTCCGGCGTTTCCCATATAACAAAGTGTCCGTCTTCGCGCAGCAGGTCAGTCGCACCTATGTCCGCCACCCTGCGCTTCCAGGCCGGCATGGCCTCCGCGATCAGGGCCGACAGGGCGGTTTTGCCTTTGGCAAACTGTGCGGGTGCCGAGGCCTTAAGCAGCCGAAACGAAAACGGCAGCCATTCCCTAAAACCGGCCGCCGGAAACGACAATGCCCCGCCCAGCGCAAACCAGCGCTTAAACGCCGATTTAACCATGGCGACCGACGCCAAAGGCTCAACCTGCTCGATCGCAATATGTCCGGCATTGCCATAGGATGCGGCCTTGCGCACCGGCTCGGCTTCCAGCAGGATAACGCTGATATTCTTGTTCTGGAGCGCCAGAGCGATGTTCAAACCCACCACGCCACCGCCGACCACAATCGCCTTCATTTAACCGACCAATCTGTGTTGCATTACACCATCGCATATAGTATACGGTATATGTTCCTATACAAGACTCAGGAGTAGTATAAAATGAAAATCGATTGGCAGGGTGTGTTTCCGGCCGTTACCACGCAATTTAACGAAGATCTTTCAATCGATTATGCTGACAGTCAGCGCGTCGTCGATGACCTGATCAATGACGGTGTCACCGGTATCATCGCGCTCGGCACCTGCGGCGAAAACAATTCTCTTGAGCCCGACGAAAAGCGTAAACTCCTGACCGCTATCGTCGAAGTCGTCGCCGGTCGCGTGCCGGTTGTTGTCGGCACCTCTGAACTGACCACCCCGCGCGCGGTATCATTTGCCAAGGACGCCGAAAAGATCGGTGCCACCGGCCTGATGCTGCTGCCGGCCATGGTCTATGTGCCTAAGACCGCTGAACTGGTTGAGCACTTCACGCAGGTGGCCAATGCGACCTCGCTGCCGATCATGCTTTATAATAATCCGACCGCCTACCGCGTAAACATCGGTAACGATGCGCTGGAAGCCCTGCGTCCGGTTAAGAACATCGTCGCCATCAAGGAATCGGCCGCTGATACCCGCCGCTTCACCGATGTCCATAACGCTTTCGGTGACCGTTATTCGATCTTTGCCGGTCTGGATGACGTGGCTTACGAAGGCCTGCTGCTGGGTGCCCAGGGCTGGGTCTCCGGCCTGACCTCGGCCTTCCCAGCCGAATCGGTTCTGCTGGTTAAGGCTCTGAAAGCTGGCGACCTGAAGACCGCGCTGGAAATTTACCGTTGGTTCCTGCCGCTGCTGCACCTTGATGCCGATCATGACCTCGTTCAGTCGATCAAGCTGGCTGAGCAGATCATGGGCCGTGGTTCGGAACGCGTGCGTATGCCGCGCCTGCCGCTGACGGGTGCGCGCCGCGCTGAAGTCACCAAGATGGTTGAAGAGGCCGCCGCTTCGCGTCCCTCTTTGAGCATCCATAAAGCAGCCTAAAGAGCCACCACCACCAAGCCCGCAATACGGGCTTGGTCCCCCTCCCCGGCACGCCGGGGAGGTAAAAGTTTCTCGTTCAGCCGAAGGGCCGCCCCGAGGCTGAATGTGTCGATATTGATTTACATGAAAAAGTATTCTCGATCTTATCGAGAAACTTTTTTATGAGGTGCCCCATGCGTCATACCTTCTTCTGCATCGATGGTCATACCGCCGGTAATCCGGTACGTCTTGTGGCGGGTGGCGCGCCCCTGCTTACGGGCAGCAACATGTCCGAGCGGCGGCAGGATTTCATGAACCGCTTCGACTGGATCAGAACCGGCCTGTGCTATGAGCCACGCGGTCACGACATGATGTCAGGCGGATTTCTCTATCCGCCGACCCGCGAAGACACCGACGCCGGTATCCTGTTTATCGAAACTTCCGGCTGTTTGCCTATGTGTGGTCACGGCACCATCGGCATGGTGACCTTTGCGCTCGAAAACGGCCTGATCACCCCGCGCACGCCGGGCAAGCTTAAGCTCGAAGTCCCCGCCGGCATCATCAATATCGATTATAAGTCCGAAGGCCCCAAGGTCACGGCGGTCAAGATCACTAATGTCCCGGCCTATCTGGCCAAGACCGGCATTGAGATCGACGTGCCGGATTTCGGTCACCTGACGCTGGATGTGTCTTACGGCGGCAACTATTACGCCATCATTGAGCCCACCACCGACGGCCCCTATACCGGCCTTGATGATCTGGGGGCGGCGCGAATCATCGAGCTGTCACGCACGATCCGCACTCTGGTCCGCGAGGTCTATGAGCCGGTTCACCCGCTTGATTCGACCATCCGCGGCGTCAGCCATGTCCTGTGGGCCGACAAGCCAAAGAACGCCGAAGGTGAACCCAACCCGGCCCACGGTCGCAATGCGGTATTCTATGGTGAGCGCGCCATTGATCGCTCACCCTGCGGCACCGGCACTTCGGCCAGACTGGCGCACCTGCACGCCAAGGGTAAGCTGAAAGTCGGAGAAGCCTTTATACATCAAAGCTATATCACCAGCCGCTTTACCGGCGTGGTGACCGAAGAGGTCGATCTGAACGGTGTGGCCGCCATTATTCCGTCCATCGAAGGCTCGGCCATGTCTACCGGCTTCAACACCATCTGGATTGACCGCGAAGACCCGTTCTGGCAAGGCTTTCAGGTCGTTTGATAGCGGTAACACATCCGCATAAATCCCCCCTTGCCTTTCGTAACATTTTAATGAAATACTGGTATACTTTATAAGTAAAAGCGCCAGAATTCTTACGGAATAAAGGCCGCAGGGGAACGCCGATTATTCGGTTTTAATGGATTTTATAGATGGCCATTGTGGTTCAGACGCTCTCAGAGCAAATATTCTCCCTGGTGCGTGACCGCATCATCTCAGGTAAGTTCCCGGTTGATGTTGCCATCCGACAGGACGCCCTGGCGGCGGAACTGGGCGTCAGCAAGATCCCGTTGCGCGAAGCTCTGGCGCGTCTGGAACAGGACGGGCTGTTGCTGTCTCAGGCCAATCGCGGCTTTTTTGTCCGCCCGCTCAATGCCGATGAGGTCGATGAAGTCTATGCCCTGCGCCTTAAGATCGAACCCGAAGCCGTCGGTCTGGCCTCAAAGATGGCCACGGATGCCGACCGCAAGGCGGCACGCGACGCCCTCGACGCCCTTGATCAGGCTGCCATCACCGATAAAACTCAGGTTGGCCGACTTAACCGCGCCTTTCACATGTCTTTGGTTCGCCCGTTGCATAAGCAAGTCACGATTCAGATTATCGAGCGCCTCAATATCATTTCCGAGCGTTATGTCGGCAAGCATCTGGAGCCTGCCGGACGCGACGACCGCGCCCACAATGAGCACAGCACTATGCTGGCGCTGTGGGCCGCGGGTAAGGGTGATGAAGTCGCCGCCGTCATGCACGATCACATCGCCTCAACCCTTGAAGACCTGCGCAAGCAATTCGAGTCTGAAAAGGCCGGTTGATCTAAGTCCAAAATCGTTTGTCACAAAGCCGCAGTCACCTGCGGCTTTTTTGATTTGAGCGCATTTCAAAAAGTGTCCGATCGGAACACGCTCTAACGAAACAATATGTGTAGGCGGATTTACAGTCATCCGTCGTAAAATCACCACATCTCGGATATATGGATTGTATAAGATATAACAATCTATCAGGTACGAACGCCCCCGGAAGCGCTGGTAATCATTCAGTGGTGCTATCATGGGAATACATGTCCAGACCGTTTCCGAACAGGTCTATAGTCTTTTGCGCAACCGGCTGGTGTCCGGCACTTTGAGTCCGCACGACGCCATCCGTCAGGAGGCCATCGCGGCGGAACTGGGGGTCAGTAAAATCCCGGTGCGTGAAGCGCTGATCCGCCTCCAGAACGAGGGACTGGTGGTGTTGGAAGCCAATCGCGGCTTCTTTGTTTCGCCGCTGTCGCTCGAAGAGGCCGAAGATGCCTATGGTCTGCGCCTGACCATGGAACCACAAGCCGCCGCCATGGCCGCCGTGCGCGCCACGCCCGAAGATCGGCTGGCGGTGACCGCCGCCCTCAACGGGCTGCAACATGCCGCCGAATCCGATCGGGGTGATGTCGGCCGCTGCAACCGCCTGTTCCACCTGTCGCTGATTCAGCCGGTGCGTAAGCCCGTGACGATCAACTTTATCGAACGCCTGCACCTGATCTCAGAGCGCAATGTCTGTGAGCATCTGGTGGCCGCCGGCAGCGAAGACCGCGCCCACCAGGAACATCAGATCATGTATGACGCCTGGATGTCCGGCAAGGGCGATGAGGTCGCAAGGCTGGTCTATGACCATATCCATGCGACGTTTGAAGAACTTAAAGATCACTACTGAGTTTTGGCTGCATGGCATAAAAAAGGCCCCGGAAGATATCTTCCGGGGCCTTTTTGTTATTCCGATTGTCGCTTACGTGCCTTTACGCAGACGGCTATTCCAACGACCATAGGAGAAATAGACGATCAGTCCGGCAATCATCCACACGAAGGTAAACAACTGGCTCTGAACCGGCAGGCTGTAGAAGATGAACCCGCAGCCCAGTATTGCCGCACCACCGACCAGCAAATGGGCGGGCACTTTGAATGTGCGCGTAACGTCCGGCATTTTCTTGCGCAGGATGATCATGGACAGCGCCACCGCGATAAACGCAATCAGGGTCCCGGCATTCGACAGGGCGGCGATTTCTTTCAGCGGCACAAAGCCCGCAAAGATCGCCACAAACACGCCGGTGATCAGGGTAATCAGGGCGGGTGAACCCTTTTTGTTGACCTTAGCCACGGCAGGCGGCAGCAGACCATCGCGGGCCATAACGAAGAAGATACGGCTTTGGCCGTACATCATGACCAGAATGACCGATGGCAAGGCGACAATCGCAGCCCCACCCACGAACGCGGCCACGGTAGTATAGCCGATCTCACGCAGGATGTGCGGCAAAGGTTCGGCACTACTGGCGATTTCGGCGAAGGGAACAACCCCCACAGCCACGGCGGCGACCAGCATGTAGATCAGGGTCGAGACACCCATCGACCCCAGAATACCAACTGTCAGGTCACGACCGGGGTTCTTGGCTTCTTCGGCCGAGGTTGAGACCGCGTCAAAGCCAAAGAAAGCGAAGAATACGATAGCGGCAGCCGCCATGATGCCGACTTTTTCGCCACCCATCTGCTGACCAATAAAGCCAAAGGGCGCGAACGGATCATAGTTTCCGGCCTGAATGGCGGGCAGACCCAGCACTATAAAAGCACCCAGAGCGACGATCTTGATGATGACCAGGAAGATATTGATGGTGGCACTTTCGCGCGCCCCCACCAGCAGCAGCCCCATGACCGACAAAGACACCAACACTGCCGGCAGATTGACCAGACCGCCCGCGTGCGGTGCGTTCATCAGCGCCGCCGGTAACTGCAATCCTATGGTTTCATTCAGGAACCCGACAAGGTGGGCCGACCAGCCGACCGCCACACTGGAACAGGCCAGCGAGTATTCGAGAATCAGCGCCCAGCCGACGACCCAGCCCGCGATCTCACCGATGGCGGAATAGGTGTAGGTGTAGGCCGAACCCGCCGCCGGGATCATGGTCGACATTTCCGTGTAGCAAAGGGCCGCACACGCGCAGACCAGTCCGCACAACGCAAACGACAAAATCACGCCCGGCCCGGCAAGGCCTGCGCCCACGCCGGTGAGCGTATAAATGCCGGTACCGATGATGCCACCGATCCCAAGCGCCATAAGGTGCGGCCAGCTCAGCGTCTTAGCGAGCGCCTTGCCATCTTCTTCTGCCCTATGCAGAGGCTTTAACGGCCCGAATAATCCCATTGTGAAGTCCCCTTGAACTGACTGTGATACTCAAATTAGGTGCCGAAAACTGAACTCTGTCAATCCGACACCTTGTTGCAAATGCAACATATTCCCCTGGAACGAAAAAAGGCCATGCCGCGGATGTGCGACATGGCCTTAGATTTTTTACGCGGGGAGCAACTCAATCGTGGTTGCTCCAGTTCCCAGCTTGACCGCATAGGCCCCAAGTTCCTTGGCGGCCTTGGCGGTGTAAGTCTTGGCACCCTTGACCGTCGCCTCAAGGTTGACATAGGCCTTGGGCGTATATTGATCGGCGGCTTCAAACGTGACGCTGACCTTGCCCGTGGCGGTGTCAAAGGCGACCGACGCGATCTTACCGGCATCGAGCGTGATCCACAGACCGGCAGGGGCGATGAATACGCGCCGGCGACCACTGTCTTTCGGGGCGATCGTTACCACCGAGCCCGATTGGGTGACCACACCGCCAAAGCCTGCCCAGCCAAAGGTCGGATGGTTGACGAGGTATGACGCCGTCGTCACCGCATGGCCAAAGAAGCTCATGCCGTAGTCGCCGTTGATGGCGTCCCACTTCATGGCATCGGGGAAGGAATGGAACGCCGCCGACGCAAAGCCTTCGGTGTCGATATTGGTCAGCGACCCCATCAGCCCGCCGTAAGCGACCCGCAGCATGTAGAGATCATCCGGCGTCTCCCGGAAGGCATCGAACAACGGCACCGCATTAAGCGATGAGCCATAGTGGTGCAATTGCCGCTCAATCCGCGACTGCTTACCGGCATAGAGGAAGTCCCAGAACCGGCGCGCCGAGCCATTATAGCCCCAGTGCGGAATGGCCGGATCATAGGCCATGATCACTTCGCGGGTGACATCGGCCTTATCCTGATGGCCGAAATAGCGCATCCACATGTAAACTTCGGCTTGGCCGGTTGAATCCCACGGCATTTCCGAGCCGAACGGATATTTGAGCTTTTGCCAGATTTCGACACGCTTTTTCATCAGCGCTTCGACCTCACCGGCCAGTTCGGTCATGTTCTCGCGCTTCAAGTCCAGCAGGATATAGAGGAAGACATCGCCTTCCATCTGGCCGAACTGGGTATAGTACGGCGCCTTGGTCATCATGGCCTTGGTGGTTTCCGCCGCCCGCGTCAGATAGGTCTGCCAGGTCTCGCCCGCCGTCATGCCGGTGTGATAACGCCCAAGCCGGTACAGCGTCCACCACGCCGCTGCCGGGTGCGGGTAGTTGTAGGAACGGCCAAGATCCCCGGCCCCTTTGCGATCCCATGCCGACCAGACTTTCCAGTTGATCGACGAATCATAAGTGCCTGCGGGCATGCCTTCGGGGTCATAGAACATGACCGACTTGCGCACGCCGTACTTATCAGGGCCGTCAGGTGTCTGAATCTGGCCCCACAAAGTCGTGTTGGCGAAGCGCTCGAACTTGGCGACTTCTTCCTTCTTGGGGTTATCAAGCTGCTTCATGATCGCCGCCAGCCACGCCCCGGCCCCGCCTTCGTCAGACAGGCCGGAAATCCAGATGCGGTTGTCCTGAAGCACGATCTCGTTCTTATCGCGATCATAGATCATGATCGACGGCGAACGCTTGAACGGATCGTTCGGGTTCTCATACCACTGCTTGGTGGTCAGGAAATGGCCCATATCGGCCACGGCTTCGGCTTGTGGTTTGGTGACCTTGTAGTGGATGGTCTGAACGGTGTTATCAGCATAGGTCACGTCGATGCGGGCGCGGCCCAGAACCTTACCGGCCACCGAATACTTCACCCAACCGCCCTTGACGGTGCTGGCCGATGAGACCTCAAGCGCACCCGCCGGGTGAACCGCCAGCGACTTGACGGGCTTCGGGGCATGGAGGAACAGGTCGGCGGGCAAATCGGTCGGCACCACATAGCCCGGCAGGCCCACGGCCACCGGACGGTTATGCTTCATCAGGGTCGGCTCGATCTCACGGATGGTCGGCGACAGCACGAACTTGACCGCCACCGTGGTCGATTGACCGGGCTTGATAAACAGCGAGGTCGGCGTGTTCCATTGTTCGATACCTTTCCATTCGGTGTCGGCAAAGCCCTTGGCATTGGTCATCCAGCTATAGAAGCCTTCAAACGTCATGTTGCGGCGCTCGGCATCATTATAGATTTTGAGCTTCTTGTCGGCATCAACCTCATTGAGGATCGGCTTATAAAGCTCAAATTTGGCGGTATCGGTGTCCGGCAGCACCAGCAGCGACGGCCCCTGCCCGTTCAAACGGTTGACCTGCAAATAGCCCGCGTTCAGACCCACATAAGGGTCATAGAACGACGCCACATCATGGGCTTCGTCCAGATGACGACCGGTGATGATGTTATCAAACACCATCGCAATCCCTAAGCCACCGACTTCGACGGTCTTTGAGGTCGGATTGGTCAGGGTAAAGCGCAATACCAGCTTGCCGCCGACTACGGCCCAGGTACGGACAACTTTCAGCGGCAGATTGTCGCCCAGAGACGCGGTGATATCGGCGGACGCAAGTGCCCCTTTCGGTTTAGGCAAGGCCTTGACCTTCACGCGCTTGAAGGCCGTCGAATGATCGCTCCATGCGGTGTCGCCTTCTGAGCGCACCCGCAGATCCAGATCGCCCAAACGATAGCAACCGTCCGCAAGACGCTGCGTAAACTTGCCCGACGGGGCGAAATCAAACCCACCGGCGACACCCTTGGGCGCCAGCGACACGAGGGTCTGAGAGCTATCTTGTAATGAAATCAGAAAATCAGGCGTTTCAAAGATCGTGGTCTTCGCATCCGGGCTGTTCCATGAATTTCCTTGGGCATGGGGTGCGCTTTGGGCCAGCGATGGGCCAGCCGTCGCGGCGGCCGCTAATGAAATCAGGCTCGTCCGTCTCGTTAAATGCGGGGCGGGGATGCGGGTCATTAGGGTCAGTCTCCGAATGGGTATTTAGGACGAAAAGAACGTCTGCCGCAGTCCTTCCACGGCAGACGCCTAAAGTTGCCGACAAAATGCTCTGCACCAGGGAGGACCAGAGATTTCAGTGCCGGAGTGAGGATACGCAAAACAAATCTACAACAGTCGCGGACGACTAGGTTCGATAGTAACCACCATATGACAATAGCGTCAAATATAAATTATACGATTTAGACCGTAAACTCATAACGACAGCGTTATCACTTGGTTTTTTTCATCTTATCCTTGGTGCGATGACGGCCACCGCTCCGCCGGAGGGCGCCAGCGTCAAGGTCAGGCTGTCCGATGCGGTGGTCTTTTGCGACGTGGTGGTAAGGCTCGAAACCGTGGCCCCGTCCTGCCACAGACGGGCATCGTAATTGCCGCCCTTCAAGAACGACAGAGGTAGAGTGATAGTGCGACCCTGCTCATTGGTCATGGCCCCAATGTACCAAGTGTCGCCTTTACGGCGGGCGGTGACGATAAACTGACCGATATCGCCTTGCAGCACGCGGGTTTCATCCCAGGTCACCGGCACGGATTTGATAAAATCAACACCGTCTTCCCACTCACCACTAGCCTTCTTATAGGCCTGCGGGGCGTCAGACAGCATGGTCAACGGACTGTCGTAAACCACATACATGGCCACGGCCTGACCGCGGGTGGTCATGGTCATCGGACGGTCAATCTGGATCTCAAAGGTTTCCGGCGTGCGATGGGCAAACCCGCCCGGCGTATAGTCGATCGGGCCCAGAATCATGCGGGTATAGGGCAAGGTCACATTGTGCGTGGCGGTGATACGCGTCGTCCATTTATTATATTCCGCCCCCAGCACACCTTCCTGGGTGATGTAGTTCGGATAGGTCCGCACCAGCCCGTTCGGCGCATAGGCCCCGTGCAGATCGACCAGCAGCTTATGCTTGGCGGCCTTGGACAGCACCTTATGATAATAATCGACCATGTCCTGATCGGAGCGGTCCATGAAGTCGATCTTGATGCCGGCAATGCCCCATTGTTCATAGGTCGCCAGCGCCTCATCCATCTGCCAGTCCAGTTGCTGCCATTGCAGCCACAGCATGATCTTGACGTTACGATCCTTAGCATATTTGAGGATCGCGGGCATATCGAGGGCTGGGATCGCCTTGGTGACATCCGATCCGGGCTTAGGGCGGGTTGACGATCCAACCGACCAGCCTTCGTCGATCAGCATGTAGTCCAGCCCCATCTCTTTGGCGAAATCGATATAGGCCAGATAGGTCTCGGTATTAATGCCGGGGTTTTTGACCGGCGCATTAAAGCCGTTCCACCAGTCCCAGGCGCTCTTGCCGCCCTTGATCCAACTCGTGTCGGCAATCTTTGACGGCTCCCCCAGCGTCGCGATCAGGTTGGACTCGACCAACGCGCGCGCGTTGTCGCCGATCATGACCACCCGCCACGGGGTTTTGAAGTCAGACTCGGTCTGGGTGATTTTGGCGACGTAGGGCTTAATCGAATCGCTGTCCAGACGCGGCGGCAGCTTGACCGAGACGCCTAAGCCATTGTCGCCTTTGCGGTTATAAAAAGCCGCCGGATAGTGCTTCACGTCGGATTCAGCCAGCGCAAACGCGGTCTCACCGGTGCCGGTCTTACAGACCAGCGGCGAATCGAGCAGGTAATGGTCGCGGATCAGAGACGCCTTGACCGCATCGAATTCACCTTCGTGGGCATTGTGGAATTTACCGAGATTCAGACCCCAGCAGTCATAATCCTTGGGGAAAGCAAATTCGGTCTTTTCGCCCAAAATCCCAAAACTTTCAAAGCCCGGCTGATTGGGCAGGACATAACGCACCGCCGCCCCGTTATCATAGGCGCGCACGACGATCGCCATCTTACGCCCGCCCTCAATCTCTTCAAAGGTCAGGGTCGTCTCGTTAAAATGATCCGGGGCGGATTTGGCCTTCCCCACCACGATGTTGTAGGTTTCATTGACCGTGCGTGTGGCAACCTTCGGCGCCTTGAAGCCCTTAAGCCCAAAGCCCGCCACATCCGTGCGCAGGCCCGTCGCCGAAGGTGCTATCACCGGCTGGCCTTTGTAAGCGACACGCCATGTCGGCAGTTCAGCGCCTGATTTATCGAGCGTCACCACCACCTGCCCGTCCGGCGAAGCGGCGGTATAGATTTCGGCTGACGCTGCACCCGCCACGGTCACGAGCATGAGCGGTAATAATGAGCGGAGCATGGCGAGCCTTTTTCAATAGACGGACAATTCAAAATATGAATACTGTATACGATACATATCTGTAAAGCACTTAAAGGAAACCGGATGCGCCGCCTGACGACTGCGACCTTTGTGATAAGCACATTATTGTCGACCACCGCTATCGCCGCCCCGCCGACCGGCGCGTGGGTTTTCGACAGTTCGCCTGAGTATCCTGACTTCACCCGCGTCAAGGTTTCGGATGACGCAGGCAAACTTTCCGGCACCATCACCTCGCGCTGGTACGGCGACCTGCCCATGAAAGACCTGCGCGCCGACGGTGATGTGCTCAAGTTCAAAATTTATAACGGCAATCCGAAAATCACCCCCACAGACATCACGATCGCCGCCGACGGCGAGGCCGTGCGCATGACAGGTAAGTTGTGGTATCAGGACTTTGATATCACTGCCCACAAAGGCACCGCAGCAGAATTAAAGGCGCTCGATTTCCCGTCCTATCCCCTGCCGCCGCACCGCGTCGTGCCGCAGAAAAATCTGGCCGCCAAACCGCCGATGGGCTGGAATTCGTGGAACAAGTTCGCCACAGCCATTGACGACAAAACCGTGCGCGAAATCGCCGATGCTATGGTGGCATCGGGTCTGCGCGACGCAGGCTATATCTACGTCAATATCGACGACGGCTGGCAAGGCAAGCGCGACCAAAACGGCGTGCTGCAACCCAATGAAAAGTTCCCCGACATGAAGGCCCTGGCCGATTATGTCCATTCCAAAGGCCTGAAGATCGGCATCTACAGTTCGCAAGGGCCAAAGACCTGCGGCGGCTTTGAAGGCTCTTATGGCCATGTCGAGCAGGACGCCAGGATCTTTGCCGCCTGGGGCATGGACTACCTGAAATACGACCTATGTTCGGGCGAAGCGTTCTACCACACCAAGGAAACCGTCTACGCCACCTATCAGCAGATGGGTGAGGCTCTGGCCGCCACCGGCCGCGATATCGTCTTCAGCCTGTGCCAGTACGGCCGTTTCGATGTCGGCTCATGGGGGCGCGATGTCGGCGGGCACCTGTGGCGCACGACCAGCGATATCGAAGACACCTATGCCCGCATGTCGTGGATCGGCTTTGACGCCAATGGCGTGCCCAACCACACCGGCCCCAACGGCTGGAACGACCCGGACATGCTGGAGGTCGGCAATGGCGGCATGAGCCATGATGAGTACAAAACCCACATGTCGCTGTGGGCGCTGATGGCCGCCCCGCTGTTGCTCGGCAATGATGTGCGCACCATGACGCCTGAAACGATCGAGCTTTTGACAAACCGTGAGGTCATCGCCATCGATCAGGATGTCGCCGGCGTTCAGGGCCTGCCGGTCAAAAAGAACGGCACCACCGAAATCTGGACCAAAAAACTGAGCGATGGCTCCACGGCGGTCGGCCTGTTTAACCGCGCGGATACCCCCGTCACGGTCAACGGCAACTGGGCGGAAATCGGCCTTAGTGATGCGGTTAAAGTGCGCGATGTCTGGGCCCATAAGGACGCCAAAGCCAGCGCTGCCTATAGTTACACCCTGCCCGCTCATGGTGCGGTGCTGCTGACGGTCAGCCGCTAATCTGACGATCGTCTTTCGGCTCAGTCAGGAAGGGTGAGGTCAAACTTACCCTTTCCTAAACCTGCGCGCCATTGTAGAGGCGTCTCAACGCCCAATTACATAGTTAGTCCGCATGATCCGCCTCGATAATATCAGTAAGCAAAACGGCCACCAGATCCTGTTCATCGATGCGTCGATGGGCCTCCAGAAGGGCGAAAAGGTCGGGCTGGTCGGGCCGAACGGTGCGGGCAAATCGACCCTGTTCCGCATGATTACCGATCAGGAACAGCCCGATGACGGTCAGGTCGCCATCGATACTGGCATGAAGATCGGCTATTTCAGTCAGGACGTGGGCGAAATGTCGGGCCAGAGCGCGGTGGCTGCGGTCATGGACGGTGTCGGCCCGGTGAGCGCGCTGGCCACCGAAATGGCGCAGCTAGAGGCCGCCATGGCCGACCCAGATCAGGCTGACGCGTTCGACGCCATCATCGAGCGCTACGGCGAGGTACAGGCCCGCTTTGAAGAACTGGACGGTTACTCTGTTGAGGCCCGCGCGCGTGAAGTTCTGGCGGGCCTGAGTTTCAGTCAGGAACGCATGGACGGCGATGTCGGACTTCTGTCCGGTGGCTGGAAGATGCGGGTGGCCCTGGCGCGTATTCTGTTGATGCGGCCTGATGGGATGTTGCTGGACGAACCGTCCAACCACCTTGATCTCGAAAGCCTGATCTGGCTGGAGGCCTTCCTTAAAAACTACGACGGCGCGCTACTGATGACCTCGCACGACCGCGCCTTCATGAACCGCATCATCAATAAGGTGGTGGAAATCGACGGCGGCTCGCTCATCACCTATTCGGGCGATCTCGATTTTTATGACCAGCAACGTGCCCTCACCGAAGCCCAACGGCAGGCCCAGTATGAACGCCAGCAGGCCATGCTCGCCAAGGAAATCAAGTTCATCGAGCGGTTCAAGGCGCGCGCCTCCCACGCCGCGCAGGTCCAAAGCCGGGTTAAGAAACTGGACAAAATCGAACGGGTCGAAGCCCCCCGTCGTCGGCAGACCGTCCAGTTTGATTTCCGCAGCCCTCCGCGCTCAGGTGACGATGTCCTGAACCTGCGCGATGTCCATAAGCGCTATGGCAGTCAGTCGATCTATGCCGGGCTGGATTTCAAAGTCCGGCGCAAGGAACGCTGGGCCGTGCTGGGGGCTAACGGTGCCGGCAAATCGACTTTGCTGAAACTGGTGGCCGGCGATACGACGCCGGATGAGGGCAGCGTGACCATCGGCGCCAGCGTCAGGATGGGTTATTTCGCCCAGCATTCTATGGACCTTCTGGACGGCGAAGAGACGATCTTCGAGTCACTCGAAGGCTCGTTCCCGCAGGCGGGTCAGGGCGCTTTACGCACGCTGGCGGGATGTTTCGGTTTTTCCGGCGACGATGTCGAAAAACCGTGCCGTGTGCTGTCGGGCGGTGAAAAGGCGCGACTGGTCATGGCCAAGATGCTGTTCGATCCGCCCAATCTGCTGGTGCTGGATGAGCCGACCAACCACCTCGATATGGCCACCAAGGAAATGCTGGTGGCGGCATTGGCTGATTTCGAAGGCACCATGTTGTTCGTGTCCCACGACCGCCATTTTCTGGGGGCGCTGTCGAACCGCGTGCTGGAACTGACGCCCGACGGCATCCACCAGTACGGCGGCGGCTACAGCGAATATGTCGCCCGCACCGGTCAGGAAGCCCCCGGCCTCCATCCGGGGGGATAATGACGGCCGCATGCGGCTCAAGCGTTAGTCTGGGATATTGCCCAATGACAAGCCGCGCCTCATGGCGATAGCGAGAGTTTCGATCATCCGTCGTACAGAAGGTTCAAGGTCGAGCCCAGCCTTGAATGCCAACTCGACATGCGCGGGATGGACGTAAACCGTGACCGCATCCCGCACAATGCCCGCGGCGAGATCAACGTCATCAACTACAAATTCGCGTCTCTTCACTCCGTCTTCGATGATGGCGGCAAGCAATCGCGTCATGGCGGCCGTATAGTTTTTCACCAATTCGGGCCGCGCCTCCAATACACGCCGGTATAGTTCATAAACTTCGGGATCACCTTCGAGGCGTTCGCGTTTGCGGCGGTGCAGAGCCAGTACCATCCCCAGCAGCCGCTCTGACGCCGGGGCCGATGACGCGACGAATGCTTTGGCAAGCGCTTCCTCGTCCTTCATGGCGTCCACCACGATGGCATCAAAGACATCCGTTTTGGAACGAAAATGACGATAAATAGTGGTGTGCGATGTGCCGAGGGCCTTCGCAATATCAACTATGTTTGTCTTGGCCTGACCGTGCCGCCTGATCTGTGCACGCGCCGTATCAAGAATCTTCGTTGTGTTTAAGCCGTCATCGGCGGGTTTTTTTTTATCATCGCTCATACCCCTACATAACTCAGGAAGGCTCGCTTTGCCACAACGAACAAAATTCATATTTTGTTCGTTGAATTCTCTTTTTACTTGGTGTATCCCTCCTGCCCAGCACAGGAGCGCTCAAAATGTCAGACAACTACACAAGCAAACGAACCGCTTTCGTAACCGGAGGATCGGGCTTCGTCGGTGGCAAACTTATCCAGCGCCTGGTGGCCATGGGCTGGGATGTCCGCGCTTTGGCACGAAGTCCAAAGGCCATGACTGAGGTGCGTGCGCTTGGCGCGACCCCGGTTCAAGGCGACATGAGCAACCAGGAGGCATTACGAAACAATATAGGCGGAAGTGTTGTCGTGTTTCATGTTGCCGCGATGTTCAAGCTTTGGGGTAATCGCAAGGACTTCAATGCTGTAAATGTCGAAGGCATGCGTATTCTGGTCAACGCCGCCGCCGCTTCACCTTCGGTTCGCAAGGTCGTCTACGTCAGCGCCGCCGCCGTCGTCATGGGAGACCCAAAGTCGTTTATAAGAGTCGATGAAACGGCCCCCACCCATCAGCGTGGCTTCGCCCCCTACAGTTCGTCAAAAGCTGAGGCAGAGAAAATCCTGCTCGCGTCAAACAACTGTCGGCCCGGTTTCGAGGCCATAGCTATCCGTCCACCGATGATCTGGGGCAAAGGTATGCCTATGCTGGACCACTTGGTCGAGACGGTCCGTAAAGGTCAGTGGCAGTGGGTCGGGGGCGGCTCACAGGCCATATCAACCTGTCACGTCGATAACCTTGTTGACGCTTTGCTATTGGCTGCGGATGGCGGTCAAGGTGGCGAAGCATACTTCGTGGCCGATGCGAAGGACGGCACGCTGAAAGGGGTCATGACCGACTTACTCGCCACACGCGGCGTAAAGGCAGATGACAAATCGGTTTCATTTGCGATGGCATGGAGGCTTGCGGGAGTCATGGCCTTCGTCTGGCGACTGTTCGGTCTCAAAGGCGAGCCACCTATCACACGCCAATTGCTGCAAATGATCGGAAAACCTTTCACAGTGAACACTGACAAAGCCCAGAGAATTCTCGGATACCGTCCTCGCGTGAGTTGGCGGGAAGGTCTCGACGAAATGGCATAAAGTACAACAGCCGTTATGCCTGCAAGTCCAACCGATAAACTAAAAACCCCTCCCGAAGGCTTCGGGAGGGGTTTTGGTTATTTCTGAACGATGGGGTCGTCGGCTCTGGGTTCGATCAGGTTATCGTAGAAAAACCCGAACATTTTCTGGAAGTAATAGGGCTGGCTGACATTGTGCTTGGTGTTGGGCAGGATGACCAGTTCGTGATCCTTACCGGCATCGATCAGGGCCTTGGACAGCTTCATGGTCGCCGCAATCGGCACATTGTCGTCAATGTCGCCGTGGATCAGCATCAGCTTACCCTTAAGGTTTTTGGCGACTGGAATATTGGAATTGGCTTCCCAGGTCGCGTCATCGGCAATGCCCATCGACACTTCCGGCCACCAGGCCTTATCGATGCGTTGATCGTGGTTGCCGGATGAGGCCACCCCGACCTTATAGAAATCGGGCCGGCGCAGCACAAAGCGCGCCGTATCATAGCCACCGGCCGAACCGCCATAAACACCCACGCGACTGAGGTCGAAATACGAATATTTCGCCTTCATCGCCTTAAGCACCCAGATGTGGTCGTCAAGCCCAACTTCGCCTAAGTTCTGATAGGCCGACGACCGGAACGCCTTACCGCGCTGGGAGGTGCCGCGCCCGTCAATGGTGACGACAATCGCCCCCAGTTGCGCCATCGCGTTCAGACCATTGACGATATTGCCACCGTAATCTTCGGTAAAGCGGTGGGTCGTAGGGCCGGTATAGACGTTCTCAATGATTGGATAAGTCTTTGACGGATCGAAGTTCTTCGGGCGGTGGATCATGCCGTACAGCTTGGTCTTACCGTCATCGGCCAGGGTCTCAAACGGCTCCGGCGGAGTAAAGCCGGTCGCCAGCAAAGCCGAGATATCGCCCACCCCAAGCTCAGACACTATCCGGCCATCCCTCGCGTCCCGCAGCACGGTGCGCGTGGGGTTAGTGGGCGATGACATGCGATCGATGATCCATTTGCCATCCGGCGAAATCGTCGTGTTGTGATCAAGCGGTTCCGGTGTCAGCTGGGTGATCTTGCCACCTTTGGTGACACGGTACAGCGACGCAGCATACGGGTTGACACCTTTTTCGCGGCCAATACCGGCGATGATCACATCATCCTTGTCGATGCGTTCAATGCCCGTGACTTCCCATTCGCCGCTCGTCAGGGCCTTGCCCCCATCAGGATTTTCGCCGGTCTTAATGAAATAAAGCTGTGCCCACCCGCTACGCTCCGAAATGACGAAGTTGCCGCCCCATTCCGGCGCATGGCGGATACCGCTGGAGGTCACGGTCACGATCGGTTTCAGCGCCTCACGCACGCGCACCACGCCTTTGGCCGTCGCCGGATCGACTTCAAACAACACGATTTCACCGTAGCCGCGCTTTGACCACTCATAGATGACCTTATCGCCCGACCAATAGGATGCCGGATCGCCGGGCCACAGCAGCTCCGTCGGCGGTACGTCCAGATAGGTCGCCTTGCCCTTAAGGTCGATCAGGACCGGCTTGACCAGCGGCAAATTAGGCGCACCGGCGCTCGGGTAGACGTAAGTGAACGCACGCGGGAAATGGCTGCCCTGTGGCGACTGTTGTACGCCGGTCCAGATATAGGCGCCGTTGCGGTCCAGGCGGTAGGTCAGGATCTTTTGCGAATCTTCTGACCACTGCACACTCAGGCGCATCTTCGGGGTTTCGGAATTGGCATCGGCCATATCGCCAAACTGCGGATAGTTCTGACCGTAGCGCTGATCATAACCGCCATCGAACGTCAACGGCGTCTCTCGATTGGTAGCGACTTCAATCAGGTACAGATTATAGTCGCGAGCAATGACCTTATACTTGCCGTCGGGCGATACCATCCCGTCCGGCGCCACAAACGGGTCATTGGCCGTCAGTTTGTCGGTGGCAAGCTCATAGCTCCATTCGCGCCCGCCCGCTGACAGTTTGAGCACGTTTTTATCCGCATCATAATCCACCGGACGGACATCAATATTACCGTCTGCCTTGACGCCTGCGGCTTTGAGTTTAGGTGTCAGCATCGCCTCGGTCGTCAGCTCGGTCTGTGTGGTCTTGGCCGGATCGGCCAGCATGATCCGCCCCTGCCCTTTAGGCCCCTTGCGATAGATCACGCCGCTGCCGCCGCCCGTAAACGACGCCTGCAGATTCAGGTCGGTCACCAGAGCCGATAGGTTGGCGTACATATAGGCATCGGCCGCCTTGAACCGCTCTGTGCGTTGCGTGGCGGGCGTAGGGGCTTGCGCATAAGCCAGCGGAACCACAGCAAGACAGGCGGCCATGACCGATGAGGCCAGAAGGGAGGATTTGAATTTCACGAACATACTCATTGAAAAGAAAAATTATTGCGCGGCGACCGCTGTGACCACAACCGTCAGTTCCCCGGCATTATCGGCAAAGATATCGTCGTTCAGGCCGAACTGAAGCTTTTTGGCATTCGGCGGCACGATAACCTGAAACGCCTCGCCGACCGCGAACGGACGGGCGACCAACGCGCCCTTATCGTCGACAAACACGCCGATCAGTTCATTAAGATGCACAGGATACATGGCCGGATCGATAAACCGCGCCGGAAAGATCGAGCCCGATCCGCCGACCTGATCGGTGGCGATGAACGACTCCTGCCCCGCCGGCCCAAAGGTCGGCCCACCCGGAATGGTCGAAGTGCCGCCCGTCGCGGTGATCGTGATTTCCTTACCCGCCACAATATCGCCGCCCTTAACCTCAATCGGCTTGGTGCCATCGTTGCGGCCAAACGGAATATTCTTATTGGCCTTCAGGCTCCACGGCATGGACGTGCCCGGCACCGTGACCGTCACTGGCTCTGCAAATGTGGCGCCCGCCATGACTGAAAACGCGGCCAAAATGACCGCTGCGACCTTAACCGACATATCTGTTCCCCTCGATATTAATATTGTCAGACATAATGGGCAATTTCATTAAACAGTCAAATATTTTATACGATATACCGCGCTATTGACAATTGTCACCACAGACCTAGGGTCATAAACATACGACCTAAAAGGGTGATATTCATGAGCCAAATTCGTAAACTGGTAATCGTCGGCGGCGGCACCGCCGGATGGATGGCCGCGGCGGCCCTGTCGCGCGTCATGGGCACGCGCAATTATCAGATCACCCTGATCGAGTCGGACGAAATCGGCACGGTCGGCGTCGGCGAAGCGACCATCCCGACCATTCAGGAATTTAACACCCTGCTGGGGATCGATGAAAACGACTTCATGAAGGCGGTCAATGGCACGTTTAAGCTCGGCATCCGCTTTGATAACTGGTCAAAACCCGGCAGTTCCTATTTTCACCCATTCGGCGTCTACGGCGTCGATATGGGTGGTTTGAACTTCAACCATTTCTGGATGCGCTACCATAAGGCCGGTGGCTCAGGCGATTTCGGCCTGTTCAATCCGCAGACCCTGGCTGCCCGCAAAGGCCGATTTGGCCGCATGGCTGAGATCAACCCGCAGGCACCCAACGTCAACTATGCCTTCCATTTCGACGCCTCATTGTACGCCAAATTCCTGCGCGGTTACTGCGAGAAAAACGGCGTCGTGCGTCAGGAAGGCAAGATCACAGAGGTCACGCAGCACCCCGAAAGCGGCGATATCACCTCGGTGACGCTCGCCAATGGTCAGGCGATCACCGGGGACCTGTTTATCGATTGTTCTGGTTTCCGTGGGTTGCTGATCGAGCAAACGCTGAATAGCGGTTATGAGGACTGGTCAAAATGGCTGCCATGCAACCGCGCCGTCGCTGTGCCGTGCGATAAGGTCGGGCCTGCGACGCCTTACACGACATCGACCGCACAAGAAGCCGGCTGGCAGTGGCGCATTCCGCTCCAGCACCGCACCGGCAACGGCTATGTGTTCTGCGATGCCTATATGAGCGAGGACAAGGCCAGCGACCTGATCCTGCAACGGCTGGATGGCCAGGCTCAGGCTGAGCCACGCGTCATCCGCTTTGTCACCGGCCACCGCAAGCAGATGTGGAACAAGAACGTCATCGCCATGGGCTTGGCGTCGGGGTTCCTGGAACCGTTGGAATCAACCTCGATCTGGCTGGTGCAGGATGCGATCACCAAACTGCTGAAATACTTCCCAAAGGAACGGATCACGGAAATTCAGCGCACCTGCTTTAACCGCGATATGTTGGCGGCCTATGATAACGTCAAAGACTTCCTGATTGCGCACTATAAGGTCACCGAACGCGAAGACACGCCGTTCTGGGCCTACTGCAAGCATATGGATATCCCTGACAGTCTGAAATTCCGGCTGGAGTCCTTTGCTGAGCACAACGCCCCGCTGGTTGAGCCCACCGAACTGTTTAAGGACGCCAGTTGGTTCGCCGTTCTGGCCGGTCAGGGTATGGTGCCCAAATCCTACAGCCCCGCAGCCGATGTCATGCCGAACGATGAATTCCTTTGGCGGATGCAGCGTATCCGCGAAGGCAGCGCGGGTTTAGCCGACATGATGCCCCCGCACGAAACCTATCTGGCCAAGGCTTGCCCCTCCCCGCAACTGGTCGCGGTGTAAAGTAAGTGTCAATATTATCAGTACCCGTAGTAAATCATATTGACCGGCACACCTTCGACAATGATATCCGGTTTTCCGGACAGCCTGTCATTTTCAAAAATATTGCTGAGCACTGGCCAGCCGTTCAGGCGGCAAAGACCTCACCGGACGCCCTTTGCAGCTATTTAAAACGCCACGATAACGGAAAGCCGGTCGGCGTTGCGGTCTGTGATGCCGATTTGAAGGGCCAGTTTTTCTATAACGATGCCCTCACGGGCCTGAATTACAAGACTTTCAGCCAAACGCTTAGCTATCTGGCCGACTGGTGTATTGCCAACAGATATGACGCCAATCCGCAGGCCGTATATTTGCAAGCTCAATCCGTGGACCTGATTGCCCCTGGTATGAGCCCGGCCCTCCCCCTGGGTCTGCTTGATGCCTCAGTCCGGCCGCGGCTATGGGTTGGCAATACCTTGCGCACTCAGACGCATTTTGATTATGCCGCCAACATTGCCGTTCATGTGTCCGGTAAAAAGACCTTTACACTCTTTGCGCCAGATCAAACCGGCAATCTCTATCCCGGCCCACTTGATCGAACACCGGCCGGCGTGCCGATCAGTATGGCCTCTCTGGAAGCGCCGGATTTTGACACATTCCCGCGTCTGCGCGACGCACTTGATAACGCCTATGTAGCTGAATTGGAACCGGGAGATGGCCTTTTTATTCCCCCGTTGTGGTGGCATCATGTGCAGACCACAGGCCCGCTGAACATGCTGGTGAACTACTGGTGGAATGAGGCCGCGGCCAATCTGTTCAATCCTATGAAGGCATTGGAGATTGCCGGTCTGGCCTATAGGCATTTGCCGCCGACGGAGCGCGCGGCCTGGCGCGAACTTTTAGAGTTTTTTGTTTTTGAAGACAAAGGTGACCCTATCGCCCATCTGCCGGATCATGTTGACAGTGTGTTCAGGTCGGGTCTTTCGTCAGCACAGATCGATCAACATAAGTCGCGCCTGTCCCGCTGATATTTTTTCATCTTTTTAAGCCATAAAAAAAGCCGCCCGATGAACCACCGGGCGGCCTTATTTTTACATTGTCCAATTAGTAGCGGAAACGCGCACTAAGCTGAACGGTACGGGCGGCAACGCGAACCCCTTGCGGGATCAGGTTATCAGCACCGTAATGGGCTTGCGACATGTCTTCGGTAAGGTTTGTGCCTTCCAGAGACAGGGTCATGTACTTAACCGGTGTCCAGTTGATAGCGGCGTCAAGACGTTCGGTCGGCTCAAAATAGGTGCTGTAACCCAGGGCCGAGTAACCATCAAGGTTCGCCCGCCATGTGTCACGATAGTTGTAAGCCACGCGGGCGCTGAACTTCGGTGTATCGTAATACAGAGCCAGGTTATAGGTGTTCTTTGAGTTGTTCGGCGCATCGAAGATGCCCGGAATGGTGTCGATCTGGCTTTGTGTGATCGGTTGACCATTGTAGTATTCAAAGAGGATCTCAGCCTTGGTGTTGTGCGTAAAGTTCGCCTGAGCCCCGAAATTATCCCAAGGCGAAGGCAGGAACTCGAAGAAGCCCTGAGCGTTCAACTCAATACCTTCGAACTTACCACCCGCCGCGTTCACCGGACGGCCGATACGGTAGTTGGTACCGTTGTAATCTACGTTGTCGTAGCCGTAGATGATAAAGCCATCAGGTTCTTTCGAGTAAACGGCCGCCGAAACTATGCCGCCACGACCGAAATAGTATTCGAGCGATGCATCATAGCTCGTTTCCTTGTTCGGGCGCAGATTCGGGTTACCGCCCCAGCCACAGTTACAGCCGAGTGTGTCATAGAACACAAAAGTGCTGGTATCCGTGAAATTCGGACGCTGGATGTTGACCGTATAGGCCAGACGTAATTGCAGTTTTGGTGTGAAGTGAATGACCGCATTGGCATTTGGCATGAAATCCATACCAGAGCCTTCTTGAGTCACTTCATAGGACGTTTCCTGATAGACACCGCCAACCAGTTGGTTACGGCGGTTCATAGTGGTGCTGTCACCCCAGGTTCGTACGTTACGCGCACCGATGATACCGTCGACCGGAATCTCACCGATCTTGAAACCATAGGTTAGCTGAGCGTAGATAGCGGCTGTCTTTTCGTTGGACTCGAAGCTGCCGAGCAGACGCTCGGTGTCCACAACTACGTCATCCCAGTCGCCCGAACCGCCTTGATAATCACGCTCTGTGAACAGGAAATTCCGGAAAGCATCATAATTGCTCACCAGGCCCTTGCGGGACATGCGATACCAGCTTGGCTCATCACTGCCGCCGACATTGCTTTGCACCAGTTCAAGTTCAGCGCCCGGCACATCGGAAATATCCACCGGATTGTTGAAACCAGCATAACGATAACCATAGGAACGGCTCAGGTTACGCTCACTGCGGCGATAGCCGGTCTGGAATGCGCGCAGGAACTTATCTTCACTGAGACGATAGGTCAGATCAAGCGCAAAAACGGTTTCATCGCTCTTTTCAAAACCCTTGCCGTCTTCAAATTCTTTCAGGCCATAGGCGCTGGCGTCATCCGGAGAGGCCCCCAGATACTCGACGAACGGGCCGCCACCGGGCACCTTATTCGAATTCATGTCGATGTTGAAACCGGTCAGCCCGTTCAGGCGCAGGGTTTGGGTCATCCACTGATTGTTGAAGGTGTTCTCATCGCGATAGGCCGTGAAGTTGATCGTCGTGCGATCTTTGCGCCAGTGTGTCTCGAAGTTAAGACGGGTATTTTCCGCCTCGTTACGATCATCGCGCGAGGTCGGCCCAACCGGCAGAACGTTGGTGTCTGTCGTGTCCGGGTCAGTCACTGTCATCGAGGTGATTGTGCGGCGTGTACCTGGGCCGTCACCGTAAACAATGTTCGACAATACGCCGGGGCTATCCTTGATGCGCGTATTCAGAGCACTATAGGCGCGGTTTTCCTTCGACGTGAATGACGAAGCCTCCAGCACAAAGTCCAGATATTCATTCACACGCCACTGATATGCAGCATTGAACGACGGGCGGCGAACCTTGCCGCTTTCAACGCCATACTGTGAGCGGTAGATCGAAATATCATTGGCCTGATCAGGTACGCTGTCCCACTGCGTGCTACAGCACCAGAACAGGGCAGGCGTCTCGCTGATAACGTACTGTTCGTTGTAGTTATTTTCCTGATAGGACAGATTCAGCAGGAAGCCCATCTCGCCGAGTTCGGTATCGAAACGCTTGGCAATAAGCGCACTGCCGTAAGGGCTTTCCGTATCGCCAATGCTGCCGTAAACATTACGGACGCTGCCAGCCAGGGTCCAGCCCTTCTTCAGATCCAAAGGACGACGCAGATCGACGTTGACCGTACCGGCGATGCCGCCTTCGACCTGATCAGCGGTGCGGGTTTTGTAGACCTGAACCGATTTCAAAAGTTCAGCGGGAATATCATTGAGTGACGCCGCACGACCGACACCCGCATTGTTAGGGCTGCCGTTCAGAGTTGTCTGAACATCGCTCATGCCGCGAATCATGACCTCGCCGCCTTCACCGCGGGCGCGCGTGATCTGCACGCCGGTGATACGCGAAATAGCTTCGGTGACGTTGTTGTCCGGCAGCTTACCGGCGTCTTCGGCGTCGATCGCGTCAACGATTTGCGCGGCGCGGCGCTTTTTGTTGACGGCCGACTGAAGGCTCTTACGCAGGCCCTTAACGACGACGGTTTCAAGCTCTTCGGCCTCAGCGGCAGTCGGCGCGTCGGTCGTGGCTGTAACTTCTTGAGCAATCGCGGGCGCGCTGATAACTGCGGCAATCAACCCAGTGGCCGCCAGTACCCACCGCCTGGCGTTTCTGTTCGTGTGCATCATAATTTTCCCTTTAAGCGAATGTCGCCTGAAGGGTAAAAGGCCATGAAAAACCGGGAACGTCAAAATATTTTATACGATATACGGGCATTTTCGTGACGATTTTATTAACCGGACAAATAGTGTTGCGGTTATGCCACGCAGTTTTCACCTATGATAGGCCGCGTCTCAAATAAACAAGCTTCTGTTATAGCGGCACATTTTTGCATTTAGCGGCGCACGACAACGGATACCATATACGGAATACAAAATTTGGAGCCGAACTTCCCTCAAATGCTCCAAGAGGCGATTCATCGGCAGACCTCGGTACAAACTCACCCAATTGTCTGCGTAAAGCCTTGCATATATCCGTATATTGTATACAACTTGACGCAATATTGGAGACCCATATGCCCTCATTTGCCCTCACGTCCCGCCGCCGCCTGCTGTGCGGAGCCGCCGGTTTGACCGCCCTGACGGCCCTGCCCGCCATGGCGCAGACTGCCTCGAAATTACTGCCACAAAAGGCAAAGTCATTGCCGCTGTCGGACGTGCGGTTGCTCGCTTCGGACTTCAAAACCGCGGTCGATGTCAATGAAAAGTACCTGCTGACGGTCAATGCCGACAGCCTGCTGCATAACTACCGCAAGGGTGCGGGCCTGACACCGAAAGCCGAAATCTACGGCGGGTGGGAGCGCGACACTATCGCCGGTCACAGCCTGGGGCATTATCTGTCGGCCATCTCCTTAATGTATGCCTCGACCGGCAATCCCGAGTTTAAGACCCGCGCCGTCTATATCATTGACGAACTGGCGCTAATTCAGGGCATGCAGGGCGACGGCTATGTCGCCGGCTTCACCCGTAAGCGTAAGGACGGCACGGTCGTTGACGGCAAGGAAATCTTCCCCGAAATCATGGCCGGCGATATCCGCTCGGCCGGCTTTGATCTTAACGGCTGCTGGGTGCCGCTCTATAACTGGCATAAGCTTTATGGCGGCCTGTTCGATGCGCAGACCTTTTGCGGCATCAATAAGGGCCTCTATGTCGGCGAAAAGCTGGGCGTCTATATCGATAAAGTCTTTGCGGCGCTCAACGATGAGCAGGTCCAAAAGGTGCTCGACTGCGAATTTGGCGGGCTGAACGACAGCTTTGCCGAGCTTCACCGCCGCACCAATAACCCGCGCTGGCTGGCTCTGGCCAACCGTATGCACCATAAGCGCATCATCGACCCGCTAATGGCCGGTGAGGATAAGCTCGGCGGCAACCACGCCAATACTCAGGTGCCGAAACTGCTGGCCGAAGCCACGCTGTATGAAATCACCGGCAAGCCTGAGCACCATAAGGCTACGTCGTTCTTCTGGGAGCGGGTCACCAAGCACCATTCCTATGTCATCGGCGGCAATGCTGATCGCGAGTATTTCTTCGCGCCCGACACCATCTCAAAACACATTACCGAAGCGACGTGCGAGCATTGCAACACTTACAATATGCTCAAGCTGACGCGCAGCCTCTATAGCTGGAACACGGATTCAAGCTATTTCGACTATTTCGAGCGGGCCCACTTCAACCACGTCCTGTCGCAACAGAACCCAAAGACCGGCATGTTCAGCTATATGACTCCGCTGTTTACCGGGGCGGAGCGCGGCTTCTCCAGCCCGTTCGATAACTGGACCTGCTGCCACGGCACCGGCATGGAAAGCCACGCCAAGCACGGGGAATCGATCTTCTGGGAGGGAGGAGACGCCCTGTTCGTCAACCTCTACATCCCATCGACTGCCAAGTGGGCGGCTAAGAACGCGCAGATAACGCTCGATACCCGCTATCCTTATGACGGTGCCTCGAAACTGACGGTCAGTTCGATCCGCCGCCCGACACGGTTTAAGCTGGCCCTGCGTGTGCCGGGCTGGGCGAAATCGGCAGAGGTTACGGTCAATGGTAAGCCCGCCAAGGCCACCCGTGATGGCGGCTATCTGGTCATCGACCGCGTGTGGACGGCGGGCGATTCGGCCACCCTCACCCTGCCGCTCGATCTGCGCTTTGAGGCCACCACCGACGACGCCAAGGTCGGCGCCATCCTGTACGGCCCGCTGGTTCTGGCCGGTGATCTGGGGCCGGTGGAAACCGAGTTCAAGGGCACCGAACCGGCCTTGGTGGCCAACGACCTGATCGCGACCATCAAGCCGGTGGCGATTGAAAAAGCGCACTTCCGCACCGAAGGCTCCGGCCGTCCGGCTGAGCTTAACCTCGTGCCATTCTACAGCCAGTATGAGCGCCGCAGCGCCGTCTATTTCAAGAACTTCGACGAAGCCCAGTGGAAGGTCGAAGAAGCCGCCTTCCTCGCTGAACAGGCCCGCCTGAAAGACCTGGCGGCGCGCTCAGTCGATGTCATGCACCTCGGTGAAATGCAGCCGGAACGTGACCATAATCTCGAATCCGACGTGTCCTGGCCGGGCAGCTATCGTGGCCGCTATGGCCGCGATGCCCGTCAGGGCGGCTTCATGCAGTTCACCATGAAGGTGCGTCCCGATGTGCCGCTGATCCTTCAGGCCAGCTACTGGGGCGATGACCGCCGCCAATACGATATCCTGATCGACGGTGAAAAGCTGACGACCGTCACCCATGCGACGGCCCCGAAACCCGGTGAGTTCTTCGATGAGCAATATCCGGTGCCGGAACGCTTCACCAAGGGCAAGTCGCAGGTGCTGATCCGTCTGCAACCGTCCGGCGGACGATCGACCGGCATGGTCTTTGGTATGCTGTTGTTCACCGCCAAATAATTCACACTCAGGAATCCGAACATGATCCGCACCCTGCACCATAGCGCCTCTACGATTGCGCTTTGTCTGTCACTGTCTCTTACCCTGTCAGCCTGCGGTGGCGGTGGTGGATCAGCCTCGGCCCAAACCCCGCCGGTTACACCACCGACTACCCCGCCGCCAACCAACCCGCCAGTAGACGCCAGCGGCTGCGTGGTGGGTGACTATAAGGTTGTCTCCGGCACGCCTGACGAAGCCGCCGTCAGATATGAGACCGCGCACTACGCCTTCCGCTGGAAGGGCGATACGGTCAACATGAATGATGCGGTCGCCGCCGGTCAAAAGCTGGAGCAGATCTGGACCGCCTATATGGGCCCGATTAAGTTCCCGACGCCCTATTGCGACACCACTGTTAAGGGCAAGGCCAATATCAACCTTGATCCGTCGTTTGCGTTATCGGGCGGCCCGACCGGCGACCGCGACATGGGCATGTGGATTCACCCGTTGTCGCTGAAAGACAACTGGGGACTGGCCCACGAATTCGCCCACGGCCTGCAAGGATCAACGCGGGGCCTGCGCGATTCGCCCTATGTCGGCTGGCTGTGGGAAAGCCACGCCAACTGGATCACCCATCAGTTGCCGGAGTTTCGTTCCAACGTCCATTGCTCGGAAATGCTGGTCAACTTCCCGCACCTCTATTACGGCTCGACCCGCGACCGGTACTGCAACTGGCAGTTCCTGGAGTACCTGAAAAACGAATACGGCTATGAGGCCGTCAATAACATCTGGACCGGCGCCATCGACACGGGCCAGTCAGGCTACCTTGAGGAAGACGTTTTTGCGATCCTGATGCGTAATCAAAAATGGACGATTGATGAGCTTAACACTGTCTTCGGCAACTGGGCGCTGAGCAATGTCAACTGGGACTATATCAATCCCGATGGCAGCGATCAGGGCGCAGTTTACCGCAACTCATATGGCTCATACGACAGCCGCGACGGTCAGCGCGCGCTCAGGGTCACCCAGCTTGATCCGATCGATCTGGCGGGTGGCCGCTTTGCCGTGCCAGAATTATGGGCACCGCAGCGCTGGGGCTATAATTTGGTCAGGCTTTACCCAGATGCCGGGGCGACCCGCGTCACCGTCACCTTCCGCGGCGTGGTGCAGGATAAAGCGGCCTCAACCCTGCCCGGCCTGAATAACGAACCGGCCACGGTCGCTGATCCCAATTCCGACTGGCGTTGGGGCGTGGTGGCGATTGGTGCGGACGGCAAATCACGCATCAGCCCCGCCGTCGATGGCGCGGAAGGTGACATGATCTTCCCCGTCAAGGCCGATGATAAGGCGCTCTATATGGTCGTGGTCGGCACGCCCAAGGTCCACCAGAAAATCGCATGGGATCAGGCCTATTACTCGCTCTACCGCTATCCGTGGATGGTGCAGCTTGAGGGCGCCAAACCCGAAGGCTTTCAGGCGGGTGCCCCTAACCCAACCGCCAGCGGCCACCGTCACGCCAATGGCGGCGGCTGGGTCGCCAATGCCGCCAATGTTGCCTCAAGCGCATACGTCGGCCCCTATGCCCGCGTTCTGGGTGGCAAAGTGTCAGGCAATGCCCGCATCGAAGACCACGCCATCGTCACCGGCGGCGACATCTCCGACAATGCGGTTGTGGGTGGCATGAGCGTTATTTCCAAAAATGTCGTCGTCAAAGACAATGCGGTGGTGAAGACCACCTTTATGGGCATCGGTGAGTTTGAACCCGGCACGGAGATATCCGGCACCGCCCAGATTTACGGCGATGCCGAAGTGCGCGGCGGGCCAAAACTCTCCAAAGGCGTCTATACCGGCATGGTCGATCAGGCGTCGCAAAACGATCCGAAACAAGGGTCAGAACTTACGGCTATACCTGCCGGTGTCACCGCCAAGCCTAATTTTGTGTGGCGTCCATGATCCGGCGCAGGTTTATCATGGCGGGGGCGGCCCTGTCTCTCCTGCCCGCCGTCTCATGGGGGCAGGCAGCGCCCGCTATGCCGCCCGTCATGCCTGATGACAACACCAAGGTCATTCAGATCACGGACATCGCTAACCGCCGCACCAATCTGCGCGCTCTGGCCGACAAGTCAGGCTACACCGGCCAAAGTCCGGTCAGCTTTGCCTTTGTCGTGCCCGCCAAGACCAATATCTTGGGCGCATCGGGCGGTGGTCACGGCATCGACACCGGCGAATGGCCAAAGGACGCCCAACTGTGGCTGATCGTCGACGGCAATGTCTACGGTGGTGGCGGTGACGGCGGTAATGGCGGCGATATTCCGGGCGCTTCTGACGGCGGACGCGGTGGCGATGCCATCTTTGCCCGCGCCCCAATCCACATCATCGTCACAGCCAAGGGCTCGCTCAAAGCCGGAGGTGGCGGCGGTGCCGGTGCCAATGGCAGCGGCGTTGGCGGATCAGGCGGCGGAGGCGGTTTCCCGAACGGTCGCGAAGGCGAGGCCGGTTCAGCCACCAATCCGACAGATCAATATAATCAGGTCGCCAACAAAGGCCGCATCGGCACCATAGCCGGGGGCGGTGCTGGCGGCACCAAGGGCAATCCGGGCGGTAACGGCGGCAATGCCGGTATGGCCGGACAGTCCTTAAGCCGATCCGGCGGCGGTGCGGGCAACGCCGTTCGTAAAAACGACCACGCCGTCAAGGTCATCAACTACGGCCAGATCATCGGGGAGAGTTATTAAGGCGATCATGTACTTTGCTTAGCAGTAATGCTACTCAAAGCTGTATGAACATTGATTCTGACGCACTAATAAGCCTCCTAGGAAAGATTATGGGCTTTCTGAACGGAGGATTTTTTAGTGCCTTATTTGGCGCATTCGCTGGTGCTTGGGGTGCGCACAAGATAGCGCAATCGGCTAAATCTCGTGAACTAATTTTAGACGAGATTAGAAGTGTAAACGTCGCCATCACGTTAGTCGCCGACATCTGCAACGCTTACATTGTCCTCAAAAAACAGATGACGATTCCAATGATCGGCAACTACAATGAAATAAAATCAAGATTTGAAAAGCACAATCCTGCAATTGATGGTGTTTTTTCTTTTACAGCTGATTACGAAACATTTAAAGCGCCACTAACTTCAACAGAGCAGTTAAAAAATTTCACAATTGAAAATATTACAGTAAATGGCCGACTATTATCAGCAATATTCAGATTAGACTCAACTTCATTTCACCTTAAAGAAATGATTGAACATAGAAACAAACTTATTTCCGACATATACGAAATGAGAGAAAAAATAGACCCCATAAAATCATTAGAATTCTTTTTGGGTATAAAAAACGAACTCGGAACAAATAAAATCTATCCTGACACCCTAGAAAGCATAGAACGATACACAGATGACGTTATATTTTTTAGCAAAATAGCCTGCGAAGACCTTATACAGCACGGAACCATGCTGACAAATAAATATAAGAAAAAGCACAAAACCAACCCGCCAAAACTGAATATACTTGCCTTTGACAAAGCCGAAGCAATGGGCTTATTGCCTCCAATTGAGAATTATCAGGAATGGCTCCAAGGCTTTAAAGACCAAAAAGAACTTAAGCAAAAATCCAAAAAGCTCGTTCTAAGGTGGCCAATCACGTTCACTGAGAAACCAGAACCAAACCAGTGATGTAGGCGGCACAGCCTTCCCTTTCCTTACGCCCCATGCTATCGCCACGCGCATGAGCGCAGAATCCAAAACTGATTTGTCCAATATCCGTAACTTTTCCATCGTGGCCCACATCGACCACGGGAAATCGACCCTGTCTGATCGTCTGATCCAGTTCACCGGCGGCCTGACCGCGCGGGAAATGAAGGAGCAGGTGCTCGACAATATGGACATCGAGCGCGAGCGCGGCATCACCATTAAGGCGCAGACCGTGCGCCTGAACTATAAGGCCAAGGACGGCAAGTCCTATATCCTCAACCTGATGGACACGCCGGGCCACGTTGACTTTGCCTACGAAGTGTCGCGGTCGCTGGCCGCCTGCGAAGGCTCGATCCTGGTGGTCGATGCGTCGCAGGGCGTTGAGGCGCAGACCCTGGCCAACGTCTATCAGGCGATTGATAACAACCACGAAATCGTGCCGGTGCTGAATAAGGTCGATCTGCCGGCGGCTGAGCCTGAGCGTATCCGCGCCCAGATCGAAGACGTGATCGGCATTGACGCCAGTGAGGCCGTGCTGTGTTCGGCCAAGTCCGGTATCGGGATTGAGGACGTGCTGGAGGCCATCGTCGCCAAGTTGCCGCCGCCCAAGGGCGATGTCACTGCCCCTCTTAAGGCGCTGCTGGTCGATGCCTGGTACGACGCTTATCTGGGCGTGATCGTTCTGGTGCGGGTGTTTGACGGCGTGATGAAGCCCGGCCAGCAGGTCAAGCTGATGAACGCCGGTGCGACCTATAAGATCGACAAGCTGGGGGTTTTCCAGCCCAAGGCGACCGACGTTGAGGCGCTTGGCCCCGGTGAGATCGGCTTCTTCACGGCTCAGATCAAGGAAGTCTCTGACGCCGCCGTCGGTGACACCATCACCGATGAGCGCAAACCGACCGCCAAGGCCATGACCGGCTTTAAAGAGGTCCAACCGGTGGTGTTCTGCGGTATCTTCCCGGTCGATGCGGCCGATTTTGAAGACCTGCGCGCCGCCATGGGCCGTTTGCGCCTGAATGACGCCAGTTTCTCCTATGAGATGGAAACCTCAGCCGCCCTTGGGTTCGGGTTCCGCTGCGGGTTTTTGGGGCTCTTGCACCTTGAAATCATTCAGGAACGTCTGTCGCGTGAGTTCAATCTTGATCTGATCGCCACCGCACCGTCTGTTGTCTATAAGATTTATATGAACAACGGCGATGAGATCGACCTGCACAATCCCGCCGACATGCCCGACGTGGTCAAGATCGACCATATCGAAGAACCGTGGATCAAGGCGACCATCTTCACGCCCGACGATTATCTGGGCGCGGTCATCAAGCTATGTCAGGATCGCCGCGGGGTGCAGCTTGACCTGTCTTACGTCGGCACCCGCGCCATGATCGTCTATAATCTGCCGCTCAATGAGGTCGTGTTCGATTTCTATGACCGCCTGAAGTCGATCTCCAAGGGCTATGCGTCGTTCGACTATACGATTGAGGAATACCGCGAAGGTGACCTGGTGAAGATGTCGATCCTGGTGAATGCCGAGCCGGTCGATGCCCTGTCGATGCTGGTTCACAAAGACCGCGCTGAAATGCGTGGCCGCGGCATGTGCGAAAAGATGAAAGACCTGATCCCGCAGCACCTGTTTGTCATTCCGATTCAAGCGGCCATCGGCGGGCGGATCATCGCGCGCGAAACCGTCCGGGCTCTGCGCAAGGACGTGACCGCCAAATGTTATGGTGGTGACGCCACCCGCAAGAAAAAGCTTCTGGAAAAGCAGAAGGAAGGCAAGAAGAAGATGCGGCAATTCGGCAAGGTCGAAATCCCGCAGGAAGCCTTTATTGCCGCGCTTAAGATGGATAATGACTGATCGGGAACGGCGGCCTTTCTTACATGAGTGGTGAAAATCCAACAAATCTTGTTGCGGAATTTGAGGCTGCATACATTTTTCCGCTGGCTCAATACGCTTGGCAAAGCGAACGTGGTCGTTCCTGCTGGATCGACCTCGAAATTTGGCAAGACGCGCTGGCCGGGCCAATTTACAGCATCATAAACGATGGCAATTGCGCATATGTTTACGCCCGGAATGATGATTATTTCGCGGGCGTAAATGACGCTACGGCATTGTATGCTCGATTACAGCAATGGCACGGCAAGCTGAGTACGGGTCTGGAGAGTTTTATACCGACCACTTATGCCGAGAAAAGCGACCTTACAGCTATGCGGCAGTTTGCACGCCAAATGTGGTTAGTCGCTGAAAAGGCGGTTACGATAGAGCGAAATAGGTAACCACAGCCTATTAAGAACTCCCCCTGAGGCAGGGGGAGCTTCTGTTTAAGTGCGCTTAAACAGAAGAGGGGGTTAGTCTTTAGTGGGTTTAACCCCACCTCCGGCCCTTTGGGCCTCCTCCTCCCCTGCATCAGGGGAGGTTCTAATAAATCAGTCCAAAATCGGCCCCCGTTCGTAGAAAGCGTAAGTTTTCACAACCGGAGTCACAGCCATGTTCATTCGTCCCGCCGCCCTCATCGCAGCCATCAGCGCGTTTGCCCTGTCGGCCTGTGCGTCACTGGATATGGCCACCAATTCTCAACCGGAACCGAAGTTCGTTCTCGAAGAGTATTTCGCGGGCAAGACTCTGGCCTACGGGACGTTTGAGGATCGCTCATCCAAGGTCATGCGCACCTTTACGGTCGTGACCTACGGCACCAAGACCAACAGCGGCTTTACGCTGGATGAGCAGTTTTTGTGGAGCGACGGTGAGCGCCAGCGCCGTACCTGGGTGTTCACCAAGACCGGCGAAGGCCTCTACGAAGGTCGTGCCGGCGATGTCGAAGGGGTGGCCAAGATCACCAATCGCGGCAATGCTATCCGCATCCAGTATGACCTGAACGTACCTTATAAGGGTAAAACGATCAAACTCAGGTTCGATGACTGGTCGCATCTGGTGGCCGATGGGGTGGCGATCAACCGCGCCGATGTCTCGAAATTCGGCATCCATGTCGGCCGCGCGACCTTGAGCTTTATCAAGCCTGATGCGGATCGGCCTGTCGCAGATGAATTGGGGAAATCGTTTCCACAACAATAAAAGCCACATCAAAGTGACGGGCCGCCCCGAACTTTGATGTGACCTTATGAATCCGTGAAAAAGTACACTGAGCGTCAGCGAAGGACTTTTTTACGATTTTAACTCGCGTCCTTGACCATGCCCTCAAGGCCGCAGTCGCGCACTTTGCGATAGAGCGTTGAGCGGCCAATGCCTAAGCGGCGCGCAACTTCGGACATATGACCGGCATAGACGCCGATGGCATGTTCGATCAGGTCGCGCTCGATCTCCTCAAGCTTACGCAGGTGCCCCTTGTCGTCCAGAATACGCACCGGCGCGTCCTGATGCAGTTCATTAAAGGCCGCCTGATGCTCAACAATCACCTGCGGCAAGGTCGGCGCAGGGGCCGCCTCAACCGCCGTAGCATAGCTGGCCGGGGCCGGCATCGGCGCACTCTGGCCGCTGATGGCCGGGAAATCGAACGCCTGTAAATGCGGCGTATCCGACAGCACAATGGCGCGGTAGATGGTGTTTTCCAACTGACGGACATTGCCGGGCCAATCATACTGGGTCAGCATGTGCAGCGCTTCGGGCGACACGCCGGTGACGCGCTTGCCTTCTTCGATATTGAAGCGGCGGATGAAATGTTCCACCAGCGCCGGTATATCTTCGCGGCGTTCGCGTAAACTCGGCGCATCGACCGGAAAGACGTTCAGACGGTAAAACAGGTCTTCGCGGAAGGCACCCGCCTTAACCTGATCCTGCAAATTACGGTTGGTGGCGGAAATGATGCGGACATCGACCTTGACCGGACGTTTGGAGCCGACCGGATCAATCTCGCCTTCCTGAAGCGCGCGCAGCAGTTTGACCTGCATATCCAGCGGCAGTTCACCGATTTCATCAAGGAACAAAGTACCGCCGTTGGCTTCCTGGAACTTGCCCAGATGCTTATCCGACGCGCCGGTGAAGGAGCCTTTTTCGTGGCCGAACAGGATTGATTCCACCAGATTTTCCGGCAAAGCCCCGCAGTTGACGGCGACAAAAGGTTTGCCCGCCCGCTCTGATGAGCCTTGAATGGCGCGCGCGATGAGTTCCTTCCCCACCCCGCTTTCACCCAGGATCAGAACGGGAATGTTGGACTTGGCAGCGCGTTCACCCAGACGGCGGACCATCAGCATGGCCTGTGACGCCCCCACCAGATCATCAAACGACGTACGACCCGTGGTGTGTTTCTTCAACCGCTGAACTTCGGCGACCATATCGCCCATTTGCAGCGCGTTACGGACGCTGACGACAATGCGCTCAGGTGACGCGGGCTTAATGAAGAAATCCTGCGCCCCGGCCTGCATGGCCTTGACGACCGTGTCGATCCCGCCCGAAGCGGTCAGCACCACAACCGGCGTTTTGATACCGGCGGCGCGAATGTCTTTTAAGGTGTCGATGCCGGATTGCCCCGGCATGACCAGATCAAGGATGACCGCATCAATGGTCTGCCCGCCCGACAGGCGATCATAGGCCTGCGCGCCATTTTCAGCGTGCACCACCCCAAAGCCTTCGCGTTCCAAAACGGCCTGAATCAGGCGACGCTGCGTCGGATCGTCATCGGCGATCAGTATCGTCTTAGCCATGTAAACACCCATCTCATCTAATTATCAGTTGCGGACATTTCCGCTAAACCGGATTATTTTGAGACAGGTTTACGCCCATCAGGTGAAAATCACGTCAAGACATGTGGTTAATGTATCGTTTCAGTACGGATGGACGGGTCTGACACGTAATTTCAACATTAATCAAAATCGTCAAACGCAACCCTGTTTAGAAATTCACAACCATTCCCCATTATTCCTATACCCAGACATTATTTCCACGGGCTTATCGGGGTTTGGAACAATGAAAAAAACCGCTGCGCTGGTGCTTATAGCATCGGCTGTATTTTCATCTGGTTGCGCGACAAAACGCTACCCCATGACGGGATATATGACTCCCGCCACCGCCGAAACGCTGACCTGTCGGGAGTTGTATGTGAAACTTACCGAGGCGGAAGGTGCCCGCCTCAAGATTGCTAAGACCGCAGATGTAAATGGCCGATCAGTTGCGGCGTTTCTGGGCGATCTGGGTATTACCAATGCCATCTCCCGCAATGATGCGGAGCGCGTTGTGAACCAGCGTTTGATGGCTATCAATGCGGCCTATCGTGACAAGGGGTGCATCGGTGGTGCCGTGGGACCCGACGTGTCAAACCGCGATATGACACGTTTTGGTGCTGTGATCGAATAGGACACGGCCATGAAAATCATAAAATATATGCTGCCGCTTGCATCCATCTGTTTGCTGTCTGGCTGCGCGACCAAAAATTACCCCATCGAGCCTTTCATGACCGCCCAAGAATATGAGCAGTCAACGTGCAGGGAACTGTATGTAAAGCTGCTTGAAACCCAAGGCACGGAACTGGCGATTGCTGATCTGTCTCAGGCTGATTTTGCAACATGGGTTGGAATCAACCGGGATTTTGGCCTCGGCAACATGATTGCCAAGAACGATGCCGAAATTGCCTTGTATGAACAGGTTGGGGCCATTCGCACCGCCCAGATGAAAAAGGGCTGTATCGACCCTAACGCCAAAGGCATGTCCGGTACAGGCTGGAGGCTTGCGACCACAAGAGGCGGACACTAATAACGAAATGTTATTTCTGTCTCGATTTTTGACAGCGGTTGTGGTTGAACGCCAACATGACCCAAAACGCCCCCCTGCCCGTCGATCCTGAAACCCAATTGCCCGTATGGGACCTGTCTGATCTCTATAGTGGCCCGGATGATGCGCGCATCAATGCCGACCTTGAGGTGGCGCAGGGCCTCATAAAAGACCTCGCCAAGCTAAACGGCGCGTTTCTGGCCGGACGGCATGATGCCGAGCGATTGGGGGCGTTAATCGATCAGGCGGCGTCCCTGCATGAGCGGGCGATGGATAGTTTGAGCGGGGCTATGGCCTATGCGACCCTTGCCTCCACGCTTAACCGCGAAGATGCGCGTATAGCCAAGCTGGATGCCGATCTGCGCGCCAAGGTCGCCATGATGTCGACCGATACTTTGTTCCTTAATCTGGAACTGAATAAGCTTGAGGACTGGGAAATCGAGCAGGCGCTCAAATCCAGCCGTGCGTCTAAGTGGCGGCCTTGGCTGCGCCGTATCCGCGCCGGACGGCCCCACGAACTGTCGCCTGAGCTTGAAAAACTGATGCTGGAGCGGATGCCCGCCACCACCCAATGGACGCGCCTGTTTGATGAGACGCTGGCCCGCCTGCGTGCCAAGGTCGGCAAAGACACCCTGACCCTCAATGAAGCCCTGTCGCGACTGGCAGCGCCGCAAAGTTCGGTACGCAAAGCCGCGGCCAACGGCCTGAGTGCGGCGTTAAAAGACAACGCGCCGGTGCTGGCGCTGGCGCTCAACACATTGGCGTTTGAAAAGCAGATCGACGACCGCTGGCGCAAATACTCAACGCCCGCCTCGTCCCGCCACCTCGCCAACGAAGTCGATGCCGACGCGGTCGATGCCATGGCCGAGGCGGTCAGCGAATCCTACGCCGCCCTTTCGCACCGTTACTATGCCCTCAAGGCCAAACTGATGGGCAAAAAGCAGCTCGATTTCTGGGACCGTAACGCCCCGATCACCAGTGACGTCCAGAAAAAATATAGCTGGGATGAGGCCAAATCCATCGTCCTCAAAAGCTTTGCCCAGATGGGCGGCGATTTCGAAGCCCGCGCCCGCGTGTTCTTTGAAAAGCCGTGGATCGATGCCGCCCCGCGGGCCGGGAAATCGTCGGGGGCCTATGCCCATCCGGTGTCATCGTCGCACCACCCTTACGTTATGCTCAACTTCACCGGCGACCGGCGCGAAGTCTTAACCCTCGCCCACGAACTGGGCCATGCGGTCCATCAGACGCTCGCAGCCCCGCTGGGGTCAACCTTGGCCGACACACCGCTGACTCTGGCCGAAACCGCCTCTATCTTCGCCGAAGGTCTGGTGTTCGAGCATCTGGTGGCGGGTGCCACGGCTGATGAAAAAAAGGCTCTGCTGGCCGGTAAGATTGAGGATGGCCTCAACTCCGTCATTCGTCAGATCGCCTTTCACCGCTTTGAAGAGAGGTTCCACGCGGCCCGCAGGGAAGGCGAAGTCAGCGTTGATCAACTGAACGCCCTGTGGCTAGACATCATGGGTGAAAGCCTAGGGCCCGCGATTAAACTGAACGATGGATATGAATACTGGTGGGCCTATATCAGCCACTTCGTCCATGTACCGTTTTACGTCTACGCCTATAGCTTCGGCGATTTGCTGGTATCCTCCCTGATGGAAAAGCGCCGTCAGGACCCGGCTGGGTTCACGCCGCTTTATGCCCAGCTACTGGCCGCCGGGGGCACCAAGACCTATATCGAGGCTTTGGCCCCGTTCGGGCTGAACCCACGCGAAAAAGCGTTCTGGAAATTGGGGTGTGCCCGACTGGAAAGCCTGATCGACCAGTTTGAGGCCCTGAACTGATTAAAAGGCTTTCCAGTCAAACCTAAAAAACCACCTGGAAAGCCGGATTGACCAGTTCGAGGCACTCAACTAGGCAAAAAGACGGCGGACTTTACGCCTTGTTATCAACTTTGAGTGGATAATTAGAGCTTGTAGCGTACCCATAAGGAAACCGTCATGTCCGTCACGTCGCGTGTCACCCAAGGCCATACGATTACCGATATTCATGGCCGTCTGGATTTTCATCTGATTGATGAGGACGTCTGCCACACGATCCAAGACCATCAGGATTTCATCGTCTCTCTGCTGCCGGATGTGCTTGATCAGTTTTACCAGCATGTCTCCCGCCACGATGCCATTGCCCAGCATTTCCGCGATGCCGCCCATATGGAGCGGGCCAAGGATCAGCAGTTCATTCACTGGCAACGGCTGGTACAGGCGAAGTTTGATCCCGATTATGTCGCAGCCGTCATCCGGGTCGGCGAAGTCCATTTCCGCTTAGGCATACAACCCAGCCACTATATGGCCAGCTACAGCGCGTTTCTGGCTCTGCTCAATGCGCGGATTGCGGCGGATTATCCCGGCCACACACCCGATAAGCTCTATGCCCTGATCGCTGCCGTGACCAAGATCGCCCTGCTCGATATGGAATATGCTATCTCGGTCTATATTGACGCCGGCAGTTCTGTTTTCCTTTAACCGCGTGGCCAATAGGTTAGTATTGACCGGATCGTCAGGCTTTTGTAATAGCCGTAAGACATAAGATTTATCAGGGAACCTCTCATGGCCGGACATCACGATTCTCACAACGACTACGTCAAGGGTGAGATGGATATCCACGATCAGCAGAATTCATATAACCTGTTCATGGGCATGACCAAGTGGGGATCACTCGGCACCGCCGCGTTTGTTCTGTTCATCACCGTCATGTTCGCCGTTAAGGGTGCGGGTTTTATTCCGGCGGTGATTTCGACAGGTGCGCTTGTGGTTATTGGCTGGCTGATGCTGAAAACCAAGCCTGACGCCAAGCACTAAACCCTTATAGCGTTTTACAAGTTTTGCGCCCTGACGTCCCGGATGTCAGGGCGTTTTCATGTGCGCCGCACAATAATACTTTAATTGTCAGACCAATACGCAAAAATGACACCGGTGTCTCAAATTTGATAAACACACTTTGACAGCGTGACTATTTCCCCATAATGACGCAATACTTGTACGCAGAGACACATCTGGTTTCAATTGAGAGTATTTGCACGCCGTGAATACTTTGGTTGGCGCCAGTTAAGCCAAAAAGGGAGCGAACGTGGCCATTACCATCGCCATACCAAAGGAAACGCGGGCCGGTGAGACCCGCGTGGCCGCCACCCCCGATACCGTGAAGAAATGGACCGCCGCGGGCATAGCTGTGCAGGTTGAAACCGGCGCAGGTCTTGGGGCGGCCATCACCGATCAGGCGTTTGTGGATGCAGGCGCGCACATCGCCAAATCGGCCACCGAAACCATAAAAACCGCCGATATCGTGCTTAAGGTGCGCGGGCCGGAGGCGGCTGAGATCGCCGCCCTGAAACCCGGCGCGCACCTTGTCGCCCTGCTCGATGCCTATCGCGAAAAGGAACCCCTCGCCGCCTTGGCCAAGGCGGGGGCCACGGCCTATGCCATGGAGTTTGTGCCGCGCATCACCCGCGCTCAGGTCATGGACGCCCTGTCGTCGCAGGCTAACCTGGCCGGTTACCGCGCCGTCATCGATGCCGCCGCCCTCTATGGCAAAGCCTTTCCGATGATGATGACCGCCGCCGGTACGGTCGCCCCGGCCAAGACATTCATCATGGGCGTCGGCGTTGCGGGTCTGCAGGCCATCGCCACCGCCCGTCGTTTGGGCGCGGTCGTCTCCGCCACCGACGTGCGCCCGGCCACCAAGGAACAGGTCGAATCACTGGGGGCCAAGTTTACCGCCGTTGAGGACGAAGAGTTCAAAAACGCCCAGACCGCCGGTGGCTATGCCAAGGAAATGTCGGCGGAATATAAGGCCAAACAGGCCGCCCTCGTCACCGCCCATATCGCCAAGCAGGACATTGTAATTACCACCGCCCTGATCCCCGGCCGCGCCGCACCTATCCTCGTGACCAAAGAGCAGGTCGCCTCGATGAAGCCCGGTTCGGTGCTGATTGATCTGGCGGCCCCGCAAGGCGGCAATGTCGAAGGCTGCATCCCCGATCAGATCGTTGAGGTGAACGGCGTCAAAATCTATGGCCCGACAAATATCGTCACAGCTATCGCCACGGATGCCTCCGCCCTGTATGCCAAGAACCTTCAGGCGTTTGTGGGCCTTCTGATCACCAAAGACGGTGCCTTAGCCCCGGATTTTGAGGATGAAATCCTCAAGGCCGCGCTGGTCACCAAGGATGGCGCCATCGTCCATCCCTCTTTGAAAGCCACCCCATGAGCCTTAACGCCTCCACACCCCACGCCCGCGAACTGGCCTTTTACGCCGCCTGGAACGCCCGCGACGCGCAAGGGATCTGCGAGCTTTATGCCGACGACATTGTGTTTTCATCGCCGTTCGTCACCCGAATGGACCTGTCCGAAGACGGCGTCCTGAACGGTATCGAGGCCTTATTTCACTACGTTAAGGCTGCCCTTGAGCGCGTACCGAACCTGCATTTTGAAGGCATCGCCAATTGTCAGGGTGTTGCGCACAACACCTTGGTCTACCGCAACCAATCCAGCCACGTCGTGACGGAAACCCACGAATATGATCAGGACGGCCTGATCCGTGCGGCCAGCGTCGCCTATTCCATCGCCCCGCTTAAGAGGAAAAACTATGGAAGTCGTTGATCCAACCATCTTTCGTCTGGCCATTTTCGTACTGGCCATTTTCGTGGGGTATTACGTGGTGTGGAGCGTCACCCCGGCCCTGCACACGCCGCTGATGGCCGTCACCAACGCGATATCATCGGTCATCATCGTCGGGGCCTTGCTGGCCGCTGCGGCGTCCGCCACCGGATCAGACGCATGGATATCCAAAGGCTCTGGTGCCATCGCCTCAGCCTTTGCCGCGGTCAATATCTTCGGTGGCTTCATGGTCACGCGCCGGATGCTGGCTATGTACAAGAAGAAGGAGCGTAACGCTCCCGTTAAAAAAGAAGGGGCACACTGATGACCTTCTCTGACATCTCTGCCCTCGCCTATCTGGTGTCCGGCGTTCTGTTCATCCTTGCCCTGCGCGGGCTGTCGTCGCCGGAAACCAGCCGTAAGGGCAATCTTTACGGCATGATCGGCATGGCCATTGCGGTCGGCGTCACGCTGATTGGTCTGTTTATCGGCGGCGAGCTTGATCCGGTGACCATCGGCCTGATCGTCGGCGGCATCGCCATCGGCGGCTTTGCGGGGGCCACCATCGCCAAAAAGGTCTCCATGACCTCCATGCCGCAGCTTGTGGCCGCTTTCCACAGCCTTGTCGGCATGGCCGCTTGTCTGGTCGCCGTAGGTGCGCTCTATGCCCCCGAAGCCTTCCATATCGCGGATGGCCTTGGCGGCATCAAGATCCAGTCGATCATCGAACTGGCACTGGGCGTGGCCATCGGGGCGATCACCTTCACCGGCTCGGTCATCGCCTTTGCCAAGCTCAACGGCAATATGTCGGGCGCACCGATCATCCTGCCTGCCCGCCACTTGCTCAATATCGCGCTTGGGGTCGGCATTGTGGTGCTGATCGGCGTGCTGATCTCAACAGCGGGTCAGGCGACCTGGGCGTTCTGGGCGATCTTTGCTCTGGCGCTGATCTTAGGCATCACCCTCATCATCCCGATCGGCGGCGCAGATATGCCGGTCGTTGTCTCCATGCTCAACTCCTACTCCGGCTGGGCGGCCGCGGCCTTAGGGTTCACGCTGGAAAACATAGCCCTGATCATCACCGGCGCGCTGGTCGGCTCATCCGGCGCGATCCTCAGTTACATCATGTGTAAGGCCATGAACCGGTCGTTTATCTCGGTCATCTTAGGCGGGTTCGGGGCCACAGCCGACGCTGCAGCGGGTGGTAAGGTCGAAACGCGGCCTGTGAAACAAGGCTCGGCCGATGACGCCGCATTCATCATGAAGAACGCCTCAAAGGTCATCATCGTCCCCGGCTACGGTATGGCGGTCGCCCAAGCCCAGCACACCCTGCGTGAAATGGCCGACAAGCTCAAAGAAGAAGGTGTGGAAGTCAAATACGCCATCCACCCCGTCGCTGGCCGTATGCCCGGTCACATGAACGTACTGCTGGCCGAAGCCAACGTCCCCTATGATGAAGTTTTCGAGCTTGAAGACATCAACTCAGAGTTCGCCACCGCCGATGTTGCCTTTGTTATCGGGGCCAACGACGTCACCAATCCGGCGGCCAAGACCGATAAGACTTCGGCCATCTACGGTATGCCGATCCTCGATGTCGAAAAGGCCGGCACCGTCCTGTTCGTCAAGCGCGGTATGTCGTCAGGCTATGCCGGCGTGGAGAACGAACTGTTCTTCCGCGACAACACCATGATGCTGTTTGCCGACGCGAAGAAAATGGTCGAAGGCATCGTGAAAGCTTTGTAGCAAGGGGCAAGCCCCCTGCACCCGAAACTGGGAGCCAGCGGCAACGCTGGCTCTCAACTTACTTATTTCGGATGTCAGACCAATATTCATCGGCAACATCCGCATCGATATTTACGGGTGGAATATTGCCGCCATATAGTCTGTCCTGTCCGTCCTTTCGAGGGCCGGAAATCCAGAACTCTTCGCCTGTGTCCACATCGGCGTAGTTGGCTTTAAAGCCCGTACCTTTCAAACTCCGAAAAGTCCGGCCACGATAGCTTAACGACTTACCTGTCTTAGAGAAGGTGACACGTCCTATCCACGCCTCACCATTCAGAGAGTCGGACTTATTTTCGATGTACATAATTCGCGTCTTTGTCATTCGGTAATATTGGACAATCTGGTGGCTTATGGCAATGCCCCCAACCGCCATACGTTCTGACCTCGACACACGCGAGGTTGAGGCGTTATCCTCCCCCCGAACGGGAGGGGCGCATGACAAAAGCCACACGGCTGATCACCTTTGGCGCGGCGCTGGTCACCGCATTGGCCTTAAGCGCCTGCATGGCCCATCAACCCGCAGGCACGCCGGGCGGGCCCGCCTTCTGGATGGGGCTGTGGCACGGGCTGATCGCCCCCATCAGCTTTGTCATCAGCCTGTTTAACGATGACATCCGCATGTACGCCGTCCCCAATATTGGGCGTTGGTACGATTTCGGCTTTCTGCTGGGCCTGTCCATCTGGGGCGGCGGAGCGGCGGCCTCAAAGGACTGATCATGGCCGAGCTTAAAACCCAACCCACCGATGCTGATCCGAGCGCCTTCGTCGCCAGCGTTTCCGATCCGAAAAAGCGCGCTGATTGTGAGGCCCTGCTCACCCTCTTTGCCGAGGTCACCGGGGAGCCGCCGGTCATGTGGGGGGCTTCTATCGTCGGTTTTGGCCGCTATACCTATATCAATACGACTAAAAAGCCCGCCGACTGGCCCCTGACCGGCTTTTCACCGCGCGCCGCCAACCTGACGCTCTATATCATGCCGGGGTTTTCTGAGCGTCCCGACCTTATGGACGGTTTAGGCAAGTATAAGACCAGCGTATCGTGCCTTTACCTCAAGTCGCTAAAGGATGTGGATACCGACCGGCTGCGGGCTCTGATCCGCTGGGGCTATGAGGCGATGAAGGCGAGATATTAAGCGCATTCCGAAACGAAGTTCGGTGTAGCCAAAAGCGTTAGGCGGTTTTCGGAATCAAATGCGCGTCAAAACTGAAATTTAGGGGTTCATCTTCCATTCAGCCCAACTATGGTCATATGACGCCTGTAAAGACGAACCATGGAAACGATGATGCACACGAAAACCGCCGCCCCCGTTGTTAAGGCTAAAGCCTTATCCTCGAAAGCCCTTGCGGCCCCTCTCGCTGCCGCCATGTTTGGCCTGACGGCGCTGGGTGTCGCTCTGTCGCCGGTAATCGCAGAGGCCGCCCCCGTTGGCCAGATCGAGACCAAGGAAGTCCCTGCCTCGCGCCTGTTTCCGTTGCTCAAAGGCTTTCTCGCTCAGCCCGCCTCGGCCCGCGATCAGATCCAGTTGGCCTATGTGGTGCGCGTCAAGCACGTCCCGGTCAGCGCCCTCGATTTCAAGCTTAAGGACGGCGCCAATATCACCAAGCTGACCCTTGGTCCCGACAACCGCATCACGCCCCTGCCGACGCTGGCGCAGCTCAACCGCAATGCCGTGGTGGTGGCGACCGGCCCGAACAATGTCTCGCTGGCCATGAAGCTTAAGGTCTATTCCACCCAATCCCCGGCCCGCACCCTGTCGGCCGCTGACATGACCAAGGCCGTCAACCAGACCCAGACCGTCGGCAAAAAAGCCGCCGGTCCCGCCGCCATGCTGATTTCCCTGCCCGACCGGGTGTTCTTTGCGGGCGCCGGCAAAGGCACGGTCACGCTGTCGAACGGTCAGGTCAAAACCTTACCCATGACTACCAAGGGCGAATACCCGTCCGGCACGCCCTATTTCTACCCGTCCGATTATCCGGGGGCCACAACGCTGAACTTCGAGCGCGTGCCTCAGCGCATCGAAATCGATAACCCGTAATAGGCCCTAAGCGATTTCCTGACGGGCGGCGGCGCGGCGCTGGGCGCGCACATACTGCTGATGCAGCACGACATAGCCCAGCCATGCGCCGACAAAGGCCGACACGGCCACCAACGGCACGCTGATCAGGTTGAACCACATCGGATGGGGCGTGGAAATGATCGTCATCAGATCACCGGCAAACAGCAGTATGCCGACGATCCAGCCGGGATATTGCCCGGTCTTGGCGACCCGGACCGCCACATAGGCTCCAAACAGGGCCCCGACCGCCCACGACACCAGCGTGATGACAAAGGCCGCCGATGGGATGGTGCCCATCAGCTCCAGACGCTCTTCGGGGGTGACCATGTCCAGCAGCGGCGGTGGCGGAAACAGATAATCGCCGACTTCCTTGAAAATGGTCTGAAGCACCATCCCCAGCAGCAAGCCCAGCAAAACCGCCAGCGTGCTCACCAAAGCGCGACGGGTCTTTTCGTCATCCCACTCCAGCAGCCAGCGCCGCATCACATCGCTAAAACTTGTCTGAGCCATAGGTTTTCTTACCCCCACAACCTGTACGCTTAGGGTTACAGGCTCGCCCCATTTTGGGCACATTCTTGAACCGCCAAGATGTCAGGGCTTTGGGTTGCGGTCAATTGTTTGTTTACCCTTTGGCGAACAGCAAAAGCGGCACCCTGCGCAATTTAGTGGTGTGGAAGTGGCCGCGGCCGACCACCGGAATCAATCGCCACAAACGTAAACACCGCTTCGGTCACCTTGATGCGCTCATCGCCGTCGCGGGAGCGGCGATAGGCTTCGACCTCAAACTTCATCGAGGTGCGGCCGGTGGAGATCAGGCGCGCATAGACGGTGACCTCATCCCCGACATGGACCGGCGTCAGAAACACGATCCGGTCAACCGCCACAGTGGCGCACCGCCCCCGTGCCCTGCGTCCGGCGACATTGCCCGCCGCCAGGTCCATCTGCGACATCAGCCAGCCACCAAAGATATCACCCGCCGGATTGGTATCGGACGGCATGGCGATCGAGCGGATGGCCAGTTCAAACTCGCCGGGCTCAGGGATAGCGTCAGGGGCGTCGTTGGACATGGGTCGGGCGTCTCAGTTTAAACTTATAGAAAAAGCGTTGCAACCAGATGATCACAACGCTTTTATATCTGCAATAGATTACGTGTCTTTAGGCGCGGTGTAAATTAAGCGCGCGCTGGGCGGGCGGGCATAGGCGCGCCACCTTCGCGTTGAAGACGCTTGCGGGCCAGCTTGCGGGCGCGACGCACGGCTTCAGCCTGCTGACGGGCGCGCTTCTCGGAGGGCTTCTCATAGTGTACGTGACGCTTCATTTCGCGGAAGGAACCTTCACGCTGCATCTTCTTCTTGAGGGCTTTCAGGGCCTGATCGACGTTGTTGTCACGGACAAAAATCTGAACCAGAGGAATCTCTCCATTCTTGCTTGATGCCGAGGGGCTTGCCCGGATCGGCGACTGGTTACGACCAGCCCCTCTGAATGAAGCGATAGCAACCGTGGTCAATTAAAATCTGAAAACCCGCAAACACCAGTCTGCGGGCATGTAGGGGAGTGCACATACAACAACCCAACCAAGGAGTCTAGCCAAACTGGCACAAGAAAAAGCGCATTTCGCGCGAAATTTGCCATAATGCCGCACACGGCTACCAATCCCTTGGCGCGACGGGGGTTTAGGGGTATCTTTGGAGCCATGACGACCTCACCCCTCAAAGCCCTCGAAGCCGATCTGGCTGCCGCCACCGCGAAATTGATGCCGGATTTGGGCCTCAATAGCACGAGTTTGCGCCGCGCCGCCGCCCATATCGGCCTGACACCCGCCGAATCCGACCTGATCTGCCCCAACGGGCCGCGCGATATCGCGGCTGTACTGTGGCGCAGCCATGATGCGGCTTGGTTGGCCGTGGTTGAGGCCACCGACATGATGGGCATGAAGGTGCGTGAGAAGATATCTTTTTTGCTAACCGCGCGGCTGGATCAGGCCGCGGTTGAAGAATCGGTCACCCACCGCCTGTTCGGTTATCTGATGCTGCCGCAGCATCTGGGATTGCTGAAATCTCTGGTGTGGGACAGCGCCGACATGATCTGGCGCAAGGCTGGCGATCAGGCGCTGGATGAAAACCACTATTCCAAGCGGCTGATTGTATCGGGGATTCTGACCACGGCGCTGACCACCCGACTGGCGCAAGGCAAGGCCGCACAGGACGACCAGATCGCGCGAAATATCGACGCGGTCATGGCCTACGAAAAGTTCAAGGCGAAATCTGGTTTCAAACCCGAACAGACCATGCTCGATATCGCCGCCAAGGTCGGCGCCTTACGCTTCGGCAAGGCGAAAACTGAACCCGCACAAAGTTAAGTAAGAGCCCCCACCACCCCGACCGTAAACGGTC
>NZ_BMZB01000002.1:0-329463 GCF_014652575.1 Asticcacaulis endophyticus | reverse complement strand
AAACGGTCGGGGTGGTGGGGGCTCTTCTAGACTCTTCCCTTGATCCGGTTGATGTGGCCCATCTTGCGGCCCTCGCGCGGCTCATCCTTGCCATAGACATAAAGCCGCGCCCCGGCCTCAGCGGATAAGCTTTCCCACGCTAGCACATCCGGCCCCAAAAGGTTGGTCATTTCAACCTGAAAGCGGGCCTCGGTGTCCCCCAGCGGCCATCCGGCGACGGCACGGATATGCTGCTCAAACTGATCACACAGACACCCATCCTGCGTCCAGTGGCCCGTATTGTGAACCCGCGGGGCGATTTCATTAAGCAAAAGACTGTCATCACTCAACACAAACAATTCGACGCCCAGAACGCCCACATAATCAAGACCTTCCAGCACGCGGGTCGCGATCTCCACCGCATTGGCGCGCAGAGATTCCGACACATAGGCCGGGGCCAAGGTCGTTGATAAAATCCCGCCGACATGGTGGTTTTCACCGATGGGATAGGTCTTGACCTCCCCCCCAAAGCCGCGCGCCGCGATCACCGAGACTTCGCGCACGAAATCGGCTTTGGCTTCCAAAATCGCCGACCGACCGCCAAGGCTTGCGTAGGCCGCGTCAATATCGGCCACATCTCTGATCCACACCTGGCCCTTGCCGTCATAGCCTTCGCGGCGCGTCTTCAGCAGCGACGGCACGCCCAGGCGCGCGACACCGGCCTTGAGGTCATCAAGCGAGTTCACCTCATGGAAATCGACCGTGCGAATACCGACCGAACGGGCAAAGCTTTTCTCACTGACGCGGTCCTGCGTGATGCCCAATGCGCGCGCATTGGGCGCGACCCGCGCCCCACCGGCAATCAGGTGCTCTAACGACGCCACCGGAATGTTCTCGAACTCAAAGGTCACCACATCGCATTGGGCGGCAAATTTATCGAGCGCCTCAAGGTCAGTATAGCGCGCCACTTTCGACAGGGCCGATACGCTGGCCGCCGGTGATTCGGCGTCAGGCCCAAACACCACGACCTTGAACCCCAACCGTGACGCCGCCTGAGACAGCATTCGCCCCAGTTGGCCATCACCCAAAATACCGATCTTCGCCCCAAGCGGCAGTGATTTATCGTGGCGCATTAATCTTCCACACTCTCAGGCACGGCGTCGGTTTGCGCCTGACGCAAGGCATCCACCCGCGCCGCCAAATCCGCATCATTCAGCGCCAGAATCTGCGCCGCCAGCAGGCCCGCATTCTTCGCCCCTGCCTCACCAACCGCCAAAGTCCCTACCGGCACTCCGCCTGGCATTTGCACGATCGACAGCAGCGAATCTATCCCTTTCAGGCCATCACGCACCGGCACCGGCACCCCAAGCACCGGCAGCGGCGTGAGCGACGCCGTCATACCGGGCAAGTGCGCCGCACCCCCGGCACCGGCGATAATCACCTTGAAACCTGCCGCTTTAGCGCCCTTGGCGAAGTCCACCATCCGCTCCGGTGTGCGGTGCGCAGACACCACTTTCGCCTCATAGGCGACCGCCAGCTTGTCCAGCATATCAGCCGCGTGCTTCATGACCGGCCAGTCCGAGCGAGACCCCATGATAATTGCGACTTGCGGCGATGTAGCCATGTGCGGCGGTGTCCTTAACGGCATTTTTGGAAAGGCGCGGAGTATAGGGAGAAACGCCCCCGTAGCAAGTGCTGATTTTGGGACTATTCTCCGACTTATCCCCGGCCTTAAAAACCTGTTCTCTTAACCAAAGAATCTTGTCCCAATTCCATTGCGATGCGGTATAGTTGCCGCAATCACCGGCTAAACGTCGGCACAGGGCCCGCATATCCTCCCCATCTCAGGCTATAAGAGTTTCGACCTATGGGTTTAGACCCCACGCATTATAAAACCGCGCACGAAAATCTAAGCGCCGGTCAAGGCTCTGCGGAGGTAACACCGACAGAACCCCAAAGCGTGTTCGCCTCGACGGCCTCGATGCAAAGCCTGCTGCAATCCTATTTCGAGGAAATGCAGATCACCCCGCAGCCCGCCGCCAATTCCAACGCGCCCAAGCCTGCGGCACCCGCAAGCACCGTCAAGATCACCCCACCCGCGCCTAAGCCCGCCGCCGCACCCGTTAAAAGTGACCGCGAGAACCCTTCCCGCGAACATTGGCCGGATGAGGCCAAACGCCTGATCGAGACCCTGACGCGCCAGAACCGCGACCTTAAGGCCGGTGTTAAGATATTGCAGGAACGCCTCGCCCAGACCGAAAACCTGGCCGACTCAGACGTTCTGACCCCGACCCTCAACCGCCGCGCCTTCCTGCGCGAAGTCCACCGCGCCATGGCCGACTGCCGCCGCTATGATCAGCAGGCCTGTCTGGTCTTTCTCGATCTGGATGGCTTTAAATTCATCAATGACACCTATGGCCACGCGGCAGGCGATCAGGCCCTGATCCATGTGGCTGACCTGCTGCTGGCCAATACCCGCGAAGGCGACAGCATCGGCCGGCTGGGTGGGGATGAATTCGCCATCCTGCTGCGCCACGCCGATCTGGCCTCCGCCAAAGTCAAGGCCATGAAGCTTGAGGCCGAACTGAATATCGCCACCTTCCCGCACAAGAACCTGTTCCTCAAGGTCGGCGGATCGTTCGGGGTGCGCGCCTTCTCAGGCCAGAAAACCGCCGAAGCCTGGGTGTCCGAAGCGGATGCGGCTATGTTCCTGATGAAAAAGTCGTCGCGCTAGCAGGGGCACGGCCCCTGCACCCGGAATGTTTGCAAGCGTTGACATTACAGCAGATTGGATATGGCTGTTAGTTGATCGAAGAATAAATAGTTCAGGGGTTTTAATGAGACAGCCCACACAGATAAGCTGGATTACCGCAGCCGCAATTCTAATTGTGGCTCACCCCTCAGATAGACATAATTTATTTTTTGAAGTTGAATCACTAGGGCATACGGACATTCACATTCGCCAACTCGAGAATGAATTAAAAATTTTGCTTACATTTCCAAACAAAACGCCAGAAGCGCTCAGGGCGATGTCACTAGGTGTATTAGTTCGTGGTTTGGCGGAGCAATGGATATTTGCCCTGTATGAACGGCTACGCACTCAACGCGAAATTCTGAGCCCAACTAAAAAGCCTTTAACATTTGGAGGCAAACTAACTCCGCTAAACCCTTTTTACGATAAGCTTGAGCTTCTGAGAATGCCGATTGCTAAAAATCAAATTAGAAAATCGACTGTAACTGACCATCCTATTCCTTTATTCGATCATGACTCGGGAAGTGCAGGATGGAGAATAACTGATCCGTCATCTGGAGCACCGATTGATCTTGTGCGTCGAGACCTAAGCGATGAATTTCTAACAATCATCAATACATGTCGGTAAGTAATAACTCCTGCCTCAATACGCAGGCGGCAAACACCTTCACAGCAGTCGTTCCGGACAGAATAGTCTCGGAATCCTGCACGGCATTGACGATGGCGTCGATCACCACCTGATCCTATCTTAGCGTTGTTTAAGAGGCGAATAAGTGAGGCCCAAACTCCCTCCTCCCTATCGAGCGTTGGCGAAGATGGGGAGGTGGCAGACCGCCAAAGGCGGGATGACGGAGGGGGATAGCGCTTGTGTTCATCAAACGCTACGCTCTCGGCCATGAAATCCCCACGAAAACACCAGTTCGCCAAAAGGCTCCGGCGCGAAATGTCGCCCCCGGAAGTGCGGCTGTGGGCCCGCCTTCGTACGCGAGCTGAGGGCAATTTGGTGTTCCGCCGACAACACCCTATCGGCCCGTATGTGCTTGATTTTTATGGCTCCGCCGCCAAACTCGCCATCGAAGTTGATGGTGCCCACCACACTCTGGATGACCACAAAATCCGCGATATTAAACGCGATCAATGGCTGGCAGATCAGGGCATTCACACCTATCGTATCCCCGCCGTTCACATCATGACAGACGCCGATGAAATGGCTGACGGGATTTACCGGCTGGCTATGGAGCGTGTAGCTAAGCTCTGAGCTGCCCCCCCTCCGGCCCTGCGGGCCACCTCCCCATGCGTTTAGCGCGCTACCGCTTCGCTGCTTGAGCGCAAGCACAGGGAGGGGAAAAGGAACTTATCCCCGCCCCAGCAGTTTGGCCCATGCTTAGGGGATGGAATCCGGCACGCACACGGCTGAACGCTATACGCCCGAAGAACGGCGGGCGAGGTTGCGTGCGTTTGCAGACCGGATGCTGGATCACCTTGAGGACCTGGCCCCGCCGCAGGACGTGGCAGAGGTTGAACGCGGTCTGCGCACGGGCCTGCTGATCGAGCGGCTCTATGCCCGCGTCGATACGGCTGAACGCACCGAGCGGGCCAACCCCAAACCACGCACGGACGCAGAGATTGCCGCCGATGTCGCCAAAAGCCGCGCCGAATGGGCGGCCAAGATCAACGGTCTGCGTCTTGAGCGCGAGGCCCGTGAGGCCAAGGCTGCCGCGCCTATTGCACCGCCTACGCCTGAACTAAGCTATACTCCGGCCCTGAAATCCTCGCTCAAGGCCCTGCGTCAGCATGAGGATTTGAAACATTTTGCTGATGAGCTTGAGGATGAACTGGCAAACGGGTTGAACCCCGATTGGGTTCCGCCTCCTAAACCTGAGCCGCCGCTGGCCCGGTTTATTGATACCGAAGCCCAGCTGAACGCTCCGGTTCAGCACTGGCGCACGATGGAGCGCCCCGATTTCGGCAGCGGTTAGCGTCAAAGAGCCCCCCACCGTCACGCCTTCGGCGCGCCACCTCCCCCAACAAGTTGGGGGAGTATACAGGAATTACATCCCGCCATGTTTATACCTCCCCAGTTTACTGGGGAGGGGGACCGCTTTGCGCAGCAAAGGGGTGGTGGGGGCTCTTTTCTTATAAGTGACAGTACCCCTCCGTCAGTCCTGCCGGACTGCCACCTCCCCATCTGCGATAGGGAGGAGAAGATTGCGCGTCCCGTCCCGCCTACTCCAAGTTCCGGGTCAAGGGGCCGTACCCCTTGCTGTGCCCCTTGCGATGATCGGGCCGTCGAACTCCGCCTCAAGCTCATCGGCGATCGTCCCGTCACGCGGGGCGGCGATGTCGGCCAGCGCGTCAAATTCACTGAAAAACTGATCGCGGAAATCATCAATTTCAATCAGGATTTCATGATCCGATCCGGCCACTTCGACATACTTGCCTTTGGGCAGCTTCTTGGCAAAGGCCTTGGATGGGGCCTTCATGATGATGCTATCTTCGCCGGAGCAGACGACCGTGATCGGCGTCGTAACTTTTTTCAGCAGTTTCAGCTTGTCCTTAAGCAGGGTCTCCCCGATCTTGAGACAGAAGGCCAGCCACCCCCAGGTCGGGGTCCCGACCGCCAGATGCGGGCAGGCAAACAATTGCTCCTGCCAGATATCATAGCGCCGGCGGTCGTGGGTCAGGGCATCGTTCTCAAAAGTGTGCTCGAACGGATCATCAAATAAATCAGGTACATATTCGGTCGCCTGACCGTGATTGACTTTCCAGTCGCACTGAAACGTCACTGACCAAAGCGTGTGCTTGCCCGTCTTGACCCGCAGCATCGGATTCGACAACAGCGCGCCGGATATGCGCTCATCGCCCTTGATTAGGGTCGCCAGATTGAGGGCGGCCCCCATCGAATGACCGACCATGAGCCACGGCTTAGGGGCGCGGTCTTCAAACCCGTCAAGCAGCCGCTGAAAATCATCCAGAAACTCATCCGACGTGCGGGCATGGCATTTCAGACGCTCCGGCAACAGCCGCGCCGACAGCCCCTGCCCGCGCCAGTCATGGATGACAACGCAGAAATTGCGCGACAGGATATCGCGCACGGTTTCATAATATTTTTCAATGGGTTCGCCGCGACCGGGACTAATGAAAACCGTACCGCGTGGCTCACCTTGGGCGGCCGCCCCGCCCGTCGGCACCCAATACCCCAGCCGTAAACGTAACCCCCCGGCGCCGCGATACCATTCCCCGGCCCCGCCCGGCGGGCACATCGCCTCCGGTATGGACATCAAAGGCGCTTGGGTCGAAAGGGCAGCTATGCGGCTCACGTAAATTATCTCGTCTGCGGAGGCCGTAGTCTAAGGCTTCCTGAATTTCAGGGTCATACGGTCGCTTTCTCCGATTGATTCATAGAGCGCCCCGTCGAAGTCCGGATTAGAAGGCTCTCCGCGCTTCGCTGTCAAGCGTTGAGGCGGCAAGGTCCACACGCCAAAGGGGTGATCCTTGGAATCTTTGGGATTGGCGTTGATTTCAGAGGCTTCGACAAAGGTGAAACCGACTTCGGTAGCCAGTTGCTTGACGAACGGTTCCTGCACATAGCCGGAAGTCGCCGCCGGGTCCTGCACGTTGCCGATGTCGGCGCGGTGCTGCTCGACCGCCAGTGTCCCGCCAGATTTGAGGGCCGCGAACGCATCGGCAAAGGCCTTCTCCGCTATCCCCGCCGCCATCCAGTCATGTATATTCAGGAAAAACAGCACGACATCGGCAGTGCCTGCGGGTGCCAAGGCCGTGCTGTTTGGGCCAAATTCGGTGATGCCGATTTCGCCGAACAGCTTTTTATTTTCGCCGAAGTGTTGAGTGTATTGTTCGCCCAGTGACACCACGGCCTGACTGGAGCTAACAGTGCCGGTTTGCGAGGCGGCCTCATCAGAGGTGTCCGCGTCCGCCTCAACCGGCGTGCTGTTTTCAAACAGGGCGGCGATATATTTGCCGTTACCGCGCGCCAGATAGGGGGCCAGAATCTCAGTCATATAGCCCGCACCGGGCCAGACGTCGATGATCGTATCGCTGGCCTTTACGCCAAAAAATTTAAGGGTTTCAACGGGATGACGAAACGGATCGCGGGCTTTGTTGAGCGGATTGCGCCATCCCCCATTCACGGCCCATTCCAGCGTGCCCTCATCATTGGCAGCTACCGGCTCACCGTCTTGCGGCGGCGGGATCTTTTTGCGGTTGACACACGCATAGACGCCGAAGGTCGAGCCCGTCAGCACCGCGCCGGCGATGCCTATGCCTATGAAGTCTCTTTTGGTTAAGGATACCATCTTTGTGAGATTAAACCTTTTCCGCCTATTTCAACAGCTTTTTGCTGACGGCAACAGGTTAGGGGGCAGAACCGAAAAGTCAAAGATGAAAACGCGAAATTTTTGATAAATTCTCGCTACTTATGCGCGCACCCCTCCTCCCCATTCCATGGGGAGGTGTCTTTAAGCAAAGCGAAAAGACGGAGGGGTACCTTTCTTAAGATACCCCTCCGTCTCGTAACCTCGACACCTCCCCACGTTGTAGGGAGGAGTAGAAATCAGCCCTCGCCGGATTCGATTTCCTTCATCGCGCTTTGCAGGTAGTTCGCTTCGCCCATCATCTTGATCAGGCTGAGTTGGGTTTCCAGCCAGTCGATGTGATGCTCGGTATCGGACAGGATCTTCTTCAGCAGTTCACGGCTGACGTAATCGGCATGGTCTTCGCAATATTTTACGCCCGCCACCAGATCGAGATGCCCGCGCACCTCAACCGACAGATCGGCCTCAAGACATTCGGTGATCGTCTCACCGATGCGCAGCTTATTCAGGTCTTGCAGGTTCGGCAGGCCCTCAAGGAAAAAGACCCGCTTGATGAGCATGTCGGCATGCTTCATCTCTTCGATCGATTCCTGATAGACGATCCGGCCGAGGTGATACAGACCCCAGTTTTCCAGCATCCGCGCATGGAGGAAGTATTGATTGATCGCTGTCAGTTCGTTGGTCAGAACCTTATTCAGCAATTTGATGATGTCGGGATTGCCCTTCATAGCGGCACCTTTCGCATAAATGTCAAAGGCACTGCAAACCGTTGCGCGCCTATTCTGCGGCGATCGCCATGACCGACTGCTGCTCAGCAATCATCTGACGAATGTCGCAGACACATTTGGCGCACTGGGCGCGGGTCTGGCAATGGTCAAAAACGGCTTTAGGGGTAATGGCCCCCGATAAAATCGCAGATTTGGCATCTCTTTCGCGAATTGCGTTACAATTACAAACGTACACGAGTAAACCTTACAGCCGTATTTGAGCGGATGACTATGCGAACAAGTCTCATATAGCTTAAGCCAGACGCATTCGCAAGGTTTTTGAGAATGCGTGTCAAAGATTCATGCAAATGCGTAGCAAAACGTAATGGTTTTAAGCCTTTAACCGCGCCCCTAGCGGCGACGGGCTACCGGACAGGCGGCAACAGATCGCAATTTATGGATTTGCCGCCCGTTAAAAAATATGTCATCGGACACCTTATGACTCAAAAAGCCCCGAAATCAGCGCCGCCCCGAACCCCTTGTCAGATCTATCTGATCACGCCGCCGAAGATCGCTGACCTCAGCGCCTTTGCCCGCGATCTGGAGGCCGTGCTAGACGCCGCCCCCATAGCGGCCCTGCAAATCCGCCTGAAAGATGCCACCGACTATGAGATTGTGGCGGCCTCGAAAGCTATCACGCCGATTGCCCATCAGCACGGCGTGGCCGTCATCATGAACGACCGCGTGCCATTGGTGAAATCATTGAAACTGGACGGCGTGCATCTGGGCCAAAGCGATATGTCGCTGAAAGAGGCCCGCCAGATTTTGGGGCCGGAGGCTATGATCGGCATCACCTGCCACAATAGCCGCCACCTGGCGATGGAAGCGGCTGAAAACAGCGCGGACTATGTGGCGTTCGGCGCGTTTTATCCGACCTCGACCAAAGAGGTCATTCATATGGCCGAGCTCGACACCTTAAGCATCTGGCAGGAGAGCATGGAAATCCCGTGCGTCGCGATTGGCGGGATCACCGCTGACACCGCCGCCGAAATCTACGCCGCCGGGGCTGACTTTATTGCCGTCTCCGGCGCCGTGTGGAACCACCCAGACGGCCCGGTCGCCGGCATCAAGGCCCTGACGGCGGCGCTGGCTATTAAGGTATAGCGAGTTTACGGCAACTACTATTCACTAACCTTAACAACATCTGTGTTCTCAGCATAATAATATAGCCTCAAAGCCTAGTTCAAAAAAAAATGGTCTTATATTTCGACTCCACAACCGCTTAAACATATGCCACTTATGCGCGATGCTCAAAAATTTCACAAATAAAATTGAACGAGCCGCAACATGGTTCAACTTAATTACTGGCGCTAGCTTAGTTGGACTTTCTGGATGGGTATCTAATTACATGGCATCAAAAACGCCATGGATTGTTCAAATCGGTCCATATGGAGTACTTGTAGCAACCTTTTTCGGAATCGCCTGCGCTCTTTTCCTTTACGCACTAGTTGTTCAGGTTTCAGTTTGGCGATTAAGAGCAGAAAAGCAAAAGAAATGGGAAAATAATACAGATTCGTTTAACCCATTGGACAAAGAATTTCACAAAAAAAGAATATACATTCAGGAATTAGCTCACCCAGTAGACAATAAAATTGTAGGAAAAAAATTTACTGAATGTGAGCTTATTGGACCAGCAAATATATTTTTCTTTCAGAATACAAATAGTATAGCTCCACATTTTATAAATTGCGATATAATAGTTGTAAAACCATCAAACATAAATAATGCGATAGCCCTTACAAACATAGAATTCATAAATTGTAAATTTTATAGATTCTCAGTATTTGTATCTAAGGGTGAGGTTGAAAATTTAAAAAATATGGCCCCAATTTTTATCACTCTCACAGGTAATCCGGCCATAGATAGTTTACCGCCTGGCAAAAGGCAGTAAAATTCTGCAAGGTTTTCAAAGATTACAAATTTTAAACTCGTAACGGCTTATTGCTCCTGCGGCCAGGTTAAGCGCAGTTCTGACACCACCGGCGCGGCACCGGCAAACGCTTTATCGTCACTGCGCAGAGGATGATCGCCGCGCAAGGCTTCCGGCAAGGCGGCCTTATCCGGTACACCAAAGCGCAGTTTTAGCGCACAGCCGTCAAGGTGCGCCAGCTTACCGCCCCTGAAATCCACCACCGTCCCGCCCGCTTCCCAGCCAAAGCCCATCAGCACAAAGGGCCTGCCATTGGCAGCCTCCACGTCTTTCAGTGTTGCCCCCAGCCGCACACCACCGGGCCCCACCCAGTCTGTCGCGGTGGAAGCCAAAGACAGATCCGACACCTGCGTCATGGCGGCGTCCCAGAACCAGACCTCACCCCGCCGCTGCGGCATTTTGGGGTACAACACCACGGTGCGCGACACCTCACCCTCAAGGCCGCGAATGACATTGATCCGCGCCTGCCCGCGATAGATATCGGTTATCGCTTTGGCGCTTAAGCCTTTGGACACCGGCACGGTGCAGTTGAGGATATTGTTCTCGGACACACCGGCGGACATGGCAGCGTCGCTTATGGCGCGTTCAGCCACAGCGCCGGGCCCCAGTTCCTCATGCTCAGGCTGGCGCGAACAGGCGGCCAACGCCAAAACCCCAACAATCAAACGGCCCGCCTTAAGCCCCATACTTACCCCTTTATCTTCTCCTCCCTACGCAGTGGGGAGGAGGAAGGCCGCACAACTCACTTCGTCATTAAAGCTAAACTATTGCACATCCCTAAACAGCCCCTTTCCCAGCTTAGGCGAACCTACAGGATCGCCCCCTTGCCTTTGCAGCCCTTTGCGCGTAGTAACGCGCGCAAGCTTTTTTCGGCTGCGCGTGGTGCGCGGCTCTTTCTTTGACAAGTCGTATCTCATGCCCAAAATTAACGCGAACACCATCAAACCCGGTATGGTTCTCGAATATCAGGGCGGTCTGTGGACCGTCGTGAAGACTGCGCACGTAAAGCCCGGCAAGGGCGGGGCCTTTGCTCAGGTCGAGCTGAAGAACCTGATCACCGGCACCAAGCTGAATGAGCGCCTGCGCTCCGAAGATACGGTCGATCGCGTTACCTTAGAGCAAAAAGATCACCTCTACCTGTTTGAAGACGGCGACATGCTGGTGTTCATGGATCAGGAAAACTACGAACAAATCAGCCTGCATAAGGATTGGGTCGGCGAAGACCAGATCCAGTACCTGCATGACGGCATGGTCGTGATCCTTGAGTTCCATGATGAGCGCCCGATCTCGATTACCCTGCCTGACACCGTGATCCTTGAGGTCGTGGAAACCGAGCCGACCATCAAGGGCCAGACCGCGTCATCTTCCTACAAGCCCGCCAAGGCCTCCAACGGTATGCGCGTCATGATCCCGCCGTTCATGGGCGTGGGTGAGCGCATCGTCGTCGCCACCGAGAACGGCGAATATATGAAAAGAGCCGACTAGCCTCACGAAAAAGTTTCGACGCTGCGCGCCGAATACATTTTTCGTGGATTTACAGTGTCACATCAAAGCTAGGGGCGGCCCTTCGCTTTGATGTGACTTTTAAAGTTTTAGCGCAGAGTATCTGCGCATTGTTTTGGAATTTCACATGATCCTGCAATCCTCCCTCATCCAGGTCATGGTCGCCTCGGTTCGTAAGTCGCTGAAAGGTATTTCGCGCGACTTCGGCGAAGTCACCGAGCTTCAGGTTTCCCGCAAAGGCCCCGGTGATTTCGTCACCGCTGCCGATAAACGCGTCGAAGCCGCCCTGTTTGAAGAACTGACCCGCGTGCGCCCCGGCTATGGCTTCCTCGGCGAAGAACAGGGCATGATCGAAGGCACCGACAAGTCCCATACCTGGATTGTTGACCCGATCGACGGCACCACAAATTTCATGCACGGCATTCCGCATTTTGCCTGTACAGTCGCGTTAGAACGCAGTGGCGAGATCGTCGCCGGCGTTACCTATAACCCGATCACCAACGACCTGTACTGGGCCGAAAAGGGCAAGGGCGCGTATCATAACGACCGCCGCCTGCGCGTCTCATCGCGTAAGCAACTGGACGAAACTGTGATTGCCACGGGCCTGCCGTTCATCGGTAAGGCTGGTCACACCCAAGCCCTGAAAGAACTGCACCAGATCATGCAACGCACCGCCGGCATCCGCCGCATGGGGGCGTGCTCACTTGATCTGGCCATGGTCGCTGCCGGTCAATATGACGGCTATTGGGAACGCGGTTTGAAGCCGTGGGACATGGCCGCAGGTCTGTTGCTGGTGGCGGAAGCTGGCGGCAAGGTCACCTCGATTGAAAACGACGACTCGCCGATGAAAACCGGTGAATTGCTGGCCACCAACTTAGAGCTCTATCCGCAACTGCTGGATAAGCTGAAGATCGGCGCATAAGCGCATCCCGCTTGACATTTTCCGTGTTGCGCTTGCCAATGTAGCGCTAACATAAAAAGAAATGTCTACGGGAAGCGCTATGATGATAACACGTCGATTGGGCCTGAAAATGGCTTTCGGAATGGGGGCTGCCGTATGTGCGGCCCCGATTACCGCCCTGGCTGATAGCGGCATCCGCATACTGGGCGGCGCGGGCGACCTGCTCGGCGAAGGCCCGCTATGGTCAGCCGATACCGGCCGTATCTTCTGGGTCAATATCGCCGCCCAGAAAATCTATGCGCTGAACCTGAAAACCAAAGCCCTGCAAACGTGGGATGCGCCGAAACCCGTCTGTTATCTGGCTGAACGTAAATCGGGCGGCATGATCGCGGGCTTAAGCGACGGGGTTTATGCGTTTGATGAGACAACCTCAGCCTTCACCCTGCTGGTCAAACCCGAAGACCGCACCGATACCCGCCTCAATGACGGTAAGGTCGATGCCAAAGGCCGCCTGTGGACCGGCACCATGCACCTGCCATGGAAAGAAAAAGTTGGCGCCTTTTACCGCGTCGATACCGACCTGAAAGCCACCAAGGTTGACGGGCCGTACCTATGTACCAATGGCCCGACGTTTAGCCCCGATTTGAAGCGGCTGTGGCACGTCGAATCCTTTGACAAAGTGGTCTATGTCTTTGATGTGGCCGAGGACGGCAGCCTTTCCAACAAGCAGGTGTTTGTGGATTTTAAAACCCATGAAGCCGATGGCTGGGGCGGGCCAGACGGCATGGCCACCGATGTTAAAGGCGGGGTGTGGATCGCCCAATACGGCGGCGGCCGCATCAGCCGCTTTTTCCCGGACGGAAAGCTTGATTTTCAGGTTATGCTGCCTGCCAGTCAGATCACCAGCCTGACCTTTGGCGGCGATAAGCTGGATCACCTGTATGTCAGTTCCGCGGCGCAATTCCTGCCTGACGGTGCGCCGGATAAGGCCGTGGCGGGTGCGCTGTTCGAGGTGCCCCCGTCCCTCTTGCGCGGTCACATAGGTTTACCAACGAACAAGTTTGGGGGGTAACTCTCCTCCCTACGAAGTGGGGAGGTGGCAGCGAGCAACGCGAAGCTGACGGAGGGGGCAGCGCCAGTCTAAAAGCTATTCATAAATATCAGGTAGATAACCGCAAAGAGCCCCCACCACCACATCTCGTTTGCTACGCAAACTTCGTGCGGCCCCCCTCCCCGGCACGCCGGGGAGGTATAATTATTACCCCGCGTTAAACTGCAATTCGGCCAAACGCGCATAGAGCCCGCCGCGGGCCACAAGCTCATCATGGCTGCCGATTTCAACCACCTTGCCGCCATCCATAACCACGATCCGGTCGGCTTTGAGCACGGTCGCTAAGCGGTGCGCGATCACCAGCGTGGTACGTGTCGTCATGGCCTCATTGAGGGCTGCCTGCACCAGCCGCTCATTCTCGGCATCGAGCGCGCTGGTCGCCTCATCCAGCAGCAGGATCGGCGCATCACGTACCAGAGCCCGCGCAATCGACAGGCGCTGTTTTTGACCGCCGGACAACGATTTGGCGCGCTCACCCAGGGGCTGATTGAACCCTTCGGGCAGGGCGTCGATAAAGGTCAGGGCCTGCGCCCTGGACGCGGCGGCCCGGATATCGTCGTCGGTCGCGGCTGCATTGCCAAAGCGGATATTGTCGGCGGCCGAGCCGGAAAACAGCGACGCATCCTGCGCCACCAGCGACAGGCGCTCACGCACCGCCTTGGGGTCGGCTTGTGCGATATCGACGCCGTCCATGAAAATATGGCCGCTGACCGGCTCATAATAGCGCAGCAACAGCTTAAAGACCGTCGATTTACCGGCCCCCGATGGCCCCACCAGCGCCACGGTTTCCCCCGGCCTGACCTCCAGGGAAAAGCCATCCAGCACCGGCAGATCGGGCCGCGACGGATAGCCAAAGACGATATTATCAAACCGGACATGGCCCATTGGCGGCACCGGCAAAGCGAGCGGATGAGCGGGGGCCTTGATGCCCGGTTCGGCACTCAAAAGCTCATCGATCCGGCTCATGGCCCCGGCGGCTTTTTGCACGTCCCCCCAGGTTTCCGACAACGACCCAACCGACCCCGCCACCAGCACCGACAGGATCACGAACTGGATCAACGCGCCTTCGGTCATATCGCCGTCCATGACCGCATTGGCCCCCAGCCACAACACAAACGCCACCCCGCCAAAGACGAGCGAGATCACCAGCGCCGTCATGATCGCCCGCGCCCGCATCCGTTGTTGGGAGGTCGCATAGGCTTCATCGACCGCCCCGGAAAATTTGGTCTTGGCAAAGGCTTCGCGCACAAAGGCCTGCACGGTTTCCAGTGCATCAAGGGTTTCTGCGGCAAAGCCTACGGCCTGCGCGAAACTGTCCTGAGATTTGCGCGTCAATCGCCCGACACTGCGCCCAAAGGTGAAAAGCGGCACCAGCACGAACGGGAAAATCAGCAGCACCAGGCCGGTCAGTTTGGGGCTGACGAACATCAACAGCGTCAACCCGCCGATGAAACTCAAAGCGTTCCTGAGCGCGATCGAAATGGCCGAGGATACCAATGTGTCAATGATCTGAAGATCGGTCGTGAGGCGCGACACCACCTCACCGGTACGGATTTTCAGGAAGAAGCCGGGATCGAGCCCAAGGATATGCCCGAACACATCCTGACGCAGATTAGCGACGACCCGCTCTCCCAGCTTGGTGATATAATAGTACCGCAGCGCTGTGGATATGGCCAGCATGATCGCCACTCCTGCCAGCACCAGAAACCAGCGGTTCAGCTCCGCCGCATTGTCCGAGCCAAAGCCGTTGTCGATCAGCAGCCGTGACGCACCGGTGAGCCCCAAAGTGGCGGCTGACGATAGCAGCAGAAACAACACCGCAAACCCGGCATCGACTTTTTGCCGCAACAGGTAGGGCACCAGCCGTTTCAAGGGGCTAAGGTCCCGGGTTTTGGCCCGGCCATTGGCGGCTTGCGACAATTGCGAGACCAGTTCGCTGCCCGATCCGGGGCGGTCAGTTATGGCGGTGTCGGGGGACGGAGATGAGCTAGCTTGCATGACGGCGCTGTTTACAGAGGAATGGCTTGCACCGCAACGGCTCATGATGTAATGACCCCGATCTGGATTTCGGCGCAAGGATGGTCCTTGGGCTGCTTAACCCTTTTTGCGCGTCCGCGAACATGCTGGCCGGACGTATCAAGGAACCTAAAATGAAAAAAGATGGTCACCCCGATTATCACTGGATCACCGTCACCCTGACGGATGGCTCGACCTATCAGACGCGCTCCACCTACGGCAAAGAAGGCGCAGTTCTGAACCTCGACATCGATCCGCGCACTCACCCAGCCTGGACCGGCGGCGCCAACACCCTGCTTGACCGCGCCGGCCGCGTGTCGCGCTTCAACAACAAGTTCGGCGGCTTCCTCAAGAAGTAGGCGGGGACGCCCCGCTGCGTAAACTTTGGTTCTTTAAATCCGGCTCAGGGCAACTTGAGCCGGATTTTTTGTGTCTATTCCCTCTCCCCGTCCGCGGGGAGAGGGTTAGGGTGAGGGGCACTTTTATAAGTCGGAGAACAAACATAAAAAGTCAGTGATAAACCTTAACCCGGCATTCCCCTCAAAACCGGATTCACATGTCTGGAAAATTCGCTAAGGTGCCCCTCACCCCGCCCTCTCCCCGCACGCGGGGAGAGGGAGATATATGCACACACCCTATGACGGTTCATCGAAGCTGTTCCAGATCGGCCTGAAGCCGCTAAATCTGCACGACTGGATTGATGCCGACGCGCATCTGCTGGCCTATCTCGATGCCAAGGATCAGGTCATGAACCGGGTGCCGCATGAGGTCTTTGTGGCTGAGGCAGGCACGGAAGATGCACAAACTGAGGTTCTGCATCTGCTGGCCGATCATTTGCCGCAAAGGTTTCCGCAGATTTATCACCGTCTGGGGCCGCAGATTGATATTGTGCCTGCCTTTCGGCGCGTGCGGATGGATGCACCGTTTTTGCCGCCGCTGCTGCTTGCGGCAGGTCTGGTTCAGGAAGATCTGGTGCTGATGCGCAAAGGTGCCGATGGTTGGCGACTGACAGCGGGGTGCGTCTGTTTTGCGTCATCATGGAGTCTGCCCGAAAAGTTCGGTCAGGCGCTCGATGCTATTCACGCGCCGGTACCAGGGTTTTCAGGCGGCACCCGCAACTCGACGATCATGAGCCGGATTTTCGATAACCTTACGCCCGATCAGCCGGTCGTGCGCTGGAACTGGTCGATCTACAGCAATGACGAATTGCACCATCCGCACCTGTCGCCGCCGCGTCGGTTCGATGACGGCATGTATCTGCGGCTGGAGCGCCAGACCCTGCGTAAGCTGCCGGTGAGCGGCGATATCCTGTTCACCATCCGCATCTATATCGACCCACTGGAGGCGCTCACCCGCCGCGATGATGGTGCCAGCCTTGCCCGCGCCATAGCTACGCAGATCATGGCCCTATCGCCGGAAGAACTGGACTATAAGGGCTTGACGGTGGAGAAGGACAGGTTGTTGCAGCGGCTGTCGGAGATTATGTAGGCCCCCACCACCACATCTCATCGCTGCGCGATTTCGTGCGGTCCCCCTCCCCGGCACGCCAGGGAGGTATAAGAAACGCAGCACTTGCTTACTTAATTCCACTGGCCGGAAAATCGTGAGATTTGAGGCGAGTAGCAGGAAGCTAGCGACGCGGGTATGTTTGATACCCGCAAGCGACGCTGACGCCCTAATCGACCAAAGACCGCGATTTTCCCCGCGATTTTCCTAGGCGGCGAGTTGTTCTTTGACCCGCTCCGCCAGCGTTTTTATGTCGAGCGGCTTGGGCAAGAACGAAATATTGGCCTCATTATCCAGCAGGTCCGAGAACTCCGCCTCAGCATAGCCGGAGATAAACATCACCGGCACATTCCCAAGCAGTGGCCGCGCGCGCTTAAGCATGGACGGCCCGTCAAGGCCCGGCATGATCACGTCCGAGATCAGCAGGTCGAACCGGCCATTTTCGGCCTCAATGATCTCCAGCGCCTCTTCGCCGTCAGCGGCCTCCAGCACCTCATAGCCGCGTTGGCGCAGCAGACGCGCCGCGATGCCGCGCACGATGTCTTCGTCCTCGACAAACAGGATGCGGCCCGCGCCGGACATGTCCTTGGGCGTGACCTTGGCCACCACCGGCGGGGCGACCGGCGCAGATTCGGGCACGGCGACCTCGATCTTAACCGGCAGGAAGATGCGAAAGATTGCCCCGTGGTTGGGCTCAGGGGCAACGACCGAAGTGATGGTGATATGGCCGTCGGCCTGATTGACGATACCGTAAACGGTGGCAAGGCCAAGGCCTGTGCCTTCGCCTTGCGGCTTGGTGGTAAAGAACGGCTCGAACACCTTGGCCATGATGTCAGGCGGGATGCCGGGGCCATTATCGGACACTTCGATCAGGGCGGCCCCCTGTTCTGGGGCTTCCGCCCAGCCGAGTGCGGCGGCCTCACCTTGAGTCAAAACCGCGGTTTTGATGCGCACCTTGCCGCCGCCGGAGGCATGGACGGCATCGCGGGCATTGACCACTAGGTTCATGACCGCCATTTCCATCTGGCTCTTGTCGGCATGGATATTGGGCAGGTCCCGACCGTAGTCGGTCTCAAGCTTGACGTCTTCGCGCATCAGGCGGCGCAGGAAGACCTCGAACTCAGAGACCAGTTCACCGATATTGAGGGTGACCCGCTTGACGGTCTTTTTACGGGCAAAGGCCAGCAGTTTAGAGACCAGATCCTCAGCGCGGGTGCCGATCTGGCGGATCTCTTTCAGGCCATCATAGGACGGATCGCCAAGCGGATGGTTATAGAGCAACTCATCAATGCGCAGTTTCAGGCCGGTCAGGAGGTTATTCAGGTCGTGAGCCACACCGCCAGCGAATTGCCCGATCGCCTGCATCTTCTGCACCTGAGCGAGGCTTTGCTCCAGTTCCTTTTGTTCAGAGACATCAAACAGATAGACCATGAAACCGGTCGCATCTTCGGAGATCAGCATCTGCACCGGAAGATCAGGATTGGCCGCCAAATGAATATCAAAGCGCCCGCTCTTGCCGCTAATGAGGCGGCTTTCAGTCTCGGCGCGCGACGACGGCGTCAAAAGGTCACCGAAACCGCGCCCGGTCAGATCATCGGCTGAGGCTTTCAACAGTCTGGCAAAGGCCGCATTGACGCCGACCACCGTAGCCATCATCAGGTTGTCGCCGCTGAGCAAGGCCTTGCCGAAGGGTGCCCCGCGTGCAAACGAATCAAACGCCCCGTTACCGGCGTCATGACCGGCTTCGACAGCATCTGGCGCATCGTTTAAAAAGGTTTCGCTGGACAGGTCACCCTGCGCAGGTGCGGCATAGATGGCCAGGTCGGGAACCACCACCGGCACGGCGCGCACCAGCACCTGATCGTCCGTCAGGCGCGCAGCAGTTACGTCAAAATCATCGTCACCAATACGCACCGTAGCGCGGCCCAGCCCCTTGGCGCGGGCGTCTTTCATGGCCACGAACATGGCTGGGGCGGCGGCTCCTTGCGGCAGACGCCGATCAGATCCGCCAATGGCCCGCCAGCCCTTATTGGCGGCCAGCACGCGCCCATCAAGGGCAGCGACGGCGGCGGCCTCCGTCAGGGCCTCGACCAGATGGGCCGCACTCAAACCGGTGCCTGACGCCTCGTCATCGCCGAAAAATGCAAATAAACCCATGCCGATCACTCCTGCTATCGCCACCAATACCGCCGCCAGCACTATGCCAAAGGGCAATGTGCCTGACACCATCCAGAACGCGGCGGAGGCCGTCAGCACCACCACGCCTACCCAGGCCATTGTCCACAGGCTGCCCCGTTCCGTGACCCGCGACGTTAGCACCTTAAGATCAAAGGCGGGCGCGGGCGTTACGGCAGGGTTTGAGGTTGCGGACACTTAGGTCTCCCTTAAGGGACGTGATGCGAGCGGCATCGCAGGGGCGATACTTGCGAATCACAAAGCCATGATAGCGAATTTCAACTCATCTGGCCCGTCAAGATTGAACGAAGTGTTTATGGGCAGGGAACTATGGATAATTTTAGTTTAATAATGCGCTCAGGTGCCGCGAGGCTCGTCGCATAAGCTATGGCGGCTAAACGACTTAACTCGGCACCCTTGCCAAACCTGAAGGTTTGGAAACAGAGCTTAAGTCCATTCAGAAACATCATGAGGTGTCGCCAGACGGCGTAGCTTCTGAGGCTTTTGGCTATAGTCAAACTGATCAAATTCAATGCGAAATTCCTGCGCTACCGCGCCTCGCATTTCCTTCGGCGCGAGTAGAAAACTATGACTTGACCGGTCATTTTCCTGCGTAAATTCATCGTACCAAATCTCGGTAGGCCGCTGCGTCAAGGCCAGTTGAAGAACTGGCAGGTTCAAAATCCTTGCGCCGGAATACACGAACTCAGTGCGCCAATACCCCACCTGTAGGTCACCCGTCAGAAGCAAAAGCTTCAATTCCTTACTATCCGGATTGTAAATAACGCGGTCGATATAGGCGTCATTCAGACTAATAGACGTTGCAAACTGCCATACTGAACTCGCCTGACCAAAGCTTTCAAGCGAACGGTTGTAGGATTGAATCACTTCGTCCCAATCCAGATCGCTGTCACCGGTTGCCAATTCAAAGGTAAAGTATTTCACATATACTCCTTAGAAACCGCGCTTCTTACGCGCCATAACGAAGCCGATCAGCTTGGCCACCGCCACAAAGTGTTCTTCGGGGATGATCTCATCCAGATCGACCGCCGCATAGAGCGCGCGCGCCAGCGGCGGGTCTTCGACGATCATGATATCATGCTTGGCCGCCTCTTCCCGGATGCGCAGGGCGACCGCGTCAACGCCCTTAGCCACGCACATGGGGGCGGGCGTGTCTTCGGCATCATAGCGTAAAGCCACAGCGTAGTGGGTCGGGTTGGTCACGACCACAGTGGCTGTCATGACATTGGCCATCATGCGCTGACGGCCCTTTTCCATGCGGATCTGACGCAGGCGGGCCTTAACGTGCGGGTCGCCTTCGGCCTGTTTATATTCATCTTTCTGTTCGGTGCGCGACATCTTCATCTTTTGCGCAAAGCGGAACTTTTGCCACAGGAAATCAAGCCCCGCGCCGACAAACAAAAAGATACAGACCGCCATAGTCATGACGATCAGGGCATCGCGCACATAGGGAAAAATCAGCACCGGCGACCCGCCGGCCAGCATCGGAATATCCATCAGACGGGGCTTAAGCACCACCCAGCATATCCAGCCGGTGACCAACACCTTGACGAAGGTCTTCAGAAACTGCACCAGGGCATCAATGCCAAACAGCCGGTTAAGCCCCTTGATCGGGTCCAGCTTTTCAAAGCTCGGCTTTAAGCTTTCGGTCGAAAACAGAAGGCCGGTTTGCAGCAGGTTGCCCGCGACCCCCAGCACGAACGCCCCGGCCATCACCAGCGCCACGACCGGCAGGACCATCAGGATAATATGGCGGGCAATCTCAACCCCACCGCCATTATCGAGGTTTCTGACCAGGGCGTGTGGCATGGCCACAAACGGCAACAGACTCTCAATCAGGCTGCGGCAGATCGATTCGCCGTACATGGCAATGATCGCGCAGGTGCCGATCAGAGCGAACACCTGCGGCAGGTCCGGGGTCTTGGCAACCTCACCCCGTTTTCGCGCGTCGTCCAGTTTCTTGGCCGAGGCTTCTTCTGTTTTATCTTCGTCATTACCCTCGGCCATGGCTTAGCCACGCCTGATGAAGGTGGCCAAAAAGTCGCGGTAATGCTCAAGGAACACAGTCCCTGACACCCCCAGACCTATGGCAAAGACGCTCAACCCCAACAGCACGCTAAGCGGCGATGAGGCAAAGAAAATCGGAAACTGCGGCATGATGCGCCCGACAAAGCCGGTGGCGATGTTAAAGATCAGGCTAAAGGCAATGACGGGGGCGGAAATTTGAATCGCCACCATAAAGGTCTGCGAGACGGTGCGGATCATCAGGGTGACCGCATCCCCGATCATCAGGGCCTTACCCGGCGTGAAAATCTGATAGGAATCAACAATCCCTTCGATGAACAGGTGGTGCAGGCCGGTGGCATAGATCAGCACCAGCCCCAGCAGCGCCAGAAAGGTCGCAAGGCTTGTGCCCGGCTGGGCCTGCATCGGGTTGGCGGTCTGGGAAAACGACAGGGTCGTGCTTAACGACAGGATTTCCCCGGCTATAGCCAGAGCGGCGATAAATACCCGGATTAGCGAGCCCATCATCAGTCCGATCAGCATTTCTAAGATAATCAGACCGCCGGCTTCACCGACGCTGGCCGGCAAGGGCGGTATCTGCGGCCCCAGAATCGGCAGCATCATCAGGGAAAACATCAGCGAAAACCCAAGCCGCATCCGCGGCGGCACCGCCTGATCGCCCAGTCCTGGCAGCAGCATGACCACCGCCCCGATGCGCAGGAAAATCAGCCCCGCCGCCCACACCTGCTGCGACGGGCCGAAAAACGACACGACTTCGGTCGCGGTCTGCACATCAGCGGGGGTGAGAGGTAAAGCCATCACATACCGGCAATACGGGCCGCAATCTCACGCATGAAGGTCGACAACAGGCTGCCCATAAACGGTAGAACCAAAAGCAGGGTTGCGAAGATGGCGATAATCTTAGGGGCATAGATCAGGGTGGCTTCCTGAATCTGGGTCAAGGCCTGAAACAGACCGATGACCACACCGACGACGAGGCCGACCAGCAACACCGGCGCACAGAGCTGAATCGTCAGCCAGATCGCATCGCGGCCTACATCCAAAACTTCGCCACCGGTCATGAAACGCTCATCCTAAATCTTAATATATACCCGTGGGCCGGCATAAGATGCCGGGTCACCGGGCAGAAAATGCACCCCGGAGGGTTAATTTCACATTAAAGGTTAGCGCGATTCTCAAAGCCTACGCGACGAAAAACCTGAAGCTTGTATTTGCGATTCAGATCAGCTTATTCGGGAGTTTGGCCTTGGTGATTAGTAGCCTTATCTATGCCAGGTTCTGCGCCATGAGCCTCAAGATATTAGCTTCTAAAATTACAGCGTCAGCGCAGGTGATTGACAGCCAAAACAAATCTCAGGTTAATGTAATGGAACAGAATTTGCGCAGTGCGGGGTGCGGACAATGGGCTATTTATCAAGCAAGATTATCAAAAGCCTCTTTGCGGCAACTCTCATTTTTCTACCCTTGCAAGGCTGCAGCGAAGGGATTGAAGACCCGTCTATAACCACGCATCTTTGCGCACAGAATAAAGAAGGGATATACCAGTTAAAGGAGGAACTTAAGCTTATAGCTTCTGACGAGAACATGAAATTTCAAGATTACAGCGAAGACGTGCGGCGCGATTTGAAAATTATAGACTCTAAATATGCAAAGCGCGCCGACGGCTCGCCTCCGGTACATTTTGAGGTACACGGAAAAAACGAGTTAGGCCTTACTGCCAGCAATATTAGCCTTCCGGGCTATCAGATAGCGATAGGTTTCGCAGGGGGTAAAAACCACACTGAAACTGAACAATTTGCTGATAAGATGATCACTCGCTTAGAAAAACAATGGCCCGTTGAACGTCTCCCTGACGGAACAGGCGCCACGCCTAAACCGGGATGCAGGTAATACCATCATTAGCCCCCACCACCACATCTCATGGCCTGTGGCCATTCGTGCGGTCCCCGGCACGCCGGGGCAGGTATAAGTGAAGCGCCATCTTAATTCCATCGACCCAAAAATCGTCAGCCTTGAGGCAGATAATAGCCGGCTAGCGACGCGGGTATACTGAATACCCGCTAGCGACGACTGCGTATTAGATGCCCAAGGATAACGATTTTTAAATCGGCATCCGCATGATTTCTTGATACGCCGCTATCACTTGGTCTCTGACGGCTATGACTGTCTCTAATGACGCCTCGGCGCTCGAAATGGCGGTGACCGCATCAATCAGTTCGGTCTTGCCCTGCGCCTGCAAAGCGATCTGGTTTTCGGCATTGGCGGTCGAGGCATAGGTCTGCTGCACGGTGTTTTGCAACAGGCTTGAGAACTTGGAGCCGATATCCGGCGTGCCGCCCGTTTCTTCACCGCCGGAGATTTTATTGAACTGACTTTGGGCCGCACCATAGGCCTTGGCCGCGAGGATCGGGTTCATCTATCTACCCTATCTCTTTAAGATATCGATCGTGCGCTGCTGCATGGCGCGCGCGGTATCGATGACGTTAAGGTTGGCTTCATAGGCACGCTGGGCTTCGCGCATGTCCATGGTTTCAATCAGCGAATTGACGTTGGGGCGTTTGACATAGCCTTTGGCATCAGCCGCCGGATGAGACGGGTCATATTCCACGCTAAAATCGCTCATGTCCGGCTTGACCTGCGCCAGTCTCACGCCGGTTGTGCCGTCGATGGGGGCGGCCTGAAACACCGGCACCTGACGGCGGTACGGATCGCCGCCGGGGGTTTTGGCGGTCGATTGGGCATTGGCAATGTTTTCCGCGATGATGCGCATCCGCGCCTGCTGGGCCTTAAGGGCAGAAGCCGCCGCGACCATAGCCGAGTTCTGAACCAGGTTTTCACCGCGCTGAGATTTGATCGTAGGCATGGGCTATTCCTTATCTCGGTCTGGTTGACGCAAGCCGCAGCATGGCCAGCGATTTCTGATAAAAGCCGATGGCCGCATCGTACTGCATCCGGCTTTCGGCCATTTTGAGCATCTGCTCCTCAACCACCACCGAATTGCCATCCAGCGTCGTTTCTGAATCCGGCGCTACCACAGCCTTGGCCGCATTGGCCAGTCCGCCCGCCGGCGCAATGTGCCCCGCGCGCGTGGCAGCCATCTTAAGCTCTCCCGACGCCTGCCCCTTCATGGCGGCGGCAAAATCCTGCGGCCGCAGATCGCGCGGCTTGAAACCGGGCGTCGAGGCATTGGCGACGTTCTGGGCCACCACTTTCTGGCGCTGCCCCAGCCAGCCCATCTGGGTTTTCAGGGCTGAAAAGATGCCGATCTTATTCAGATCCATTGAGGCTGTACCTTTACAAAGATTAACCACCTGACGCCGACTCATCCTATAGGACAAGACAGCTAAGCAAATTATGCCCAGTTTTTGGTTAACAACGCCTTTACGATAACCGCTTGTTAACCCCAGCCGGGCATGGCTAATCGTGTGTGGGTTTGGGAGCGTCTATGGATCTTGTCGGCGTGCTGAGGGCGGTGTTTGCGCTGATGACAGTGTTGGGCCTTATTCTAGGTCTGGCCTTCATACTGCGCCGCTATGCGCCGCAACTGATGGCGCGCCTGACGGCCCCGCGCGGGCAAAAGCGGATGCAAGTCGTCGAAACCCTTGTGCTCGATCCGGCGCGACGTTTGGTGCTGGTGCGGCTGGACGACGAAGAACGCCTGCTGCTGCTGGGCGAAGGCAAGGAACTGATCGAACCGCGCCAGTTGCCAAAACCCAAGCCGAAATTACCGCCTGAGCCAACAACCGCCGCAAGGCCCGCTCTGCGCACCCGCCCCCTGTCGGATAAGGATCTGTAATGGCCAAATCCGTCACGCCATCCATAGCGTGTAAACCTAAAAAACCGCTGCCGACATGGGCCACCTACGGGTTGTTGCTGGCGGGATTCATCATAGGCTTTGCGATGATGATCATGCCGACCCAGGTACTGGCGCAATCGATCAATCTCGACCTCGGCACCGGCGGGGGCTTAAGCTCGCGCATCGTGCAGATGATCGGTCTGCTGACCGTGTTGTCCTTGGCGCCATCGATCGTGGTCATGACGACGTCGTTTATTCGTATTGTAGTAGTGCTGTCGCTGCTGCGGACAGCCCTTGGTCTGCAACAAAGCCCGCCCAATGCGGTGATCATTTCCCTGTCACTGTTCCTGTCGGCCATCGTCATGGCCCCGACCTATCAGGAAGCCTATCAGGCCGGTATTCGTCCGCTGATGGATCAGGAAATGGAACTCCCCCAAGCCTTTGATGCCGCGTCCGAACCCGCCAAACGCTTTATGCTGTCTCAGGTCGATGAAAAGGATCTGGCCCTGTTTGTGCGCCTGTCCAAGGTGGAGCGTCCGCAGGAAGCCATCGATCTGCCGATCACCGTCATCACCCCGGCCTTTATGATCTCAGAGCTGAAAAAGGCGTTTGAAATCGGCTTTTTGCTGTTTGTGCCGTTTCTGGTGATCGATCTGGTGGTCGCGTCGGTGCTGATGAGTATGGGTATGATGATGCTGCCGCCGGTCGTGGTGTCTCTGCCGTTCAAGCTGATTTTCTTTGTGCTGGTCGATGGCTGGAATCTAGTCGCCGGCTCACTGGTCGAAAGTTTTCAAAAGGGCACGGGGACGGGTTAAAACACATCCGCCGCATTGGTGCCTTTGGTGCTTAAAACCTGATAAGCCGCCGCCGTGGCCCCGTAGAACAGCGCATAGCCAATACCGGACAACAGGCCGCTGATGACGATCTGAACGCCGTAGATACCGCCGAACAGCGCCGAAAGCGACGACATATCCGGCTGCATAAATTGCTGAGCAGCTTCGGAAAATCCAATGCCCATAGCCAGCGCCACGCCAAACAAAACCCCGAACACCACGGCGGCGATCATGATCACCACAATGGTCAGCAGGACATAGCCGCCCAACAGCGTCCAGCCGCTCCCTTTGGTCAGTTTGAAGCTGCCCAATAGATTGATTTTACGCTCATCAAAACTTTGCACCAGCGCCAGCGACCAGCGGCTGAGGATATAGATAAACGCAACCACAGCCGCGATGGCGACAATAAAGATCAGGATACCGCCCAGAACGCCACTGGCCCGCGTTACCAAACTGGCAAGCACTAACGGGATCATAGCGGCAACCAAAAACAACAGGTAGAACAGGAAAAACGCCAGATACCACAGGATGGTCGCAACAATCTGACGCAGTTCGTGGCTACCCAACTGCATATAGCCAAAGCCCTTCGCGGAGGGCTGCAACACGGTGCGGTAGACGGCGCACTGAATGACGGCTGAGACCACCAGACCGATAAGCCCCGCCAGCAGGGCCGACGGCAGCACCGCCGCCAATTGCCCGAAGACGGCGGTGGGGTCTGAGGGCGGTGACTGTTCATAGCTTTGCAAAGCCGCCAGCGATGTCCCGCCGGTCAGAACCATAAGCACCGTCGCGGCCAGACTAACCACCGTATAGACGACGCCCCACAGCAGCACTGCCACCGGGTTTTTCTTGATAATCTCAAAGCCCGCAAAGGCAAAATCGATCGACAGTTTCATGGCATCCCTCCCGCAATTGGACTGAAACGGTATCCTATGGCGACTTCCAAGACAAGCACAGGTAAAGTCAAGCTCAGGCCAAAAGGTTCACTCAGCCACCTTGCGTTTCAGCAATGCGTTTAGCCGCGCGCGCCATACGCCCGCCCCTTCGGTGACGGTCGCAGGCATGCGCCGTTCGACAAACCAGCTCAGACGCGACCAGACAAAGGCAAAGCCCGCCAGCAGCACCGCCCCCACGAGAATGGTCGAAAACAGAAACTCAATCGGAAGGCTTTCATTGACAATCAAAAACGGGTTCACCGCTGCGGGCGGATGAAACACCTTTAGCCGAAGCGTTACAAACACCGCCAGCCCGACACCCACGGCAGCGACCCACGGCGACGATCCGAACAGCCACAGCAACCCATATCCGACCAGCGCACACACCACATGGCCTCCGATCAGAGCACGCGGTTGAGCGGCCTCAACCTTCGGCAAGCCCATGACCAGTGCAATGGAGGTAATGAAAGGGATTTGCCAGTACGGCGTGTGCGACATATGGGCGGCAAATTCCAGACCGCTGACCGCGATGAGACTGCCCACACCGGCTAAAACTGCTGCCATGATCGTATTATTCCCAGACCCGGATTTAGTTTAAGCCCGAAACCTAAGCTATTGGCAACGGCCATCCCTAAAAAAGGAGAAGAGCTTGCGCCCTTCCCCCTTTGGCTTGCTACGGTTGCCCGTGTCTATTCGGCGTTTTTCAGGTTGATAAACGGCGTGGCCGATCCGGTAACCTGCGGCAGCTTGCCGTCCCACTTTTCAATGGCGCGTAATTGCACGACACCGGGGCTGGCGGCGATAGACTGGGCGATCAGCCGGTTAGCCTCGGCCTGACCGCGGGCTTCTTCGATCTTGGCATCGGCCTGGGCCTTGGACACCGCCACTTGTGCGGTCGCGGCAGAGGCATCGGCATCAGCCTTAGTCTTGGCCTGAATGGAATCGAGGATCACCTGCGGATAGCGGATGGTGCCGATCCAGTCGAGTTGGCTGACGTTGACGCCTTGCGGCTCCCATTTGCGGTTGACGCGGGCCAGGGCCTTTTGGATCACCTGCTGACGGCCGCCGCGGTACAGGAACTCCACGCTGACCAGTTCGGTTTCAGCCGCGATGGCTGAACGGACATCGTTACGGATCGGGCCTTCGAACATCTGATCGAAGCTCAGGCGATAGCGGGTATAGAGCGCTGGCGCCTTAGCCGGGTCGATACGCATGACAAGTTGTACGTCCGCTGTCATCGGCAGGGCATTATTATCCGAGAACGCGACTTCTTCGTTTTCCGGCCCGCGTTCATCAGACTCACGCGTGTAGGTGTAGGTGCGCTGAATGACCGGAAACTCGGCTATGCGCTCGCCCGGCAGGTTGATGTGCCAGCCCGATCTCAGCGGCACCGGATCAACCCCCGCACTTGGCCCAAGGGTGCGAATTTTCACCCCGACATTGCCCGGTTGAATGGTCTGCCCGCATGAGGCCAGCCCCATCAGAGCCAGCACCGCCGCCGCCCCGATCAGGACGATATTCATATTGACCTTGCGCGGTCCACCCGCACCGGAACCGGAGCCCCCTTTAGACATATTGAACACATTCATACCGATCTCTCCCTGAAAAACAGGCTGTGAGTCTAAAGTGATCTGATGCAAAGTGTAAGCGGTTTTCGGTCTCTATCTCGCGTCAGAGCCCGTCCGATATGTGCAAAGATTACGCTTTGGGCGCAGCCGGGGCCTGATTTGCCGCCGTTCTCTGGCTGCCTGCGCCCGGCAGAGGCGTCGCCGCCTTATCGCGCAGACGCTTTTTCATGCCCGCCACCCAGCCGGTAAAACTGTCGGCCTTGGACGCCGCCACGGCAAAATCCTGCGCGTTTATGGGGCCATTGTCCATGCCGGCCAGCGCCACATGGACGGCTTCGGGGGATTGCGCGCCCTCCGCAAACTTACCGAAACGGTCGGCCAGACGGCTTAAGGATCGCTGATCCGACATCAGGCTATAGGCGACACCGGCCCGGATCAGGCGCGACTCGTCATCAAGGCTTAAGGCGCCGTCCCGCTTCCAGCGATCCCCAAGCCGCTTTTCCAGTATAGCCCCGGCCTTGGCCCAGTCCTTATCGCGCCAGGCGATATCGGCACGAATATCCATAGCGTCGCCGGAATTATCAGGCCCCAGCACCTCCAGCGCGTGTTCGGTGCGCCCAAGTTCCGTAAGCGCCCGCGCCTCCAGGATGCGCCGCTCAGCCATCACGGGCTTCGGCAGCAAGGATGTCCGCGTCTTCCACAGGGCCTGAAGCGCTTTTTCCGGCTGACGGTTCATCAACTGAATGGCCGCGACATCCGACGCCACCGACGCCTTGGCCACGCCTTGAAGGCGGTTATCGATCTGATATTGCAGCAGATCCGCCGCCTGATCGAGCAGGTCAACATCCATCAACCGCCGCGCCAGTCTGCGCACCATCTCATCGCCGTCCGCCCCGATCGGCGTCAAATCGCGGAAATCATAGAACAGCCCCAAGGCCTCAACCGGCTGCAGGCCATCGGCCTGACCGTCCAGAAACAGCCCGCGAAACGCCGTATTGAGCTTGGCCTGAATCGGCAGAGCATCCGGCCTCCCCGCAAACTGCTGACCGCTCGATTTCAGCGTCTCCAGTGCCTGCCGGTAGCGGCCCTGCCCCAGATAGATGTCGCCAATGGTCGACAGCAGTTCCAGTTCGGCATCGTCGCCGCGCCAGCGATACCTCAGCCCATTGAGCTTATCCAAAGTGTCGTCGGACTTTGAGCGCCCCAGCGCCAGATTAAGCCGCGCCGCCCGCATCTGAGCCGGCATCGCAATCCGCCCGACCGGCGCGCGCGCAATGGCGTCATACATTTTCAAGGCGCGGTTTTTATCGCCCAGACCTTCGAAAATCTGCGCCTGTACCAGTTGCGCCTCAAGCGTCTCCAGCGGCGGTGCGTTCTGTGACACCGCATAGGTGATGATATCCTTAGCCGCCGTCAGGTCGTTGGTCTGATAGGCGGCATAGGCATTGGCAGCGGCAAAGCGCGTGCGCCAGGTCGCCGGAAAGACATCCAAAGCCCCGGCACCGTCTTTGAAGCTCTGGCGGGCCTCCGCGAAATGGCCTTCCTGCACCGCCACATAGCCGCGCCACAGGTCAGCCGCCGGATCGCTGGTCAGGGCGGTGGAATCGAGATCAACACGGGCATCGCGGTAGCGTCCGGCCATAATCTTGGCCATGACGCGCAGGCCCCGGAACTGCGGATCACCCAGCACGGCAGGCGTCTGCTTACCCAGCAAATCCAGTACGCCAATGGCTTCAAAATTAAGACCCTGCCCGATCAGGAAGCGCGCCAGACTAAGCCGCGCGCCGGTCGTGGCGCCGATGCCCTTATCGGCTTCATCGGCGGCCTGCTGCTGAAGCTGGTTGTAGCGCGACAAAAAGCCTGACATCGGCCCGCCCGTCGGCAGCTTCGACCAGTTTTCCTCATCCATCAGGGACGGGAACGCCGCTGCCTTATATTCCAGCGTCTTTATGGTTTCATCCTCAGCCCGCGCCCACTGGGCCGGTGCTGACAAAGACAACCCCTTGGGGCGGCTGATGGTGACGATATCGCCTGACACATCAACCGTGACATCCGGCGACATGCGCTCAACCACCAAGCCCTGCGCCGTCGTGCCAAGTGCGGCCTGTGGCGTGGTGCGCTCCGACATCAGCCGCTTGACCGGCCCGCGCGCCGTGATCACCGCCATGCGATCGCCGATGGCCGGATCGCGTATCCACGCCACCCGTCCGGCCCCGGCCATATTAACCGCCAGAGCCGACGCACCCGTGGTATCGTCACGCGCCACACTGACCTCACTGACCTGTTCAGTATTGATTGACCGCCCGCCGACGCGCACCCGCCAGGTGCCGTTTTCAACACTGGCCGTCACCGCCCCCGCCGGTGCCGTCAGACGCAAAGCCGTAAAGCCGTCATTGCGCGCAAAGGCGGCGGCGGTGATAAGTTTGCCGTCGCGTAAGGTCGCGGGCAGTTTCAGCTCAGCGTCCTTATCGAACACGATCCATACCGACTCGCCGCGCCGGAATACCGACGCCCCGACCGGGGCCGTGAACGGGAAACTCAGATCTACCCCGCCGTCAATGGCTGCGGCCTGAACCTGAACCGTCTCATCGGCGGTGGGCGCAACCCCGACCTTGCGTTCTAATTCCTGCAGCGTAATGGACGCCTCGCCCCGCGTGGGCAGAACTTGCGATTTCGGCAGATCGATCTGCACGAACACCGCCCCGTCTGCGCGTCCGAAATGGCTTTCGACACCGTCTTTCAGGGTGATCAGCAGTTCTGTAGCGCGGCTGTCCTGACGCAGGCTAACCGACCTGACCCCTTCGGGCGGGTTGGCACTGAGGTCGCCAATGTCGGGCCGCAAATTACCGGGTAAGCGCACCACCACCTGACCATTATCACGCCGCACCGACGCACGCGATCCGGTCGAGCCATAGATTTCAATCCGCCCGGCGCTGTCGTTGCGGCCGACACGGATATCGATCTGGGCTTTTGAAGCCATAGCGCTGGCGATACCGGCCTTGACGGCGGGCGTGGCCAGCGCAATCGAGGTCACCCCAAACCCAGACAGGAACACCACCGCCGCCGTCGTTTTGAGCGCCGCGCGCAAGGATACGACCGGCGCTTTCACGCCGGTGTCATCGCGGTCATCGTCTTTGGCGCTGGCCTCAAAAGGCGACGCCGACAACAGGAAGCGGGTCATGGTAGTCAACACGCGCTAAGGGTTACTTTCTGGCCTGAGTTTGACTTGGTTGGGTTTGCGGCGGGGTGGCCGGTTTAGCGGCCATCTGGTTAAGTTTAGATTGAATGTCTTCGCTTTGTTTCATGCGCATGGCCAGTTTTTCGGTCAGTTCCTTGGCCCCATTCGGGGTCATCTGGGCCAGTACGGCGGCCAGACTGCGCTCCTTCATCTTGGCCGCGATCGGCAGGCGGACATCATCGCGCATGGTTTCCAGCACACGCGCCGCATCCTTGGGCTTCATGGCTTCATAGACCTTGATCATGCGGGCAGTGTCGTCGTCCGCGCCCTTATTGGCCTGATCGAGCAGGGCCTGAATTTGGCCTTTGAGGGCTTCCATCTGCTTGATGCGGCCATCAAGCTTGGCATCCGCGGCCTGAATGAGGGCTTCCTGTGAGGCGACCTGCTTTTCGCGCGCATCCAGTTGGGTACGGCGGGCGCCCAGCGATTGCAGCACCTGAAGCTCAGACGGCGACATACCGGCTTGCTTGGCCAGATCATTGATCGAGGTGGCACAGACCGGTGCCGGGGCGACGGTGGCCGCCGGTGTGGCCATATCCATCACGCTCATGGCATTAGGGGCCTCAGCCGTTGCCGTTGCCGCGTCCGCACCTTTTGCCTCGGCGGTTTTAGCCTCAGGCGTTTTGGCCGCAGGTTTGGTTGGTTTTTTCTCCGCCGGGGCCGCCTCTTCGGCAAAGGCCACGCGCGCCGATTTCAGCATGTCCGGCAGGGAATCGACAGACGATACCGCCTTCATGGCCAGAACGCCGCCAATGGCGACGAACACGAGCGGCAGGAAACGGGGCAGATTAGCCATGGCTACTCAAATCTCACTATTCAAATCTTTGGTCAAAGCGGCGACGGCGGCGGGCGGGAAGGTCTAAGGGCGGCTCAGACGGCGTATCAAACAGATCGTCATCACGGTTTTTCGCGTCGGGTTTGGGGACTTCAAAGGATCGCAGCATGTCGTTGAGCGACGCCAGTACATTTTCGGATATGTGCGGCACCCCCTCGTCATCCGAGGGCCGGGTCAGCTTCGGCTTTGCAGAGGTCTTCGGTTCCTCTTTAAACGGCCCCTCTTTAAACGGAGAGGGCCGCTCGGCGCGCAAAGCCCCGAAGCGGCGATTATCGGCAGGTTTGGTGACGGATTGATCCGGCACCTGAGCGGGCGGCGGTTCCGGCTCAGGCTTGATCGCCACCAGGGGCACGCTACTCAGCCGCGCTGACTGAGCGTCAGACTTAAGCGCTTTCGCGCTCTCGACATGATGGCCAATATCGCGTTCGGCCTTTTCGGCGCGGGCGATCTGGCTCTCAAGCTTCGCCAGCAGGTCACGCGCCACCAGAATCCGACCATGCAGCAGTTCCTGCGACTCATCCGTGCCACTGTGCAGTTCGCGCAGCGCCGAATGGGCCTTGATCGCCGCCTGATCGAGGTCGGCCACGGCGCGGGCAAAACTGTCATGGGCCGCCCGCAACCCCTTGAGGCGCTTGTCCAGACGCACGCCGAACATCAGCGCCGCAATCAGCAGCGCCATCAGTACGACATCCATGACAATGCCCGCATAGGACATGGGTTAAGGCCCCCTACTTCTTTTTGGTTTGCGTCAGGCGACGCTTGGTGGACACCGTCAGCGGTGCCTCGACCCGCACGGCGATGCTGTGGCCCTTACGCCCCATATAGCCATGGGTCAGCGGAATGGTGCCGCAGCGTAACTGCACCGGCGATTCGGCGTTCGCGTTCAACATAAGGGTTTCGCCGACCTTGAGGTTCAGCACCTTGCTGAGCGGCACCTGCTGTTCATCCAGAACGGCGCGCACCTCCATCTGGGTGGTCCAAAGCTCAGTCGCCAGGTGGCTTTCCCAGATGTTGTCGCGACCGAACTTTTCGCCCATGAACTGCTGCAGCAGCATCTTACGGATCGGTTCCAGCGTGGCATAGGGCAGCAGCAGTTCAACCCGCCCGCCGCGGTCTTCCATATCGATGCGCAACTTGACAAGGATGGCCGCATTAGCCGGACGCGCAATGGCCGCAAAGCGCGGATTGGTCTCAAGGCGGTCAAGGTTGAAACTGACCGGAGTCAGGGGCTCAAACGCCGCCTTAGCATCGGCCAGAATGACCTCAACCATCCGCTGCACCAGCACGCGCTCAATGGTGGTATAGGGCCGGCCTTCGATACGCAGCGCTGCCGTACCGCGCCGCCCGCCCAGCAACACATCGACGATCGAATAGATCAGGTTGGAATCAACCGTCAGCAGACCGTAATTATCAAGCTCTTCGGCCCGGAATACCGCCAGAATCGCGGGCAACGGGATCGAGTTGAGATAATCCCCAAACCGGATCGAGGAGATATTATCGAGCGAGACTTCGACGTTATCAGAGGTGAAGTTACGCAAAGAGGTCGTCATCAACCGCACCAGACGGTCAAAGACGATCTCCAACATCGGCAGGCGCTCATAGGACACCATGGCCGAGTTGATAATGGCCCGGATGCCGGAGCGTTCGTTATAGTCTTCGTCGGACAGATCAAAGCCCAGCAGGCTGTCGATTTCGTCCTGATTAAGGATGCGTTCGGCCCCTGCGGGCACATTCATCCGGTCGCCGCCACCGCTGCCACCGCCGACCATGGCTTCCCATTCGGCCGCCAGATCGTTGCCATTGCCGCCACCACCGCCACCACCCGTCGCGGCTTCCGCCTCGGCGGCCAGTTCGGCCTCCCATTGGGCCATCATGGCTTCCTGATCGACTTCGCCCGTCATTTAGCGCATCCAAAAAAATGTGACGCGGTTTTCGGGCCAAAAATCAATGAATTGCGATGCGCGCAAAGCTTATACATCATGTGATCAGCATTTCTTCGATCAGTACGGCATTGACCTTGTGGGGCGCCATAACCAGATTGACCCGGCGCAGGATTTCCAAGCGCAACTGATAATTGCCCTGCGACCCGGCCATGTCTTCCGGGCGCAACTCGCGCAGGAAGGATTGAAGGACATCCTGAATCCGCGGCATGTTGGGCCCCAGAGCCTCAACCGTTTCATGATCGGCCACTTCAAAGGTCAGCTTAAGCTTAAGGTAGGAGGCCCGCCCACCCGCCGACTGAATATTCGAAATCAGCGGCGGCAGGGTATAATAGGTAACACCGTTCGGCCCTTCGGTGATCACCGGCTGCTTTGACGGATCGACCTCAGCCTCAGCGCCGCCTCCGTGACCACCTTTTTCTTCTTTTTTCTTGCCGTGGCCGTCGTCTTTTTTGGCGTCTTTCTTGTCTTCCTTGCCGTGACCCTCTTCGGCCTTACCATGCTCACCGGCCTCAGCCGCAGGCTTGGGGGCCAGTAGAAGGAAATAGGCCGCAGCCCCGCCACCACCGAGCAGCAAAACACCGGCCGCAATCGCAATAATCAGTATCGGCGGGCCTTTTTTCTTGGGCACACCTTCGCCATCCGCCGCAGCTTCGCCATCAACCGGCGGCGCGTCTGCGTCTTTTGGTTTTTTATCCTTACCCTTGGCCATACTTGCCTTAAATCCCAATCCGACCCGCACACAAAACACTCATCAAGGGGCGGTTGCGGATTGATTAACAAACCTTACCTTAACCCTCGTAAACCGATCATGACCAAACATGGTTAACGATCCGTTTGGATGACGGCCCTACGCACGGCATTTTTTGCCGCACATACACCCGTTTGCGACCATGACCAGATTCGCGATACGAATCCACAACCCTTCGCAAACACATGTATTTTAAGGGTTTCGCGAAAATCCACGCCCGTTAACCATCTTTGGCACAGCGATTGCACACGGATAAGAAACCGCCGTGGATTTATGGTTAACGGTTTATTACTTAGTTGGTCAGAGGAGCGTCATACATGGATAATGCGAGCTACATCGCCCTGTCCCGTCAACTGACGCTGCGGCGTGAACTGGACATCACGGCCAACAACATCGCCAACATGAACACCAATGGCTATAAGTTCGAGCAATTACTGGTCGAAACTGAGCCCGGTCGTCCGGCCTTTAACGACCCGATCCGCAGCCCCGCCAATTTCGCCTATGATAAGGGCGTGGGCCGCGACTTTTCCCAAGGCACCTTTACTCAGACCGGGTCACCCTATGACATGGCGCTGGACGGTGAGAACACCTTCTTTGCGATTAACGGTGCCGACGGCCCGCTCTATACCCGCAACGGGGCCTTTACCGTGAACCCGCAAGGGATTCTGGTGACGCAAAACGGCCTGTCGGTGCAGGGCGAAGGCGGGGCGGAAATCCGCCTTGATCCGCAATATGGTGAGCCGTCGATTTCGGCTGACGGCATTGTCTCCCAGCGCACGCCCGATGGGGCCCTGCGGGTAGGTAAGATTGGCGTCGTGCGCATCGCGACCTTAAGCGATCTCGAAAAAGCCGGTGACACCAGCTACCGCCTGGGTAACCCGCAGGCCGCCACCCCCATCACTGAATCTGTGGTGCGTCAGGGCATGCTGGAATCGTCCAACGTCAATTCGGTGATGGAAATCACCAAACTGGTCGAAATCAACCGCACATACGCCTCACTGGCGCGTCTTATCGATCAAAATCAGGAACTTAACCGCAGCGCCGTCGAGCGCTTAGGAAAGGTAGCATAATATGCGCGCTTTACGCACCGCCACCACCGGCATGTCCGCCCAGCAGATGAACGTCGAAGTCATCTCCAACAACATTGCCAACATGAACACGGTCGGCTTCAAGAAACAGCGGGCCGAGTTTCAGGACCTGCTCTACCAGAACGTCGAGCGCATGGGCGCCCAGTCGTCAGAAACCGGCACGGTCGTGCCCACCGGCATCCAGATCGGTAACGGCGTCAAGGCCGGGGCCACCTACCGCATCATGACGCAGGGTTCCCCCACCCGCACCGAAGGCACCTATGATCTGGCCATCGAGGGCAAGGGTTATTTCCAGATCCTGATGCCGTCGGGTGAGACCGCCTATACCCGCGCCGGGAATTTCAGCGTCAATGATCAGGGACAACTGGTCACCGATGACGGTTATCTGGTGCAACCGGCCATCACCGTCCCCCAAGGCATCCGCGATGTCGCCGTCTCCAAGACCGGTCAGGTGCAGGTCGTGCAGGACGGCGTGACCGAACCGACCATTATCGGCCAGCTTGAAATCGCCACCTTCTTCAACGAAGCGGGCCTTGAGGCGATGGGCGACAACCTGTTCCTGGAAAGCGGCGCGTCGGGCGCCCCCAGCATTTCCACACCGGGCGATGTTGGATACGGCACCCTGCTGCAAGGCTATATCGAAGCGTCCAACGTCGATGCGGTGTCGGAAATCACCTCTCTGATCGTCGCCCAGCGCGCCTATGAGATGAATTCCAAGGTCATCACCACCGCCGATGAAATGCTGTCGGTCGCCGGCCAGCTCAGGTCATAGGGATAACCGATTATGCGTAAGCTTTTGTTATACCTGGCTATTATCAGCGCACCGACCTGTGCGATGGCCGACAATATGCTGGTGCTCAAGGCCGCCCCCAGCGACGGCGACGGTCGCATCACCATCGGTGATGTCTTTGACTATGCTGATGGGGACTCCGATGTGGTTCTGGGGGTGCGCTCAGGCGCCACCGCAGTTCTGGATGCCGCTCAGGTTCAGGCCATTGCCCGCCAAAACGGTTTTTACTGGACCAACCCCAAGGGACTGCGCCGGATTATCGTCGCCCAAGGCGCGGATGGCTCCGCCCCCGTTCCGCCCCCTCAAACCGTCAAAACAGCGGCAAAAACACCCGCTGGCAAGACCTCAGAGGCCCTAGTGTTCACCCGATCGCTCAATACCGGCGATGTGGTGCAGCCGTCCGACCTTAGTTATCAGCCGGTTCAGGCTCATCTGGCAGGCGCGAACGTCTCACCGCAGGATATTATCGGCAAGTCCGCGCGCTATCCGTTGCGCGAAGGGTCTGTGGTGCGGGCCTCTGACCTGTCCAACCCGGTCGTCGTTAAGAAATCTCAGTCCGTCAAGGTCGTCTGGGCCGTCGGCGGCATCAACCTGTCGATGACAGGCCTCGCCCAAAAAGACGGGGCGGCGGGCGATGTCATTTCGGTGCTCAACCCGACCTCGAAAAAGACCGTCGATGCGGTCATTACCGGCCCAGGCACCGCCGCCGCTGGCCCTGCGGCCTTACAAATGCGCAGCCAAAATCCACAATATTATTCCGCCAGATAGGTCATTATCATGCGTAATCTCAAAGCCTTAGCCGTTATCATCCTCGCAGGCGCCTCACTTACCGCCTGCTCAACCGTCACCGAAGCGGTCAAGGGCCCCGAACTGGCCCCGATCGGTTATCCGGCAGCGCTTGTGCCTCAGCAGCAGGTGATCATGGTGCCGCAGGGTGAGCGCCCGGCGGCGTCTTCCAACAGCCTGTGGCGGGCCGGGGCGCGCACCTTCTTTAACGATCAGCGCGCCCGCCATGTCGGTGATATTCTGACCGTCAGCATCGACATCAACGATTCCGCCCAGACTCAGAACACCACCGCTCGCTCGCGCGACAATGAATATTCGGCAGGGGTCGGCAGTTTCTTCGGCCTGGAGTCCTCACTGGGGAAGATTTTGCCGGGCGGCTATGACCCGGCCAATGCCCTGAGTTCGCAAGGCTCAACCACCTCAAACGGTTCCGGTACGATCAATCGTTCTGAAAAAGTGTCACTGACCATCGCGGCGGTGGTTTCCGGCGTTATGCCCAACGGCAACCTGATCATCCAGGGCCGTCAGGAAGTGCGCACCAACCGTGAAGTGCGTGAACTGACCGTCGCGGGCATTGTCCGTCCCGAAGATATTTCCTCGGCTAACACCATCAAGCATACCCAACTGGCTGAAGCGCGCATCTCTTACGGCGGTCGAGGCGACATCACCCGCATGCAGGGCGCTCCGGCCTCTCAGGCCATTATGGAACGCTTCTCGCCGTTTTAATATCTACCTCCTCCCTATCGAGCGCTTTGCGATGATGGGGAGGTGGATTTTTGGAGGCTTGCCGACAAAAAGACGGAGGGGGAATTCTACGGCGCTATCCCCCTCCGTCATTTCGCTAACGCTCAATGCCACCTCCCCACTACGTAGGGAGGAGGAAAGATATTAGAACGACTTCCGCACCGTGACGCCGACTGTGCGCGGATCACCCGGCTGGCCATAGATGGCCCCGGAGTTCCCGGCCTGAATGGTGGTGAATTGCAGATATTCCTCATCAAAGGCGTTCTTGATCCACAGGAACGCCTCAGTTCCACCCGAAGAGCGATAGCCCAGTCTCAGATTAGCGACGGTCGAGTCTTCGATCTCAGCATATTTCGAGACCGACGAGTCAGAGTTCCACTTTGATCGATAGGACACATCGCCGCTGACATAGGCATCACCGGTCAGGGCACCGATGGCCTGCGGCCAGGTGTATTCCGCACTAAGCGATCCCGCCCACTTGGATACGCCCGGCAGTTCTTTACCTGATAAGTCGGTAATCGACGTGCTGGAGGATTGCAGTTCCAGCGGTGCGGGTGCGTTTTTGAACGAGGCATAGATGGCATCGGTGTAGCTCAGGCTGCCGAACAGCGACAGGTTTTCGGTGGCAAACCAACGCCCGTCAACTTCGACGCCGCGCACCTCAACCTTTTCGATATTGGCCAGATAACCGCGCAGAGCGCCCGGCCCGGAATCGACGACATTGGCCTGATAGTCATTGATGTCGGTGGCAAAGGCGACGGCGTTCAGGGTCAAACTCTTATCAAAGAACTGTGACTTGAAACCGGCCTCGACGCTGGTGACCTCTTCGGGTTTGATCACCGCGCTGACCAGCGATGGGGAGCCATCTGCTGCGGTCGGTATACCCGCCGCATTGATACCACCGGACTTATAGCCGCGTGAGACGTTCACATAGGCCAGAAAATCCGGCGTCACGTCATAGGCGGCATTGATTTGCCCCGACAGGCTGTCGTCAGAGACTTGCGCCTGATAGAACTGATCGCGGGCGATACCGAGCTTGGCGGCGACCAGCACCGGATCGGTCGTGGCCAGCCCCCCGCTGACCTTCTGGTCAAAAGTGGCGTCCTTTTCCTCAGAGGTAAAGCGCAGGCCCGGCGTAATGCGCAGGCGATCGGTCACCTTCCACGTCAATTGACCAAAGGCGGCATAGGATTTGGTGTTGGATTGCACGTTGTTGGTTTGCAGATAACCATCCAGCAGATTGGCCGGCACGGTCGAATTGATCAGCCAGCGCGCGGCATTCGCCCCCCAGCCTTCGCGGCCATTGGTTTCCACGTTCTGATCGAAGTAATAGAGCCCGACCACCCAATCGATGGCGTTATCACCGTTCGACGCCAGCCGGACTTCCTGGCTGAACTGCTCCTGAACTGAGGGGTTGTTCGAGACCGTGCGGATGGCAAGGGCCGTGTAATCGCGGTCGTTCTGCGGGGTCCAGTCCCAATGACGCCAAGCCGTGATCGAGGTCAGGGTGGTGCTGCCCAGATCCCAGTTCACCGTACCGGACAGGCCATTGATGATCTGCTTGGCCTGAATAGGTGAATTGACATCAACCAGACGATCATAGGGGTTGGTCGACGGCGGGGCGTAACCAGCTTGTGCTGCCAGGAACGGGAACTGACGGTTGGCTGCGCGCAACGTCGGACCGTAGCGCACAAAGGCCTGCGTATTGGCTTCCGGGTTCTGGAAGGCGTAATCATAGCTTAAGCGCACGCTGATGTCGTCATTGGGCGTATAGAGCAACTGGGCGCGCACGACCTGACTGTCGAGGTCGTTCTGCAACGATTTGGTCGTGACATTCTTAAACAGACCATCGCGCTGGGTAACGCCAAAGGCAATCCGCCCCGCCAGCTTACCGTCTATCAGCGGCCCGGACAGGCTGGCCTTTCCTTGCAGGAAGCCATAATCACCCGCCGATAATTCAATGCGGCCTTCCGGTGTGAAGCTAGGGGCGCGGGTGGTGATGTTGAGCGCACCGGCGGTCGTGTTTTTACCAAACAGCGTCCCTTGTGGGCCGCGCAGCACTTCGACCCGCTCAATGTCGATCAGGTCAACCACAGCCGACCCCGGACGGGCATAATAGACTTCATCGACATAGATACCGACGCCGGGTTCCAGACCGTCATTGGTAAGCCCGATGGTCGAGCCCAGGCCACGGATGGTCGTGGCCGTATTACGCGGATTAGTGGTGATCAATTGGATCGACGGCTGCACCCGCGACAACTGGTCAATGTTGTAAACGCCGGTCGATTCCAGTTGTTCGCCGCTCACGGACGAAATGGCCAGCGGCACGTCCTGAAGGTTTTCAGACCGTCTGCGGGCGGTGACGGTGACTTCGGTAACCCCACGGCTTTCGGCGGCATCGGCGCTATCATCAGCGGCATCTGCGGCAATTGACGGCGTAAAGGCCAGCAGTGACAGCCCGGCCGTCAAGGCCAAAGCGCTGACCAGACTGCCGGTCAGGTAAGTGGACGATCGGCGCGAGGACGCACCCGGATTAAAAAAGGTTTTCATATAAACAGCCCCATTTTGGTCATGTGTTGATAAATACCTGATGTCAGGTACGATTTAGTCAGTTCACGCCATGACACTCAGGCCGGTTAGACCCGGCGATGGTTCAGGCGGTACACATGCCTCCGGCTGTCCGGTGGGCGGTATTAAGCGTGGCCGCGCTCAAGGGCGCGGCGGATAGTTTCAGGTGGTAGATGGCCGCTTAACGTCAAAGCGGAACTTTTCGCTGCGCTCGATCTGAACGATGCGGGAATCGTGAATCAGGATTTCAACCGATCCGTATTTAATCTCCTGTATGTATTGCAAAATATGGCGCTCAACTTCGCTTAAACGCTCATCGACGGCGTGTATCTGGCTCATGAATAACCACCTTTCGGGCAGACGATTGCTACCGCCGCAGAACAAGCGGACGCTGACCGTCTTAAAATATGTAAGGGAAACGACTGAACCGTCAGACCGGTTCAGAGCGCACAAAAGCTTAAGTAGCTACCGGCAACATCGGCGCGTGAACATGTGGGTTGTCCCTTCAAAGTCGCACCGTCTAAAGACCGGCACCATTAATCATTACTGATTTGATAGGATATAAACCCAATCGCGACAATAGGAATTAAACTATACTGTTGGTGTAGAAATTCTGCGCATAATTTCACTGCGCCCTTCCCCTCCCCGGCTAAAGCCTCTATATAGGTAGGGTCAGTTTCGGCTGACTATGGGGATAAACGTGCGTGTAATAAGCGATTTGGACCCGGGTGCAATTCCCGGCGGCTCCACCAAAACTTCAGACGTTATCATCTGGAAACATGGGGCCGATCAGGATCGACAAGCGTGTAAAGACGTGGCTTTCTCTCGGTGTGGGCCTCCGCGATCGGCCTTATTGTAACTGCAAACGATAACTTTGCACAGGATGTTGCTGTCGCTGCGTAATGCGGTGCCGGTAATTCCGACCTAAACTCCTGGGGGTAGCCCCCCAGGCGGGGCCCGGAGGGCGCCTGGCAACAGAAGCCCTCCACTTCCCACTTAAAAATTCCGGACGCCTGGCAACAGAAGTCCGTCGCTTTCCCAAAAATTGTTAGCCTGCCCGCAGGGTCTTGAAGAAGCCGTCAACATAGCGGCTGAGGTCTTCGGACTGCTCATTGAGCATGCGGGTCGCCTGATCGACTTTGGATGTGGCTTCGCCGGTATCGCCCACGGCGGAGTTGAGCGATTCGACATTGCCGGATAGTTCCGCCGCCCCGTTTGAGACGCTGTGGATGCTGGCGGTGATTTCATTGGTGGCGGTCGATTGTTCTTCCATCGCCGCAGCAATGGCCGTAGCGGTCGCTTCGACATCACCGATCGACTCAACGATCCGGCTAATGGAGTCCACCGCCTTCCCCGTAGATTGCTGAATATCCTGAATCTGCTTGGCGATTTCGGTTGTGGCACGCGCGGTCTGATCGGCCAATTGCTTGACTTCGGTAGCCACGACCGCAAAGCCCTTACCGGCGTCACCGGCACGGGCGGCCTCGATCGTGGCATTGAGCGCCAGCAGGTTGGTCTGGGAGGCAATGCCCTGAATCAGTTGCAGGATTTCCCCGATCTTGAGCACCGAAGTCGAGAGCTGCGCCACTTCCTGGGATGAGGTTCCGGCCATCTGAGCCACTGTGCGGATGCCATGGGACGCGCCGTGCACCTGAGAGGCGATTTCCTGAATGGCCTTGCTCATCTCCTCAGAGGCTGACGCCACCGACGACACATCCATGCTGGAGCGTTGCGCGATGCTGGCCACGCTTTCGGAGCTGGTCTGGGCGATGGTCACGACGGAGTTCAGCACCTGCGAGGTCGTGCCCAGATCATCGGTGCTGCGGTTGACGTTTTTCAGGATATCATCCAGCCGGACCTCAAACTCACCAATCGCTTTCTCGATGACGGCGTTTTTGCGGTTCAGTTCACCGACCACCGCGTCCTGATAGGTCGAAATGGCGATATCGAGATCAATAAACACGGCCTTATTGACCGCCACGAGGGCCGCAGCGGACTGCTTGGTATTGAAACGGTAGTGAGCGACAATCAGTTCGGCCAGAGCATCGGTGACATACTGATAGGCGGCGATATACCAGCGCGGCTCAAGCCCGATGCGGTAATGGGTATTGCCGATGCGATAAGAGCTTTCAAAATAGGCGTCGGAAAAGCCGGAGTTGAACAGGCCCTGCCAGTGGCGCTTTTGCGCGGCCTTCAGCGCCGGTTCACGGTCCCCGATCATCCGCCCCAGTCCCTCATCGGTGCGGACATGGCGGTAAAACCCATCCAGTATCCGATCAAGCTGCGGCTCAATAAACAGCCATACTTTCTTGAGCGTGGCGATATTGGCGTGTTCGATACGGGCAAATGCCAGACGCTGGCGGGTGGTTTGGGTGGCAGCGTGGGTCAAAGCAAAAGCCCCTATAAACGACATGGATTACCAAGGTCGTTTTCAACCTGAAAGGGTTAATAAAGATTTGCTGCGAGATAGTCTCAACCTTTCCGCAACCTCAGATAGTCAACCGGTTACCGCAAATGCAGAATTCAAAATAACAATGTTCGGTTATATTTACATCACCAGCCAAAACTGACACAACTAAGATACTGTTTTTATTTAATATATAATACAATAAGGTCATCAGGGGGCCACAATGAAAAAAATTTATACGACACTGGTCATTTTGGCGGCGCTGGCACTGGCCAAAGGCGCAATCGCACAGGATATGTCCGCACTACCGCCCATTCTGGGGGCCAAGGTTTACAAAGGCGTGCGGCTGCCGCAAGTGAACAGCCCTCATGACTGGCGCGATCTGCGCGCGCCCTTGCTGAAATCCATATTTCAGGCCGAAGTCTATGGCCGCCTGCCCGCCCCCACCCCACTCAACCTGATCTCGAAAATCACCGTCGATGAGGCGGCTTTTGGAGGTCTGGGGCGGCTGGAAGAGGCGGTTCTGGCATCTGATGCGCTCAAGGTGCGACTACATGTCGCCTATATATTACCCCAAACCCCCGGCCCCCATCCCGTCGTGATCGTCACGGCCTTCTGCGGCAATGGCTCCACCTTCTCAGACGACCGTTTAAGTCTGCCCGCCGGGGGCCTGCCGGAATTTTGCGCGCGTTTTAAGGACGCACCACCGCCCGCCGCTGACGATCCCGATCCATACCTGTTTGCCCCACCCATTGAGACGCTGCTGAAACGCGGCTATGCGGTCGCCAGTTTTGCCACCGCTGACCTTGTCATCGACGATAAGGACACGGCCATAATCCCCCTGCACCTCATGAACCCCTCAGCCCCGCCGGATGAGCGGTTGGGCGCGATTGCCGCCTGGGGTTGGGGCTATTCAAAGGTGATTGATTTCCTTGAAACCGACCCGCGCTTTGATCCGAAACGTCAGGCTATTTATGGCCATTCGCGCAACGGTAAGGCCGCCATGACGGCCGCTGCCTTTGATGACCGCATTGATCTGATCTTTGCTCACCAATCCGGCCGTGGTGGTGCCAGCCTGTCGCGCAGTCCGGTCGGTGAGCAGGTGTCCAACATCACTGGCGGTTTTCCGCACTGGTTTGCGCCTAACTATGCCCGATACGGCGACGATCCGAACCGGCTGCCGGTCGATCAGCACGAACTGATCGGCCTGATTGCGCCGCGTCCGGTACTTTTGGGCGCAGGCGTGGATGACCAGTGGGCTGATCCTGAAGGGGCTTGGCAAGCCGCTGTCGCGGCCACTCCGGTCTATCAGCTTATGGGCCACAAGGGCCCGACACAGACCACACGCGAAACCCCGGATATGAGTGCCGATATTGCCTATTTCCTGCGTCCCGGACGACATGGCACGACCCGTAGCGACTGGGGCCGGTTCATGGACTTTATGGATAGCCATTTCAAAACGCCCCGCAAACCTTAGACCCGTGCCCGCTCTCAAAGGGCTGTGCTTCTGACCACACTTTTTTGAGGATTTTTATCAAACTCACGCCAATTTGCTGTTTTGTTTATGTATGCCTGTGTTAAGTCTCGAAACAGGCCGTGAACCGGACTATGAGTCCCGTTCATCCGGCGTTTTCCGATCATGGCATACCCGTAAAGGCATAAGAATGAGCGACGATCAGATCAGCATGGACCACATGGACTATGCAAACCTGACCCAGACGGCCCTGAGAGGCGTAATCCGCTCAGCGCTGACCCGCGCGACCACGCCCGAAGGCCTGCCCGGTGAGCATCATTTCTATGTCACCTTCCTGACCCGTTTTGAGGGCGTTCAGGTGCCAGCCGACCTGCTGGCCAAATATCCGCATGATATCACCATCGTGCTGCAACATCAGTTCCGCGACCTTAAGGTGCTGGAAAACCTGTTTACGGTGACTTTGAGCTTTGGCGGCGCGCCCAAGGTTTTGGTGGTGCCCTACACCGCGATCACGCGTTTTTATGACCCCAGCGTGCAGTTCATTCTCGAATTCGACGTCGTTGAAGGCGATGAAGACGAGGATGATCTAAGCCAAGACCTCAGCATCACGCCGATGGCCAATACCGACAAACCCGATACCCTGCCCGAAGACGCTGGCCCGAAGGTCGTTTCCCTCGATCAGTTCCGGAAAAAGTAGCCTCTATCCTTAAGAATAAAAATAAAAATGCCCGCGCCTATGCCCCCAGGTTTTTTGCCCCGCCTTTCAAAAACCCCCGGCCTGTGCGGTGCGCTGGCAGGTCTGGTTTTCGGCCTGATGGGTCTGCAGGCAACCGCGGCACCGCCATCGGAGGCCGCGCCGCCCGCTGAGGTCTCGGCCCCGCCAATTACTCCACCAGTTCAGGCTAAGCCTGCGCCGAAAGTGGCACCACGTCCCAAACCGGCCACAGCGCCTGCACCAGACCTTCCCGTTGCCAGCGCAGTGCCCGCCAGCGCCGCCGACATCGAAGCCTTCACCGACAGCGTTATTCCCGCCCTGATGAAGCGCGATCATGTGCTCGGCACCACGGTGGCCATCGTTCAGGGCGGCAAACCCCTGCTGATCAAGGGTTATGGCTACGACCGCCTCAGCCCAGCCCGCGCGACCAACGGCTATACCAGTCTGTTTCGCATAGGCTCGATCACCAAGACCTTTACCTGGATCGTGGCCCGACAGGAGATTGAGGCTGGCCGCATCAAACTTGATGGCCCCATCGCCAATTACCTGCCGCCGGATATCTACCGCGAGGACCGCCGCTATAAACCCTTGCGGATGCGCGACCTGATGGCCCACACCACCGGCTATGAGGACACAAGCCTCGGCCACCTGTTCCAGCTTGACCCGACCCATCTTCAGGGCACCGATTCCTATCTGCGCCGTCATACGCCGATGCGGGTGCGCGATCGCGGCCAGTTCTCCAGCTATTCCAATTTCGGAGCGGCGCTGGCGGCCATGACCGTCGTGCAGACCTCAAAGGCGCGCGATGTCCCCGGCCTGATGGAAGCCCGCATCTTCAAGCCGCTCGGCCTTAATCACACGACCCTGCGTGAGCCCTACGATCCGCAGACCTCCTTAAGCGAACTGCCCACGCCGATGAGCCGCGACCTGGCGGCGAAACTGTCGAGCGGCTTTTTGTGGGACGGCGCTACCTGGCAGACTGAGCCCTTTGACCACACCATCGCCATGTCCGGGGCGCTCGGGGCCTCATCAACCGCCGCCGATATGTCGCGCTACATGGCGCTGCTGCTCGGCAATGGCCAACTGGACGGCGTGCAGATATTTGGCCCGTCATCGGCCAATGCCTTCCGCAGTCCGCTGCTGAAACTGCCCAAGGGCTATAATGGCTGGGCGTCAGGCTTTGTGATGCGTGAGCATCCCTCCGGCGTTATGACCTATGGCCACGGTGGGGCTACCCTGTGGTTCAATGCCAATATGATTCTGGTGCCGGAACTGGATATCGGCATCTATGTCGCCGCCAACACCCAGACCGGTGAGGCCCTGACCGAAGCCTATCCCGACCTGTTGCTGGCCCACCTTAAGGGCGAAAGCCCGAACCCGGCGCCGCTTCGTCCCGGCAGCGACATGAGCTACGGCAGTCACCGCGCCTATTACGACGCCATTGCCGGTCAGTATGCCTCAACCCGTCGCGCCTACAGCGGCTTAGAGGGCGCTATCACCCGCCTGATCAATACGGTCGATGTGGATTTTGATACCAACGGCCGCATGATCCTGTCGTCCGGCGATGGCATGGCCGCCTATGTGCCGGCAGGCACGTCCGGCTTTTTCCTGCCCGAAGACCGCGGCAATTCCGGCACCGGGCTCAATTCCGGCAGCCTGCGGGTCGCGTTCAAACCCGAAGGCGGCAAGGCGGTCGCCTTTGAGACCTCATCGAACATGACGCGCTATGAACGCATCGGCTGGGTGCATAACCCGCAGACCTTGGGCGGTTTCACCAAGCTGGTGCTGGTCAGTTGTCTGGTCGTTCTGGTCGGCCTGACGCGCCAGCACCATCAGAACAACCCGACCGAGGCCCAGACGCGGGCGGCGTGGCTGTCATACGCGATTGCGTTTATGTGGCTGCTGGCCATCTGGGCGTTCAGCGACTGGCGGGCCGGTCTTGGCTCTGATCCGTCCAGCCTGTTTATCAACTGGCCGAGCGGCATGGTGCGCATGGCGTCGGGTCTGGCGTTTCTGGCCGCCCTTGGCACGGCGCTACAGTTCGCCCTAATGTTCTGGGTGTGGCAGGACGCGCAGTATTATACCGATGGCTGGTCGCTGACGCAAAAGATCGGCCACACGGCGCTGATGGCGTTCTGGGCGCTGTATAGCCTTGTCCTCGTCATGTGGGGCGCGCTGAACTGGTGGAGCTAAAGGCTTATCGCTTTAGGGCATAGACCTTGATATGAATCTGTTCGCGCTCGCCTTCATGACGCTCGACCAAAAGCCGCGCCACCTGGCTGTCGTCGTGAAACACAAAACCTTTGATGGCATCCAGTAAAGCCTTGGCGAGGTTGTCGAGGTCCATCCACGGGGGATCGCCGATATGTTCCATGCGGATTTCTACGCCGTAGTCGCCGTAGGCCGGACGCGCACCTCTCCACTCTTTACGGAAAAATTCATAGACCAGCGGCTTATAATAACGCCCCTGCGTCGTCAGACCGTCGATCAGGATTTCAATTCCCTCCTCAGTCTCCCGCGCCCGCACTTTTCCCGAAGCGATCCAGTCTGTCATTGATTTTTCTGCGCCAGCCATTCGGTCATAAGGCCGACATCATCGGCATAGGTCAAATCCACTAAAGACAATTGCTTTGCCTCAATCATAATGGGTAAGTCACGCGCAAAATTATCAAACTCATCCGCGATAACCTGACCTCCGGGTACGGTTTTGCGCCGCGAAGCCCGGCGCAGCCATGCCGCTATGTCAATGATCAATCGACGGATATCGCCTTCGTGGGCATGAATATCCTGCCCGGCTATATCGGAAATGAACTGCTGATACCTATAGGCCGCGCGATCAAAGATGATCGCCTTTTTAGCCACCTGTTCAGGGGCATATTTTTTCGCCCCCAGAAACAGGCCCAGTTCAAACGGCATATTGAAGCGCGGCAAGCCCGACGCTTCATCAAGTTCAGTCTTGGAAATATCATGAATGCCGTATTTGCTTTCGGCAATGATCCGGCAAATCTTTTCAAAACGAACATCGCCCCCGTCGTCATCTTCACGCGCACATCTGGGGATGAAACCACTGCGAATGACCGTAAAGATTATGGCTTTGAAATGTTGATCATAGTCATCCGAAAACGGACAATTAATGAAAACATCCTCAGAGTTCATTTATCAGGCGCTTTTAGCCAAAGCTTTGGCCACGGCCTCACGCAGTTCGGTTTGGGTAAAATTCGTGGCTTTCCGACGCGGGGCCAGGATTTTCACGCCGTCCTTGGTCACCCCAAGCACCTTGGGGCGGCTGTCTGCCTTTTTAAACGATTTGGGCGCCTGCATGTTCATAGGTTCAATATCCGCCCGACACCTTAAAAAATCAAGTCAGCTTTCAAAATAACCTAACGCGCCCGCACGGGCACAGTGGTGTCACACACTGAAAAATCAGCACCGCGTTCAGCACGTATCGTGGTCACATGAGCCTTAAACGCCGCACCGGACACATCCATAATCTCAAGCCTGGGCCGCTCTGTTTCATGGATATCGCCCAACACTCTGACCCGCGCCATCGCATCCGGCGATGCGGGCGGTTCACCGGCGTTCAGGGCTTTCACAATCTCAAAGCCAGATACCACACGCCCGACCACCGTATAGTCCCGATCCAGCCGCGACACATCCGACAGGGTAATATAAAGCTCGCTATTGGCTGAGTTCTTCGGCTCATCGTCGCGCCCCATACCGACCACACCGGCGCAATGCGTCCCCCAGGCCCGCACGGCACCGGTCTTGATATGATAGTCATTGGTCGAGGCAAACGGTGTCGCCCCAATAAAGCCGACCGCACCGGTCACAGGCCGCGCAGCGGTATAATGCGGCGTGGTTTTCAGATTAAATACGGACTCCAGCGCAAGGTTCGGCAGGTCGCTTTTGCCTCCGTCCTTATTGTTCGGGTTGCCGGTCTGGGCCACAAACTGCGGTATAACCCGGTGGAACAATAACCCGTCATAGAACCCACGCCGCGTCAGAGTCTTGATGCGCTCAGCCGCCTGCGGGGCCATTTCGGGCGACAGGGCGATAATCACCTGCCCCTTGGACGTATCGACCACCAACGTGTTACCCGCATCCAGCGGCTTCCAGTCCGCGGCGTGTGCACCACTCGCCATCATCAGGGCCGCTAAGCCCATCCTCCACATCTTCATCGTCACGCCTTTTCCACAAAGCTGTCCATGACCTTTTTATCGCCGGTCTCAAAGCGCACAATCAGCTTATTGCCTTCGGTTTCCTTAACCTCGCCGTAGCCGAACTTGACGTGGAATACGCGCGTCCCGACCGGCAGCCCCTTGGACGGCTGCGGTTTCGCCGGAGCCGACGGCCGGTGGGGCCGCGATTCCAGACGGCTCATATCGACACCCGACAGATTGCCGCCAAATGTTTTCGGCTCTTCGCGCTTGGTATAGTTCGGCTGATAGCCTGCCCGATCCCAGCGCGATTCCTGCGAGGTCCAACCGGCCTGCGCGTAGCCGGTCTGGGAGACGGCCTCAACATGCTCGATCGGCATTTCATCAATAAAGCGCGACGGCAGTTGCGACGTCCAGCGCCCATAGACCTGCCGGTTAGCCACAAAACTGATGCGGGCCTCCTCGCGGGCGCGGGTGATGCCGACATAGGCCAGTCGGCGCTCCTCTTCCAGCCCGCGCAGACCGCTTTCGTCCATTGAACGCTGCGACGGGAAGATGCCTTCCTCCCAGCCCGGCAAATAAACCACCGGAAACTCCAGCCCCTTGGCGCCGTGCAGGGTCATGATCTTGACCGAATTGGCCCCGGCGTCGCGCTCAAGCTCCATCACCAAAGCCACATGCTCCAGGTATGCGCTGAGGTCCTCGAAATCGCCCATCGAATTGACCATTTCCTTAAGGTTATCCAGCCGCGACTGCCCCGACACCTTATCGGCGCGATGCATGTCATAATAGCCGGCATCGGTCAGGACAGTATCGAGCAGCATGTCATGCTTGATGGTCTTGGCCAGCTCGCGCCAGCGGTCATAGTCGCGCACAAACGCCGTCAAAGGGGTACGGGCGCGCGTCGGCAATTCATCGGTGTCAATCAGGTCGCGCACGGCGGCCATCACGCTCTGGCCCGCCACCCGCGCCTGCATCAGCAGTTTTTGCACCGTCGCATCGCCGATGCCGCGCTTAGGCACATTGATGATGCGCTCAAAGGCCAGATCATCGTCCGGCGACTGGATCAGCCGAAGGTAGGCAATCGCGTCACGGATTTCCGCCCGCTCGAAAAAGCGCGGCCCGCCGATGACGACGTATGGGATTTGCAGCATCAGGAAGCGTTCTTCAAAGGCCCGCATCTGAAACGACGCCCGCACCAGCACGGCCATGTCCTGATAGGCCCGGCCGGATTTTTTCTGTTTTTCGATATCTTCGGATACCCATTGGGCCTCAGCCGCCGAATCCCAGATGCCCTGCACCAAAACCTTTTTGCCACCCTGGTCTTCGGTCCACAGGGTCTTGCCCAGACGCGCGCTGTTGGCCTTGATCAGGCCCGCCGCCGCGCCCAGAATATGCTTAGTTGAGCGGTAATTGCGCTCCAGCCGGATGACTTCCGCGCCCGGATAGTCGCGCTCAAATTTCAGGATATTATCGACTTCCGCCCCGCGCCAGCCATAGATCGACTGATCGTCATCCCCCACACAGCACAGATTGCGATCCGCATTGGTCAGTATCCGCAGCCACAGATACTGGGCGACATTGGTGTCCTGATACTCATCGACCAGAATATATTTAAAGCGGGCATGATACTGGGCCAGCACTTCGTGGTACTGGGTGAAAATCTTGAGGGTATGCAACAACAGATCGCCAAAATCGCAGGCATTGAGCACTCGCAGGCGATCCTGATATTCGGCGTAGATTTCTGCGCCCTTTCCAAACGCGAAATCAGCTCCTTCATCACATTTTTTGGCATCGTTCAGTTTGGCAACCTGTTCGGGCGTCAGCCCCTTGTTCTTCCACTGATCAATAAAGTGCGCCAAAGTCTTGGGTGGAAAGCGTTTGGTATCAATCCGGCGGCCTTCGATGATCTGTTTAAGCAGACGCACCTGATCGTCGTCATCAAGGATCGTAAAGGTCGATTTCAGACCAACCAGTTCGGCATGACGGCGCAAAATCTGAGCGGCGATCGAATGGAACGTCCCCAGATTATAAAGCCCGGTCGCCGCAGGGCCAATCAGGCGCTCGGCCCGCTCACGCATTTCACGCGCCGCCTTATTGGTAAAGGTCACACACAGGATCTCAGACGGCCGCGCCAGCCCCTGTTTCAGAATGTGGGCAATCCGGGTCGTCAGCACGCGCGTCTTGCCCGTGCCCGCCCCGGCCAGCACCAGAACCGGCCCCGTCACCGTGCGCACAGCTTTGGCCTGTTCGGGGTTGAGACCGCTCATATAATCCGGCGCAGACGCACCAAGATGGCTTGATGCCTGAACGCTGATAGGGATTGCACTCATGTATGAACCATAGCTTAGGGCTTTGGGTATTCCCAAAGCCGATGCGGCAGAACCGTCACGCCGGAGCCCTTCATCTGTTTTCTTGGATGAAAGGCTCTGATTTTTGTGGTCGCCCTTTCTGACCCATCAAATGAATCCATTTGATGGGAAAACGCTCCACGGCGCGCGAGTCATGTTTTGTTCGCATCATAAGCCGATTTTCAACCGCGATCCAAATCATATCGCAGTTTATGCCCACACAGCGCAAACCTTACCCCCTATAAGTTTTTTTAAGAAACTAACAGGGGGTAAAAAAGCGGTGCAAAATCAGGCTTTCTTTTTCTTCGCACCACCCGCCTTGGCCTGCACGAAGGCGAGCGCCGACAGACGGCAGAACGACGCCAGAAGCGATTCGCCGCGCCGGGAGTCGAGGTCCGCGATCAGAGCCGCCAGACTTACCCTGCGCTCCTTGGACATATCCTCAAGCACCGTCCAGAACTCCGGCTCCAGCGCCACCGACGTGGCGTGTCCGGCAAGATTAACAGAGCGTTTTTTTAAACCAGGCATGAGGTTCCTCCAACTTCACGACGTCTTTCCACGACAGCGTATGTTTCTTTGGGGTTTATACTGTACTTGGATGAGGTACATTTATTCATGGTAATGCGCGGTATTATAAGACCATGCCCGTAAAGGCTAATTTAGAACATGACTTTATTGTTTAACACTCGTCCTTTTTATTACCATCTAACGGACTTAGCAATCGTTGATCCAGTTTTTTTGACTCCAAATCTGCCTTTTTTATTTCAACATTTCTAATCTTGGTTGAGATTCCAAATATTATACGGTTTTCACCCGCCTTCTTTTGCTTATCAGCCTTGTTTTTGGCCTTACGCGCCTTGTTGAGATTTACGATATTGGACATGAAAACTATTCTCATTACTACAAAGGTTCAAAAAACCGGCTTTCGCACCACGAATCAAAAAAGAACTTCACTTTTATACTTAAAAACGAAACCATATGAAGTGAGCATGTTACCCTCTCCGGCGCGACTTGCGCGCAGTTGCAGCATAGTTCTACCCTTCCATGATTTTGCCTTAAGTAGACCCATAGAATATATGCAGGGCCCCACCGGTCATTTACAGGCTTAATTATACGCCTGCCGCAATACCGCATAAATGAAATTTAACGTGATTACCGCCGCCTTTACCCTATAGTGTCGGCATCCGGTACCAACCACCTTATCTTACAGCGAGCCCCCTCATGAGATTACTGCTTAATCTGCTTTGGTTCATCTTCGGCGGCTTCATTTGCGGCTGCCTGTGGCTGCTGGGCGGGTTCTTTCTGGCCATCACCATTGTCGGCCTGCCGTGGGCGCTGTCCGCCTGGCGCATCGCTGGCTTTGCCTTCTGGCCGTTCGGTAAGGAAATCGTTGACCGCGACGACCACACCGGCCGCAGCGATATCGGCACCGGGGCCATCGGGTTGTTTCTCAATATTATATGGTTCGTCTTTGCTGGCTGGTATATTGCGCTGGCTCACCTGATCGCCGCGGTCGGAGAGGCGATTACCATTATCGGCCTGCCGTTTGCGTTTAAGGATTTGCAACTGGCACAACTGGCCCTGGCGCCGGTCGGTAAAATGGTGGTTGAAAAGCGCTGATCCATCGGACAAAGTCCCCGCGTCAACATACGGGGGATTACCTGATGCCTATCGACCGCCGCCATCTTTTGGGCGCAGGCCTGATCGCCAGCCTGACCATACCGACGGGTTCGCATTCCGAAACGCGCCCAACGGACAGTTCCGAAGTCATGCCGCTGTGGCCCAAGGGTCCGGCAGGTGACCTCAATCCGGCCCGTCAGGAAGTCGCCGCCCCGTCCGGCAACACCAAACGCTTTGTCACCGGCGTCTCTCAGCCGCGCCTGACCATATACCGTCCGCAAAAACCCAATGGGGCGGCCATGCTGGTCATTCCCGGTGGTGGCTACCGCTTTGTATCGATCGACAACGAAGGCCATGAAATTGCCCGCTGGCTGGCGGCCCAAGGTGTCACCGCCTTTATCCTGACCTACCGCCTGCCGGCTGAGGGCTGGGCGACACCTCATCTGGCCCCGCTGGCGGATGCCCAACGCGCGATCAGACTCATCCGCCACCACCATGCCAGCTACGGCGTCGATCCCGACCGGACAGGCGCGATTGGCTTCAGCGCAGGGGGCCATCTGTGCGCGTCGCTGGCGACCCTGTTTGATCATAAGGCTTATGAAGCCGTCGACACGGCGGATGCTTTAAGCGCCCGCCCGGCCCTGTTCGCGCCCATCTATCCGGTGATTTCGATGGCGGAGGGCATATCGCACGGCGGATCGCGTACCAACCTGTTGGGCGCGGCCCCGGCTGAAAACATGGTAAATCAGTTTTCGACCGACAAACAGGTAGGCCCCGCCACACCGCCCGCCTTCATCGTCCACAGCGAAGATGACGGCACGGTGCCCGTCGCCAATGCGCTTTTGTTACGGGACGCACTCAAAACCCACGGCATAAAGGTCGAAACCCACCTGTTTGCCGAAGGCGGCCACGGCTATGGTCTCAACGCCCCCAGGGCCAAATGGGACGATCTGTTCCTGAGCTATGCGCGCGCCAGAGGACTTTTTTCTTAAACGTCAGAGGGTTAAAGCGCGCTATAACATTACAAAAAATTCATATTAACACATTGATTTTGTTTAATATATTAAATCGGCGTCATGACATCCATTTAATTTGAAACCAAACCATCCTTGCGTCATTTAGGGGGCAGTTCCGAAGCCAAACGCTTCAAATCTGTACCCCAACACCACACACAAGGATGTTTAAAATGACCTATTCTGTCACCCCGTTTATCTTTTCGTTCGCCGCTCTGGTTATGGCCGCGTCCCTCCTGACCATTAGTTCCGCCCCGGCGGCCCCTGAACCGGCGACCTATGCTGTAGCCACCTCTGCCGACCATAACGGTTAATCCGTCCACTGACTGACCGCGAGGGATCAATATGCGTAAACCCAGCCTTATCACCTGCCTGTTCATGGTCACGCCGGTTGTGTTTGTGGCCGCTTTGAGTGCGCGCGCTCAGGCGGCCACCGAACTGGAACTCAAGCACATGGTGGCCCACGTCGTCGTCACCCCCGAAGATCGCGCCGATATCGATCTTAAGGTTAAAAACAACCCAAAACTGCCTAAGCTGACGGTCAGCCACAAAGGCGATAAGCTGATCGTCAGTGGCGGCCTTAACCGTAAGGTCAAAAGCTGCGGTAGCCATATCAACCTGGCAATCGGTGACGGCAAGACCTACAGCCGCCGCACGGTCGAGGTTTTGGGCGTCGGTAACATCAGCTATGATGACCTGCCCATCATCTATGTCCGCACACCGCGCGACGTGCGCCTGTCGGCTTCCAGCCCGACCTTTGGTGAGATTGGCGACACTCGCGCCTTGAAACTGTCCCTGTCCAGTTGCGGCACGTGGACTGCGGGCGCGGTCTCAGGCCCGCTTGAACTGGCCAATTCCGGGTCAGGTGACATTCGCATCACCTCAGCCGGAGACACACGTGTGGCGACATCTGGCTCCGGCGATGTGGCTCTGGGGCCGGTCCGAAAGCTGGACCTGTCCAACTCCGGCTCATCGGATTTCAGTTCAGGTAATGTCGGTGGCCCGGCCAGCATCAGCAATTCCGGATCGGGCGACCTGAGCCTTGGGGCGATCAACGGCAACCTGTCGATCCGGACCTCCGGCTCAGGGGACGCCGTCGTTGCCCGCGTCGAAGGCAATGTCGATATTTCCGGCGCCGGCTCAGGAGATTTTTCCATCCGCGACGGCCACGCCGACCGCGTCAGCATCAGTCTGGCGGGATCGGGGGACGTTCACTTTGGCGGCAGCGCCGGTGATGTCGATGCCTCAATCGCAGGCTCCGGCGATGTCCGTTTTGGCCGCGTCACCGGCAGCGTTAATAAGCGCGTGATGGGCTCAGGCTCGGTGCGGGTTGGAAATTAACCGGCGTCAGGTTTAATCAGATCAAGCTGGGTCTCAATGGCACGTTTGCAGCCAATCGGATCGGCCATCGGCCCAAACTTGGTGGCCGATGAGCCGGTACCGGTGACCGTCACCGTGCCATAGTTCAGCAGCCGCCCCAGAAAGCTTTGGTAGACATGGATCGACTCGACCTTGGACAACCGCTGTTCGCTGGTCGTTCGGCTGAGCAGGCCAAATTTCGAGATCACCCTGCGGTCGGTCAGCACAAAGTCGGAATTGTAGTAATAGATCAGCGCCTTGATCAGGCTTTGCACCCCGACCAGCACGGCGATCAATATAACGATATGGGTGAAGGACAAGGCACTTAACCACCCCAGCGCCTGCGTCGCCCGCTCATCGGCCAGGGTCTCACTTAAATCACCGGTGATGCGCCCCCCGATGAACGTCCAGAAAATGGCCAGCACCACCGCCGTGCCGATCCATTTGGTGAACGGCTCAAGAAACACCGCCCAGTGTACCTTGGCATCATAAAGGATTGGCTCCCCCACACTCAAAGCTGTATCTACATACCGCGCCATAACATCCCCCCTTGCTGAGACGCCCGACTATACCGCGCTTAAGACATTTGACCAGCCCCGATCACGCCGCGCGGTTGGCAATAAATCGCCCCTCACCCGTCTGATTGACGTGGCCATAGGTATCCAGCGTCCTGAGCACGCTCATAATACGGGCCTTATGGCGGCCGCCATGGTCAAAGGCGCGGATGACCTCATCTTCCGACATGACGCCTGAGCGTTCCAGCAGTTGCAGCACGGCAAAGGGCTGATCGTCGCGCGTTTTGGGGAAGGCCGGACGACCGGCCGCCAGCACAATGTCCTCAAGCTCCAGTTGGCCGGTTTTGGCCTTGGTTTGCTTGGCAAAGCGCGGGATCTGGTAGTCTGGCCTGAGCCATTTGACTTCCCCGGTGGCTTCTTCCTGCGCGCGCTGTTTATTGAGCGCCACCAGGTTGGCCAGGGTCGTCTCTTCGCTGAAAGTCGCCGCCCAGCCATAGGCGCGCAGCACCGCAGCATCGAGGCGGTCGTGATATTCCTTAAGGATCAGCACCAGCCCTTCATCAAAGGTGCGGCGCTCATCGGGCATCAGGCCATCGGGAGTGATCCCTGCCCGTAAGCGTTCCAGCACATTATAAAGCCCGGTCAGAGTCAGGTGCGGATGGTCGGACAGCACCCGCTTACGGTGGGCATCGAGCGCTTCGGCAATCTCCCCTATCTCAGTCTTTTGCGTTGGCGTGGCATCGGGGAATGGGAAGGGATCAAAGCAGCGGGATTTGGTATATCTTGGGGTTGGCCCCAACGATGCGGACATTGCTGCCGCCCATATCATATTGGCTTTGCTCGACAAGACACCCAAAACGAATGGGTCATCAAGCGCCAAGGCAATTAGCATATTGTCTGGTAAAATCTCCGCTTCAAGAAATTGGAATACCCGATGTTTAGTGGTTTCAGGTGTAGCGATATAGCGCGGCAAACCTTCGAGCGCGGGCCTTAAATCCCTGCGTGGCTCCCCAAAAATCCACCAGTTAAGTTTATAGGTGTCTCGATTATTGGCATCGCGGCCTATGACCTTGCCATCCTTGTCCTTGTTTTCCTTAACCGTCAGCACAAGATGCTGGTAAACTTCTGGATAGCGCGTCCTGACCTGATCGGCGGTAAGACCAAACAGGTCGATAACCATAACCCCGCGCGGTCTGGCGGCTAAATCGCGGCCATTGCGATATTCGCGAATATGGCGCTCAAGGCCTTCTCGCCGTCCCAAACCCAGATGTTGCGCCTGTTGTGGCGTCACAATAAAACCGTCACCGTGCAGTTTAACACCCGGCGAACATAGGCCCTGCATTGCCAGCAAGGCCTTCGATTGTGTGACATCCACCCCCACGGTCAGATCAGAATTAATCCGTCCGGTCACCGCCTGATAGCCTATCTGCGGATCGTCGCTGTCGAGACCCCGTTCCGACATTACCTCATCCAAAACCCCGTCATAGGTGCCCGCCCGTGCCGCCGTCATAGCAATTCGCACGGCTGCGGAATCCTTGGTGGCCTTGGTCCACGGATGATCGGCGATGGCATAGATCAGGCTTAGGGGCTTCTTGGCACCCAGATAGCGCTCGGTTGTTTTGCGCTGAAACACCTGAGTGATCGAATTGGTGGTCACAAAGCCAAAGCGGACCAGCTTGATCTTTTTCTTCAGCAATATATCCGCCGCCCTATCCCACCAGTACATGACGAAATCAGCGCTATCGTTCATGGCCTTATGCACTTTCCACAGCGCTTCGACGTAAGCGCCGCCTAAGCGTTCGCGCACGTCCTTGCCGCCGATAAACGGCGGGTTGCCGACAATGAAGTCGGCTTCGGGCCAATCCGGCAGGCGGGCATTCAGATAACCGTTTAACGCATCCGGATAGCCATCCCAGGTCAGCACCGCATCCTTATTGACCACATTATGAAAGTCGCGCAGGATCGGATCATTGGGGTGGCTGTCATAGGTGCGGTAATGCCATTGCAGGTAACCGATCCACACGACCAGTTCAGCAATCGCCGCCGCGCGGGGATTAAGCTCAATCCCTAAAAACTGGTGCGGATCGACCGCAGCGATTAAATCTTCCTGCCCACCCAGTTCAACGATCAGTTCTAAAACCTCGGCCTCCAGCCGTTTGATCAGCTCCAAAGCCGCATACAGGAAATTACCCGTGCCACACGCCGGATCGAGCACCCGCACCTCACACAGCCGCCCATGAAAGGCCCGCGCCTTAATGACCGCAGTCTTTGCGTCGTTGCTGACTTTTAGGTCCTCAATGGCCATCCTGACCACGCGCCATTCTTCGCGCAGCGGCTCAATCACCACCACATTGACCAGCCGGTCAACATAGGCGCGCGGCGTGAAATGCGCCCCCAGTTTTGAGCGCTCACCCGGATCAAGCGCCTGCTCCAGCAGGGTGCCGAAAATCGCCGGCTCAACCATCCGCCAGTCAGCATGGGCGGCGGCGATCAGTTCACCGATCTCTTCCTTGGCCAGCGCAAAGGCGCGGGCATGTTTAAACAGGCCGCCGTTAAAGTGACGGATATGCTCACCTATGCCGGAGCTGAATCCGCCGGTATCCATGCGCGCCCACAGATCCTCCATCATCGGCACGAAAATTTTCGGGTTCTCGCGGCAACGCTCCAGCAGGGTCTTGAAACTGTCGGGTGGCAGCAGTTTCACGTCCTCGGCAAACATCGTAAAAACGCAGCGCATCAGGAACTGCGCCACCGCTTCGGCCGGGTGTTTCTGTGTCTCCAGCACCTTGGACACCGCGGCCAATCGTGTGGCGATCTGGTGCGTGACGCGGGCCCGCTCACGAGTGGGATCAAGGCTGTGCGCATCGTCCCAGATGGCTTTGAGCCGGACGCGTATGTCCGGGTTGCGCAGATCTTCGAGATATATCCGGTAACCCTTGCGGTCAGGAAACTGGGCATAGTTGCGGCCTGTACCGGAAAAATCAGCAAAGATTTCAAAGCTGTGGCCGACATCGCAAATGATCAGGAACGGCGGGGCCGTATGATGTATCGGCAAGCGTGCCACATAGGCTTCGGCCTGAGACCGCGCCCGCATCATCATGTCATCCCACGATTTCGACGCCCCACGCCGCCCCAGAGCCACAGGCTCCAGCCCCGGCAGAACGGCCTGCTCGGTCGGCAGGCCGCGCGCTTTCTGATGCGACTGTTTGGCCTCAAGGATAAAGGCATCGCGCTTATAAAGATCGATGCGCTTGGTCGATTTGACGCCTTCGGATTCGCGCGAACGGACGGGGTCTTCGAACTGATACTCCCCCAACCTTGCCCCGCCCTCAGCCGGATCGGGGCGCGCTACGCCCAGAACATCGCATAATTCGCTTAGGAAAAGTCCATAATTAGCGCGCTCTGCCCCGCCTTCGCCCTTCGTCCAGCGATTTAAGAAAGCCTCAATATCCAAATCCACCCCCTAAACGTGAATTCGGAACAAATACAACTTATAGATTTATAAAGTCATAAAGCCCTCTATGAGGGAAACGACTCAAAAGAAAACGGCGCGATGGAAACCACCGCGCCGTAAATTATCTTGAATTGGTCGTTGGTCTTAACCCGGCGAGACCATGTTTTCCGGGCGGACGAACTGGTCAAATTCCTCATTAGTCAGGTAGCCGCCGCCGACGGCTTCTTCGCGTAAGGTCGTGCCGTTTTTGTGGGCGGTCTTGGCGATCTTGGCGCAGGCATCGTAGCCGAGTTTGCCATTCAGCGCCGTCACCAGCATCAGCGAGTTTTCGACACCCTTTTTTATGTTGTCGATGCGCGGCTCAATGCCGACCACGCAGTTATCGGTGAAGCTTACCGCCGCATCAGCCAGCAGTCGCACGCTTTGCAGGAAGTTATAGGCCATGACCGGATTATAGACGTTCAGTTCAAAATGGCCTTGCGAACCGGCAAAGGTCAGGGCGGCATTGTTGCCAAATATCTGCACACAGACCTGCGTCATCGCTTCGCACTGGGTCGGGTTGACCTTGCCCGGCATGATCGACGACCCCGGCTCGTTTTCCGGCAGGGCCAGTTCGCCCAGACCCGCGCGCGGGCCGGAGCCTAAGAAACGGATATCATTGGCGATTTTAAACAGCGATGCCGCGACCGTATTGATGGCGCCGTGCGAAAACACCATGGCGTCGTGGGCGGCCAGAGCCTCAAACTTATTCGGCGCGGTCGTGAACCCAAGGCCGGTGATGGCCGCGATCCGGTCAGCCACGCCCTCAGCAAAGCCGATCGGGGCGTTCAGGCCGGTGCCGACCGCCGTGCCGCCTTGCGCCAATTGCATTAACTTCGGCAGGGTTTGCGAAATGCGCTCAATGCCGTTGGTCAGTTGCTGGGTATAGCCGCCGAACTCCTGCCCCAGGGTCAGAGGCGTCGCGTCCTGAGTGTGGGTGCGACCGATCTTGATAATGTCTTTCCAGGCCTCGGACTTGTCGTTCAGGGCATTGCGCAGGGTCTGCAGCGCCGGCAGCAGGCGGTGCACGATCTCTTCGGCGCAGGCGACGTGCATGGCGGTCGGATAGGTGTCGTTCGACGACTGGCTCATATTGACGTGGTCATTGGGGTGGACAGGCTTTTTGGTGCCCATTTCCCCGCCCAGCATTTCAATAGCGCGGTTGGAGATGACTTCGTTGGCATTCATGTTCGACTGGGTGCCCGACCCGGTCTGCCACACCACCAGCGGAAAATGCTCATCGAGCTTACCCTCGATCACTTCATTGGCGGCGGCGATGACCGCATTGCCAATGGCCGGATCAAGCTTACCCAGCGCCATATTGGTTTCGGCCGCCGCGCGTTTCACGATGCCAAGCGCCCGCACAACTGGCAGGGGCTGCTTTTCCCAGCCGATCTTGAAATTGCCAAGCGAGCGCTGCGCCTGTGCGCCCCAGTATTTCGAATTATCAACCTCAATAGGTCCAAAGGTATCGGTCTCGGTGCGGGTGGTTTTGGTCATGACGGGGGCCTCTTGAACGGTTGGGTCGGGGGTCGCGGGCGTGGCTACGGGCGGCGATTCAGCCTCAAATGTCTTAACCGGCGGCTTATTCGACTTTTTCGATCCGAACAGTCCGCCAAACAAGCCCTTGCCCATAGTTCGCACTCCGCAAAAATACGCACATTTCCTATGACTTCAGGCCCAAAAGTGCAAACCCTTTGTGCCGCCTGTAGAATTATTCTCAAAGCCAGGATTGGTCATACAAATTACCGCCTATTTTGCCATGAAAGCTGTGTCAGGGGTTGACCGCACCGAAAATTCCGCAATTATGTCCGACAAATACAATGCCAAAAGGCACGCGACCACCAGGGATGATAAGATGTTCACGTTTTCACGACGCGCAACACTGTTTACCGCGACCGCTTTTGCAGGGGCTGGCGTAGTTTCGCACGCAAAGGCCGCCCCCGCCCCCAAAAGCGCCTGGACGCCTTTTCCGCTGAGTGACGTGCGGCTAAAACCATCGATTTTCCTGACCTCGATTGAAACCAACCAGAAATACCTGCTGGCGCTGGAACCCGATCGTCTGCTGCATAACTTCCGCACAGGCGCAGGACTTGAACCCAAGGGCGCACTTTACGGCGGCTGGGAAGCGCGCGGTATAGCGGGCCACAGTCTGGGGCATTATCAATCCGCCTGTTCGCTGATGTTTGCCCAAACCGGTGATGAGCGGTTCAAAGACCGCGCGCTTTATATAACCCGCGAACTTGCCGAGATTCAGGCCAAACAGGGCGATGGCTATGCCGGCGGCACCACGGTGGATCGGGGTGGTAAAACGCTCGACGGTAAGGTCGTCTATGAGGAACTGCGCCGGGGCGATATCCGCACGTCGGGGTTTGATCTCAACGGCGGCTGGGTGCCGGTTTACACCTACCATAAGGTTTTCGCGGGCGCGCTTGATGCCCATAAATACTGTATGGATGCAGCGTCCTTAAAGGTCGCCATCGGTCTGGGCGATTATTTCGGCAAGATAATCGAAGGCCTAAGCGACGACCAGGTGCAGCAGATCCTGCGCGCCGAACATGGCGGCATCAACGAATCCTATGCCGAGCTTTATGCCCGCACCGGCGATAAGCGCTGGCTGACCCTGTCGCAGCGCCTGTGCCATAAGGCCGTGCTCGATCCGCTGGCGCAGGGGCGCGACGAACTGAACGGCAAGCACGCCAACACCCAGATCCCCAAGGTCATCGGGGCTGCCCGTATCTATGAGCTGACGCAAGGCGCAGACCACGCCAAAACCGCGCTGTTTTTCTGGGAAACGGTGACCAAAGACCACAGTTACGTCATCGGCGGCAATTCCGACCATGAGCATTTCGGGATGCCGCGCCAGTTATCGACCCGGCTGGATCAGCAGACCTGCGAAGCGTGCAATACCTATAACATGCTGCGTCTGACGCGGCATCTTTATGGCTGGTCAGGCGATGCGCGCTATTTCGATTTTTATGAGCGCGCCCACCTCAACCACATCATGTCTCAGCAGGACCCGGCCACGGGGATGTTCAGCTATTTCTCGCCGCTGGTCTCAGGCTTTGGCCGGGTGCATTCCACGCCCGATAACGACTTCTGGTGCTGTGTTGGCTCCGGTATGGAAAGCCACTCGAAACACGGTGAAAGCATTTACTGGAAATCGGGCAATCGCGTCGCCATCAACCTCTACTATGCCTCAAGCCTGAACTGGGCCGATAAGGGCTTTAAGCTCGATATGGATACGGCCTTTCCACTGAAAGACACCGTGTCGATCCGCGTGACGCAGGCCCCGAAACAGGGCGCGCCGGAGCTTGCCTTGCGGGTGCCGGTGTGGGCCAAATCGCTGAGCCTAACCCTGAATGGCAAGGCCTTAACCACTGCGCCTAAGGACGGTTACATCACCCTGACCGGCCTGAAAACCGGAGATAAGATCGACCTGACCCTGCCCATGACGACCTATCATGAGGCCATGCCGGACGATGCCAATCTGATCGCATTCTTAAGCGGCCCTCTGGTGCTGGCCGCCGATCTGGGGCCGATGAGTGCGGCATGGGAAGGCTATGATCCGGCGATTGTGGCTGATACGGCGGACGGGGTGCTGAAATCCGCAACGGGTGATCATGCCTATACGTTGGCCGATAAGGGCCGTCCCGATGATCTAACCCTACGGCCTTATTTCGCGCAGCATAATAACCGCACCGCCGTCTATTTCCGCCGGTTTTCACCTGCCGAATGGCAGACGGTTGAAGTTGGCTATAAGGCCGACGCCAAGGCGCGTGCCGCTCTAGCTGCCGCAACGGTCGACCACATCCGTCTGGGTGAACAGCAGCCGGAAAAAGATCATAATTTCGACGGCACACCTAACACCAGCGTCATCAGCCACTTGGCGTTGCGTGGGCGGATGATGAACCGCGGCTATTTCCAGTTTGAGATGGCGGTGCGCCCCGGCACTCTGGCGCTTCAGGTCACCTATGCCGGCCGCGATCGCAACAAAGACTTTAACATCCTGATCGACGGTCAGCCATTTGTGCGCGAACGTCTGGAAGGCGAGCCAACCACCACCATGAACACAAAGACCTATCCCCTGCCCGCCAACCTCACAGCCGGAAAATCCAAGATCGCCGTGCGTTTCGAGGCCGACCGCGATCAGTGGACTTCGGTCTATGATGTGCGCCTGTTCCGCACCGACACCACCAAACCTGAGCTATATAATAAACTTAACCAGAGGATACCCATGTTGAAAACCCTAACCCTGGCAGCACTTACCGCCACAGTGGCCTTTGCGCCGCTGATGGCCAGTGCCCAAGCGAAGACTGAAACGGTTGAGGCCACCCTCAAAGCCGACAAACCCGGCCCGGAAATCTCACGTTATGTCTATGGCCAGTTTTCCGAGCACCTCGGCCTTGGCGTCTACGAAGGCATCTGGGTCGGTGAGAATTCCTCCATCCCCAACACGCGCGGCATCCGTAATGACGTGGTAGCTGCCCTCAAAGCCATTAAGATGCCAGTTGTGCGCTGGCCCGGCGGCTGTTTCGCGGACGAATATCACTGGCGTGACGGGATTGGCGAGCGCTCCAAGCGGCCGTCGCGTAAGAACAACTGGTGGGGCGGCACGCCTGAAACCAACGAATTTGGCACCCATGAGTTCTTCGATTTCGTTGAGCAGGTCGGCACAGACGCCTACCTGTCGATCAATGTCGGCTCATCCACACCCAAAGAAATGCGTGAATGGATCGAATACCTGACCTCATCCGGCACAGACACTCTGGCCAATGAACGCCGCGCCAATGGCCGTGACGCACCGTTCAAAGTGCCGTTTATTGGCATCGGCAACGAAAGCTGGGGCTGCGGCGGCAATATGACGCCGGAATATTACGCCGATGAATATCGCCGCTTTTCGGCGTTCTTCCACAAAGGTTCCGACAATCCGGCCCTGCGCATCGCATCCGGTTCCAATGCCGACGACGTGAACTGGACGGATGTGCTGACCAAGAACGCCGGCAAGCAAATGGACGGCATCTCGTTGCACTATTACACCCTGCCGACCGCCAACTGGACCACCAAAGGCCCGGCCACCAACTTCCCGATCGCGCAGTGGAATTCGACCTTCTATCAAACCACCCGCATGGATAAGATCCTTAAGGACCACATCGCGGCTATGGATAAGAACGATCCTGAAAAGCGCATCGGCCTTTATGTCGATGAGTGGGGCACCTGGTACGACGTTGAAAGCGGCACCAACCCGGGCCACCTGTATCAGCAAAATACCCTGCGCGACGGTATTGTGGCGGCGTCAAACTTCAACATCTTCCATCGCTACACTGAGCGCGTGAAGATGACCAATATCGCCCAGACCATCAACGTGCTTCAGGCCATGATCCTGACCGATAAGGAAAAGATGACCCTGACGCCGACCTACTATGCCTATAAGATGTACGTCCCTTTCCATGACGCGACACCGTTGCCGGTTGAGGTCACCGCCCCGACGCTGACTGCCGGTAAGGACAAGGACGGCAAGGATCAAACCTTCCCCGCCTTTAACGTCACTGCCGCCAAGGCCAAGGACGGCAAGACCTATGTCGGTGTCGCCAATATGGACGCTACCAAAGGCTACAAGATCAACATCGACTTGGGCACATTGAAGGCCAAAAAGGTCTCCGGCGACGTGCTGACCAGCGATAAGCTGGATGCTCACAACGTCCCCGGCCAGAAGGAAGTGGTCACCATCGCGGCCTTCAAGGGCGGTAAGATCGCGAACGGCAAGCTGACGCTCGATGTCCCGGCCAAGTCGGTCGTGGTCGTCGGGGTCGAGTAGCATTCTCTCCTCCCCATAAATGGGGAGGTGGCTATGAGCATAGCGAATAGACGGAGGGGTATCTTTGCCCCTAACCTTACCCCTCCGTCTTTCGCCGCTACGCGCCGAAATCCACCTCCCCATAAATGGGGCGGAGAAACAAAAAAGGCCCGCCCTAACCGGCGGGTCTTTTTTGTTTCTCCGTCGCGCTTATTGTATTTTGATAATAATTCTCATATCAGTACACTCAGCCTCAAAACACCTCCGAAAGGTAATATTATGCGCACATTTATGCTGGCCACCGCCGCACTGGCCCTGACCGCCGCCCCGCTGACCGCTTTGGCCGACAGCCACTCCGGTGAGTTCAAAGGCACCGGCATTTCCGGCACAGTCACCGTCATCGATGCGCCCAAGGGTGTGGTGCTGAAAATCGAAGTCGCGGGCCTGACCCCCGGCTGGCACGGCATCCACTTCCATGAAAAAGGCGACTGCGGCGATGAGAAATTCACCAATGCCGGCGCGCATGTCCATGAACACGGCCTGCCGAAAGTTACCCACGGCCTGCTGAACGCTGAGGCCAATGATTCCGGCGACCTGCCTAATATTTTCGCAAATACAGACGGTAAGGCGACGGCTGAAATCTATTCGACTTTGGTGTCGGTCAAGGGCGCGACTGGCCGTCCGGCCCTGCTCGATGCTGATGGCGCCGCCGTGGTCATTCACGCTAATGCCGACGACCACACTACCCAGCCGATCGGCGGCGCTGGTGCCCGCGTGGCCTGCGCAGTTATCAAGTAATCGCCTTTTAAATCTTGTGACAAAAAAAGCCCTCCGGAGATACTCCGGAGGGCTTTAAGTTTAAGGGGAACGCTACTCAGGGAAGAAAACTATTCTTTGATCTTGGAAATCTTGGTGCCATCGATGGTGACGCCGGCCATCAGACCTTGCTGATTGAAGGTGAAGGCATAGGCATCGTCCTTAAGCGTCGAGGTCGACAGGTTTTTCGCGACACCTTCATCGACAATCACAACCGTTGGGCCGACGCCGATTTCCCAACCTTGGGTATCATGGATGTACTTGACGGCATTGTCGTTCATCAGGAACACGGCATAACCGTAGGACTGCGCCCCGGCCTGAAGACCCCAGGAACCGGAAAACGAGTTATAATAAGAATCGGCCTTGCCAGAATGCATCAGCACGCCTTCGCCGTATGCGCCACCGAAGACCAGACCGGCCTTGACGATATTCGGGAAAATCAGCACGGCCTTGGCCTTGGAGCCAATCAGCTTGGCGGTCGGGTTTGAGGCATAGAGGCTGTTCAGAGCCTGATTGGCCTCAACCGTTAGTTCGCCTTTGGTGGCCGCTTCGGCAGGAGCCGCGATCAGGGCAGGTGCGACAGTCGCTGTGCTCAGGGCCAGAGCCATTGCGAGGCTCATCAGGGTCTTTTTCGGGGCGATCATTACAGCAGTTTTCGTCATAGGTCGTTCCTTCGGGGTTGTTGGAATTGACGACAACCTACATCCGTCCGCGTGAGGAATCCCATGCGGAATACTAAGGTATAAATAAGGATGACATCAGGAGGACGTCATGCCCAAAAGCGGTCTTGGGTCAGGACATAACAGTCGGCCATAGTCGCGGTCGCGCCTGCGGAACACCCCCGGAAAATCTCCGATTTTGTCACCAATATCGAGGATGACCTGCACATGCAGATGCGGGGCCCAGCCGCCGTTTTCATTAGGATCGCCCAGTTGCGCGATCACATCCCCTGCCGCAACCTCTTTGCCGACATAGAGTTCCTCAAGACTGTCACGGCTCAGGTGACCATGCAGCGTCCAGAACACCAAATCTGGCGACACCATATGCTCAAGGATGACCGTCGGGCCATAGTCTTTGAGGTTATCATTATCCTGAAAACTATGGACGCGACCATGGACCGGCGCATGAACCTCAGTCCCCGCCGGTGCCCAGATATCGAGCGCCAGATGGACCGTGCGTGGTTCGTCATCGGCATCCGTCGCGGCAAACACATCGCTATCGTAAAGGGCGCGGTCTTCGTCATAACCGCCGATGCGCAGACCCTCCCCGATATCGAGCGGCATTCCCGCCCACCAGCCTTCGGCGGCCATGCCCGCCGCATCTAACTTAAGTGGCCGCGCCGTGTTCAGCCCCGCCATGACCGGCGCAGGCTTTACGGTGCGCGCGGATAACCAGTCCTGATAAAGCTTAAAACGGGCGGTTGCCGCAGTCATACCCATGACGACAAGCCTTTCTATTGCAGCATTAGTCATAGCCTAGTGTTGCATCCCTGATAAAGCCGATTATTCTGAGGTTGTGGGCGTCACAAGGCATCCGCGCTTTCATATTGAACTTCTAAAGGCACTTTGATCATGGCCCAGGCCCACGCCCGTATCGGCACCGAAAACTTTAAGACCGAGATTGAGGCCGGTGGGCGCGCGCTGATTGCCGACGAGCCGGAATCGCTCGGCGGAAAGGGCGCGGGCTTTACGCCCTATGAGTTACTGCTGTCGGCGCTGGGGGCCTGCTCGTCGATTACGCTCAAGATGTATGCCGACCGTAAGGGCTGGCCCCTGACCGGCGTAGATGTTCAGCTTCATCACACCAAGACCGATGATCGATCCGTCATTACCCGCACGGTGAAACTGTCCGGTGACCTGAGTGAGGATCAGCGCGCCCGTCTGGCTGAGGTAATCGAGCGCACGCCGGTGACCCGCACTCTGAAAGAGGGTGCGGATATCGCCACCACGTTTGTAAGCTAACTTTCTGGCCGACACCGGAACATAATCGACAACCTGCGTCCGCGCGGACGGATCAGGCCGCAGATCTTATCCGACCGGCGCGGCGCGATACCGTGCATCCACTGATACCGTGCCTCACCCGCGATCAGCAGCAGGCTGCGCCGGTGCAGATAGTACGACCGAACATCCTGACGGGCCTTATCGGCGGGACGCACAAAATCCATCATCAGGCCGGAACCGAGGCTTAGGATCGCCACCGAGGCCACCACCTCATTGTCGCGGTCCATATGCGCGCCAATGCCCTGCCCCGGCTGATATTCATTGACACCAAACCGTGTCGCCACAGACGGCAAAATACCGTCCGCGCACAACCGCTCTGCCACCTCACCAAACCGATCCGGCGGCGCAGAGGCGCGGTACGCTTGCGGCAACCCCAGTTCGGTATCGTCATAATCGCCGCCGTACCACTGATGCCTGCGCCCAAGTTCCAGCGACCACGGTCGGGCGTCGATATCCGCCATGAGCGCTGCCTCAAGCGCCTCATCGACATAGTTTGCGCGGTAAACCAGCCCCGCCAAAGCCGGTGGATCAAACAGGCCCAGTACAGGCGGACCGCCACCAAGTTCACATTCCCTCAACATGAACAAATAGTGAACATAAATTCCGCCGGTTCTCAAGCTTTATTTGCGTCCGCCACACAAAACCTAAAACTTAAAGCCGGTGCGCAGGCTGATCGAATAGTTGTCATAGTCGCTGTATTTTTCGCCCTCGGCCTCCAGCGACAGATAGCCATATTCATTGCCCGCCGAAATGCGCATCCCCACCACCGGCGCCCCGCCCTTAATGGCGCCGCCGGTCAGGGTAAAGGGCGTGCCGTCGCCAAAGCGGGCGACCGTATTATCGATATTGACCGAGAAATTGCTGCGGTAGCCGACCCAGGCTTCCGGCCGGATCAGAGCATCTTTTTTGGCGCGCCCCAGATAGAGTATCGCCGCCGCGCTGGCCAGATGGCTGGTGCGGTCATCGACGCTCAGGTCAAAGCTTGAGCCGCCGCCGGTCTCGGTGCGGGCATCTTCTTTCAGGCCGTAATAATCGACTGAGACCACGGGTTTCACACTGACCGGCCCCAGCGATGTCTCATAGGATGCGCCGAAATTGCCGCTTAACGAATAGCCGTTCCATTTGCCGGTCGAAATCAGCGCGGAATAGTCAGACAGCAATTCGCGCTCACTCTTGAACATCGTCCGGCCCATACCCGCACTGGCCCAGCCCTTAAGCTTACCGGCATTGACGCGCCAGTAACCGCCGACCGTGATGTCTTCGGCCGAGGTCGTTTCATTGGCGGTGGCATAGGTGTCCTGCGGCGATGTCGTCGTGTAGGACACATAGACGCCGATGGCCTGATTGTTGCCAAGGCCGCGTTCGGCCCCGCCTGCAAAGCTGAAACCGGTGCTTTCAAAGCCGGTCGTCTCCCCGCGTTCGCGCTTTAGGCTGTAGCCATATTCCTGAAGCCAGTATTGGGTTTGCCCCGCATCCGGCAGGAAGGACTGCTTGGCCAGAGATTGGTTCAAAGCCTGATGGCCCTTGGAGAGGGTCAGCAGATTCTCACCGGAATAATCTGGCAGAAAAGCCGTATAGACCTTGGTAAAACCGGATTGCGTGGTTTCACTCAACATGGTGGTGGTCGTGTCTTCGTCGGTGGCGGCCGCCGTCAGAATAGCGTTCAGGGCCGAATATTCATTCACATTCAGGCCCGACTCGGCCTGAGTGCGCACCCGGAAATCGGCATAGAGATTGGTATTGGCCTCACCGGTCGCCAAGGCTACCTTATAAAGCCACGGCACGTTCTCATCCATGTCCGCGAGGTCAAGCGTGCCGTAGTCAATATTGGAACCGGTCAACAGAGTGAACCGGGTCGGGGTCTGGATGATCTCATCCAGCGACAGGTAAAGCGCTGCGCCATCATCAAAAGTGGTGGTGCCGGAATTGATCAGGATTGGCGTGTCGGGGCTTTGGGTTTGCAGCACCATATAAAGCTCAGCCTCGCTGCCCAGATGCAGGGATGACAGGTTAAGCTGCGACCCCGCCGACAGGCCCAGACGGGCATCGGCGATATCTACGGCAACCGTACCCGCCCCCGTCAGCTTACCCAGCACGATCGCATCGTCGCTAAGGTTAAGGCTGTTGGCGCCTGCGCCAAAATCGACATTGCCGTACAGATAGCCGCCGCTTAAGCTCAGGCTGTCATTGCCGGAGCCGAACTTGACATCACCGGCAATATAGGGCGCGGCATAGTCGTCATCATCAGGATATTCATCGGTGATGTTGAGATTCGTTGCCACCGTATTGCCGCTCAGGTCGATGGCCACCCCACGATTAACGGCGGTGTCGGTGACATCATCTTCGTCCTCATCGCCCGGCGTGATGCTGGCGGTAATGCTGCCGTTTACGGTGATTGAAGTCAGGGTATTGGACTGGTCGCGGATGGCCGTGGCATTGGCGGTCGTGCCGTAGCCATAGGCCGTAATCGTACCGCCGGTTTTGATATTAAGCGCCGACAGATTGGCGCCGGAAGCTATATCCAGCCCATAGGCCGTATCGTAATCGGTTGTGGTTGCTGACGCCGCCAAAGACCCGGATATATCCAGTTGCCCGACCTGCGCCCCGGCAAGCAAAGACAGCCCGCGCGCTATGCCCTCATAGGCCGTCGAGCCGACCGAGCCTGAAATCGAGATGCCATTGGTGATGGTGGCGTCATAGCCAAGCCCCGCGATCTGCACCGCGGTCGCATCTATGCCTTCATAGATGCCGTAGCTGGCGATTGAACCGCGGATATCCAGACCGTGATTGATCTCATCGGGTTCAACCGCAGTATCGGCCACCACAATCGGGCTGAGGGTGATGGCCTTGCTGTCCGAGCCGATCAGAAGGGCGGCATTACCGCCGTACTGGGTAATGCTGGCGGTTCCTTCTTCGGTGTCTTCGATGCCGTTACCGTTTTCATCGGTATTGTCGTCATCGGTGCTGGTTACGCCGGCATTGATCAGCACCCCTTGGGTGACGTCGTTGGAAATGCTGACCAGAGCCTTGTTCTGATAGAGATCATCCACCTCCAGCAGGTCGAGATAGTCCTCACCGATACTGGTGTAGCGATAGCCGGTGCCGGAAATGCTGCCGTCAATGATCAGCGCCCCGTCGATCAGGCCGGAGATATCGACCGCCGATGAATCCTTACCCGTCGCACTGATCGAGCCGCTGATATAGGTTTGGCCGGTCTGGGTGCCCGCCAGATTAAGACCCACGACCTCATCGCCCAGCACCGAGATGGAACCATCAAAGATAAAATCGCCGGTGCGCCCGCCTTCGAGCGAGATGCCATAGGATTGATTGCCCTGCACCGTGATGGTGCTGTCGATATCAACAGTCCCCGTCAGAAGCCCGGTGGCGCGCACCCCGTAGCGACCGGTGGCTTCGGCGAACACCCCGTCGACCAGATCATCATCATCTTCGTCCTCCGCCGTGTAATCATCAGTGACGGTGATGGTGCCGGACAGGTCGAGCGTCGTTGATCTGGCACCGCTGATCAGCACACCGGTTGCGTTACTGTCTGAGCCCGACATTTCGACCGTGCCGTTGAGCGTGACAGTGTTGTCGCTATCGACCGTGACCGCCGTGCCACTGGTCAGGGTAATCGAGCCATCGCTGGTGACATCAACATTGCCGCCGGTGGAGGTGGCAACCGGCGTAGTGGTTGCCGTAGATACCGTCGTATCTGCCCACGCCACAGGTGTTGCGCCCACCGTCAGAACAAGACCAAGCGCCGTGGCGCAGCGGAAGCGGGATATGGGCATGAAACGACTTTCGGTTATCTTGATTTGACCAAAGTCGTTAGAGGGGGAATGGGGGGTAAGTTTGGCCCCTATCTATCCGTCCGGACAGAAACCGGCCGCAAGTTGGTTGTTCGTGGCCTGAATGTGAAAAGGCCTATACAATGTGTCGCAACTTAAATGATAGCGATCAGCCCGCGCGCACCAGTGTCATAAAAGCGTTGCCGTCACGGCCTAATCAGCGGGTAATTCTGTTTAGGATCTGCTGATGCGTAATCTATTCTATGGCCTGTGCGCCGCCGCCCTTATCCTGCCGTCACTGGCCTGCGCCCAGAGCGCGCCACCGCTTAAGGACAAGGCTCAGAACGTCTATTTCATCGACGGCAAGGCTTCACTTAATGAGGCGCTCAAACGTGTGCCCAATGTCGGACACGCCAAGAATGTCATCCTGTTTATCGGCGACGGTATGGGCGTCAACAGCGTCACCGCCGGTCGTATTCTGGCCGGTCAGACCCACGGCGAAATCGGCACGACCTATAGGCTGGCGTTTGAAGCCTTTCCCTATACCGGCCTGTCCAAAACCTACTCGACCGACGACTATGTGACCGATTCCGCCAACGGGATTTCGGCCATCACCACCGGCGTAAAAACCATCAACGGCGCGCTCGGCGTCGATGGCACCGCCAAGCGCAAGGATTGCCCGTCGGGCTTAAGTGGCCGGGTCATCACCATCGCCGAACAGGCCCGGTTGATGGGGTTGTCGGCCGGTGTGGTCACCACCTCCGGCGTGACGGATGCCACCCCCGCCGGTGCCTATGGCCACACCACAACACGCGGCTGGCGTTCAGATTCCGAACTGCCCGCTGATGCGATTAAGGCCGGTTGCATCGATCTGGCCCGTCAGATGGTTGAGGCCCCGGCCAATGTCCGTATGAATGTGGTCATGGGCGGCGATCTGGCCCGCTTCACCCCGGAAAGTCAAAAGGGCCGCCGCAAGGATGGCCGCGACCTGACCAAGGCGTGGCTGAAACAAAGTCCGACGGCGCGTCTCCTGCGCACCGAAACCGAGCTTAAAGCCTTTGATCCGCAATCGAGCGACCATGTGCTGGGCCTGTTTGCCGCCGGTGATCTGCCCTCCCCCATCGATAAGGCCCAAAATCCGGAAACCCCGGCCTTAGCCGATATGACCTCGGCAGCTATTGGCGTGCTGAAACGTAACACCAAGGGCTTTTTCCTGTTGGTCGAAAGCGCGTCGATTGACAAATGGCACCACGTCAATGACGCCAAACGCGCCCTGCGTGATGTCGAGGAGCTGTCCAAGGCCGTTGCCGCCGCCCGTGCGGCCACAAATCCGGAAGAGACCCTGATCATCGTCACCGCTGACCACAGCCACGGCCTGACGCAATCGGGCTATTCCAGCCTGGGCGAGCCGATTCTGGGGCTGGCCCGCGTTGAGGGTGAAAATGTGCTGGATGATCATAAACACCCCTACGCCGTGCTGAATTATGCGACCGGCCCCGGCGACCATGGCCATGAGGATGATCCGGAACTCACACAGGACAAACTTACGGCACCGGACGCCAAGCACCCGTCGCTAATCCCGATGAGTAGTGCGGCCCACGGCGGCGAAGACGTACCGGTCTATGCCACCGGCCCGCAAGCCCACCTGCTGACCGGGGTGATGGAATCGAGCTACATCTATCAGGTCATGGCCCATGCCCTGGGCATAGATGGTGAAAAGTAATCAGCTACGGAAATCATCAATAACAATGCCGTAGCGGGTAACCTTATCGTAAAAGGTTTTGCGCGGCAGTTTCAGCGCCGCGATGACCTCACGCACATTGCCCGCGTACTGGCTCAGGGTTTCGCGCAGGACCGCCTCTTCGTATTGGCTGACCTGTTCGGCCAGCCCCAAGGCGTGCGTGCCTTCGGGCAGATGGGCGCTATCGAGGCCAAGCGCGCACAGTTCGGCAAACTGCTCCAGCTCACGGACATTGCCGGGCCAGTCATGGCGGCTGAGATAGGCCTGAGTGGCCTGGGTCAGCTTGGGTGGCGGGCGGTTCAGGCGTGTCGCCGCCCCCAGCAGGAAGTGCTGAAACAGCAACCGGATATCGTCGCCGCGCTCACTCAAGGGCGGCACGCGTAAGGAAACCCCGCTTAAGCGGTAATAGAGATCGGCGCGAAACTGACCGTCCTTGACACTTTGGGTCAGGTCAGTGCGCGTGGCGGCCACGACGCGGATATCCAGACTGCGCGGGCTTTCAGAGCCGACCGGCCAGATTTCGCGCGTTTCCAGCACCCGCAGCAGCTTGGCCTGCTGCGACAGGCTAAGTCCTTCGACCTCATCCAGAAACAGCGTGCCTTTGTTCGCACGTTCAAACCGGCCAATGACCCGCGCCGCGCCAGGGCGATGCCCGGCCTCAATCCCGAACAGTTCGGCCTGAAAACTGTCCTCGGTCAGGGTCGCGCACCCGACATGGACAAAGGGGCGGTTCTTGCGGGCACTTAAGGCATGAAGCGCGCGCCCGACGCGCTCCTTGCCCACGCCGGTGTCGCCGGTAATCAGGGCATCGACATCGGCTTCGGCCACCCTCACCACCACCTGCTTCAGGTAGGTCATGGCGGGGGAGTCGCCCAACAGCAGGTTCTGAGCCGGATTTTCGCGGTCGAGCAAAGCGGCATGGGCCTGACGCAACTGGCGGTTTTCCATCACCAGATCGCGGGTCTGGAGCGCGCGGCGGACCGACTGGATCAGGTCGTCGCGGGCAAAGGGTTTTGAGATGAAATCATAGGCCCCGTCTTTCAGCGCCTGCACCGCCATCGGCACGTCGCCGTGACCGGTCATCAGGATCACCGGCAGTTCGGCATCAATCGCCTGAACGCGTTTGAACAGGGTCAGGCCGTCCATGCGTGGCATACGCACATCGGTGACGATCACCCCGTCAAAGGCTGAGGTGATGACCTTCAGGGCATCCGGCCCATTGGAAAAGCCACGCACCGAAAACCCGTCCAGCTCCAGCGCCTGAATCTGTGCGGACAAAAGATCAGGGTCATCATCGATGAAAATGACGTTTCCGGTCATGACGCGACCTTTAGTCTGAGGATGAAGATAGCCCCGGCACTTGAGCTTTCCGCGCTCAGGTCGCCGCCAAAATCGCGCAAGATATCGTGGGCAATGACCAGCCCCAGCCCTAAGCCCTTGGGCTTGGTCGTCACAAACGGCGTAAATAACTGATCCAGCACTTCGGGTTTGAGGCCGGGGCCATTGTCGATCACCTTCAGCGTCACCCAATCGTCCGTCACCTCAACCGTCAGGCGCACCGTCGGATTGGGCGTGTCTTCCAGCGCCTCGAAAGCATTTTGCAGCAGATTGACCAGTACCTGCTCCAGCCGGATACGCCCGGCCATGACAAGTAGGTCAGACTCAATCGGATCGCAGATCAGGGCCACGCGGTTTTCATGCAGACGGCTCTGGTTCAGCAGGATGGACGACGTGACCGTGTCCTGCAACGGCACCGGCTCAACCTCACCCGTCGCCTTACGCGAAAAGGTGCGTAGCTCACCGGTGATGTGGCCGATGCGCTCACACATTCGGATGATCTTATCCAGGTTGTCACTGAGCATCGCCTTGCCGGTTTTGGGGGCGGTTTTGGGTGTCGCCAACAGTTTCACGCTAGTGTCGGCCAGTATGCGGATGGTCGCCACGGGCTGGTTGATTTCGTGAGCCACCCCCGCCGTGATCTGGCCCAGACTGGCCAGTTTATTGGCCTGAACCAGATCGGCCTGAAGGCTGCTCAGGCGGCGCTCAGCGTCGCGCCGGTCGTGGATTTCCGCCGACAACCTCGCATTGGTAATGCTGATCTCACGGGTGCGCGCCTCGACATCGCCCTCAAGACGCTGACGGTATTCGGCTTCGCGCGCGGCCATAATCGCCCCTTGCGCCTGCCTTAAGCGGACGCGCCGCCACTGCCAGATGATGAGCATGCCGATGAACCCCAGTGCCAGAGCCAGCATTAGGGACGCATTGCGCGCCAGATCCAGCGCCTGACGGGCGGCGCTTACGACCTGCAATTGCCAGCCATCGACCGGCACGGCCACCGGGGTCACAAATTCATCAGCACGCACCGGTGGGCGGGCCTGAAAGCGCAATTCCGGGCGGGCGGTGAGCACCACCTTGCCCGCGCGGTCGGTGACATAGGTCGGCTGCGGCGACTGCGCCCAACTGGCCTCAATCGCGTCGAACTCCATCTTGACGACGACCACCCCGATAGCTTTGCCGCCATCGCTGACGCTGTGGGCCATATAAAGCCCCGGCTTACCGCTGACCGTGCCAAGCGCGAACTGTTCGGCCACCACGTCTGACATGGCCTGCCGGAAATAGGGCCGAAAGCCGTAGTTTTCGCCCACAAATGAGACCGGCAGCGCCCAGTTGCTGGCGGCCACGGCCACGCCCTTATCGTCGATCAAATAAATGACGGCCCCGCGGGTTTCCTGACGCAGGCGCTCCAGTTTTTGCGAAATGCGCACAAACTTGGCCGGATCAGGCTCGCGCAAGGCCGCCACCACATCGCTGTCGTCAGCCAGAATAACCGGCACGGCGCGTTGTTTATCCAGTTCACTTTGTAAGACCGCCACCCGCAACTGCGCCGTCACCCGCGCCTCACGTTTCAGGTCATCCAGGGCGCTGCGCCGGGTCAGGTCATAGGTCGCCAACAGCGCGACGGCGGCCAGCAGCGCACAGCCTATCCCGGCCCACAGACGCAGGGACGATAGGGCGATCTTGAGCCGGGGCATATCCATATCACGATCATACGCTCTGGCGGAAAATCGCACAACGAAGATTTAGCGTGTGCGGATTTTCACACAAATATTCAGATGAAACATAACAATATTAAACCAATTCAATTCACTAACAAAATGCACCCCTGCAATTGCAGCCACCCACCGCAGGCATAAACTGATCCTTAACAAAAAATCGTCTCACACAGGTTGAGGAACATTGCCATGCTTATGTCTACACCTTCCGACACGCTTGCGTCCGCGCCGCCGCCGAAAAAGAGCGGGCCGTTTTATACCCACCTCTATTTTCAGGTACTGATCGCCATTGCGCTGGGCGCGGCCATCGGTCACTTTTATCCGCAGACCGGCGAAGCGCTCAAACCGCTGGGCGATGGCTTCATCAAGCTGGTCAAGATGATCATCTCCCCGGTTATTTTTCTTACCATCGTCACCGGCATTGCGGGCATGGGCTCACTCAAAGGGGTCGGCTCAGTCACCGCCAAGGCGTTTGGCTATTTTCTGACCTTTTCGACCCTGGCCCTGATTGTCGGCCTGATCGTCGCCAATGTGGTCCAGCCCGGCCACGGCATGAATATCGACCCGGCCACCCTGCACGACGCCAAGGTCGATGAATATGCCGCCAAGGCCCACGACTCGACCCTGATCGGGTTCATAATGGGCATCATCCCCACCACCTTCACCTCGGCCTTTGTCGACGGCAACATCCTGCAGGTGCTGTTTGTCGCCATACTGTTTGGGATTTCGCTGATCTTTATCGGCGAAAAAGCCAAGCCCCTGGTCAACATGCTGGAAACCCTCAGCCACGCCGTGTTCCGTATGGTCCACATTCTGATGAAGGCCGCCCCCATCGGTGCGTTCGGCGCTTTTGCCTTCACCATCGGCAAGTATGGTATTGCCTCGATCGTCAATCTGGCAGCACTAGTCGGCACATTTTATGCGACCTCAGCCCTGTTCGTCATCGTCATTCTTGGGGCAGTCTGTGCGGCCAACGGCTTCTCGATCTTTAAGCTGATCGGCTATCTTAAGGCCGAACTGCTGCTGGTCTTAGGCACCTCCTCGTCGGAATCGGCCCTGCCGAGCCTGATGGAAAAGATGGAGCAGGCGGGCTGTAAGCGCTCCGTCGTTGGCCTTGTGGTCCCGACCGGCTATTCGTTCAATCTGGACGGCACAAACATCTACATGACGCTGGCGGCCCTGTTTATCGCTCAGGCCACCAACACCCACCTGACGCTGGAGCAGCAACTGCTGCTGCTGTCGGTCGCTATGCTGTCGTCCAAGGGGGCGGCCGGTGTGACCGGGGCCGGATTTATCACGCTGGCGGCCACACTGTCGGTCGTCCCTACCGTGCCGATCGCCGGTATGGCCATTATCCTGGGCGTTGACCGTTTCATGTCGGAGTGCCGTTCGCTGACCAACTTCATCGGCAATGCGGTGGCCACGGTCGTCGTCAGCCGCTGGGAAAAGTCAGTCGATATGGACACTTTCCGCGCGGCCCTGAATGGCCAACCGGTGATAGAAGCTGAGCCGGTTCTGGCGATTCACGGTGCCCCCGCCGGTGTGCAACTGGGTGAAAAAAGCGCGGATTAATCTCAGCTTTCTCAATCCGAATAATCAAAAAAATATATCAGGAGGAAACCATGTCGGTTTCAGTCAAGGCTACGGCTTTATCTACATTCGCAGCTATCTCTGCTCTGGCCCTGCCATTGTCCGCTCAGGCCGAGACCCTTAAGTTCTCGGCTGAGGTCAAGGGCCTGACCGACGGCATCTATCGCGGCGTCAGCCAGACCGAAGGTCTGCCGCAATATATCGCCGGGGCACAGGTCGCTTACGGTAAGGTCTTTGTCGGCACCCTGTTCAAGTCCATGCGCGACCGCACCACCGGCGTCGATAATCAAACGCAAGCCCTGATCGGCTATAAAACCAAATTCAACGGCACCGATATCACCGCCCGCGCCATCTATAAGCAATATAATGGTGTGCGCCCCGGCATCGATGATGAGTTCATGGAATATGAGGTGAACTTAAGCCGCAAAGTGTCGGACAAACTGACTGGTAAACTCAATCTGGCCTATAGCCCCGACAACTACGGCAACCGCGCCAAGCAGGCGAACTTTGTTGAGATCGGCGTGGATTATAAACTGACCCCGCGTCTTAGCCTGCAGGCCGCGGGCGGCTTTCGCCATGTTGAAAACGGCACGGATTACACCAGCTACCTGGTGGGGGCGACCTATGCGGTGACCAAGACCCTGAACGCCAGCCTGACCTATACTCATACCGATAAGGCCGATCTGGGCGACAAGTACGGCGACGCCACCTTCATCACATTATCGAAAAAGTTTTAAGCCATCCGCACCGCCGCCCTCATTTCATGATAATCAGGCCCCAATCCTGATCCGTGAAGAGGTGCTGCGGTGCGTCGTCTTATTGCCCTGAGTTTGGTTACCCTGTGCGTGTTGGCCCTGACCGGGCTTGGTGTCTGGCAAGTGCAACGGCTGATGTGGAAAAATGCGCTGATTACCGCCGTCAATGAACGCACGCAAAGCCCCCCGATCGCGCTGGACGCCAAAGACGGTCAGTGGCCCACCCTCACCCAAGATCGTGACGAATATCGCCGCGTCACCGTGACGGGGCAGTTCCGGCACGACAAAGAAGTGCAGGTCTACGCCCTGACCGAAGCGGGCGCGGGCTATTGGGTAATGACGCCGCTGACCACCGCAAACGGTGCTACCATATTTATTAATCGCGGCTATGTGCCGACCGACCGTCGCGATCCGGCGACGCGCGCTGAAGGGCAAATGTCCGGCCCGGTCACCGTGACCGGCCTTGTGCGCATGTCGCAGGATAAGGGCTGGCTGTTTTTGCCGCCAAATGATCCCGTGGCCGAGCAATGGTCCCTGCGCGACACAAAACAAATGGCCAAGGCGCGGGGCCTTGGCCATGTGGCTGATTATTTTGTTGATGCGGACGCCTCACCGATTACCGGCGGGTGGCCCAAAGGCGGGATGACAGTGGTGAAGTTCACCAACAACCACCTGTCCTATGCCCTCACCTGGTTTGCCATGGCGGCGTTTCTGGCGGGGTTCACGGTCTGGTGGTTGCGTCGCCCAAAAACTCAGGCCCCAAAATATTAGGCTTTTGCCGACTGGAACCAGTTCATCAGGCGGTCTTCGTTGCGCGCCATGATCGCCAGATGCAGGCGACGGAACGGCCCGTTCATCATCTCAAGCGAGACATCGAACATCCCAAAACCCGGACGGGGTGCAGCGGCGGCTACGACGATATCCTTGCGTGGAATAGCGATATCGAGCAGGACGCCCTGATATTCCAGACGGTCTTCGAACACGCGCAGTTCACAGCGCCACAGCACCGGCACCACGAACAAAGCGATGCTGACCGGAATCATGCCCAGAACAATGCCGGAAAACTGCGTCAGAACCGAATCCCCGGCCATGTAGCCATTCGCCATCAACAGCACGCCTGCGACAATTTGCAGCATAGCGGCAACAAACAGCCCGGTCTTTACGATGATACCAAAACGGTAGGTGTGCAACGGCTCAGTCATTACGCGTCTCCTGTGCGACGCCAAAATTTCACATTAGCGTCAGTTTTCATATAGTTGGGGTAGAACAAGCGTTTGCGCAAGTAAAATATGCGACAATTTGACCCATATGTCAGTTATTTTATATGCGCCGCACAGCCACCGCTCTACTTTTTTACATAAGTGACGAATTTTGCTGCGAAATTATTTCACCGCCCCATGCTGCACCTGCGACATTTTGCCTATTGCCATCGCGCAGAATTTCATTAGTACGCAAGCACTTTGACATTTAAAACCTCCTCTTTGAGGAGACAGCCTCGGTGAATATCTGTGTCCTTACCCTGTCCCGTTAAGTGTGCTGGAACCGCCCAATCCGTCATCCGCAGAACATTGGGTGCCTCGCTGATCATTCTGGCCGCCGTATCCTTAAGCGGCTGCGAGATGGCCCTGATGGACCCCAAGGGCCCGATTGGTCTGCAACAAAAGGACCTGATTATTCTGGCGACCCTGCTCATGATGATTCCGGTCGTTCCGGTTATCGTCATGACCATCTGGTTTGCGTACCGCTACCGCGCCTCCAATGACAAGGCGACCTACGATCCGAATTTTGAGCACTCCAACCGCATCGAAGCCGTGGTGTGGGCCGTGCCGACCCTGATCATCATTGCGCTCGGCACCGTGACCTGGATCACCACCCACCAGCTTGACCCGCACAAAAAGATAGAAGCCGCCGCCGACCGCAGCCATATCGCCCCGATTGAGGTCGAAGTTGTCGCCATGGACTGGAAGTGGCTGTTCATCTATCCGCAGTACGGCATCGCTACGGTCAACGAAATGGCCATGCCGGTCGGCACCCCCGTCCATTTCAAGATCACCTCGGCCAGCGTGATGAACTCCTTTTTCATTCCGCAACTGGGCAGCCAGATCTATGCCATGAGCGGCATGGAAACCAAGCTGTCGCTGCGGGCCGATCACGCCGGTGCCTATGACGGCATTTCGGCCAACTATTCCGGCAATGGCTTTGCCCATATGCGCTTTAAGGCCAAGGCCATGACCGACGCCCAATTCGAAGCCTGGATCGCCAGCGCCAAGACCTCAGCGCAGTCGCTTGACACCGTCGCCTACAAAACCCTGAACCAAAAGAACGTCGCCCCTCAGCCGCTTTATTTTGCCGCCGTTGAGCCGCTAATGTTCAGCAAGGTTCTGAATGGTTGCGCTGAGGGCGGCCTGTGCCGCGACGACGCCCACAACATGGCCGTCATGAAAAAACTGGCCCCCAATGCCGAAGAGTGCGAAGACCCGAAGCTGGCGGCCGCGACAGGCCAAAGCGTCAAAGGCGCTAAACCCATCGGCAACGTCGCCTTCAAAGATAACGCTACCCCGGCCAGCTAAGCCTTAAAAACCGACAAAAGCGGCCGGGCAACCGGTCGTCTTCATACTAACTGTACCTTCTTTTCTGAAGTGATGTAACTCATGTCCAGCCCTGTCGCCGAACTTCACGAAGATCCGCTTCTTCGCTTTATCTTCGGTAAACTCGATATCAACTCCGTGCCTTGGCACGACCCCATCATCATGGGTGCCGGTTTCGGCATGGTTAGCGCCGCCGTACTCGTGATCGGCCTGACCACCTATTTCAAAAAATGGGGCTATGTCTGGTCAGAATGGCTGACCAGCGTCGACCACAAAAAGATCGGGGTGATGTACGTCATTCTGGCGCTGATCATGCTGTTGCGCGGTTTTGCCGACGCCCTGATGATGCGCGCCCAGCAGGCCTTAGCATCGGCAGGCGGCGCGGGTTATCTGCCGCCCGATCACTTCGACCAGATCTTTACCGCCCACGGTGTGATCATGATCTTCTTTGTGGCCATGCCGCTGGTAATTGGCCTGATGAACATCATCATGCCGCTTCAGATCGGCGCGCGCGACGTGGCCTTCCCGTACCTGAACTCTTTGAGCTTCTGGTTCACGGTCGCAGGGGCCATTCTGGTCAACGTCTCTCTGGTGGTGGGCGAATTCGCCCATACTGGCTGGCTGGCCTATGCGCCGTTGTCGGGGATAGAATTCTCGCCCGGTGTCGGGGTCGATTATTATCTGTGGGCGCTGCAGATATCGGGGCTTGGGACGACGCTGTCCGGGGTCAACCTGATCGCGACCATCTTTAAAATGCGTGCCCCGGGCATGACCCTGATGCGTATGCCGATCTTTACGTGGACGTCGCTGGCCGCCAACATCCTGATCGTGGCCGCCTTCCCGATCCTGACCGTGACGCTGGCCCTGCTGACGCTGGATCGGTATCTGGGTATGCACTTCTTCACCAATGACGGCGGCGGCAATGCCATGCTGTACGTCAACCTGATCTGGGCGTGGGGCCACCCGGAAGTCTATATCCTTGTGCTGCCCGCCTTTGGCATTTTCTCGGAAATCGTGGCGACTTTCTCGCGCAAGCGCCTGTTTGGCTATGACGGCATGGTCTATGCGACCATGTGTATCGCCCTGCTGTCGTTCCTGGTGTGGCTTCACCACTTCTTCACCATGGGCGCCGGTGCCGACGTCAATGCCTTCTTTGGCATCACCACCATGATCATCTCCATCCCGACCGGGGTGAAGGTGTTCAACTGGCTGTTCACCATGTATCGCGGCCGGGTACGCCTTGAACTGCCGATGCTGTGGACGCTGGGCTTCATCATCACCTTCGTCATAGGGGGCGCCACCGGCGTCATGCTGGCCATTCCGGGCGCAGACTTCGTACTGCACAACTCAGTGTTCCTGATCGCTCACTTCCACAATGTTATCATCGGCGGCGTGCTGTTTGGCTGTATTGCGGGCCTGAACTACTGGTTCCCGAAAGCGTTCGGCTTTAAGCTGCACACCGGGCTGGGTAAGGTCTCGTTCTGGTGCTGGCTGATCGGTTTTTATGTCGCCTTCATGCCGCTCTATGTGCTGGGCCTGATGGGCATGACCCGCCGCCTGAGCCACATGGATAACCCCATCTGGCAGCAGTACCTGATCGTGGCCGCGATCGGTGCCCTGATCATCGCCGTCGGCATCGCCGCGCAGATCGCTCAGATCGTATGGAGCGTCATCAAGCGCGATGAACTGCGTGACGAAACCGGCGATCCGTGGGACGGACGCACGCTGGAATGGGCGACCTCCTCGCCGCCGCCGTTCTATAACTTTGCGGTCACACCGGCGATCGGCAACCACGACTCGTTCTGGGACGCCAAGCAAACCGGTCAGGCATATGTTCAGCCGGAAAGCTATGCGCCAATCCACATGCCGCGCAATACCGCTACCGGTCTGCTGATCGGCCTGATCAGCGTGCCGCTCGGCTTTGCCCTGATCTGGCATATCTGGTGGCTGGCCATCGCATCGTTTGTGGCCATGGTCGGTATCGCCATTGCCCATACCTTTAACGAAGACCGCGACTATTATGTGCAGCCGGATGAGATCAAGGCGATCGAAGACGCGCGCTTCGCCAAACTCAAGACGGAGGCCTAATCCATGAGCCCTCATCCCGCTAACCCTGTAGACGCCCTGAAGGACGAACTGAAGTCCGCCTACGACCATAACCCGAACGACGCCCACGACACGGACGATCACCATCATCAGGACGAAGCCGCCAAGGTTACCCTTGGGTTCTGGATCTATCTGATGAGTGACTGCCTGATCTTTGCGACCCTGTTTGCCACCTTCGCTGTGCTGAAAGACGCAACCGCGGGCGGGCCCAACGGTCGGGAACTATTTGACCTCAGCTTCGTGGCCTTTGAAACGGCGTTGCTGCTGCTGTCGTCCCTGACCTTTGGTCTGTCGATGATTTCGATGCAGGCCAATAAGCTCAAAGGTACGATCGGCTGGCTGGCCGTGACCGGTCTGTTGGGTCTGGGCTTCATGGGCATGGAAATCTATGAGTTCAACCACCTGATCCACGAAGGCGCAGGCCCCGACCGTTCGGCGTTCCTGTCGGCCTTCTTCACCCTGGTCGGCACCCACGGCCTGCACGTCACGTCGGGCCTTGTGTGGATGGGTGTGATGTTCGTTCACCTCTTCCGCCGCGGCCTTACCCCCGCCAACCGCATCCGCATGATGGAGCTGAGCCTGTTTTGGCACTTCCTCGACATCATCTGGATCGGCGTTTTCAGCATCGTTTACCTCATGGGAGCCGCCTGATGCACATCCCTGATAAGCCCACCCTGCACAAAGCCAAAGACCCACACACGGAACTGGCCGACCATCACGCGGTCGATCATCTCAAAAAAGATGACCACGGTCACGATCATGGCGCCAGCCACGGTTCGGTAAAGTCCTATCTGATCGGTTTTGCGCTGTCGGTTATTCTGACGGCCATCCCGTTCGCCCTGACCATGATGAAGGTTCTGCCGTCCCAGATGCTGGTGCCGGTGATCCTGATCCTTGGCGTCGTGCAGATTCTGGTGCATCTGCACTACTTCCTGCACATGGACACCTCCTCCAGTCAGGTCTGGAACAATGCAGCCTTCGTATTCACGGCAATTATTCTGGGCATACTGATCATCGGGACGATCTGGGTCATGACCCACCTCAACCACAATATGCACCCCGGCATGATGGCCGGGGGCATGGGCTAGGCTCCATCCCTATCGTGATAAAGTTCAGAGCGCTGCCGGTTCCGGCAGCGCTCTTTTTTCGCGTTAAATTCAGGATTTAGATCGGCTCACCGGGGGGAATGCGGACATCATAGCGCCCGCTGGCCAGCAGAGACTTCATGGCGTCAGGATCGGCAATCAGTTCCGCAAGCCACATATCCTGCGCGGCTTGTAAGGCATCTTTCGACTTTGCTTTTTTGAGCTTATTCCCCAAGGCCTTAAGACGGCCTGAGACCACCGCCGCGGCTACCGGCGACAGCACCGCGTCATTACGTCCGGCAATCGCCCCCGGTGTCGTCCCCAGCGCCACGCCGTTGATATGACGCGCCATCATCAACACGGTGCGCATCTGCACCCTGCGCGCCGCTTCGGCCTCCATCGGGGTTGCAACCGATGGCGTAAACACCGCCGATATGATGCGGTCGAGCACGGCCTCAAGCTTCAGCGCCTCCCCGTCACGCACTTCTGCAACCGCCAGCCGGTTGAGGCGTTCGGGTGCAAACAGGGCCGACAGGGTCACTTCGGCGGCGGTTTCGGTCGCGACACCCGGATCAAACGACCGGCCCATACGGCTGCCGAAAATCTCGGTTTCATACTGCGGATCGGCATCGCCTGTGGTCTGTGCCGCCAGAAGTTTGAGTTGCGCGTCGGTCAAGACCAGCTCCGACGGTTTCAGCGTGGCAATCAGGGCGTCCAGCGCCGCTGATTGCTGTGAGATCGGCACCGGCGTCAACACGGCCTCAGCCCCGCCGCCCTTGACCGGATAGGCATAGTCCGTGCCGCCAATCAGCTTGGCCGTCGCCGACACCTGATAGCGATGGAGCAGGAACACCGGCACCAGTCGGCGGCGCAGTTCATTGACCGCCACGCTGGCGGGTAAGCTGTTCAAGCCAAAATCATCGAGCGCAATCCGGCGCACCTGCATCAGGTGGGTGATCTCCGCCACCGGATCGGCGCCATTGTCCCACGAACTGGCATAAGGGTTGCCGGTCGAATCCGCGCGTCCGTCGATATCGGCACGGAATCGCAGACGCGCAGCCCCCGCATCGATGCGGTCTTTCAGGCCCGCCTCAGCGCCATAGAGGGCATTGACCGAGAATTTATCCCACTCACCGATCCCGACCGCATAGGCGTCGGCAAAATCAAGCGCCTCCCCCTTGATGTCGATCTTGGCGACCGGATAGTCCATGACCGAGGTCCGCCCCTGCCCGGAGGCGGCGAAATTGTGCTGAAAGCCGAGCGCATGGCCAACTTCGTGGGCCGACAACTGCCGCGCCCGCGCCAGAGCGATCTCGACCGGATCGTTAGGCCCACCTTTGGCGGTTTTATCGACGCCCAGCATGGTCTCGAACATGATAATATTTTGGCGGATGCGCTGCGAGCCCAGAATGACCGCCCCGCGCACAATCTCTCCGGTACGCGGGTCCGTCACGGTCTGGCCATAAGACCAGCTCCGCGTCAGGCGGTTGGCCCAGAAGATGACATTATAGCGCGTATCCATCGGATCGACGCCTTCGGGCAAGACCTCGACGCGGTAGGCATCGATATAGCCTGCCGCCTCAAACGCATCCTTCCACCACATAGCCCCGTCAACGAGGGCGCTGCGGATCGGCTCAGGGGCGGAATTATCGACATAAAACACGATCGGTTTTTTGACCGTCGATCGTGCCGCCGCAGGGTCCGTTTTTTCCAAACGGAACCGGCGCGCCAGCCGTGTCACCAGCGCCTGCCCCAGCGGGGTTGAAAAATCGGTTATCAGTATATCGTTTTCCGCCGTGCGCGGATCAAACACGCGCGGCACGTAACCGGCATCCGGCAAGCGAATGAAGCTGTGGTGCATGGTAAAGGTCAGGCTGGTCGGATCAGAGGCGATATTGCTGATTTCACGGCCCGGATTTTCCGATGCGAAGCTAAAGATGGCGTCCATCTCAAGATTGTCGGGAAAGGCCTTGACGGTCGTAGTGTCGGCTAAGGTCAGTTCAGGTGCGGCGCGGAACGTGCCTTGGCCTGAGCGGTTAAGGCTGTCGCGCATCCCCCAGGCGTCACGGGTCAGAAAGGCGGTGATATCAACGATCACCGATCCGTCGCCAAGGGTTGTCACCACCGGCCCGGCCCAAACAGCGGAGTTGGCAAAGGCGTCCTCAACGGCTTTGGCCTCTTCTTTGGTGCCCGATGCCTTGAATTCCGGCGTCTTATATTCAGCCAGAACCTTGCCGCCGATTTTGCGGAATTGCAGCAGGCGCGTCGGGCCGAACTGACCGCGCTCAGGGCGCACGCTGGCCGAGCCCATGCCTTCCTTGATCAGGGTGTGGTGCAAAACCTCAGTCATCACCCCGTCGGTTTTAGCGGGTGGCAACTGCATAAATACCTTCCCGCCGGTCGCGTCGACAAACAGCGGCAGCAGGCCGTCAAGGCGCTTATAGGCCGCCGATTGCGCCGCCCATCCGGGGCCCGGGGCAGACGCCGCGGGTTTTGTCTGCGCCACCGCCTCAGCCGGGGCCTGCGCCATAAGGATAAGGGCCAGAAGGGTTGAGACCTGATAATTTACGTGCCGCACCGCGTACCTCATTGATAAAAATCACAAAATAGAAAAATGATCCGCGCCGTCGCTTCCCGGCGCGGATCAGGCCCAAAAGAACCAGACCAAGGGGATAGGGCCGAGTAGTTTTTACTTAGCCGGAGGGACTGCCGCCGCCGGATATTTGACACCAAGCTGCTCAAGGTAAGAGCTATACTTGGTCGGATCGTAATAGAACGGCTCCATTTGTGGACGCAGACGCTCCATCGTTTCCTTATTGAGGTGGATGGCTGGGGTATCTTCGGCGGTCAGGACCGGATCATATTTCATATCCTTAAACTGCACGGTCTGCTGATAGTCCTTGGCGGACTGCACCAGCGACGGGGTCGTCACAATATCCATGATGGTCATGGCCAGAACCTCAGCGCCATTGACCGCCCCTTTGTGGGCAATCGGGGTGGCCATAGCGATGGCCGCCGTGACGTTGTGGCCGATAGTATTGGGGATATTGGACGGGAAGCGGATGGTGATGGTGGGCACCGTCCACATGATGTCACCAATATCGTCTGATCCGCCGCCCATAGACGGCCCGCGCGTTTCCGGCGTCGACAGCGGTGCCAGTTTGGTCGTCAGCGGTTTCAGCGCAAAGCCGTTGGTTTCCTGCACGGCCTTGGCAAAGGCCTGATCATCGGCTGACCATTTGGGCAGGCCGACCTTTTGCATATTGGCATAGGCGGCTTCGGCCAAAGGCTTGTTGCCATAGTTCGGCGCGGCATAGCCCAGAACGCGGCGGGTGACCGTCGTGCCGGTGGCCTTAGCGGCGGCCTCTGAGATCGTATTGCCGGTCTCATAAAGGTTGCGGATGGACTCAAAAGTCTGCTCCCGGAAATAGTACCAGACACTGGCCTCGCCGGGGACGATATTTGGCTGGCTGCCGCCATTGGTGATGATGTAGTGCGACCGCTGCGTGACCGGCAGATGCTCACGCTTCATGTTCCAGGCGGCGTTCATCAGTTCCACCCCGTCAAGGGCGCTGCGACCGGCCCACGGCGCACCCGCCGAGTGCGAGGTCTTGCCCTTAAATGTGTATTCCACCGACACCATGCCGTTATTGCCGGCGGGGCCCCATGATGTCCCCAGTTCATTGGCCACATGGGTGAAGATTGACACATCGACGTCCTTGAACACGCCGTCGCGGACATAAAAGGCCTTGGTCGCCAGCAGTTCTTCAGCCACGCCGGGCCAGATCATCAGACGGCCTTTGATGTTGTTGGCGACCATCACATCCTTAGCGGCCAGAGCGGCCACGACCACCAACGGCATACCGGAATTGTGGCCTTCGCCGTGACCGGGAGCCCCCGGCACCTGCGGCGTGATCACCGGATTGCCCGGCACCTGCGACAGACCCAGCAGCCCGTCAATGTCGGAACCGAGCGCAATTAATGGCCCGCCCTCACCCCAGGTCGCCGTCCAGGCGGTAGGGATACCGGCGACACCGCGCGTAATAGTAAAGCCGTTCTTCTCTAGGATGCCGGTGACGTACTCAGAGGTCTTATATTCCTGAAAACCGGGCTCAGCGAAGCTGTAGATCGAATCGACCATCTGCTGGGTCAGGACGGCGCGATCCTTGACGCCTGCCTGAGCCGCGGCTTTCAATTTGGGGCTGGCCTGGGCCTGAGCCAGACCTGCGGGCAGGACTAGGGCGCTCGCCATCAGCGCGGCCATAAGTGAGCGTTTGGAAATGTGCATGAAGTTTACTCCGTGAGATTATGTGTAATTATTGACCGCTTTTGGCGGCAGGCGGCACGGCCACCGCCGGATATTTGACGCCCAGTTGCTCAAGGTAGGAGCTATATTTGGACGGATTGTAATAGAACGCCTCCATCTGCGGGCGCAGACGCTCCATGGTTTCCTTGTTGAGGTGGATGGCCGGCGTATCCTCAGCCGTCAGCACCGGATCGTATTTGACGTCCTTGAACTGCACGTTCTGCTGGAAGGCCTTGGCCTCTTTCACCAGTGACGGGGTGGTGACGATATCCATGATGGTCATGGCCAACACCTCAGCGCCATTGACGACCCCTTTGTGGGCGATCGGCGTCGCCATAGCCATAGCCGCGGTCACGTTATGGCCGATAGTGTTGGGCACGTTTGAGGGATAGAAAATAGTGATGGTCGGCACGGTCCACATGACATCACCGATATCGTCCGAGCCGCCAAAGTTCATGCCCGCCCGCATTTCCGGCGTCGACAAAGGCGAAAGCGTGGTCGTCAGCGGCTTTAGTTTAAAGCCGTTGGTTTCCTGCACGGCCTTGGCAAAGGCCTGATCATCGGCTGACCATTGCGGCAAACCGACCTTTTGCATATTGGCATAGGCGGCTTCGGCCAGAGGCTTATTGCCGTAGTTTGGTGCCGCATAGCCCAGCAGTTTGCGGGTCACGGTTGTGCCCGTCGCCTGCGCCGCCGCTTCGGAAATGGTGTTACCCGTCTCGTACATATTACGCACGGAGGCGAAATCCAGCTCCCGGAAATAGTACCAGACACTGGCGTCGCCGGGGACGATATTGGGCTGACTGCCGCCATTGGTGATGATGTAGTGCGAACGCTGCGTCACTGGCAAATGCTCGCGGCGCATGTTCCACGCTAGATCCATCCACTCCACGGCATCGAGCGCGGACTTACCCGCCCACGGTGCGCCGGCCGAGTGCGAAGTCTTGCCCTTAAAACTATATTCGACCGACACCATACCGCTCAACATGGGCCCCCATGAAGTGCCCAGATCGTTGCTGACGTGGGTGAAGATGGAGACATCAACGCCTTTGAACACGCCGTCACGGACATAAAAGGCCTTGGTCGCCAGCAGCTCTTCAGCCACGCCGGGCCAGATCATCAGGCGGCCTTTGATGTTGTTGGCCACCATGACATCCTTGGCGGCTAATGCTGCCACCACCACCAGCGGCATACCGGAGTTGTGGCCTTCGCCGTGACCGGGCGCACCCGGCACCTGCGGCGTGATCACCGGATTGCCCGGCACCTGCGACAGGCCCAGTAGCCCGTCAATATCGGAACCGAGCGCAATCAGCGGCCCGCCCTCACCCCACGTCGCCGTCCAGGCGGTAGGGATACCGGCGACACCACGGGTGATGGTAAAACCGTTCTTTTCCAGAATACCGGTCACATATTCAGAAGTCTTATATTCCTGAAAGCCCGGCTCGGCGAAGCTATAGATCGAATCGACCATCTGCTGGGCCAGAACCGTGCGGTCCTTGACGCCGGCCTGAGCGGCGGCTTTCAGTTTGGGGCTGGCCTCGGCATGGGCTAAAGACGGCACTGTCAGGCAGGTCGCCAGCAGCAGGGCACTCAAAAAACGTCTGGACACAGTCATACGCGTTTACTCCTGTAATTTTAAAGAGGATATGCACGCCCGTTTCAGACGTGACCGGTAATAAAAATGCCCTGCCGTGGGGACGACAGGGCATGGGGATTACAGCTAGAACTCCATCCGCAGGCCAACGCGATAGACGCGGCCCATGACATCATAGAGCCCCCGGTTGGTTTGCAGATAGGCCGGGGTATTTTCGGCACCGAGGTTTGCCGGGCTGGACAACAGTACCGGGTCCTTATCCATCAGGTTCTTGATGGACAGATAGGCTTCGGCCTTGACGCCACCGATCTCGATGACGCGGTTGACCGCCACATCGAAATAGACCGCCCCGTCAACTGTATTGTCGTTGATGGTGTAGTAAGGGGCGACACTGACCGGGCAGCCGCTGGTGCATTCGGTATAGGCGTTCGACAAAACCCCGTCGGAGACCCCGCGCGCCGTCAGATTGATCGTCCACGGATCAAGCTTATAGAGCGCTGTAATGCGGTAAACCCAGTTAGGTGTCGAACCGGAGTTGGAGCCAGCAAAATCCACCGCCGTCACGCCATCATCGGTGATGTTGGTGATGTAGTGGGTCGCCATACCGCGCAGGCTTAAAGACCCGCTGGCCTTGGAGTAGACATCGGCCAGATTGAAGCGGTAGGAGGCCTCGATATCCATACCGCGCGCCAGCATGCGGTTGAGGTTGTCATAATAGAGGTTGATGGTCTGCAGCGTCGGGCCGCTATAGATCATGTTATTGCAGTAGCTCTGGATACCGTTGATGTTACAATAGTCGGCAACCTGCTGGGCGGTAACGAAGCTGATGACGCCTTCGACTTCGATGTCATAATAATCGACCGAAGCTTCAAAGCCCGGCCAGAAGCGCGGACGCACCACCACCCCGACACCGATGCCATCGGCCACTTCGGGCTCCACCAGGGTCGAGCCCTGAAGGTTTTGCACGAAGGCTACCGACGTGCCGTTAATGGCCACCGAGTTCGAGCGGGCCGTGCCGGAATCGTAAAGCTCCGACAGGTTCGGCGCGCGGATATCCCGCGACATGGTGTAGCGCAGCTTGATGTCTTCGATCGGCGCATAGGTAAAGCCGACTTTCCACGGACGGGCCGCGCCGGAGGTCGAGTAGTCCGCATAGCGGAAGGCGGCGTTCAGATCAAAGCCTTTGAACATCGGCACCACGGCTTCGACATAGGCTTCGGCCACTTCGTAGGAGCCGGTCGAGACCTTGAAGTTACCGTACTTCCACCCGCTTTGGTACTGCGGCGGCACAAAGCCATCCATCGCCTCACGACGCCACTCCGCCCCGAAGGCCAGAGAGATCGGCCCGGCCCAGCCCATGATGTCGCTGGTCGAGAAGTTGACGGCCGCCACATCCTGCTCAAAGCGCTGCTTACGGGTCGGCGTGCCCAGCACATAGTCAAGCGCTGCGGCATCCGCGACACCGATACCCAAGCGGTTGAGCGGCACACAGCCATTGGTCGGATTGGTCAGGGTCGAGCGGCAGACGATTTCGGTCGTGCCGGGACGGAAAACCGCGTCAGTCGCCAGCGTCAGAAGGGCGTTGTTATAGGTATCGGTCAGGGCTTCGACCGTATCGGTGATGCCCATCTGATAATAGCTGTCCCACTTAAAGCCTAAGCCGAGCGCATCAAAGTTACCGTCCGCGCCGACCACATAACGCTGAGTTTCGCGCTCCATAGTGCTGCCAGACGCGGGCATATCGCCGTTGCTGGTGCCCATAACAAACGACGTAACGCCAGCATTGGTCATGGCCGTGCGGACCGATGCGGGCAGATAGGCATTGTCTGAGCGGATCGTCACGCCCGTCGTGGTCGGCTGGATATAGTAGCTCAGGCCTTCGTATTTAGCGTAGGACGCCTGAGCGAACACGTTCAGATACGGTGTGACCTCATAGCTCAGACGCGTAAACAGGCTGTCGCGATCATCACCGGCCACCAGACTGTTGGTGCCGATCATGCCTGATGTCGGATATTGCCAGTCACCGCCCAGCATCCACTGGCCTGATGATGCGCCGTAGGTCAGTTGATTGACCGAACCGCCTTCACCGAAATAGGTGCCTCTCAGCGGCCCGGCCGTGATCAGACCGCCCGGCGTTAGGCTCGACAAACCAATGCCGTCAGAGACGATATAAAAGGGCTGCCCCGCCGCCGTATTGGGGTTACGCATCGAGAAATAGCCCTTTTGGGCCCAATCGCGCGCCGTATAATGCACCCCTTCCTGCTTGGCCTTTTCGTAGCTCAGCAGGAAATGGCCGCGGTCATCGGCAAAGCCGGTGCCATAGGTGGCGTTCAGCTTCCAGTTTTCGGCATCGCCTTCGGCGGTTTCGCCGTATTCAGCCGTCGTCTTGAAGCCGGTATATTTCTTATCAAGAATAAAGTTGACCACCCCGCCGATGGCATCGGAACCATAGGCCGAAGAGGCCCCGCCGGTCACGACTTCGACGCGCTCAATCAGCGACTGCGGGAAGGTATTGGTGTCGACAAGGCCGGTGGCGGACGAAATCACCGAGCGCTGCCCGTCAAACAGAACCAGCGTGCGGCCCGTCCCCAGAGCCCGCAGGTTCAACGCACTGATGCCCGCCTGACCGTTCGACAAGGCCCCCGATGAGTTGGAAGCCGTCGCACTGCCCTTAACCGATGGCAAGGTGTTGACGAAATCAGCGATATTGGCGGGGGCTTCGGCCTTGATTTCTTCCTTGCCCAGTACGTTGACCGGGGTGGGGGCGGCGAAGCCGTTGCGCACAACGCGTGAGCCGGTGACCACGACCTCCTGCACCTCTTCCTCAGCGGAGTCCGGTGCGGGTGCCGGGGCTTCCTGCGCCCATACGGAACTGCAGGTAAATAGTGCGACCAATGATGTAGCCGTTAGTAACTTTGGAAACCTTGTTTTCGACATACTAAATCCCCTTATGTGTCGAAGTGTGGTTTCCTCCTGTAATATTTATGTGGCTTAGGCCGGCAAATACGCGCCGCGGAACTTTATAAACATGACGTTAACATGACGATGGGTTGAATATCTCGGAAATTTCAGTCTATTTATTAGCATATGGTTTGAAATCGGAACCAAAAGAGGATTTTTTTGATGAATTTCGACACTAAGCGGCTTGATGCTACAGATTACAAAATCTTACGACAATTGACTGAAGACGGGCGTATGTCGGATGTTGCGTTAGGCGAGCGGCTCAATCTGTCAAGTACAGCCGTTGCCCGTCGCCGTAAAATCTTAGAAGAATCCGGCATAATTTCAGGTTACACAGTCAATCTGAATTACAAAACGCTTGGCCTGAGCATGATTGTTATAGTCTCGATTGAGTTGTCTTCTCAGGCAGAACACGCCTTGAACGATTTTGAACAGGCCGTTCTCAGAAGTCCATCCATGTCTTTCTGCAGCTTTGTTTCAGGCGACACCGACTTTATTATGATCCTGAACGTGGCCTCGTTTGAAACCTACGACTCAATCTATCGCCGGGAACTGTCGACCCTGCCCCATGTTGCCAAGATTAGAAGCAGTTTCGTCATGCGCGAAGTCAGAAACCTGACAACCCCACCGATAATATTCCACGGATAAATACAGATTAAAGTAGCCGTGCTTGATATCTCCACTTTAATATCCGGGCCATAGGTTTACCTCCCTGAAAGCTGATATTCAGGACAAACAGTCGCTTGCCATGACCGGCGGGCTACATATAGTTTGGCGGGCATTCCATAGGGGCGAGCCAAAGAGTTGAGAACGGGACCAGCGTGACGGAAGTTCGTCCTTTGACAATATTAGGCAGTGGCATGGCCGTGCCCGAAACCTTACGCCTGTCAGAAGATCTTGATGCCCTTATCGGACGCCCGGCCGGATGGCTTTACCGGCGCTCAGGGGTTTATGGTCGCTATGTCTGCGATAAGGAAGACCAGATTGACCTGGCTGTAAGTGCGGCCCGCGCAGCCCTCAACGAAGCCCGCCTGTCGCCAAACGATGTAGAGTTCATTCTGTTTGCCGCCGCCGTGCCCTATCAGTCGATCCCGTCCACGGCGCCTCTGATACAGGCGCGGTTAGGCATAACCGACGGTAGTTGCATGGCGTTCGATATCAATTCGACCTGCCTGAGCTTTGTCACGGCGCTTGATATCGCCAGCCGCATGGTCGGCAATAAGGTGGCGCTGGTGGTCGCCTCAGAAGTCGCCTCACGCGCCCTGCCCTGGGCGCAGGACCCGGCGACGGCGGCCCTGTTCGGTGACGGCGCGGCGGCGGTTGTCATCACCGGCCAAGGCGATGGCCGCCTGTTGGCCTCACGCATGGAAACCTATCCGTCGGGCTATGACGCCTGCTCACTGGGGGCGGGTGGCACCCGCTATGACTATCATACCGATCGTGAGGCTTTCGACAGGCACAGCCGGTTTCACATGGAAGGCGACGCTTTGTTTAAGCTGACGTTGCGCCATTTCGAGCCGTTTCTGGACCGCCTGCTGGATCAGGCCGGATGGCAGCGCGACGATGTCGAACTGATTGTGCCTCATCAGGCCAGCCCCGGCGCTCTGGCGCACCTGACCCGCCGGTGCGGTTTTTCTGCCGATATCGTCATGAACATTGTGCGCGATTACGGTAACCAGATCGCGGCCTCTATTCCGACCGCCCTGCATCTGGCGCGGCAACGCCATCCGGCAGGTCTGCGCACTCTGATACTGGGCACTTCCGCCGGTATGTCTCTGGGCGGACTGGCGATGATCCTATGAAAATTGTCGTTTCCGGTGCCACGGGCTTTCTGGGCGGACATCTGTGCCGCCATCTGCATGGCCTTGGTCATCAGGTGCTGGGGCTCGGCCGTGATGTCCTGAAAGGCGAAGCCCTGCGCGCCGATGGGATTGAATTTGAAACTATAGACCTTGGCGATGCGTCATCCCTTAATGCGTGGGATCAGGCCGATGCCTTTGTTCATGCCGCGGCCCTGTCGTCGGCGTGGGGGCTGCGCACGGCGTTTGAACAGGCCAATGTCACCGGCACACAACACGCCATCACTATCGCCCGCCAACTTAAGGTCAGGCGCTTTGTGGCCATATCCTCGCCCAGCGTCGCCTTTCGGTTTTGCGACCAGTTGAACCTGTCTGAGGACGCCCCGCTACCACCGCCAGTCAATGACTATGCCGCCACCAAGGCGATCGCAGAAGACATGGCGCGCACCTCAGACCTGAACACCCTTATCTTACGCCCCCGTGGCATCTATGGTCAGGGCGACACCGCCCTGCTGCCACGGCTTATCCGGGCGGCTCAAACACAGCGCCTGCCCCTGCTGCGCAACGGAGCCGCAGTGACCGACCTCACCCATGTTGACGATGTGGTGGCCGCCATCGTGAGCGCCATTGACGCCCCGCAAAGCTATAATGGCCGCACCTTCAACATCTCAGGCGGGGAAGCCATAGCGGTTCACCACATCATCTCCCGCGCCAGTGAGGCCGCAGGCGTGACCGCGCGCTTTCGGCCCGTGCCCGTATGGCTGGCACTGGCGGCGGCGCGCGCTGCCGAATATATCGCACGACATCGTATCGGGCAGCCGGAACCGCCGATCACGGCTTACGGCGTAGGCATACTGGCGTTCAGCCAGACCCTCGATCTGACGGCGGCGCGCCGTGATCTGGGCTATAACCCGCAGATCGATTTCAGCGAAGGTTTGCGCCGGACCCTTGCCTCATGAGACCGGTCTTCGCCAACAGCGCGACCCTCAGCATTCCCGAATGGCTGGTTCTGGCCAAAGGCCACCTGCGCACCATCAAACTTGGGGTGCGCTTTGGCGTCTGGGTGCATCCGCGTCACGGCCCGATTGTCATCGATACCGGCTATGGGCCCGAAGTGACCACAGGACGCCGCAGTCTGGCACTCAGGCTCTATGCCGGGGTTTTGCGCCCGCGCCTTGAGATCCAGCCCGAAGACGTTCTGACCGATCTGGGCTTTAGGGCCGATGATGTGAAATATATCTTCGTGACGCACTTCCATGCCGACCACATCAGCGGACTGCGCCGGTTCGAAAAGGCCCGCTTTATCGCCGCAGGCTGGGATAAAATCAACGCCCAACCGATGTGGCAAAAGCTGCGCCATGGCCTGTTCACGGAACTCCTGCCCGACGATTTCGAAGACCGCCTGATCGCCATCGAAGACCTTCCGGTAGCCGACCTGCCCTTCGGGCGCGGCCACGACCTTTTTGGTGATGCCAGCCTGCTGGCCATTGATTTACCCGGTCATGCCACCGGCCACTGCGGTCTGGTGTGGCCGCAGCATAAGCTGATCTATGCCGCCGATGCCCAGTGGTTGGGTGAGGCCATAGCTCAGGATCGCCCCCCGCGCGGCCCGGCACGGTGGGTCTATGACGATGAGGCGGCCATGACGGACTCCATGGCTTTGCTGCGTCGCGCGAGTCTGGCCGGATATGAGATTGCGCTGTGTCATGATCCCGTTTCTTAGCGCCTTTTTTCGCACGCTCTGGCTGGCCAGACTCTTAAAAACTCGCGAAGACGTAGCCAGATGGCAGGCGCGCGGGCTTAAGCGCCTGATGCGTAAAACCCTGCCCGCCTTCCCATATTATGCACACCTCCATGACTGCCGTTTTGATGCCCTGCCGGTCATGGATAAGGCGCAACTTATGGCCAACTTTGCACAGCTCAATGCCCCCGGCATTACGGCGGATGAGGGCTGGAAAATCTTCAGTGGCCATGCCCCTCAAAGACGCGGCTACAGCATTGGCGCCAGTACCGGCACCAGCGGTAATCGTGGGCTTTATGTGGTATCAGATCAGGAGCGGCAAGCGTGGCTGGGGGTTATGCTGGCCAAAACCCTGCCGCGTTTTCCGCGCGATACGGCGCGCATCGCCCTGATCCTGCCGCTGAATTCGGCCCTCTATAAGACCGCCGCCGTAACACCGCGCCTGACTTTAAGGTTCTTCGACCTGAATGATGGTCTGGAGGCTATTTTTGCCAGACTGCCGGACTACCGCCCCGACACGATCATTGCCCCGCCCAAGGTTTTGCGCGCTTTGGCCGAACAGGGGATGAACCTGCCCCTGCGGCGCATATTTTCCGGTGCCGAAGTCCTTGATCCGCTTGATAAGACGGTGATCGAGGCGCGGTTTCATATCCGCGTGCGTGAGATCTACATGGCCACAGAGGGCCTGCTCGGTGTTGCCTGTGACCATGGCACCCTGCATCTGTGCGAAGATGTCATGCACTTTGACTTTGAAGCGGTGGCGGGCAGCGACCTCGTCAGCCCCGTCATTACCGATTTCACCCGCACGACACAGGCCATGTGCCGCTACCGCATGAATGACCTGATGCGCCTGTCTCAGACGCCCTGCCCGTGCGGCTCACCCTATCAGGCGGTGACGGAGATTGCCGGACGCTGCGATGATCTTTTTCAACTGTCGGGCCAGACCATAACGCCTGATATTCTGCGCAATGCCATTGTCGATGCCGACCGGCGTATCACGGATTTTCGCCTGAACCAGACCGGGCCGTCCGACATAGACCTCATCCTGCCAATCGATACGCCGCCAGAGGCCGCGCTGAAGGCGAAAGAAGCTGTATCGAACCTGCTGTCAGGGCTCAACATCACCGCCCATATTGCCCTCAGACAGGAAACCCTTTCGACCTCGGCGCGCAAACTCAGGCGGGTTGAGAGGATATGGAAGGGATAGGGATGCGCATACTCATCGCCGGTGCCCGCGCCCCCGTCGCCCTGCACCTGACCCGCTGTCTGGCGGCAGAAGGCCACAGTGTCATACTGGCCGACAGCCTGCGCTTTCCTCTGGCGCGCGCCAGCCGTTTTGCGCAAGCCTTCGCACCGCTGCCCCCGGCCCGTACGTCGCCTAAAGCCTATGCTGCCGCCGTGGCCGAGGTGGTTGAACGGCACGGCATTGATCTCATCCTGCCGACTTGCGAAGAGGTGTTTTATCTGGCCGCCGCCAGAGACCTTTTTGGCTATTCCCTTCCGCTTTTGGCCCCGCCTTTTGATCGACTGGCTGAGGTTCATAATAAGTACCGCTTTTGCCAGGTGGCGCAGGGGTTTGGCGCGGATGCCGCGGAAACCCGTTTACTGACCGCTTCGGATGACGCGCGCACATTCAGCTCTCCGGCCGAATGGGTGTTCAAGCCAATCTGGTCGCGCTTTGGCGACCGCGTCCGCGTGCAGCCTGAAACCCTGGACGACCTTTGCCCGACGCTGGACGATCCATGGATCGCCCAACGCTACCTAAACGGCGAAGAACTGTGTGTCTACGCCGTGGCCCATCACGGTCGGGTGGCGGCTCTTCAGGCGTACCGGCCGCTGTACCGCGCCGGTCGCGGCATTGGCGCGGGCGTTATGGTTGCGCCGGTATCCGAGCCGGTCATTGATCAGTTCGTCACCGGTTTTGTTCGCCACACAAACTGGACGGGTCAGATCTCCTTTGATTTCCGGCGCGATGGTTCCGGCAAAATCCATGTGCTGGAATGTAATCCGCGCGCTACAACCGGCGCACATTTTTTCCGTCTCGAAGACAAACTGGCCAAGGCACTGATTGAGGGCCATCCGGCCACGGCGAGCGGTGATCAACCCATGGGCGTGCCTCTGGCCATGCTGATCTATGGCCTGCCCGACAGCCTGAGTCGTGGCCAGTTTGGCCCGTGGTGGCGCGATTTCACCACCATGTCCCACCTGCTGGAACATCCGTCTGACCGCAGCACAAGGCCCTGGCAGATGCTGGCCCTGCTTGAGGCCACGGTTCGCGCCGTCCGAAGCGGCCAAGGCCTTAAGGCCGCCGCCACCGCTGATATCGAATGGAACGGCACGCCGCTGCTATAGCTCCATAATCATACGGACGGGCTGATGCGTCACCGGCGGAAGCTCGCCTTTCAAAATCGCCTCAATTGATGAGCGCAATATATCCAGAGGCCCGATCACCGGCTTAGGGTCACCGAACACTTTCCGGTTGCCCGACGCGGCCTGAAGGATATGGCGATCCTGCGCCAGCGCCACCGCAAACAGGGGCTTGAAAATCGCCGCCTTAACATAACCCAGCCCGTATTCGGTTGGCCCCGACAGGATACCCAGGCCCGCGACCTGCCCGTCCACCTCCTGACGCAGGTGAAACGTGGTCACCAGATTGAGGCGCTGCGGCCCCCAGAACTCGATCTCAGCAATACCCGGCGCCATGAAGCGGCCTATGCTGATGCCACGCCCGCCCTCCAGCAGTCGGCTGATCAGGCCCTCCTGACGCGGCTCGCCTTCATACCGCGCCTCAACCCAGCCAAGGCCGCCGGTAATGTCGACGCGAACCCTGTGCCTGCGTGCGCTAAGCCCCCGCAGCAGCCCCTTGTGCGTAAAGTGAGTATGGCTGGCGTCCAGAATGTTTTCGGCGACATCGATCAGGGTTGATTGTACGCGGCTTTCGACCAGAGCGGAGACATTCCCCGCCCCACTAAGACGCCCCGAATAGGGTGGGGCCTCAGTAGGCGTCAATGATACGAAAATCAGATCGTCATGTTCACACACGGCCATGGGAGCGAGACGTACCCGCGGTACGGGCCCGACCGCTCCCGGTATCATCCGGCACAAACCGGTGCCATCGAATTGCCAGCCATGATAGGGACACTCAATGCCTCCGTCGATCACACGGCCTTCGGACAGCGGCGCCAGACGATGGGGGCATATGTCGGCAAAGACCGCTATGTCCCGACCGGAGCGGAAAACCACCACCGCCTGCCCCGCAATGACAAAGCGGCGCGGCGTGCGTTTCAGATCACGGGCTGCACACACCGCTATCCACGAAGAGGGCGTTACCGGGGTCACAGTTCAAACCTTTTGAGAATGGGCACACCTATGGTGTTGAGAATGCTGCGCACCAGATACGCTGCCAGACGCGGGCCAAGACCCAAGTGGCGATTATAGACCATAAGATATTCCAGCGCAGGCGTGCCACCGCGATTGCGCTTAAAACCCGCCGCCCCCGCGCTCATATTGTATAACAGCCGCCGTTCACGCGCCCGCGTCATCGCAATCCCCATTAACCGCCGGTATAGGCCCCGTTCGGCGGGCAGTTCCGTATCATAGCCAACCACAGGGGCTGCCATGGAATCGCCATGGTCGATAAAGCCAACAACCCCGTCGATCCGTCCGTCATGATTGCGCAGGGCGTGCAGATCAAGCGTCCGCGTCGCGTGGCCTTGCTCTAAGAACACAGGCGTATAGACCGGGTTCAGCCAGGTATATTTATCGAGATAAAGCTGCCGGTACAGGTCAGCCATGCGGTCGAAATCTTGGGGCCGCCATGGCCCTTGCGTCCAGTTATAGTCGCCACGGGCCAGCAGCTTTATGTCGCGCGCTTCGTCACGGCTGACCTTTGGTGCCACCGCCCGCGCATCGAACAAATATATCTGCCGCGAGGGAAAAGCGTGATATCCTGCGGCCTCAAACCGCGCCTTTAATTGAGCCATGGACTGATCATTGACTGACCGCCAGATTAGGCTATGGCTCGGATATAAGGCCGTCAGGGCGCGGGTGGCTTGCGCAATATCGGCCTGCGACAGATCGGGAAAAAGGTTGGTGGCCACAAGGCCATTATTGGGCTGGACCTGCCGATCCAGCCGTGACGCCGTCATCAGCGGACGGGCACATTCGATCAGGCCGCGCAACAGCCCCTTAAGCCACGGTTTGGCCGAAAAATGCCGCAGCTCATCAATCGCATAATCGATATAGGCCGCACTGGGGCAGCACAGATAGTTGGTCACGTCGCCGCCGTCATTGCGCGTCACAGGCAGGTCATGCCCCCCCACATTCACGGTCGTACATTCGGTTTGGAGATTACTTATTAAGCTTGAGACCGCAGGGGACTGAAAACCGCTCAATTGACGCCCATCCCCCTCTGGTCTTTTCGGGCATGAACTTAGCCTATAAATTGGCAACAAAAAAGGCGGCAAATAATATGCCGCCTTTGCTGTAACTATTGGGACAGGTCGCCGTTTTTTGGCGGTTTTTTACCCGGCGTCCACAATTCCGGGGTTGCCGGTTTCAGGTCTTTGCGCGTTTTGCGGCCCTTAGCGTCCTTGGTTAGCGAGAACGCATCATAAAGCTCACCATTGGCAGTGAACGCCTTATAGTTCAGGGACTTACCCTCAACGGTCAGCACCTGAAACAATTGGGTCTGTGAGGCCTTGCGGTCGGCCCACGCAAGATCCGAGACGGCATACATCTTAGGCCCCGCGACCGAGACCACATAGACCGTGGCATCATCCTTTGGGTGTTGCTTTGACCGCGCCGTAGGTGCCGCCCCGCGGGCATAGCCGTGGTCATGGCCTTGCAGCAGCAGATCAACTTTGTATTTATCGATCAGCGGTTTAAGCGCCTCACGCACGCGCGGATTATCGCGGTCAGGCTCAGACGAATAGAGTGGAAAATGCAGGCTGATAACCGTCCAGGTGTTGGGATTATTGGCCAGAATCTTATCCAGCCACGCAACCTGGGCGGCCCGCTCAGCTTCATCGCCATGCAGCAGCGGCGCATCGACCGAGATCACTCGCACGCCCTGATAATCGACGTAGAATGCCGTTTCTTTCAGCTTGTCACGGCCTTCCGGCCCATTTTCGGGCAAGGTATATTGCGCCCGCCACTGAGGCGACAACCGTGCCCCAGAGTCATCAATCGGGCGGCCATATTCGTGATTGCCCGGCGTCATGATCGACGGGGTTTGCGCATGGATAAACCCACCGGCCGAGAACCATTCGCCCCATTCCCGGTCGCTGGCGTGGCGGTTGATCAGGTCACCGGCGTGCAGCATAAATGACGCCTTGCCGTCTTCGCGCAAGGCTTCGCGCAATACCCGCGACCAGTGCTCTTTGACATTGTTCTGGGCATCCCCCAGATAGATGAAGGTGAACTTATCGCCAGGCGCACCCGCCGTCGAAAACTGAAACCATTCCGACCAGTTCGTGCCATCACCGACACGGTAGACATAGCGGGTGGCCGGTTTCAGTCCCGTCAGCACCACCGAATTATAGGTCGCCTGAAAACCTGCCTGCTCCTGCACATCGAGGGTCAGGGCCTCGGTCTTTGCAGCCACTTCGGTAGTGCGGGCCACAAAATTCGGGCCGGGTTCCGATATTGCAAACTGCACCTTACCCGGAGCCGATCCGGCGGCTGAGCGCCAGGTGATGGCCATCTCATGCTGTGGATCGCCGGTGAGATTGAGGATAATCCGTTCCGGTTCAACCGTCGCCGCCGCCAGAGGGGGCGCAGGCGCAGGCACGGTTTGCGCCGTTGCCAGCACGCTGATGGCCAGCCCCGCCGCCGTCAGCAGGGCCCGCACGGCCAGATATTTCGCAGATGAGGTCATGAAGCTGCCTTTAAAAAGCAAAAGGCGGAGTCTCCGGTTGGCCGGAAACTCCGCAAGTTTAGGGGATAAGGGAATTAATAGACGTAGCTGAAGCTCAGATTGATCGTGCGTCCGTTTTTGATGAACGCGCGGCTGGAGGCTTCGGTCGGGCCGTAGGAAATCCAGTAGGTATGTTCATCGAACATGTTCTGAACATCGAGGCTGACGGTGGCCTTTTGGGTCAGGGCCTTACGCACCTTCATGTCAACAAAGGTATAGTCCTGCTCATAGGGATTGTTGCCGAAATCCTGAATGCCGTTGAGCATTTCAGACTGGTGATTGACGGCGATATAGCCTTCCCAGCCATGCTTTTCGTAGAACAGTTCAAGGTTTAAGACCCGCTCCGGCGTCTCCATCAGCGGCAAGGTATAGCCATCCGGGTGCCAGCTCAGGCCGGTAACCGCTTCTGAGGTCTGGAAAGTGCCGTTGAAGCCGATACCAAAGCCATCCAGCGGTGACGGCAGCCAGTGGAAAATCTGACGGGCGCTGACTTCCATGCCCTCGACGGTCGCCTTCTTGCCGTTGTTCGGCATGGAGATGACCACGCCGTTCGGGTCTTCGTTTTCACCGGTCGTACCGTTGCGGATATTGGAGGATGACGAACGGAACAGGAAGTTCTCGATGTCCTTATAATATACCGCGACCGAATAGGCGCCGGTCTTGCCGTTATACCACTCCAGCGACAGGTCGTAATTGATCGCTTCCATCGGCTTCAGGTCAGGGTTACCCTTGGCGATCGACACCAGTTCCCAGTCCGCTGTCGGGTTTTCATCACCATCACCATCGGGATCGACATTATAGCCATATTCGTTGGCCGAACTCATGCGGGCGATGTCCGGACGGGCAAAGCTGGTCCAGATAGCGCCGCGCAGGAACAGATCCGGGCGGAATTTATAGGTGGCGTGGATCGACGGCAGGACGTTGGTGAAATCACTTTGGGTCAGGTTATATTCGTTGCCGATCTTAGGGTCCATGGTCCAGGCGCGGACCGTGTTTTCCGTTTTTTCGATACGGGCCCCGGCGATGACCTGAAGCTTGCCGAACTCGGCTTCGCCCATCGCATAAAGGGCCGTCACCTGCTCCTCAAAGCCAAAGCTGTCTTCATCAGAGATGGTGGCAGCATCGGGGGTTAAGGCCTCACCGTCAAAGAACGTGCTGGTGCCGGCCGTCGCGCGCGCCAATTCCGCCAGCATCTTATCGTTATCCAGCACGATGCCGAGGCGGTAATCCCCGCTATATTCCCCGTCAAACAAGCTATTGACCGGATCGCCGTAGAACGGTGCAAAATCGGCCAGAGTGCCGTCCATATCAAGGTTCAGGAATGAGCCTTCGAACTTGGTACGGTCGGACTTATAATACTTGGCACCGGCCTTGAAGTTACGCAGCCAGTCATGGTTGAACTCATAGTTGAGGTTAAACTGGGCCTGCTTCAGGTCTTCCCTGACCGATGACACCCCGGCTTCGAGACCGGAAAAGGCATAGTTCGCCGGATCATGAACGGCCTTCAGGCCCGCATCGTTCAGCACCCACTTCGGGTAACGGCTGTCGCCGGAGCTATCGACGCCCACGCCTTCATTGCCCAGCCAGCGATACTTGTTTGAACGGAATTCCAGTTCGTAGTCGCCGTCGGATTCATCTTCGGATTTTGATACCGACAGATCATAATCGACCGTCAACTGACCGAAGCGGCTCTTACCGCCAAAGTTCAGCGACGATAAAAGCCCGGTCGAATAGCTGCCTTCCCAGAACCTGCGCAGACGAAAGCCCTGCGGGTCCCACACACCGGATGCGCCATTCAGCGAATACAGCGAGTTGGCATTTGCAGTGCTGGTCATGTCCTGATCAGTGATAACGCCATCACCGACCATCGTCTCTTTACCATCAATGATGACTTTAACCGTCGGGCGGTCGATGATCTGCGCCGTGGTGTAGCCATAGATATTGCCACGGCTATCGCTGCCGATAATCATCTGATCGGGGGATTTCAGAGTCGTATCGCCAAGATTGACCTGCGTCAGGCGACGCGAGAATTGGCCCGTGTCGTTACGAAAGTTCAGACGCGTCGAGAACTCTTTTTCGTTATATTCGTTATAGGTCCCGCGCAGGTGGAACTCATGGTCATCACCGCGCCAGTCGAGCGAACCGTTAAGGCCTTTGCGCTCAACTTCGGTTTCGCCGGTGGCGATTTGCATGCCGCGGAACACGAAGTCGTTCAAATCGACATCCAGTGTCTCAGAGTTGGAATACCAGGTGCGCGGCTGACTGTCGCCGTCACCGCCGTTTTCCTCAAACTGCGTATTGCGCTTGGAATAGGACGCCGTCACGAACACGCCCAGACGATCCGAGAATTTACGCGCAAAGGAAATCGCTGCCTTGGATGAGGTCGGATTATCGAACTTATCCATCACCCCGCCCTGAACCGACAGGCCGATATGGGTGTCTTTCTTGAAGCTGAACGCGGTCGGGGTGTCGATTTCGACCGTGCCGCCCAGGGCATCGCCGTCCATGTTCGGCATGATGGTCTTATGAACCGTAATGCCAGAAATGCCTTCCGGCGGCAGGAAGCTTAGGCGCACACCACGGTAAAACTGAGCGTCGCGCGAGCCAGCGCCCGACATTTTCACGCCGTTCATGGTGTAGTTGTTAAGTTCAGTCGACAGGCCGCGCACGGTGATGCGGTCGCCTTCGCCGGTGCGGCTGTCGCGCACAGCATTGACGCCGGGCACTTTGGCCAAGGCTTCAGCGACGTTGGCGACCGGCAGATTGCCCATGTCGTCGGCGCTGACGCGGTCGGAGATGTTCTTGTTCTTGCGCTTGTTATCGAGGGATTCGCGCATAGCGGCGGCATAACCGCGCACAACGACGGTTTCGATCTCAGCATCCGCGACCGGTGCCGCAGTGGCCGTCCCAGAGGTCGCCGCCGTTACAACAGGCACGGCCCGTACCACAACTGAGCCGCCAGAGATATCGGCGCTCAGGCCGGTGCCCTTAAGAAGCTGCGTCAGGGCATCACGCGCCGTCAGCGATCCCGACACGCCTGCCGAGCGTTTCCCGCGCACCAGATCGGGATCGACCATGACCTGAAGGCCGGTGGCCTTTGAATAGTCTTTCAAAGCTGCCGACAGGTCTTTGGACGCAATTTTGAAGGATTGGGTGGCGGTAACCTGGGTCTGGGCCTGAACCATCAGCGGCGCGGCCATCCCCCCAGCCATAAGCGCCAGCACGGACAGTCCCTGCACAAGTCTGAATTTCGTCGTCACGTTTAAATCTCCGGTAAACGCGGCCCCCATCGGCCTCGCATGAGGGGAGATGCGCGCGGGTCCCGGCTCCCGACAAAATTTATTATGAATGTTTTATGAATGAAATCAGACACATTTTCTCACCCACCCTTTATTTCGTCAGTACCGTGACGGTTTTTCCCTGCCTGACCTCAATGCCGTAGACCTGCTTCAGCCCGCTTAACACCAGCGCCGGATCAGAGACCTTGAAACGTCCGGACACGGTTTTTGCCGCAAGGTCCGGATCAGCTATCCTGACCGGCGTTTTGGCAAAGCGATTAACCTCGGCAATCAATCGCCCCAGTTCAATATCCTCGGCCTCAAACCAGCCCTCGCGCCAGTCCGGTATGGCCTGCGCATCAAACATCGACCGCGCGATCCGGCCATTCTGACTGATCGCCTTTTGCCCCAAAGTCAGATCCACGGACCGCTCACCCGCCGCCACCTGCACCTTACCGCGATAGACCGAAACCTCGGTGGTTACGGCATCCAGAAGATCGATATTAAAGGCCGTACCGACCACCTTGACCTCAGCCTCGCCCGCCGCCACATGGAAGGCGCGGCTTTCGTCATGGGCGACATCGAACCAGGCTTCACCGCGCGTCAGATTGACCTGACGACGACGGCCTTCGTAACGCACCGTCAGTGCTGAATTGCCGCTGAGGGCGATGCGTGTGCCATCGGGCAAGGCCACATCCTGAATGTCGCCCGGCCCGGTCATCAGGCTGGCGCTATAGGTCGGCTGCGGCTTAAAGGACGGCAACATTACCGATCTCGTATTCACGCCCACAAACCCCAGCACCAGACAGGCGGCCAGCGCCCCACCAACTACCACGCTTATAAATTGGCGCGAGGCCCCCTGACGTCGCTTAAACGTCAGGGCGTCCTCAACCGGGGCGGCCTGCCAGCTTGCGCACATATCCGCATAGGCCTGCGCATGATCGGGATGGGCCTTGATCCATAGTTCAAACTGACGCTCGGTATGGGCCGGCACCGTCTCCGCCATCATGGCCACAACCCACGCCGCAGCCTCATCTTCAACCGACAAAAGGCTTGGCTCGTTCACAACCTTGATCATGACGCCCACCCTTCTTCTATATCGTTATCTGGTTTTATAGTTTTGTCGGGCGTTTCAACCTCTCGCCATTTGCGGCGCGCGGCATGCAGATCGACCAGCGCCCGCGTAATATGTTTTTCGATCGCCTTGGGGTTAAGATTGAGGGCCCGGCCGATATCTTCGCAGCTTTGGCCATCAAGGCGCCTTCGCATAAACACATCGCGCCTGAGCGGCGGCATCTTATTCAGCGCCTCCAGCATGGCCCGCGTTTCAGCGCGATCCTCGGTGATCCGGTCCGGCAAGGGGCGCGCGCAAGCCATACCGTCAATTTCACTAATGTCCGAAATGGGTTTAAGCCGCCGGTAATGACCCTTGATCAGGTTATCCGCGATACGAAACGCCAAAGCGTGAAGGCTGATAACAATATGATTTTGCTGATATTCAATGGCGTTCAGCACAGCTTGCTGCGCAATATCGTCGGCCAGATCAGGCTGGCGGGTCCGGCTTAGGGCATAGCGGCGCACAATCAGGCGGATGGCCGCCCATTCATCGTCATGCCGCTGAGGCTCCACGCCGCGTCTCCAGCCAATACTCACACCGCCTCGCTTTAGCCGCCTTTTGTGACAGACTCATGAGATGATGCGCAAGGTAGCCAAAACCCGACATTTAATAATACCGCCCCGTGGCGACAAAGCGCTCCCAGCGCAACTTAGACACCGTATCCAGTGTTTTGGGCCACGATATCCGGCCCGGCGTGAGGTCTGAGGCCCGCACTGTCACCGGTGCCCATACCGATTGACCGCCTTCGTCGCGCAGGTCAAAGGTCACTGTTGGATCGGACAGGGTTAAATCAAAATCGACCACGCCAAAATTGACATCCTTGGGGTAAGCCTGCCGGACGCGCAGAATGGGCCGATAATCCAAAAACAGATCTTCGGTGTCCTGCGCCAGAGGTGAGCTTACAAATTCATAAAGGTCATAACCGCCCTTATCTGACCACGGCAGGCAGTTCATCTCACCAAAATGGGTATCGCCGGACAGCAGGATCACGCCGGTGATAGCCTCTTTCATGATCAGGCTAAACAGGCGGTCACGTTCATGGGTAAATGAGGCCCACGAATCCGCCCCCACCACCTTGGCGTCGCTCCAGCCAGACCCCGAAACCAGCACCTTGAACGGCGCTTTTGAGGCGCGCAGCCCCGCCATCAGCCAGTCGAACTGCGCCTTACCCAGCATGGTTTTCCGCGGCGTGTCCGGGTCCATATTGGGGTCGCGGTTATAGCGTACATCCAGAAAGAAAAAATCGACGCCGCCCTGACTATGCTTAAAAAACGTGCCCGGCACGCCGGATAAGCCCGCCACCGGATTTGGCCAGTACTGCTTAAATACCCGCAGCGCCCCCTCCTTGTGCGGATGTCTGCGGTCATGGTCGTTCAGGCCGTAATCATGATCATCCCAGATCGCCAGTTGCGGCACTGACGCCATGAACGGCCGGATTTCAGGCAGATCGCGCTGACGGCGGTATTCTTCGGCCACCACCGCCGGATCGGGACTGTCAGCATAGACCGCATCACCGGCCCAGATAAACAGATCCGGCTGCGCCTGTTCAACCGCCTTCCAGATCGGTTGCACCGGATAGCGCGCCCGTCTGGCACATGAGCCAAAAGCCATCCTAAACCGGCTGGGGCCCACTGAGGCGGCCCGCAAACGATGCGGCTCAAACCCCACCTCATCGGGGTTGGGTTTGCCATTGATCAGCACACGGTAAGCATAGGTCTCACCGGGCGTGAGGCCGCTCAGCCTGTGCACCTGCGTAAAGTCATCGCTCGCAGCCGCCGTCAGGGCCGGTGTGGTCGTTGCCAACGAAAAACGCGGGTCTTTGTCGTACTGAATGGATACGGCATAGGCCCCGCTGGCGCGCGTCCAGACCGTAGCTTCCGTACTGGCGCACCACCCCAGCACAGGCCCCTGCATCAGACGCGGTATTCCGTCCCAATGCACATTGGACTGCGCCAGGGCCTTGAAGGGCGAGGCGGCAAAAAGCCCGCTCGCAATAACGGTACGGCGATCCACAGACATGAGCCTCTCCTGAAAACAGCGATGGCGCCCTCTCCATCAGGAGAGGACGCCGTTACGCAACGCTTACTATACTAAGTTTAGAAACTGTAACGCAGCCCCAGGCCATAGGTCGCCGGCGCGCCCACCAGACGCGACGCACCGTTCATTTCGGGGAAATAGACCTCATCCGTGACGTTCTTACCATAGGCATAGACCGACCATGCGGCGGGCGAAGCCAGATCAATATGGATATTGGTCAGGGTATAGGCTTCAGCCGTATTATTCGGCAGGGCGTTCAGGCGATTAGACTCTTCGCCGTGATGCGCGACCGTCAGACGCGAGGTCAGATCCCAGCCACCGCTGAAAGCCACCCGGTGCGTCAGGCTGAGGTTAGCCGTAACATCCGGCGCGCCCGGCAAGGGATCGCCCAAGGTCGCCGTCACATCTGCCGCACGACGGGAGATGTATTCGGTGATTTCCGACTCCAGGAAGGCGGCCGACAGGTCGACATCCAGCTTTTGGGTCTCGCCGTTAAACAGACGCGCCCCAACCGCCAGATCGATACCCGACGTTTCCGCCTTACCGACGTTGGTACGGCCATTGGTGTCGTTGGCCAGACGGGTCGTCGCCTGAAGGTTCTTGAATTTATAACCAAAGACATCTGCCGACGCCCGGAAGCGGCCCTTATACCAGCGCGCCCCGGCTTCATAGGCGGTGACGGTTTCTGAATCAAACGGCAGGGTTTCTTCCAGCGTCATGATCGAGGTGCCGTCAAATCCGCCGCCGCGATAGCCGGTAGAGGCCGACGCGAAGATATTCAGATTATCGCTGATGAAATATTGCGCCGTCAGGCGGCCCGACAGATTGTCGTCCTCAAAATTCTGGTCCCAGCTAAAACCGCTGACCGTGGCAAAGGTCGTGTTGTAGATCGAGATGCCCCATGGATTATGGTCGATGTTCTGGCCTTTGTAATCGACCGTGTCGCGGGTATAGCGCAGGCCCGCCGACAGACGCAGCTTATCGGTGACATTGTAATCGCCCTGACCGAAAAGAGCGAAGGAGTTACGGCGCTGCTCGTGATTGTTGTCGTAGACTGAGCGCACGGTAAAGCTGGTCCAGGTCGAGTCGAAATCAGCCGAGTCGCTTAGGTAAAACGCCCCCAAAATCCAGTCGAACTTGCCGCCGTTATCGTCACTCAGGCGCATTTCCAGCGAAGCCTGCGACAAGGTTTCGTCAAAGGCGTACTCATAACCGGGATAGGGTGAGCCGTCGCCATTGCCGCCGTCGGTGCGATCGGTCGATTGAACACCGCCCACAACCGTCAGGTTGAGGTTGTCCTTCAGGCGGTGCGTCAGCGTGCCCGACAGGCCGCGGATATCATAGGCATGGGTAAAGTATTTCTGCGAATAGAAGCTGTAGGGGTCAGCATTCTCACCGGCGTTGAACTGGGTATTGTCCTGAGTGCGGGCCAGACGGTCATATTGGCGGCTGTCGCCCCGGTCGCGGCTGGCAAAGGTTTTAAGTGTCAGATTGGTCTCAGGCGCGAAATCAAACGAAAAGGTGGCGCGGGCGGCCACCAGATCCTTATCGCCAAAGCCTTCGCGCTTACCCGGATCGGTGACCGCAGGCACCTGGGTTTGCACCACGCCGCTAATGCTGGGGCGAAAACCGGCCAGGGTGCCCGCCCCTTCGCCGTCCATGAAGCCGCCGCCGTTCTCAGCCATGACCGCCAGACGCACGCCGAAGTTTTCGCTGACCTTGCCGCCAAATGCGGTTTCAAAGCGGGTATAGTCATAATTGCCGGCGCGAACATCGGCGTAGCCCTCAAAGCTTTCCGATGGGCCTTTGGTCAGGGCGTTAATGACGCCTGCGGTCGTGTTACGGCCATAGAGCGTGCCTTGTGGGCCTTTCAGAACCTCGATGCGGTCAAGGTCAAATAACGGCATGCCGACATAGGCGTTCGAGGTCTGATAGATGCCATCAACATGCAAAGCCACCGAAGGCGAGCCATTGGGCTTATAGTCGTCCGCCCCGCCGATGCCGCGGATGCTCAAAAGGCCATAGCCGGTGCCACCGGTCGAATAGTTGATGGAGACACCCGGCACTTCGTCGACCAGACCGTCCGCGCCGTTGATGCCGCGCTCACGAATTTCACTGGCATTCATGGCGACCACAGCCGCCGGAACTCTGGCGATGGCGGATGAGCGCTTTAACGCGGTGACGACGACCAGTTCCGGCTCGTCTTCGGCAATGGCCGTGGCCCCCAGTGAGAAGGTGCGGCCATCGGCGCTGATGCTCTTGATGCCCACCCCAGTGCCGTTAAGCAGGGCGTTCAGGGCCTTATCGGCCGGCAAGGTACCACTGACCCGGTTAGCGCGCTTACCGCGCACCATATCCGGTGTAAACAGAACCTGCACATTGGCGACGCGGGCGAATTCGATGAGGGCCTGATCAAGGGGCTGATCCTGAATGGCAAAGGCCACCGGGCTTTGCGCCTGCGCCATCGACATAGGCGCCACCATACAGGCGGCAGCCGCGCAGAACGTCATGAGAAACGGCTTGAAACGGTTAGAAGTCATCGTGGTCTTTCCTGATACAGGGCAATCAACCCGGCCCATCTTCAGGAACGCACCCGATTAACCAATCCACACTACGTCGCAAAAAATTCACATTCTCAGGATGTGTAATTAGCCTTTACGAATGGCCCAGCGATGTGGGCCGTTGGCTTCAACCCTAAGCCCCAGAACGGTTTCGAGCGCTGCGGGAAAATCCTCAACGCCGTCGTAACGAAATGAGCCCGATAACCTAAGCGATCCCAAATCCGGATCTTCGACCACAAACTGATCGGAGGAATAGCGGTTGAAATCGGCAACCACTTCGGACAAGGGTTGATCACGAAACACTAGCCGACCCAGACGCCATTCCGTTTCTGTGCGGACATCCGTAACACTGACCCGCGATGTTTTCTCACCTGCGTCGTAAAGCTTCTGGCCTGACCAGAGATGGTGCGCGCCGCCGTCGGAGGACGTGACCTTAGCCCCCCCGCCAACCATGACGACATGGGCGCGCCCGTCCTCCAGCGTGACCTGAAACTGACAGCCTGAGCCTTCGACGGTGCAGTTTCCGGCTTTGAACGATAACGGTTCTCCCTTACGGACGGCCGTAATGAACGCCTGACCCGACAAAAGACTTATTTCGCGCTTACCGCCCATGAACGCGACACGCGCTTCACTCAATGGGGCCAGCGTCAGTTCAGAACCGTCCGGCAGTTGGGTGGTCAGTCTCTCTCCGGCGGCCGTGACATAGGCCGCCTGCGCCCCACCGGGCGTCAGGGCAGTCCACCCCATACCAAGCACAAGGGCGGCAGCCATACCGCCGCCGGCCATTTTAAACAGACCGCGCCGCCCCATTGGCGACGTCTCACGCAACGCCCGCGCCCGCCGCGCCAGAACTTCCGGCGACAGCGACAGCGCTGACAGTTGCGCCCAGCGGGTCTCGCACTGACGCAACTGAGCCTCATGGTCAGGATTTTGTGCCAGCCACGCCCGAAATTCGGCGTCGTCCTGCGGTGACACCGGGTGGCCTGAATGCAGGCGGACGAACCATTCGTCAGCGGTTTTAGGTATATCCATAACGCCCTGTGATTAGTCGATTTGCTTGAGGGCGTCCATCGCCCTGACCATGTGTTTTTCGACGGCGCTGATCGAGATCCCAAGCCGTTTGGCGATCTGAGCATAGCTCATATCCTCAAACCGGCGCAGGATACAATGGTTTGCGCGCGGGCAGGTAAGGTATCCAGGGCCGCCAGCATCCGGTTCAGGCGTTGGCGCGACTCAAGGCTTTGCTCGGCTGATGGCGCGTCGGCAGCAATGTCGAGATCGCTGACATCATCGTGGCGATCCTTAGATCGCGCCGTATCACGCCGCACCTTATCGCGGATCAGGTTCGAGGCGGTTTCAAACACATAACCGTCGAGATTTTGCAGACTGAACAGATCCTTGCGGCGTAGCAGACGCAAAAACAACTCCTGAACCAGTTCCTCGGCATCCGCCTGCGAGCCTGTGCGGCGCATAAAGAACTGCATCAGCGGTGTGCGCAGACGGCGGGACAAGGCATCAAAGCTGCCGCCTCCGTAAGCCATCGTCATTGCACAGGTATCCGCCATGCGGCGGGCTTAGCAAAATTTTGTGACAGTTCTGCGTGAGGTGCCTAATCCGCGCCGTTCAGGAATGCCGCCAGATTGTGCGGCAGGGCGTCACAAATATAGCCGCCTTCCTGAATGATCGCCATCGGAAGGGCGGCTGAGGCGATCAGCGCCCCCGCACGTTCAAAGCCTGATGTTGTGACCTTAAGCACGCCGATCGGGTCGTGCTCAGAGGCATCAAGCCCCAGCGACACCACAAGCGCCGTGCCCCCGTAGGCGTGGATCGCCTCAAGCCCGTGCGCAATGGCCGCCAGCCAAGGCTCATCGCCCAGACCATGATCGAGGGCCAGATTGATATTGAACCCCTCACCCGCACCGGTTCCCGTTTCTGTCTCATAGCCGGAATAGAACGGGAAATAGGCTGAAGTTTCGGCATGAATGGAGACCGTCAGCACATCGTCACGGCCATAAAATATGCCTTGGGTGCCGTTGCCGTGGTGGACATCGATGTCGAGCACGGCGACCTTTGCGCCTGCATCGCGCAGTCTCTGGGCGGCGATGGCGGCATTGTTAAGGTAACAAAACCCGCTGCCGTAGCCGCCGTAGGCATGATGCCCCGGCGGTCGGCACAGGGCGTAGGCCTTACCGGCTTTAAGCGCATAATCGGCGGCATCCACTGCGGCATGGGCCGAGCCTGCAATGGCCGACCACGTATCGTCACGGATTGAGGTTGAGGTATCCCCCAGATAAAACCCAAGCTGGCCCTGCAATCCGGTAGGGCGGGCATTCATGCCGACCCGCGGAAACTGAGTGGCGACAAGCTGATCGGTGATGCCCGCCAGTTCCTGACGCCGCCCCCACGCCGTCATCAGGAACTCGACATAGTCAGGGCTATGCACCGCCGTGATCGGGGCCGTACCGTGATCGGTCGCATCAATGATCTCATGGCCTGTTATGGCCTTAAGCAAAATGCGATAACGCTCAGACGTTTCCGGATGATCGCGCAGATTGCCATGCCGGAAAAAGCTTTGCGGGTTCTGGCCTGTACTTGCGGGCGAATGGATGCAGATCATGAACAAAAACCCTGAAATTAAAGCGCCTGATATTAGTAACGCGCCTTTTTGCCACAGAAAACCACGACCTTATGCGGTGGCCCGTTTGCGTTAATAATTGGCCCCACATGCTGAGTCAGGTTCATAGGGCCGTCATACAGTCGTCACACACGCACTTAAGACGCGCTCGCATTTGTGGAGAGTCTAAGGCGGTATCTACCGGCGGGCCACCCCCGACGGCGTTTCATGTTAGGGGATTAATCATGAAAAAACTGAGTGACTTAAAAACATATCTGCTCGCCGGCGCGTCTTTGGCTACCGCCGCTTTCATCGTGCCTGTCGCCGCGACGGCCCAAGAGACCACCGCTGCCGAAGAGACCGTCGAAGTGATCGTCACCGCCTCCAAGCGCTCCGAGCGCGTGCGGGCCGTGTCAGGTTCGGTCAGCGCGGTAGGCTCTGATGAACTCAAAGCCCTCGGCGCCCAGAGCCTTGAGGACTATATCGGCCGCGTGCCGGGTGTGACGTTTAACAAATACCTGCCGGGCGTCTCCCACGTCACTCTGCGCGGTATTGCCACCACCTCCGGCAACGCACAGGGGCAAGGCACCACCGGTTATTTCCTCAATGACGTGCCGTTGACCGAGCCCGGCTGGACCATCGCTGTACCCGATATCGACACCTTTGATGTCAACCGCGTCGAAGTGCTGCGCGGCCCGCAAGGCTCGCTGTTTGGCGCGGCCTCCTTGGGCGGTGCGGTCAACTATATCGTCAATACCGCCAACACCAGCGGCTATGACGCCGCCATTGAGGCCACGCTTTCGCAGACCGAAAACGCCGAACTCAGCCCCGGCCTTAAGGCCATGACCAATATTCCGATCATCGACGATAAGCTGGCCATCCGCATCGTCGGCAATTACGATAAGCAATCGGGCTATCTCGACAATATTGGCTTAGGTAAAGACGGTTCCAACGACATCACCACGTCGGGAGGACGGGTCTCATTGACCTTTACGCCGACCGCCGACACGACCGTCACCTGGCTCAGCCTGTTCCAGACCATTGATGCCGAGGATTCGTCCTATCAGATCCCGGCGCTGGGCGATCTTAAGCGCTCCACCGCCATAGACGAGCCCGTCAATACCGACATTCAGATCCACAGCCTTCGCGTTGATCATGATCTGGGCTGGGCGACCTTTACGGGGCTGGCCTCCTACCAAAAAAAGGCGCAGGACTGGCAGTTCGATTTCGACGGCCTGCGCGCGATCTATAATGCTGATCTGGGCCTCAACCTGACCAATCCGCTCTATATCCAAAGCGGTGGCCGCTCGGAGGGTCGCTCCATTGAAACCCGCCTGGCCTCTGCGCCCAGCGATACGTTTGAATGGCTGATCGGGGCCAGCTATTTCCGTTCTGACAAAGACCTTTATGAGCAACTGGGCTCGGTTGGTGCGGCTGCGCAGTTTGACGCCTCGCCGCTGTTCGGGCCGGGGGCAGGTGCCGTCATCGCGCCTAATGACGACATCTTCAACGCCTTCTATAGTCGCGTCGAAGGCTCCGAGACCGCTCTGTTCGGGGAAGCCAACTACTACTTCGCCCCGAAATGGAAACTGACCTTCGGTGGCCGTCTGTTCAAGACGACCGTATCCGATACACCGACCTCGGCTGGCTTTGGCGTTTATGGCGCGCCTGCGTCCACGCCGGTGACGTCGAAAACCACCGAAGAAGGCTTCTCGCCCAAGGCATCGTTGACCTATAAGCCATCCGACGACCTGATGGTTTACGGTCTGGTCTCCAAGGGCTTCCGGTTTGGCACGCCCAATACGGCGGGCTTAAGCGCCTTCCCGATCCCGTCGGGTTCGACGTCGGACGAACTGGTCAACTATGAACTGGGTATGCGCACGAACTGGCTGGGCAATAAGCTGCTGGTCGATGCGACCCTGTTCTATGTGGACTGGCAGGATATCCAGCTTCGCCTGCAAACGCCGGACTTCTTCAACTATGCGGCCAATGGCGGTTCGGCCAAGTCGCAAGGGGTGGAAACCTCGATCACCTTCCGGCCGACCGAAAACCTCGATCTGTCGACCGCCATCACCTACACGGATGCGGTCCTGACCGAAGACCTGTTCATCCTGTGGTCAGGTACGGCGCCCAAGGGCTCGCGTCTGGCCGGGTCGTCGGAATGGACGGTCGCCAACACCGCCACCTATCGTTTTGGTGGCAGCTATAACCCGGTGCTGATGCTGACCCATCAGTTTGTGTCCGAAGGCTATAGCGACATGAACTCGTCCATTCCGGGGGCGACGCCAAACCTTCAGGGCGACTATAACCTGATCAATGCCCGTCTGCGCGCCACCTTGGGTAAGACCACGGTTGCGGTCTTTGCCAACAACATCTCGGATGAGCGCGGCGTTACCCGCACCGTCGCCGAAATCAACGGTATCGGCGAAGGCATCGTGCGTCCGCGCATGGTTGGCGTCTCGCTGTCGTGGGCGTACTGATTTAGTTAGATAGCGTAACAAGGATAACCGACATGAACCGGCGACAGTTTTTAGTATCAGCCTCTGCCGCCGCGTTCATGTCGGGTCTGCCTGTGTTCGCGGCTCAGGCGGGGGCACTTAACCCGCCCCTGCCCGCGATACGGCCAAAACGGATCGAGCAGCTTGGGCGGGTGCGTATCGACAACTACGCCTGGCTGCGCGACCCCAATTACAGCGCCTTCCTGAAAGGTGAGCGGCCGCTCGACCCTGAGATCGAAGCCCATCTGAACGCCGAAAACGCCTATGCCGATCAGGTGATGATCGCGGCTCAGGCGTGGGAAGGCACCTTTGCCGTCAATATGATGGCCATGACGGCGGCGTCAGACCCGATCCCGTCCGCGCCCAAAGGCGGATTTATCTATTACACCTATATCCGCCCCGGCGAAGACCATCTGGTGCATGCCCGCAAACCCGCAGGCGGCGGCGATGAGCAGGTGCTGCTTGATGAACAGGCACGGTCACGCGGCCAAAGCTATTACCGCGTCATTGAGGCGCAAGTCTCACCCGACCATAGCCTGTTTGTCTGGGCCGAAGACCTGAAAGGTTCCGACAGGCACCGCATCTGTGTCCATGACCTCAAAACCGGAGACATCCGGTCATGGGAAGACGGCTATGGCTGGTCGGGATTGACCATATCGTCGGACTCGCAATGGGTATTCTGGATATGGCGCGATCAATATGGCCGCCCCGCCAAGGTCTACCGCGCCAATGCCCGCGGGCCGGTCGCGCAAGCCCTGATTTACGAAGAAAAAGATCCGGCCCTGTTCGTCTCGATCGGGCGGATGGCGTCAGATGCCTATAACTTCATTCATATTTCAGGCCCCGATGTCGATGAATGGAGGCTGATCCCGGCGGATGCGCCGACCGCCCAGCCGCAACTGATGCAGGCGCGCACGGTTGGTCTGCATTACGAAGTGTGCGACTGGAACGGCAGGCTGGTCATTACAACCGATGCTGACGGTGCGGTCGATGGCAAGCTGATGACCGCCCTGCCGGGTCAATCGGCCACCGACTGGCAGCCGCTGCGGCCCTATGCGCCAGGCACCCATATCCTCAGCGTTACGCCGTTTAAGGATCATATGGTGATCCGTCAGCGCCGCGACGGCAAGCTGGAGATCGTGGTGGTCGCTAAGGACGGTCAAACCGCGAATGTCGCGTTTGACGAACCGGCCTATGATGTGACGGTGGCCGAAGGGCAGGTGTTTGACGGCCACATTTTGCGCCTGATCTATCAATCGCCACGCACCCCCCCGCAACATATTGATTACGACATGGCGACTGGCACCCAGACCGTTGTGGTGCGCCAGACCATCGCCAATTTCGATCCCGCCAACTATGAGGTGCGCCGCCTGATGGCCCCCGCCCCCGATGGCGAGACCGTGCCGCTGACCGTGCTGATGCCGACAGGCACCAAACTTAACGGTCAGTCGCCCCTGCTGATCTACGGCTACGGCGCCTACGGGCTGTCATCGGAGGCGGAGTTTTCGATCCCCGCCCTCGCCCTGGTCAACGAGGGCTTTATCTATGCCATCGCCCATGTCCGCGGTGGTTCCGAAAAAGGCCGCAACTGGTTCCTGAACGGACGGCGCTTCAAAAAGGCCAACAGCTTTACCGATTTCAATGCCTGCGCCGACTATCTGATCAAACACAAATATACCCGCAAACGTAAGATCGTGGCCTATGGTCTGTCGGCGGGCGGTCTTTTGGTCGGCGGGGCCATGAACCTGCGACCTGATCTTTATGCCGGGGTGATCGCGCAGGTGCCGTTTGTTGATATGCTCAACACCATGTCCGACGACACCCACCCGCTGGTGCCCGCCTTCCGGCCGGACTGGGGCGATCCGCTGGCTGATCCGGTCGCCTATGACTATATCGCCTCGATCTCGCCCTATGAGAATGTCCGCAAAGCCGCCTATCCGATGGTGCTGGCCACCGCCGGCGTGCGTGATGACCGCGTCAGCTATTGGGAAGCCGCCAAGTGGGTCGCTAATCTGCGCGTCCACACGACCTCGGATAAACCCATCCTGTTCAAGATCAACATGACCGCCGGTCACCAAAGCGCGTCGGGCCTGTCGGATATCTATGCCCAGATGGCAACCTTCTGGGCCTTCGCGCAACTGAGTGTGTATGACGCATGATGGACCCGAAACCGTCTAAATACGCGCCGCACAGTGATGCGGATATTGTCAGCCTGATCGAAGCTCACCCGTTCGCCTGGATCGTGTCGGCGGGCAGCGGGTTTGGCGCCACGCCGTTACCCTTACGTCCGCGTTGTGACACTGACGGTAAGCTGATCGCCTTTGCGGGCCACTTTGCGCGTTCAAATGCGCAGGTCGAACGGCTCAAATCGCACCCGCGCGCCCTGATCCTGTTTATGGGCCCGCACGCCTATATGTCGCCGTCATGGATGGCCGACCGCACGCAGGCTCCGACCTGGAATTACATGTCGGCGGCATTTGAATGTGACCTGAGCTTTATTGAGGATGCCGACGAGATCGAAGCCGATCTTAATGACCTGATTGCCGCGATGGAAACTGACCGGTCCAATGGCTGGTCGATGGCGGAGATGGGTGAGCGCGCTCACCGGCTGGCGCGCGGCATCATCGGCTTTCGCGCCGATATCGTTTCCCAAAACGCCGCCTTCAAGCTGGGGCAGGATGAGCGCGACGATGTATTCACGGATATTCTGAACGGTTTAGCACAGGAAGGAGAGCACGGCCTGACTCAGCACATGCGCACCTACAATACCGACCGCGCCTAGCTTCTGGGTTGCCCTTTGGGGTCGAAATATTGGCTGGGCGAGGCACCGAACGCGCGCTGGAACATGGCGGTAAAGGCTGACGGGCTGTTGTAGCCGACATCATAGGCAACCGAAGTGACCGACTTGCCCTGCGACAGCATGGAGATGGCTTCGGCCAATCTGACCTGCTGGCGCCACTCGGAAAAGCTGACGCCGGTTTCACGGCGAAAGGCACGGGTAAAGGTACGGCGGCCCATGCAGGCGATATCGGCCCAGTGATCGAGGTCATCTTCGCTTGAGGGATCGTCCATGATCGCCCGGCAGATGCGCACCAGACGCGGATCGGACGGCATGGGCACATTGAGCGCCGACACCGGATGTTCAACCGCCTCGGCAATCTCATCCAGGATCAGTTCCATGATCCGCGCATCGCGTCCGGTCAGGGCATATTCGATCGGCAGGTGGCTGGCTTCGATAATCAGTTCCCTGAGCAACGGGGAAATCTTCAGGCTCTGGCACCGGGTCGGCAAACGCGGATCGGTTTCAGAGGCGACATAAAGGGTTTTTAAGGACACATGGCCACGACAATGGGCTTCGTGACGCACACCGGCCGGCATCCACACCCCGCGCTGGGGCGGGATGGTGAAGCTGACCGCATCGGTGATCACCGTCATCACGCCTTCGGTGGCGTACAAAAGCTGGGCGCGTTCATGGGCGTGGGGCGGATCGACGAAGCCCGTCGGATATTCGTCGATCAGCACCGCAATCGGGCGATTGACGTGCTGATAATCTTCGCCGTGGGTGCTGCGCGATGCCTTAAGAACCATATGGCCCAAATTAGACGATTTTCGCGCTATTTTCTATAGCGCGCCAGACACAGTTGATTAGAAATATACCTTCAGTTCACGGAAAGCAGACACTATGACGGCGCAGACATTGACCTTGGCAGGGACCGATTTAGACCCGGATATTGCGCGCTTCATCGCCATCACCTCTGAGGCCTACCGCAGCCATCCGCCGTTTGAGACCCTGTCACCCACCGAGATCCGCGCCGTGGCCGAAGCGGTGCGCGAACCGTGGGTGAAGGGCGGCCCGGTCATGGTGCGCACCGAAGAACATAGTGTGCCGACGCCGTATGGTGAGGTGAGGGTACGGTTGCATGATCCCCTGCCGCCCTCAGACACCCCAAAGCCGGTTTTGATCTATGTCCACGGTGGCGGCTGGATGCTGTTTTCCATTGATACCCATGACCGGCTGATGCGCGAATATGCCGCCCGCGGCGGTTTTGTGGTCATCGGCGTGGACTACAGCCACGCCCCGGCCGCCCGTTTTCCGGTGGCTCTGAACGAAGTCTTGGCCACTATTCATTGGGTGCGCGACCATGCCAAAGCCTTGGGCGTCGATGCGGATCGTATCGCTATCGGCGGGGATTCGGTCGGCGGCAATATGTCGGTGGCGGCGGCTTTGAGCCTGCGCGATAGCGGTGAAGGCAATCTCCTCAAAGGTCTGGTGCTCAATTACGGTGCCTTTGATGACACCTGCGCCCCGGAGGATGTCGAACGCTACGGCGGCGACGGCTATATGCTGACCGCCGAAGAAATGGTCGTGTTCTGGGACAATTACCTTAACAGCGACACTGAGCGCCAAAACCCGTTCGTCGTGCCGATGCGCGGCGATATGGCCGGTCTGCCGCCGGCTTTTTTCGCGGTGGCCCAGTGCGATGTCCTGCGTGGACAGAGCCTGAAACTGGCCGAAAAAATGCAGGCCGCCGGGGGCGATACCCACACCATCATCTACCCCGGCGCGTCCCATAGTTTCCTTGAGGCCGTCTCCATCGCCCCTTTGGCGGCGCAAGCTCTGGAAGACGGGTCGCAGTGGCTTCGTAAGATTTTTGCCCTTTGATCGCTTAATTTACGGCTGTAAGTCGATCGAAGCCCGGATCGCGAAGATCTTAGCCGACTTCGGAATGCCCTTTTTGTACTGGAAAGCCACAAATCAAAATCGATCACATATGAAATTGACAGATCACAAAACGCATGTTACCGCTAACAAAACGTCGGCATCGATCATCGCAACATGACACCGGTGTCGCCAAAAAAGCATAAGATCCGATCAGGATCACTTCGGGAAGACACCAGTCCGGCCGGCTAACGGCGGACCTTGACGGGGAGATGAGATTTATGACGCAGGTTTGTGTTTCAATCGATTGGTTTGGGTGAGCCCCGGCCATGCGGGTCTCTACGGAGCGTGCCCTGTGGTTATCGCGACATGTCCTGCCGCATGAACCGGCCCTGCGCGGCTGGCTGAGCGGGCGTAAGATTGCCGGGCTGGAAATCGACGACATCGTGCAGGAAACCTATGCCCGTCTGATCACGGTCGAGTCGGTGACGGCCATCACCAATGTGCGCAATTACATGTTCCAGACGGCCTATTCCGTCATGGTCAGCCACATCCGCCGCGCCAAGGTCGTGCCGTTTCAGGCGGTCAGCGATCTGGATTATTTCGAAGCCGCCGCCCTTGAATTTTCCCCCGAAGATCAGGTCGCCGATCGTGACGAACTGCGCCGTCTGGCAGGCGTCATCGCCACCCTGCCCGGCAAGATCCGTGAGGTCTTTATCCTGCGCCGGGTCCATGGCCTGTCGCAGCGCGATGTCGCCAAAACGCTGGGTTTATCCGAAAGCACGGTTGAGAAACACATGAGCCGCAGCATTTACATGCTCATGAAAATGATTTCACATGGCGGAAATGACAGTGCCCGTGCGTCAAGGGCATGGGGTAGTAAGTTGAACAAAGATCAGGCCCGGCGTGAGCGCAAACGAGACAGCTAAGGATATCGACAGAACGGCGGCCGATTGGGTCGCGCGGCTGGATCGGGGTGCCTTATCACCGCAGGAGGATCGTGCGCTTGAGACGTGGCTGGGGGGCGATCCCCGCCGCGTGGGGGCGTTTGCGCGTGCCCAGGCCATCTCAATGTCGTCCGAACGCGCTCAGGCGCTGGGAACCGGCTTTGACGCCGCCAAATTTGCCCCGCCCCCGGCCGTTTCGCGCCGTCAGGTGATGTGGGGCGGCGGGCTGGCGGCGGGTTTGGCCGCGGCTGGTATTGGGGCCGTTGCCCTGAATCACGGTCAGATTTTTGAAACCCGCCGCGGTGAGATGAAGGTCATTCCCTTGTCTGATGGTTCGGTCATCAGTCTGAACACCGCGTCAAAGGTCAAGGTCAGTTTCAGTGCCGCCCAGCGCCTTGTGCACCTGATCGATGGCGAAGCCCTGTTCGATGTCGCCAGGGACGCCGCCCGTCCGTTTATCGTCAAGGCCGGTGACGCCACCATCCGCGCCATTGGCACCAGCTTTACCGTGCAAAATCTTGCGGCCACCCCGCTGTTGGTCATGGTGCGCGAAGGCGTGGTCGAACTCAGCGACCGCCAGTCCGGCACTTTACGGCTGACCGCCAATACCCTGGCCCGCGCCGAGGCCCTGACCCTGACCACCGCCCCCCTGCCCGCCGATAAGGTTGAGCGGGCACTGGCCTGGCGCGAGGGGCGCATCGCGTTTGAAGGCCAGACATTAAGCGAGGCCATATCGACCTTCGCCCGCTATAGCGACACCCGCATTGTGATTGATGATCCGGCGCTGGCACGCGAAGAAATCACCGGCCTGTTCCAATCGACTGACCCGGTGGGCTTTGCGCAAGCCGTGGCTTTAAGCTTTGGCCTCACGGCTGAGGTTAGCGAAAATCAGGTGCGCCTCAGCCGCAAATCCTGACCGGATAAGGCCCTGCGCAACAGGGTTAAAAAAGTTGCGCATCAGCATAGCGGAAATAATTCGCCCCCTGCGTCTAGGTTTCAGAAGTTCGCGAGCCTTTCAACAAGCGAACTGAAAAAGAGGAAAACCTAGGATGAGACATTCGAGAAAGTCGCTGCTCCTTGTCGGAGCGGCCACTCTGGGACTGGTGTTTGCTACCGGTGCCTATGCCCAAGCCAAAACCTTCAACGTCCCGGCCGAAGACGCGGTCAAGACCATTCCGGAATTTGCCCGTCAAGCCGGCGTACAGATCATCGCCCCCGCCGGTCGCCTGAAAGGCATCCAGACCCGCGCCGTGTCCGGCAATCTGGAACCCCGCGCAGCGCTTAATCAACTGATCGCCAATACCGGCCTCGAAGTCGCCTCAGACAATGGCAAGGTGATATCCCTGCGGGCGCGGGACGCCGCAAGCGTCACCACCGCCGCCACACCCGCCCTGGCCCAAAGCGCAGGCGATACCGCCGAAGAACCGGAGGCCGAGCCTCAGACCGTTGTGGTTACCGGCTCACGTCTGGCCAACCGCGGCTTTAAGGCCCCAACCCCGGTCACGGTCGTCGATGCCGAAGAGGTCAAGCTGACCGGCACCCAGAACATTGAAACCCTGCTCAATTCCACGCCGCAGTTCATCGGCTCACAAAATAACGGCCCGACCGCCAATACGGTGCCGGGCGGTACGGCCACGCTCAATATGCGCGGGTTTGGCGCTCAGCGTAATCTGGTGCTGGTCAATGGCCGCCGCTTTGCGATTTCCGGCACCGATCAGGTCACCGACATCAACACCATCCCCGCCGCCCTGATTAAGCGCACCGAAGTCGTCACTGGCGGCTCTTCGGCGGTTTATGGCTCGGACGCCATCACCGGCGTCGTCAACTTCATAATGCGCGACGATTTTGAAGGCGTTGAAATCAGCGCCCAGACGCGCTGGGATCAGCCAACCAATACCCCGACCAACACGGTTGACCTGACCTTAGGCGGCAATTTCGCTGATGATAAAGGCAATGCGGTCGTGTCGCTCAACTACCTCAACCGTGGCTCGATCACACGCGGTGAACGCGGTGACTTTGCGTTCTTTTCGCTGTCGGATGGTTGTGTCACTGCCGATAGCTGGAGCGACAGTCAGGCCGGTACACCGCTTAGCGTGCCCGGCGGCCAGACCTGCCTGAGCGCGGGTGGCCGACCCGGCCTGATCGCCGGTGGTTCCGGTGATATCCCCAATGGCCGCTTCTTTGGCATCCCGACCTATGGTTCGGCCCAGTCCAATGCCGGTCTTGATGCGGCCCTTTTGGCTGCGGGCTTACAAAGCGCCACCTCACGCGGCTTTACCTTTGGCGACACCGGTACCCAAGCCCGCGCCGCCGTCTCCCCGCAGGATGATTTCAACCTCGGTCCCGCCAACTACCTGATCATTCCGCAGCGCCGCTGGATGGTCAACAGCTTCATCGACTATGAGTTCAACGAGAAAGTCACCGGCTATATCGAGGCCCACTTCTCGAACAACGTCGTCAATATGCAGCTGGCGCCGACCAATGTGAACGGCAACTTCCTGATCAACGCCAACAATCCTTACCTGTCGACGCAGATGCAGGAAGTGGTGCGCCAGCTTGACCTGCGTGAAACCGGCACGACCAATATCACGCAAGGGACAGCCAGCTTTTCGACCACACCGGGCGATGGTCTGGCTGTGCTTGGGATCGGGCGGCGTCTGGCTGAGGTCGGCAATCGCTTCAACTCATCCGAGCGCAACGTGTTCCGCACGGCGTTTGGTCTGCGCGGCGATCTGGGCAGCGTGTCTGAGGGTTTCTTACGAAACCTCAGCTATGATGCCTATTATTCCTACGCCCGCACTCAGAACACCGACAGCCAGCGCGGCAGCGCCTCACGCAGCCGTTTTGCTCAGGCCCTTCTGTCCGTCGGCGGTGCCGCCCCCGTGCTGAACCCGTTCGGCCCGAATATCACGCCCACCGCCGCCGCCGCGATTGCGGTCAATTCGACCAACGTCCAGATCGCCGAACAGCAGGTGATTGCCGCTAATATCGCTGGCGAAGCCTTTGACCTACCCGCCGGGCCGGTCGATTTCAACGCCGGTTTTGAATGGCGCTATAACTACGCCAAATATACCCCGGATACCTTCCTGTCCTCAGGCGATGTGTCCGGCTTCAATGCCGCCAAACCCACGTCGGGCAGCACGATTGTGCGTGAAATCTACGGCGAAGTGCGCGCCCCCATTCTGGCGGATGTGCCCTTTGCCAAACGCCTGAACGTCAACGGCGCCTTCCGTTATTCGGATTACACCCTCGAAGGGGTTGGCGGTGTATGGACATATTCGGTCGGGGCCGAATGGCAACCGATTGATGATGTCGCGTTCAGAAGCCAATTCCAGCACGCCATCCGCGCGCCGAACGTGGGTGAACTGTACGGCGGTCAGTCGCTGAATTTCGCTTCCGCCACCGATCCGTGCTCCAGCCGCGCGCCTGTGGCCCAGCAAACTCAGGCCGTGCGCGATGTTTGTGTTGCCACCGGCGTGCCGGTCTCGGCCGTGTTCGGCACCGGCGTTCAGCCCAACACCATCATCGGCAATACGGTCGGCGGTAGCCCGCTGGTCGGGGAAGAAGAGTCCGATACCTATACTTTCGGCCTGATCTTCACACCGCGGGCCGTGCCCGGTCTGGCGGTCAGCGTCGACTGGTTCAGCATCGAGCTTGAGGGGGCCATAGCACCTCTGGGTGGCGGTCTGCAAAACACGCTGGATCTGTGTTACCGCATCATCGGTGACGCTTCGAGCGAGTTCTGTCAGGGCATTACCCGCAACTCGGTCACCGGCGAAATCACCGGCCCGAACTATGTGGCGACCACTAATGCCAATACCGGCGGGCTTAAAACCTCCGGTATCGACCTCAACGGCCGCTATGGCTTTGGTATCGACTGGGGCCTGTTCGACGGCGGCAGCCGGATTGAGCTAAGCGCCAACTGGACCTACACCGAAGAATTCACCGGCACCCCGCTTCAGGCCCTGCCCAACCTGACCAACGAATGTGTCGGCGCCTATGGCCCGACCTGTGGCCAGCCGATCCCGGAATGGAAAGGCGTGTCGCGCGTCACCTGGCGCAACGGCCCGCTGACCTTAAGTTTGCGTGACCGCTACATCGGTGAGGTTACGCGCGATAACTACCTGTTACCGCTCCGTTCCGGCGGCACCCCGCCGGCACTCAACACCATCACCAATCCGGTGCTGGACGCGCAGCATTATCTTGACCTGTCGTTCGCCTATAAGCTGCCGAAAAACATTGAAGTCTACGGCGGCATCAACAACCTGAGCGATGAGAGCCCGCCGGTGACCGGCAGCGCTCAGGCCAATGCCAATACCTGGACGGCGACCTATGATGTCGAAGGCCGGGTCTATTACCTCGGGATGAATTTGCGCTTTTAATCCCGATAAGCGGAAGGTGGGATACCCCTTTACTCCCTGTGCTCGCCTTCCGCGTCTTACTTTTGAAAACACCCACCCGCCAGAGCCGGGTCCTCCCGCGGTTCTGCGTAAACTCATACATCCGGCGGGCGGTGCCTGCCGGATTTTTTTCATTTGGTTTAACGGCCGATCTTGCGGGATAGTGACAGCATAAAAATAAGAGGAAACCCCAATGACACAAGTTTCAAGACGCCGCTTTGGTGCCGGTGCGGCCGCTATGGCGGGGGCGCTTTCCCTGCCCGGTTTAAGCCATGCCGCCGCCTGTGCCATGCCCGACTGGGCGTTAAAACTGCGCGCGGATCTTGAACAGATGGCGACCGACCTGACGGCGCGACTGAAGCCGTGGTCGGGGCCGGATCTGGTCGCTACCCCCGAAGATCATGGCTACACCACAGGGCTGGCCACACAGGCCATTCAGGCCGCGATTGATGATGTGGCACGGCGCGGCGGCGGCACGGTCAGGCTGTCTAAGGGCGATTATGTGTCCGGCACGATCGACCTGAAATCCAATATCCGGTTTGAAGTGGCCAAGGGTGCACGCCTGCTGGGCAGCCTCGACCTCAACAACTATCCTGAGCGGATCGCCAAACGGCTGACCGTGCAGGACACCAATATGGGCATGCATCAGTCGCTGATCTTTGGTGAGGGCCTGACCAATATCTCGATCTGCGGCCACGGCGAAATCGACGGACGGGGCTCAAAAGAAAACTTTCCGGGGCTGGAGACCATTCACGGCACGCCGGGACGGCCGTTTGTCATCCGCATCATCGACTGCCAGCGCATCCATATCCGCGACATTGCCTTAAAAGATTCGCCGTGCTGGATGCAGAACTACCTCAACTGCGACGACCTGCTGATCGAGCATATCAAGGTCGAAAATCAGGTCAATTTCAACAATGACGGCCTTGATATCGACGGCTGCCGGCATGTCATCGTGCGCCATTGCTATATAAGCTCTGGCGACGACGCCATGTGCTTTAAGGGTGCGGCCCAAAGCCCCGGTGAGAACATTCTGGTCGAGCACTGCACGTTCTTTACGTCCTGCAACGCGGTAAAACTGGGTACGGATAGCCAAAGCCTATTCCGCAATGTCTTTGTGCGGCATTGCCTTATCGGCGGGGTGTCTGAGGACATGCGCCGCGTCAAGGTGGTGGGCGCGGACTCCGGCGTGGCCTGGAAGATGGTCGATGGCGGCACGGCCGAGAACCTGCTGATCAGTGATGTCAAAATCATCCGCGCCCGCAGCCCGATCTTCATGCGGTTGGAAAAACGCGGGCGGGTCAAGCCGGGCGATCCTCCGGCCCCGATCGGGACTTTGCGGCGCGTGCTGTTTGAACGTATCATCGGCGAAGATAACGGCCCGCGCGGGTCGTACTTTATCGGCATCCCCGAAAAGAGCATCGAAGATGTCGTCATCCGCGATTTTAAGGTCACCCAGAACCCCAGCACCAAACCGGTACTGGCTGAGACGGCGATTGGCGAAATGTACGGGCAATACCCTGACCCGCATATGATCGACGGTATCGGTGATGCGCCGGCCTACGGGCTGTGGGCGCGCCATATCAAGGGCCTGACCCTGATCGACTATAAGGTCACGCCGACCGGAACCGACCCACGCCCTGAATATGTCCTCAAAACTAATGTCAGCGGAGTGTGCCTGTGAACCGCATGGTCCCCGCCCTGATCGCCGCGCTAATCACGCTTCCGCTGCTCACAGGCTGTGCGACCGTCACACCTGAAACGGCGACCTATGCCAATCCCGTCCTCTATGCCGACTATTCCGATCCGGACGTGATCCGCGTGGGCGAAGATTATTATCATGTCTCGTCCAGCTTTCACCTGTCGCCAGGGATACCGGTGCTCAAATCGCTCGACCTGATCAACTGGACGATCATCGGCCATGTGCTGCCGAAATTACCTTTCGCGCCCGAATACGACATGCCGGGGCCGTTTGAGATCGACGACACCAAGTCAAAGCCGGTCACCGGTACCCGTTACGCCAGCGGGGTGTGGGCGCCGTCGATCCGTCATCATAACGGCCTGTTCTACGTCTATTGGGCGACACCTGATGAGGGTGTGTTTATGTCAACCGCCGCCACGCCTGAAGGCCCGTGGTCTGAGCCTGTGCATGTCATTAAGCAAGCCCGCCTTGAGGACCCCTGCCCGATCTGGGATGATGACGGTCAGGCCTATCTGGTTCACGGTCGCGTCGGGGCCGGGCCGCTCATTTTACGAAAAATGGCCCCCGATGGCCTGAGCGCGCTGGATGACGGGGTGGTAATCGCCGAAGATAAGGTCAATCTGCCGGTCTTAGAAGGCCCGAAATTCATCAAACGTAACGGCTTTTACTACATCTTCGCGCCCATTGGCGGCGTCGACAAAGGCCCGCAGGCGGTAGGCCGCGCCAAGGATATCTACGGCCCCTACGAATGGCGGGTCGTTCTGGAACCCGGCACGACCGCGGTGCAAGGCCCTCATCAGGGCGGCTATGTTGAAACGCCGTCCGGCGAAGGCTGGTTCCTGCATTTTAATTCGACCGGCGCGTTCGGGCGGATAAACCATCTGCAACCCGTGCGCTGGGTCGATGACTGGCCGGTCATGGGGGAGCCGATTGCGGGCAAGGTCTCAGGTCAGCCGGTCATGACCTATCCACGGCCAGATACCGGCGTGCTGGGGCGTGATAAGATGCAGGCGTCCGATGAATTTAGTTCGACCACACTCGGCCTGCAATGGCAATGGAACCACAATCCCGACAACACCCGCTGGTCGTTGAGCGAGCGGCCCGGATACCTGCGCCTTAAGGCCGGTCAGGCCGATCATCTGACGACCTCGCGCAATACCCTGACCCAGATGCTGACCGGGCCGTTTATGCGCTCGACCGCACGGCTGGATATCTCCGGCATGACGGACGGTCAGCGGGCGGGGCTTACCCTGTTTGGCGTTAAGCCGGTGTGGATCGGCGCGGTGCGTGAGAATGGCATCAACCGGATCACCTTTACCTCCGCCGGGATCGAGACCACAGGCCCGGTATTGACCGGCGACACAGTGATGTTACGCGCTGAGGTTGGTGAAGATCAGGTGGCGCACCTTGCCTACAGCCTCGATGGCAAGGCGTTTACAGCTTTGGGCAAACCCACGGCCTTGGCCAAATTCTCATGGTGGAAAGGCTCACGACCGGGGGTATTCACCTTCAACAAAGATAGCGCGAGCGGCCATGTCGATATCGACTCGTTCCGCGTTGACCATGAGGTGGCCAAATGAGACGGCGCACCTTTATTACGACCAGCACCGCCGCCCTGATGGCGGCCCCAGCAATCGCGCAATCCGCCTCGCAACCTGAATATACGACGACTAATGCCGCATGGCAGGCGGCCTATGATAAGGCCTTGTCGATCCTTGTTAAAAACACGCAAGTTATGCCGCGCTATTCCAAGCCGGTGCTGATCGAAGGTTCGGTCTATCAGGGCATCTGGATGGAATGCGGCCCGCATGAAGCGCTGGTCTACCGCAAATTTCGGCCTGATGTCGCCCGCAACAGCCATATGTGTTTCTTTGAGTTGCAACGCGCCGACGGACAATTGCCGTGTAACAATAAGGTGACCGAAACTGGCTTTGGCCAGATCCAGATGGTCGTGCCGATTGCCGCCACCGCGTTGGAACTGGCGCGCGCGACCGGCGATCAGGAATTGCTGGAGACCGCCTATCGCGGCGCATCGATGTGGGACGGCTGGCTTTTAAAGTACCGCAACACCCGCGGCACGGGCTTAACTGAGGGCTTTTGCACCTACGATACCGGCCACGACAACAGCCCCAGATGGCAGGGCATCCCGCCGCAATGCCCCAACAAAGACGCCAAATACTACCCCGAAGGCTTTAAACTGCCACGCCTCTGTCCCGACCTGTCGGCCACCACATACGGCGCACGCAAGGCCCTGTCGGAGATGGCGCGCGCCTTGGGTAAAACATCAGAGGCCGATATGTGGGCAGAGCGCGCCGCCACGATCCGTGACCTGATCCTGAAACGGCTATATGTCGCCGAAGACGCCGCCTTTTATGACGAAGACGCAGGCCGCCAGTTCATCCGCATCCGCAGCGACATTTTAAGCCGTGTGTGCGGGGAGCACGTCCCGGATCAGGCCCTGTTTGATGGTCTGTGGACGCGGCAAATCCATAATCCTGCGGCATTCTGGGCGCCCTATCCCCTGCCCTCGATCGCGCTCGATGACCCCTCCTTTGTGCGCCCCATCACAGCCAATACCTGGGGCGGCCCGTCGCAGGCGCTGACCGCCCTGCGTGCCCCGCGCTGGTTCGGGCATTATGGCCGGTCGGCTGAGTTCACCGTCATGATGGAGCGCTGGTGCGAGGGACTGATCACCGACATGACCTTCCGTCAGCAGATGAACCCGCTAACCGCCGAATTTACCCGCGACGGCGATGAGCCGGACTATTCACCGGCAGCACTTGTAATGATGGACTACACCTGGCGGCTGGCAGGCGTGGTCGAAGAGGTTGACCGGCTGGAATGGAATATCCGCCCCAACCATGCGGCGTCAAAAGGGGCGCAGTTCCGCCTGCCGACCGATGCCAAATCGACCGCCGAGGTGCGCTACAGCGGACGCGGGGCCGACCTTACCCTTGGTGGCAAAAAACTTGGTCGAATTGAAGGGTTGGCGCGGCTAATTACCGATAAATCCGGTGCGCCCACGGCCCTGCTGGGGGTTTCGGAGGCCCCGCAAAAGGTCACTTTGCGCCTGACGGGCCGACCTGCCCGTAACGTGATGATCAAAGCCAACGAGAGGATATCGCTATGAACCGGCGTGAGGTTTTAGCGGGCCTAACAGCGACGGCGGTGGCCATCCCCGCCCAAGCCCAAACACCGTCTCTGGGTGATATCGCCGCCACCAAGGGCATCCGGTTCGGCTCGGCGGCGGGGATCATTAAGGGCGGTCTGCACGACCCACAGGTGGCTGAAATCCTTAAGCGTGACTGCCGGATCATCGTCGCTAAAAACGAGATGAAAATGTACACCATCCGCAATACCCCGGCGGAGGTTTATGACTTTTCACTGGGCGATGAGATGCTGGCTTTTTGTGAAAAGCACAAACTGCCCCTGCGTGGCCACACCCTGTTCTGGGCCAAGGATGAATTTACGCCCAAATGGCTGCTGACCCACGATTTTGGGACAAACCCCAAACGGGCCGCCGAAAAACTGCTGCGGGACTATATCGCCAAGGTCACCACGCACTATGGTGATCGGCTGACCTCATGGGACGTCATTAACGAAGCCATTGATGAGAAAACCGGCGATATCCGCGCCAATGTTTTCACCCGCATACTGGGCGAAGATACTCTACGGATTTGCTTTGAGGCGGCGCGCGAACATCTGCCGAAAATGGAGCTGGTGTATAACGATTACATGAGCTGGCGCGTCAAGGACGGCCTGCACCGCAAAGGCGCGATCCGTCTGCTGCGCTGGTTCCGAGATCACAACATCCCGGTCGATGCTCTGGGGATTCAAGGCCATCTCGGCACCGATCAGGGCGCAGGCTGGGACGCCACCGCCGACGATAATGCCCCGCAATATGCCGAATGGACAGCGTTTTTGGAGGAGGCGGCCGGTCTGGGTTACGGCCTGATGGTCACCGAATTTGATGTCAATGACCGCCGGGTTTTGGGTGACATCAATAAACGCGATCAGGTCGTGGCTCAAACGGCCAAAGACTATCTCGATCTCACCTTGTCCAATACGGCGGTTAAGGACGTGCTGTGCTGGGGGATGGACGATAAATATAGCTGGCTGCAAACCACCACGCCGCGTGAGGACCGCCTGCCCCTGCGGCCAACACCTTACGATGATCAGTTCCGCAAAAAACCGCTGTGGGATGCGATGAGCCGTTCATTTCAAAGCGCGCCGGATCGAACCTAAACCTACAGGCGGTAAACTTACGGAGGGGGCGTGCGCCTTATGCCCGAAGGCCGCCGGAAACCTGCCAAATCAAATCAAACCCTTACTCTGATACAATTGTTCCAGCACCGCCAGCGGCACCGATCCGGCCAGTAAACCGGTATCGTGAAAGGTCTTGATGTCAAACGCTCCGCCCTGTTTGCGCTTCTGAGCCTCACGGATCTTCAGCCAGGTGATCTTGCCGACCATGTAGCTGCACGCCTGCCCCGGCCAAACGGCGTAACGCTCAATCTCGGTGGCGCCGCGGGTCTGCGGCCAGCCCAGAGTTTCGACAAAATAGGCGATGGCTTTCTCGCGGCTCCAGCGCTTATGGTGCATGCCGCTGTCGACGACCATGCGCACAGCGCGGAAAAGACTGCCTTGCAGTTGGCCCACATGGCCGAACGGATCGTCGGCATACATGCCCATCTCAACCGCCAACTGTTCGGCATAGAGCGCCCACCCTTCGATATAGGCCGAAAAGCCCGCGGCCTTGCGGATGAGCGGTATAGCATCGCTCTCACCGCTCAGGGCCAGTTGCAGATGATGGCCCGGAATGGCTTCGTGATAGGTCAGCGACGTCAGGGTGAACTTCGCCACTTCGGCGGCGTTGCGCAGGTTGATCCAGTAGATGCCGGGACGCGATCCGTCCAGAGTCGGTGAGTTATAGTACCCGCGCGGCGCGCCGTCCTGAATGGCCTTGGGCACACGGCGGATTTCGACCGGTGCCTGGGGCAGTTGCCCGAAATATGGCGGCAGTCTGGGGCGGATCGCTTCGACCTTGGCGTTCAGGTCTGCGATCAACTGAACCTTGGCCTCATCCGTATCGGCGTAAAGCTGGTCGGGACGCGCACCCAGCGCCTTCAGCCGTGCACCGACCGAGCCTTGCGTCAGGCCGTTGGCCTTAAAGATTGCATCGATCTGGGCTGAGATTTCTTGCACCAGCGCCAAACCTTGACCGTGAATCTCCTCCCCTGTCATGTCAGTTGTCGTCGCGTCCTTCAACGACACGGCATAGTATTCGTCGCCCTTTGGCAGACGCCAGACACCCGCCTCGTGCGACGCCGCAGGCCGAACGCTTTCCAGAAAGGTGATCTGGCGGGCCATTGCTGGCTGGATCTTCTGCTCATAGATCGCTGTCGCCTGAGCGGCATAGTTGCCGGCTATGCCCTTATCGTGGGCGCGGCCGGCCACCGACTGCACCAGAACCGATTGGGCGGCGGGCGTGGCGGCCAGCCCCTTGAGCATACCCAATGCCTTATCGATGGCGAAGTCAGGCGGCGTGACGCCCAGACCCGCGTCATGGCGCGCGATCTCAAGCTCACCGTCCATCACCCCGGCCAGTTGGTCCAGACGGGCGATGTAGGCGTCCGCGTCGGCCTTGTCCGCGATCACGTGCTGAGAATCGAGAAAGTCCGGGGTTTGCTGATAGGAACCGGTCAACTGGCTGATGACATAGGGCTCCCCCGACGAGGCAGCCCCATAATTGAATTGGCGATCCCCCTCAGCCGCGGTTGCCAGCGTGAACGCGACCGTGTCGTAGTTGACAACGTCCATCCCGCTCAGGGCCGTGCGGTTGATGGCGCGTAGCTCGCTCAGGAAACCGACCGTGGTAGCGCGGTCTGCCTCCAGCGCCTTCAGCGACACCTCCGACAGCCGGCGTTTGCTCCCCGCCAGAGCCCCCTTGTCCAATCCCAGAGAGGTCGCCTCTTCAGGAAAGCGCTGCAACCGATGCTGCATGATCCGGTCGAATAGGGCGTTCATGGCGCCTACAGTGTCGTTCACTGTCGCTGCGGCATTTGCCCTGAGCGGCAGGCTAGACGCGCCCGCTACGGCGGCGGCGGAAATAAGCAACTGACGGCGATCGAACATGTGTATGGCCCCGCAAATGGTATCCCTCATTCGTTGCCACAGGCATTACCCCTGTCAAGTTGTGAATGATACTAAGCCACGTCGGCCTATTGCGAGACCTTAGCCAGTGTCCCCGCCAAACGGGCGGCATAGAGGGCAGCCCCAAGACTGGGCGACATGACCGGTGTCACCAGACTATAGCGCGGATAAAGGGCCGAAAGATAGCGTTTCAGCGGCTCAAGGATCAGGCCCTCACCGCGGAACACCCCGCCGGAATAGGAGAGCGGCACCTCTTCTTCGCCCGTAAAACCTAAGCTTACCCGGATGGCGTCGATGATCAGCGCCAGTTCATAGCCGGCCCGGTCGAAAATGCGCTTAGCCTCGGTGTCCCCTTGGACACACGCGCGGGCGACCAGTTTGGACAGGGCCGCGATCTTGTCCCGCGACGGGCCGTGGCCTTCGCGGCCGAACACATAGCCACACACATCGAGGTCATGTTTCAGGTCAAGCTCAGTCATGAAAATTTCATAGAGCGGCCCCTTGGGCAGACGGCCATCGCCCATGCGCGAAAAGACGTTTAGGCCCTGAATGGCGATCCAGTGGGCCGAGCCTTCGTCGGAAAAGACCTCGCCCCAACCGCCACCGCGCGCCGCAATGCCTTGGCGTTCGCCATAGCCGATCGAGCCGGTACCCGCGACGATATTGATGCCGTCACGCCCCCCCAGAGACCCGGCCCAGCCGCAGATCATATCGTTGCCGCAGGCATAGCGATGGTGACCTAAAACGGCTTCGGGGATTACATCCAGAAAGGTCTGGGCTGAGGAGTCCTCGCCATAAGCCGGCAGGCCAAAGAAGGCATAGTCGATATCGGCGGTCGTCGCGCCCACCTTTTTTAGAACCGCAGACACGCCTTCGGCCAGCAGATGATGCAGACCTTCAAAGCCGATCTGGATGTAGTAGCTGGGGCCGCCCTGATGAGTCGCCAGAACCGTGCCCGCCTGATCGGTCAGGACAAATTCGGTCTTGGTGCCGCCGCCATCGACGCCGAGAAAATAGGATGCGGCCACGCTCTACCCCAGTTCATGAATGCGCACGCCCTGCACCACCCGGTTGACCGTGCCGGAGGTGTTGGGCTTATCCGGCGTCAGATTATGACGCAGGGCCTCAAAGAACGCAAAAATCTGCGGGGCGGCAATATAAGGGAACAACAAATCGACATCGTCGGCCCCTTCAAGCCCTTTCAGGCGCACCTGATCGGCAGCGTCAAGGCTGACCCCGCCCTGTGCGGTTATGGCAATGACGCGGGCGGCGTCGTTATCCCGGCGCAACTCATCCAGCAGGTCGGTATCATAGCCGCGGGTATAGGCATTGTTGGAGAAAAATACGACGACCAAAGTCTTGTTGTTGACAATGGTTTTCGGCCCGTGCCGGAAGCCGAGCGGTGAATCGAACATGGTCACCAGTCCGCCATTGGTCAGTTCCAGCAGCTTGAGACCCGCTTCGCGCGCCAGTCCCTGAAAAATATGGCTGCCCAGATAGACGATCCGCTCATAGCCTTCGGACGCGACCGATTTCATCATGGCGGTATAGTCGGCAATAACAGCCTCCGTGGCGCTCGCAATAGCGTCTACCCGGCCATTCATCGCCTCAATGCCCGACAGGCTGGCCAGAGCCGCATAGGTCATGCAACTGAAACTCGACGTCATGGCAAAACTGCGGTCGTGGGTCTCTTCGGGCAACTGAATGGTCAGGCCCTTAGTGCCCTGCCCGTAGCCGGCTAACGCGCCGTCCGCATTGCAGGTAATAACCAGATGGTGCAGATCCTTGACGAAGCGGTCAGCCAACTCAACCGCCGCCACGCTTTCGGGGCTGTTGCCGGATCGGCCAAACGACACCAAAAGTGTCGGCGTATCGGGGCCAAAATAAAGCTGCGGTGCGCACGATAGATCAGTGGTCGGAATCGCCTCTACGCGCACCTTTAGCTTTGCGGCCAGATAGGGTGCCAGACACTCGCCGATAAAGGCCGAAGTCCCCGCACCGGTCAGTATAACCCGCACGCCGGGCTTAGACAGGATCGGCGCTAAAAATGCTTCAATCTGAGCCTTATGGGCCATCAGAATGGTTTGGGTCTTACGCAGCATGTGCGGCTGCTGGACGATTTCACGCGCCGTCCACAGGCCGCCTAAGCGTTCCAGTTCGGCCTCACTAATCCCCAGTCGGGTAATATTCTCAGGCATCAATCAACTCCGGAACCGGGGTACAGGCCGCATAATATCCGTCAAGGGCCGCACCAATATGCGCCATGACCAGATTAGCGGGGGTAAAACTCAAACCATCATTACGGATCGCCGCATAGGCTTCCGGCAAATACTGACTGATCAGCGCCAAAGGCGGCGGATTACGGGTCAGATTAGCAAACATCACTTCCTGCGCCGCGCTGATTTTGGCATCGGGCCAGTAATAGCGAATGCGGTCCGACAAACTATACTGCAAGTCGAACTGAAGTTCAGTCCCCGTCGCATGATAATATTTCGCCCAGTTGCCGGGTTCGGCCTTCATGCGCTCAATCGTCACCTGACGGAAATGCGACTCGGCATCCTCACCGATCCATTCGCGTTCAATGGCATCCAGCGCCCAGAAGGCTTCGCGTAGCGCAAAGGTCACGCCGGGACCGACTTTCAGGATCGCGAAATGATCCTCAACCAGTGCCTTCAGCGCTTTAGCGGTCTGATAATCGGTGGAGTGAGCCTCAAACACCATGGTCGGCACGGCCTCGATGGCGCGGCTAAGCTTGACGGCCTTGGGGCGATCATAGTCGATGACCTTATGGTGATCGAACTCGACACCGGGCTGCACCACGGCGGCCACAACCCGCGGCCAGGCGGCGCTGATACCGGTTTCCTCAAAGATCGCTCGGTGGGTCTCAATCGTGGCCAAGGCAGCGTCAGGTGTGGTGACCTCAAGCTCTGGCAGGTCTTCGGAGGCCCCACCCGGCACCGGCACTTCGGTGCCAATGACATAGACGCACGGCTCACCGCCGACGCGGGCTTGGGTCGCCTCAGCAATGGCGATCAGGCGCGCGGCCCGGTGGGCAATTGTGTCTTCGGGCAAAGGCATTGGGTCGTCAGCGCACGACATAGAGCAGTCAGCGTGGATTTTACGAAAACCGGCCGCGACATATTGCTCAATCAGCACTTCGGCCTTGGTCATGGCTTCATCGGCGGTCAGTTTCGTCCACGGGTTTGGACCCAGATGGTCGCCGCCCAGCAGGATGCGCGAGCGCTCAAGCCCCGCCCGCTCGGCAATGGCAAAGACGAAATCACGAAAGGCGTCCGGTGTCATGCCGGTATAACCGCCGTCCTGATTGACCTGATTGCAAGTCGCTTCGATCAGAACCACATCGCTTTTGGTTTTCAGCGCGTGCCGAAAGGTCGCCTCGATCACCAGCGGGTGGGCCGAACAGACCGAATATATGCCGTAAGGGGCACCCGCCTTATGGCGCGCCACCAGATCCAGCATGGCTTTCATGGAAAGCTCCCTTATGCCTCTTGATTACGGACTCACCCTAACGCAGAACCCGGAACAACGCAACGAAAACAATGAAAACGAAACATAATAAATTTCGATTTTGTATGATAAATGGCAATATAAACCAGATGGTTACGATTTCATCTAAATAAACGAAACAATACGAAACAAAAAAAGCGACCCATCCCGAAAGACAGGCCACCTGAGTCATCCAGGGCAGGATGCGCTACACCAAGGCCAAAAGCGCCGAGGCTATGAACGCCAGAATAAGGCCGATGATCTTAAGCTGCCCCGGAATAACGCCGGCCACCGCCAGAGAAATGACAGCAGTCACCAGCGGCCCGCCCGCATTGGTGAGCGGTGACACCACGATCGCCTTGCCGTAACGAAACGCAAACACCAGACAGAGCGCACCTATGGCGTTCAGAAGCTGAATCCCTGCCGCCAGATAAGGCCCGTCAAAGCCCCAGTTGATCGGCTTACTGAAATCCGTCATGCCAATCGCCACCGGGATCAGCATCAGCCCCGTCAGCATCATGTAAAAAAAGATGCTCTCAGCACTCATGCGGTTATTGGCCAGCTTCATGAAATAAGCTTGCACGCCCCAGCACGCCATGATGATCAGGGCCAGCGGGAACCAGCTTCCGCCCTGCAGCGAGGCAAAGCCCTGCTCCGGCGAAAAATCAAACATCGGCAGGGCAATCAGGGCCAATGCCACCCCCAGCCAGCCGACCCAGGTCGTGCGTTCTTTCAGGAACGCCAGCGACATCAGTATGGTCACCAGTGGCGATAAGGATATGACCGGAAAGATCAGATAGGCCGGGCCGGTCGTGACCGCGTAAAACAGCACCATCTGGCCGCCTGCCCCCAACAGGCCGATAATCAGGCCATACAGGATAGAGCGCGGATCACGGTCCAGCGCCCAACCGGTGCGCGCCATGACGAAGACTGCTGGCAGAATCATGGTCAGGGCCCAGACACAATAGGTCAGGGTTTCGGGGAAGCCGCGCTGGGCGGAGATACCGGCAAATGCGCCCCATACGCCCCACAGGACAACGGTGGCGACCGCAAACCAAAGCCAGCGTTTTGAGGCGGGCTTTCCCGGTGAGATTACAGCGTCAGTCATACTTTCGCTCCCGCCGGAATGGCTTCGATCAGCAGGGATTGCTGAAAGGCGACCTCAATCCGGTTGGTAGACGCCGTCACCGTGCCCAAGGCTTTGTCATTGACATAATCATGGACCCGGTACGTCCCCTTGCCCAAACCACGCAACTCAACCGGCCCGCGCCAAGTGTCAGCATAGAAGGCGTAATAGAGCTTACCGTCTTTTTCAACGGCGTGGGCTTCGGGTTTATCAAAGCCGGTGTCATATAGCTCGCCGCGGTACTGCCCCTTGGGCAACATGCGGGCGTTATAGATGTCGATCCACTTGCGCCACTCGGTCTCGCGCTCAGCCGTCAGCCGGAAGTTGGCGTCCTTGCCGCGGCCCTCATGCGGCCAGGTGAACTTGGTCGAAATCACTGCCCCGATACCGACCGATGAGGCGAAATCGCGCCCCTTGTCGCTCAATTCGACGTGATCGCCGGCATAGGCGGCATCCGCCCCCATCAGGGCCTTGAGCGACTTACCCTTCAGGCGCACCTGCCACGAGGTCAGCGGATCGGACGCCGGCACCTGATTGGTATAGGGCAGATTGTGGAAAGCGTAGGACGTGCCGCACGGGCAGAACTCGACCACGGCGTTGGGATTGGCGGCGATGGCCGTATCAAACACCATCTTCCAGAAGTCCTGCGTTTGCTCAACCGACTCGTTCGGGTGCTTATGGTTATGGGCCGGGTTATGGCAGGGAGCGACGCCGTTCATGTGCTGCCCGTCCAGCTTAAGGCCCTCATAGCCCCAGTCGGCAATGATCTTATGGACCAGCTTTTGGGTATAGTCGCGCGTCGGGCCATAGGCCGGACACAGGTAAAAGGCATTCCACCAGGTCACGTTCTGCACCGCGCCATTGGCGTCCAGCAACAGCATGTCGGTGTGGTCACGCAACAGGTCTGTGCCCGGATCGACCGCCAGCGGGGCGATCCATAGTTTGGGCTTCAGGCCCGCCGCCCGGATCGATTTGACCAGAGCGCGCATGTCGTCATCGCTGCGCGGGAACTTCTTGGCGTCGATGTACCAGTCGCCCTCTGAGGTTTGCCAGCCGTCGTCTATGACCGCCCATTTAAGCCCCATATCCTTGACCTTGGCCAGCGTGCCCTCGATCTCCGCAATGGTGAAATTGCGGTCATAACCCCACGCGCACCATATAGCCTCATAGCAACCCTCGGTCGGCTTGGGTGCTGCCAGCCCGCGATCAGCCATGACCTTACGGTAGGTATCGAGGGTGGCGTAATAGTCGCGGCGGTGCACGGTCACAAACCCGTCCAGCGTCGTGAAGCTGTCGCCTGGCATAAGGATCTGAGCGTCGGCGCTATCGAGCGCAATGGCTGCACCGGCTGAGGTCGCCAGCAAAGGCAGAGAGATCAGCTTGGGCGTCAATTCGATATGGCCGACCGCAATGCCGGCATCCGGGCGCCAGACATCGACCACCGGCGTGCCGGAACCATAGTCTGACGCATTCATGCCCATGAAATTCGGCTGATTGAACTCAAGCCCGACCGGCTGCACCCAGTCGCGGCGATCGGCATGGGACGAGCCCGACCATGACCAGAAGCCTGTCCCGGTCGGTTTCAGGGTATGGCCACCCAGCCGCCAGCCCGCGATCTCAAGGGGCGCCTCCGTGCGGTTGCGATAGGTGGCGCTAATCAGCGCAAAACCGGGATAGCGATCATAGAAAGTAATATTGAGTGTTTTTTCCACACCTTCGGCCGATGCGCCGGAGATGGTGTGTTTAACGCCCTTACCGTGGACATCGCGAACGGCGGCCTGAGATTTGCCGGTAAAGCTGAAGCTGTCGATGGTTTTGGTGGCGGGTACCTTGGGGTCAGTACTGACATTCAGGGTGACGGTTTCAGACGGCGCAAAATCGCTCAACGCCACCGCCTGCCCGTTCAGGCGCGACACGATCCGGCCAAACAGGCGCTGATCAAATTCCAGCGTCATCACCTTATCACCGGCGCTGGCCGCCACCATGTCCGCCCCAAAGGCCAGACCGGCATGGCCCAGACCTGACGCCACAATTGTACCCGTCATCAGCTTAAGCAAGCTGCGCCTTTGGATATGTGCGTGTGGAATCATCTGGTCACCTTCCCTGCAAAGTGGTCAAAATATCAGCCGTCACAAAGCTGTGGATTTTTAGTCTTGCATAAATCATTTTAAGAAGGCAAACAAAAAGACAGAATAACGAAACTTTATATTTCGTTTTGTTTGCTTTTGAACAAGGATCGGTTGTTATGGTGTCTCAAACCCGTGTATCTTCGACCCTGCTGGGCCTCACCTTAAGCACCATGATCGCCGGCTGTGCGATTGCTGGTCCCACCTATACGGTGGCGGATTTTGCCAAGGTGCGCAAATTCGACGCCCACGTCCATGTTAATGTCACCGACCCGGCCTTTGTCGAGCAGGCCAAGGCCGACAATTTCGAGATATTGTCGATCAATGTCGATTACCCGGCTTTTCCGTCCATCGCCTCCCAGGCCGAAGCGTCCCATAAGTTCCACACTGCCGACCCGAAGCATTTTCACTATGCGGCCACCTTTACCATGAAGGGCTTTACCGAGCCCGGCTGGGCCGACACCACCAAGGCCTATCTTGATTCTGAGTTCAAGCAGGGCGCTCTGGCGGTCAAGGTCTGGAAAAACATCGGCATGGTCGAGCGTGATGTGGACGGCAAGCTGATCTTTATCGACGATAAGCGCTTTGACCCCGTCCTGAACCATCTGGAGGCCAGGCATATCCCGCTGATTGCCCATCAGGGAGAACCGCGCAACTGCTGGCTGCCGCTGGAGGAAATGACCACCAATAACGACCGGGAATATTTCAAAAACCATCCCGAATACCACATGTATCTGCACCCTGAGATGCCGCGCTATGAAGAACTGATGGCCGCGCGCGACCGGATGGTAAAGGCCCACCCGAAACTCAGCGTATTAGGCGCCCACGTGGCCAGCCTGGAGTGGAGCGTCGATGAAGCCGCCAAATTCCTGGACGCCCATCCCAATGCCAATATTGAGTTGGCCGCCCGCATGACCCAGATCCAGTACCAATCAGTTCGCGACTACGACAAGGTGCGCGATTTCTTTATCAAATATCAGGATCGCATCCTGTACGGCACCGACCTGACCTATAACCCCGGCGATGATGCCGAAGCCTTTAAGGCCACCGCCCACGACTACTGGCTGTCGAACTGGACATATCTGGCGACCGGTGAAACCCAGACTGTCGCTGACATCAGCGCTGACGCCAAGGGACTGGCCCTGCCCAAATCCGTCATCGACAAGATCTTTTACAGCAATGCGCGCCGCGTCTTTCTGAGCGCGAAATCTAACTAAAATAAATTCAAGGGGAGACTTCCATGTCCGTTCGCCACTATCTGATGTCCACGGCCCTTGGCTGCACGTTGGGCTGCGCGCTTGTGCTGATGCCGGTTTGCGCCACCGCCCAGACCGCACCTTCACCGGCCACCACTCAGGCAGGCGCCACCCGCGACAGCCTCGCCCCGTCAGGTCGCTGGTCGCTGCCGGAGCGTCAGCAGGCCAAAACCCCGCCTATGGGCTGGAACTCCTGGAATGCATTTCGCACCGAGGTCGATGAGGCCAAGGTGATGGGGGCGGCGCAAAAACTGGTCGACAGTGGTCTGTCTAAGCTTGGCTATGTCTATGTTAATATCGACGACGGCTGGTGGCTGAAGCGCCGCACCAGCGATGGCCGGATGCAGATCAGAACCCAGATTTTCCCGTCTGCCGCCGTGCCGGGTAAGGACCCCAGTTTCCGGGCCTATGTCGATAAGGTGCACGCCATGGGCCTGAAGGCCGGTATCTATACCGATGTCGGCCGCAATGCCTGCTCGCAGGCCTACGACCTGCACTCGCCCAACCTGCCCGAAGGTACAACGGCGGAGCGTGAAGTCGGCCTTTATGGCCATGAGCAGCAGGACATTGACCTTTATTTCAAGGACTGGGGCTTTGATTACATCAAGGTCGATGCTTGCGGAATCAATGTCTATGGGCCGGGCACGGCTGTGGTGCGCGATAATGACTACACCGCCTTCCCGCCCCTGATCGATCAGGCAACCATTTCCCGTACCAATATCCCCGCCGTGCGGGCCATGTATGAAAAGGTCGATGCGGCCCTGAAAAGCGCCAATCCGGACGGCGACTACATCCTGTCGCTCTGTAACTGGGGCAGTGCCGATGTCCGCACCTGGGGCAAGGATGTCGGCCATATGTGGCGCACTAGCGGCGACATCACCCCGAACTGGACACGGATGCTGCACAATTTTGATAGTGCCTCGACCCGCGCACTCTATGCCGGGCCGGGCGGGTGGAATGACCCGGACATGCTGTTCATTGGTCACGGCGATTTCGACGCAAACCACCTGACCGAAGCCAAGTCGCATTTCGCCCTGTGGGCCATCATCAATGCGCCCCTGATGATCGGCTATGACCTGCGCGAGGCTCCGCAAAGCCTGCTCAACATCTGGGGCAATGCCGATATCGTGCGCGTCAATCAGGACCCCGCCGGCCATCAGGGCGTCATTGCCTATGCTTCCGACGATGTGCAGATCATTGTCAAAACCTTATCAAACGGCAAGAAGGCGGTCGCCCTGTTCAACCGTGGCCTCGCCAAGGCTGACGTTACCTTAACCGCCGGTCATTTGAAGTTCTCAGATACGGCACCGGTTCAGCTTAAAAACCTGTGGGATAAGTCGGCGCCGCATTTTACCGGGGATACGACCTTTAGTCTGGCCCCGCGCGAGACCCTGATCTTTGAGGCGAGCGGTCAGCGCCGCCTTACAGACGGCGAATTTTTGTCGGAAATTCCGGGCCGCATCAATGTCGCGGATGACGGCGTTATCGCCCCTGAGCCCGATCCGGTCGTGCACCGCATGACCAATCAGTGGGGCAAGACGCTCAATAGCGGTGAGCGTCCGACCTATACCGGCTGGGGCGGCGCGCAGGCCGACGCGACACCGTATGATCAGACCCTCCAGATTGCGGGCCAAACCTTTGATACCGGCATTGGCATACTGGCCAATTCGCGGCTTGAAGTGCGCAACAGCACTGGCGGCAAACGCTTTGAGGCCACGGTCGGCATCGACGATTCGACCCGCAACCTCAAGGACACAGTCACCTTCTTGGTCTATGGTGACGGTAAGTTGCTGGCGCAAACCACAGCCAGTTTCGGACAACCGGCTCAAAGCCTGAGCGCTGATCTGTCGGGCGTTAAAATCGTTGAACTGATCGCCAAAAGCGCCACCACCAGCGATCTGCCGCTGGTGGTTACCTGGGGCGACGCGGCCCTTTTGAAATAACTTTTAGGTGTCGCAACGTTAGTGCAGAAAACCGCTCACACTTTTCTGCACGTTGCTTAAGCCAGATGCAGCTTAATGCCGGTCTTTTCCGCAGCTTCGCGGATAAAGTCCGGCGCATCGGCATCGGTGATCAGATCATCAATTTCACTGATGTCGATGATGCGGTGCAGGCAGACCTTACCGAATTTAGACGAATCGGTAATCGCAATCACCTGACGGGCAGTCTCGACCATCTTACGGTTCAGTTGGGCTTCAGCCTCATGGTGGGTGGTAATGCCGCGTTCGACATCAAAACCATCGACGCCTAAAAACAGCTTATCCAGCAGCAGATCATCGAGCGACGCCACGGTTTGCGCCCCGTAAAAGGCCATGTTCTTGCGGCGCAGTTCCCCACCCAGCATCATGATCTTGATCTTTTGTTTCTGCACCAGCGCCGACAGGACGCCGAAATCATTGGTGACAACGGTGATGTCCTCATCATCCGGCAAAAAGCGCGCGATCTGCAAGGCTGTGGTGCCGGAATCGAGCATGATCGAGTCGCCGGGCTTGACCATGGCCGCCGCCAGTTGGCCGATGCGCTCTTTTTCCTGGGTATGGATGACCTGCTTGACCTCGATCGCAGGCTCTGCGCCGACATTGACCACATCTGACGAAATGGCGCCACCATAGGCGCGCGTCGCGATACCGTGTTCCTCAAGGTAATGCAGGTCTTTGCGGATCGTCTGCATGGAGACGCTGAACATATCCGACAGGGCCACAACCTGGACGCTGCCGCGCTCCTTGAGCATCGCCGTAATCTGACGGCGGCGCTCACTGGTGTCGCGTGTAACCTTGATAGAGCCTTCGGCCATGTCAGCGCCTTGCCTTAAGTTAAGTTTATCGTTTTAGCGTAAACCCTGCCGGCTAAGGACAACAGATATCCGCCGTATGTTTCGTTTCTCTACCATGACGCGCTTTAAATTCAACTTAATTAGACTTTGCCCCCCACCCAAACCGCACGACATAACGCGTAAATATGTCGGATATATTTCGTTTTGACACCAAGCCTGTAAAAATGCCTGCAAATCGAAAGATAAAGGGATGTTTTTGGCGCCGTTTTACAATAAGCAAAGCTCTCCCTAACGGGAGAGCTCATAATCTAACGAAGCTGCTTGAGTGCGGCATAGGTATAAAAAGGGCGTCGTCACTAAAAAGCGCTCTGGCAACGACGCCCGTATATCCGGATCAGAACCGGTAGCTGAGACCCAGCTTCATCGACCGTCCGTAACGATAGTAGCCCTGTGACAGCAGCGGATTACCATTGATGCTGTAGGTCTGGGCTTCATCGAGAAGATTACGACCTTCCAGACTGATATTGATCTTGTCATTTACCTTGTACGAAGCATGGGCCGTCACCCAGGTGATGTCGTCGGCCACTTCGTTATAGCCGCCGCCCAGCACATTGATCGCTGTGACATAGCCATCCGTATAGTCAGCGTTCATGCCCACTGAGATCGGACCGCGATCATAGAACAGCCCCAGCGAATAAACCGACGGCGCAATGCCTTCGAGCGGGCGCTCTTCGCCGCCGACCCAGCTATTCGACCAGTTGCGCGTGTATTGCGCCCTCAGACCAAAGCCGTTGTCCATAAAGTGCTGCAAACCGACTTCGATGCCGCGAACTCTGGCATAATCGCCATTGATAGGCCGGCTGATGTTAAACAGGTAGCCCGGTACGCCGATATCCTGACCCGGTTCCCAGCTTGAGGTGATCTGGTTTTCGATATGCTTGCGGAAGGCCGCAAAGTTGAAGATCGAGTTTGGCCCAAAGTACCATTCCAGTGACACATCAACCTGATCAGCGGAATAGGGTTTCAGGTCAGCGTTACCGCCGTAGATCTGGGTAAATTCCCCCCAGGATACGCTCTCAGTCGTGTTGGTCGGTGCCAGCGTCTCAACCGACGGACGCGCCATTGTGCGCGCGGCCCCCAGACGCAGACGCAAGGTCTCGGTCAGGCTGAAGCTCAGGTTAGCGGAGGGCAGCCAGTAGGTATATTCATTATCCTGAGTAACGGACGTTGGATCAGCATAGACGGCCGTATAGTTGAACGCGCCGTTTTCGATGATGTTGAGAATTTTCGCATCCCAAGCCTGAGAACTGGTGTTGGTCTGTACGACGCGCACGCCGACATTACCACTCCAGCGGTCGCCCGCCAGATTGGCCTGCATAAAGCCCGACCAGGTTTCCTCGGATACGCGGTAGCTTTGCAGTGGGTTCCAAACAGGGGCTGCCGCCGCGTAGTCATAGGTGCCGCCGCCCGGACGCGCATTGCCGTTATAGGCCGCCAGCGCCGCCTGATAGGCCGGGACGTCAAACGCCAGGAAGGTGCGCGGGAAATCGGAACTCACCTCATCCATGAAATTCGGCAAGGCAAAGCTTTGCGACACAACACCACCGCCCAGATCGCCGACATTGATAGCATAGTTGCCGGAATAGTAGTCAGCACCACCAGTCAGCGAGTTATTGACCAGATCGCGCGATTTTTTGCGGTCTGTACGGCTGACGCCAAACTCGACACTTTCGATCCAGCCTCGGCCGACCGTCCAGTCCGCGGCAAAGGTCGTGCCGGTGATTTCATCCTCAATATTGTCGCCGGATAGCGAGAAATAATGGGTGTTGAAGTCAGAATCGCTGAACGCGCCATTGGCCAGTCCGGTCGCCAGATCACGGCCGTCATCGAAATTGACATCAACATTCGGCACACGCGCCCCGCTCAGTGAAATGCTGGCGGAGTTCGGCTGGTTCATGCGCAACACGACATAGCTATCCTGCCCGCCTGATTTGCGCGATGAAGTTGACTTATAAACATCGCCTGTCAGGGTCAGGCTATCGCTCACGCGCCACTTGGCGTTGACACCATAAAGATCGGTATCGACTACCCGGAATGTCGTCTGGTTGAGCAGTTCCGGGTTAAGGCGCATCTCCGGATCAGGATTCGTCATGTCAAAACTGGTGACGATACCGTCTTCGATCACCATGTTTGACCAGCGGCCCGGCGCATACAGCGGATAGAACGACTGCTGATATCCGACCTGCGGTGAATCAAGCTTAGTCTTCAACCCATCAACGACCAGGGTGAAATCTTCATTGGGCCGCCATTCAAATTTGGCGGTATAGGCGGTACGTTTTTTCTTCTCAAGGATAGAGCCGACACGGAACTGGCCCGGCCCGATCAGGCCATATTCTTCAGGATCGAGTACGCCGTTTTCATTAGGGTCAATGCTGCCACCCCAGGCATTGCCCCACAGCCAGCTTTCGTCGGTCGGGTCGGCATTGCGTGTCCAGCCGCCGTCATTACCAGCCACATCAGTACGGCTGTCGCGTTCTTCGAGCACAACACCGAACAGGACGCCGAATTTGTCACCGCCAAACGTGTTGCTGTAGACGCCGGAGAATTTGCGTCCATCCAGTTCGGACATCTGGTTGTAGTCGCCTTCGACGCGCAGAATGCCTTGCTGGCCACGCTTATCGAAGGGGCTGGCCGAACGCAGATTGATCAGGCCACCGATGGCACCTTCGGTATTGGCCGCCTCCGCGCCCTTGATAACATCCGCGCCGCTGATGACATCTGCCGGCAACACGTCATAGGCAAAATCACGCCCCGCACCATCGGTCGCCAGTATACGGCCGTTGAATGTCGACAGGGTATATTCCGGCCCAAGGCCACGTACGCTCACGCTCTGGCCTTCGCCGCCAGCCGTGCGCGAAATCGATACCCCGGTGATGTGGCTTAAAGAATCGGCGACATTGTCATCCGGGAACATGCCCAGTTCCAGCGCACTGATCGAATCCTGAACCGTGGCCGCATCGCGCTTAAGCTTGACCGCACGCGCGATACTACCGCGCACACCGACAATGGTCACTTCCTGAATGACCTCATCAGCCTCTTCTGCCGGAACGGCCGCGGGCTCTGCATTCTGGGCAAAGCCTGCCCCTGCGGTCAGGAGGGCCGCAATGCCCGCGCTGGCCAGTGCAGCTCTGCGAAAAGTTTGACGACATTTCATATGGATATCCCCTATTTCAACCCGTTTAGATGACAACATGGCTCGCGATGGAAACCGAAAGCGTCACACATCTTTCGATTTGCAGCCTTATTTCAAAAAACAGCTAACTACCGTTTCGCAAAACTGTCAAATCGAAACTTAACGAAAGAATTTGAAAGTGATATTTCGTTGCGAAGATGTCTCAAATGTCACTCATAAGAACCCGCATCCTTATCTAAGCACGACGCGCGCTGACATCAGATGACCGATCAGGGATGTCCCCGCGGCGCAAGGCCTCCAGACTGTGGACGTGGAACTTTACGAAGGCCTCCGGATCTTTGCCCTGAGCTTCAAATGTCAATACGGGCAAATTCCCGGTTCTGAACCATCAGAAAACGGCACTGATTCTGCGACCTGCCAAGCACCAGTTTAATTATTGGCTTTTGAAGCCATAGGGCTTTGAACATGAAAAAGGGCGACCCGTAGATCGCCCTCTATCTGGTGAGAATTCTCTCTTGTTAACGGAGAGACCTCGACGTTGTCTCTGCTAAGACAATGCCTATTGAACACGATGCGCAAACTGTGTCAAGTTTCGCAAATGCAACTATAAATGGGCAGGGCTATGAGCGGCAAAAACTACAGATTCGCGTTTGACGTCGGCACAAACTCACTCGGCTGGGCGGTTTTTGAGCTTGATCAGAAAAATAACCCCATCGACCTGGCCGATGCCGGTGTGCGGATTTTCTCAGATGGCCGTGACCCTAAAAGCAAGGAATCTCTGGCTATCGCCCGCCGCGGCCCACGGTCTATGCGACGACGCCGTGATCGCTTCCTTCAACGCCGCAGCTACCTTATGGACTTGCTGATCAGGGCAGGGCTGATGCCCGATGATGAGGCTGCGCGTAAAGCGCTGGAAAAACTCGATCCCTATGGGTTGCGCTCCAAAGGCCTTGATGAGCCTCTGAGCCTGCATGAGCTTGGCCGGGTGATCTTTCATCTGAATCAGCGCCGGGGCTTTCAATCCAACCGGATCGCCGATGCGGGCAATGACGAAGACAGCGGCAAGATTAAAACTGCCGAGAAAAAGCTGATCGCGGCCTTGGCAGAACAAGGCTGCCGCACCTACGGCGAATTTCTCGCCAAACGTCAGTCCGCGCCCAAAGTGCGTGAGCGTGAAGCTGTTCGCATCCGCCTGAAGGGTGTAGGCGCCAAGGCGCTTTACGATTTTTATCCCACCCGTGATATTTTAAAGCACGAATTCGATGCGCTTTGGGCGGCGCAAGCGGTGCACCATGCCGCCCTTAACGACGCGCTGCACGATAAGCTTTATAACACAATGTTCTTTCAGCGCCCGCTCAAAGACCCGGTTATCGGCAAGTGCACATTTTATCCCGAAGAGCCCCGCCTCGCCAAATCGCACCCCTTATCGCAAGCCCGGCGCATCTATCAGGATCTGAACCACCTGCGCCTGAAAGAAGGCGAGGCCCCTCCCCGCAACCTGACGCTCGATGAGCGCGACACGCTAGCTTTTGTCTTACTTTCCGGTGAAGATGTTACCTTCAAGACCGGCTTGCGGAGACTTTTGAAGCTACCCGCCAATACGACGACCTCGCTTGAGGAAAGCGGCAAAGTTGATCGCTTGGTCGGTGATCAACTGGTCGCGCGCTTGAGCAAAAAAGGGCCCCTGAAGCAACTTTGGGGAAACCTAACGCTCGACCAGCGTGCCGACATCACGTTGAAACTTAATACCGAGCAAAGCGAACCTCCCTGATCGCTTATCTTATGGCGACCTATGGCCTGAGCGAAGACGCCGCCAAGGCCACGGCGAATATACGCCTGCCCGATGGGCATGACATGCTGGGCCTGACCGCCACGACCAAGGTTTTGGAACACCTTAAGAAAGAGGTCGTCCCTTATAATGTAGCGGTTGAACGTGGCCTTGGCCGATCTCATTCCGATGAGCGCGACGGCGTGGTCCATGACAGCTTACCTTTTTATGGTGAGATTCTGGAGCGTCACACCCTGGGCGGCTCCGGCGATCCGAAAGACAGCGACGAAAAACGCTATGGCCGCATCGCTAATCCGACCGTTCATGTCGGCTTAAACCAGCTTCGGCGCGTGGTGAACGCCCTGATCAGGCTTTACGGCAATCCTGAGCAGATCTTGGTCGAACTGGCGCGCGATCTGAAGATGTCGCAGAAACAAAAAGACGAACTGGCCAAGAAGCAAAAGGGCTTCGAAGACGACAACAAGGCCCGCAAGGCCCTGCTCGAGTCTGAAAGTTTCGACTACAGTTCCGCCAATCTGCGCTTGCTGCGCCTATGGGAAGAACTGGGCTTCCCAAAACTTTGTGTCTATTCTGGTGAAACCATTGGCATTGAAAATCTGTTCAGCGGCGATGTCGAGATTGAGCATATCTTGCCCTATTCGCGCACGCTTGACGATACCATGGCCAATAAGACGCTCTCGTACCGGATGCACAACCGTCTCAAGCGTAATAAGGCGCCGGCTGAGGCTTTTTCCGGCGATGAGTACGAGGCAATACGGCTGCGTGCTCAGGTTTTACCGCCAAATAAGCGCTGGCGTTTTGAAAAAGACGCCATGGAAAAATATGAAAAAGAGGGCAGTGGTTTTGCTGCGCGTCAACTTAATGAAACCAAGCATCTGGCGGTGCTGGCACGAAAATATCTTGTCAGCGTCTGCAACAGCGAAAACGGCGTTCGGATTGTCACGGGCCAGATGACAGCCCTGCTGCGGCAGCGCTTTGGCCTGAACGGTATCCTGAGCGATGACAATCACAAAAACCGCACAGATCACCGCCATCATGCCATAGATGCCTGCGTCATTGGTGTCATTGATCCGTGGATTCTGCACGAAATTGCGGCTAACGCCGCCGATTTTGAGAACAAAAACGAACTCAGCAAGATCACCACACGTTTCCCCGAACCCTTCCGTGGCCAGCCGAGAGGTGACTTCCGCGAGCGCGTCAAGGCCAAGATCGACGCCATTATCGTGTCGCACAAACCGGAACATGGCACCGGCGGCGCTTTGCATAACGATACCAACTACGGGATTAACAACACCGCCGACAAACTGGATGGGGAGCTGATCACACGTAAGGCGATTGATGCCCTAACCCCCAACGAAGTCGATAAGGTCCGCGATCTTCATCTGCGCGCTCAACTACAGGCTATTAAGGCTGAGGTTGGCAAGGACGCCAAGACTCTGGCCAAGAAATTAGCCGAATTCGGCGAAGCCCAGTCCCCCCCGATACGCCGGGTGCGCATCCTGAAAAAACAGGAAGACTTTATTCCGATCAAAGACCGGAAAACGGGCGCGCCTTACCGCACGGTGATTGCGGGTGAAAATCATCATGCAGACATCATTGAGGATGCGTCTGGAAAATGGCGTGGGTTTTCCGTATCTATATTTGAAATTAATCAGAAAAATTATGAACCTAAATGGAAGGTTACCTATCCTGACGCTAAACTTATGATGCGTGTTCACAAAGGCGATTTGATAGAACTTTTGGACTCAGATGGAATTAAGCGAATCAAACGTGTGGTCGTTTTAGATCTGTCCGCAGGTCGTATACGTTTAGCCGAACATAAAGAAAGTGGAGAGCTGCAAAAACGGCACGAGGATATTGATGATCCTTTCCGTTGGGATTTAGCAACCATTTCAAAGCTTAAAGAGCGTGAATGCCGCCTTTATGCCATTAACGAAATTGGCAAGCTAAGAGATTATTGAAAAAGCCAATTGGAACCGAAGCTAAGACGGGTGAGTTATGCTCAGAGTCGGGTGTTTGGAAGACGAAGACTCCGGGCACAACAGCGCCTATTGCTAAGTGCAACCGCATGCCACCCTATGGGGGACATGCAGTCGTATGGATTTTGATCCAATACGCCTGATAAAACAAGGAGAGATAACAACTTCACCACGAGGATGTTATCTCTCTTACAATCATGTTTCTTGGGAACAATATGATTGTGTTGCGGTTGGGCCTCTCCCGTTATTTCTGCTAAGACGCTCCTTATGTTTACGCATAAGGAGTGTTTTGCACCTATAAATTGAATCTCGTTCTCATTCCATTAAATCAACCTGTGTATAAGTATGTGCGTAACTTCACAGGCAGAAAGCTATGGTTGGACAGATTGTTGAACTGGCGTCCGAAGGCCGGCGCATTGGGCTGGAGCGTGGCTTTCTTACAGTCACTTCCGACATGGGCGTGGGCAGGGTCGCGATCGACGATGTAGAGGCCGTTATCGCCTCAGCACAGGGCCTGACCTATTCCAATGCCATTTTGGCCGCATTGGCGGAACGTGGCGCACCTCTGGTCATATGCGGCAAAAACTATGCCCCAACGGCCGTCCTTCTGTCGCTCGACGGCCACTATGAACAAGGCCACCGCATAGCCGCGCAAGCCACAGCTTCAAAACCCGTTTCCAAGCAATTATGGGCTCAGTTGGTGCGCGCCAAGATCGTTGCGCAATCTTTGATGCTGGCACGCTTTGGCGAAAATACGGCGCGGCTGGATCGACTGGCCGATCAGGTCAAATCCGGCGATCCCGATAATCTGGAAGCCCAGGCGGCCCAAGCTTACTGGCCGCTTCTGCTGGGCAAGGATTTCAGACGAAACCGTGACGGGTCTGACATCAACACCTTCCTGAACTATGGCTATGCTGTTTTACGCGCCGCTTCTGCCCGCGCAATAGCCGGATCAGGTCTACACCCGTCCCTCTCTATCCATCATCAAAGCCGGGGAGAGGCACTGCGACTTGCCGACGACATTATGGAACCCTTCCGCCCGGCGGTAGACTATGTCGCCAAGAACCTTTGGGCGGCGGGGGAAAACGAACTGACACCGCAGGTCAAACTGACATTGGCTAAGGTATTGCAGTTGGACTACCAGACCACCAATGGCCGCACCCCCTTGTCGGTTTGCCTGTCGCGTTTATGTAATTCTCTGGCGCGCGTGTATCTGAAAGAAACTGACAAGCTCGACCTGCCTAAGCCCTTGATACCCATCAAGGATAGTGGCCAATGACCCATTTATCGGCGTATAGAATCATGTGGATTATGGCCCTTTTTGACCTGCCTGTGGTCACAAAGCCCGAACGCAAACGCGCAACGGCCTTTCGGAATTTTTTGCTGGATCAAGGCTTTGAAATGGTGCAGTTTTCTGTCTATGCACGGTTTTCATTTTCAAAAGAAAAAGCGGAAGTCATCACTCGCAAGGTGGGAAAAGCTGTTCCTGCTCACGGTAAGGTCGATATTTTATATTTTACCGACAAACAATATCAGCAGATTGTCAGCTTCCGGGGCAAAAACGAATCGTTTCTGCCAAAAAATCCCGAACAACTGGCACTATTTTGAGAGATTTATGGGCACTTTTCGCGAGCTAAACCTAAGAAAAACCCTTGCAGAACAAAGCGTTCCACAAGGGCTGTCTTAGCAGAAATAACGTCGAGGCCCAACCGCAACATACAAGATGCGATCGCCCGCATGAAACACGTCTTAGCAGAAATAACGTCGAGGCCCAACCGCAACTATGTCGGTTGCCTTGATAGAAACGATATGGTCTTAGCAGAAATAACGTCGAGGCCCAACCGCAACCTATGCTGATCCGCTGTCGGCCAATAATGAGTCTTAGCAGAAATAACGTCGAGGCCCAACCGCAACAGCGGCTGAATTTTCAATACCATCCGCTTCGTCTTAGCAGAAATAACGTCGAGGCCCAACCGCAACTGGCCTTGCGGCTGAGGCAATGGCACGCGTGTCTTAGCAGAAATAACGTCGAGGCCCAACCGCAACATCGAAATACCGCTGCATGAAATCAGCAGCGTCTTAGCAGAAATAACGTCGAGGCCCAACCGCAACCGTACTTACCCGGCAGCGCGTGATCACTGAGTCTTAGCAGAAATAACGTCGAGGCCCAACCGCAACGTCATCACGGTGCCGGGCGTGTTCTCCAGCGTCTTAGCAGAAATAACGTCGAGGCCCAACCGCAACGGCCGCGCTGATCGGCGTGACCCAAAACTTGTCTTAGCAGAAATAACGTCGAGGCCCAACCGCAACCAGCACGAGACACGCAAGATCGAAATACCCGTCTTAGCAGAAATAACGTCGAGGCCCAACCGCAACTCAATTGAAGTCGAATATAAGACGGCTTCTGTCTTAGCAGAAATAACGTCGAGGCCCAACCGCAACGCCTCTGATCGACGCCGGAGTGGCGGTTCAGTCTTAGCAGAAATAACGTCGAGGCCCAACCGCAACCCGCACGCCTTAAACTGGCATTCAGAAATTGTCTTAGCAGAAATAACGTCGAGGCCCAACCGCAACTGCTATAGGCTTCCCCACAATTCCCGGCAAGTCTTAGCAGAAATAACGTCGAGGCCCAACCGCATTACGTGTCAGGTGTGTCAATGGAAAATCTTACTTAACAGGCTTTAAAATAAGCCACTAGACGCACAAAAGGCCGCCTTTGTTGGGCGGCCTTTTGTGTAATTTCTTCATGTCTCAGATCGTTATAACGAGTGAGTTATAACAGTAATGGTTGCGGGGGCTGGATTTAGTCGCCGCTTGATGCACGCAGTATGGGATATCGAACCACCCTTGCAGACGATCAAACATAAGAATTCGTTGAAACTTTAGCAAGGCTAGGTTTGGTTTCCAGCTTCGGAAATCCAGCATGGCAAACGACCAACCACGGCTTCCATTTGAGGAAGCTGCCGGTGCATTTCTGCCTTCAGGAAATGTATCGACGCAAAGCCACCATAAGAAGGCAAAGAAGAATTTGTGTTGCGGTTCAAATACAAAGTTCTCTGGCGCAATTTCACGAGATCCATATGAATGGATTCCAGCAAAGCGATGCGCTTCAATTTTAACTAGCCTCAAATACTTTTTTACAGATTGCACAGGCGCCCCAACCGTTGGTAGGGGGGCGACTGTTTTGCCGACCTGATCGGCAAGGGATTCAATGTCGGCTTCTGAATTTCGAGCCGTCCATTTAGGTTTGTTTCCGTAGTACCATTTCAGGATCGAACGAGTATCAAGGTTATTAAGACTAAATAGTTCGCCGTCAGTAAGCTCAATCTCGTGACCATTTATTAAATCGACACATAAGCTTTCGATTGTATGTAACTGTAGTGGTCTCGCCTTATGGTCTGTCATTTTGCGCCGCTTTATTGGATCTAACACAAGCTAGCATTGTTTTTTAACAAATAAAATCCGGCAAATTGTATTGCCGGAAGGCTTGCCACCTCCATTGGTCAGCGGCGTGCAACCTTAGTCTCGATAATATGGAAACGCTGGTCGTGGCGCTTTAAAAGGTGGGAGGACGGGGCTAAAAATTCGATCGACAAAACTGAATACAACAGATAAGCTTTTGGTATGACGAATCATCCGATTAAGACGACCAATAAAAAGCGACGACCGATAGGCATAGACCTTTTTGCTGGAGCAGGGGGCATGAGCCTCGGTTTTGAGCAGGCCGGTTTTGATGTGGTAGCAGCCGTAGAAATCGATCCTATCCATTGCGCCGCCCACAAATTCAATTTCCCAAATACGGCAGTTATTCCGCACTCAGTTGCGGAACTAACCGGCGTTGATATTCGGCGCGCCGCTGGACTGAAAAATGAAGAGATTGACTGTGTGTTCGGCGGTGCGCCTTGCCAAGGCTTTTCATTGATTGGGCATCGCGTACTAGACGACCCTCGAAACAGCCTCGTTATGGATTTCGTTAGGCTTGTATCGGAGTTAGATGCCAAAACATTCGTTTTTGAAAATGTCAAAGGGTTAACGGTTGGAAAGCACCGCGCATTTTTAGAAGAGCTTGTCGAAGCCTTTGCGGCTAAAGGATATGATGTCCGGTTGCCGTGGCGCGTATTGAATGCTTCCAGCTATGGTGTGCCTCAGCATAGAGAACGGCTGATACTTTTTGGTTCAAAAAAGGGGACTGAACTACCAGACTACCCGTTGGCGACCACCAATCCTGCTGATCGGAAGCGTATGGTTCCTGGCCTGCCTTTCGGCCCGAACTGCGAAGATGCACTGGAGGATATTCCGGACGCAGAGCGGTTTGAAACTTTAAGTGACATAGACGCAGTGAAAACTTCTTCATACAAGAAGCCGTCTCCCTATGCCGCTGAAATGCGCTGCTTAACAAATGACTCTTGGCATTTAGGCTACGTGCGCAATTGGAACCCTAATATTTTGACGTCGAGTGCGCGAACGGTGCATACACAAATCTCAAAGGGCCGCTTTCGGTCAACCGATCAAGGTATGGTTGAGCCTATTAGTCGCTTTTTTAAACTGGCCCCACAGGGCTTATCCAATACTCTTCGCGCCGGAACAGATGGCGCTAGAGGTGCGTTTACTAGCCCGCGTCCTATTCATTACAATTTTGCTAGATGCATTACGGTTCGCGAAATGGCTCGACTGCACGGCTTTCCAGATTGGTTTCGATTTCACTCAACTAAATGGCACGGTGCACGTCAGATTGGAAACGCCGTGCCCCCGCCCTTAGCGCGAGCCGTAGCAGCAAAGGTGGTCGAAGCCCTGAAGCTTAATCCTAAAATGGTTTCGAAAGCACTGGAGTTGGGTGACGCGGCCTTGCTGTACATGGAGATGTCGGAGGCTGCGGAACAGTTTGGGGTTAAAAAGCCAAATTCAAGACGGGACAAGAAAAGTGGCGCTAAGAAAAGAAAACAGTCTGAAATCGAGGCCGATAGAATTCGGTTGTGTGCTGTAAATGGCTAAACCTGATCCAGCAGAAAATCGGTACAAGGTTCTTATAGAGAAGCTGTTCTTCAACCACTGGAAAGAAGGCATCACTGAGTTTGCGTTTGACCGGCGGGAACTGGAGACTGTCGCCGCTGAGCTTAAAATCGTTCTTCCTAGAAATTTAGGCGATGTGCCCTATTACTTTAGGTATAGAAATCCTTTTCCGGATGCAATTTTGAAGACCCAACCAGAAGGGCTTGAATGGGTAATTCAGGGTGCTGGAAAGGGGCTGTATCGCTTCCGCCTTGTCAAATTTACGCGCATTGTTCCAAGCACCACTCTCATCAGTATACCAATTCCTGATGCAACACCGGAAGTCATTCGTGCTTATGCACTTGACGACGAGCAGGCACTTTTAGCAATCGTGAGATATAACCGTCTGGTCGATACCTTTCTGGGGCTTACGACTTACAGTCTTCAAAACCACCTGCGGACAACGGTTAAGCAGCTAGGGCAGATTGAAATTGACGAGTTGTATGTTGGCCTCGATAAATACGGATGTCACTATGTCATTCCAGTCCAGGCCAAAGGTGGAAAGGACCAGATTGGCGTCGTACAGATCGCGCAAGACCTGGCATTCTCCAACGAGAAATTTCCAGAGATGCGCTGCCGCCCAATAGCCGCTCAATTTATGCCTGGTGGCGTTGTTGCATTGTTCGAACTCACAATCGATGACGAACAAGTAAAGGTCGTCGAAGAACGGCATTACAAACTCATTCCAGCAGACCAAATCGATGCGAAGGCAGCTCGAAACTATCGCAACTAGGGTGGATAACAATCTAGTCCATAGATAGAGTTATGCCGTCTGGTACGCTGGTCTGTGCTCGTTTGACGCTTCCATTCAAATCAACGGCATCGAACATCGCCTTTTCGAGTTGCTGGCGACGTGGATCGTTTTTATCCTCCCAAATTGCCAAAACTGCTTTGGCATCTAGGCCGGAGGCAATCCGAAATTGCTCTATAGCTTCGGCTGCTTTTTCCTCATCCGTGTAATCATATAGTCTATCCGCTATATCCACTACGATGGGCATGCACGCCTCCTCTACGAAACAGGTTTTCAATTAATACAGTAACGCCGCCAACGGTGGGTCTCAAGTCCAAACATTAATTCAATGGAGACTGAGGCCCATATGCGAAGTCTTCTGTAAGGAATACACGCGCCATATGAACCTACTGCGCCGTAACCATAACGGCAACATTGCGGGCTATCGGGCGGAACTGATAAAGCTCGACCGTGAACGGGAACAGATCGTCAAGGCCGTGCTGGACGGTATTCCAGGTGCGTCTTTGAAGGACAGGGCCATTCGCATTGAAACCCGTCGGGAAGAAGTCGAACGGTTTCTGGTCGATATGAAGGAGGAGCCGATTGCGTTCCATCCGAGCATGGCGAACCAGTACCACAAAGAAATCAAGAACCTTTTGGCGTCGCTCAATTCTGAGGACCGGCGCAATGAGGCGGCGGCGATACTGCGATCATTGATAGACCGTGTTGTTATCACGCCAACCAAAGAAGGCGACCGTTTGACGGTTGACCTGATCGGCGATCTGGGGGGAATTCTCTCGATGGCCACTAAACGGGACAGAAACGCCGTATTAAGCGATCTGTCTAAACTTCAACCAGTGCAGCAAGCGGATGATGATTTCTTGGACGGCGACGTAGATTTGGCGGATTTCCACCAATCTAAGGCGCTGGTTGCGGGAACTCGTTACCAGCGCGACTTCGACTCTAACCATCAGGGAAAAAACGGGAAGGTTGAAGACGACGGACACACCCTAAATTTGGGTGCTGACTTCGCCTCTTCAATTAGCTCTCACCCCTTATGTAAAGAGGCGGTGGTTGCGGGGGCGCGCACACACCTAGAATGCCCAATGCCTTCAACAGCTTATGCCATAGCACAACATCTTGCAACTTCAACCCATAGCGCATTGTTTCGTGTTTTAGCGTAAGCGAAAGCCTCCGCGATATGCCTGCCAAGGAAAATAGGCGTATCAGACACCATTTTCGGTCGACAAGCCAAACAGGTCATTATGTGGGATATCATCGCGTGAGTTTCCATAACGGACGTCGAGCAGTCTCTTTATTCCCTTCATTATTGGCGTGTCTGTCGGCAATGTAAGGCCCCAAGTACCTGCGACGTAAATTGGTTGCCGTTCAAGCTCCTCATTTAGCAGCTTGATCGTAAGCGTGTCCGGCGAAACAACAGCATCGCTTAGTTCTTCCGGCCTTTTTAATCGATCCAGGTGCTTGTGGCGAGTCGCCCACGTGATTGGGCCGCCGAGATGGGCCTCAACTTGTAACCTAGTCACGAGATTCATCAATGCTATGAGAATTTGCCAATCTAAGACACCTTCTGCCTTCAAAGTGGCTATATTCGCCCGAAACCCTCTGTCAGCTGCCAACTTAGGCAATGTATACCGGATCATCTCTACTGAGCGGCGATAGCGATTGCTCAAGGCCTCATTCGCTTTTTCCTTAGTGTAACCTGGTCCATCCCCCGTTCTCCATCTCATTTCAGGAGCTTCGATCGGCTCAATTTCCCTTTTTGGGTGGTATTTACTAACTCCGATAAGCGTCTGCCAACCCGGCGCCTGCTGCAGAGCAAAACTCATTAATTCATGGGCGGGGCGAACCGAGAAAACTCGAACTAAAAGTCCACGATCAAGCGACGCATGGATTCGTTGTTGGTAGGTCTCGATATCGAGTGCACTCGACTGACCAATTACGGTAACAACCATCGCCACCGCATTTCCGACGGCATCGAGCATGTCCTCGTCGTCATCGACCCTATCAGGGATCGATACCCGCCAAGTGAGGATATTATTGTCCCCAACATACTCGACGGTCATCTTGCCGACCGCCATCGTGTCTACGACGATAAGCGCGGAGCTCGGTACAATGAGCAACTCCACACTTGTTAACTCGGCTTGGGCAACCTGAAGCGTTGCTATAAGGCCTTGTACGGTGGGAAGTGTGACTTCGTCCGCTAGAAACCGTACGGTCCACCTAATGCCCAAGGCCATCCATGTAACCTCACGGGCGTCGCCGAGATCTGTAAAAGGTGTACAGCCAAGGTCCCTTTCAAAAGCGACCTCTAATTCGTCAACCGTCATTTTTGGCCAAGGCGCACTCGCGGAGGTAGCCATATCGAGAAACCGGTAAACGTCCTTAGCCGCGAACGGCCAGGCCTGGACTGCATCGGCCAGCGTGGAATTCAGGTCCGGCACCAATTTGTCTGCAACAACTTTGAATATCCCAGCATGCGCAAAGGCCCGCTCAATGTATGGATGGTTGCCCGTCTCGGCAGGTTCCGAGGCAAGTTCGACATGTGCCTGAAAAGCATGTCCGAGCTGAAGAAAATAGGTTGTCCCCTCACCGGCGCTATAAAATGTCTCGGCCAGCGCGAAAGCCGCCTGCGGCAACATTTGATAAACATTCTCGTCAGCCGATTTCATCGTCATGAACGTGGCGCCCGCTGCATAATAACGAGCGGCAAAATGAAGTCCAAGCTCCGAATAACACTGACTAAGCATAAGCATTATCAGGATAGAGAGCGGCAGTTCCTCTCCTGTGAACGCGCCAACCTTCGCTTTTTGCAACTCATCTATAGCCGCGAGACGTTGGCCGGCATTAAGGTGCGCCAATGCTCGCTTACGGCTTATTTCAGCGATGGACCGCTTCCCTGCTCGGGCATGAGATAACCGGTCCACCTCATCGCGAAGCTTTGTAAATTCCGGCACCTCGATCAATATTGGCGCCAACTTCTCGATGAGCATAGCGATATGTGAAATCGGGTAATACGGAACATCTTTGACGGCCGTAATCACTTCTAGCCATGCCTGAACCATCGGCACCTGATTGGCTTTCGCCGGCCGATCTTTTCGAACGACAACTGTTAACATCGCCTTGGCTTCAAGGAGGGTACAATAGTCCCCACCCTTCGCGATTTCGGTTAGTTTCCTCGCCAGAACAGCCTCAACAACGTTGGCAAATCCCTCCACCTCGCGCCGAGTCAAGCTGCTTTGCTGTGTCGTGATTGAGCCCTGGCAAAAAGCAACTACTATGGCACCGTCTAAGAGATCATTTGCCGTTAAAGCCGTGACCGGGAAATCTGCAAAAAATGCCCGTATATAATCGATGGCCGGATCAAGATTGCCTCGCCCCTTGAGTTCAGCGACCGACACTTCATAGCGGGCTTTCTGCTTCATGCGGTTACTGTTAGGCTCTGAGGCGTAGTCCTTCATTCGCGCCAGCCACTTTATAATATCAGGCTTTGCGTATTCCTCATGAGTGGCTGTTCTCAATCCCATCTTAATATCGAGAAAGTCCGCAAGACTTTCCGCTGGCCTCTTCACCGCTAACCAACGATCGCGGAGCGCGGCGTAATCGCTATCACTCTCCTGGGGAAAGAATTCCGATGGTACAGACAAATATTGTTCTGCAATCCAGAAAGTATCTGTATCGGAAAGCTGGTCGGCGATCGCCAGTCCGTCGAAAATAACAAGGCTTGCATCGAATTGAGCTTTGCATTCGGCAATGAGCTTGTGTCGGGTGGATACAACGACGTTGGGTTCACAAAAATAATAAACCTTTTGAGGCCTCTCACCGCTACCGAATATTGTTTTAAGGTCGGCCCTGATTTTGGTAGGCGTTTTTTTGTCGAGGGTACAGGCCCCCACGACTATCTCTGTTGAGATAAGGCTGGCGAAAGCATTAGCGGCAATGGAAGTTTGTGATAAGTAGGTATGATACGATTCAAAGTCCCGACCTTGGTCCCCACCGGCTTTGACGGGTCCAGTTGCCGGGACCAAATTGGAAACGTGGCGCAAGCGGGCCAGCTCAAATGCCAGAAGTTCAAACTCATGTTCGCCATTTCGCGCGCCAAGTTGTGCCAGTTGATACCGAATATAATCTCTCAGTTCGACGCGATTTTTCACCTCTGTTTCCCAAATACCGGAGGGGCTGGTGTCTGGCTTGTGACCTCAGCCAACTCTGCCAGCAGATAATTTATATAGCTTCGCGTCAGATTGCAGTACAAATGCGCCTCCTTCATCGACGGTGACACATCAGCGGCTAATCGCGTGCCGTGGCGGACTCCACCGCCACCGGGAGACGACAGGAAACCGTACATTTTACTCATCCAACCTAATGCCTCCGCTAGCGCTGTTCCTTGGTTTTTTCTTCGAAGATCCCGTACAATCTCATTGAAATACTTACCTTCAATACTGCCCGACCCGGTGTCTTGGCCCTGAAAAGCGGTTGATACGGTCTCTAAGAGCCATAAAATTTCTTGCACAGCCGGACGCGCACGCTGCTCAAGCAACAGGCGATCCGCATCGTCCAACGATTTATGGATGAGGGTGAGCGCTTTTTCTCCGATCGTCTTTTCATTCGCCATGACGGAGATACGTGTTTGAAGGTTCCGGGGCAAAAGCGCCGGAGGCCGTACCTCAAACGGGACCTCGTGCTCGAACAGGATCTGATTGACGATATCTGCGTCCGGTAGACCGATCTCAGGAAATTCTGAATGTACCTGAGCGCATCCGTCCCAAAATGCCGAAATAAACGTGGCCGCGTTGTCCGATGCATTCATCATGCTGTTGTGAAGATCGCCTATAGCCCAGCTCTCACTCGAACTTCGAGAATAGCCGCCCGAAAATTTTGCTTTAAACAACTCCATGATAGCCCAGGACGACTCGGCTTGCCCCGCAATGGTGTGGACCAAAGCGTTGAATGCGTTAACCGCTGCAGGATTGAGTGAACCCGGCGCTCCGTAGCGCCAGCTTGTAGGCATATCCAATCCCATCCGACTCCCTATTCGTCACTTATCAACCGCTAAACTTATTCCACAACCATCTGCATACGTCATGAGGTTAATTAGATTCGTGTCTATCTAACCCACGCGCCGGAGGGTAGTCTGCACGCACGTCGATATACGACAATCTTTTTAAGCATCAATTTCGCGATAACCTCCGCCCCACTGATACGTAAAGGATAATCAAACATCACATTGGTTCGACTTCCGATTGAAATTTCGTAAAATCAGCTTACTGGAGACTCAGGGAAGCAGATAAGAATAAGAGGAAGACGAATGTTTCTTGCCAGCATGACGATTAACAACTTTCGCCGTCTGAAAGAGGTTAGGCTCGAATTCAAGGATGGACTTAATGTTATTGTCGGCCCCAACAATGTCGGCAAGACCGCCGTAGTTGATGCGTTGCGCGCCCTTCTTGCTGGTGCGGATGATCCCTATCCACGGTTTACGCGGGACGATCTGCATCTACCAAAGGCTGGGGCGGCGTCAGGTGATATTACATTTGGCTATACTTTCAAGGATCTCAGTCCCGACGACGAAGCGGACTTCCTGCATGCTCTAAAGCCGGGCGAAGACGGCAAGCTTGAGGCCGTCCTCGGTATTACGTACGGCGACGCCGACAAGGTCGGGCGATTAAAAGTTCGAAAATGGTGTGGCGATCATCAAGATGTAGCAATGACCTCGACGATGCTCGATAATTTGCGCAGCGTTTATCTTCAACCCCTCAGAGATGCCGAACAGGGGCTCCGCCCCAGCAGAAACAGTCAGCTTTCGCGCCTCCTGCACCTTTTATCCGATGATGCGGGTAAAGATGAAATTGCCGCCGAATTGTTGGCAGCCGACAAAAAGATCAGGGGACTGAAACCACTCGTCGATGCGCAAACTGCTATTACCGGGCGGCACCAGACCATGCTTGGTACCCAATTGGCTCAGGCCCTGCATGTAGAAGTCTCCGGGTCCGATTTTCAGAAATTAGCCTCTCGGCTTTCAATTTTGGTCGATGCATTCGAGATAGAGCGGAACGGTCTTGGCTATAATAATCTAATCTTTATGGCGGTTGTCCTTAGCGAATTAGCAAAAAATGCCGATGCTGCCTATCGCGGGTTGATCGTAGAGGAACCTGAAGCACACTTGCATCCGCAGTTACAATCCGTGTTGCTTCGGTATTTATCTAGCATCCAGAGCGCGGACGGTGACAGGCCCGTACAGGTTTTCGTGACTAGCCACTCCCCTAATTTCGCTAGCATCGCTGACTTGGACAGTATCGTATGTCTGATCGACGCTGGCGCCAAGGTTGAGGTTTTTCACCCACGGTCTGTAGCTTTCTCCAAGGGTAAACGAGAAAAGCTTAAGCGCTATCTTGATGTGACGCGCGCCGAACTCTTTTTCGCGCGGAGGGTCATTTTTGTCGAAGGCGCCGCGGAACTTTTAATGGTCAATATTTTGGCTCAACAGGAGAAAATGGACCTGAGAGACCATGGTGTCAGCCTCATTAGTGTAGAGGGCCTCAACTTCGATTCGTTTATCCCTTTGTTTGGTAAGGACGCAATTCGAATTCCGGTCTCGATCCTGACTGATGCTGACCCAGAAAAAGTGGACAGTGTCGACGGTACCAAGACGGCATACTACCCAGATGCAACAGAAATCGTGACGGTCTCCGCAAACACAAGCGCCATGAAAGCGTTGGCAGATGACTATGTGAAGATTTTCCACGGCCAAAAGACCTTCGAATATGACTTGGCCCTCATCGAGACAAACCGTAACGCTATGATCGCGGCGTTGAAGGATATTCATCCAACGATCGCCAAAACGCTTGAAGTCAAGGTCAACGCAGCGGTCGGCGATCAAGCCAAAGCAACAACCTTGTTCAAGGGCATGTTTGAGCGGTCAGAAAACAATGTCCAAAAGGGCAAGTTTGCGCAGGCCCTGGCTGAAAAAATTATCGAAGGGCATTTCAAGGTGACAGTACCGTCTTACGTTTTGGATGCCATAAAGCATGCCTGCCAATGACGCCACAGTTATCAACCCAACAACAAGCAATCATAGAATTGCCATTGGAGCCGTTATCCGTAATGGCTTGCGCCGGAAGCGGAAAAACTAAGACGGCGGTCCACCGTCTGATCGAGATGAGACGTCTGCTAGATGACGCGCACGGTATGGTCGCGCTATTGTCTTTCTCAAACGTTGCGGTGGAGACCTTCAAAAAGGACTACTATGCTCTTATGCAAGGTAGCGGTGCCGGACGCCGCTCATTTGGCATTGAAATTGACACTGTAGACGGGTTTATCACTACCAACGTCTTAAGACCACACGGTCACCGTACGATGGGATGTAACCGGGCACCCTATTTGGTGGAGGGACGTGAGCCTTTCCTGAAATCGTTCACCGTCTATGACGGCGAGCGCAATAATCCAACGACCGATATTCGCATAACAGTTGATGCTGGCGTGTTTAATTTTCAGGTTGGGAGTCGTTCGCTGAAGACAGTTGTGCCGAGCGAGGCTCGACGGGCGCTTCAGAAGCTTGGTAGTCACGGTGCGTACACACATGGCTCGGCCCGGTACTGGGTGCTTAGGATTTTGAAAGAACAACCGTTTGTCCTGCGGGCACTCGTCAGGCGGTATCCTCACATACTTGTCGACGAGGCGCAGGACATAGGGGCGGAACACCAAGCTATCCTTGAACTTATGATCGCCGCTGGCACAAAGCTGTCACTCATTGGGGATTCTCACCAAGGCATTTATGAATTTGCCCATGCCAACGGGGCCTTCCTTGCAGAATATGGCACTCGCCCTGGTGTGACGTCCCAACAGTTGAATATAAACTATCGGTCTGTGCCTGCAATTTTGAAGGTCGCTAATATCCTCTCGGGACGGAACGATGGAGCACACCGTCAGGATAAAGGCACTTTAAGCGGAGCGTTTTACGTTCCCTTTCAAAAAACCGAAAAAGAAAAGACCCTAGCCGTCTTTCGCAGTCTTTTGAATGTGGCGAAAATTGATGAAAAGCATGGCGTCGTCCTTTGCCGTTCAGCGGACTGGGCTCTCGACTGGAGCGGTGCCGGGGACGGACAGGGGCAAGGCATTGTAAGAAGCTTTGCCGAAGCAACAATTTGCCGCGACAAGCTTCACAATATGGCCGATGCTTTCGCCCATGCCAGTGCCGGTGTCGTTGGTTTGTTGGCTGACAAGCACGGTGACTTAATATCGCGGTTGGCTAAAAGCCGGATGGAGCCGCAAGACGTCAAAATCAAACGCGCGATCTGGACGTTTGTGAAAGATCCGGCAACAGGCCTACCGTCTGGGACACTTCTCGCCGATAAGGAATGGCATCCCAGTTTGAGCACTCGAGCGAAAGCGTTCGTGCAAAAGCTTGCCGCCGATCATGGCCTCACTGTCGCTGACAATCTAGGTCAGAGGCTTGCCAAGAAAGCCCTCGAGAATCGGCCGTTACTGAAGTTGCCAGATCTAGCGGGAGCACAGCCCGTCAAGTTTCGCATTTCCACCGTACATAAGGCTAAGGGCGAGAGCCTGGAGGCAGTAATGTATGTCGCTAGCAAGGAACATCTGCGCCAACTTCTGGACGGAACGGCCACTGAGGTCGGCCGGATAGGTTATGTGGCGGTTACACGCGCCAAAGACCTGTTCGTGCTGGCGGTCCCGAAGTCCTGTCTCGCAGAATTCGAGCCTGAACTCATCGCCAAAGGTTTCCAGAAGCCGGGCATCGCGGATTATTAGGTAAAGCCCCCCTACTCCGCATCTTTACTCGCAAATAATATAGAAACACCTAAGCAATCGGAGCTACCTTGGACGAATTATCTGACCGCGATTTTGCAATGTTTCTTCTTTCAGACCTTGACCTTGAAGCGCAGCTTCGAGCCATTCATCACGCTCTGAGCTGGAATCGTCAAGCCGATAAAGCGCTCTCTGATGACATCAATGATCTCGCCCAACTGGCAACAAAGGCCTCCGATGCCTACGGCTGGCATTTACAGGGTCAGTGGCAAGACAGTCTTCATGCCTCAATCTATCAAGACGCTGCCCATAGCATGGCGGCGATTGGCATGCTTGCTCCCGCCATTGAATCACTCATCACTACAATTTTTCTGGGGCTCGAAACGTTAGATCCATCTGGAAGAAAGATAACGCTTTCAGGTGAAAGAGCCAATCATACGCGCGATAAAAGAGCCTGGGACCCCCATTACATATTCGGGAAAAGCGCGAAAAGGGATGTCGTGCGTGGCACAATTCAGCTTGCCGATAGCATAGGCCTGAGAAGCTTACTTCCTGCCGATGTACGCCAGGTGCTAGAGGCGGTTTTTACCTATAGAAATCGCATGCTACATCTGGGCTTCGAATGGCCTGTCGGTGAACGAAAGAAATTTTCTAAGCTGGTCGAAACGAAAAGATGGCCAACCGAGTGGTTCACCCAATCCACCACAGATGGCGAACCCTGGATTATCTATATGGGCGATGCGCTGATCAGCCGCGCCCTGGCCTTAATCGACGAGATTATGGACGGGGTCGGCAAATATCTAAAACCACTATATTCGTGATGCGCAACGGGCCGTTTTTATCTTCGATGATTCAAAACCGAACCAACCTAAGTGCGACGTCAACTCAAAAGCATTTAAATAAGACAAACCCTATGTAAGCGAACAGGCCTTTGCTTAAATGGAAGCCACCCAAGGCATTCGAAGGAGAGAATGTGACAGAAAAGCTAGAAGTCTTTCAGGACATGACAATTCGCGGCCCGACCCCGAATAAGCCGGCCCTTCGCGCTGCGCTGGTGGCAGCGGCGGTTGATCCTTGGAGTATTGATCTGGAACGGTCGGCAGCCGTAGCGCGTGACGCCGTGACCTCGGACGACGTTGTTCTTTTCCGCCGAGATGCTGACCAGGACCACCCGGGAGCCGGGCTAACGTTATGGGGAACGCAGGACGGCTACTACGTTCCCAACATAATTCCGTTGGAGATGGGCAGCCTTAGCTTCACTCAATACAACGCGGTGCTAATGGATTTTATTACCCGCATCGCCGCGCCGGTTGCGACAAAATTTGGCTTCACAATCTCTACGACTGAGCCACTGCAGACTATTGACGATTGGCTGACGCCAGATGCGGCGCTAAAGTTGAGGCGCTTCTCAGGGGCCGCGAACAAGTCGTCGGGTGCTAGCCACCCGATGGATCAGCGGCGCTGGTTTGATTTTCTGGTTGCCGCACATCGTGGCGGCAATAGCCCTGGCCCGGATAGACTGGCGCGTTGGTTACATGAAGCCGAAGGTTGGGACGAGGACTCTGCTCACAACCTTGCCGGCGATTTCGAAAGTTCTATGGCTCTTCTCGCCTACTATCAAGAGCACTGAATTTCATGGACGTACACGCGATAGCGTCGGCGGGCGTTCCGGTGCTGTGCATCGACACCTGTTCCATTCTGGACATTATGCGTGATCCCACACGCGAGTCCGCCAAACCTCATGACCGGCGAGCAGCCATGGATCTCGTTGTCGCTGCCGAATCTGGGGGTCTTTTACTGCTTATGGCAGAACAGGTGGCGATCGAGTTTGCAGACCATGATCAAAAAATTCAGGATGAGGCAAAACGCAATCTTAAGAACATACGGGAACAGGTCGAGCGCATCAACGAGCTTTCTGCCGCCTTCGGCGCGCCTGGTGTTGTTGACTTAGCACATCTTGACGACCATGTAGCACGCGCTCGTGCCGTTGTCGGGCGCTGGCTCTCCAGTCTCGAAACATTAGTACCTAGCGCGTTGGCGCCGGCCAAAGCCTTTGCAAGGCTAAACGCGGGCATCGCTCCAGCAAGGCGCGGCAAGGACTCATCAAAAGACTGCCTGATTTATGAGACCTACCTTGAGGGCGTATCAGCTTTGCGCCTAGCAGGATTTACAAAACCAATCGTATTTCTGTCGTCAAACACCAATGAATATTTGACAGATAGCAGGATCTTGAAGCCTGAGATCGCGACCGAATTTAGCACTATTAGTATTGTCTATGCGGCCAACATGAGCGGAGCCAAACACGCGCTTGGTATTTAAATAAGGTAGCGCTCTACAACAAAGATTAGTTTTTGCGAGGTATTCTCTTTCGCCAAATTTCAACGTAAGGTTTAAGCTGTTGACTGGGGAGATTACATGGCATCGCAAGATTATGAGACCGAGAAAGTTGCGTTTCGAGATTTCTACGATACATCATGGGATATAATGGATGCCGCACGCAACGCATTCCTTACGCTTGTCCGCTCTCTTCTGGCCACAGACCCTGCAATAGCAGGCGCGAAAGTCGAAGGTCGAGTCAAGGAGCGTGAAGAATGCCTTAGTAAGTTCCGGCTAAAATACCTGACGGTCCTCGAAAGTGAGAAAACTGCGTACTCTATTCGTGACCATATCTCTGATCTGATCGGCTTGAGGATTGTCTGCTTTTATGAAGACGACGTGGAACGGGTGAAGGCCCTTATCTAGGACGAATTTGATGTACTTGGCGTAACAGACAAGACCGCACAGATTGAGGAGACGGCCGATGCTTTCGGTTACAAGGGCCTGCACTTAGACTTGCGGCTCAACGAAGGTCGGAGGGGATTGAAAGAATACGCAGCTTACTCGGACTATCCGTTTGAACTTCAAATTCGTACCGTTGTTCAGGATTCGTGGAGCATTCTTGATCACAAAATAAAGTACAAGAAATCCATCCCGAACGGTCTAAAACGGAGAATTAACACCCTTGCAGCCTTGTTTGAGCTTGCTGATCGAGAGTTTCGAGCCGTTCGAGATGGCACCGCCGAGGAGATCGAGCGAACCGACGCCTATGCAGAGATTGAGCAAGAATCGAGCATCGCCCAGATCGAGCCGGAAATTGTTGTAGACGATTCGCCGCGTACGTATGCGCCGCTCAACGCCTTCAGTTTGCTCAGGATCGCTAAGCACTTTTTCCCGGGGCAGGATTTTGAGCCTCACAAGGTCGACGGCTTCACGCAGCAGGTCATCGATCTGAAGCCCAATATCAGCCGAGGCAAATTCAATTTCTATCTGCGGGAGACAATTGGCGCCGTTCGCCAATATAAGGCTGATTTTGAATCGCGTAGTGATGGCACGCCACTCAATCCTTTCACGATCATGAGGCATTGTCTGTATGTAGGCGATCCTGGTGTATTTGCTTCGCTGCTTACAGACAGAGCCCGTGAAAGTTTCGACACGTGGCGGGCAGAGAATAAAACTGCATCTGAGCCAAGCTGACCTACCAGCGGGACGGACACCTGAGGTGCAAACAGACGTATTCGGGTCCAAGCACAAACCTATATATACAAAAACAAATTGTGCATCGGCACCTTATCAGGTGCAATGTCGCGATCGAGGGCGAAGCGCTCAGTGATGATAGTAGATGCGCGGCGCGTCGGTGTAATTCATGTTGAATATCGCCCAATATGCTGACAAACTGTTTCGTGTTCCACACAACACTGTGAGGCCATGCCAGGTAAGATCCGCGACAAAGTGGCAGAGCTGGTGAAAACAAAATCACCCCTCTATTTTTGGACCATCGGCGTTGCGACGCTGATCGGCTTTTCGCTCATATTTGCCACCTATAACGCCACCTACATGCACGCCCTGAACACACTGCGGGACGATGCGAACGCGTCCGCAATGTTGAGAGCGGCCGTCCTGCAAAGTGAGATTGAAAAGCACCGAACGTCACCCGCGATTTTGGCCGTCGATCGAGACTTGAAAGATGCCCTCCTCACCTCATCTCCGGAACGGCTGCGAGACGTCTCGATCAAACTCGAAGCTCTACGTAAAGAGACCAAAAGCACAGTCATTTATGTCCTCGATACACGGGGCACGGCTCTAGCCGCCAGCAATTGGGGCTTTCCTGACAGTTTCGTGGGTAATTCGTATATATCCCGCGACTACTTCACCGAAGCACTTAAACATGGCGTCGCCTCCCAATTTGCCATGGGGATGGTGAGCCATCGCCCAGGTCTGTTTCTGTCCCATAGTGTGGTTTCGGGAAACAAAATCATCGGTGTGGTGGTTGTAAAGCTCGAATTCAATGCTGTGGAGTCCGAGTGGGCACGTTTGCCTGACAAGGCTTTCGTCACGGGCGCTGACAACACCATAGTCATCGCAGGTGATCCCACAACTCGGTTTAAAAGGCCCCCTCCTCCCGCTCAAGACCAGTTGGCTGTTTCGCTGCCGATAGAGAGTGTGCCCGGCTGGCGAATGCACGTCTATCGATCAACCGACACGGTGAAGGCCACGGCGCTCGCGGTAGGCATCATTACGCTTTTGGCGGAGCTGCTCATCGTCGGAGCTGCGCTATGGGCATGGCGACGCAACACGCACATTCGTCTTAGGGAAGCCGCCGATCTGGCCTACCGCTCCCGGTTGGAACGGGATGTGGGCGAGCGCACACACGCCTTACGCTATGCGAACGACAAGTTATCGGAAGAAATAGAGGAACGCCAAAGTGCTCAGGTGCGCCTCAACGCCCTCCAGGCTGACCTCGTTCAGGCCAATAAACTGGCAAACCTGGGACAGATTACCGCCGGGGTCGCGCATGAAATCAATCAACCCCTCGCCACCATTCGCGTCCTGGCCGAAAATGCCCGCGCGGGCCTTAAGCCCGCAGCTATCGACAGCAATCTGGAAAGTATCATCCGGATGTCGGAACGTATTGGCCACATTACCGGTGAGTTGCGCGCGTTTTCGCGTAAGGCCTCAGGTGAAAGCGAGCCGACGTCGGTCAATGAAGCCATTGAAGGCTCGATTCTCCTGACTCATAGCCGCATGAAGGCGCACGAGGTCAAGTTTATCCGCCCCAAGGTTAACGCTGCGCTGCAAGTCTGGGCACAGCGCGTACGGTTGGAACAGGTACTGGTCAATCTTCTGCAAAATGCCTTCGAAGCCGTAAGCAGCATACCTGACGCCAAGGTGACGCTGCGTGTGGAGGAATCCGCCGACAGCGTCAGGCTCATCGTTTCCGACAATGGCCCCGGGCTGCCAGAGAGCGTCAAGAAGGCTTTGTTTATCCCGTTTACGACCACCAAACCACAAGGCTTGGGGTTGGGGCTGGTGATTGCTCAGGATATCGTGCGCGATTTTGGCGGTGATTTGACAGCGGATCTGGAGCGCTCCGTGGGCGCCTGTTTCATCATTAAGCTGCGCAAGGTGCCAAAATGACGACCAGAGTGATCTTTATTGACGACGATGACGATCTGCGCGCCGCCCAGACCCAAGGGCTCGAACTTGCCGGCTTTATGGTGCAGGCCTTTTCCAATGGGTTGGACGCGCTGAAGGTCATATCTTCTGATTTTCCCGGTGTGATTATCACAGACGTGCGCATGCCGGGCATAGACGGTATGGAGGTGTTCGCCCGCATTCAGGCTATCGATGTGGAGCTACCAGTAATTTTTATGACCGGCCACGGCGACGTGCCCATGGCCGTGACCGCGCTCAAAGGCGGCGCATATGATTTCATTACCAAACCCTTTTCTATGGACACCCTCAGTGCCGCGTTGCGACGTGCCCTGGAGACACGGCGACTGGTGATCGAAAATCGCCAACTGCGCAGCCTTTATGATGACACCCATGATGGAAGCCCACGGCTCCTCGGTAACAGCCCGATCATGGACTATCTGCGACGCACCATTTCTCAGGTGGCTGATGCCGAGGTCGATATTCTGGTAGAAGGTGATACCGGCGTCGGGAAGGAGCTGGTGGCTCGGACGATCCATCGCCAGAGTTTGCGTAAGAATCGGCCCTTTGTGCATGTGAACTGCGCCGCCATGCCCGACGCCGTGTTTGCCGCCGAATTGTTTGGGGTTGAATCCGGCACCCGGCTTGAAGCCCAGGCGCCATTGTCACGACGCACCACCGGCCGCATTGAAAAGGCGCAAAAGGGCACACTGTATCTCGACGATATTGAAGGCCTCAGCCTGCCCCACCAGTCCCAGCTCCTGAGTGTGGTCGAGGCCAGAGAACTATGGGTGCTGGGCGCTGAAGACGCTCGTCCCATCGACATTCGCATCGTGGCCTCCAGCCGGATCAATCTCGGTCAAGCCGTGCAGGAGGGTACGTTCCGTGCCGATCTGTATTATCGCCTGAGCGGCGTGACCTTAAAAGTGCCCCCACTGCGCGAACGACGGGACGACATACCCCTACTATTTCAGCATTTTCTCGTTGATGCCTGCCTTCGATTGAAACGGCCCATGCCCTTGCTCTCGGCCGACGCGGCGACCTTTCTCCAGCGCCACGACTGGCCAGGCAATGTCCGCGAGCTGGAACAATACGCCGAGCGCTTCGCATTGGGTCTGAACATGATCCCCAAGGCCGCGACCGGAGACGGTGACCGGGAATCTCATACGAGCCTGGCCGATCGTGTTGGAGACTTTGAAGCGACGGCGATACGCGAAACCCTGTCGGCCTGTCATGGGAATGCCCAGGATGCCATGCACGCCCTGAAACTGCCTCGCAAAACTTTCTACGATAAGCTGTCGCGCCACAAGATCGATATTTCGTCATTCCGGCTCAAGGTTTCGCCATGACGTCCCGGGAGTGCAAGACATTGTCTGCAGACGCATTCGCTGACACGGTTGTTACGCTCTATCAGGAGAACGCGGCCGCCTGGATCAGGTTGCGCGGCGACAATTTGATTGAGCGACCGTGGCTCGATGCCTTTCTTGCCGCTTTGCCACGGGACGGACATGACGTGCTTGACATTGGCTGCGGCTCTGGCCGGCCAATCGCTGCATACTTGATCGAAAACGAGTGCCGGCTGACGGGTGTGGACGCCGCGATTGCCTTAATCGAGGTGGCCCATCAAACCTTTCCCGATCACACCTGGAAGGTCGCCGATATGCGAAACCTGCCCCCATTGGGGAGGTTCCACGGATTGGTCGCCTGGAACAGCTTTTTCCACCTCACGCCGGAAGATCAGCCCGCGATGTTCGAGACCTTCGGCCGCCTGTGCTGTCCGGGTGCCGCGCTACTTTTTAACAGCGGTACGACACACGGCGATGCTATCGGGTCGTTTGAGGGTTATCCGCTCTATCACGGGAGCCTCGACAAATCGGCCTATCGTCACCTTCTGGCGGCAAATGGATTTGAGGTGCTCTCCTTTATTGAGGATGATCCGACCTGCGGCGGTGCGAATGTCTGGTTGGCCCAAAAGAAGCCGGATAGCGACTAGACATACGGCGGGGCCAGCCTCAACATGCTCCAACGGTGCAACATACCGAATACCTTGAGTCTGGAAACCCTCCCCGCCCTAGAGATCAAACAGTGTGCTGAGACCCAGCATTTCAGGCTGATGTGTCTTGACGAGGTGCACAGGGGTGTCCTGAAGATGTGCCAGATAGCGCCCTTTGTCGGTGAAGCGCACCGCAAACGCGTCAGGGTCAAACAACTCGCCCAGGAGATCAAAGAATGAGCCCGCGAGAAAAACACCGCCCCACGCACCGAGGCTCAGCGTCATATCTGATGCGGTCGCCGCTAGCCAGCCTGTCACCAAGGCTATAGCCTCATTGGCGATGTCGTCGCCTTTCCTCGCAAGTCCAAGGATGTAATGAACCTCCCATGCTATATCAGGATGGCCATCGAGCACACGTAAGGCTCCGTAAACGTCGCTTAGACCGCTCGTTGACACAGCGTGCAAACGTAGCGCCTGCCCGTATTTGCCGCGCAGTTGGCGTGTCACGGCATACTCGCGGTCCGTGGTTGATGGCAGATCGCTAAAGCCGCCGGCGCACGGCAAAACCAGCGGCATGGAAGCCCCCAAATCATCGGCGATAATGGCGGTTGTCCCTAGTCCCCGGCCTATCGCAATAACAGCCTTGGTCTGAAGCGGATCGCCCGCTCGACCACAAATTAAATATCGCTCGCTCACCTCAAGGCGACCGATGGCCAAAGATAGCGCCACACAGTCGTTCACCAGATTTAAGCGACTGACGCCCAGCCGTCGTCGTATCCACGAACGGTCGATCCGGTAGGCGTGGTTAGGCATCTCAAACACGCCGTCACGCTCCCAACCGCAAATGGAAAAGGCAGCGCCAGTCAGGGGTGGATTGTCGACGCCTTCAAGAAAATTGTGGAGCGCACCATCGAGGTCGTCAAGCGAGGCGCAGTGGTAAAGACGAGCATTGGGAGGACGCTCTCCCAGCGCGGCGACAGCCATTCTTACGCTATTGTCGTAGCTGAAATCGACATAGAGCACTAACGCAACCATAGGATAGCTCGGAGATTTGAGGAAAGGGAAAACGGGCACTCTCGCCCACAGGCGTCCGATGCCGAACCGATCGCGCGTTGCCACGCGACCGGCCCTGGACACATCGTCACGCCATGGACGTTTGAGAGTGGGACACGTCCCCTTCTGTTGTGGCTGCGGGCTTAATCCCAATACGCTCAACAAGCTTTACAAAACTCTCAACGAAAACGTCGAGGCCGTCCATCATCTGGCTAACGGTCTCGGGGCTATGGCTTTCCATAATGTAAGCCAGTTCCAGACACTCCCGACGCAGGCGCTCAAACTGCGATTTGGTCACTTCCAGGAGCCTCAGGCGATCCTCGTGAAGCGTTACGGGATCGATTGAGGCTGCCAGCCTGACAACACTTTCCGAGGTTCGGCTGGAAGGATGGGCGCTGACATTAGCATTTGGCCGAGAGTTTTCCATTACGCAGCCCTGACATTGGCCAGGAACTGATCCATTTCATGGTGCAGGCGTGCCGCCTGCTCAGCCAGTTCGCCGGATGACGAAAGCACCTGAGCCGCAGCGCTTCCGGTTTGCTCGGCCGCGTCGGCCACGCCGGTGATGTTCGCCGTTACTTCGGTTGTACCGATCGAGGCCTGGTTGACCGCGTGAACGATTTCCTGCGTTGCCGAACTCTGCTGCTCAACCGCCGACGCGATCGCTGTGGAGGTGCTATTGATGTTATTGATAGTGCTTCCAATATTTTGCATCGCGGTCAGAGCGCGGGCCGTTGCCGCCTGGATCTGCGCGATTTTCTCCGATATCTCGGTCGTTGCTTTGGCTGTTTGACCCGCCAGCGCCTTCACTTCCGACGCCACCACCGCAAAGCCCTTGCCCGCTTCACCAGCCCGCGCCGATTCAATGGTTGCGTTCAGGGCCAGGAGGTTTGTCTGACTGGCTAGACCCGAGATCATATCAACAAAACCGCCAATACTCTCTGCCGCCTCGGTCAACTCCTCGACAATCCGACCGGCTTCAGCCGCTTCAGCCATCGCGGTCTGCGAGATTTGCGCCGACGTCTCTACCTGACGCCCAATCTCCGAGACGGAAGCGCCCATTTCTTCCGTAGAGGCCGCCACCGAAGCCACATTGGCGCCTGCCTCTTCCGCTGCCGCGGAGACCGCCATCGATTGGGCCGACGCCTCTTGTGCCGTACTGGTGAGTTGTTGCGCCGCGGCCTGCAACTCTGTTGCCGCTCCCGAGACCATGGTCACAATCCCGCCGACCGACTTTTCAAAATCGTTGGCCAGATCCAGCATGCCCTGGCGGCGCTCGGCTTCAGCGCGCTGCTTCAACTCGATCGCTGTGGCTTCCAGTTCACGTGCCTTAAGGGCATTCTCCTTAAAGATCGCCAGTCCCTTGGCAATATCACCGCATTCGTCGTGACGGTCCGCGCCCGTGACCTCTACATCAAGGCGTCCGTCGGCCAATCCGCGCAGTTGGTCCACGGAGCGCGCCAGGGGTTTGGCAATGCCAAAGGTCGCCATCAACCAGCCAACGATCAGACCGGCCAAAACCCCGCCCACCGCGACGCTAACCATGATCATGCTGATTTTTTTACTGTCTGCCACAGCCTTTTGCGCCGTCTCCGTGCCGCGTTTATCGATCGCCTGCCCATAGGCCTTAACCGCCTCAGTCAGCTTATTGGCTCGGTCGCGATTTGCGGTGACGGCCTGATATAGGCGCTGCTGTTCGCCGTCGAGGTGTGCGGTATTTTTAACATCATGCGCCACAGCATACACATCTTGCAGACCCGCCGCATAGTCGGTGTAGGCCTGCTTTGCCTTAGCCAACAGCGCCTTCTCATCGTCGTTGGCTACCTTCGAGGTTTGCTCGACACGCTCAAGAAAACGCTTACTGGCTTCATCATTTATAGCCTGCGCCTCGCGAATAGTTTCGTCCGTCGGGCTCGCGGCAATTCGGTACTCAGATCTGTTAGACATGATGACGTCTTGCGTCATACGTGCGCCGACCGCAGCCGTTGACCCGACCTGATCGACCTCAACAAGTGTATCCGCCAAGTGGTTAAAGTTGGTGACGCCGAAAAAGGCTATAAACGCAGTGATCACGCTTGTTACGCCCACCAGAATTAACAGCTTCATCTGCATTTTAATGTTGTTGAAGTTCATTCTATTCTCCCAAAACTATACACGTGAGAGCAAACCCTTGCCCGTGCCGTTATGGTGAATGAAGGATGTATCTCCTGACTTAAAATTTTCAGGACTTTGGCGCTATCCGGCCTCAGAATACCGCTAAAATTGACCCAAAACACGCCAAGGCCAGGCTATTAGTCTTACAATTTCGAACACCGTGCTTCATTTGGCCGACCGGTATTCCTTAGTGCGCAAATAGCGATTCTAGTCATTTACATTGCCTTGCGTTTCATTGCGTCACTGAAACTTACCCTAGGTCTTCGTCAGACTCTGCATCACGCGCGTCCGTCCCGAAGCCTTCCGCACCCCCGCCCCGAAGGCTACAGGAATGGGCCAGCAAACCCTGTGGATCAATGAAAAACCGAACACCATGGCAGGCGAAGATCTGCAATACAGCCTCGACCGTCTTGTGCTTAAACTGGCCAAGCAAGATATCGGGGGCGGTCACCATGCGATATATTGTCGTTCTGGAGATGCCGGTCATCTGGGCAAGTTCCTCGTGTGTCCAGCCTTGGAGACCGCATAAGGATCTTATCGTAGCCCCCGTTGCGAGCCTGATCGCATGCTCCAGTTCGGCTGACGATAAATCCACAGGCGCCCGATCCGCCATGATAACGCCCCACCACTCAACCAGGCGCCCTTGCTCAAACAGAGGAAAGCCTCTCTTGACGTATTTTCTCGCGACACCGTCCGATCCATAGATGCGCAAGGGTACTGAAAACGCATCGCCGGTTGCCATAGCCCCAGCTATTTCCGTCATTGCCAGATCCCGGTCGTCGGGATGAATTGAGTCGGGTAGTAGCATATCAAAGGTTGGCAAGACGCCGTCCAGGTGCCCTGATGTGAAATGTTCAAACAATTGCCCGCCCTTGTCAGCGCTCCAGACACACTCAGCCCCGAAATAGTCCATCATCACGCTGATACGGCGGGCATTCTGACTCTTATGTCGCGCCCGAACTTCCTCAACGCTGACGTCGCGGGCCAGGCCGAAAAATTTCTTTACCTCACCATGTTCGTCGTGCAGGGGCATGAACACGAACGCGACGTAACGCGCTGTCATAAAGCTGGGGGACAGCCGATAGATACGCGGCGGTGGCTCATGTCCCTGCCGAATAACGCCCATGTCCTCAACAAAGAGGCTACGATCCAAGGCATGAATAGCGCGTGCCACGCTATCCAGCCTCGCTGGTTCCTGGTCATTCAAGTCAAAGAGTTGGCGAAATCCGCGAGAAAAAGTCACAGGGTCAACACTGGGACCGACCGGAACTTCCATCCGCCCGAGTTTGCCGAGATGTTCCATAATCGCAATAATATGGACCGAGGATAGTTTAGTTCCGTACGTCACTCTCATAGTCGTCGCCTGCTGCTCTTTACCTATATCTGGCAGGTGCGTCTCGATTGATGGTTGGTGTGTGGGCTCGGGGACCTAGTATTCATGGTCAGAGGCGGTGAGCGCCCAGAGGACCAAAATCCCTTCGCAGACCCATACGTCACGCATACTTCCACACATCTTGCAGCCGCAAATGCGGCTCGCGCTGGAGGTCATCGTGTACTCTACAACCCGCAATGAAACGTCACTTGCTAGTACCGCTTCATTTGTTGATAACAATGTTAGAACAGGCGGGGCCAATACACTACGCATCAGGACGTCCCAATCAAAAGAATGGCGATAGTGTTACAAAATACGGTCCGTTGCCGCCTGATGTACCATATTAAATAAACCCATCCGTGTGCGACAACTACTCTAGGGTTTAGACCGAAGGCCAGCCGGATTAGGTTCCCCCCTCGGAGGTGCGTGTATCCTTCGGCGCCTCCCCAAACTTGGTCAGATAATCGCGCAGAAAACGGGTACGGTTCGAAAAGCCAAATTCAGCGGCAATCGTCGAGATCGAGCGACCGGAGGCACCGCGCTTCAGGATCATCCGAATGTGTTCAAGCCGGACATTTTTGCTGTATTCGGTGGGCGACACACCCAGATTATCCCGAAACCCTCGTTCCAGTTTTCGGACACTGACAGCACAATGGCTGGCAACCTCATGGACAGAAGTTCGGGTTTTCAGGTTTTTCTGAATAAATGTGAGCGCCTTGGTCACATAGAGTGGAATCGCATCGGCCTTGTCGTCTCCGTACCGCTCTTCACTATGGATGACATCGACCATAACTTGCGCCACCGTATTAATCATAGCATAGCGAGCGTCTTCAGACACCGTGCGCAAGTTCGCCGCGAAGACAGGCTCGGTGATCATCGCCATCAGCCGGCCGACAACCGAGAGACTGTGCGATCCGTCACGGACCAGGCGACGAATATCAAATTTGGCCTGGTTGAAACGCCCCGTCCGACGCGTTATCACGCGTTGAACCTTGTTCCGGCTGATCCTGAGACTGATGGTCCGATAAACCCCATCTTCCGCTATGCATCTAAGGCGCAGCATGTCGCCATACGGGTAGATCATCACCTGCCCCGGTCTCGTTTCCTCCACCCCGTCGGCAAAAGTGTAGGCAATGCGACCCTGAAGCGGCAAGGTCATGATGATGTCACTTCCCAAGCTCTGGCACTTGACCTCCCAGCTACTGTCGCACTCCAGATGAATGACAGACAGAGACACGCTTTCGCCAAACTTGCTGGCCTCAAGGTGTGTCAGGTTCATCTTCCAGTTAAAAGGGCAGGACGGATCAAGGCATTCTGGGCGTAAACTTGGCTCCAGTCTGAGCACATCTGCCAGACCTTTGAGGTCACTACCGGAAGCAACCCATGATAACGGTAACATGCTGTCAAAGTTTATACCGTGGTCCATATTTAACATACTCTATGTGCGTTTGTTGTTATATTTAACCTTAAGCTTGAGCATATTTTGAATCGTCCCATTGAGACTTTGGCGTCTTAACTTCTTTCTCCTCTGACAGATATAGCTACTGCCTGCGCACAATGTAAGTATAGAGGGATACTTAACGACCAGTAGCGTAAACTGAGTTCCCGGCAATCGCCCAGCACCCAGGTCGGCGCCGGGTTGCCGCTTACCCCCCAATCAATCTTTACCCACGACCGAGACCTTCACGTCATAGGCGGCAAACGTCGCCATGGTCAGAATCTTGGACACATTGTCGGCCAACTGACAGATTTGCACCGGCTGGGACAAGCCGAGCAAGAGCGGCCCCACGACGGTCGCTCCTCCAAGCGCTTCAATAAGTTTGGTTGAGATTGAGGCCGAATGAATGGCCGGCATAATCAGCACATTGGCTGGCGCCGTCAGGCGTTGGAAGGGATAGTTCTCCCAGATCGCTGGGTTCAGCGCCACGTCCGGCGGAATTTCACCCTCGAACTCAAAATCGACGTTGCGCGTTTCCAAAAGGGTCACCGCCTCGGCTACTCGCGCGCCGCGCTCTCCCCCCGGATTGCCAAACGTGGTGTAGCTCATAAACGCTATCCTTGGGGTATGGCCAAGATGGCGTACCGTGGCCGCAGCTTGCATGGCAATGTCGACCAGTTGCTCGGGCGATGGCAATTCGGCTACCGTGGTGTCAGCAATGAACACGGTCTTGCCTCTGGCCAGCACAATGCTCATCCCCATGGCACGGCCGCCCGGCGTCGGATCGACAACTCTCATCACATCCGCGAAAGCCTGGTCAAATGATCGCGTAACCCCTGTTACCATCCCATCCGCATGGCCTGAAATGACCATGGCTGCGGCGAAGGCATTGCGATCGAGATTAATAAGGCGCTCTACGTCCCGTTTAAGATAGCCGCGGCGCTGCAAGCGTGCGTACAACAGTTGCGTGTAAGCCTCACGCCGGTCGGTCAGGCGGGCATTTATAACCTCGATATTGGCATCGATTGGGTCCAGTCCAGCGGCGCGCATGTTCTCGACGATCAGCGTCTCTCGACCACACAAAACGGGGATGCCTAAACCCTGTGCCTTGAAGGCAAGCGCGGCGCGGATGACGCGGATATCTTCGCCTTCCGCAAATACAATGCGTTTGGCAGGACGTGATCGAACAGCGGCGGTAATGTTCTGAAGAAACCCGGCCGAGGGGTCGAGACGCTGCTCAAGCGTCTTGCGGTAGGCTTCCATGTCCTCAATCGGTCGGCGCGCCACGCCGCTATCCATGGCGGCCTGTGCGACGAACGGCGGCACATACCAGATCAGGCGCGGATCGAACGGCGACGGGATGATGTAGTCGCGGCCGAAGGTCAGATGTCGTCCCTGATAGGCGGCGGCCACCTCATCGGGCACATCCTCGCGCGCCAGCATGGCCAGCGCCTTGGCGGCGGCCAGCTTCATTTCGTGATTGACGCGGCGGGCGCGGACATCGAGTGCGCCGCGGAAGATGTAGGGGAAGCCCAGCACGTTGTTCACCTGGTTGGGATAGTCCGAACGGCCGGTGGCGACGATGGCATCGGTGCGCACCTTGGCGACGTCTTCCGGTGTGATTTCCGGATCAGGATTGGCCATGGCGAAGATGATCGGGTTGGCGGCCATGGTGTCCACCATATCCGGCGTCAGCACGCCCTTGGCTGAGAGGCCGAGGAAGATATCTGCGCCGACCATCGCTTCGGCTAATGTCCGCTTTTTGGTTTCGGTGGCGTGGACCGACTTCCACTGGTCCATATCGACCGTGCGGCCCTTGTAGACGACGCCGTGGATATCGACGACCGCGGTGTTCTCGTGCTTGACGCCCAGCGCCTTGATCAGCGACAGCGACGACAGGCCCGCGGCGCCGGCACCACAGAGCACGACCTTGACGTCTTCCATTGTCTTGCCGGTAATTTCCAGCGCGTTGATCAGGCCGGCGGCGGCGATGATGGCCGTGCCGTGCTGGTCATCGTGGAAGACCGGGATATCGGCCAGATCCTGAAGGGCGCTCTCAATAATGAAGCACTCAGGGCTCTTGATGTCTTCGAGATTGATCCCGCCAAACGCCGGGGTAATGTTCTTGACCACCGTGATGAACTCATTAGGGTCTTGGGTCGTGACTTCAATATCAAAGCTGTCGATATCGGCAAAGCGCTTAAACAGCACCGCCTTACCTTCCATGACCGGCTTTGAGGCCAGCGCCCCCAGATTACCCAAACCCAGAATAGCGGTACCATTGGATATCACCGCCACCATGTTCCCTTTGGCGGTAAGATCGTAGGCCGCATCAGGATCTTCGGCGATCTTTCGCACCGGCACGGCCACCCCCGGCGAATAGGCCAGCGCCAGATCACGCTGGGTGGCCATCGGCTTTGTGGCCAACAGCGCAATCTTACCCGGCTGCGGATACTGGTGCAGGTGAAGGGCTTCATCATCACTGAACGTCTGCTTCTTACCGGGCACGCTAAACTCCAATTATGGCGTGATGAACGCAGAACGGCCTGCGAACTTAACAATTAAGGAGCGGCCAGATGCGGCTGAAGACATCCACTCTGGTTCAATCGGCGAACTCTATATCGCCGCCCCTTGCGTTCTGCTGGCGTCTTAAACCCAGCTTCGAATTAAACGCTTACCCTCAGAATTTCTGGGACAAGGTGATGAACACGCTGTCATCGTACTTGTCGGCGAACTTGCCCTTATCCGTCGTGGTAAAGGTCAGGCTGGCATTGAGGGTTTTCGTGAGCGCATAGCGACCGCCGGCGAGGTAGCTTGTGTAGTCAACGCTGTTCTCGTTGTGACGAAACCCATTGGCGACCATCACCGTAAACTTCGGGGTGATTTGCTGGTCGAGACCGATTTCAGCATAGGTCGCCTCTTTGGCCTTCCCGTAGTTATCCGGGCTATAGGCCAGAGTTAACCGACCGGTCGTGTTCTTAGCCAGCTTGTGCGCCGCATTGATCTCGTACTCTATGAACTCATTATCGGTGCCGACGCGGATGCCATTATATTGCTTGTAAATGGCCCGCGCGGTGATGTCTGTACCCTTAAACTTAGTCTTGTATCCAACGAGCCACTGAATTTGATTGTCGACGCCCGTCGCCCGGTCGCGCATGGTTTTGAACAAGGTGCCGGCGAAGAATTTGCCGTAAGCGACCTGAGCGCCTGCGGTGTACTGGGGCAAGCCTTCGGTCTGGCTGACACCGCGGTAGATACCGTCGGATAAGGCATTGATCTGGCCCGAAAATTTGAACTTAGATGTTTCAGCCATGGCGGTGAATGGCGTCAGGCTGAGAGCCGAAACAACAACGGCAGAGGTCATTAGGGCGCGCAGAATTACTGAATTCGACATGGTTCGACTCCTTGCAGGTATTATTGTTATTGTGAGAAAAGAGGCCCCACCGCGGAATGGCGGTACCGGTGGGGCCTGAGGTAACGGGGAGGATGCGCGAAACTTAGTCCGCGCTTTTCTCACCGGCCTGAAGGCCAGGCGAGAGCGTAATGATCTCGCCTACCGGCTCGATCATGAGGGGTTTGCCACCCAGGGCGGCATTAAAAGCATCCATGTCGATGGCTTTTTCCCAGCGGCTGACCACGACGGTGGCGACCGCGTTGCCGATGAAGTTGGTTATCGACCGGCACTCGGACATGAAGCGGTCAACGCCCAGAATAATCGCCATACCCGCAATCGGCACCGATGGCACAACCGACAAGGTGGCGGCCAAAGTAATAAAGCCCGCACCGGTGACACCAGCAGCGCCCTTGGACGACAGCATGGCTACCGACAGAAGGATCAACTGATCCCCCAGGCTGAGGTGGGTGTTGGTGGCCTGAGCGATAAACAGTGCGGCCAGGGTCATATAGATATTGGTGCCGTCGAGGTTAAATGAATAGCCGGTGGGAACCACCAGACCGACGACCGGACGGGCACAGCCGGCCTTTTCCATTTTTTCCATCAGGCTCGGCAGGGCCGATTCCGATGATGATGTCCCTAAAACCAGCAACAACTCGGCCTTGAGATAGGCGATCAACTTGAAGATCGAGAAGCCGTTAAACGCGGCGACCGCCCCCAGAATAACCACGACGAACAGACCGGATGTCAGATAAAACGTCCCCACCAAAGCCGCCAGATTCACCACCGAGGCAATGCCGTACTTACCAATCGTAAAGGCAAAGGCGCCGAACGCGCCGATAGGGGCGGCCTTCATCAGGATGTGCACCATGCGGAAGATGGCATGGCTGGCGGACTCCAGGATATTGACGACGGGCTTGGCTTTTTCACCGATCAGGATCAGTGAAATACCAAACAGGATGGCGACAAACAGCACCTGCAAGATATTGCCATCCACGAACGATGAAACAAAGGTATTCGGGATGATGCCCATCAAAAAGCCGGTAATGGTCGATTCATGCGCCTTGGCCGCGTATTCTGTGACCTTCTCGTTATGCAGGGTGCTGGGGTCGATATTCATCCCGTGGCCGGGCTGCACGACATTGGCGACGATCAGGCCGACAATCAGGGCCAGGGTTGAAAAGGTGAAGAAGTAGGTAAACGCCTTCCACGTCACATTGCCGACGCCCTTGAGGCTGCCCATGCCAGCGATGCCGGTAACGATCGTCAGGAAGATGACCGGAGAGATGATCATCTTGACCAGCTTGATAAAGCCATCACCCAGCGGCTTAAGCGCCTCACCGGTTGCCGGATAAAAATGGCCAATCAGAGCGCCAATGGTGATGGCAATGATCACCTGCGCATAAAGGTGGGTGTACCACTTGCCCTTTTTTGCGACGCCATCAGACGTCGGCGTCGTTGAGACGTACGCCATATTGTATCCTCCTGTTCGGTGGGCGGTCACGTTGGCTTTCCGCCAGCGCCGCATTTCCTCTGTCGAGTGCTCTTATGGATGCGCACCTCGTGACCTCAGTATTCGCCCTGGGGATATTGCGGTTCAAGCCGCCTGGAAATAAAATTTAAGTATTTGTTTTATTTTTATAATTCTAAAAATTAGAGCATTTAACAAAGTATTTTTGTGTGGAATTACGCCAGATTTTTCTTAGGATGTGCTTATTTCCACACAACCAGTGTTGTATCCATCAGGGCTGAAGTTAGGCTGGATTAGACCATATCGGCTGAAAGCTACGTGACGCCTTTGAGTAAAACTTAGAAGCGCAAGCGCGAATAGCCGACGGCGGGTGTCACGCACAAATCGATGGCGCAGGTGAAGCGTCTCGACGCGATACCACACATATCGACCGTCACGGAAAGCGGTCGCTAAGTGGGACCGGTCTGGCGCTCCACTTTGGTGTCATACCTGATCGCAGGCTTGTCTATGAGGGGCAGGTGGAAGACAGTCTACGTCGTTATCTGCAATTCAACCGCAGCGCGGACCATAGACGACGGACCTCAAACCGGAGCCTAAGCCAACTTGCGAGACGCCTCGCTGACGTTCTTAGCCGCCATATCGATTTGTGAGGTTGCCCCTGATATGGATGCGATATTCTGAGTTATCGCATCGACTTTCTGAGAGGCATTTTGCATGCTGGCAGCGATATCGTTGATGACAGCCGTCTGCTCCTCCATGGACGCAGATATGTTGCCCGAAATGTCACTAATCTCGGTGATGGTGCCCGTAATCTCTGAGATGGCGTCGACAGCCGCCCGCGTAGAGTCCTGCACAGCAAGGATTTGAGCAGATATCTCACTCGTGGCTTTGGCGGTCTGGGTCGCCAAGTTTTTGACTTCCGAAGCCACGACGGCAAAGCCTTTACCCGCCTCGCCGGCTCGCGCCGCTTCAATGGTGGCGTTCAGCGCCAACAGATTTGTTTGACTGGCGATTGTGCTAATGAGTTCTACGACAGCGCCGATCTTCGCCGTAGCCTCGGCGAGCCCTTCAACGATCGTGTTCGTTACACCGGCCTGACCTACAGCCTGCGACGAGATTTGCATCGCATGACTCACGTGGCGGCTGATCTCCATCACAGAGGCAACCAACTCCTCGGCGCCGGCGGCGATCGACTGAACACTCTCAGAGGTCTCCATCGACGCCGCGGCCGCATCGCGGGCCTGATCATTGGCTTCGGATATACCCTGCGCTACTTCTTTCAGGTCGGCGTCTATCCCCTTTTGAATCGCGGCTCGGGTCAGTCGCTCCTGGACCTGCGCCGTCGTGTCTGTAGCAAACTTGACCACCTTGACCAGGCGCCCACTCGCATCGAACACCGGGTTGTAGGAGGCTTGAATCCACACCTCCCGCCCCGCCTTCCCTAAGCGTTTGTATTCCGCCGCCTGGAACTGACCGCTGCGCAGCGTATCCCAGAACTGGCGATACTCAGCGCTTGCCGCATAGGCTGCATCGACGAACAGGCTATGTTTCTTACCAACGATTTCAGCCCGGCTGTAACCCATAACGTTTAGGAAATTATCATTGGCATCGAGGACGTTGCCCTCCAGGTCGAACTGGATAACCGCCTGGGCGCGATTGATCGCATTAATTTGCCCCTCGAAATCGGCGGTTTGACGCTTTTGCTCCGTTATATCCGTTGCCACTTTTACGATGCGTTCCGGCTTTCCATTGCTTCCCAGGACAGGGGTGTAGGCACCCTGTATCCAAACCTCATGTCCACCCTTGCCGAAACGTCTGAACTCAGCGCGCTGATACTCACCCTTGGCCAGCGCCTGCCAAAATTCGCGGTACGCCGCCGATTGGCTATACGCCGGATCGACGAAAAGGCTGTGGTGTCGGCCGACGATTTCGGCCAGACTATATCCCATAGCTTTCAAAAATTGATCGTTTGCCGTGACGATGGTGCCGTCCAGGGCAAATTCGATCGTGGCTTGCGATTTTGAAATCGCGTCAAGCATGGCTTGCGCCCGAGACCCAAATAAACGCATAACCTGCCTCGCAACAATAGATTAAGTGATACAAATTGCGATAACAGTGCTCTCTTCGGGGTTAAATTATAGTGAACAATAGATTTACAAGCAATGGTACCTCTTTAGATTGAAATTCAAGAAAGGTAAGTCTTTGCCACTATTCTGGAATGGCAAAAGTTACATGGGTCGCTCACGTCAACTCCTAGACTAGGATTTTACGGCATTTAACGGGTTAACTCAAATACAATGATACCAAGGCATTTTGCACACCGGTTCTAAATTCGCGGCAATATCGCACCCTATTTCAATCTGTGGCAACAGAACCCACTAAGCTTGATTTGAGTCGATCACCTGCGCGGCACTATGCGTCGACCTTTTTCAGGTTCATCATCGTACGTTGTGAGCTGGTCCGCGCCAAGAGGCTGTACAATTGGCACGTCTCTCGTCTTTTAAAGCTTTATTCGTCGCTGGAACGACGAATAATTTGTCATTTTAGCTTTCACCTAATCGCTTTCCCTACACTGACCGTTACTGAACGGGTCGAGCAGCGACCGGCAGTTCCAGCCTATGGATGTGGGCGAAATCTACCGTGCCGGGATGATACCCCGGCCAGAAAATGATTCGGATTTTGTGCTTATATCAACACACATTCATGGTTTATATGTGCACATTTCCACACAAAATATTTTTTGCTAGAAAAATAACCCTGCCATTTCATAGGTTTGGCGAAAACGCCAAATGTGTTGGGACTGTGGCAAATGCGTTTTAGCCTCAGCGTGCAAATCGCAGTGACATAGAAATGTCATTGCGGCGCGCGGTTACGGCGGCACCACAACCCAAAACAGCGATCCCATAATTCCCACCGACGCGCATTGAAGTCACGCACCCAAAAACGGATGCAAACCAGCCTCGGCAGGCGCTCCCTGCTCCCCAGGTAAACTTCGACGCATATTTGCCGCGACGTTTCGCCACGCGTGTCTTGGCACACCCATCAAATCCTCCCCCCCCCGTCGGAGACACTCATGCGCTTCAAAGACCTCAATATATCGCTCAAGATTATCAGCGTTCTTGCCCTACTCACCCTCACCACGATGGGCGCACTGGGCTACTTCGCCGTCACGTTTCGATCGGTTAACTCGACCTATTCTGATCTCACCACGGCCGATTACCCCGCCCTGGTCGCCCTGTCACGGGTAAGCCAGCGAAATGCCTTTATTGCTCAAAATCTCTATAAACTGTCCCTACTCCAATGTCCGTCCGAGGCCTGTAAAGCCCCGGAAGAGGCCGTCAGGACATCGGTCGTGGAATCAGAGCAGTTGATTGACAAGGCCACTAAGGCACTCCCCGAACATGGTGATACGCTGAAAGAGCTGGGCATCGCCCGGAGCGAAGTTGCGCGCGGCGCCGAAAGCAGCCTGGCATTCCTGACCAGCGGCAATGTCAGTTCCGGCCTTGCGGAACTCGCCAAGCTGGAGGCGTCTCAACTTAAGTTCCGGCAAATCATTCGCCCCCTTTTGGACAAGGTCGAAGCGAATGCCAATGAGACTACATTGGCCGTCACAGCCAAGGCAAACCAGACGCTCACCTGGGGACTAACCCTCGTGGGCCTCATTGTTCTCGGCGTCGTGGGCTTGGCGCTCTGGATGGCGCGATCCATGATCGCGCGCCCGATCATGGACGTGGTTAGCCATATGGACCGTATGTCGAAGGGCGAACTCAATGACACGATTGCGGACGATGGCCGCAAGGATGAAATCGGTCAGATGAACAAGGCGCTGACCCTGTTTCAGACTGGTCTCAGAGAAACCGAGACCTTGCGCTTTCAAGCCGCCAAGCAAAAGGAACAAATCGAGCGCGAACGGCGCGCCGGCATGCTGGAACTCGCCGATTCGTTCGAGCAATCCGTTGGCGGCATCGTAGCCCTTGTGGCAAGCGCGGCTACAGAAATGCAGGCCGCTGCCACCCAACTCACCTCGACCGCCCAGGAGACATCGGCTCAGTCGATCGCCGTATCTGCGGCCGCCGAAGAGGCAGGCACCAATGTGACCTCTGTGGCTTCAGCCGCGGAACAGCTCGGTGCGTCGGTCAGCGAAATCGGTCGTCAGGTCGACACCTCGGCAGTGTCGTCCGCCAACGCCGTACGCGAAGCCGATGCGGCCGTTAAAATTGTTTCAGACCTAAAAGACGTCGCTACCAGCATTGGCGGCGTTGTCGACATCATTGCCGGCCTTGCGGGCCAAACTAACCTTTTGGCGCTAAATGCGACCATAGAGTCGGCCCGTGCTGGAGAGGCTGGGAGAGGTTTCGCTGTTGTCGCCTCTGAGGTCAAGGCACTGGCAGGCCAGACCGCCAAAGCCACCGACGAGATCTCTGCTAAAATCGCCCAGATTCAAGATGCCACCGGCAATGCCGCCAGCGTCATCCAAAGTATTACCGGCACCATCCAGAATCTCAACACGACGAATGCGGCTATTGCCTCGGCTGTAGAACAGCAGTCGGGTGCGACCCACGAGATCATCCAAGCCGTCAATCAGGCATCGCTCGGCACACAGGAGGTGACTATCAACATCTCCGGTGTGGCCCAAGCCGCCGAACAGACGGGCGAAGCGGCCTCGCAAGTACTCAGTGCATCCAGCGAACTCTCACTACAGGCCGAACGTCTCCGCCACGAAATGGACCGGTTCCTCGCCAATGTCAGGGCAGCGTGATGAACGACCAGCCCCATAGCGAAAAAGTGGTGCCGCTTCGGCCGAACATTCATAGGGCTGACGCCGCCCAGGCCAATCAGGACATCAACCCTAACCGGCTGCGGGCCACCGCTTTGGCAAATCTAAATGGACTTAAGGTGGAGTGCCATCACCTCAGTGTCGCCATGAAACCGCACGCCCCCGTTGAGGTCGCCCGGATGATAGCCGGGCTAGAGCTGTTCTCCCAAAGCTTCGTCGACGTGCTCAACAAGTTAGAGCAGGCCAAGGCGAAGCCCACCTTCCCCGATGGTAAACTTTAGACGCTGAAGACCATCGCACGAGGATTGCCCCTTGTGCGGTGGTTCCAGCGTGCCAGGCCTTCAGTCGAGCCCGGATGCCGCGCGCGTCAAGTTCTCCCCCGCCAAGGCCTCGATCAATTCCAGCAGTTTTCGTCGGCATTTCGCATCCTTGACTGCGGGAAAAGCTTGAGCCAGAGCAATTCCCTCTCGCGACACCAGGAAGGCGCGTACATCGCTGGCGGAGAACGATATCGCAAAGTCGGCGAGCGAGCCTCCTTCGCGCAAGCCTTGGTAAAATACAGTGGGCTCCAAATCGAGCACGACCGCTATTTCATAAAGCTTGGATGCGCTGATCCGGTTTCCGCCGCGTTCGTATTTCTGAACCTGCTGAAAGCTGACGCCAATTTTGTCGGCCAGACGCTCCTGGCTAAAGCCACGCAATTTTCGCCATTTACGCATCTGGGCGCCAACATGGATATCCACGAAATGAGGTTGGTGTTCGTCCGGAGGAATACCCATCGTCACTATCCTTCGCTTCGTTTGCAATTCTCCGCGCCAACAGCCGCGGTCACATGTACCAGGTCCCCTCGACGCAACTCACCACGTCATTATCCTACCGCTTAAGTGTGGTGTGGCTTGGTAAGGCGACAGTTAAAAAATGCCGCGTCGCGCTGGCCACCGTCGCGGTAAATTGACGTGAAAATAGTCATTTCCAGATCATCGACCGTAATACGTGTAAAAAATGGTCATTCACCATTATTTTCAAAGCCCAGACAGGCTCTGTGCCTGAGCAGGCAGCGGGTAGTCCGCAACCTTCGGAGTGACCGAACGGCAGGGGTTGCGGCAGCATGCCCAGCGCTACCACCCACGCGCCTGCGCACACGTAACATCCAGAGACAGAGGAGGGTTTGGACTTCGTGACGGTTAAGGCTGGAAGAGAGGCTTCCAGTCGCCGCCACGGAAACTCAGACCATGAACAAGCCGCTGACGAAACTTATCCTGTCGCCGTCGCGTGACATACCGTTCGAGAAACTGCGACTGACCCAGTCTAATGTCCGACGCATTAAGGCCGGACAATCCATCGCAGAACTGGCTGAAGACATTGGCCGGCGCACCCTCCTGCAAAGCCTGAGTGTGCGGCCCATCCTGGACGACAAGGGCGTGGAGACCGGGCTCTACAGCGTGCCCGCCGGTGGAAGGCGTTACCGGGCGCTGGAACTTCTGGTTAAACAGAAGCGTCTCGCCAAAGACGCACCCGTAAACTGCATCGTGCGTGAAGACGGCATCGCCGAGGAAGACTCCCTTGCCGAAAATACACACCGGCTCGCCCTCCACCCGCTAGATCAGTACCGCGCCTTTAAGACCCTCGTCGATCAGGGTCTCAGTGAAGAGGACATCGCGGCTCGCTTTTTCGTGTCGGTAACCGTGGTCAAGCAACGCCTGAAACTGGCAAGCGTGGCCCCGAGCTTGCTCGACATCTATGCCGACGATGGCATGGCGCTGGAGCAATTGATGGCGTTCTCGGTCACTGACGACCATGCGCGTCAGGAAATGGTCTGGCAGGCCATACAAGGTATCTCCTGGCAGCAGGAACCCTATCACATCCGCAGACATCTCACCGAAAACAGTGTGGCCGCCACCAATAAGCGTGTGCGGTTTGTAGGTCTCGATGCCTATGTCGAGGCGGGCGGCATCGTCGAACGCGATCTGTTCAATGACGATGCCGGCGGATTTTTGCAAGACCCTGTCCTGCTCGACACACTCGTTGCCGACAAACTGCGCTCTGCAGCCGAGACCTTGTCCGCCGAAGGTTGGAAGTGGGCCGAGATCGCCATCGACCTGCCCTATGGCCATGCCAATGGCCTGCGTAAGCTTAAGGGGACACCGGAGAAACTGAGCGCCGCGGAGCAGACCGAATATGATGCCCTGCGCGAAGAGCTTGATACTCTCCTTGACGACTATGCTGACGAGGAGGCTTTTCCCGAGGCGGTCGACGAGCGTTTGGGCGTGATAGAGGCGGCTATAGAGCGTTACCAAAACCGCCCGACCCTCTATGATCCCGCCGACATCGCCCGTGGCGGGATATTCCTGACCATTGCCCACGACGGTGCCTTGAAGGTCGACCGGGCTTACATCCGTCCGGAAGATGAGGCGGCGCCGGAAACCTCAGCCGACGACGGGGTAGTGAGCCGCTCAGTCGACGACGACGGGATCACCCCCACCACGATTATCACGGCGGCTGGCGAGCGACAGCCTGCCGAGGACGAAGACGATGATGATCCCGTCAAACCGCTGCCCGACCGGCTATTGGGTGAACTGACGACGTATCGCACCGTGGCGCTGCGCAATGCCCTGGCCAATAACCCACACGTCGCCCTTACCGCACTCCTGCACAAACTCGCAGGAGATCTGTTCCTGCGCGACGGTGGCGGGTGCCTCGAAGCCCGGATTTTCCATCCCTCGCTTCAGGCGCAGGGTCCAGATCTCAAGGACAGCCCATCAGCACAAGCCATTACCCAACGGCATGAAACCTGGCAGGCACTGGTGCCGGGCAATGAGAGCGCGCTATGGTCGTGGGTGGACGGGCTCGATGAGACAACGAGGATGGCACTGCTAGCCCACTGCGTGTCCTTCGGGGTCAACGCCCTGCACCAAAAGATCGACAAATATGGCAACGGCACGGTGACCCGCCAGGGTTTGCAAGCGCGTATGGGACAAGCCGACCGCTTAAGCGCCGCCCTCGATCTCGATCTCGTCGTGTCCGGTTGGCGACCAACGACCGATAACTATCTGGGTCGCGTCACCAAGCCACATATTCTTCAGGCGGTCAGGGAAGCGCGCGGCGAGCAGTTTGTCGGCATGATCGATCACCTGAAGAAAGGCGACATGGCCGCTGAAGCCGAACGGCTGCTGGACGGGACCGGGTGGCTACCCGCACCCCTCCAAATGTCGGGTATCAGTGACCGCGAACCCCATCTCGAACCGGACGCGGGCATGGAGGTCGGCGACGACCTGCCGAGCTTCCTGATGGGAGACATGGACGACGATATCAGCGGCGACGAGGACAGCCCTGACCCTGAAGATGAGGCCGCCGGGCCACTGGCGGCCGAGTAACGGCAAACGCGGGCCTTGGCAAACGCTGTGGCTCGCCCTTTCCCTACCTTCCCATGTCCTCGGCGCCGGCCCGACGGGTTGGTGCCTTTCCTGTCTGGAGATCACCATGTTCCAATGGCACTTAAGTTGCGCCTATAATGAAGCGCAGAAAGCCAAATTTCATGCCGCGGCACGCACCCGCCTTCGCCAACTCGCCAAGGCGCTCGACCTGCCGGCCGGGCGTTTCGATATTCGCTCAAATCGTGGGGGCATAGCGGTCAGCGGCGAAATCACGCTGCACGCCGATACCCTCTATATTCAGATCAGCCAGCCCAGCTTCGGATCGCGCAACGGTGTCTTGATACGTACATGTCAAGGCCGCCGCGACTTTACGGGCGGGCCCAACACTTTCGCCGATCTTGAGCGACTCGAAGACCCCAAGCTATTGGCCTCATTTATCAAGACCGTGACCGGCGTCAAACGCCAGGCCTCGGCGTTCGGGGTTGCGCCGGAAGCAGCCCCACGGCCTGATGTGGCCAGAGGGGGATGACATGGCTGATTATTATACCCAGTTCGCCTGTAAGCTTGAGCTGGGCTCGTCGGAAAACGTGCGCTGCGCCATGGCCCTGTATCATGAAATGACCACCGAACTTAGCGACGATGGCCGTGACATCGGCTTCAAGATGAAGATCGGCAGCGATGGTCTGTGCACGTGGCTATCGATTTACGACGATATCAGCGGTAATCCGGAAAACGTCATCGATTTCGTGCGTCGCTGCGCCCGCGCCCTGCCCCTTACCGGGCTTTGGGGTTTTGAATGGGCCAACACCTGCTCCAAATCCCGCCTCGACGCCTTCGGCGGCGGCGCCCATGTCCTGACCCTGGCGACGGGTGAGACGGTCGCGTGGATCGACACGCATCTATGGCTCCAACAACACCTGGATACGACCTGAGCACCTGGCACCTGGGCTCTGGCCTTCTCTTCATCCTCCTCAGTTCCCGGACCATGTTCCGGGCAATACTCGTACTGGACCTTTGATCATGGCCATACCTGACAGCTACCCCAAGAATTTCAACACGCTTCTGCGCGCCGCCAAGAACGGCCATCTGGCGCTCCTGGCATGCACAGATGCGACAACATGCGAGCCGCGTTATGTCCTATGCGCGGTGGCCCAGGACGGCGAAACCCTTTTTATGACACCCTTCGGTCACTTGGCCGACGGCGACCCCTATGAGGCCTATAGACCGCCTGAAACCTATAACGTGTCTGTGCCGAGCAGATTTAAAAGCCAAGCTTCTCGCCGGCTGCGTACCGAAACGCCTCGATATCGCCCCACGACGAGGCCGATCGGTCCATCATGTGCCCGAGCGGCACGCACACATAGCGCGCCAGGCGCTTAAAGACCGCGATCCGTTCCTCAGGCCCAATCAGCGTCTCAAGGCGTTTGCCGACGTGCACAATGTTGTGGCGAAGGCCGTCATTGGGGCCGCTCACGCCGCCGCGGCTGCTCAAATACTTGAAATCCTCCATGATAGCTTCATAGTCGGCCAGATCCTTGGCCACATGGCGTCCAATGGCTCTTTTAGCGTCGGCCATGCCCTGATAGCGATCGGGTTCAGCCAAAAATTCTATCAGGTTCATGAGCTGAATGAACTTGGCCGTTTCGGTGCTGGCTTCCAGGGCTTGCGTATAAAGCATCAACCCCTGGCGCGCGATATGGCCGACCTCCCCATGGGCCAGCGGTTCGACCGACACATGGGCGCCAATCTCCAGTCCGAGGCCGACCACGATCTGATGAGTAATCACCTCGCCGGCAATGATGTAGCTCTCATGGTCTTCAAGCGCATAGAAAAGGCCCGCGGAAAACTGTGACGGCGATAGCAGGCCAACCTTGCCCGGCAAGGTTACCGTCGTGAACGGGTTGCAATAATGAAAGCGTACCAGATCGAATACGCGTTCGCCGCAGGCCATGGCCTCTTCCAAAATGCTGAGGTGATCGGCATGAGTGGTAGGCCCCAGGAACCGGTCCCAATTCACGTCGATGGTAAAGCCGAGCAGCGCAGAGTTGAAAAAGGCCTCGGCCGTAACTTGGGTTGCGTGACTTTTGAGCCAGGCGAGATCCTCACCGGTCGCCTCAAGCACGCGCTGGCCGTCGTCAGTCGTCGTACCATAGCGTCGCCAAGCCTCTTCATACGCTTCCTCCGGCACCGAGACGACGCGCAAGTCCTCCCGTGTCAGATGCCCCGCCGGATAGAGGACAAACCCTGGCGAAATTTCCACCGGCCGTTCAAGCGACACCCGGCCGACCGGCAGCAGACATAGCTTTGTGCCCGCCAGTAGCGCCGCATGGAAGAACAGTCTGGGGTTTAAATCCTGGGTCATGAGGATCGCGGAAAGCTCGGCATTCACGGTGGAACATAGAAAACGGACGCCTTTGAGGGGCAAAGGCGTCCGTCGCATGGCGCCGGAATCGGGGGGGATGATACCGGCGACAGGTCAAGATACCGGACCCCACATCACAACGCCAAGACGAAACCGGCACCTCGGTAACACAATTTTGTCAACGCTTGAGCCCCAGGGTTCGCCTCGTCATCTGCGCTCCGGAGTGAGAGGGCATCGGGATGTCTGTGACGGTTTAGGTCGGGAGAGAGGCTCCCGATAACCGTCATGGAGAGCCCCCACATGACCCCACTCATCACGCCTGACCAGATGGACGCCCTGCTGGCTAATGGCGCACGCGCCGCAACAGGTAACAGTATCGATCCGTTTCCAGTTGTTAAGCTGTTCACACCCGATGCCGGTGCCACCTGGCTGATTACGGAGGCTGATCCGGAATATCCTGACATCCTGTTTGGGCTTTGCGATCTCGGCATTGGCTGTCCAGAGCTTGGGTACGTCCGACTGTCGGAAATCCAAGCGGTGCGGGGTGCGCTGCGCCTGCCCGTCGAACGCGACCTCTATTTTAAGGCCGAACATAGCTTAAGCTTTTATGCCGATCTGGCCCACCACGCGCGACAAATCGTTCTGGCGTAGCGGCAAACGACAATTTGTCATAACACCCGACAAACGGCCGGGATTTCTGGGTTCGACGCTTAAGCGTCGAACCCTTTTTTGTACCTGAGATGAGAGTCAGAGGTTGGCCGGAATGGGGGGAACCGAAAGGGGCGAGAGAGGTCGTCCCGGTTCCTGTGTTCACCCCAAACTGAAGGTCTACGCCCATGACACGTCCCCATACCCTGCAATCTATCAGATCTACGACGCCCGTTCCCGTTATCGACGCCGCGCGGGCCCTGCTGCCCCATCTCGAAAAGGGTCAGCCCATCGACAATAAACTGTTGGCCCATACCTTGACCCATGCCTTTGGCGGCAGCGATGCGCAAGGGATCTGGGACTGGAAGACAGCCTATGACGCCTGCGAAGCGGCAACTGTACTGTTGCTGCGCAAATACGGCCCCGCCCTGAAGGACAAGGCCAGGACACCCCAACAGCTCTTGAACATATTGGCGCGCCTCACTGCGCTTCTGCCAACGCACACCCGCCGATCTGAGGATTCTGAGACCTTCCAGCAATTCTCAACACCCGTCACCTTGGGTCTGTCGGCCACGACTGCGGCAATGATCACCGCCGGCGACGTCATTCTGGAACCTTCCGCGGGCACCGGGCTTCTGGCCGTCCTCGGCGAACTGTCCAGTGGACGGTTGTGGCTCAACGAACTGGCCGAGTTCCGCGCGGACCTTCTGCAACGCCTGTTTTGCGGCGACGCCTTGAGCCGCTTTGATGCTGCGCAGATCGACGACTATCTGCCCGACGACGTCAAACCCTCCGTGGTGTTGATGAACCCGCCCTTTTCCGCCATGGCCAATGTCGACGGGCGCATGAGCGACGCCGTCTACCGCCATATCGCCTCTGCCCTCAACCGGTTGGCCGACGGTGGGCGCCTAGTCACCATCACCGGCGCCAATTTTTCTCCGGAAACCCGCGCCTGGCGAGACGCCTTTATCAAGCTGCAGGGCAAGGCGCGCCTGGTTTTCATTGCTGCCATCGACGGATCGGTCTATAAAAAGCACGGCACGACCATCGATACTCGCCTCCTGGTGTTCGACAAGATACCCGCCGATGCGCCGGAATGCTTCGTGCCCTCCCTAGGATTGGCCCCCGATGCGGCCACCCTGCTCGACTGGGTTACCCGCCACGTGCCACCACGCGGGCCTGCCTCGGCTGCCCTGCCCGCCATATCTCCGCCGAAACCGCTGACACCGGCGCCACGCCGATCGGCCCTCAATGTCGTCTCCGCACCCGCCACACCGGAGCCACTTGCCGCGGAGCTGGTATATGAGACCCTTGACTGGGCGGTCAGCGAAGGCGGTCAACTGACCGAGGCCTTGTACGAGGGCTATAGCCTCCAGTCGATCCGCATACCTGAGGCCCGACCGCATCCGACGACCCTGGTGCAATCAGCGGCGATGGCCAGCGTTGCACCGCCCAAGCCAACCTATCGCCCGCACCTGCCAGCCGATGTCATCACCAAAGGTCTGTTATCCGATGCCCAGCTTGAAAGCGTGATCCTCTGCGGACAGGCCCACTCGGAACTTCTGGCAGGCTCGTGGTCCGTCGATCAGACCTACGATGTGGTCTCCGCTGCGCGAGATGACGTCGATAATGCCGTCAGGTTTCGCAAAGGCTGGTTCCTCGGCGATGGGACAGGCTCGGGCAAGGGGCGTCAGGTCGCCGGCATCGTCCTCGACAATTGGCTGAAAGGCCGCAGGCGCGCCGTGTGGATCTCGAAATCCGACAAGTTGCTGGAGGACGCTCAACGCGATTGGTCAGCCCTGGGCCAGGAACGCCTGCTGGTCACGCCGCTTTCGCGCTTCAAACAGGGTGCCACCATCAAGCTGGCCGAGGCCATCCTGTTTACCACCTACGCAACCCTGCGCTCCGATGAGCGCGGTAATAAGGCGTCACGGGTCAATCAAATCGTCGACTGGCTTGGCAAGGACTTTGACGGCGTCATCGTGTTCGACGAAGCCCACAGCATGCAGAACGCGGGTGGCGGCACCGGCGAACGGGGCGATATTGCCGCCTCCCAGCAGGGTCGGGCCGGACTGCGCCTGCAGCACGCCCTGCCTAACGCCCGCATTGTCTACGTCTCGGCGACGGGGGCGACCAGTGTGCAGAACCTCGCCTATGCTCAGCGCCTAGGCTTGTGGGGCGGCCATGATTTTCCCTTCGCCACCCGCTCCGACTTCGTCTCGGCCATCGAAGCCGGTGGCGTGGCCGCGATGGAGGTGCTCGCCAGGGACTTGAAGGCGCTCGGTCTCTACACCGCGCGCTCCCTGTCCTACGAAGGTGTGCAATATGACATGCTTGAGCATGAGCTGACCCCGGAACAGATCAACATCTATGACGCCTATGCCGGCGCGTTTGCCATCATCCATAATAATCTGAACGATGCCCTGGAGGCCGCCAATATCACGGGATCGGAGGGCACACTGAACGGTCAGGCCAAGGGAGCCGCGAGATCGGCCTTCGAGTCGGCCAAGCAGCGCTTCTTCAATCATCTGATCACCTCGATGAAAGCGCCCAGCCTGCTAAAATCGATCGAGGCCGATCTGGCAGCGGGCCACGCTTGCGTCATCCAGATCGTCTCTACCGGCGAGGCCTTGATGGAACGGCGTCTGGCCGATATACCGACGGACGAATGGAATGATGTGCAGGTCGACATTACGCCCAGGGAGTACGTCCTGGACTACCTCGCCCACTCCTTCCCCACCCAACTTTACGAGCCCTATACCGACGACAACGGCAACCTGTCATCGCGGCCTGTTAGCCTCGATGGCCAGCCAGTCCAATGCCGCGAGGCCGTGGCTAGGCGCGACCGCCTGCTAGAACACCTCGCCGCCATGCCGCCGGTGCCAGGGGCGCTCGATCTCATCGTCCAGCACTTCGGTACAGATGTCGTCGCCGAGATCACCGGACGCTCACGCCGTATAGTCCGCAAAGGCGATCGCCTGGTCGTTGAGAACCGTCCGGGATCGTCAAGTCTTTCGGAAACGCAAGGTTTTATGGACGACGTCAAGCCCGTCCTGATCTTTTCCGAGGCCGGTGGGACGGGACGGTCTTACCACGCGGCGCTTTCGGCTAAAAACCAACGGCTGCGGGTCCACTATCTCCTGGAAGCCGGATGGAAGGCCGATGCCGCCATCCAGGGGCTCGGCCGCACCAACCGCACCAACCAGGCACAGCCGCCACTGTTCAGGCCGGTAGCGACCAACGTCAAGGCAGAGAAACGCTTCCTGTCGACTATTGCCCGCCGGCTCGATACCCTGGGCGCCATCACCAAGGGGCAGCGCCAGACCGGCGGACAGGGTCTGTTTCGTCCGGAAGACAATCTGGAAAGCCAGTACGGGCGCGACGCCTTGCGCCAGCTCTATCAACACATATGGCGCGGTAAGGTTGACGGCTGCTCGCTCCAGGCTTTCGAAGCGGCGACCGGCCTTGTCTTGGGCGACAGCTCCGGTCTCAAGGACGAGCTGCCGCCCATCAACACCTTTCTCAATCGCCTGCTGGCCCTCACCATTGCCATGCAGAACATCCTCTTCACCGCTTTTGAGGATATCCTGACCACCCGTATCGAAGGTGCCATTGCGTCGGGCCTTTACGATGTGGGCCTGGAAACCTTGCACGCCCACGCCTCCGTCATCACCGACCGAAAAGTCATCTACACCCATCCGGCCACCGGCGCCCAAACGAGGCTCCTGACCATCCGGCAAAAACATCGCAATGCACCGCTCAGCCTCGACGATGCCCTGGCTCATCTGGCCGCTACGGGTGCCGTAATAATGATAAACAGCCAGTCCAAGCGCGCCGCCGTCAAAATGCCCACCTCCAGCCTGATTGATGAGGACGGCGGCATGGTGGCGCGGGTGCAACTGGTCCGGCCCATGGACACCTCGAAGCTGCTGGCCGACATGCTCGAACATACGCAGTGGGAAACCACGGATCTGGCGACCTTTACCGCCGCCTGGCAATCCGAAGTCGCTGACGTGCCGGAGTTTAACGAGGTCGATGTCCATGTCGTCGCTGGCCTGCTCCTGCCGATATGGAAACGCCTGCCCACCGACAGTGCGCGCGTCTATCGTTTGCAGACCGACGATGGTGAGCGGGTGATCGGCCGCAAGGTGCCCCCCGCCTGGGCCGCCGCGGCAACCGGCGAGCACCCGGCCCTCGCACCCATTGAGGCTTTCACGATGGTGCGTGAGGGCAAGGCCATCATCCATATCGCTGAAGGTCTGGAACTGAGACGGGTGCGGGTCATGCACGAGCACCGCATCGAACTGTGTGGATTTACCGAAGCCATGCGCGCCCGCCTGACCAGCTACGGCCTGTTCCATGAGATCATTGCCTGGAAGCTGCGGATGTTTGTGCCGACCGATGCCAAAGGCATCGACGTCCTTAGCCGCGTCCTCGCTCAATATCCGATAGAATCCCTGTCCGATCGGGAGGTCGCATGACCATGGGCGCCTCTGAAATAGCCTATCGCCTGGGCCAGGTGGCCTGGGCGGTATGCCGTCATTATCTGTCCAATGGTCATCAGGAAGGCAGGTATTGGCGGGTCGGTGATGCCCGTAACACAGCAGGTCAGTCTATGTTTGTCCGGTTGGCCGACGACCTGCGCGGCCAAAGGGCGGGCAAATGGCAGGATGCCGCCACAGGCGAGCACGGCGATCTGCTCGATATCATCCGCGAAACCTGCGGTCTGACCACTTTTGTTGAGGTACTGGCTGAGGGCCGGCGATTTTTGTCGATGCCGCCCCCCGCCCCAGACCTCAGTTTACCGGGCACTTCCACCGGTATCAGCAGGGTTCAAGGATCGCCTGAAGCCGCCCGTCGCCTGGTCGCCGCCTCGCAGCCCATTGCCGGCACCCTCGCAGAGACCTACCTTCTGGGTCGCGGCATCCGCTTATCAGGCGATACGTCGATGCTTCGGTTTCACCCGCGCTGCTACTATGGAGGTAAGGATGGCACGTCGCGCAAATCCTGGCCTGCCCTGATTGCGGCATCCGCCAATGACAACGGCGAAATTACCGGCGCGCATCGCACCTATCTTGACCCTGACGGCTGGCATCCGATACGCCTGGGCAAGGCCCCGGTCGCATCGCCCAAAAAGTCCATTGGGGAAATTTACGGCCACGGGATTCGCATAGGTCGGGTGGAGGATGTTATGGCCGTGGGTGAAGGTTTGGAAACCGTGGCGTCGCTGAGAACCGTGCTGCCGGGCATGCCAGTTATTGCGACCCTTTCGGCGTCGCATCTGGCGGCGCTCACCTTGCCACTGACATTGCAACGCCTGTACATTGTCCGCGACAACGATGCCGCAGGCTATGCCGCAACGGAACGATTGGCAGCGCGCGCTGATGACCTCGGTATAAGGCCTATCGTTTTGCCGCCTCAACTGGACGACCTGAATACAGATTTGCGGTTACTTGGTGTCGAGCAATTGCGAAGGCAACTCCTGTCGCACATTGTGACACACGATGCGTACCGATCCTTACGATAGTAAGTTGGCGGTATCCTACTCGTCCGCATTTAGCCTGTTGGCTCTTAGCAGACATTGGTTCGGCCCAGCATCGGACCAAACTGAGGAGTAATGTCGCTAGCTCCAGAATTCAGTCACTGCGTCACCCTGGAACTAGCTGCTGAATGTAGCGTTGGTCGCAAATATTACTATACCTGCAATAAGCATCGCGAACCCTTCTCGTCCGTATATGTATTTATTTCCGGCTTCAAAGCTGGTTGTTTTGATATCGTCGCCAACAGGCGCGCGCCCACGTCCCAAAGCGCCAGCCCAAGACCCTATAAAATACCCAATGGGCCTGGGCAGTCCGAGCAAGAATAGAATTCCAAGTCCAACACTTCCCATAAACAATCCCGACAGCAACATAGCGAACGGCCAGATCTTTGGATCACGCCCTTGATTCGGGGTGCCAGCTTCTGCCCTGGCGAAGATACCACCACCAATAAACGATAGAATATGTAAGTCTTTGAACCACCCAGGCACACTGAAATGAAAACCAAGGGCGTCCAACAATCGCAGAAACGGCACTTGAACCATGTCTATAATAGGCCTGAACAGTCCTCGATAGAACTCAATGAGGTCAGTAAACATGTGAGAAATAGGAACAGAGAATGCGTGTGAAACGATGCTCAAAAATGTGGTTGCCGCTAAGAACGCTCCAAACACAGTCATCCACCAGCTTATAGCTTTGTTCATTCCTCCCCCCCCTATCAGAAATCGGCCAAAAGCCTTCAAATTTGCACAGGACAAGGCTCCAGTGCTTCGGTGAAACTACAGACAATGTAAGTCTTTTTTCTGCTTTACGGAACGGAAAGGCTATCACTTTTTTTAATCATGTCCGCTTTCTGTAACGGGGCACTTAAAGGCAATCCCCTTTTGAGCCATTTCCGGTCGCCGGCTTCGTGGTTCTGTCCGCAGTCATCTCCGCGAGTGCTGCATGATGGTGTAAGAAAGGTTCGGCCAACCCACGTCCTACTCTAGACGAGCGAACGGCGGGACAATCAAAATCGTTGGACTGCGGGATGCTATGAATATGCCTCTGGCCCGATGCAGCGGACGCTTACACGACATTGTTGGATGACTTCTGCAAAGAAGTCGAGTAATTGATAATCGTTCGCAACTATAAACGGATGCTAAGATATTTAGCATTTAAGCCTTCATGCCCCATAATTCGCCCCACGGAACCCCGCCTACAGCGCTGACTTTGACGCGCGTGCTGGAAAGCCGATACACCGAATTACACAGGTTTGCCTTGCGTAAATCCGGGTCTAGCTCCGTTGCCGACGAGGTTATGCAAGACGCCTGGATTCGCCTGGAAAAGCTGAACACGCCTAAACCCGCCGATTCCCCTGACATACAAAATCCTGTCGCCTATATACGTCGGATGATCGCAAATCTGATCATCGACCGTCAGCGCCAATTCAGCGCCCAAGCTCGGGTTTTCACCGCGCAGGAAGTCCCGGAAACCATTGTGAGCGACACCCCTTCGCCGTTCCAGGTGCTGGCCAGCCAGCAAGAGTTTGCGGTTCTGCAGCAGGCTATCAGGGACTTACCCGACAGAAGCCGACAGGTCTTTCTTCTTTACCGCGGCCAGGGGTTGTCGATGAAAGAGGTCGCGGCCCAACTTCAGATTTCGCCGCGAACCGTCGAGAACCATTTGGCGTTTGCCCTGTCGCACTGTCGCAAGCGCTTGCGCGAGGTCGGTAGAAACGCATGATACTAGGGGATTTCACCTTCCTCGTTCGTCTAGTAAATAGACCGGCACGGGAAGGCATATGACGACTCCACTTTCAGACACCGATGACGCCCTCTTTGAAGAGGCCAGTCGATGGCATCTACGTCGGCGGGAATCGCCCGACGCTAAGACCGAACACGCCTTTCAGGTCTGGCTCGCAGGTGGCTCTGAGCGCGCTGAAGCCATGCGCGAAGCCGAAGCTCTATTTTCCGTGCTGGGTGCCCCGGCCCTGGCGATTGACAAAGAGCAAGCTTCTTTCCTGCCGCGAAACGAAAGGCATCGTGCGCCGCCCGCCTATCGCAAGTGGCAGGGCTATGCCATAGCCGCAAGCCTGGCGATTGCCGTCATTGGCGGCACATGGCTGACACAAGGCGGGTATTACCGCCTGCGGGGTGATACGGTTACAGCCGTTGGTGAAACCCGTACTCTGCGGCTCAACGACGGCAGTGTGATTACATTGAATACGGACACGGCGTTGAATGTGGCCTACAGTGCCGATACCCGCCGGGTGCACCTTAAACGCGGCGAGGCCTATTTTGAGGTGGCCCACAACCCGGCCCGCCCGTTTATCGTCGACAGCCCGTCGGGCAGCGCGCGTGTTCTCGGCACCGCCTTTGATGTTCGCTATGATACCCAGCGTACCCATGTCAGCGTGGTCAAAGGCGCCGTGGGCGTCCAGGCCCCTCGTCTTCAGCGACAGGACGTGCTGATGCCCGGTCAAAGCGCATGGGTTAGCCAGAGCCGCATTGACCGCGACGCGGACCGTGACCCGATCGAACTTGCGGCTTGGCGCAAAGGCCAACTGGTCTTCTACCGCGCTCCGCTGTCGGAAGTTGTCGATGAAATCAGTCGCTACCGTCGCGGGGTGGTAGTCCTCGCCAGCTCGGACGCGCGCCAGAAGACAGTGACGGGCGTCTTTAATATTGCCGATCCCGATGTGGCTATTGATGCCGTAATAGATACGCTGGCCCTTCGCACCGTCCGCATGAGCGATAAAGCCATTCTGATATATTAAGGCTGGATTTTGCCGGTCGCACGCACCCGACTGTGCCTTTCTTACGCGTTTGAAAAAAATATCTCAATTTCCACTAGGTGATCCCACCCACCCGGTTCGTCTTATTAGACATGACGATGCAAATGATAATCGTTTGCATTATTAAATAACTTGTCGATCAGACTGTGGGGCCTCTATGACCAACTTCAACTGCACATTTCCGCCGTTTCGAAAACGCGGCAAGGCGCTGCTCCTGTGCAGCGCGGTAACTCTGGCCGTTGCCGCCGTCGCCTTGCCTGTAGGCGCGCAAGACAGCCCCGTGCAGGCAGCGCCTCAACAGAAGACTCATAGCCTTGACATTCCGTCGCAGTCGCTACCAAAAGCGCTGGCACGCCTTACCGATCGCGGTCAAGGCCGCAATCGTGGCGATCTCGCGGGATCTTAGATCCAGTTGCGGGCGCGCGTAGATATCGCCAAACGGATACTCGATCAGATAGCGCGCGAAATCAGGAGATATCTTCGTCATACTTTCGACCACCACCTCGCCATCCCGACCGTCGATGGCCTTGAGTTGGTTCAGGCCTCGGGTGTAGCGGTCGGTCATGGGCGTGTGCTCCTGTGTTTGGGCGAAGACGTGACTGGTTGTCACCGATAGTGTTGCGGCCATCAGAACCGCTATGAACCTGCGCATCTTGATCTCCTTGCCGATGGAAAGATCACTCTCCCGCAAACGCCTTCATCATTCCAATTCATTCTGATAGGGTTTGATATGCGCCAAATTCATATCTCCAGGCTCGACCTTAACCTCCTGAAGGTGTTCGATGCCCTCATGACGGAACGCCATGTCACCCGGGCAGGTGACCGGATTGGCCTGACCCAATCCGGTGTCAGCCATGCGCTCAGTCGGCTACGGGCACTGTTGGCCGATCCGCTGTTCGTGCGCCCCCCCAAGGGCATGATGCCAACCCAAGCCGCGATAGATATGGCCGACGATGTCCATGCGCTGCTGGAACACGCCCAAAGCCTGCTGACACCACGCAGTCATTTTGATCCGGCCACTAGTGAGAGAGTGTTTCGGTTAGGCCTGTCTGACTACGCGGCTTTCATTCTCTTACCGGCATTGACCCGTCATTTGTCCAGGCTGGGTTCCGATATTGGCGTGAGTGTCGTCAACGCCAACCATACAACCGGATTGCCACTGCTCGACGCTGATGGCGCAGAACTGATCGTCGGCAATTTTCCACCGTCACCCGCCCACATGAACCAGATCCGTCTCTTTCAGGAGGATTTTGTCTGCGCTGCCCGGCAAGGTCATCCCGAGTTGCGTGTGGCGGGCATGTCTATTGATGTTTATCGGCAGGCGCGCCACGTCCAGGTGTCGTCGAAGGGCGAGATGCACGGCTATATTGATGGTGACCTCAAGGCCACGGGCATTGTGCGTAACGTCAAGGTGACGGTAGGGCACTTCCTGATGGCGCCCTTTATGGTCGTGGATTCGGAACTTATCGCCACAGAACCCCTTCGTTTGTTGACCGCCTTTACCAAAACGCACGGGCTTGTTCTGTATGAAGCGCCCGTCGCCATGCCCTCCTTCGACGTCGTTATGGCGTGGCATAAGAAGAACGACGCTGATCCTGGTCACCAATGGCTGCGGGAGCAAATCCAAAACCTGGCCATAACGAACTCAGTCTAGCGCCCTCGCCCTTATCCGCACTTTACCGGCTCAGAGACCTTCACCTCCGGCTTTGCGCGCAGGCAAAGAACCATAATCAACCCTGCGGTGGCCATAACCGCGCCTGCCAATGACACTGCGGGATAGCCCAGTCCGGCGGAGATGACCGCGCCCCCAAGGGCGGCACCGACAGCATTGCCCAGGTTAAAGGCACCGACGTTCATGGCTGAAGCCAGATTGGGCGCGTCGGCGGCAACGTTCATAATGCGGGTCTGCAAGGGCGGCACCAGTGCAAAGCTCGCTGTGCCCCATAGGAATATCAGTACGGCCGCAGGCACGGGCCAGCGCATACCCCAGGCGAACAGAACCAACAACACCACAAGGCCAGCGAGTGTCACAATCAGGGTGGCATCGATCGAGCGGTCGGCGTACCGGCCACCCAGCCAATTGCCAGCAGTCAATCCCAAACCATAGATGACAAGCATTGCCGTCACGAAAGCGGTGGAGGCCTTGGTCTCGCTTTGCAGGATGGGGGCAATATAGGTGAAGACCGTGAACATCGCACTGGCACCCACCACGGTCAGCGCCAAGGCTGCCAGCACCGCGGGCCGCTTCAGGACGCGTAACTCCGTCATCATATCGGCGTTCTTATCGGCGGGAAGCTCTGGCAAAGACACACGCAGACTTATCATGGTGACTATACCCAGCCCGGTGATCCCCCAGAACGCCGCGCGCCATCCCATAACCTCCCCGGCCCAGGTGGCGAGAGGCACACCACCGATCGTCGCGATCGTCAATCCCATGAACATGGCCGCGACAGCCCCGGCTCGCCGTTCGGGTGCGACCAAACTTGAGGCTACAACTGCTCCTACCCCAAAGAAGGCGCCATGATTAAACGAGGTCACCACACGCGCGATCAGCAGCACGGTGTAGTCACCCGCTATCGCCGAAACGAGGTTGCCGATCGTGAATATGGCCATCAGTCCGATCAGCAACGTCCGGCGCGGAACCCGTCCTGTCGTCAGGGTCATGATCGGTGCACCGATCAGCACTCCCATGGCGTAGGCACTGACGAGCAATCCAGCCGCGGGTATGGATACGCCCAGATCGGCGGCCATAATGGGGAGAAGCCCCATGGGCGCAAATTCCGTAACGCCAATGCCGAAGGCGCCGGTTGCCAGCGCCAGAAGAGGAAGATTGAGCTTCATTGAAATTATCCTGATTATGTGCCCTAAGCATATGAATGCTTTCAGCCTTGCTGTGTAGGCAGTCTTCAAGACAAGGCTCTGTGCGTAGGATTCACAAATGAAACGCGAAATGGCCGACCGGTCCGGTGAGATGGAAGCGTTTGCCGCCGTGGTGCGTGAGCAAAGTCTTTCGGGCGCGGCGCGACGACTGGGGCTGACCCCCTCTGCCGTGAGCCGGACGATCACCCGTATAGAAACGCGCTTGGGTGTGCGCTTGATTGTGCGCACGACACGGTCGATCACCCTGACACCGGAGGGGGAAGCCTACGCCCGAGGCGCCGCGCGCATTCTGGCCGATCTGACTGAAGTCGAAGACGCCATAGCCGATCAGGGCGTTCCGCGAGGCCGCCTGCGGGTCAGTGCCGCCCTGGCCCACGGTCGTCTGGTTATAGTGCCGCTGTTAGGGGAATTTTCCGACAGGTTTCCAGGTATACTGGTCGATATTAGCCTCAGCGATACCTTAGTGGATGTGCTGGGTGGACGCGCCGATGTGGCGATCCGCTTTGGCCCCCTGTCGGATAGCCCCTTGACGGCTCGACGCCTGGGCGACACAGGACGATCCATTGTGGCATCGCCGGAGTATCTCGCGCGACGGGGTACGCCTCTGGTACCGGAAGATTTACGTAATCACAACTGCCTGAATTTCGACTTTGCCCGCATTGAACCCGGCTGGCCGTTTCGCAAGAACGGGCACGACTACGCGCTAGGGGTTTCGGGCACCATCGAAGCCAACAATGGTGAGACCCTTGTCCAATTAGCTCTGCAAGGCGTTGGCATTGCCCGCGTCGGAAACTTCCATCTCGCGGATGAGATTACGGCTGGCAAACTGGTCGTTCTACTCGACGATTTCAACCCCCAAGACCGTGAGCCGATCCATGCGGTCTTTGTGGGCGGGAGCCACATGCCCGCGCGTGTTCGGGTGTTCGTTGATTTCCTTGTGGAACGCCTAGCCACGCGATAACTCGGCTGACCCAAGCAATCTCTACTGAGGTATACTGCCATGCGCCCTTTCCGGACATTCGAGACGATGCGCCAGAATCCTCACAGCGGACATTACGCCTTGAATTGTGCGTCATCAAAGCCACACCCAATGCGACACTGGGGAGTTCACGATATTTGGGACGGAATAGCGTGATGAGTGCGGAAAGTGGGTATGCAGTGTTTAGAAAACTGAGCCCTGTCTACCGCACAAAGAAGTCCAAATCGAATTGCAGTTCGACAGTCTCTCCGGCGATTTCCGACGGTGGACGCGGCAGTGGGCTGGCCCGTTTCAGGGTATCAAGAGCTGCCCGATCCAGAGCCGCTGAACCTGACGAGCGCACAACCGAACCTTTCAGCACCCGGCCCTGACGGTCCATGGTAAAGCGCACTTGCACCACGCCCTGCCGGCCCCGGGCCGTCGCAGGATAGCGTTTGTGTTTTTCTATATGGCTCAGAAGCTGTCCCTGCCAGGTCTGAGGCGTCGTCGCGGCTAATGATGCCGGGGGCGCAGGCTTCGCCGCAGTCGCTGTGGTGGCCGGAGCCGGATTGGTCGCGACGCTTGTGGTGACGAGTGGTGTGGGCGGGGGTACGGGTATGGGCTCGATATCACTGGGCAGAACCTCATGCACAATGCGCTCAATCGGGCGCGGCTCAGCCTTTGAAGCTAGCGCTTCGACCTGACGCTTACCGTCAGGCTGCTCGGACGGCGGCTCCGGCGGGGCCTGCAGCGTCACCATCTCCACAGCCAGACTTGGCGCCTCAACCGGCAGGGGCGCCGGTGAATAAAGTCCCCACAACACAACTATAGCCGCAGGGGCGGCATGCAGCACAAGCGACACCACCACACCGCGCGCCAAACCCTTTTGCTTAGGCTTTGGCCGCGCCTCAAACTGCGCCCACGGACTGGGCGGTATCAGATCGCGCACCCCGTCAAACGCCATCGTAGAACCGCCGCACCAGTCCGTGCACCCGATTAAACGCCGCTTCGGCTCCGGCGGTTACCCGCGCTTCTTCGTCCGCTCTTAGATCGATCGAATCCAGAGCCGCAGTAAAAGTGCGCCAGTGCAGCCCCCGCCCCTCATCGGCTGGGGCTAGATGGCGCGCGCCGTTAGTGGCATCAAGGCCAAGCCTGGCCGCAAATTTCAGCAGAAATGCCGCCCCAAGGTTCGAGCCTTCGGCCACATAGAGCCAGCCCAGAGCCGTCGGCAGATCAATAGCCTCGCCCTCAACAAATCTTGGCTCACCTTCCGCTTCGGGAAGATCCGCGCCGACATCGGCTAGATCACTGGCCACCGCCTCAAAACGGCGGCGGCCGGTAAGGTCGGGCAGCAGCCGGTCGAGTACCGGCACCTGATAAAGGGCGGCGATATCACGATGAAACAGGTACTGAACCTTCAGAAACTTCACATAGTTCTCAACACTGGCAAACGGCTCACCCCCCATGATCGACTTATCAAGCCGGTCATGGGTCCCCGTTGTTAGCCCCTTAAGGCGTTTGGAACGCGAGCTTTGGTCGATTACCTCGCTCATATTATCTCCAGTTCTATGCCGCATGCATTTTGAGGGGTACGCATTTTACTTAAAACCACCATGACCAAACCCCTCACGCATTGCAGGAGGGGTTTGGATGTCAGTTAGAAGCGGTAGTTCAACCCAATCTTGAGCTGATCAAGCCGGGCATTCGGCTCCCAACCCAGGGTGAGAAAGAAGGGTGTGTTTTCAGGGGCGCTAATATTCTGGCTCTGCGACCAGTAATCACCTCGCTCGAACTGAATATTGCGGTATTCCCCGACAAACGACCAATGCTCCCCAAGAGCATATTCAGCACCGGCCCCGATGAAGGTGCCGCGCATGCGGCCGTCACCGGCATATTGTATATCCGGGCGACGTCTGGAGGCCTGGTAGCCGATCTGTGACTCTGTATCCGCCACAGCGCGGCCTCCGACGACATAGACCAGTGTACGATCGGTGACGATCCCGAGACGAATACCTGCCGTCGTCAGGTTGCTAATGGCTATTGAGGACAGGTATTCGGTTTGGAAACGTTGTTTTGCGCTAATCTTTCCAGCGCTGTAATCGAGGACCGGCCCGACGACAAAACGGTCAGCAAACACATAGTTGTAGCCGAACTGGACGCCGGCCGCTGTTTCAGCCACATCACTGAAATTTAGAGCTCTGATGCCCCCAGAGCCAAACGCTTCCGCACTGATCGGCCCCTGGGACCTTGATCCATGCAGACCAACATACAGGCCATTCCAATCAACCGGCTCACCTGAATTGCGGCTATCGCCCTCACCCAAATACCGGCCCGACTTTGGCCCGTTAAAGGCCGCCGTAAGCCCGAAACGTAAAGTGCGGCCAGGCGACGGCATCAGCGCCAGTCCCAAGGGTTCTACGTAATACTCGTCAAAGACATTTTCCGCAGATACATAAAATTTTGCACCGTCCGTCACCGCGTAGTCTGCGTAAAGACTAGTAACAGTATATGGCTTCCAATCTATCAGGGCGATGAAGGGATTAGCCCCGCCGGACGTAGGTTCGGCTTTCGCCGCGCGCGGCCCGGTACGGTTGACGCGGGCACTAAGGTTCAGGCGATCCTTCAGAAGCTTTTGCGACAGGGTCAGGTTCCAGCTATATTCCGGAGGGACCTGATTGGTGGCATAGTCTGCGGCAAGGGATGAATCCTTGCAGCTATTCTCAGTCCGGCAGAAAGCCACCTTATCGTAATAGGTCGCGTTCAGGTCTGCCGCAAAACCGCCCTTTCGGTAACGTCCTGACAGCTCCCATCCCGTGAATTCAGCCTTCTCAAGGTTGGAAACGACCATGGTGCTGGTATAGTAATAGCATCTGCCATTATAAAAGTAGGCACAGACCTGCGTCCACTGACGATAGATGTAATCATCAGTCTGATTGCGGAAATAGGAGAGCTTAAGGGCACCCTCATCCTCGCCCCACATCCCGCGCCGCTCTGCATTAAGCCCCAGTTCCCAGTTATTCGAGCGCTCAGGTTTCAAGTCGGGCGATACCGTCGTGGCAAAAGCTCCGACAGATTCGAACAAGGATGGCAGACGGTGGGCGCGATCGTAACGGACATAAGCCTGTAGCCCCTCAACCGGTGTCCTGACACTTGCCGCCAGAGATATATCGGTTCCATTACCAGAAACTCGCTCTTTCTGGCTAAGTGGGTTTTTGTTCTCACTTTCGAAGTTTTGATACCGCAGACCGTTTGTAACCGTCAGCCATGTTAAAGGCTCCCAGCGCGTATTGACAAAAAGACTAGCACTTTTGCGGCTTCCTTCACGCGGCGGTATACCAACATAATAGGCGCGATCAGGGCCAGTCGATTCCGACAGGTACGACAGACCATATTGTACATTCAAAGGCTGGCCGGCGACGCTTAAGCTGGACGTATTGCTGACATCTGCGCCACGTGACTTACCCCATTTATGGCTCTGCTCTGTATTGGATGATGAGATGCTCAATTCGGTCATCTCAGTTCCCCACAGATTGAACTTGAGATCAATCAGTTCACTGACCGGGTCCCACCGGTAGCGCGCCGTGTAGGTGTCGAGTAAAACTTCAGACAGCGGGTATTCTGATGCCAATCCCTGATTATTCCACAAACTGCCCGGAAAGGTTTCGCCGTAATGGCTATCGTAGCGTGAAAATCCAAGATCCAGAGTTTGAGAATCCGTGATCCTGAGCGTGCCTTTCAGCAGAAAAGATTCTGCATCCTGAGACGTGTTGAGCACCTCTTCGCCGGACAGGTACGCCGTCAGCCCCAACTGATGCCAATTGTTATAATAGGCACAATCTTCCGCTGAATACGGACAGGTCGTCAGGCGCGAACCATTCGATCCTTCCTCGCCTGCATGATAATTGCCTGACCGGCGGTGAGAATAGCCAAACACCGTGTCAAAACGAGAGCTTTTTGTCCCGACTAACATGCTATAGGCTGATGTATTGAGGTCTAAGTCGGACGGTCGTTGAGGCATAGTCTCTGTGCTGACCAATCCGGTTGAGGGCGCTTGCGAAAAGGCTACACGCCCCTGCTCACGGGGGCTTGTATTGCCACCGTACTCAGCCTTCATTCGGATACCGATGACTTCACCCTCTCCGACTATGTCATCTGCGGTAACCGTGCGCAGGGTGAGTGTGCCGCCGATTGCTCCGGAAGCTCCGGGCTGGCCGCTTGAGCCCTTTTCAATGGATACGCTCGATATGAAATCAGGATCTATGAAGGTACGGTTGGCGATACCCTGATAACCGCGATACACATTGGTTGAGTTCTGGGCGCCGTCAACGGTGACAACGACACGTCCTTGTCCCTGAAGCCCGCGTATATTGACATCAATCCCACCATTGGCGCGACTTTCACCTGACAAAATGCCGGGAGCCGATTTCAGGATGTCGGCCGGCGATGTACCGCGGAAGGCGTCGATCTGTTCACGCTCAATAACACTGACAGAGCCGGGAGTCGTATATACACTTTCGGGGCGACCATCCCACAGTGGCGTGCCGGTGCCGGTTCCGGCAACCCGGTCACCACGACCAGTATCAACTGAGGATTCCACACGAATAGTGCCAAGCTGAATTGCCCCGTTTGCGCCCGGAGCCTTTTCCAGTGTCACCTTATTCCCTGCGATGCGATAGGTCAGGCCCGTACCCGCAAGCAAACGCGACAGTGCCTCTGAAGCGGTAATTTCCCCGCGCACGGCACCCGACGGCACAGTGGGTAAAGCCTCGCCGAAGACCAGATCAAGTCCAGTGACGCGTGTAAAGATCGCAAGCGCTGACCCCAAGGGCTGAGGCGAGATATCGAACCTCTGTTTAACGTCTGTTTGTGCATAGGCCGCTGCGGGCAAACTCAAGGCCATCATCGCCGCAAGAGCGGTCGACTGGTGTAGCCCCCTCCTCAAACTTGCCAGCGAAAGAAACCCATATATTGCTTTAGATCTAAACATTTTGCCGCCCTACTCACTTTGCCCAAATTGACGCCATCTGGCGTCCCTGAGGATGAGGACGTCGGTCCTTTGCATTTGTCAGTCTGCAAATGAGAATTATTTTTATATTTTGCTAATTACGGTCATGAGTGGTGTTATACGCCTTACCCGGACGGGTAAACTTTCTGCCAGACGCGCCACGCCGTCACCGGCATTGGCCACGCTTACCATCAGGGTGACCTCTCGCGCGGCCAGAGCTTTGTCAGCAATGATCGTACGCCCCCCCGCCCAGCGATCGAGCACTCGCACAACCTCGGATAACGGGCGGGAAACAAAAACCAGACGGCCCGTTCGCCACGCCAGCGCATTTTCATCCGCCGTTAATGTCGGCCCAATTCGGGCTTTTGCGTAACGCAAACTATAACCGTCCTCCAGACGCACAGCTTGCCCGGCCAGCACCACCCTGACGGCGTGTTCGGTCACAGTTACCTGTGTTGACGTGTCATCCGTCGCCACAGCAAAGGCTGTGCCCAGTGCCGTTATCCGCCCGCCGGCCGCGGCCACCTCGAACGGTCGCGATGGATCGCGGGCTACTTTGAACCATGCCTCGCCCGACAAAAGCTTCACCCGTCGACGATCCGGCGAAAAACTTACTGACAAGGCAGATTGCGAGGCCATCTCCACACGTGAGCCATCTGGCAGCATCGCCGTTCTAAGCTGTCCCGTTCCGGCGCGGTAGTCGGCGAAAGGATGCGCCTGCATGAGAAGCCGCCCCCCCGCCAAAACTGCCAGAGCCCCGGCCGCTCCGCCAATCAGGCCACGCCGGTGGGTTGTCCCGTTCAATGCCGCCAGGCCGTCTGATGCCCCCCAAAGCTTTTCAATCCGGTCGTAGGTCTGCACATTACAGGGATCAGCAGCACACCACACTTCGAACTCAGCGATCAGAGCCTCGTCGGCATTCTCATCGCGTAGGGCCACAAACCACCGGGTCGCGGCCAGCCGCACCGGATCAAGCCGGTCGAGCGGATCTGTTTCATGAATTGAGGGTGTCAAAATCTTAACCTTACGTCTGCAGACAGCACCCACGGCTGGGTCCGTCACTGATTATGACGTTGCCACTATGCATTTGTCAGGTCGTGGGGCCGTAATCATTGGCAGCCGCCATTTGAAGCGCCAAAAGTGCACGCACCATATGCTCCTGAACCGCTTGACGCGACAGACCGAGTTTACGGCCTATGTCGGCGTAGGACATGCCTTCAATACGTGACAAGCGAAAGATTTGGCGTGGACGGGCCGGCATAGCGGTTATGATTGCATTCATCCGTCTCAGTTCATCGCGCGTCAGTAGTTGAGTTTCAGGGTTTGGCTTCAGATCAGCCACATTCAGGTAGAAGGCCTCATCTACCTCAACTACCGGATTACGCGATTGTCGGCGGTAATGATCGACCGTCAAATTGCGTGCAATACTATAGATATATGCACGTATGTTCCCTATGCCTTCACCAGCCAATGCGCCGGCTACTCGTGCCCAGCTTTCCTGAGCAATATCTTCGGCATCGCTATGAGAGCGTACACGTCCCCGCACATGCGAAAACAGCGGCCCCTGAAGTTGACGGGCGATTTGATTTAGGGACAGATTGTTTCGGTCCGGTAAGGGGGAGCTTTCGGCCATGAGGCCAACACAACTAGCACAGTTGCGAATGATCCGCAAGTTCTACAGGTAACCCTGTTGCTCAGGCAAGCGACATTCCCTCGGCGACGTGAATAGCCCGCAAACATAACTTCATGTGAGCGACCAAGGCGGACATTCGCGGTACGCGCCGAAATCTCAGAAGCGGACATTACCAGCTCCTTTTTCATCCAATTCGTAACAAGCAACGCGTCTAAAATTTTTGGGGCACCTCAGTCTGCCCCACAATAGGCATCAAGGAACCGGAAAGTGTCAGCTTCCCATATCGATATCCCCCGGTACGCAAAACTGTGGCCGTCACGATCCGACGATCCAAAGGCGGGATAGAGGTTCACCTCCGCCACCTTGCCGGCTTTGACCATTTCCTTGTGAAGGACAATACTTGGCGCCACATCGTAGTCGTTCTGGGCCTGAAAAAACAGAACGGAAATCGGGATTTGGCGCACCGTTTTTGTCATGGCGTCGCGGATTTAAGGCGCCTGAGCCCAGCTTTCCGCGCCGCACGATGCGTCAATCGCGGCGCAGTAGCCGAGGTGCTGTGCCCCAAACAGGGCTTCGACGGCACCGAACGAATTCCCCGTGGTGGCAATCCAAGACGTCTGCACAAACGGCTGACGGGCAGGCAACCATTCCCGGGGCCTTGAAGAACGAACCGCATGCCCCGGAAAAGACGATAATGTATTGTAAACAACGAGCCATGCTGATTAGATTGATTTTTGAATTAAACGCGCCTGCATTCCGCTGATAATGCAGGTGTAAAAGCCATCGGCGGAACGGGAGACGATGGATGCATTCGCGTAGACACTTTTTCGCCATAGCCGGCCTGGGGAGCGCCGCCGTTATGACCTCCGCGGCCATTGCACAATCGCAAGAGGCGGACGGCGTGCCATCAGGTGGGCCCCCGTCCTTCGGCCCGCCGCTTCCCGCCCATATCAAAGGCGGCACCGCGATCACAAAGGTCTCAGGTGATGGCCAGCGATTGATCGCTATCGCGGTCGGCTACGATCAGGACATCGACACATCCAAATTGTCTGTCTCGACCTTCGCTGTCGAAGGGCGGACAGTGACAGCCGTTTATGCGAACACGGCCGCTGCCATGGCGAAAGTCGGCACACATGGACGCTTCGTGATCATCGAGTTGTCAGCAGATGACGCGGATGCCCGCATTAATTTCAGCAACGGTCGATCCACGACACACAAGGATGCCACGGCGACCTTCACGCAGATCGGCCCAGTCAGGACGGCAAACGGCAGCGTTTATCCGGCAACGACAGTCGCGATCCCCATTACCAGTGTTTCAAACCTGATCGTGGATGATTTTGATCAGCGCGTCTTCAGCGATCCGAAAACCGGCGACGTCGTGCAATACAACCTGTTCGTACCGACCAACTACGATCCCGGCAAAACCTACCCGATGGTTCTGTTCATGCACGACGCGGGGGTTACCGGCCGTGTCGTTGAAACGACCCTGATACAGGGTCTGGGCGCCGTGATATGGGCCAGTCCTCAAGAGCAGGCCAAGCACGAATGCTTCGTGCTTGCACCCCAGTTCGCCGTTCAGGTTGCCGGTGACGACAGTGAAGAGAGCAGTTGGATCGATACCGTGGTCGATCTGCTCGACCACGTAGCGCGCGCATACAGCATCGACAAGAACCGGCTCTATACGACGGGTCAGTCCGGTGGCGCGATGCTTTCCATCGCCATCAACATCAAATATCCTGATCTGTTCGCAGCCTCGTTCATCGTCGCCGGTCAATGGGAGCCGACGAAAGTCCAGCCCCTTGCGAAACAGACACAATGGGTCGTCGTCGCAGAAGGTGATACGAAAGCCTTCCCTACGCAGAACGCCATGATGAAGGTTTATGAAGGTCTGGGGGCCAAGATAAGCCGGGCTACCTGGAGCGGGCTTTCCACGCCAGCTCAATTCGCGGCGGGCGTTGCGGCGATGAGAGCTCAGGGCCGTTCGATCAACTATACGGTCCTGGAAAAAGGTACTGTGGTTCCCGAGGGTCAAGACGACAACCCGGGCAGCAATCATGTCAACACCTGGCGCATCGCCTACACCATCGAAGGTATCCGCGACTGGCTCTTTGAACAGAAAAAATGAAGCTGCCTTGCCAAAACCGGTGACAGTCCGCGGTTCCAGTTGACGCCGTGATTGAAGATGTTGGGCAACGCGATGCGCCCACGCCCATTACCTACTGTAATCGAGACTGACAGGCCGCACCGCTATTTCTTGGCCGGGTTTCGCCGGGCCCGATGGCGGACTTGTCCTTCAAGCGGCATTACGAAACCAAGGCGTCGCGCTCATCGACAGAATACTCGTTGCCGATGACATCGAGGCGGGACGCCTGGTTCAGGTGTTCGAACTATCGCTGCCCTACGGTGCGTACTACCTCGTGGCACGCAATTTTAGCCGGCTGACCGAACTCGCAAAACGGTTTACCCAATGGCTTCATGGTCGGATCGCGCAGAGTCCAGACGTGTCCCCACCTCTGCCTCTATGACATTATAGATCCGGGCCGGCCCTACTATACTGGCGACCGTTCGTTCAGCGTGAACGCGGAAGACTTTCCTAGTTGGCCAGCATGTCAGTGGCGAAACCCAGGTGAGGCTGATAAGATCAGGGTTGGGCATGAGCAGGACGCCGTGACCTAGAGCGCACCTATGCGGCCTTCAGGAGGGCGATCGGTACGCCATTGGCCCCGATTGGCAAGGCTGCGCCTCCTTCGCTGCGCTACGGCCCTGCGGGTGCATATCAGGTCCTTATGGCGCCTTCCGTCGCCATGAAGGCCCGCGAAAGGCGCGGGTCCTGAAACGGAGACCAGCCCATGACCACCCCTGATCTTAACGATTTTGAACCCCCTCACCAAGCCTCCCCTACCGATCATGCCTTAAGCGAACTGCAACTACATGGCTACCGCCCCTTCAACGACGAAGGCGATCCCCGACCGCTTCCAGAAGGCTGGGTCCTAGCTGGTGCCGTCGCCGACATTTTTGATGCGCTGGTATCAAGCTTCACGGATACGCGACTGGAACCGGATCTCGATACCCTGCTGTGGTCGACCGTGAACCTGTTTCACCGAGCCGCCGATCGCTTACTGCGCGAGCTCGACGACAACGAGCAGGCTCAAATGCGTAGTCAACGCGAACAGGATGGCTCCGAGATCAAATCGGTTGAACTCGAACGCCTTATCGCCGAAGGCCGCAGCTTGGTGGAGCGTCGGGATGCGTTTGAACTCATGCGCGAACAGGCCACGGAGCATTTCGTGAAGATAACCGGTGACATCTGGCGCCCCCGTGCAGGATCAGTGGTCAACCGGCAGACCCTGACTTCAGCCATCATCGATAGCCGCGACTATCTGAATGCCCGTCGTCGAACGGAAACGACCTTACTTGTACCCGCTGGCCCCAAAATCGCTTTCACGGGCGGCATGGACTATAATGACTACAATCTAATCTGGGACATGCTGGATAAGGCCCATACTAAGCACCCGGATATGGTCCTGTTGCACGGCGGCTCTCCGAAGGGGGCGGAACTCATCGCCGCCAAATGGGCAGACCATCGTAAGGTTTCGCAGGTGGTCTTTAAGCCCGACTGGAGCAAACACCGCAAGGCCGCCCCCTTTAAGCGTAATGACCAGATACTCGATACCTTGCCCATTGGCGTGGTGGTCTTCCCCGGAACCGGTATTCAAGAAAACCTTGCCGACAAAGCCAGGAAGCTTGGCATTCCGGTTTGGAAAGGCGGTGGCGCGTAAACGCTACCAACCTCGTTAACCGTTTAGCCTGTCCTTGACGGCCTTCGCCGGCTGAAACGCCAGTTTCTTGGATGCGGCGATCTTGACCGTCTCGCCGGTAGCCGGGTTACGACCATCTCGCGCGGCGCGCGCCTGGACCTTGAATTTACCAAAGCCTGGGAAATTCACCTCGTCGCCAACCACAGCGGCCTCGGTCACAGCCTTGAAAAACGACTCGACGACGCCCTTGGCGACGACTTTCGTCAAGCCGTTCTCCGTGGCGATCTTTTCAATAAGTTCTGACGTGTTCATAGCAAAATCTCTTTCATACCGCGGTTTAAAGCCCGGCTGTCACATCGACACATGCGGTGATCAGGCCCAGGGTTCAAAACTAGACGACTCGTTCACAAATGCAAACCGTCGATTCTGGACAAACCGGGATCGGTCATTAGGTAAAATGTTACTTGACAACAGAACGGGTACCGTAACATCGTTACCCCATAAGCCCCGACAACAAAGGTGCGGGGGCTAGTGAAAAAGGCAACCGCCGATGATCGTGCTTGGAATTCTCGCTATAATTTTTGGCATAGGCGCCATGTGCTATTTGCTGTTCAATCTCGCCGTCTATGCCCTTCCGCTTTATATCGGCATCATGGCCGGGCAATGGGCTTATAGCACGGGCGCTGGCGGATTAGGGGCTTTTGCCGTAGGGGTTGCTGCGTCGATAGCCAGTTACGTCATCGGCCAACTTTGCCTTATCTTCATCAAGCCGATCTGGGCCAAACTCATCATCGTCGCGGCCTTTGTCGCCCCCGCCGCCTTCGCTGGATACCATGCCACCCATGGCCTCGCCAAATTGGCTATGCCCTCCGAGACTTGGCAAGTGGTCTTTTCCGTCGTTGGCGCGATCGCCATCGGCATCACCGGCTTCGCCCGCATCCTGTCATTCCCCCCGCCCGCCCAAGCCTGAACCCTCACAGGCTAAGTTAAGGCGCTTCGTAATATCTCAGGCGCTTGAGGTTAGCCGCGTCGTGGCCGGCGGTTTGCGGCTTGCAGAGCTCGCCTTTTTCAGCAAAGTTCTGGATGAACACTGATATGGAGAGTGCCACATGGATGGACCTACCGTCGCCCTCATTGTCGGAATCGGCACCATCATGGCCAGCGGCGTCATGTCGTCGGTCGTAACCTATCATTTGAACCGCAACCGGACCCAAACGATCTTTCTGCGTGAAAAAGCCGAACAGCTTTACCTGTCCGCCGACGAATTCGGTAAATCCTTTGCGGCACAAGTGATCACCTACTATCCGCTTCTGGACGGCAAAATCGACTACAACCAAATGCTCGATATGCAGATAGAACACGGCAAAAGCGATAAAAAGTATGGCGGCGCCGAGACCATGACCATGCTGGTCGAAATCTATTTCCCCTCTGTGAGACCTGCCCTCGAAGACGTCTGGAAGGCGCGTGAAGGGTTCAATAAAATTACCTCCGATATAAAACTCGCGTGGCAGGCAAACGGCCACGTCAACCAAGGCGGTTGGAAGTTAAGCTTCGCAAACGCCACGAACGCCATCAACAGCAGCATCAACGCCCTTCAGCGGCAAATCGTTGTGGCCGCCCGCGTCCATGCCGGCGTCAAGCAGTAGTGTGACCAGATCAGGCTGAAAGTGTCATCGCCCTGATCGTCCTTGAACAGATTAGCATTGATCGCGGCCGGAAAGGATGGATCGCCTTACTTGACCAACAGATAGAGCCGGTTGTCGGCGCGAGCCAGCCCCTCACCTATATCAGAGCCGCTTCCGCTGGCGGCCATAAATGCGGTGCTTGGGGGCATCTTCGTTGCGGGTTGCCGCCGCCAATCCAGTGGATTTAGTCGTTGCGGCCGCGCGAAGGTATCGGCTTTGGCCGATGTAGTCGTTGCCGACGCGCTTGAATGAGCCGATGTTGGACATGCGATATCTCCTTTCAGGTAGGCCACGATCCCATCCCAAATGCAGTCCTCTACAAGGGGCGCAATCTGTCATGAGCCATTGCCTGAACCGCAATGCCGCAACGCCGGTTTCTTCCCCTGACGGGGATTCGCATCGCCACGCGGGCGCGTGACATAATGCGTTCCCGTCATTCCTCGCGCGGCAACAAACCGGCCTTGCGGCATCCTCCACTTTGTTCCGGCCGCTCAAGAAGCGGTGCGGCGTCAATTGTCTCCTGCTGATCGGCACCCATCGAGGTCGCAAAGGGCGGCTTCGAGGTCAACCTCAAAGGAGATATCACATGTCCAACATCGGCTCATTCAAGCGCGTCGGCAACGACTACATCGGCGAAATCAATACCCTCGGCGTTTCAGCCCAAAACGTTCGAATCGTCGACGAAGGCCAACCCGCCAACGAAGATGCCCCCACGCACCGTATCTACGCCGGCAAGGCAGAAATCGGCGTGGCTTGGTCAAAGCTCGCCCGCGCCGACAACCGCCCCTACCTGTCGGTCAAACTCGACGACCCATCCTTTCCGGCCGCTATCAACGCTAATCTGTTCAAGGACGATCATGGCGATGATACCTACAGCCTGATCTGGTCGCGCAGCCGGCCGAACGGCGGCTAAAGCGCGGGGCGGCCCCGTCCGGTCTTGGCCGGATGGGGTTGGCTTCGGCAGCCGAGAGGGGAGCTCCATTCATTTCATACTCCTCGCCAGCCACCGGCATTGGCAACGGTCTTTTTGGCGCGTATTATGGTATAGGTCGTAGCCAAACCATGACGACTACTCGATCGCCTTCCTCCCTGCAGGAGGCTTATGTCCGCTGGCAGGGATCGTACTTATTGACAAGAGCGGCGCACACCGGATGTCCATACCCCAGTTTTTAGACCAGGCACCTCAGGGCCCAAACCTTACCGACTATGACCGTCTCCACGTCAAAACTTATGCGCGTCTGCTTGACGCCGTGGCGGATAACGCCGATTGGCAGGAGGTCGTTGCCATACTTTTCTCCGTCAACGCAGACGCAGAGCCTGACCGCGCCAAACTGATGTACGATACGCATCTCACCCGGGCAAAATGGATGACGGAAACCGGCTTTAGGTTTCTGGCAAGTACCGGCATTTCAAATATTGGTTAATATTCAAAGCATTACAATGAACACCTGACGGCGAACCATTCCCAAAACGCTCAATTTATGATAGTATTATCCCCAACTCTCGCTTAGCGAAACCATGGGGCTAAAAATGTATATAGATACTACTCAGTGGCGATCAGGTCGCCGCTATGATTTTTTTGACACGCTTCCCGCCAATGGCCTTGCCTGGGAATGCTTAAGACGAAACGAGGACTACCAGAAGGATTTTGCCGAAGTCCAATCCGATGTCTGTAAGGATGAACCCGCCAGGCACGATATCGCCAATCGCTGGGGGCTTCTTTCACCACCGATAGACCCCGAATGCACAGCGGTAGACGTACCAATCTATTGGGCCCCGGACGTCGATGCCGGTACGGTGATGCTGGCCAAGATAGCCGTACCCGACGCCGGCGTGCCGCTTGCTATTGCGCCACGGGATTTGCGCCAGGATACCAGCGTCCTCTATGGCACAGTTGGAGACGGGCAGAATGCCATTCCCCTTGCCGTTCTGCCCCCGGCCGATGACACACAGCCCCTGTCCGTCGTCATTCCTCTCACGGAAGACGTTCCCGACCGTCTCGTCGGCATTACCCGGCTTTGGCTTATCCTTAAGGGCTTGCCCGCACCGGACAGGCGCATCACGCCGGATCGCCGACGACGCTTGCAACTCATGCTACGCGCCTGTGACGGTCGCAAGGCCGGCGCTACCCATCGCGAAATTGCCGAAGCGATCTATGGCAAGGCGCGTATCGATGACGAGCTATGGAAAACCTCGTCTTTACGGTTCTCCACGGCACGCCTTGTGACTGAGGGCATGAGAATGATTCACGGCGGCTACCGCGACCTCCTCCGCGTCGACCGGTCCGACAAACGGTACAGGCCACATGCTGTCACAAAAAGCCGCAGACGTGGTGAGCGATAATAGGCACGCTATTATCGCTCACCACCCCACCTCCATGCTTCGTTCAGTTTCGCCTCCACTAGCCGCAGTTCCCCTGCGGTGCCCCTGGAGAGCAAAACATGACCGTCGATATGACAGACCTACCCCCGAGACATTTGCGAACGCCGGAGGCGGCACGGTTTCTGGGCCTATCCGGCCGGACTCTTGAAAAACACCGCAGTTTTGGCACAGGACCACGCTACCATAAGCTTGGTGGACGGGTGGTCTACAATCAGGATGACCTCAAACACTGGTTGGAACGCGGCACCCGCACGTCGACCTTCGAGCCCAAATCCAGCTCCGTTTCGCCAGCCCGTCGCCTTGAGGGTCAACCCCTGCCTCAAACCAGGGTAAAGCCATGACAGCCAGCCCCACCCCGCTTCCCCCCGGCGACCGCCTAACGGTTGTGCCGCTCACCATCCACTCAGGCTTTGCCTCTCCTCGCGACCAGAGGGACCTGATGGAAAGGCCATTCTTCTCGCTGTCGAAATCCCTGCGACAGGCCCCAATCCTGTATCGCAGCGCCGGCGTTGAGGTTCAGGTCTATGCCTTGCCAGAATACGGTATGGCATCGATATGGGATGCCGACATTCTGATTTGGGCGGCGTCTCACCTCGTTGACGCCCAGAACCGTGGCTTTGAGCCGTCTCGTCGTTTGCGGTTCACCCCCTATCAACTCCTGACCCAGGTGGGGCGTTCAACCGGCGCTCAGGACTATCGCCGCCTCAAGGCCGCGCTGGTGCGTCTGCAATCGACGGTGATCCGGACAAATATCCGCCATGGTGATCACTGGCGACGGCAGCAGTTTTCGTGGATAAACGAGTGGGACGAGCGTGTAACCCGCTCAGGTAGAGCAGAAGGCATGGAGTTCGTGCTCCCAGACTGGTTCTACCGGGGTGTCATCGACCACAACCTCATCCTCAAAATCGATCCCGCGTACTTTCGGCTTACGGGCGGAATAGAGCGGTGGCTGTACCGGGTCGCGCGCAAGCACGCGGGGCATCAAGCCGGCGGCTGGCTGTTTGAGGCTGCACACCTTCATGTCAAATCCGGTAGTCTGGCCAGGCTATCTGATTTCTCCCTGGACCTTCGCGGCATCGCGCGCCGCCAGCCTCTCCCGGGCTACCACCTCCAAATGGAACGGGTCGACAGACGTGAATGGTTGCGCATTACCCCTGGCCGCGCCAGCACTCAGTCTGTGGATAAACATGTGAATGGCATCGGGCGATCAGGCGCAAACCCTATCGGGCTTTCAGGCGCAGAGGTATCGGGCGATCGGGCGCAAGCCACCGCCGCAACCCCAAGTCCAGCAAGGAACAGCGTAAGCCTTAACTTAGAGTCTAACATAGACTCTAACTCTGTAGAGACCTGGTTACCCGTTGATAAAAAGGCAAGTGCCTCAGTCTTTTCCAAACCGTCCAGCTCTACTTTGGCCTCAAAGATGGTCACTGAGAGGACCAAATGACCCGTTTCGGATGGCTCTTAATCACCTATAGCCTGGCAATCGCCGGAACCGGTTCCGTGTTCCTTTCATCACCGCCAAAGCTTATATGGAATACCTCAGCGAGTGTTCCCGTCGGGCTCTACGTAGTAAGGTCTGAGAATTGGCGCAAGCCTAAAACCATAGTCGCTGCTCAGGCACCTCACGTCACCGCCCAATGGATGTCCGATCGCGGTTATCTACCGCTGGGCGTCCCATTACTTAAACATATCGAAGCGCTTCCGGGACAAAAGGTTTGTCGGCTGGACCGCATCATCACCATCGACGGCACGGTTGTCGGCGAGGCCCTTTCACGTGACCGAATTGGACGCCCGCTTCCTGTGTGGCGGGGCTGCCAAACCATCGGCGCCCACCAGGTTTTTCTCATGAACACGGGGGCTCGCGATAGCTTTGACGGGCGGTATTTCGGGCTTACGGACGCTGCCCGCGTCATAGGCAAAGCGGTACCCGTCTACACAGATCCCGACGGTCAGGGCCATTACATCTGGCACGCCGCGCAACGTAAAATTATAAAAACCAGCACCGCCGCAAGGAGCCTTCCATGACGCAGATTGGTCATTTCACCCGTATTCGTGGCCTCTTTTCCGGGCGCATTAAAACGCTTACCCTTGACGCTCATATCGTGCTTTTACCCATCAACCAAACCGACGCCGCAAACGTGCCTGATTACCGTATTCATTTAGGCGATGGCGATGGTCCCGAGATTGGCGCGGGGTGGAGGCGCACGGGTGAACGCGCAGGCGACTTCATTTCAATCAACATTGATGATCCACTTTTCAGCGCGCCCATTCGGGCAAATCTCTTTCAACAGGAACACGATAAAAAGGTATGGGTGCTGAATTGGAATAGACATGCTAAGCGCGACGAAAGCGTTTAGCCATGCCGTTTTCATTCTTCCTGGCCGGCGATCTCGCCGCTTCGTCGGCACCGGCGGCAAGCACGATTATCTCGCAAAATCTCACGGCACATGTGTCAGAAGCCTCTCAACGATTTGGCATACCGGAACCCTGGATACGCGCCGTCTTATCGGTCGAGAGCAACGGCAATGTCCGCGCTGTGTCGCCAAAAGGTGCCATGGGGCTGATGCAGATTATGCCGCAAACGTGGCAGGGCTTGCGCAGCCGATATGGTTTTGGGAGCGATCCTTTTGATCCGCATGACAACATCCTCGCGGGCACAGCTTATCTGCGGGAAATGTACGATCGGTACGGTGCGCCGGGATTTTTGGCGGCCTACAATGCAGGGCCGGGACGGTACGAAGCGCACATGAAAACGGCGCGAAAACTGCCTAATGAAACCGTCAGTTATGTCAAAGCGCTAACCCAAAAAATCAACCAAACTGACGCCCCGCTCACAAGTGGGGCTACGTATAAGGTCAAGCTATCATGGATCAATGCACCTCTATTCGCTGCAACGGTCATGCCCGGTAGTGATAGCTCAATTGACCATGGCAAATCGCACGATGACCTGTTCATACCTTCGTCCAAGCCATCCGTCGCTCCTTAAACCCATCTGAGATAACTGTCCAAAGCACCTGCCCCATCAGGAGTCATCGCGCAAAATCAAAGTTAAGAATGAGGGCAAGATAAAAGGGACGCGAGGTGCGTCCGGGCGGTTGAGGTGGCAGATCGTTCATTTATCAGGGTTTGCACCTGTCGTGCGCGAGGTGTCGCAAGTTCGGCTTATGTGCGCCCGTCATTTTCCCACATATTTTCAATGTGATAACGCGAGGTGCTAACCTATATGTCCGATGAAAATGACTTTCGCATTCGTCCCGGCCGCATCCGGTCCAAAAGCGCACAGCGCCTGCGGCCGTTCATAACCCAGGCTTTAGCAGCGGCGAAGAAGGCCGGCGGGAAGGTCTCGGCTAGCGGCAAGATCACCGCCCCAAGTCGCTCAAGCTTTGGACGTGGCCGCCACGCGACCATCCGCGCCAATCGCCTGCTCACCAGCCGCTCAAGAGTGGCCATTATCAAAACCCGTGTCGTGCGCATCAACGGCAGGAGCGCACCGCTGGCGACACACCTGCGCTACCTAAGGCGGGAAGGTGTTACCCAGGACGGCGACCGCGCCAGAATGTTTGGGCCCGACACCGACAATGCTGACGTCCCTGCTTTCGCCGAACGCTGCAAGGATGACCGCCACCATTTCCGTTTTATCGTCTCGCCAGAGGACGCCGTTGACATGGCCGATCTTTCGAGCTTTACGCGCGACCTTATGAACCAGGCCCAGCGCGATCTCGGGACCGGGCTCGACTGGGTGGGCGTCAGCCACTGGAACACCGATCAGCCCCACGTCCATATCATCCTGCGTGGTGTAACCGATACCGGCGAGGATCTGGTGATTTCGCGCGATTACATCAAGGAGGGTATGCGCGCCCGCGCTCAGGAACTGATCACAGATGAGTTGGGCCCACGCACGGAGCTCGACATGCAGGCCCATGTCCGCCGCCAGATAAGCGCTGACAGATTTACCCAGCTTGATCGCCAATTGATCAGCGACAGCCGGGCCACGGGCTTCGTCGATCTTGCGCCGACGGGGGATCACACACCTGACGTCTTCCACGTCATGAAAGTCGGGCGGATGCGAAAGCTGGAAGGCCTCGGATTGGCTCATGAGATTGGCGCCGGGCAGTGGGTCATTGCCGCCCGAGCTGAACCGACCTTACGCGAATTGGGGCAACGCGGCGACATCATAAAGCGCATCCATCAGGGGCTGGCCGAACAGGGTATAAACCGCGGCACGGCCGGGTATGTGCTCGCAGGCGAAGGTCTCGGTCAGCCAATTGTGGGACGTCTTATGGCACGCGGCCTGGACGACGAGTTGAAAGGCACTGGCTACGCCGTTATCGACGGCACAGATGGCCGCACACACCACGTCAGCCTCCCCTCCCTTGACGCCAGTGGTGACAGCGTCGTGGGATCAATCGTTGAGGTGCGCCAATTCGAAGACCGTGATGGCAATACACGGTCAGTATTGGCGGTTAGATCAGACCTGCCTATCGAGCGCCAGACGACCGCCTTAGGATCAACCTGGCTGGACCGCCAGGCCATCCTTGGCAAGCCGTCAGATCTCAGTGAAGGCGGGTTCGGCGCCGAGGTACGCCAAGCTTTGGATCGACGGGCCGAACACCTCATTGAACACGGTCTGGCCAAGCGACAGGGCGATCAGGTCGTCTTCGCAAAGAGCCTTTTGCAAACCCTAAAACAGCGCGAAATCGACGCGGCTTGCGCGACGATTACGGACAGCACCGGCCTGAGCTTTAATCCGATGGCGGCGGGAGAGCACGCATCCGGCATCTATACCCAACGCCTGAACCTGGCCTCAGGTCGCTTCGCCATGCTGGACGATGGTGTCGGTTTCAAACTCGTACCTTGGACGCCAGCATTGGAGAGTAAGCTCGGCCAGCAGATTTCCGGTGTGGCCCGCGACAACGGGGGGATTGACTGGAGCTTCGGCCAGAAACGCGGGCTGGAGATATGAGGTTGATGGGGTTCGAAGGTGGTCCGCCTATCGGTGGCGCCGGCCTGTCCCGGGCAGCAGCGTCAGGACATCGCCCTCAAGGGCATCGGGAACAAGGAGCGGGACGACTTTAGCAGGCTGCTGGTTCATCTGTCCCGCGCATCACAAATCAACCCGCTTCTCAACAAAGCGATTGAATCACCCAAACGACAAAAAGAAAAGCGGGCTTTTCAGCGGCCTACTAGGGCAAAGGGTTCTTCGTTTTGAGGTTTAAACATGACTTTAAAACTCATGTTTCTCTGGTCATGTGAAGTTCCCTTGTCAAGTGCGCAGGGGGCCGACTGTGCGGACAGCGATAATCATCTGTGGGTATACGGGACAATGAAGAACCGGGAAAATGGTCCATGCGTGCTGATGGCCATCCGTACCTGCAAGGCGGGCTCTGATGACCTGACAGCTTCGGTTCTTGCTTGCTTGAGACCGGCGCTATATATGCGCCTGGAGGGGGGGCATCATGCATATTGCAGTCACGGGTGCGCATGGCACAGGCAAGACGACATTCATCGAGGATTTCACTACCGTTCATCGCAGCTATGAAAGCGTGCCGGAGCCCTATTGGCTTCTTGAGCAGCAAGGGGTTCCGTTTCTTAATGGAGCAACGATACCTGATCTTGAAAAGCAGCTCACCGAAAGCTGCAAGCTGATCCTGGGGCATGCTCATGGCCGCGACGTGATCTTTGACCGCTGCCCACTCGACTTTCTCGCCTATTTGGAGGTTGTCAGTGCCCGTGAGGGCTTTGAATGGCTGCCGGGCGGCCGTGAACTGGCCAATATCAGCAAAGCGCTCGCCATGCTTGATGTGGTCATTTTTGTCCCCCTCACATCTCCTGATGATATTCCCATACAGATTGAATTTCCCCGATTGCGGAGGCGCGTAGACCGGCGCCTCAAGACCATGCTTCACGAAGATGACCTTGGACTATTGCACAACGGACCGCGTATTATCGAGGTTCTGGGTTTTCGGGCTCAACGCGTGGCGATGGCAGACTCGCTACTTGGACTTGCATAAGCACTTAAACCGTTCGCTCTTGCAGCTTTTGAAACCGGAAATAGCGGCTTTACGCCAATTTTTCTTGACAGCCCGGACAGTCTCTTCCCCGGCAGGAACTGTTGCGAAACAGGCTCTCCCTTCGCATTGCAAATCACTTCTGTTTTTCAGCAGCCTGTTAGCCCGATAGTGGATAGCGAGGCCAAGACGATGATTGCCGCCGACGACGATCAATTTCCCATTGGCAATCTCAAAGAAAGGTGGGGTGACGGCTTTGCCTGAATGCCAACGGTAGGCGATAATGCGGGATTTTGAATTGTAGTTTTTATGCCAAGGTCCCTGCTCCCGACGTGAGCCCTGGTGCAGACTGTTTAAGATTTCCGGCACCTCGGCTTCCATAAGAATGACATTTGGTCGACCTTGAAAAATTACTGCGCCGTCTGGTCGTTGATATAGAGCCAGAAATGACCAGGATCGATATCCCAAATCGGATTCAGCGTCAGGGCTTGGTTGGCTTTTTTGCCACCCCAGACATGACCCTCCATACGATCCTGCTTCCTTTCCAGAGGAAATTCGAGGCTCATAGTACCATCTGCTACCGCCATGGCGTCCAGGATCGACAAACCATGCGCGTTTGCCAGTTTAACCGCCGTCTGCGCATTATCCTTCATAACGGCCGCCTTAGTTTGAGATTAGTCATCAGCATCTTCCGCATACTTAGGCGAGTAAAACTAGGTGCTATATCTTGTAATTTTCAATTATTACGTGCGCGAAATTTAGTACCGCAATGGTATAGTGTAGTAGTATATACACTTCTTGACACCGTCATTCGGCCAGATCCCCACTCCTTCCAGTAAATGCAAAGTGAAAAACGCCATGATTTCCGTTGTTAACGCCCCCAATCCGGTCGATTTGCATGTTGGGGGGCGGGTTCGCATGCGTCGCAAGTTTCTTGGCTTAAGTCAGGAAGGCTTGGCGGACGCTATTGGGCTTACCTTTCAGCAGGTCCAAAAATATGAGCGTGGCTCCAACCGCATTAGTGCCTCGAAGCTCTATGAAATCTCCAAGACCCTGAAAGCACCTGTGTCTTATTTCTTCGAGGGGTATGGCGAGGCTGAGAGTGACGACGGATTTAGCGAATCCCAGTCCGAGCAATTTATCCATGGCTTCCTGATGACAACCGAGGGCATCGAACTGGCCGAATCCTTCCCGCGTATTCCTGATCCAAAGCATCGGCGGAAGATAATGGAACTCGTGCGCACCCTCGCTGAAGACCCCGAGCCCGCTTGACCCTTTACTTCGTGTTCCTGGACAACGCCGCGGTTGCGGCATCTATGCGGACCCATTGAGATGGGTTTGTAAGGTGTCGCTCAGAGACGATGCGCTTGGGATACCGGCAGCCACCATGGCGTCGGCCACATGTGTCATAGCCAGTGCGACGTCCGGCGACAGAGTTGATACGTTTATATAGTTAGCGATGTCGGCGCCGAGGTTCCCGTCGGTCCAGAAATTGGACTGAACACCGCTACGCCACCAGCACAGGACGGTGTCAACCAGACTGGAGGTGCCCAGAGCCGACGGAACGCATTTTACGACATCGAGCAAAAGCAAAGCCGTCGTGCCGCTCTTAGGTGCGGCACGGGCGATGGCGCATAACAATGGCAAGAAAGGCGTGATCTGCTCAGGCGTTAGCCCCTTGGTATAGGCGGTTTGGCTGAACCCATAATCTACCTTAAAATAAAGCGCGCACACCGGCCGGGACAGATGCCATTCGATGTTAAGCCCTGAGCGCCAGGCATGGTGCTTCCAGCCGCCCGTCAATTGAAGAAGGTCCCAAAGCCTGTGCCGTACGCCAACGAGATAGGCGGTATCGTCAGCCTGCCCTATCAAATAAAGGCCGTCCGACGTAACAAGGAAGGTGGCTACCGCGGCGAAGAGAGGCTCGTCCTTAAACAATGCCAGGGGTTGGAATAGGCGCTGCTCGAGATCAGCGTCACTCCATGACCGGGCTCGCTGCGCATACAGCCTGAAAATCGCCAGTGTCCATTCGGCATCCGTGTCACGCGCACTGGTCCCGCGCCCCATACCGTGTAGATGCAGGAGCCACGAAGCCTGGTACTCCAAAAAGCGATCAATCCAATCCGGGGCTGGTTGGGCCGTAAAGGCCAATACTTCTAACCAATGGGCAGCGCTGCCCGCATAAAAGATCTCATCTACCGGCAAGACCTTTTCGGCCTCGGAATCTTCATCGTCATGTTGATCGTCATCGACCTCGAAAGTTTCGGCCGACAGAACGACCCCTCTCGGCTTTGAGGGGTTTCGAAGGGGAAATTCAGGCCAACCCGGTTCCGGGCCGTCATAGAGCACCCAGTCGATTTCGGCGGCGAGCCTGTGTATGCGGCGATCTTCAATCTTTTGCCGCCGCGAGGTCTCGCTGCCCTCTGGCTCCTCCCAGTCTTTGCGCCGCCACGAAATGCAACCTTCAAGCCCGAGTCGAAATAAGGCAACAACCAGCCGTGTAGGCAAGGCTTTAACCGCCGAAGGATGGGCCAGGCAGGCGGATAGGACACTGTTACCATGGCGAGCGGCCGCTTCGAGCAGTAACCGTTGATCCTCGTCCCGGCCAAAACGGTTTACGTTGAATATCAGTCCGACAGCGGCAAGCGACTGCGCATTATACATGACGTTCTGAGACATCCGTCCATGCGTCGACGCCGGCACCGCCATGACGGTTGCCAAAACGTCCGATATGTCGTCAGATATCAAGGCAAGCTCGTCTTCCGCCATGTCCCGGACAAGAACTGCGGCGGCTGCCAATCGCGCAAGCCATGCGTCTTCAGGTTCAGGACTTTCCACCACCTCGATATGCGCGACGGCCTCAGAGGTGGTACGCCACAACTCCTCAGCCTGCGACAACAACGCCTTGGTCCCCTCCCGCTCCTCATCCAGCGACATTCTCACCGCAAGGCCGGTCTCAAAGCGCGTGCGGTCATTACCAAGGTCTGCGAGCTTTCGATCAAGCCAGGCCTGCTGATGGGCAGGTAGACGGAACCTATAACCAACGGCAATTTCGCCGTTGTCCTGGACCGTATCTTCCTCCTCATAGCTAGCCTTATCCAAGGCACGCAGTGCATAGCCGACCATGAAGGCAGGATCGGTCCAGGTCACCACGTCAGACTCCCAGACCGGATACCTGGCCTGAGCAGCCTCAAGAGCTGAATGGGTTTCGGCGACCCTTACCTCGGCATCGTAAAACAGGTAGTAGTCAAGGATCTCATGCAGACACAACCGGGTTCGGATGGTCGTTGTCACATAGGCGCCCGACTTGCCGACACCCAAAGACCGGTCCCGGCCAAGACCAAGCTGGTCGATCCCCTTGCGGTTTGCGTCAAGCGCCAAAACCTCCGGAGACGACAAAATATCTCTGATACCAACCGTCCCAACCCAGTTATGGCGGATGGTAAGGTCGATCGCGACAAGGAGAAGCGCTGCGCTGATGTCACCATCGCCAAGAATGTCAGCAACGACCTCATCAATCGCCCGCCCGCTGTCGATCTCGCAATGGCCCCAATATACCAGCGCACACAAGGCTTCCGTCACCATCCGTGACTGCCCTTGCCCACGGGCGTATAAAAAAGACCAAGGCCAGCGGACCTTCCGCGTCTTGCCAAGCAGCGCGACGTCAAATGCGCCGCCCTCTCCTGTCGCCTGACGGTTCGCCCACACCGCCGCATCGCCGACCAATTCATGAATCAGCGCCAGACCTTCGGTCTTATCGGCGATGAGAAGGTCGAGAAAAGGCTCTGAACCCGTCACTGTACTGAGGATATTGCGTTCCAACTGCGCGTAGAGCTCGCCATACCCATCACTTCGCTGGCGGCGCTCATGGCCTCTTTTTAGCTCAAGAACCATGGACCGCACCGCAGCGGCAAAGGCCACGGGCGCGACACTAGCCCACGACCCCGTACCCTTGACGATATGGCTCCCGATGCGGACGGGGCGATCGCTCGCCGCCAGGGCATCCAGATATTTCGCAACCGATGCCGGGGCATGTCTGGCATAGAGACCGAGGATGCGCTTCGCGCGTTCAATATCTTCCGAGCCGGTTGGATAGGACGGTCGCGACGGCAAGGATTGGGACGATTGACTATGCCTGCGCGTTCGACGCTCACCTTGCTCCTGAACCTCGGTGACAAGCACGGTCGCGCAGGCCTCCAGGATTTGGGGCCCAAGATCATCCGTGATCGGGAGAGCATAGAGAAGCATCCGGTGCTCAAACAGGTCGAGAGCATCGGAAAAGGTTTCTGAAGGCAGCGCACCGAACCGCTTGAGCGCCCATCTTATCAGCCGGTCCCATACGGGACCTGCCGGGATCAACAAACTCGTAGGTGGGTTGGCAATGCCTTTCGCCTGGAACAGCAAGTCCGCCGGAAGGGACTCTGTGGCCTTGGCCCGGCGAATAAGTTCCGACGCCAGCGCGCCTCCGGCTGACAACAGGAGGTCGCTAAACCGATCCAGGAGCTCACCCGCCCGGTCTGAACGGCCGAGGGCCATCAAGGCGGTGCCCGACCAGGATGTGTGAATCCCGTCCTGCCGCAGTCGGGTGAGGAGCGCCTCAAATCGGTCGGTCGAGGGGTCTTCCGCGGTAATTTGAGCGGCAAGTTCGATAGCTCTGCGCATCCACGGCGGCACCTGCCGATCCAGATGCAAGGTGTCCAAGTGCGCTAAATCATCCGCAATATAGTTGGCAATTGCCCAATCGCTAAGCACATCGTGCGCAAAGGTCACATCGTCACGTCCATGCTCCCTCAGGGTTTTGGACACAATAAGCGAGTTGACGGCCGCATCATCCATATCGGCGCTTGCGACCACCGCCATGCCACCAACCGTCGCCGCCGCCATCTGCGTTAAAATGCGACGCTTGGCGCGCTTAAGGGGCTCTGTGTCGCCGACCTGCGCATCACCATTCCCCCACCAGTCAACAGCCATGGCCGCTTCGCTTCCGGGCAGGTTTTCAGCGCTTTTTCGACCCAGCAGGCGCCGCAATCTGAACAGGTTTCGGACGAGTGTCTTGGCCGGATGGGAAGGTTTTAAGAGAGAGGACAGTGGAGGAAAGGCCTGGCCGAGTTGGTCCGCCTCTGTATCTGTCAGGCTGTCGACGTCGATGCGCGTGCGTCCATCAAGCTTGGTCATCACCTGATCTGGCAGCCAGGTGACCCCATCCTTGTCCCAGCCTGGTCTGGCGGTAATCAAGGTCGATATGCCGCGTTGACCGAGGCCGGCACTGAGAATATCGGCAATCGTCTTTTGTTGGCCGGGATCGAGGAAACGGTCAAGACCGTCAATGCAGATCAACGAACCGCCGTCGCCTGCAAGACTTGTGATGAACTCGGCCAGGCTTGCGTCTGTGCCAAGGGTCTGGCGCAGTTCGGCCCATCCTCCCGCCGGCGTCCGGTCCGGCGCAAGGACCACAATCGGGCAGACGGGGTTGCGCCGCCCGGCGAGCGCCTGAAGTAAGGCTGACTTTCCGACCCCGCCTTCACCGAACAATTCAACGCAACCACCTGTCTCAACGGCCGCGTCGAGCCTGGTTTCAATAGTTTCCAGACGATCGTGGCGCGCCATATGGACGCTGGCAATGGACGAATTGATATCGGCAAGTGTCTGATTGCTGAGTTCGCGCAATCTGCGCCTGCCACGCGATAGGTCGACGTTCGGTTGGAGGTTGATCCTCTCCGCTTGTAAGGCCTGAACCAGATGATCGCGTGTCGTCTTACCTCCAGCGCCATCCATCGACAGCAAAACTTGGAACAGCGTGTTGTACAGGCCATGCGTGATGGAGGCATTGGCTTCAAGGCGGGATGCGCGTTCCTTATCCCAGAATTCTGACAGCGACCCCTGACGGTTAAAATCGAAAACTAAAACGTGAAATCGCCGCAGAATGTCGAAAACCCGAGCGTTATCGGCCGTGTCGCCGGCCTGTTTCAGCATATCGGTAAAAACAGTGACAAAGTCGCGCATGCCGGCGTTGCTTCGACCCGGCGCATCGAGAAGGGTGAAAAACTCGGTCGCGTCCGGCACTGAGCGTGTTAAATCCAGCACCTCCTGAACCGCCTGTTCAATACGGGTCGTGGTCCGTTCGATAGCGACCGCGAAATATCGATCTGAACCGATCTCCGCGTCAGCCGGAAACGTCCTGACAATTTGACCCACAATGCTCCTGAATTGGCCGTCTGACGCGGTAAAGGTCAAAGAGCGTTTGGCTTGGACATCCAAAGTGCGTTGCCGCCCATCCGGCCCCATTGCATAGACGATAATGTCATCCGCAGGATGACCGAGCGAGGCGCGCTGAAAGGCTATAGCGCCAACCTTACTCCCCGGCAGTCCGCGCGCCTCACCGCCGCCCAGGAGTACAAGCGCATAATGGACTCCCACCAAAGCTTCAAGACTGGCGCCATTAGGTCCGCTGGCGCGGGGGCTGGCTCCGGTCTGTCCCTTTGAACTATTGTTTTTTTTGGCTGGAGACGACATGGACGTCAGACGATTTCAATAAATGGGTGCCGCCGCGTCGGTTATTCGCCTTCGCACAGAGGCGGCACAGTTAAACCAGCCTTGGCGGTATTATTGGCCGCTGGAGGATTCGGTACATACAACCTAACGCATCATGACGACATTGGCACGCCTTTAGCGTTTAGATCGATCGCAATCATACCACTCGACCCTCGATGTGAGTTCAGGACATCAAAGCATGGGCGGTTGTTGATCCTCGCTCTTATTCTTGAGCCTTTTGGGTGGATCGGGGATATCGTCCGCGGGTGCGAAGCGAAACGTCCCTTTGACCGCCGAAGGCCATTGATCTTCAGCGGGATGGATACTGGTCACGGGCTGGCAGTTCAGCCAAGCGGTATATTCATCGGGCACCAGGGTAACCGGCTCGCGGGTGTGGTAAGCGTCGAGATCGTCACCGGCCGCACGGGTCATCAGGGTGAAACTCTCAATGGGTCCGTCAGCCGTCTCAGCACGATCCCATATGCCTGCAAACACCATTTGATGATTGTCGGCGCGGCTGATCTCCCACCTTTGCTTTTTGCCCTTGGCGCCGGACGGGTGCGCGCCCCACCACTCCCAGAAGGAATCTACCGATATGAGGCAGTGTCGGCGGGCAAAGGCTGACTTGAACGTAGCTTTTTCCGCCGCCTCCTCGATTTTGGCGTTAAAGGTTGTCAGCTTGAACTCGCTTAGCGGTTTCTTGAACCAGTAAGGCACCAGGGACCACCGGCACATCGCCGTCTCATAAGTGCCGTCTTTGCCAGCACGAATGATCGGGTATTGATTGGTCGGACGGATCTCAAGACGCGCCTCTGCGAAGAGATCGCCTTGAGGCACCTCCATACCCAGCAGGTTGAGTATATCGTGAAGTTCCGACCAGGTTTTTTTAGGTTTGAAGCGACCACACATGAGATCAACTCGCCAAATAATAGATATAACTGCATTCTACGCATAGAAACTCCCACCCTTGCTAGAACTTTTTTCGGGCTGCGGTCGCGGTTCAAATATCTAATTTAGCGACTTGATATGTTTGGCAGATTTACTCGGCAATCATTGCTCACCGGGTAACCCGTGGAACCTTCAGTCACGCCGCACGGCAAATGACGAATTGACTCTCATTTCACTTCGGAACAAAAAGGGAACGATATTAACAGTTTTGTCACATGCAGAGCCATCAGAAAGATACGTTTTGCCCTATGCCCATCTCCCGACCTGTCCTCGATGATCTTCGTGATCGCATCTCACGCATAGAAGGCGTGGCCCGTCGGGGAAAAGCCACCCTGCCCTTTGGTGTGCCGGCTATCGATACCTGCTTGCCAAATGGCGGACTGGCGATGGGTGCGCTCCACGAAGTCGCAGGTGGCAGCACCGGGGCGCTGAACGGTGCCGCGGCGTCACAGTTTGCCGCCGGTATCGCGGCCCGCCTCACCGGCAAGGTCGTGTGGTGCGTTAGTCGTAAAGGCGTGTATCCGCCCGCACTTGAACAGGCTGGTCTCACACCCGATCGCATTATCTTCGTTGATGCGGTCGACAATGACGCCCTGCTGGCGGTGTTCGAGGAAGGCCTGCGCCACGGTGGCTTCAAGGTGGTGATCGGCGAGGTCACAAGGCTGGCTATGATGCCGTCACGACGTCTTCAACTGGCCGCCGAAACGACTGGGGCCATAGGTATCGCTATTCGCCGTTGGGACAAGGAGGCGGATGTCGCCGACTACGGCCACCCCAACGCCGCCGTAACACGGTGGCGCGTGACGGCGGCACCTCCAGGCCCAAGTGTTGAACCGGGGTTGGACAGGCCCCGTTGGTATTTGGAACTTTTGCGGTGTCAGGGCCGCCAGTGTGCAGATTTTGAAGTCGAGGCGTGCAATGAACAGGGTCTTATCTCTATACCTTCCGACCTGGCCAACGGACAGGCTTCGGAAGGTTTTGGGCGAGGCTGGGCCGTCTCCTGACACCCCGCTCGTCCTAAAAGGTCTCATCGGCCGCAAGCGTGTTATCCTTGCCGCCGATGATTTTGCCCTGCGCCTCGGGCTGCACGTGGGCATGGAGATCAGTAAGGCCCAGACCCTGGTTGAGCACCTGACGGTTATGGATGCAGACCTCAAAGCCGATCTGACAGGCTTGGAAAACCTCGCCCTGTGGGCACTTCGGCGCTACTCTCCAATGGTTTCGGCCGATCCGCCGGATGGTTTGGTCATTGAGATCATGGGCGCAGCGCACTTGCACGGTGGCGAAGAGCCCATGCTGGACGGTATGATCGAAAGCCTGAACGGCTTTGGGGTCACGGCACGTATTGCGGTTGCCGACACATGGGGCGCCGCCCATGCTCTGGCGCGATATGTCGCCAATCCTATCTCGGTGGCCACGCCAGGTGAAAGCGCGAGCCCGCTTCTGCCCTTGCCGATTTCGGCATTGCGATTGTCCGCAAGCCTTGTTAGCGACCTGCGTGCGCTCGGTTTCCGACATATCGAAGATCTGGTCGCACAGCCTCGCGCCCCTTTGGCCCTACGCTTCGGTCCAGACCTAGGCCGCAGATTGGATCAAGCCTTTGGCCGCTCGGCAGAGCCAATCGATCCTGTGCGCCTTGAAGAGATAATAGAAGTTCAACGGGTATTTGCTGAACCCATCAGTGCGGCAGAGACGATCGCCAAATATATCGGCAAGCTAACTGTTCAAATATGCGACCGTCTGGAGAGCAAAGGTCTTGGGGCTAAGCGTCTCGACCTGTTGTTGCACCGGACCGACAACAAGATCGAGGCCATTCGCGTCGGCATGGCCAGACCTGTGCGCGACTTGAAACGCCTGACACGCCTGTTGTGCGATAAGATTGAGACCGTTGATCCGGGTTGGGGCATCGAATTGATGCGTCTGGCCGCAACCGAAGCCGAACCTCTCAACCCCAAGCAAATGATCTCCTCCTTGATCGAGGAGCCCGACATTGAGGTGACGAGCTTTATAGACACCATCGCCAACCGGCTAGGATCAGCCAAAATCTATAGCATGGCACCCGTCGCCAGCGATGTGCCCGAACGCGCTGTCAAAAAAGTCGCCCCCAACTCCGTAGCCCCTGGCCTTGGCTGGCCCAAGCATTGGCCACGCCCCGCAATGCTGTTGCCCCGGCCCTCACCCATTGAAACCATGGCGCTTCTACCTGACCACCCACCGGTCAGCTTCACCTGGCGCGGCCGGCGCCACCGGGTTCACAGCGCCGATGGCCCCGAACGGGTATCCGGGGAATGGTGGAAGCGCGATGCCGAGATCGGCGCCATCCGCGATTACTTCCAGGTCATGAACGAAGCTGGCGAACGCTTCTGGATCTTCCGCGCCGGTGACGGCGAGCACATGGAAACCGGATCGCAAAGCTGGTTTCTGCATGGATTCTTCCAATGACGACGGCCTATGCCGAGTTGCAATGCACGTCGCATTTTTCCTTCCTGCGCGGCGCCAGCTCGTGTGATGAGTTGTTCAATAAAGCCAAGGCGCTCGGCATTAGCGCCCTGGGCATCGTTGATCGTAACTCCCTCGCCGGTGTGGTCCGCGCCTATCAGGCGGCTAATGCTACCGGGGTGCGCCTGATCGTCGGATGCCACCTGGACCTGAAATGCGGCACGTCCATACTGGTCTATCCTACCGATCGCGCGGCCTACGGTCGGTTATGCCGTCTTTTGTCGGAAGGCAAGAAGCGCGCCGGCAAGGGTGAATGTGAACTACAGTGGTCAGATGTCGAGACTTGGTGCGAGGGCATGGTTGGCATTCTCATACCCGACGAAGCCGACGATATCTGCGTGTCGAATTTACGAAAGCTGAAAGCCGCCTTTGGCGACGATGCCTATCTGGCACTCACCTTACGCCGCCGCCCCAACGATGCCCGTCGCCTGACCCGCCTTGCCAATCTGGCCGCCTCGGCGCGCGTACCCACCGTGGCCACCAACGATATCCTGTTCCATGAACCGGATCGGCAGATCCTTCAGGATGTCGTCACCTGTATCCGCCATGGCTGCACCATAGATGAGGCCGGCTTTCGCCGTGAACGCCATGCCGACCGCTACTTAAAGCCACCCGAAGAGATGGCCCGTTTGTTCAAACGTCATCCCGAAGCTGTGCGCCGTACCTTGGATGTCGTGGGGCGCTGTCGCTTTTCCATGGCGGAACTGGTCTATCAATACCCTGAAGAGAAGACGATGCCGGGGATGACCGCCCAGGATGCGTTGCGCCAACTGACGTGGGAAGGTGCTAAGCAACGCTATCCGCAGGGCGTGCCCCGCCAGGTTGTCGATATTTTACGTCATGAACTGACCCTTATCGGCAAGCTGGAATATGCGCCCTATTTTTTGACCGTGAATTCGATCGTTCGGTTTGCGAGGTCGCAAGGCATTTTGTGCCAGGGCCGCGGCTCGGCGGCCAACTCCGCCGTCTGCTATGTTCTCGGCATCACGTCGATCGACCCCTCACGCAACGACATGCTGTTCGAGCGCTTCGTTTCAGAAGAGCGGCGCGAACCGCCCGATATTGATGTCGATTTCGAGCACGAACGGCGTGAGATCGTCATTCAGTGGATATACGAAACCTATGGCCGTAACCATTCCGCCCTGACGGCGGTTGTCACCCGCTACCGCCCCAAAAGCGCGTTGGCCGATGTCGGCAAGGTCCTGGGCTTGCCTGAAGATTTATTAAGGTCGATGTCCAAACAGATTTGGGGGTGGAAAAGCGACGGCCTGCAGACCGATCAGTTCAAGGATATGAATCTCAATGACACCGATCGCCGGCTCAGGTTAGCGCTCTCCCTGGCCAGCCAGTTACTCAACACCCCGCGCCACATGTCCCAGCATCCTGGCGGCTTTGTTCTGACCCAAGACAGGCTTGACGAGCTTGTGCCGATCGAACCCGCTGCCATGGAAGATCGCCAGATCATCGAATGGGATAAAGATGATATCGACACGTTGAGGTTCATGAAGGTCGATGTGCTGGGCTTAGGGATGCTCGGTTGCATGAAGCGCGCCTTTGATCTCCTCAAAGAGCATAAAGAAATGGACCTCGATCTCGCGACGATCCCGGCCGAATGCCCCCAGACCTACAAGATGATCAGTCGGGCCGATACCTTGGGCACCTTCCAGATCGAATCCCGCGCGCAGATGTCGATGTTACCGCGCCTCAAGCCCCGCGCCTTTTATGATCTGGTGATCCAGGTCGCCATCGTCCGCCCTGGCCCCATTCAGGGCGATATGGTGCACCCCTATCTGCGGCGTCGTGAAGGCAAAGAGAAAGTGGTTTTTCCGACACCAGAGCTGGAGCGCGTTCTGGGCAAAACTCTGGGCGTACCGTTATTCCAGGAGCAGGCCATGCGGGTGGCGATCGAATGCGCCGGTTTTACCCCCGGCCAGGCCGACATGTTGCGTCGGGGTATGGCGACGTTCAAGGAAACGGGCGGCATTTCTGAATTTCATGAACCCATGATCAAAGGGATGATGGAACGTGGCTATGATGCTGAGTTTGCCGAAAAGATTTTCAGCCAGCTTCAAGGCTTTGGCAGTTACGGCTTCCCCGAATCCCATGCCTATTCTTTCGCGCTGATTGCCTACGCCTCGTGCTGGATAAAGCGCTGGCACCCTGATGTGTTTTGCGCCGCCCTCCTCAATGCCCAACCCATGGGCTTTTACGGTGTCGCCCAAATTGTCACCGATGCCCGAAAACATGGGGTCGAAGTCCGACCCATATGCGTCAACACCTCCCGCTGGGACTGCACCCTTGAGCCCACAGACCGCCCCGGTAAATTCGCGGTCCGGCTCGGCTTTAGAATGGTCAAGGGTATCGCAAACGCCCACATGGCAGCGCTTTTGGCCGTCAGATCCGAACGGCCCTTCATATCGATTGAAGATATCTGGTCGCGGGCGAAAGTTCCCTTGCCCGCATTGGTAAAGCTGGCCGAAGCCGACGCGTACCTCTCCGCATTGGGCGTTGAGCGGCGGAAGGCCTTGTTTGCCATCAAAGGGTTGGGCGACGAGCCTCTGCCGCTTTTTGCTGCGGCCGCCGCCCGTGAAGGAGGTCATGTCCCGGAAATCCATGAACCTGTCGTGTATCTGCGCCCCATGAAGGCCGGCGGCGAAGTCGTTGAAGATTATGGCAGTGTGGGCCTGACGTTACGCAATCATCCCGTTTCTTTCCTGCGCTACGACTATGTGAAGCGCGGCTTCCTGACGTGCAAGGCGGCCAATGAGGCAAACGACACCAGATACGTTCAGGTCGCAGGTATGGTGATGGTCAGGCAGCGGCCCGGCTCGGCAAATGGCGTCACCTTCATCACCCTAGAAGATGAGACCGGCATCATCAACGCTATCGTTTGGGAAAAGACTTTTGACCTGCATCGCAGTATCGTCATGTCGGCCAAGATGCTGCTGATCTCAGGCCAGATCCAGCGTGAGGGTGACGTGGTCCACCTGGTCGCGCGCAGTCTGGCCGATCTGTCGGCTGATCTGTCAAGCATTGGCGAACGCGATACACCCTTCCCCCTTCCCCACGGTCGCGGCGACGAATTCCATCACGGCGGCTCCGGGCAGGATTCACGGGTCCGTGCCAAATCTCCACCATCGCGCGACGCGCATTCTGGTCTATTGGCCCCAACGGCCCAAATTGATCCGCGTACCCGCAACTTCAAATAGGCTACAGACCTGATTTTGGGAGCGTCAGGTGGGCACCAGATTCGTGTGAAACGGCCAAACAACGTGACTTGCATTGGCGGGCCCATTATACCACAATAAGGCGAGTTTTGACCCTTGCGACCGCCTTGAGATTGGCGAGGCCCCTCGGCAGCCCATGGCGCCATCGCCACAAACGTCCACCTGATTTCCCGCAGACAGTCATCACCAGGGGATAGAATGCACACGCAATTTCAGGACAGCGACCTGATCGAAGATGAAATCGCCGTTGCGACGCGAAACCTTTTTGCTGAAATAACGAGCGTCGACACCAGGCTTCAAACGTTGCAGAACTACACTGACGAGAACGTTCTCTACCGCCTGACGCTTATAGCAGAGGCCAAACTGATACCCCACCGTGCCGGAGAGTTAGAGGCTTTGACCAAAGCTTGGCACAGCAAAGACTTTGACATGTTCAAAAGATTGCTCGTCGCCTACCATGAGCGAAGGACGGCCTATGTGCCGCAGCTTACGAAAATGATCAATGCGATGGCGGATCGCATAAACGCCCAGGCCACAGCCTCTGGCATTCCAGCCAAGGATTTGATGACTTACCGCGCTCAGTGAATGCCTGCGATCGGCACCGCCGTCTTGGTCACGGTACTATAAGGCTGATTTCTCTTGAAACTGACTCGCACATATTCTACCCTCAGGGGAATATTCGACAATTAACCGTTTAAAGCGCGGCCGGAATTGTGGGTGACAGCACCTGCGATATAGCGACGGAACGATACATGAGGCGATGGATCAACCGTTATGCCCGCGATTCAAAGGCGCAACGTGATGCCCAAACGAGAGATAAAAATTGAACGGGTGTACGAGCATATAAAGATGCTCATTAAAAACGGTGCCTACCTTCCGGGCGAACACGTAGATATTGATGCGCTCAAAGATCAATTAGGAGTGAGCATTCAACCCGTTCGCACCGCCCTCTACATGCTGGCGCGCGAAGGATTTATCGAAGCCTTCCCAAATGAAGGCTTTAGATCTGCACGCATTACCGAGCCCGACTTGGAAGACCTCTACACAGTCCACGTCTATCACGTTGACCTCAGCATCAAACTAATTGCATCGAGTGGATTAGTAATTGCCCAAGCCCCCGCTCTTCTACCCACCACAGGCGGGGCCGCGGACATAGATCTCGTCGCGGCGACTGAACATCTGTTTTCTTCCATTGCCCTTGCGTCCGGCAATACCTCCCTTAAGCATTATGTCGCTAATGAGATTGATCGCCTGCACGCCGTCAGAAAATTAAAGGGCCAGCTATTACCGGATTGGTCCAGTGAATACGACGAAATGGCTTCTGCCTGGTTACGGGCGGACTATCAGGATTTTCGGCGGCTGCTCAATGAGTATAGGCAAGTTCGCAAGAACATAGCATCGCGTCTAGTTCGCCTTCTGCACCAACGCACCTGATTGCCAGTGCAGGCCAGCCAATCAGTAAACTCTCCGTTACTGAAAATAACGTTCTGATATTGCATGATTATCATCAGATTATTCTCACTGAATAAATTTATGATACTCGCTCCCCGGCATTATGATTTCTCGGTCATGGCTAATCATGACTTCCCAGCAGAGGAGAAATCACCATGGGAAAAATTATCGCCACTAACCGCGACATTGAGCAGTCGTGCGAAGACATCATCGAACTGGGTACAGCCTCTATCGAAACCCAAGGCGGGGCACCCGGTGGCCCCGAGCCATCGAACCAGAAGGCGGCGATTGGCATTTCCGAAGACTAACCGGCAACAAGTGCGCAGGTCTGAGTACCTGCGTGCTTAACCCCATGGCGATCATGTCTTATTCTCCCGCAACCAATCTTCATTACTGTGAAATCGGGGAACGCCTTGTCTTTCTTGATGTGCAGGCAGATCGCTATTTCCAGCTCACACCTCCCCTCAAGACGGCCTTTCTCGACATCGTCGCAGGCCGTGACACTGAACCGAACATGTTGCAGCAACTCGTGTCGTCTGGGGTCCTGGTCAGTCAGCGCCAGGTCGCACGAGCGACCACAATGCCAATGTCCGTTACAGAAAGTCTGACGGAAAGCCACACTCGGGAGCGGGGCGATAGCTGTGCCTGGATTGAAGTCGCATATATGACCGGCAAGGCGATCCTGGATGTTAAAACAATCCCGCTTTTTCGACTTCTGGCGGGATGTCGAACGGATATTTCGCAGGCGCCGACCTGTAAGGGCCTCATCGACACCGCTTTAGATTTTAATGAAACGCGCCGTCTCGTCCCGTTAAAGCGGGTGTGTCTGCATGACTCGCTTGCGATGAAACGTTACTTACAGAAACGCCGTTTGGCCTGTCATCTCGTCTTTGGGGTCGCCCTAAATCCGTTTTCCGCGCACTGTTGGCTTCAAGCAGGAACAACCGTTCTCAATGATACCCTGGACCGAGCGGTGCGCCATACACCTATCTTAACCGTCTGATGCCAGCGGATTATCTTTGCATCGTCCCGCGTTCCGGCGTTTTTGACGAGACATTTCGTCAACACGAGATTGACCGGTGGCAAAAGCTTCATCTCCAGCTTGTCGTCGATAAGCCTAACGCACTCGTATTTGTGAGCACGGACCTTCCAATCTATCGACTGGCCTCGGGGCTCATCATTGGCCACCTCTTTGATCGCGCGTCCGGCGCATCACCTTCGCAGATGCTTCCGGTGACAACGATATCGGAAATTCTGAACCGTTGCTGGGGTAGTTATATCGCTGTGCTCACGTCAGATCGATCAGTGTCGGTCCTTCGAGACCCTGCCGGAGGCTTGGCGTGTTTTACGGCTGCAGCCCTCGATTTTACATACTACAGCTCGAACCTCGACTTCCTCCTCTTGGCCATAAAACGGAAAGTGCCCATCGACTGGGCTCAGCTAGGTCACCTTTTATTATACCCAGGGTTACGAACGCGACGTACAGCCCTTTTCGGGATTGAGGAAATACTGCCAGGCACGACCATCGAGCATAGTGCGAGCGAGACAGAAACCCGGACATCGTGGTCGCCCTGGTCTTTCATCCTATCCGATCCGGAAACAACACCCGTGCAGTTCGAAAGCTCGATACGGGAGGCTGTCGAACACAGTGTCACAGCCTGGGCGCGGGTAAGCGGTCAAGTCCTCATCGAACTTTCGGGCGGTCTCGATTCTTCTATTATCGCGGCTTGCTTGCTCGGTCATTCGCCGCCACCGTACTGTGCAAATCTCGTCACACCAGACGCCGGTGCGGATGAACGCCGGTATGCCCAGCCAATGGCAGAGCAACTCAATGTGCCGCTTCGCACCTTGTTCCTTCAGCCTGCGGCTGTCGAAGTCCCTCCCCCTTTGAGACAGTCCCTCCCTTTGCCTGGCATTGGGGTGCTTCAATCGGCCGTCGACATCCTGCTAGCGGCAGACGCCAAATTCATTGGCGCTGAATCGTTCTTTTCCGGTGGCGGGGGTGACAATGTCTTCTGCTACTTACATACGGCGGCTCCAGCCACCGATGCGCTGCGAACCTTTGGTCCGGGGCGGACGTTTAATACGGCCCTTCTCAATCTGACTCGTCTCCACGATTGTTCGTATTGGACGGCCCTGAGACTGGCGGTAAGGAAGTATTGGCGAGGATCTACCTGGGCGACAAAGGTTTCAAGCCGGTTTCTGATCACCGACAGCCCTCCCCTGCTACAATCGCATCCATGGCATGACGCTCCGCAGAGTGCCCTTCCCGGCAAGCGCGAACACGTCATGGCCCTCATCCGCGCGCAAAACCTTTATGACTTGCAGGAGCGTACGCAAATTGGACCGATGCGATATCCGCTACTCTCACAACCCGTCATGGAGGCCTGCCTGCGGGTGCCTACATGGTTATGGATCGAGGGGGGACGCAATCGGGCCATCGCCCGAGAGGCCTTCGCCGACCGTCTGCCGCCCCTTGTCGCTCATCGCAAGACGAAGGGCGAGTTTACCGGTTTCTGCGGGGAAATCTATGAGGCCCGCAAACCGTTTCTTAGGGACTTTCTCCTCGGCGGCCTTCTGGCACAGCAGGGGCTACTGAACTGCCCGGCCATTGAGACCTACTTATCGCGTGCGACGCCGGCGAGAGATATCGGGTTTTGTGAGTTGCTTGACCTCACCGGCGTCGAAAACTGGTGCCGCCAGTGGGCCGATGCACCTTGCCATTCATAGCCAGCGTTTGAACCACGCAACCTGGCGCTCTGTGGCATCACGGACATGGCGTGGATTTGACAGCACATGTCCATCCGCCCAGTAGGTGTCGAGTTCAGCGGGCACGCCAGCGGCTTGAAGCGCCAGGAACGTTTTTTCCATGGCCGGAAGGGCGACGTCGTATTCGCCGTATAACAGCAAGGTCGGTGTCTTATACTGTTTCAGGTTATAGAGCGGACTGTTGTTCAGGTAATGATCGACACCGCTGACCGGATCGGCGCTATAAGCATAAGGCACATGGGGGGCTTCGAGGTATAACCTGCGGGCCTGCACGATCGCTGGCGCGCAATCCAGATATCGTATTTCCGAAGTGACAGCCAAATCCGTCTCGAAACTGTCAGGAAACGCAGAGGCTGCCACGATCGCCTTGAAACGGTCGGTCTGTGCGCCCAAAGCCAGAGCTGCGTAGCCACCATTAGAATGACCAAGAAAACCATAACTTCCGGTTTTAATGTCTTTTCGCCGGTCCAATGCATCGAGCGCCGGCAGGATTTCCCTCGGAGCCATTTCAAAGGGCTGATTATACGCTACGGCATTTTCAACCGGAAACGCAGCATGGAAGACCGCAAAGCCTTCAGACAGCAGCGCCTGAAATAACCAGCTTGCGCTGCTGTTGGGCCGGCCGAGACGCGACTGAAAGCCAGGCGCGGACTGCGGGTAGGCGTAAACCACAACTGGCGGCAGGGTGTGGCTGTCAGGATGAGCAGTTGGCCAGTACAATATACCTTGTCGTCCCGTTCCATCTCGGGCCGTATATGCGACGGCTTCTCCGACAGGACGACGCACATTGGCGAAGTTTTGGTTGCAGGCAAACAGGACTGCGGCCCTGCCAGAGGCCATCCTTCGTACCAATCGCGTGTCCGTGTCTCGCTCTTCGACACACAAGGTATCTGATAGTGCAGGATGCCTGAAGCTTGTGACCGTATCCTGCGAGAATAACGGCTCAGGCACCCGATGAATTCCGGTCTCGGACAGGCGATATCGCCAGGGATCTTTGCCGCCCGCCACGAACACCATCGTCATCCCCGTAAGTGTGAGACTGGACTCATCTACCTCATCTATCACCGTAAGCTTTTGACCGCATGTGGAGACAATGCGCATTTGCTCCCCGGTCAAGGCAAAGATGAAGGCCCCGACATGCCCCGCCTGCCCGCCAACATCGCGCCCAAGAGGCGATGCCGCCCCGGCTTCGGATAGCTTTTCCCAAGCCTCTCTCGCGGCTCGGTCAGAAGGCGTCGCTGCCATGCAGTGTGCGTTGATGACCGCGTCGAATGGAGACAGCGCTGGCGTCATTGTTGCAGATACCGTCCGCCCCGCAAGAGCCGCTGACCAAACCGCACTATCGCCGGGCTCAGGTGAATATGCGGTCCGACTGGGCACGGCCAATCGCTTGCTGTCCGGCGACCATGCCGGCGCGAAGATGGAGGCCATTCGACCGACACCTTTGAAGTCTGTTGTTGTCTCTTCGCCTGTCGAGAGCGACAGTATTGATAGCCCCAACTCAACACGGGTGTCTTCATAGCCCCCCGCTGTTTCACCTAGAGGCGCTGACATCGGGGTTCCCGGTCGCAATGGCGGACGCCCAACGGCGCGTATGATAGCCGCGCTCGTCGCATCAGGAGCGATTGACACCATCCTGATATCGCCACTTGCCCAGACGGATACTTTCTTCTGAGGCAGTGACAGGCCCACCATGGAAGATCCGATTCCACAGGTCTGACGGCTATCTGTTTGCCAACGTCGCACGGAGAGACCTCCGTTGACGCTCTCACTGGCCGTCCGCGCCGCGATTTCACTCATCACCAGGGTAGAAATAGGTCTCGGCTGATAATAGCCGGCCGTGGTTATAACCACGAGCCGCGTGTCATCCAACCACAGTATCTCCGACGATGGTACGCCCTGCCTTGTAATCGGCACTGACAATTCCAGGCTATCCGGCAAAGGTGGTGACCATAGGTGGGCCCCGCTACGCCCACAATGGATCTGAACGGTCACTTGCCCGTGGCGATCAATTTTTGCAATGGCCAAAAATTTTCCGGAGGGGGAAAAAACGGGTGATACGTACCAATCCGGTCCTGTCGTGATAGCGACCAATGACCCATCGCGGTTATGGACCCAGACGTCGCATCGCGGCGTGATGAGCGTATCTCCCATGGCGTAAAACCCATCCGCCGCGAGGGGGCGTTGGATCAGAACGGCCCATCGGTCACCCGTCGGAGAAAATACCAGATCTACGATTGCCTGTCGTTCAAGGTAATCATCGATAGAAAACGGACGGGTGGCGGCAAGCGGAATGGCCGCCGAAACCCGGCCACCCCATACGCCTGCCGCCATGCCCGCCAACAGGGCACGCCGATGCATCTGTGTTGCTCCAGGCCGTCGACTAAAAGCGATGCCGGAGCGTCACGGCGATAAATCGTCCGACCGGTGAGGCGGTCGTGCCGTCATAATACAGACCGGGATAGTTCGCCGCCGCGCCGCGGGCTATCGGCGGATCGCGGTCAAAGAGGTTTGTGACGGCCAATTGCAGTTCGGTCCGATGATCCCCGCGCAAACGCCATCCCGCGATGAGGTCAACGGTTGTCCATGACGCGATACGGGCATTGGGGGTTACACCTGTATCAATCGCGTCGGATATGTAATTGACCGTGCTGCCTATCCTCCAGCGCGGCCCCTCCCAAGTAAGGGCTGACACGATGCGGGTTGATGGCGGGTAAAACAAGGTTCCCGTAAGCGTCTGCGCGGGGTTCCCCGGTAGGGTAGCCTGATTTATGGTCATATCGGTGATCGACACGCTGGCATCCAGAACCCCAGTCGCAAAGGTCAGGCGCTGGTTCGCACGAACATCAAATCCTGAAATCTGCTGGTTGCTGGCGTTGACCCAGCGATCTTTGAGGATGGCGAGGGTTCGCCCCACACTGTAGCTGCCACCCGAGAAATTATAAAACTGCCCGCCTCCGGTCAGAGACGCCATTGAGGTGGCCTGCTCTTGCGCCGTGGGGTTCATAATCACGAAGGTCGCATAAGCCGGGTCAGACAAAGCCGCCCCCAAGACACTGATGGGGACGACGACCCGATCCTTATAATCGATATGGAAGTAGGTCACAGAAACCTTAAACCCTGACAGTTCTGTTGCCCAATCGACGCCGATTGTTGATGAGGTCGCTTTTTCCGGCTTCAGGTCAGGGTTACCGCCATATTCGATCAGCGCGGCCCGTGTGGTGTCGGTCGATCCGACGCTCGTGGCGGCGTAGTAGTACACATTGCCGGCGGCGGCTGTCTGATTGAAGTTAGGTGTCTTGAAGGATTTGCCCCAGGTCGCGCGTAAATTCAAACGCGGCACGGGTACGTAACGCACACCGAATTTTGGGTTGGTGGTGTTCCCGAAGTCGCTATAGCTTTCCGTCCTGACAGCGAAACTTAAATCCAGACTGTTCAGGCCTTTACGGTCAGATGGCATGACGAGCGGTGCCACCGCTTCGGCATAGGCAAAACGAATGTCACGCTTTGCCCCTTCTTCCAGATAGCCGACGTACCGGTAAAAATCATGTCGATATCCCAGCCCCGCTGCCATCCGTACCGGACCGCTAGGCAGATGAAGAAGTGTACCTGATGCGCCTACCTCCGCCGACGTGGTCCGGTTTGTCCAATTGTCTACGGAGTACCCCCATTCCGAGTCGGTGCCACGTTTGTCGGCCGCATCGGCGTGGCTTACGTCTAGGGATATCCGCCAGTCGCCGGAAATCTCCATGTCAGCGCCCAGCGCCATATGCGCCGTTTGAGATTCTGTGTGGTCAATATAAAGTGTGCTATCCGGAAAGGTCTGCTGCAAGGAGCCTGACTGCGACCTGGATAGGAGGCCCTGTCCTCGCAGCGTCAACCGGTCCGAAACGCTATGTTCGCCAGCGAGAAAAATCGATGTCCTCTCATCCTTCCGCACGAGGCTATTCACCGGGACAACTTCAGAGGTAAGCTCACGATCCGAGGCAAGGATGGGTTGTTGCGTTCTATACTGCGCGCCGACCATTGCAAACCCGTTGGTCCATGTCTTGCCAGCGGTGACATCATAGGCTTGCTCAAAGCCGCCGCCTTGTGTCGCACCTCCCAAACGCGCCCCTACTTCCGTTTCGTCTAAATCCTTGCGCAAAATGAAGTTCACAACGCCTGCCACCGCATCAGCACCATAAACAGCGGACGCCCCATCTGTCAGGATTTCAACACGCGACAAGGCGGCCAGCGGTATCGCCGATACATCTGGCGCCTGAGTGTAGGCGTTGCCAGGCAGACGTTTGCCGTTGAGGAGGACCAATGTGGCATCCGAGCCCAGCCCCCGTAGGTCGATAGTCGAGCCGTTGGTGATATTGGATTGCCCTTGGCGTGGGCTACCCGCCTGAACACCGGGGTTCTGACTGCCCCCGAAAACTTCGGTTTGGGCGCGCAAAAGGTCACCGAGTCGGCTGAATGCCGAACCCTCGATTTCGGCGCGCCCAAGTTGTTTTAGAGGCGATGTGGGCGCGACGTTCCGCAAGCGGGTCCCCGTTACGACGACCTCCACCGGATCACGTTCGGTCGCCGCTCCCACTGCGGGCTCTGGGCGAGTAGACGCTTCTTTTAAAACCTTGATCCGAAGAGAAATAGTCTTTGACGTAGCGTTAGCGATTTCTAGATCGGTTCCGTCTAAGAGCTTTTTCAATGCATCGCTAGGTGTGAAATTGCCTTTTAGCGTTGATGTCTGAATCTTTGCCGCAACATCGAACGGCGCTGTTACAGCGATCCCGGCTTGCTCGGAAAACGTCTGTAAAGACTTCGTAGCTGGCCCTGATGGAATATCGAAAGTTACCTGTGCGGTCTGCGCTGATGAAATGGGCGGCGCCACTGTGAGACCGACCAGGAGTGGCAGCGCTGAGAGACGGCAGAAATTTTGGGCGAACACTATCGCTGCGCCGGACACATGGCGCTTCAACCATTTGTTTGACATGAATTATCCCCTGATGGGCTGAACCAATCAGCCCTTCAGGGTAAATACAAACGACCGTCGCAAAACTGACATTGCAGATCAAAGGAATTTTGAAATAACATATTCACCAGATGCGGACCTTGTGACTTTGACATTAAACGAAGCTGCCAACGTATCCAGAAATTCCTTGGGGTCGTCTGTACTCCATGGTCCGGTAGCCAAAAGACGAATATTTCCTAGTGATTTGTCACGTATTGTGATTTTTGTGATGAGATAGCGGTTATATTCCTCGACCGCTTGCGCCAGTGTTACCCCATCAAAAGCGAGTTGCCCGGTGCGCCACAACGTTGCTTTTTGAAGTTCGGACGACGCTACGGGATGTATTTGCAAACCAGCGTTCTCCATCACCACTGCATCACCCATGTGAACCGATTTCACCTTACCAACTGCGGTCGTCACCTCTGCATCGCCATGTAAAACAGTAACACTTAGGGCATCGCCCTGCCTTCGTAGATTATATTGCCCCTCTGTTAAGGCAATCACTGCCCACCCCTCAGCTTTGACAGTTATCGGTCTCTTCACCTTGCTGGCTACCAATGCAGCCTCGCCGCGCTCAAGCCACACCTCATGCTTCGCCGCTCCAAATCTCCAAAGGACCTTGCTGTCGGTGTTGACGTCCAGTTTACTGCCATCGGGAAGAGCTATCTGTCGTCGCTCGCCGACCCCCGTCTCGATGCTCTGTTTGGCATTGGCGACCAAAGCCCCAGTCCCCACCAGACCTGCGGTGACGGCTCCGGTCAATATCACGAATAATCTGCGCCGGTTAAGGGCACCCCGACCAGGCTTAGTTACTTGTTTTAGCTTTTCGGGGCCTCCACGCCGCATCGCCTTATCATCGTTTGCGGCGGTCCGGGCTTGCGTGATGCCATCCATTTCCTTGAGAATTTTTCGAGCTATACGCAACGGCTCAATCGTCGCATCGCTATCACATATGGCCAACCAAGCTTCCATGTTGCGCGGATCGCGCAACCACCTGTCAAATTCAACTTCGTCGACCACGCCGACCGCGCGCTGTTCAAACCAGTCTGCCGCGACCTCTAATCGAGCCAAGTTACTATCAGTTTCTGACACGGAAGCTGCGCCTCAATCGAGATTTGCTCTTAGGGATATCATATGAAGAAAGGCTCGGTGAGTCCATTCAACGGGCGAGAGGTTGGTTCGCTCACTAAGATTGAAGAAACCAAAGCTTTCCAATAGACAACTGAAAAGATGTTTTCAGCATCGATAGTACCACATTAATGTACAGGATGTACCCTAACAAGGTTCTTAAAGCTTCAATTGTCACCCCACGGTTGGTTTTCCCTTTTCGAAGGTCAGATTACCCTTTCAGTATGGCTAAAAATCCGCTGGAAATCGAGTTTGGGAAAATCGTCATTGAGCGACGTAACGCTCAGGGGTGGAGCCAGGACGATCTGGCGGAGAAATCAGGCCTCAGCAGAAACACGATTGGTAGAATAGAGCGCGCTGAGACCAGCATCACAACGAATAACATTACCGCTCTGGCAAAGTCCTTTGGTGTTGATCCTGTTTTTCTGTTCCGAAGAGGCGGACCTAATGATCCTATGTTGACGCCGCTGGCATCCACGGTTGTCAGCCGAATCCTCAAATTTTCCCATGATGATATCGAATGGTTGAACGACTTGTTCAAACTTCTCGAAAAGAAAATGCCATAAAGTGCTGTGAGAATCTGGCTCCTCAAAGATCACTGGCCCGCTTAATCATTTCGGACTTCAAAGTCTGCGTATAGTACGATGCCATAAGCTCGACGAGCATCGCCCTCCCCCGTTTTACCTGGCGATGAACTACGGATTCCTTTGTTCCGAAACGTCGCGATATTTCCCGTACGCTCATGTTCTCTATCGTGCGGAGTATGATGACGTTACGAATTTGCGGGGGTAGTCGGTCTATCGCGCCCTTAACAATTGCTATGCCTTCCTTTGCTTCAAGTATCTGAGTAGCATCAGGTCGATCTAAAGCCAGGGCCATGGTTTCGAAATCGGGCAAGGGTACAAGTGACACTACCTGCCTCCGGCGCCAGATGTTTACGCACCGATTGTATATTGCACGCATCAAGTACATTCGGGGTGCTGGTATCGCCTTCCATCGATCGTCTGACATCAATTCTGCGATGACATCATGAACGATATCCTCGGCCATATGCGCTTCGCCGAGCATTCGTCGCGCAATATCAAGATATGCTGACCTGTGGGCCAGCACATGCGCGCGATACCAATGCCCCATGTCCGTTACTTGGCTCATGTGCGCGTCACTCCGACAAATAAGCTTTCTTGGAACGTGAAAAACAGGCTGAGGCGGGCGCCCCTTGGAACCCACGGCCGCGCCATGACTACTTTCGGTGTGTAATTCAGGGTCATTAGCACCACCATAATGTACAAAATGTACCTTATCAAGGTTCTTTGCGTTCCATTTGTACCTTAATAGTTGGTTTTCCGCCTTCACCTGTCGCGCTAACCTTTTGGGATGGCTAAAGATCCACTGGAAATCGAATTTGGGAAGATCGTCGCGCTGCGACGAAAGGCCGAAGGCTGGAGCCGGGGAGATCTGGCAGAGAAATCCGGCTTTATTGTACAAACGATTGGTAAAATCGAGCGGGCCGAAACGAGTTTAACCACGAACAATATTAATGCCTTAGCTAAAGCATTTAAGGTTCATCCCGCTTACCTATTTAAGATCGACGCAAACGACCCAATGCTGTCGCCACTCGCGTCAGCACTCGTCAATTTAATCCTCGAACTTTCAACCGATGAAATACGTCACTTAACCGCATTTTTGAGGACCAACCAAAAGAGAATGCGCCAATAAACGAAAACCTAAAGGTGGTTACTTAGTGAGCGAGATGCGGAGTGTTTGATCCTCGATTGGTTAGAGGGGTGGTAGGCCGGCAGCGGCGCGCGCCCTATTGAACTCGGCATAGGTAATGACAAGAGACAAGGGCCGGTCTTCCAATTGGAAGGCGCCGTATCTGCTATACCATTTGGCGGCAGCCTCATCCTTGGCATCAATTAACAACGCTGTCCCACCGACTTCCCGCGACGCCTTGATGCAGCGTTCAACGGCGTTCGCCAGGAGATGACCGCCGAGGCTTTGCCCCTGATGTTTTTTCGATACCGCCAGTCGTGCAAGGCGGTATCCACTAAGGGCATGATGCCCGCCGCCGCCGGGTCGAGCCGCCAAAGGAACGTGATGAAGATCTATCTGTCCAGGACTGATCGTATAAAATCCAAGGATGGATTTACCGTCAGCGTCATCAATCGCACAGTATGTTTTTGCCGAACCGCTTTGATGCGACTGACGGGCATATTGCGCAATAAAAAGGTTTAGATCCGCCTGACCGCAGTCAAACCCTTTACGGTCGTGATCTTTATCAATGGCTAGTTCATGCCAGGTCGGAAAGGTCGTCAATTGCCCCGGCGCCCCTTTAGAACGGCGACCATATTCGCATTCGGTTCACGCGGATTATCAAGGAGATCAAGTACCTTCTCCGTATCACGTTCTGACAGCGCAATGTGCTCAGCACGCTCGATCACAGAATTTGCCGCATTCAACGCATTGCGCAGCATGAAATCTTTTAGCGTAGTGTGTTCGAGCGCTGCCGCGCGCAACAGACGCGCTTTCTCCAATGGCGGAATTTCCATTGTGAATCTTGGGTTGCTCTCATTACTTACTCTAGGCATGAGACGATACTCTTATGTGACTTCAATACACATTAGATCGTGTTTTTGATGGATTTTGTCAAGGTATAGGAATTGAAAGCGTATCGTAGCTATATGAAAATGCACAAACGTTGGCATGGCGCAGCGAAGCGCGCTTTTGTCAGCGGGGTACATACACCCATCGAAATGGACGTTTGTTGGACGCCACAGCTCATGGACACCCTCCGGTCCAATTGGATACTTTGAAGGCTAGGATCATGGTATCTTCGGCATCGAAACCCTTCTATTCAAATGGGCCGTTTTGGGGTGATAAGGTTGATGGATATTTCTGAGCAAGATGAGCCGACCGATGAGCATGTGATGTCACTCCCCGAGTCGTTTAGTATTTCAATTGATGGATGGACAACGGGCGACGAAGTCGATGCGAGAGCATTTGCGAATAGCCTGTTGAATTTAACGCGCGAACTGTCCACGATTCTTGATCTCAGCCGCCTGAAGGCGCTCATTGTAACAACTGATTACAACGCAGCGACCGCATCAACCAGCCATGGCGAGCTTGTAGGCCCGGGTGAACCAACAGACAATGAGTACGGCACTGGATTGGCGATGGCGCGCAACGTCATCATTGACGAAGACATATGGAGTGAAGTGGTAATTTATGTTGGACTTGTGCAGAATATATTTTCGCAAGGCCACGAGTCCCAGCCTGCATCTTTATTGACATTCGTTCACGAGCTAAGGCATGTCCACGACACCAGGGTGTTCTCGCGTAGCTATCCTGGCGGGTGGCAATCTGCTTTACCGCGCGACGGCCGCGATCGAAATCTCCAGCCCATTGTTAATCCTCTCCAATCGGAATATTGCGCGCAGCGCGCAGCCGCTTGGGCGGCACCTGCGGACGGCCTGCACCTGATCAATATGCTTGAGGGTCCGCTCCGTGACCTAGAAGAGCAGATGGAGGCTGCCCGGACAGCGTTTTTCGTTCACGACAATCTTGAGCTCTTCTGGGAAAGCGTGGCGGGTCGCCTGAAATTCCTCTTTCAATGTCTTGGTTACGCTTTAGGTCATTACGATTACATAGAACAAAATATCGATGAACACCCTGCCCTTTACGAAGAATACCGGCAGCGATTAGACGCGCTCAAAAACCTGCCGAGCGGATGGTTGATTGAGGCGAGCCAAAAATCGGTTGAACCCTTTTGGTCCCTCGATGCATGGACAGGAATGGAGATTTATGACGAGGTTGAGGGCATCCTTGAGCGCCTCTTGAATGGCTTTGGCGTAAGAACCAGCGTCTGGGAACATGGCATTTGGATCGAGGTCGACAGGGAATGGACTGGGGCTGGGGAAAGCGCCGATTGATTATAAACCCGTCCCTCGCTGCGGCTGGAAAAAAAACGCCGGTTCCGCTTTCAGCGAGGCAAGCCGTTCCCATAAGAGTACGGCCGTTTGACCCTATAGGGCACCGCGCTGCTTGGCCTCCTGAACCGCCTGCAGACTTAATATCGCTGTGATCGCGGGAGTGCCGATTTGATCTGCGACCGCCCGGCCGTCGATGTCATACGTGAATTCGCCAACCCTGAAGTTCGCCAAATTGCGGAGGTCTTTGCGCACAGCCATTGGCACGTCGCTGCCCTCAACCATAACCCAGGCACTATCATACAGGCGTACACTCATCAGCATCATCTCAGCAAAAGCAGTTCAGTAGTCGGCCGTTAAACCACAACAGATGGATCTCGCCAACCCGTGGACTGAAGAATAGGGCAACACCTCTTTTAGGCGGCAAATTTACGCCGATCATCCTATCCCACGCCAGAGCCGCCAATGTTTCGACGGGTTCCTGTCAACCATTGCCTTGTGCTGAAATCATGCAAACCTTGGTATATTGTCACTCCGAGGCTGCTAATGAACGCGACCAGAATCCTATGGGGCCAAGTCATCATCGTAATGATGTTCGCGCTGATGAGCGTCTGGGCCGCAACTGAGTGGACGGCCTGGCGCCTCGGATTTCAACCACAACTTGGACCCGCATGGTTCCATCTAGCTGAAGTCCCCATCTACTACCCTCACCTCTTTTTTTTGTGGTGGTTCACCTTTGATGCTTACGCGCCGGCGATTTTTGAAATGGGCGCCTATATCGCAGCTTCAGGCGGAATTACCGCTGTTATTGCCGCTCTGGCCATTTCCGTATGGCGGGCACGCGAGGCCAAGGACGCTGAAACTTATGGGTCGGCACGCTGGGCCGAGCCTAAAGATTTATCGCAGTCGGGCCTTTTGAACCCGGACGGCGTCCTGTTGGGTCGCTACGACGATACCTACATGCGCCACGATGGCCCGGAGCATGTGCTCTGCTTTGCCCCGACTAGGTCTGGCAAAGGCGTGGGATTGGTCGTTCCCACCCTTCTGACATGGCCAGGCAGTTCCATCGTCCACGACATTAAAGGCGAGAACTGGCAACTTACGGCTGGCTTCAGATCGCGCTTCGGACAGGTGCTGTTGTTTGACCCGACCAATTCTGGCTCGGCAGCCTATAATCCGCTTCTTGAAGTCCGCCGCGGCGAATGGGAGGTTCGGGACGTCCAGAACGTTGCTGACGTCCTGGTCGATCCGGAAGGGTCGTTGGAGCGTCGCAATCATTGGGAAAAGACAAGCCATAGCCTGTTGGTCGGCGCCATCCTGCACGTCCTCTATGCCGAAACGGATCGGACCCTGGCCGGTGTCGCCAATTTTTTATCCGATCCCAAACGAACGATCGAAGTCACCCTGCGGGCTATGATGACCACCCCGCATCTGGGCGAGGACGGCCCTCACCCCGTCGTGGCGTCAACCGCCCGCGAGTTGCTCAACAAATCCGACAATGAACGCTCTGGCGTCCTGTCTACCGCCATGTCGTTCCTTGGCCTTTACCGCGATCCTGTCATCGCCGCCGTCACGGCGCGCTGCGACTGGCGCATTACCGATCTGGTCGATGGCATCCGGCCCGCCACTCTATATCTGGTCGTTCCGCCCTCCGACATCAGCCGCACTAAACCCCTCATCCGGCTCATCCTCAATCAGATTGGGCGGCGGCTCACCGAGGACCTTCATCACAAGAAGCGCCACCGCGTACTCCTCATGCTCGACGAATTCCCAGCATTGGGGAGGCTCGACTTCTTCGAAAGCGCGTTGGCCTTTATGGCAGGCTACGGCCTGAAGTCGTTCCTGATCGCCCAGTCCCTGAACCAGATCGAAAAAGCCTACGGAGCCAATAATTCCATTTTGGACAACTGCCATGTCCGCGTCTCGTTCGCCACAAACGACGAGAGAACGGCGAAACGGGTGTCAGATGCGCTGGGCACCGCGACCGAGATGCGCGCGATGAAAAACTATGCCGGCCACCGCTTAAGTCCGTGGCTTGGGCACCTCATGGTCTCGCGCTCCGAGACCGCACGCCCCCTCCTGACGCCGGGTGAAGTCATGCAACTTCCACCCGACGATGAGATTGTCATGGTTTCGGGCATTCCCCCCATACGCGCGAAGAAAGCTCGCTATTTCGAGGACGCGCAGTTGCGCGAAAGGGTCCTGCCGCCCCCGCTGCCCGGTAAGCTACCCAAACGCGTCCAAACAGATGATTGGAGCTATATGCCGGCCATCCCGGCACCGGAGCCAAAAGCTGTCGTCGCCGTGTCGACAGGCGCAAAGACTTCACCCCAAGGCAGTTCTCCATCAGGAACAGAGTTACGTCGCGTCCCGGAACTCGATCCGCGCAAGCCTAAAGTCCGCCCCGCAAATCTGGAGTTTCAGTTCGAGAACCCTGATGAAGACGACGACCAACTGGCCGGGGCAGCAAGGGCTCAACAGCGGCAAATGGACCTGGCGCGCCAGGCGTCTCTCGATCCTAACGACGGTGTGGAGCTGTGATGCCCATGAAAAAAGCGCGTCTGTCAGTTTATCTCGACAAGGACATATTGGACGGCTTGCAGGCCTATGCCGCGCGCCACAACCAGTCCCTGTCGCTCATCGCTGAAGCCTCCATAGCCGCATTCGTCAACCCGGACGAACGCGAAGCCGCCCTGATTAAAAGGTTTGTGCGACTGGAACGCAGCCTCCTACGCCTTGAGCGCGACAACCGCATAACCGGCGAGGCCTTGATGGTGTTCGTGCGTTTCTGGCTAACGACCGCACCCCCGCTCCCCGAACCCGCCCAACTCGCAGCTAATGCCACCTCGGCAGAAAGATACGAGGCCTTCATGCGCGCCTTAGGTCAAAGGCTGGCCAAAGGGCCCGCCGCCTGGCAGGAAATCGAGTCTGATAGTCCCAATAGCGGCGGCTAATCTTGGCGATATGCCATCCGATCCAGCCTTGGCCCTGCCAGTATCTCAGCGCACGCGGCAGGGTGTTGAGGGCATGAACTCAGGTTTTGCTGCGTTTGCACCACAGTTTCGCGAAATCACGTCGCCAAAGGTTAATCAAATCTTAACTCGGTTGCATTCCCCCGTCGGTTGTGTTTTCTTAGCTAACAAACAAGTGGAGAGATTTGCATTTAACATTGACTGAAATTGGGAGGGCAAGATGAGCGCGCGTAAGGTTGGGTCCGTCGTTTGTATCATGTTCGGCATCATGCTCGCCGGCTGCGTAAGCCTAAAGTCCTATCAAGTCGCCTCCGATAAGGCTCCCCAACAGTTTGAAGAAGATGCGATCGTCTACATCCTGCCCAAGACGCGGATCGATGTTCTGGCAACCTTCGAACTGGAATGCACAGAGCAAACCCCGGACGGCAAACCCGCAGATGCTGTGATAAAAATATCCCCCACGGTTTCCGCAACCGCCGTTACCATTCAGGACGAAAAAGAGCGCTACTTCATTAAGCCCTCTGACATGCAGGGATGGTTTAAGGACGCCAAGATAACCATCGACACCAATGCCAATCAGACCCTGTCTGGCGCCAATGGGACCATCAATGACAGCACCGGCGCGGTGATCGGGAATGCCATTGGCGCCACAGTGACCCTGGCGGGTTTGAAAATTCCCTCTGTTACCCCGCTTAGTCAGACCAGGTACAAAGCGCTGCTGAAGGAGCTGATCAAAAAGCCGGGCTTTGTCCTGCCAACGACAAAATGTGATGCACTCCTCAACGAGGACACGGCCAAGGCGCTCTACAAGGTGCATGACCTCAAGGCCGAACTGGCCGAACTCCAGGAGGCCCGTCTTAAGGCGTTAGAGACGTTGATGAAACCGGTCACGGCTCGCAAAGAAGACCTGGAAGACGCGGACGCGCCGGAGACTGGCAAATCATCGCAGCCAAACCTGGCGACGGTTGAACTCTATTATGCGACCAAAATCGCCGATCTGAACGACAAGATTTCCAAGCTTAAGGGGGCAAACCTGACCCTGAAAACCGATTACCTCTGGGAGCCTGCCGCTGCCGAAAGCCAGATTGTCATCACCGACTTCGCCGTCGCGACTATTCAGGACCAATGGATCAGAGACAAAAAGCCTCTCCCGAGCCCTTTGCAAAAAATCACCCTCAAACTCACGCCAAAACCCTGGTCCGTGCCCGAAGGGACGGTGCACGCGTTACCCGCCATCCCCCATCGCAAATACGTCGCGGAGGGGTTGGTCCTCAGAAGCCCCGCCATTGTAAAATTGAGCATTTGCAAAGGCGATTGCCCCGCTCAGTCGGCCGACACAATCCGTGTGGTCAATGGCGTTATCGCGGAGGCCGACAACATTGCTCTGCCTCAGTTTGGTTCGCGTCAGATTATCCCGCTAAAAAATAAGCCTTTCCGGAATAGCGCCCTTACCTTGGCGCTATGGCCCGACGGCACCATCAAGAGCGTCAGCCCCTCGCAGACCTCAACCCTGGACAAAGGTCTTGCCTCGCTGCAAAGCGGCTTAGCGACGGCCACTACGGTTCAAACAGCGGCCAATACCGCCCAGACGGCCGCCAACACGGCAGCATCCGGCGCGGTGGGTTTCGCAAACACCACCAACAAAGCGTACCTGGATTGCCTGAAAGCCCGAAAGGACATTCTGGACCTCGGAGGCAACCCGCCCATGACGTGCGAATAGAAGCTACATCGGGACCAGTGTGGCTGCGTTACTCGCCTTATAATGTGCAAACGGAGATCGGCAATTTGTCACGGCAGGGTGTCAAAATGGTCGCGCCGTTGCAGCGCCTCGTTATCCGGCGTTGGCTACCTTTGGCGATACTGATGGGCTTCACGCTGCTTGCCGGGATGGCCGGCGGCATGCTTGCAAATGAGGCCAAGCTAGATGGCCACGATCTCGTTGAGCTTAGGCCGCCGTGAAACGGCTCGATTGAAAAGAGAGGAAGTCGGAGACTGGCCCCGTGTCTTCACTCTTCAAAAACGCCATGATTGCGTATTCGGCCTTGCTCCGTACGTGCAGTCGAGCTTCGTGACCAATCCCCTGATTGAAGGGATGTCAGCGATTATAGACAGCCGTGATGCTGGCCTGGTCGATCGCATTGGCCCGTATCATGAATCCCGCCAAAGCATTGCTGGCGTCCTTTGGCAGATCAAGCTTATCTACACCCAGCGCGTAGACCGTGAAGATGTAACGATGCACTTCGCCTGGCGGGGGGCAAGCGCCACCGAAAGCCGATGCGCCATAGTCGTTCTTAATTTGGGCGGCTCCGGCAGGTAAGGTGCCTGTTGCGCTGGCACCGGACTTTATCGACGAGACGCTTGGCGAAATGTTCACGACATTCCAATGCCACCACCCCGAGCCCGTTGGTGCGTCAGGATCATAAACGGTGACGGCGAAGCTTTTAGTTCCTTGCGGCGCATTTGACCATGAGAGGTCAGGCGATACGTTGCCACCCTCGCAGCCGAAGCCCTTGAATACCTGAGCAAGACCAAGCTTGCCACCCTCAGAAATCGTTGAACTCGAGAGTTTGAACGCCTCAGCGGAGGCCTGGGTGCCGATGGCCCCGGCAAACGCCCCAAGTAGTAGAGCTTTCAAAAGCATGTCCACATTATCCTTTATAGATGTGATGAGCGTGCTTTAAGGTAACAAGAGTAAGTCTGGGCGGCTTCCATGCGCCGCTCATAAACTATCGAAAAACGATCAATTTTCCGCTGAACGGACGGCTTTTGGCTTGATACCGAACCTTCTCCTGAACGAATCCGAAAAATGGGACGGTGTTGTAAAGCCGCAGTCCATCGCGATTTGAGAGACGGGGATTTTGGTGGTCTGGAGTAAAGTCAGACCCTTTTCCAGGCGTGTATTCTGAAGAATTTTGGAGAAGCCGCTGCCTGACTTCGCCAGCCAACGCCGGAAGGTGGGCTCGCTCATGGCAAAATGCCCCGCGACATCAGCGGCTTTCCAGGGCAGGCTTGGATCAGTTTCGATCAAGTTGCGTACCTTGCTCAACGGCTGCTCGTCTTCCTGGATAGACAGCACAATCCCCTGATGACGCAACCAAATCAGTGGCTCCAACAGACGATGCTGTCGGATTGCCAAAGGCAGCGCCTCGTCGGCAAGAGTGTTCTTTATTAAGCTGAGGATTTCACTCGGTTGGTGTGGACCGGCGCGAACCAGCTGTACCCCCGACGATCCGCTGGGTTGTCGTTGATCCGCGAACACCTTTTCGATCATCCCGTGCGTAAAATAGACGCCCTCGGCGCGATAGGTCGCATTCAGCAACGGGCGGTTTTCCAGCGTGACCATTGCGCCTGGCGGGAAGATAAACAGGTCGCCTTCCTGTCCGATCATCTCGCCGTTTATCGGACAGGCCACGCGCTTCGATCCCGACTGGATGAAACAGAGAAAGGTGAGCCCGATAAAAAGTTCAGAAAACGTCGCTGCTGTCGCCTGCGTGATCGTCAGGATTGAGACAGGATCAGGGCTTGTCTCACGCACCTCGTCAAACTCAAATGGCCTATGTAGCGCTTTCATACCCCAGATTAAGACAGGGGATTGAGCCGCGGCAAGTTGAATCCGTCACCCCATCCCGTAGTCATGTCGTGTTTGCACCACCTGCCTGACGTTTCATGTATAGCGCCGATCCTCCCGCGACGATGAGCGGGACAATAGCCGAACAGTACACCATTTTCTTCCTTGTCTAGGACCAGGAATGCCAACTTCAGATCCTACGGATTGAACCCTCTGGTTTCTGTCGCCGTCTCCCACGGCAACAGCTTGGTGGGCGACCCACCGCGGGATGATCACATAATGTGTGGAAAAGTGGCACGACGGACAATGCTTTAACCTCGGGATACAATTTCGCACATCCGACAGCGCGAGGTGTGCTGTGCCGGCCATACCAAGCCTAGAAGGTAAACCTTCGGAAAGACGGGTTACCGTTTAAAGAACACTCCCGGAGGACAGGCCATCTCGGCCGGCTGATGACCGAGGGACAACACGTGGTCAAGCTGTCAGACCTCGCAATTACCCCGAAGCTTGCTCCAGTACATGCGTGGCGTGACTTCCCTCCAAGCTGACAATTGGAAAGCTCACCTCAACGAACGCGGAGTGCGACGATTCATTATTTGGCTCAGCGTAGACTATGCCCGTAGAGGCCTCAGCGATGTCGCGAACATAGGTATACCGCGTGTTGATGTCTTGCTGATGGGTGTTGCGGTCAGGCGAATGTCGAGGCGCGTGCTTCATCTTGGCGGTTTTGAGAAACAGACCGATTACCAGACTCATATCATGGATGGTCGGCCGCACCACGAAATGCGCCGAGCTGTTGTCACGTGCATAGAAAAGCATAGCATTCCCCAGCACCGCCATTGCAGAGTTGTCGATACGGCAATTGGCGAGCATTGCGTCCTCGACATTCCAGTATTCGAACTCCGCACCCGCCAACGCATTGACAGTCACCATCGACTCCTCAATGAGCCTGGCCGAATTGAGCGTACCTCCCAAGTCAATACGAGGTTCGCTGTCCGTTGAGGGGACAACCAGAAAATGCTGAATCGCCGTCTTGATGGCACTAATTTGCGCGTCGAGCGTATGAAAGGATTTGCTCCACTCATAGAGTCCCTCCTCCACCTGCAGTGATTTCACATTACTTGCAATTGAAGCCGTACTGACGAGCAATTCGGTTCTCAGATTTTCCACGGCGTTCTTAACCGAAAGCAAGCGACGGTGATTACGCGAAGCCTCCAACTCGGCATCGATGACTTGCTGCCTGAGTTTTGTTATTTCTTCGGCCTTAATGGCATTGTCTTCAATCTTGTTGCCCAACTCCTTGCGCAGGCGAGCCTCTGCGGCGCCCTCGGCACTAATATCGACTAGACAAGCTACCACAACACCATCAGCTAACCGCTTTTCGAGGTACTTCACCCAAATATGTTCGGCCAGTTGCAAGGATACTCCGTCCGAGGCGTCATCCCCCCGGTTGCCGAGTATGATTCCCGATATCCATTTCGCCCACACGGCCTTGGTCGGCATCTCCGCCGGAAGGTAACCAAGCTCGCGGAGGAGTTCCTTGAACGCATCCGTGGCACCCAAAACGTCTCCATCGACATTCCACCATATCGTGGCAAGGTCGAGTTCCGACACCAACGGCTGGTCCGCTGCCGGTCGTGACGACGCCTGCACGCCTATTCGGTGCAGGATCTGGCGACTGGCCGATGTAAGAGATAGCACGGCTTCTTTGCCGGAACGCTGACGTTCGACAAGGCCGTGGGCAATGAGAACGGCGATGACGCGCGACAAATTCGCGTCACCCAAATCACTGGCCTTGGCTAGAACGGACCGCTTTGCTTTGCCCTTGTGACGGGCAAGTGTCTTCAGTATCTGCGCCACATGCAAACGTCCGAGAACCTCATCGAGCGGTTGAAAATCGTTGAAGCGACTCGTTTGCGCGATGAGTTCGGCAAGGGTCTCAATCCTCTCGGCGATGTCCTCCCGGCCCTTGAAGCGAATCATGGCTGCCGCATGCGTGCAGACGTCATGCCATTCAGGCAGGTCAGCCGGGACCTCGCGTGCACGAATCATCCGCCAGGCAAGGCCGCGCAACGCCGTATAGATGCGCTGCAACATCTCATCCCCCACTTCGATGGCCTTGTGAACCACCTCCCGGGCCTTGCGGATGTCAAGATCGCCGGTGGACAGCTCATTTAACGAGCTTTGAAGAGTTGCGGAGCTTTGAGACATGGGAATATTCCGGTTCATTTCACAACACTTTACATTGGTCAATATGAACAACAAGTCAACGGGAAGTTAAAAAAATCATACAGTAATTAGGTTCCAGGGCGAGCCCACCCGCAAAAGGTCGGCGTTATCCTGAATCTTTAGGGCCGGCGGAAGCACGTAGCCAAGAAAGTCACCTTCCAGCTTGTCCATTTGCTGCACGACGAAGGTTCGGCTCTTTTGGCGAATCAACACTTGCTGCGCATTGTTTATATGCCCCGCCATTGTCGTCCGGTTTCCAAAAGAGGGAACAAGGATGAGGTCAGCCGACAATTCTGCATATGGCGAGGGCTGTTCCAAATTACAAAAATCCAAACAAATTCCAAATGCTATCAACGCATCATCAAGAACAAGCAGCACAAATTCGCCGCCGCACTCAATCCGCTCGCTCCGATCGTTTTCATCCGAGAAAATCGAGCGCTTGGTATAACGAACTAAAGGCTTACCATTGCCACCATATATGGTCGCCACATTCTGATACGCCTCACCAACAGCCTCGTGCCACGAGCCCGCAACAATCATCGCAGGGGTCCGAGGCAAGCCGTTAACGACCTCGGCGCGTTCGCCATCCTCGCCATATAACCACGGCTTGCGGATGAGAAGGGTTTCAATCTCACAGCGGGTATTTAGATCAATCGTAAGCTCGGGGAACATGGTCGCGATACATCCCGACATAAAGGATTGCTTGAGAGCTTCTCCCACAACACCCTTCATTTCACTACAGTTTACACCCGTAATAATAAAACTGTCATGGGTTTCGTCTTTAATGACGGTTAGCGCGGGAAAAAGAGCCGCTCCAAATCGCATGTCCCTGTCGGCCAGCTCGAGGCTGTCGATACGAATGGGTTTGACGTCGGAACCATCGACCTTAGCCGGCACGACCCTATGTTTTTTCAAGCCCCGCAAAAGAAAAGCGCCACTGTCTTTGCACCACAACCGTTTGCCTAACGGGATAAGATACGCAGACACCTTGCCATTTTCGATCAACCAGTCCTTTGGAAACGCCGGTTCATCCGCTTGATGTCCGCTTAAATGCAAAGCTTCGAGGGCGCGCAGAAATGCCGCGACGGAGATAAGAAGCGACCGAAGGTCGGTGAAGTCCGGTCTGAAATTGAAACTTGGACTATCGATTTTCTTATCGGCGCGTGTCTGCGCCGTATCGATTTCAGCCTGCGGTATCTTTTTAAAGACGCGTTGAACCTGCGAATTTCCCGATTTCATGCACATCCAAGTCAGAACTATTGCCAACTCCGTGCGACGCTCAACCCCCGCACCCAAGCCGCTCAAGTCAACCTGTAAACCCCGAACCGCGAGGTCCCAACCGTAGAAATTTGTCAAAGTGTCCGCCCCAACCCGTATAGGGAAATCCAACCCTCGGACCTTCGCTCACGACGTCCCCATTCGCCGTTGTCCGCCTAAAATAGCACGCGATCTGACAATCATAGGTTTATTCATACTCACTTTTCAATAGAAAAATTAACCAGTTATCTCCTCTTGACGTTGCTCGGCATTTTCGCAATAGCCCTGCCCTACTAAACCATTGTCACAGCAATAATTTTCAAACGATTGCTATATTGCACTTATACTAATATCGCCTTGGTGATGATAACTTCTGTCGCCGACCCAGTTGATTTCTTGTCGCAGTTAATGGCACTCTTTGTAACATCGCTGGCAAGCCTAACAGCCATCTGTTCCGAGCTATTTTGTCCTTGAAAGTCAGACTTTAGCCAATGAACGACTATGCCGACGATGCCACTTATTAAAAAGACGGTCACGTCAGTTGCCGCTGTATCGCTGTCTGACGGACGAATTGTTCGATAGGCAACACAGGGTTATGCCCACCGTGGTCTAGTTCGGACGTCCACCACGAGTTTTCTTTCTGTCGCCTACCCATCAATCGGCGGAATAGTTTACGCAATGGTTTCTATTACTTCGCCATGGCCCTACACCCCAATTTATGTGGTTGCCACCGCCCAAATCCTGCTTCTTCTAATGATCCCCGACAGTCCAGGCCATTGCCAACGGGGGTTTCATGTCCAGCCATTCCAGTCTCCAAACTGAGATCCTCAGTCGCGGCGTTCGTATGTTGCGATCGGCCATGGGGATGGACCTTAGCGCGTTCCTGAACGATCCGACTATTGTTGAAGTCATGCTCAATCCCGACGGTCGCCTGTGGATCGACCGATTGCGTGGCGGGCTTGAAAACACCGGTCTGCGCATCAGCGCCAGCGACGGCGAACGCATAATCCGCCTGGTCGCACACCACATAGGCGCCGAGGTGCACGCGGCCGCCCCCCGATTATCGGCAGAACTGCCTGAAACGGGCGAACGCTTTGAAGGTCTCCTGCCGCCAGTGGTGACAGCACCATCATTCTCGATTCGTAAGCCAGCCGTGTCGGTTTTTACTTTGGACGACTACACCACCACCGGCATTATCACAGTCGATCAGGCCGAGGTCCTGCGCCATGGCGTGCGTGAGAGGCTCAATATTCTGGTCGCCGGAGGCACATCCACCGGCAAGACAACGCTAACCAACGCTCTGCTGGCAGAAGTTGCCAAGACGTCTGACCGTGTCGTGCTGATCGAAGACACCCGCGAACTTCAATGCACCGCGCCGAACCTGGTCGCCCTGCGTACCAAGGAGGGCGTGGCCACCCTATCAGATCTGGTCCGGTCCGCCCTTCGTCTGCGCCCTGACCGAATCCCAATAGGCGAGGTACGCGGCCCCGAAGCCCTCGACCTTCTGAAAGCCTGGGGCACCGGCCATCCGGGCGGCATCGCAACGCTCCACGCCGGATCGGCGCTGGGCGCCCTACGTCGCCTGGAAAGCCTGATCCAGGAGGGTGTTATCGCCGTGCCGCGTCCGCTGATCAGTGAAACGATCCACCTTATCGCCGTTCTTTCAGGTCGCGGCAGTCACCGCCGCCTGACCGAGCTCGCCCGCGTCGATGGCCTCAGTGCCACGGGCGAATACCGCCTATCTCCCGCAACCCTGATTTCAACGGACACCTGATATGATCAAACACCTATCCATAACCCCACGCGGCGCTACCTACATTCTGGCCGCATCGGTTCTCGCCCTCGCCGCCTCCACGCCTGCGCTCGCGGCCGGTTCCAACATGCCCTGGGAAGCCCCGCTCCAATCAATACTGGAATCCATCCAAGGGCCGGTCGCCAAGATCGTCTCTGTCATCATTATCATCGTAACCGGCCTTACCCTGGCGTTCGGGGATAGTTCCGGCGGGTTCCGCAAACTCATCCAGATCGTCTTTGGTCTGTCGATAGCCTTTGCCGCGTCATCCTTCTTCCTGACCTTCTTCTCTTTCGGCGGCGGGGCATTGATCTGATGCGGCTTGGTGCAGATGACGTCGAGACTGGATTTGCAGGGCTACAAGCCCCCGTTCACCGCGCCTTAACGGAGCCGATGCTCATGGCCGGCGCGCCTCGCGCCATTGCCATTATCAACGGCACACTGGCCGCGGCCCTGGGCCTCGGTCTTCGCCTATGGCTTGCCGGCATTGCACTCGGCCTGATCGGTCACTTTTGCGCAGTCTGGGCCGCCAAACGCGACCCGATGTTCGTCGAAGTCGCTCGCCGCCATCTGCGCCTTCCCACCTATTTTGACGTTTAAGGATAAGACCATGATGAACCTGGCCGAATATCGCCGCCACTTTTCATATCTTCCAGATTTTCTGCCCTGGGCAGCTCTGGTCGCCGATGGCATCGTCCTAAACAAGGATGGCTCGCTCCAGAGATCGGCAAGGTTTCGCGGTCCAGATCTTGACAGTTCGGTCCCGTCGGAACTGGCCGCCGTAGCCGAGCGGCTCAATAGCGTCTTCCGGCGATTGGGATCGCGCTGGGCCATCTTCGTCGAAGCCCAACGTTCAGCCGCCAGCGTTTACCCAGATTCACGCTTCCCTGATGCGGCATCGGCTTTGGTAGATGCCGAACGTAAGGCCGATTTTGAAGATGCCGACGCCCATTTTGAATCCGCGTATTTCCTGACTTTCCTCTTCCTGCCCCCTGAGGATCTGACGGCGAAGGGTGAAGGCTGGCTTTTTGAGGGTGGGACTGGCGCGGCGGCTCACGGTCACGACCATCTTGAAGCGTTCCGCGACCAATGCGAGCGGTTTTTGAACCAGTTCACCGGGTTTATGCCCGAATGCCGCTGGCTCGATGACGCGGAAACGCTGTCATACCTGCATTCGACAGTGTCAACCAACCGGCACAGTGTCCGCGTGCCAGAAACCCCAATGCATCTGGATGTCCTGCTCGCCGACCGCCCCCTGACGGGCGGGCTAGCCCCGATGCTGGGCGAAGCCTATGTCCGCGTCCTGACCATAACTGGTTTTCCAACCACCACCGCCCCTGGCATACTCGATGACTTAAACCGCTTGGCCTTCCCGTACCGGTGGGCCACCCGCGCCATATTGATGGACAAGGTCGATGCGGCACGGCTTTTGGGCAAGGTGCGGCGCCAATGGTTTGCCAAGCGCAAATCGATCGGTGCCATACTCAAGGAAGTCATGACCAACGAGGCCTCAAGCCTCGTCGATAACGATGCCGCCAATAAGGCTCAGGACGCTGATCTGGCGCTTCAGGAACTAGGCGCCGACCTAGCCGGCATGGCGTATGTCTCGGCCACGCTTATAGTGTGGGACCGGGATCGCCGGATCGCGGATGAAAAACTACGCGCGGCGGAGAAGGTCATCCAGAGTCGCAACTTCACCTGCACGGTGGAGAGCCTTAACGCCGTCGATGCCTGGCTGGGGAGCCTACCCGGACACGTCTACGCCAATGTGCGTCAGCCGCCTTTATCGACATTGAACCTCGCCCATATGATGCCGGTATCGGCGGTCTGGGCGGGTCCGGAACGGGACGAGCATTTAGCAGGCCCCCCTCTGCTATTCGGCAAGGCCGAGGGCTCGACCCCGTTCCGGTTATCCCTTCACGTCGGCGACGTCGGCCACAGCCTCATCATCGGCCCGACCGGATCTGGAAAGTCCGTCTTACTGGCGGTGATGGCCCTGCAATTTCGTCGCTACAGCTCTGCCCAAGTGTTTGCTTTCGATTTTGGCGCCTCGATGCGTGTGGCCTGTCACGGCATGGGCGGCGACTGGTACGATCTGGGCAATGGAAATTCCGACACCGGGGCGTCCGTGCGTTTGCAACCGTTGGCCCGCATCGACGATGTCGAGGAACGAAGCTGGGCCACAGACTGGATCGCCGGTATCCTTACGCGCGATGGCATTGAGGTCACACCTGATGTTAAGGCGCTGCTGTGGTCAGCCCTGAATTCATTAGCTACAGCCCCGGTGGCCGAACGCAGCCTTACTGGCCTGTCGGTATTACTCCAGTCCCAAGCACTTAAGCAGGCACTTGCGCCCTATTGCCTGGAAGGTCCACACGGCCGTCTGCTCGATGCGGACAGTGAAAGTCTGGGACGTAACCGGGTCCAGGTGTTTGAGACAGAAGGGCTTTTAGGCACCCCCGCCGCACCGGCCGTCTTGTCTTATCTGTTTCATCGTATTGGTGATCACCTCGATGGCAGCCCAACCCTCATTATTATTGATGAGGGTTGGCTGGCGCTCGATGATCCAGCCTTCGCTGATCAACTAAAGGAATGGCTGAAGACCTTGCGCAAGCGTAATGCTTCCGTGGTCTTCGCCACGCAAAGCCTGGCTGACATCGAAGGCAGCGCTATAGCCCCCATTTTGATGGAAAGCTGCCCAACGCGCCTGTTTCTGCCTAATCCAAATGCGCTTGAGCCACAAATTTCCGCCATTTACCAACGGTTCGGTCTGAACAATCGGCAGATTCAACTGATCGCTCACGCCCGTCCCAAGCAGGATTACTACCTTCAATCCCGCCAGGGACATCGACTTTTTGAGCTTGGGCTGAATGCCATCGCCATCGCCCTATGCGCCGCCTCATCAAAGACCGACCAGGTACATGCGTCGCGGATCATCGCCGAGCACGGCCCAGGCGAATTTTTGGCGGCCTGGCTGAGACATCGTGACCTCGATTGGGCTGCCGACCTCATCCCCCAACTGAACAATATGGAGCGTATGCCATGACGATAGATACGAAGCGCCGCGCCCTCCTAGCCAGCGCACTATGTCTTGCCGGGTCCGTAGCTCTGCCCGGTGCCGCTGATGCGCAATTGGCGGTCTATGATCCGGCTAACTACGTACAGAACGTCCTGTCCGCCGTGCGTGCCCTGCAACAGATCAACAACCAGATTACGATGATACAGAACCAGGCCACGTCACTGGTTAATCAGGCCCGGAATCTGGCGAACCTGCCCTATTCTGCGCTGTCGCAACTGCAGACAACCATCAACCGGACGCGGCAACTCATCGCCCAGGCGCAAAATATCGCCTACAACGTCGCGCGCATCGATGAAGCATTTCAATCCATATACGGCTCCGTCTCTTTGACGGCCTCCAACCGCGCGATGATCACAGATGCCAAGACGCGCTGGGCAAATACAGTTGGTGGTCTGCAGGACGCGCTGCGCACCCAGGCGACCGTTGTCGGCAATATCGATGACACTCAAATACAAATGTCAGCACTTGTGTCTGCCAGTCAATCCGCAACGGGCGCGCTGGCTGCAACCCAAGCCGGCAACCAGATATTGGCCCTCCAAACCCAGCAACTGGCTGATCTCACCACCATCCTCGCCGCCAACGGGCGAGCGGACGCCCTGAAGGCGGCCGAAGCGGCGACCGCCGCCGAGCAAGGACGCGAGCAACGCAAGCGCTTCCTGAACAGCACTTCCGGCTACCAGCCAGGGGCCGCCCAAATGTTTTACGGCAATTAGGGGGCATGATGATGATATCGGAATCTTTGATCCGTCTATCTGCCGTTGCTCTCGGCATTCTGATTGTAGCTCTCGCCGCGTTCCAACTCGGCAGCTCACACGACAACACGCCAAGCTTGTCGTTGGAAATTCCCGAAGCGCCCACCGCAGATCCTGAACCTTTACGTGCGGAGCTGAAACGCTGCCGTTTGATGGCCACCCCGAACGATGCCTGCCGCAGGCTGTGGCAGGAAGGCCGCGATCAGTTCCTCGGCCAGACCGCCATGACCGCCAACACGAGTCAATAACCGCCATGACCAACACCGGCGTCATCGATCACTTCCTCGAAGTCTTCACGCGATACATCGACAGCGGCTTCGGCCTTCTGCACGGCGAAGTCGCCTTTATTGCAACGACATTAATCGTCATCGATGTAACGCTCGCAGCCTTGTTTTGGAGTTGGGGCGGCGATGATGACATTATCGCGCGCCTGGTCAAAAAGACGCTTTTCATCGGGGCCTTTGCCTACCTCATAGGCAACTGGAACGCCCTGTCGGCGATCATCTTTAATTCGTTTGCCGGTTTGGGGCTGAAGGCCTCGGGCACAGGTTTTACCGTCGCCGACCTTTTACGACCGGGCAAGCTCGCGCAAACGGGCCTGGACGCGGGCGCGCCCTTGTTACAAGCCGCCTCGGATCTGATGGGCGCTATAAGCTTCTTTGAGAACTTCCTTCAGATTATTTGTCTGATGCTGGCCTGGGCCATTGTCGTCCTCGCCTTCTTCATTCTCGCCATACAGATGTTCGTTACGCTTATCGAGTTCAAGCTGACGACCTTGGCCGGCTTCGTCCTGATCCCCTTTGGTCTCTTCGGTAAATCCGCCTTTATGGCTGAAAAGGTCTTGGGCAACGTCGTATCGTCCGGCATCAAAGTTCTGGTGCTAGCCGTCGTGGTCGGCATTGGCTCAACCCTGTTTGATACCTTCGTTCAGGATTACGGCACGGCCGCGCCAACCGTTGAAGACGCTATGGCGATCGTGCTCGCCGCGCTCACCCTGTTAGGACTTGGTATTTTTGGCCCCGGCATTGCTAACGGGCTGGTCTCCGGCGGACCTCAACTGGGTGCTGGCGCCGCCATCGGGACGGGCTTAGCGGCAGGCGGCGCCATGATGGCCGCTGGTGCCGGCCTTGGCATGGCCGGGCGCGGCCTTGCCGCGATCGCTTCGGGCGGGGTGGCCGCTGCCAGAGGCAGTGCCTCCCTGGCTGGCGGCGCCTCGACCGCATACAATCTTGGCGCTCTGGGTAAGGAAGGCGGCGCTGCCGTTGCCGGTGGCATGGCCAGTGTAGCCAAGACTACGGCCAAAACCGCCATATCTCCCCTTCAGCGCGCGCTTTCAAACGCCGGCGGCGCCATGTCCGATGGTTTCAAAAGCGGTGCACGGTCAGCATTCACCGCAAGCGGCGGCGCATCCACGCGGGGCACGGTAGGCGAGCCCGCAGCTTCGCCAATAGCCAGTTCAACAAACGCCACGTCCACGCCCGAATGGGCCAAGCGCATGAGACGCTCACAATCGTTCCAGCACGGCATGAATACGCTCACCCACGCTGTGCGGTCCGGCGATGGCGGCGGCGCCGGCCATTCCCCTAATCTCAATGAAGGTCAATAACCACCATGTTTAAGCGAACCTCTACCCGCTATAGCGAAACACCACAGCCGGAAACGCCTTACCAGCGAGCCGCTCAAGTCTGGGATGACCGCATCGGTTCAGCCCGCGTTCAAGCCAAAAACTGGCGCCTGATGGCGTTTGGTTGCCTGGCCCTCGTCGGCGGTCTGGCGACGGCTCTGGTCTGGCAGGGGGCGCGCGGAACGATCACGCCCTGGGTCGTTGAGGTCGATACCCTCGGCCAAACTCAAGCCGTCGCCCCCGCCACGGCGGACTACAAACCCTCTGATAGCCAGATTGCTTATCACCTTGCGGCCTTTATTGGCAATGTGCGCGCCGTCTCGTCCGACCCGATCATCGTCCGCCAAAACTGGCTGAAGGCCTACGAGTTCATGACGGACAAAGGTGCATCGGCACTGAACGGCTATGCGCAAACCAACGACCCGTTTGCCAAAGTCGGCCAGCAACAGATCGCCGTCGAGGTCTCCAGCGTGATCCGTGCTTCGCCCGATAGCTTTCGTGTGAGCTGGACCGAACGTACGTACACCAGCGGGCAGATCGCCAGCACAGAACGCTGGACTGCCATTCTTACGCTTGTCGTTGAGCCCCCACGCGATCCCGAACGCCTGCGCAGGAATCCGCTCGGCATCTACATAAACGCCTTTAACTGGTCCAAGGAACTCTCGTAAATGACCCTATTCAAACGTGCACTCCTGCTGACGGCCATAGCCATGTCGTCTATTCCCGGCCCTTCAGCTTTCGCTAAACCCGCCAAGCCCAAAGCGCCTGCCTACAATGGGCTATACCTGCCTGCGGCCAATGTACGGGCCGCGAACACAGCGGCCCGCGTCCAACCCGCACCGGAAGGCTTCATCAACGCGACGCAGACCTATGCGTACACGCAAGGCAGCTTGTTTCAAGTCTATACCGCCGTCGGCAAAATCACCGATATTGCCCTGCAGCCGGGCGAGGAACTTGCCGGGACCGGGCCCGTAGCGGCTGGAGACACGGCCCGCTGGGTCATTGGCGATACGGTAAGCGGCGTCGGCGATGGCAAACAAGTCCATATCCTGGTCAAGCCGACCCGTATCGGACTCAGCACCAATTTGGTCATCAACACCAACCGTCGCACCTACCATATCGAGTTACGTGCGTTTCAAAACACCTACATGGCCTCGGTGTCGTGGCGATACACCGAGGATGATTTGATCGCGGTTCAGCGACGGGCGGCCATAGAGGCCGCGGCCGCACCCATCGCTACTGGCCTGGATATTCAGTCGCTGAATTTTAACTACAGGATCGATGGCGATAAAACACCGTGGCGGCCTATCCGCGCGTTCGATGACGCAAAGAAAACCTACATCGAATTGCCAGCAAACATAGCCCAGGGTGAACTGCCTCCCCTATTTTTGGTCGGACCGGACCGATCCAGCGAACTCGTCAATTATCGCATCAGCCGAAATTACCTGATCGTTGACCGGATATTTAGCGCCGCGGAGATGCGGCTCGGCGATAAAAAAAGCCAAAAGGCCGTGCGGATCACCCGTGTAGAAGGGAAAATGCCATGACCGAGACGACGCCTTCCGCCACACTTCAAACACCTGACCTGCGTCTGCGGCCAAAACCAAAACCCGTGATGCGTCTTTCCAGAAAGGCCTTAGCTGGGTTAGGCCTCGTCGCCGGTCTCGGCGTGGGGGCTGCCGTGATCGTCGCCCTCAAGGATCAGGCTGCCAAACCGTCCCAATCTCAGAAATCGCCCGCGCCCACACAGACAAAAACCCAATCTGAAAAGCTGGCAGGCCTTCCAAAGGACTATTCAGAAATCCCGCAACTAGGCGCGCCCCTACCGGGTGACCTGGGCGGTCCCATTTTAGCCGCCCGGTCTCAAGGCAAAGAAGTTGCCCCACCGGTGATGGCGAACGGCAACACCTCGACGCTCGATGGCCCGGACGCACAGCGAAGGCAGCGGGTTGACCAGGAACATGACGCCGCCATATCGAGCCAGATATTTGCACGAGGTACGGCCACCGCCGCGCAATCGCAGGACGCCGCAACTCCGGTATATGTACCGCCGCTGCCGGTGTCCGATCTCGCATCCCATCCGCTTAGTCGCGTAGTCCCCGCCATAGCGACTGCGCAAGATCGACAGGTCGCGTTCCTAAGTCAAACAACGGACAAGCGTGTGGTCTCGGAAGAGCGACTGGTAAACCCGCCGTCACCCCACATCCTTCAAGCCGGCAGCGTTATCGCGGCAGCCCTCATCACCGGTATACGCTCAGACCTGCCCGGGCAGGTGACAGCTCAGGTAACCCAAAATGTCTATGACAGTCTGACGGGTCGCTATGTGGTGATACCGCAGGGTGCGCGTCTGGTCGGGCAATATGACAATGCCGTCGCGTTCGGTCAAACCCGCGTGCTCTTGGTGTGGACCCGCCTGATATTCCCGACAGGCCAATCGATCGTGCTCGAACGTCAATCCGCTGCCGACGGTCAGGGCTTTGCCGGCCTCTCGGACCGGACCGATTACCACTGGGGCGGTATGGTCAAAGCGGCAGCGCTGACGAGCCTTCTGAGTGTTGGTGCTGAACTCGCCAGTGATGACGAAAGCACCATCCTGAAGGCTCTCAAAGACGGCGCGCAGGCCACGTTTGATAAAGTCGGCCAACAGGTGGTCGAGCGCCAACTGAACGTGCAGCCGACCCTGACGGTAAGGCCTGGCCACCCTGTCCGGATAATCCTGACCAAGGATCTTATTCTCGCCCCGCAGGAGCCATAGTCATGTCACGTCTCAAGCTCGGTCCTCTCACGGATGATAAACCGGTCAAAATCACCGTAGAACTGCCCGCCGCTACCTACCGCAGTCTCGAAGCCTATGCGGAGGCGCTTGCAAGCGAGACAGCTCTGGCGAAACCCGACCCTGTGAAATTAATTGCGCCGATGATCGACAAGTTTATCGGAACCGACAGAGCCTTTTCAAAACTGCGGCGAAGATAGATTTATGTTGTGCTGACGAGAAAGGTTTGTCCCAACCGTCGCACGGAAATGACACAATAGTCGCCAATTATTGCCTAAAAAATCATCAAAGCGGAGCCGTTTGCAACGTCTGCCATCAATTAGGGATTTAAACTATCCTGTTGCGTGCAATTTTATTAATACCACCCTTACCGGGAATAATTAATGTGATTGCCACAGCGAGCGGCCTTCTAACTCAATAGCTTGCAATGATGAGGAGCTGGTTCAAGCGGCCCCGCAAACAACCATCGCACATCGTGCTAACCTAACTCGAAGAGTGGTCGAATGCCGAACCATGACACTGGAAATCCTGAAGACAAACCTGAGGACATCCCTTCAGACTCCCTGCCGGATAGCGCTCCCGATCCTGAGACGAATAGCAAGATAGACAAGGCTCCACCTAAAAGGCGGCCGCGCTCCGTCAAGCCACCGCCGCCGGAGGTTGACCACGCCAATGGTACAGTGTGGATATAGGTAACGGTCGGCGATCCTCGGTATCATCCAAGCTTTTCGATTGATAAGTTCGAACTAGCGGGCCATCCTAAACTTGCCGCCGAACATCCTTCCAATCAGTATCGATCTATACTGCCTGTGCCTGGACCGTTAGTGAGAATTTTAGCGATGGACAAAACAATCATTGTTCAATGTAAGCGATGCGCTCACCTTTTTGAGGTTGATGGGGACGATCTTAATGTGCAGCAAGATGGCGCTGATGAACGTGGAATGGGGCTTGAAGTATTCTACCACGGTGCGATTGGAGCTCATTGTCCGCAATGCCGAAGCCCATTCGAGATCGAGTATGAAGCGTCTGAATATCCAGTTGGTATGCCAAACTACGCTGAATATCATCCAACAGGCGTAACGATCGTTAAAGGTGTCCCCTTAGTCGATTTCTCCTTTCATGACGAAGATTACGATTATGAGACGGTAGATAAATCTGAAAGTGGCCTAATTGTACCGGAACGAAAGCTGATCGTCGGCCACCTGAATGACGGAGTAGCGGAATTAATCCTTGAGATTAAAAAACGTCACAATCTAATCCACGATATCGACCCCCGTCAGTTTGAAGAAATAATCGCTCACGTGTTCAAAAATAATGGCTTTGTCGTCGATCTGACCAAGCGTTCGCGCGACGGAGGACGGGACGTTATCGCTCTGCGAAACGATATGGGTATTCCGTGCAAATATATAATTGAGTGTAAAAAGTACGCACCGCAAAACAAGGTGGGGGTTGGGCTCGTTCGGAGCTTGTTTGGCGTTCAGATGAACGAAGGGGCCAATAAAGCAATTTTAGCGACGACTTCGGAATTTACAGCCGGCGCCAAAAAGTTCGCAGCTACAAAACACACCGCTGAATGGTTCTTGGATCTAAAGGACTACAATCACGTCATGGACTGGATATTGAAAGACCAAGGATAACAGCATCGGGCAATATCACTGACGAAATGGAACAAATAAAGAACATTACTTTTTTTAGGAATCGCGGTAGACATCAGTATCAAATAAATTTGGCTTGATCCGCAGCATAGATTGTAGAAGTCTCTTTTGCAGATAGCCTCATACCGTCACAACCTAGGAACACGAATGCAACTTGCTCTGCGTAGCGATGGTCCCGCTATTGGGTCAATTTCTCCACGGCGTGAATTTGGTGCTTATGAAGCCCTTTGGCTGGAACAAGGCTCTACCTTCAAGACAATTGCCGATCGGTTCGCCCGCGACCCTTCGGCGTTGCCCTCTGACTTTGTATCCCCGGCTGAAGCTGATCGCTGTTCAGAGGCGGTATTAGCGGCCCTGAAGGCCGCAGGCGTCCATAAATTCGGTGTACGCATCAATCACGGTGGCGATTATCCTCAGAAACTGCGCGATGCGCGCTACCCGGTAGAGTTGGTCTATTACCAAGGGGCGTGGGAGTATACGGAAACCCGCAGCGTAGCGATTGTCGGGAGCCGGGAAGCATCGCCTGAGGGCGTGCAAAGGGCAGCTCAGTTGGCCCGCGACCTGGTAAAGCGAGACTTTACTGTGGTCTCAGGCCTTGCCAAGGGTATTGATACGGCGGCTCACCAAGCCGCCTTGCAAAGTAACGGCCGTACCATTGCTGTTATTGGCACGCCGCTGGGATCTTACTACCCTAAGGAAAACACAGCGCTTCAGGACCAAATTGCCCGGGATCATCTGCTCATTTCACAAGTACCTGTCTTGCGATACCGCAACCAAGCGGTGCCCCAAAACAGACTGTTTTTCCCTGAGCGCAATATCACGATGAGCGCCTTAACCGAAGGCACAATCATCGTCGAGGCTGGCGAAACCTCAGGCACTCTAACTCAAGCGCGGGCAGCCCTTCATCAAGGCCGAAAGCTCTTTATTCTTGAATCATGCTTTAAAAACACCGCCATCACGTGGCCTGCACGTTTTGAAGCTGAAGGGGCCGTTCGGGTAAGAACTACTCAGGATATATGGGACGCGCTTGCCTAGGTTCACTGAAATTGACGACACCACACGGGTGGATCATACCCATCTTCGGGCAGATGATACGTGTGTGTTTATGTACGAGTATACGTCCGGGCGGGACTTTACGTTCAGCCAGACCAACAATCTGATCAACAATCTCAAGAAGAAGCCAAGTCTGGCCGGCACCGCGCAGTACGCATGGAAAGCTCGGGCAATAGAGCAGTGTGCGCGTGAATTTCGCGGCGCACTGGATAGCGGCTGGATATCTACAACAACGTTTGTTCCCGTGCCCGGATCGAAGGCCCCAGGTCACCCCGACTTTGACAACCGCATCGAGCTGATTTGTCAAAGCCTCGGGCAGAATGTCGACGTCAGAAATCTTGTGACCCAATCTCAATCCACGGCCGCATCTCACGAAGTGGGTGTAGGTGAACGGGTCACGGTGAACGAACTTAATAGTATTTACGCGATCAATGAAAATTTGGCAGCCCCGCCTCCGACCTATCTTGCCGTGGTGGATGACGTTCTCACTGCCGGCACTCATTTCCGCGCCATGAAAACAGCCCTAACTGCACGGTTTCCTGGCATTCCGGTTGCGGGACTATTTGTGGCGAGACGGGTATTTGCAACTCCGCCGGAGCCCGCAGATTTCGACATTATTGATTTTTAGGATCTGCATATAAATCGACAGAGCCTAACGGCACCGCTTTAGGTGCCTCCAAATCGACGGATAATGAGGATGCCGGCTCGGTAGCTCATCTCTTTGTTTTTGGTCAGTTGCAGCAAAGGGCTTTCCGCCACATCACCCAGAGCACGATCCGCGTTCAGGAAGCTGGCCAGCACGAATTTTTCATGAACAGGCACGATCCATAAAACGGCCATTCCGACACTCTGCGGGCCGGCGCCCACCTCGTATGGGCTAAGACCGGTGGATACGGCTTCCGACGGATCGACGCCATAGTAGGCCTGATTGGACTTTTTGTCGCCAAAGCGGGAGTAGAGCGTCGTCTGAAACAAGCCTACCCGCGTAACGTCCTGACGCGATGCAGAGAGAAATAAGCCGGCGCCCTGCGATACATTAGTGACGTCCTGCGTTACACGACCGCCCACTGACGTCTTCTCGCCGATCCGGTAGAAGGCGTAAGCCGCAAGGTCAGCCCCCAGCCCGGGCACCGTAAGGCCGGGCAGTTCATCCGATTTGCCCCCGAAATGCGGACGCACCTGAACACCAGCTATCAGACGATCGCGTGAGATAAGATTATAGCCCACACCACTCAATGGATCACCATAGACCCTGTTCTTGTAATTGAACGATACCCAAGGGATCGCGTTTACCTTGTCAGTAGCGCCGCCACTTGGACTAAAACCATAAACAGCGCCCCCACCGGCATCAATCGTCCAGGTCTGTTGCGGGCCAAGCGGTTTGAAAGGCTGGCTCTGCGCCTGCGCTTGCCCCCACAACAGGGGCATAAGCGCAAAAAAGGTCGGTAAGATCGTTCGCATTTCGGGGTATCCTTGGGGAGGGAAAAGGGATGATGCGTTAGGATGGCATCGATTACTTGCGACCGAAGGCCTGTCCGCTAAGACCGAGGGCATAGCCTTCGTTGTAAACGCGACCCATGCTGACAGGATCAAACGCCATTAGGCCCCCGCCTTCGAAATCGTCAGGCAAGCTGGCGACCGAGAGCACAAAGCCATTTCGTTTTGAAAATTCCTCAATCCCCAGCAGCGTGGCACGGGCCTGCGCGCGGGTCAGGGTGTCAATGCTCTTACCAATGACGTCGAATGCACCGTAGCGCGTGAACGCAAAACGCGGATTGATGTTACCATTGATCAGGACGTAGAGTTTGCCATGCAGGGCGACGTCAGGCGGCACCTGCCAGGTCAGCATAGATTCTGGCAATATAAATAACGGCATGGTGACACTGCCATCGACATGCATCTCCAACAAATCATGCCGGATCTTTCGATCTGTGTAACTGACGGGAATAAACGTCGGAGCGAAGGCCCCCGGTATGCTAGCGGAGGCCACGAGAATTTCACGCACCAGATCGCGCGCGCGAACCTTGCCTTGCGCACCTTGCGCGACGCCTTGGGTTGCGATCGCACCAATATCCCAGATTACGCCCGCCTGGGCATCAAGATTGGTCGTGGCGACCTGAAGTCTGCGCCCCTTATTGTTTTCTATGGCGAGGTCTTCAATCATGGCGACATCGACAAATTGGGCGACCAGGGCCTTTAGCCCTTCAGAACTGTAAACCCCGGGGCTTACGAAAACACTCAAGCCTTTGCGCTTTAGAATTTTTGATGAGTCAGCGCTCAAATAGGCCGCTTTAAGCTTTTCATCATATCGGGGGCCGAGATAGGCGAAAGGCGCAATCAGTGCGCCCGTCGATACGCCGGTGACCACACTAAACGCGGGTCTGTCTCCGCGCTTCGTCCATCCATTGAGCACGCCAGCGCCAAAGGCGCCGTCAGCACCGCCACCTGACAACGACAGGATGGATATATCGGAGTTTGGGTTGGCTCGCAGTCCCTCACGGACATCCGCTTCCAGACGCTGGGCCAGTCCCGGATCTCGTGGGGAGACACGAATATGGTCAAATCCATAAGGTTGCGCCGCTGCAGCCTGGCGCTCGTCAAAAACCGCCCGCGGCGCGGATGCGCAGCCGGACACCACGACGCAACACAAGGCTATGGATGCCCAAAACTTGATCATGCCTGCCCCTAAGCGCGCATACCTTATTTAAACGATACCGTATCGTTCTTTTCGTGTGTAAGGTTGCTTTTGTCAATAAAGAAACGGTACAGTATCGATAATAAAATGGAGGAGCCTTGGGTTATGACAGAGAGACAGGCGCAAAGACGCCAGGGACGCCCCGCAGCCGTTGACGTCGAAGCCCTCAACGGCCTGATTATCGACACCGCGAAAGCATTGTTTATCAAGGAAGGCTATGAAGGCGCCTCTGTTGAAAAAATCGCGTCTTTGGCTGGCATTGGCAAGTTGACGATTTATCGACGGTACGCCTCGAAGGAAGCCTTGTTCATAGCGGTGCTTGAGAGCATGAGCACCGGTATGTGGGAAACGCCACAGGCCCGTGCCTTTGTCGATGCTCCCTTAGATGCTCTTAAGGCACGCTGCCGAGTGATACTTGATATGACGGCAACAGAAGAGGGCCTGGCCATATACCGCGTGCTCATTGACGCTGGTACACGGTTTCCAGAACTTGTAGCTTCAACAGTCAGCAAGATGAAGGAACCCGTCGAAGGCAAAAACCTGGAGCTACTCAATCAGGCTCAAAAACAGGGTCAAATTCGCGCCGATATCGATATCCGAAATCTTGGCCGCGTGGTGTCTAGTATGGTCACGGGGTGGACCTTGCTAAATGGCCTCTTAGGAGAAGAAGGACTTCGCGATAGCGAGCAACGCAGCCAATATTTTGAGACGGCTTGGAGCGTTCTGATGCTGGGCATCCGACCGTGACGACACAGCGCGCCAGAACACAGGACAAAATCGCTTCCGGGTTAGAGCCATACCTTTAAGGGATCTCAGGTGACATGCGATGGACGACGATTGGTCGATCGCTTCGTGTAGATTACCCGTTTAAGCATCCATCAGATCACTGTTTAGGATGAGGTGCCGTCCCCCGACCTTGATCGACTTTAGAGCGCCGCTTCGGCCCTCTCCAACGACACCTACCTATATTTCAACACGGGGTGTGTCACGACCCCAGCTATGCTGTTACTGGTAGTAACTATCACGACCTGCGGCCGAAGATTGTGAACGACGCCCGGCGGAAAAAAAGCAGCCTGTACGTCGCCAGTGCTGGCACCGAGATCGATAGTCCGCGTCACTGGTCCAGCGACGTTGGCAACAACATCAGCAATGTTCGTTTCGCTCAAGTCGACCAAACCCCCTCCATGCGTGGCCTGCACAGATATGAAGGCGCTCAGCATATCCAAAGTGATAGCGACCGGCGGAGCGCCTTCCTCTTCCAAGACTACAACAGGCGGCCTGGCTGCTACCGCCAAACCTAGCGCGTCTAGCACAGATGTATCGGCGCTAACGATAGGCGGCGGCCGTAGATTGGTTGAGGATAAAGGCAGGCCCGGAAGTTCTGCCGAACGGGTCGGCGGCGTTCCCGCAACGTAGAACACGGTTGAGTGCAACTTGACCCAGTCGCGCGTTTGCGTATCGACGAAGCCGATGCACTCAAGGATCAAGTTGTACAAGTCCTTATGCCGTGAGCGATGTATGGGCTCATGGTGGGCAATGCGGTTGCGCAGTTCGTTTATGCGAGCGATTCGGGCTTGTACGGTTCCGCGTGTCTCTGCCGCCGGCAGATTGGGAAATGTGCGATGAAGCAGGTTGTTCTGGGACCAGACGGCATCATATTCGAATCGGAATAGGTTGGACCAGAAATCGAACGTCAGCGCCGCCACCTAGGTCGGGCGCGGTCGGCGCACCACGCAGGCGGCGCAGACATCTAAAGACGTTCGCGAGTGCCGCGTCAGCGGAAAGGGCGGATTGAGGAGCCAGTTAGGGTCGGCGTATTCGTTAGAAATCGCGTTGTACATGGCATTGCGGATCGCCACCTCCGCCATGTTCAGCGGATAGAGGAACGACTTGCTGAGACGGGCGTTCCAGAGATAAAGATGCAGGGCATGCTTGCGGTCCTGAGCCGCAACCCCTAAATAAGGTGCCAGACGTTCCGGCGAAAGTGAACGATCAAGAGCCGCCAGCAAGGCTCGCGTGTAAGTGATTATTTCTTGACTTTCGGCCATTTTTGGTTAGTGTCTCAATTCTCTAAAGCAGCGCTATTAGGTTAGTGCACCCCAACCCCGGGCCAGGTACGCCGACCCCGGGGTTTTTAGTGCCTGTATGTTAGTGACATACGCCTGGGACGGTTTCAACGTCCAAACCAGACCTCCTCAAAGCATCGGCCCCGTATTTAAACCTGCATCGCGGATGGCTACGTTGTGCCTGGCTGACTCCACAGTCTGAAGTAGCTCGGTAAAAACCTGATCAGTATCCTGATGCAAATTCGTGGCTTCGACCCATTGAAGGATATCCTCCTGCGAAAGCACAAGGATAACCAATTTCATCCAAAAATTGATTTCTACGCTCCTTGAATTGAATACGTCGTTACCTGCCTGTGCATCTCGAAAGGGTCTGTGAGTATTGATTTGTAGTGTGGAAATCCTGATAGGCCTAATCTTGCAATAACTCGATAAGCTCCCGCCCGCGAGCGGTCAAAACGACTTCGTAATAATCGTGGAAATAGTTGCCCGGCCCACGTGCCTTCACAAGGCCAAGGTCTACGAGGTTGGCAAAGCAGCTCAACACCTTGCTCTCTCGGGAGTTTAACGAGGCGCCCATCCGGGCAGCCATAGTGTCTTCCTTGTTCAAGTCCGGCTCGTAAGTCCATATTGCTTGAAAGACCTTCGCGTCCCAAGGCTCCATCTTTTGCAATACGTCTATAAAAAACCGGGTAACGTCTTTCCCACGATTTGGGTCCAAGGCAGCGGCCAGTAGCGCTGCCCAAAGGTCTTGGATTTCATCTCTGCTTTCGTCTGCAGCTCCCCTAATGAGCGGGATGGCAATGGATAAACTCACCGGCACCGTATCAGCAATTCCGCGGATGCTTAATCTTTCGTCTTTCTTTCTGCGGAGCTGCTCAAGGTTTTCCTCCCGTTTAACCAACAGCCAATCTGCCCCCATTAGACCCACAGCGTTTTTCAAGTTGTCGCCGATTACTTCGCTTATAAAGTTTGAAGTTTTTTCGGCAGCTTGGCTGGCGAGGGTCGTCGCTATAGCTGTTGTCTGTTGGTCCATGATTATCTCCGTCGTGAAACCCTAACGCTACCCTTTAAATGAGTCTAGGCTGCAAGAATGCAAACAGTCTGCGGAGGTTTCACTTCGATGAATGCTATGGATTTGCGTGCCATGAATTTGCTGCGCGCGTTAGCATTTCCCCCCTTCCTCGTGCCCTCAGTAACTCCGTTGCTGGGTTTAGCAAGACGGGCAGGCTCCGCTTGAGATGATTTTCGGGCACGATGTTTGGAGCAACGTACACGTACCTAACAAACCTGGTCTTTTGATTTTGGGCCAGCAGATAAATTACGCGGTGGCGCTGAGTGGCCTTCAGGATCATTTTTGCTCTTGAACCTCATCAACAAATTTGGTTACCTTTAGACGTCCACATCAGCGGTTTAACCATGACCAGAGTGGCTCGACGCATATTGGACCTTGCTGGCAACGTGAAGTCGCCGCCGTCCCTACCTTTTCCTACTACGTCGCACGACGCTTGATTACGATTGCGTTCGCTGTCGCTTGAGCTGCTGCGAGAAACCACTCCACTCAACATAATGAATTTGTTTGCCTTTTTCCCAAGCTCAATCAATTCTAGGCGGAAATAATGCCATCTCAATTACTCAGGCCCGCAAATGTCCAAGCAAACTTACCGTATCCCCTCCTCTGTTCTGGAGCTTCCCTTAGAAATGACACCACAAGAGGGCGGTCCCGATCCAAGGCTTCGGGAGTTAGTAAAAATTCTCGCGCGGCGCGCAGCCCGTCAGGTCCATCGCGACCCACTCGCCAGACCTGTCGATCACTAACAATAGTCATTCCGGAGTCAGGCTTATGAAGGTCGCGCTCTATGCTCGGTACTCGTCAGACAATCAACGTGACGCATCCATATCAGACCAATTCCGTATATGCCGGGCCCATGCCGAAAAGCAGGGATGGCAGATCGTCGAAGAATATTCCGATCACGCCGTATCAGGCGCCTCACTCCTACGTCCAGGAATTCAGGCTCTGATAACTGACGCGATGGCTGGTCGCTTTCAGATCGTACTTTCTGAGGCCATGGATAGGTTATCGCGCGACCAGGAAGATATCGCCGGTGTTTTTAAACGCATGTCGTATGCCGGTGTGAAGATTATCACCCTTTCGGAGGGCGAAGTCTCACACCTCCACATCGGCCTTAAGGGCACGATGAACGCGCTGTTTCTAAAAGATTTAGCCGAGAAGACACACCGAGGCATGCAGGGTCGAGTGGAGCTAGGCAAATCGGGGGGCGGCAATTCATACGGTTATGATGTGGTTCGCAAACTCGACGGCAATGGTGAACTGATACGAGGTGATCGCACCATAAATGCTGTCGAGGCGGATGTGGTACGCCGTATTTATCGTGACTTTTCCAATGGCAAGTCGCCAAAGGTTATTGCGGCTGAAATGAACAGGAGTGGAATTCGTGCGCCTGGCGGCGGAGACTGGGGCTTCAGCACAATAAACGGCAATCGCAAACGCGGAAACGGCATCCTGAACAATGAGATGTATATCGGCCGTTTGATTTGGAACCGCCAACGCTTTGTCAAAGAACCAGGTACCGGTCGTCGGCAAGCCCGGCCAAACCCACCGTCTGAGTGGGTAATCCACGATGTTCCAGAATTGCGGATCATTGAGGACGAACTTTGGCAAGCGGTTAAGCTGCGACAAGATCGTATTAAGGGCAAGTCTAACGATAATCCAGTTAATGCGGCCGATGACCAAATACCCGATAATCATTTCCGCGAGCGCCGGCGCCCAAAGTACCTATTCTCTGGGATGACCAAATGCGCTACATGCGGTGGCGGCTTCATAGTTGTTTCAGCAACATCGGTAGGCTGCGCAACGGCCCGGAATAAAGGCACCTGCTCAAACTACTTGACTATACGCAGAGCCGAACTGGAAGAACGGGTTCTCAATGCCTTGCGACATCGTCTGATGGAGCCGTCACTTTTTCAAGAGTTTTGTGTCGAGTACACTAAGGAAGTCAATTTAAGTCGTATGGAGGCCCGAGCAGCCATTGAAGCCGCACGGGCGGAAGTCGCCAAAATTAAGAGGGAGGCGGAAAGGCTTATCGATCTCTATCTGAGTGACACGATCTCGAAAGAAACTGTCAGAGACAAGAATTCCAAAATGGAAAGGCGAAAACTGGAACTCGACCGCTTCATTGCCGAGTTTGTAGAGCCCCCTCCTCTCCTACATCCGGAAATGGCAAACTTCTACCGCACTCAAATTTCCGACCTTTACAATGCGCTTGCTGACGAGACAGAGGCAAAGCGTTTAAGCGCCGCCGAAACAATACGCGGCATCGTCTGCCACCTTACGCTGATACCTGAGAACGGAAAACTCGAAGTCCTTGTGGTAGGTGAACTCGCTGGAATCCTGGATATTTCCACCCGAAAGCCAAGCAAGCAATCCCAAAAGCACGACCCACGCCAGGCAGCTTCTTCGCTACCGCTTGATGTCAAATCGCTTGGTACAAATATCGGTGACTCAGAGTTGGCTACGAAAGACTGCTCAAATCATAAATTGGACAAAAAGAAAAGCCGCCCCGATAGGGCGGCTTCTGGTTCTACTTTAGCTCTCTCAAATCCTAGCGAATTTGAGATGGTTGCGGGGGCCAGATTTGGGCGTTCCACACACATATCCGGCCAAGCGCCCGCGACCTACCATCTGCGCCTCTGCGCTTAATCCCCACGCAAATCTTAGACCGCCCGCCGCCGCTCAGGTATCTGCGCGGCGCTTTTCACGTCACCTTTAGCGCTATGTTTAAACCGCCCCCATTTTCTGGGTATTATCGGGAAAAACCTAACATTTCTAATGTCATTGAATATAAACGGCTTTCCGTCTAATCGGGGCCTAACATCGACCTAACCTGATCAGCTAACCTTTTCTATATTATTGGTTATATTTTATTCTTATAATTCAATGACATTAGGAAAGTGAGGCATGAATGTTAGACGAGATTAGGAACCACCCCTGACATTTTAAAGATCGCAACATATTGTAATTACTAGGTAAATATTTAGCCGAGCAAGGGATGAGGGCGAAAATCGAAAATGTTAGGTTTTTCCCGACTGCACCTTAAAAACTTCCTCCCCTCATAAAGATTTCTCACCACAGATCGTTACTCTCACGGAGGCTAATAAGGCCTTCTGGCTGCACGAATTTGCACGATCACAACTCACCTCAAAACCTACCGCTAATGCTTACATGGCAAGGGCTGCACGAATCGGCCAGACTGCACTAAAAGTGATACAAAAAGCGCGCAGGCGAGGTGGGGGGACGAGCGCGGCGCGCAGGGCTGGACGCCCAAGGCCTTGTTTTGGCCCGCCCTGACCCACGGGAGGCCGCTCACGCGCAAAAAGAAGCCCGACAGGCCGTGGCCTGCTGGGTGGTACAGCTAGTGAGTGGCCGTCTAGTTACCTATTATGACCTCTCCTGCGATAATACTTTTGTCCATTCCGCCGATCGTATACCGCACCCTTGCCGCCTCAATATCGAACGCCTGAAAGATCGCCCTTACTTCTGGCCTGTCATTCAGGCTCAAGATGAACCGGCCCCTGATCCCGGCCAATACTTCGGCCATTGCCTCGAATTGATCGCGACTGAACAGATCGCGGCCATAGTCGCCCTCGTTCCCGTAATAAGGCGGGTCGAGATAGAATAGCGTTCCCTCTCGGTCATAACGCCGGATGAACTCAGCCCACGGCAACCGCTCGATCACAACACCGGCCAGCCGGTCGTGCACCTCTTCGATCATTGGCACCAGCTTAGTGACATCGAATGCGGCGGGCCTGCCCGTCGATACCCCAAAATTTCGCCCCGCCACCTTACCGCCAAATGCCAGACGCTGGAGATAGAGGAACCGCGCTGCCCGGTGCATGTCCGTCAGTGTCGCGGGATCTGTGGCGATCAACCTTTCGAACTCAGCCCGGCTAGATATCTGCCAGCGGATCATATCGGTGAAGGCGACGTAATGATGCCTCAACACCCGAAAGAAGGTTGCCACGTCTTCGCTATAGTCGTTGATGACCTCGGACTTAGGCCTCACATCCCGCCGGAAAAACACCCCGCCCATGCCGACAAAAGCTTCGGCATAGGTCTCATGCGGGATGTCTTTGATCCGCTCACCGATGCGCCGGGCCAATCCAAGTTTACCGCCAATGTATGCGGCAACAGGTTTCACCGGTTTTACCGTTGATAACTCATTCATTTTATTGAAACTCCGTTCAAATCACACTTTATTCCACGCGCCTGCCAAGGCGGCGGGGTGCGATCTGAACGAAGAGCAGAGGTGTTTAGGTCACTTCCCCGCCATCTAAAACATCATATTCCAATAGGCGGTCGATTAGGGTTTGCCTGGACAAGACAATTAATCCTTGGCTCCGGGCGTCCTCTATTGCGGAGGTTTCAAATAGCAGCCTAAAATCTTTATCCTCTAATTTCACGTCCCTTGTGATGCCGTGAATTTTGAGTTCTAAGTCGATCATCCTATGCGCGGCACCTACACCCTGTCGGCGCAGGACACTCTTAAGGACGTGGTGAACCTTATATGCCGTCTGTGCAGCGCCAAGCCTATAGTTTCCCCAACGATTTTTGATGTTTTTGCTTTCACCGATATAGATGCACGGTCCCAGTTGTGTGCAGGTCAGGTCGAATTTATAGATACCCGCAAGCTGTAAACTACTCAGATCACCGAATGTCGGCTTTCCGTCTAGGCTTAAGCTGATATTGGATATTGGTTCCCAATTATATTTTATTTCGATCATTATCGCCCCTCCGCTATCACATGATCCATAACACAACGCTTAGTAGAGTCTAATCTAAACCAACGCCAACCGCCTGGAACTCTTTGAACCTGACCGCCTCGACGCCAAGCCAGTCATTGATCTGCAGGAACTTCGATTGCAGCGGCTTGATTTCGTTTTCAAAGAACACGTCGCGGGCCTTGCCGATGTCACCAAACCCGCCGGAATTGGCAGGAACGATACCCAGCAATTGAGGGGGCACCCGATGCGCGGCCAGCACGTCATCGCGGGTCGTGTTTTTGATGCCAAGAAATTCGTCTTTCGCCGCCGCCTCGCTCATGGGCACGATCTGCACCCCGTCCTTTTTGCCGTTTGGCACATGCAGGAACAGGTTTTTGAAGTTGCCGACGCCCTTGGCCTTGCGGATTTGTTCGCGGATAGCGTCCACGTCTTTTACCGCCAGCGTCGATTCCGACAGGTAAAACACGAACCCGGCATGAGCGCCATTAAGGTAATAGCGGCGGCGGAACAGGGTCGCGGCCTCATTGAGCAGCAGGCTTTGCAGCGCCCCCAGATACTCAGGCAGGCCGTAAATCTCCTGCGACAGGTCATATTCCATGATTTGCAGGATTGAGCCGTTGGCGAACTCATGGGCCTGAAACCGGTTATTCACGTAATAAAACTGATCAGGCTCGACACCCCGGCGCGTATACATGGCCATTGACCGCTTGAGCGCCATTGGCCTGCCGATCATATTGTCGACGCGCTCGACATAGCAATTCGCTACCGCCAGATAATCCAACGCCAATTGCTCAAAGTCTGCCCGCGATAACAACGATGTCGGAATAAAGCTTTCCGCCAGTAAGTTCTTTTTGAGAACGATGGCTGACCGGTGATGCGATCCCGCGTTCATGACCCGCGCCAAAGACTTAAGGCTGATCGGCGGCTCATACCATTTTCCGTTGCGCCAGCACTCGATATGCTCCAGCAACTCGCGCCGATCCAGAACGCTTTCGGCATCGCCAAACGTGAAGGCTTCGACCTTCCCCTTTGAGCGCTTGGCGGGTGTTTTGGTCGCAGGGGCGGCATTAGTCATCAGAAGAACTCCACGGTTGCGGTAGGGGTGACGCCGTCTGTGGCGTCCATTGGTTCACAGAAAAGCGCGTTCAAAAGCGCCCAGGCGATGTCGCCATGCCCGGTTTCCGTCGACCGGCGCGACACATAGGTCACGTCCCGGCCACTGGCGGTAATTTGCGGATGGATTGAAGCGAGCGCCGCATAGAGGTCGATCCAGCCCGCATCAAATTCCAGACGGCCATTGCGCATGACGTTTTGCGCCTTAAGCACCATCTGGCCTTTGGACTGCGACGAATAGGCCACAGACCGAACGGTCGGGAACCAGCGCTTAACGATTTGATAGACCCCCTCGCCCACGCCTTGCGTGTCGATGGCTATTTCGGTCACGCGGTATTTGGCGCAGTATTTTTTGATTTCGGCGGCTTGTTCTTCAAAGTCCTTGCCGATCAGGCGCACCCGCTCAAGTACCCGGAACTTGCCCTTGGAATTTCGGGGTGCCGCCAGAACGACCAAGCCCGCCGGATCACCCACATTGCCCTTATTCGGGTCGTACCCGATCCAGACTTCACCCGCATAAGGCCGCAAGGCATAGGGCTCATAGTCGTCCCACACCTCATAGCTGTCGACCATACACGGCCTGACCAGCGACAGCGGGAAGCACGATTCACTATCGTCAATGAACTCGCACAAAAACAGGTTTGCGAACTCTCCGACCGAATAGTCGATCATCAACTCGTCAAGATCGACCAGGTCGAAACCGCCCGCTATGGCGTCGTGAACCGATATAATCTGACGCCAGATGCCGTCTGGGCCTAAGTGTCCGTTTTTAAGCGTCTTGTGACTGACATCGATTTTAACCCGCTTGTCCTTGGCGCGGCGGCGGTTAAACCGTTCGCCCGTCCACATGTGATAGGCCTGATGGGCGATGGTCGACGGCGTCGAAAACAGCGTGCGGCGGTAACGCTTGTGGGTCGCCATAGCTGACGCGACCTTAAAGATTTCGTCAAAGCCGTAAATCCAAAAGGTTTCATCGATATAGACATCGCCGTGATAACCTTGGGCGGTGCGATAATTGGTGCCGAGGAAATAGAGCGTAAACGGTTCCAGTGAATTGCCGTCTGCGTCCGTTCGCTCGATAACCATAGGATCGCCGGTCAGCTTAATGCCGGTCGCGGCCCTGACGAACTCAACGATATACTGCCTGAAGATATTGGCCTGCGCCCGGCTGGCCGATATGAAAATCTGATTATTGCCGGTCTCAAGGCCACGAATGAAGGCTTCACGCGCAAAGTAGTAGGTTGCCCCAATCTGACGGGACTTGAGGATAAAGCGGGTGCGATAAGACGATGAATCGCGCCAGCCTTCCTGATATTCAAACAGGCCAGCCGAAAACGCCTCAATCAACTTTATAGCCGCTTCGGCATCGATCAGGTTTTTATCCGGTGCCTTTTTCGGCCCCTTGTTCCGGTTCTCGACCTTGGGGTTAAGGTGGCCCTCATGCCCGTCAGGCTCTAAATATCGATGTATCCGCGCAAACCTCTCAAGCTGACGACCCACAAGGTCGATTTCCTTAAAGTCCGCCCCCGTCTTTTTTTCCTTCGCGATCAACATATTGAAGCGGGTGACCATATTGTCTTCGGCTTTGCGGATCGCCGGGGCGTCATCCCATTTTTCGCGCGTTTTCCACGACTGCACCGTGTTTGGATTTAAACGCAGTTCCTCTGCGATCTCAGACACACCCCAGCCGCGCCAATATAGGCTTCGCGCCATCCGGCGGGCATCAAAGGGGATGGTGTCAGGGTGGACGCAGGTCATTTGCGGACGATATGCCGCCCCATCGCGCGCCCGTGAGACACGCCATTTGTCAGGTCATACCTCACAATTGGGGCTGGTTGCCTTCAAACACCGCGTAGCACCTCTTTGGCCCCAAACGCATTTTCATGCCCCGTTTGACCCAAGGAGCCGCCAGCTATGGCCAAATCGAAATTTCACCGTGTAGCCACTGAGGGTGCGACTGCCGATGGTCGCAAGATCGAGCGCAAAGACATCGAAGACATGGCCGCGACCTATAATCGTGAAACCTATGCGTCTCGCGTCAACATGGAACATTTTCGCGGTCTGACAGCGGACGGCCCATTCAAAGCTTATGGCGATGTGCTGGCGCTGAAAACCGAAGAAATCGAAATCGAAGTCGGCGGTAAAAAAGAAAAGCGTCTGGCCCTGTTGGCCCAGATCGACCCGACCGAAGAACTGATCGCCTTCAACAAAAAGCGGCAGAAGCTTTTCACCTCAATCGAAATCAACCCCAACTTCGCTCAGTCGGGAAAGGCCTATCTGCAGGGTTTGGCGGTCACCGATAGCCCGGCCTCGCTGGCGACCGAAATGCTTGAATTTGCCGCCAAAGCCACCGTCAATCCGTTCGCCACACGCAAGGTCGAAGCTGGCAACCTGATCACCGCCGCCGAAGAATTTACGCTGGAACTGGAAGACGAGGCGACCGGTGAAAACAGCGAGGTCATCTCGGCATTTTCGGCCATGAAGGCTTTCTTCACGGGTCTGGCGACACCCACCAAGACTGAGCCAGCACCGCCGGTCGTAACACCACCCGCTGATGCGTCTGATTATGCTAAGTTTTCCGCCGCGATCACCGAAGGCCTGACTAGGATCGGCACCGTGCTTGAGGCGACCACCAAGGCCAATGATGAGCGCTTCACCAAGCTGACCGGCGATCTGGCCGCGCTTCAAACCAAGATGGAAACTACCCCGTCCAACACCTTCACCCAACGCCCCGTTTCCCCCGGCGGCGACAACCGCCCGCGCGCTGACTGCTAATCAGCGCCACCTCGTAGCCCTGTCACCTATCCGGAGCCTCCCCGCACATGCGTAACAAAACCCGCCTCCTTTACACCGCTTTCGTTTCCCACATCGCCCTGATCAATAATGTGGCGTCGGCTGAAACGAAATTCAACGTCGATCCGACGATCCAGCAAAAGCTGCTCGATAAGCAACAGGAGTCGGTTGATTTCCTTAAGCTGATTAACATCGAACTGGTCAAGGAACAGGGCGGGCAACTGCTTGGGCTTGGCGTCAATCGCCGGATCGCCTCACGCACCAATACCGCTGGCGGTACCAAGCGCGCCACTAAGTCCGTCCATTCGATGGATGGCCGTGAGTACCTGTGTAAAAAGACCGATTTCGATACCCACCTGAAATATTCCGAAGTTGACCGCTGGGCCAAGTTCGACGATTTCGAGGTGCGCATCTCTAATCACATCGCTCATGCGCAGGGCCTTGACCGTATCTGCATAGGTTTTAACGGCATCTCTGCCGCTGTCACAACCGATCTGGTCGCGAACCCGATGCTGCAGGATGTGAATATCGGCTGGCTACAAAAACTGCGCGTCGAAGCCCCGGCACAGGTACTGTCCATAGCCCCGGCGGGCGGCACCAAGGTCTACTACGGCACGCACGCTGGCAACAGCTATAAGAACCTTGACGCCATTGTGATGGATGCCGTCGAAGAACTCCTGCCGTCATGGGCGGCGGATGACACCGGCCTCGTCGCCATTGTCGGTCGCGACCTCCTCCATGACAAGTATCTGCCAAAGGTCAACCAGCCTCTGGCCCCGACCGAAGAAAATGCACTGAAACTGATCATGGCCGAAAAGCGCCTCGGCGGCTTGCCTGCCTACCGCGCCCCATTCTTCCCCGCCGGAAAAATCCTGATCACCAAGTTCTCGAACCTGTCGATCTATGAGCAGGAAGACACCCGTCGCCGCAACATCAAGGACAACCCCGAACTCGACCAGGTCGATGATTTCCAATCGGTGAACGAATGCTACGTCATCGAAGACCTGGACTTTGCCTGCCTGATCGAAAATATCGAAGAGCGCAACGCCGCTTAACCCGTTCCTCCCTGCAACTGAGGGGGATCGGCGCGTCCGCTCCCCCCTTTTTTTTAGGTGTTTAATGTCCAGTCCCGCCCGCGCCCACCGCATTGCTGTCCTTGCCGGAGCCGCTATCCTTGCCGCCGGATCAATCGGGCGCGCCGCCGACCGTCCGCAGGAAGGAAAAGAAGCGACAGAGTACGAGTTACTCCGCGCCAAGTTTGGCGCGCACCGCGCCCAGCTTAAGCAGATCGAATCGACCGAGGACAAGATCGCCAAAAAGCGCGACATGCTGCCGGAGTATGACGACTATATTTACGGCGTCCTCAGCGCTGCCGAAGATTCAGGCCTCGCCCTCCAGGATGAAATCTTCGCCAACTTGATGGTCTGGCAACTCGACGTGGGCAATTTCTCATCGGCCTTCACGATGGCCGAACATATCCTTGAACACAATATTGATCTGCCTGCTCGTTTCAAAAGCTCCCCTGCTACATTCCTGATCGATACCGTGTCAGCCGCCGCCATCAAGGCCCACACCCTGCATGATGAATTTCCGGTCGAACATCTGCAACGTGCCTCCGCCCTGACCTTTACCCATGACGTGTTTGATCAGGCCCGCGCCAACCTTCATAAGGCTATCGGCCTATTGCTGATGCGCGAGGCCGACCGCCTTATGGACAATAAGGAAGCCTCAGTTGGGGCACCGAATGCCGCCCGCCGTGAAGCCTTAAAGCACCTGCGCCGCGCCTATGAACTTAACACGAATAGCGGTGTCAAAAAGGAGATCGGTGTCCTCACCCGTCTACTGAAGAAAGAGCCAGCCGAACAGGAACCGGAAACTGATCCGTACGCAACGGCTGAACCTTCTGACACCTAACGAACCGCCCCCCGGCGCTCGGGGGCGGTGAAGGCTTCAGACGGCATCAACACCGTCCTGAAACCTGATCCCCACCCCCGAAACCTTTCCAGCCACCTTTTTGGTGACGTCAACAAAATGGTTGATATCCATGTCCGGTTTCATCGCCTCCCCGCCCAAGCCCGCATCCCCCGCCGGATTAAAGGTCATCGGCGGCGCGTTCTGGCCGGATATCGGACTAAATGATTTCCGTGACACGATGCGGATCGGCGGCTCGACCATTCCTGATCCCCGCCTGATCGAGGCCATCGAAGGAGCGATTATAACGGTCAATGGTGACCTGCGCGATTGGCGGCTCGACCGGCTGGCCGAAGGCCATGCCCTGCTATCGGCGGTCAGCCCTGATGAGGTCAACGGCGAAAAGGCACTGGTGGTCATCTGGAAACGTGCCGTGATGGCCTTCGCCGCCGCCGATCTGATGGAAACGCACCGCGACGTGAGCGCCACCAATGAAGGGGCCAAGCGCGCCGAAGAACAGGCTCCTACCGCTTGCGACCATCGCCGCAACGGCGTCCATGCCATCCGCGATATCTTGGGCGTCACCCGAACGACCGTGGAACTGATCTGATGCGCACGATTGTCGAGACAGCCCTGCAGGGCGAAACCCTCGATGCGCTGGTCTGGCGGGTGTTAGGCGCAGGCTCTGGCACCGTCGAGACCGTCCTCGATCTTAACCGCGGTATTGCCGATATTGGTGCAATCCTGCCCGAAGGCTTTGCCGTCACTCTACCGGTCGCCGCCGCATCACCCGTCGCGGCCCGCGAAATCGTTCAGTTGTGGGATTAAACATCGATGGATAAACCCGCCAGCCTTCGCGCCCTTATTACCGAGAGCGTGCCGGAACTTAAGCGCGAATCCTCAAACCTGCGCATCTGGATACGCGGCGGTCACATTGCCACCCGCTATCACCGTGAAAACCACGGCTTTGAATATCGCTACACGCTCGAAATCGAGGTGCGCAGCTTCTCAGGCCACCCCGACGAAATCATTTTGCCGATCGTTCTGTGGCTTCGGGTACACCAGCCTGACGCCCTGCTCAACCATGGCACCGGCGACAAGGCTATTACCTTTGATGCCGACTACATCAGCACTGACGAAATAGACCTGAACATCACGCTTAGCCTGGTCGAAGCTGTCGATGTCCGGCCAAAGCCTAATGGCGAGCCCGGCGACTATGAAATGACCCACCGCGCCGAACCCGACATCGCGGGTGAAGAGTTGATCGTCAATCCCCCCGTGCCCCTGCGCCGCGTCTATAATGGGCAGGGCGAATTCGTCGCGGGCTATCCGGTGATCACCTTCCTGAAGCTATCGGACGGCAGCCAGATTATCGGCACAGACGGCACGCCGCTAACCGCAAATGGATGACCTGAAGGCCGTCGAAGACCTCGAAGCTATAGCCTCCACAATGTTGCGCGATCTGTCGCCCGCCGGTCAGCGCTCTGTCATGCGGCGTGTGGCGCGGGATCTGCGTAAATCTCAGTCCGACCGGATCAAGTCACAAAAAAATCCCGATGGATCGGCCTTTGAGGCGCGCCGGAAAAAGCGCGAACCGTCAATGGGGAATTACACTGTACGTTTCCTATACCCAGAGCACGGCATCGGCCCGGCTCGTGCCGTGCTCATGAAATCATGGCGCAGGGATGGGCCGCTCCTGACGGGCTATGATGTCGAAGCGGGCGGCATACGGTCGTTCTTCTGGGACAAGGTCATCAGATGGCTGGGCGTTTCACCGGAGGATCAGAACAAGGGGGGCGGCAAAATCCGCAATCGCCCGGCACTGCGCGACCGCGACATGTTCCGCAAGATCAGATCATCGCGATACCTGCGTTCTGGCGCCAATGAACGCGAAGCGTGGATCGGGTTTATCGGCGGCATTTCCCGCATCGCCAAGGTGCATCAGGAGGGCCTTAAAGATGAGCCGGCTAGTGGACAAAAAGCTGTCACCTACGCCGTGCGTGAGCTTCTGGGCATGACCTTGGCCGAACGCGAAGACGTGCTGGATATAGTATTCAAGCACTTATTAAGATGAAATAAGGAGTCCAAATCAGATTTGGCGATCCCAAATACGTTTTCTTATCTGAAGCTCTACATTTTCAAGCAATGACGTAATTTGGGAGCGAAATTTATCCTGCTCTACGGGAAGGATGCCAGGAACATCGTCAGCATTCATTCGCTCAAAGAGTGCGCAGCTTGAAAGTTTATGGACTTCTCGAAGCTCTTTTAAAATCTCACTGTCTATAAATATAGAATTTTTGTTGAGTGTATCACCAAAGTTTTGGCAAAGAATGCGGGCGTAACGAACCTTCCTCCGGAAAAGTATCGTGCGAAAGGCACTATCCATTTCAAAATCTGAACTCTTTTCAAAGACAAATTCTATCTCAATATCTATGAGACCGTTTGTTTCCATAATATGCTTTTTTACTTTTTCGTTTACACCCAAAATCGAATCGGATCTGCTAAATATTGCGAGCGCACTCTGAGCTTCTACGACAGCCTCATACATGGAGTTGTAGGTTTGAGTTAATGCATTAAATTCCTGAGTATTTAAGCGGGTTTGATGGTCGATGTACCCTTGCACGACGCCTTTTAAGCGTTCTATTTCGCGCTGATTTTCATGTTGTAATTTGAGCCTCGATTTATGAAAGCGTTCATCAATCCATTTCTGGCCTAAATGCTTCACGAATAACCCAACAATGCCGCCGCCCGCTATGAGACCGCTGACTAATCCAGAAATAATCGAGACCCAGTCGATGTTCATGCTCGCCCCTTTTGATTGCTTGAGCCCAATATAGCTAAGGACGGTGAGATGAACAGGGCTACGGCATGATCCGGGCGAAAATGAAATCACTCATTGCAGCCTGACCGGCCCCGATAACATGGACACCGTCCGGCGCATACCAGCCTGCCGCCACGGCATCTTCATAGTCGAAGACATCGAATAGATCGATCATCGGCACGCCCTGTGCGGCCGCAACGGTAGTCGACCAGGTGCGCAGATTGGTCATGCTACCCATCGCGGGGGCGGCAGGTGGCGGCAGAACCACAAGCGCGTCACTGTTAAGGCTCTGAAGCTTGTCGATCAGGGCATTGAGCGCCGCTTTATAGCTGGCCTCGGTAGCCCCGGCTAAGATATCATTGCCGCTGGGGATTATGATGCCCAGATCGGGATCAAAGACATCGATGCCGACCAAAGGTAAACCGGAATTGGCCGAACTGGCGTGATCGAGGATACCGCCACCCGACCAACTGGCATTGAGGATCGTGATTTCTTTCTTGGTCGAGTCATAAGCGACAAAGCCCGCCAGAAACGTCATATCGGATGATGCAGGTGTGAGCCGCCAGACGTTGGTGCCCTTAGCGCGCGTGACTGTGGTTTTCTGGAAGGTCGCCGTGGCGTTGTAGGCATCAAGGAAGGTAACCGCACCACCCGCAACCAGATCGACGTTGAAGCCGTCTCCCGCCAGATAGGGGGCACGCGGATAATAAATTTCGATGGTATCGGTCTGATGATCAGGGGCAAAGGTCAGCGGGGTTCGACCGGCCCCGACGATACAGAGATTATAAGCGCCGGTTGTCATACCTGCGTCGTCATAGACCTCGGTATTATCCCAGCCCGTGCCATCGGTGATGCGCGCGTCATAGTCCGATGCGGCCACCGCGCCCATATTGCCGTTACCGACCAGCGAATTGCTCGATGCGAAAAAGGTGGTGTCGGCGGTGATCTTATCCGCCAGCAAAGCCGTCAGATTCTTGGAGGCTTCGTCATTGCCAAAGCCATTGATCCCACCAGTATAATAACCGCGAGGAATGCTGTCGCCAAACACCATGATCCGGCCATTGCGCTCACCGGCGCGGACGGCGTTGAGGGTTGCTGACCAGATCGGCAGACTGACAATGACGATTTCGGCGGTATCGATTTCAGGCATGTCAATGCTGACGGCGGCATAGACCGGATTCGACAGCTTACAGCCCAAGGCCTTCAAGCTGCCCGCCGCCGTGGCGGTATAGGTCTCGCCCGTTTCGCCGGGAATGTTGGCCTCATCGAGCGTCCATTGCCGGTCGGCGGAAATCACACCCTCCGGCAAGACGCTGGTGAAAACCGTCCCGGCTTCGATGGGCGCGTCATAGGTGATCACGCCGCGCGGCGCACCGCCGGAGCCGATTTCAAGCCGTACGGCCTTAATTTCGCCAGCCATGCGCGTGGCCAGCGCCTTAACGCGATCCACCAAATCCATTAGACCAGCCCCGCCTCAAAGGTGGTGACGAAATTGGTGTCCGGATTGCCAATGCCCAGATTGGCGCAGGCGTTTTGCTTCTGGACATCGGTCAGGCCCTGCGCGGCGGTGTCATGCCGCACGCGGTTGCCCAGCGCCGTGGTGATGGTGCCCGCGAAATTAGCATCATCGCCAATCGCCGCCGCCAATTCGTCCAGGGTATCGAGCGCCGCCGGAGCATTGTTTAAGACCGCATTCATGGCCTCAGTGATCTTGACCGTGATCCGGTTGATCGACCAGGTCTGTGTAGCCGACGCGTTCGAGGCATCATTAATGGTCGCGCCGCCAGCGGAAGCCACGGAATCGAGTTCCGTTTTCAACTCATTGAGCGCCGCCACCAGATTGGTTTTGATGGTCGTGTTAAGGCCTGACAGATCAGCGGTATTACCGTTAATCAGGGTTTTGATCGATTTACATTGGGTCGCGATACGGGTTGCCAGATCGAGGACGCGAGTAATTAAAGCAGCCATGGGGCCTCCTTCAGATAAGCTTGTTTTCAAACAGCAAAACGAGATCGCCGGGGTCGTCATCGGTGCCGATGACTTCGTCACGGAGCGCGGCCCCTTTGTCGGCCAACAGTTCTTCCGTGATGGCCTCGGTCGAGATCATGCCCCGGTCGATCAGAAAGCTTTCGGTGACATCGGCACGCGCCAGCCCGCCTGCATCGCGGATATCCTGTTCATTGAGTTCGCGGCCTTCGACATCGGGCATGTTACGTTCCTTAAGCTGCGGCCGGGGCGGTCAGGCTGAGGCGGGCATAGACCGCCACCCGCGCCACCGCCTTGATACCGACACTGGCTGACACATTGAGACCTTGGATAAACTCGAAATGAGACCTGACCGGCTTGGTGCGCCTGACCTCGTTGATGACGGCGTCGATATAGGCGGCGGTTGCCGGTGCGCCTGCGCCATCGTTCAGACTGAGATTGATCGTGAAGGTGTGGGGATCACCTTTCGGCTCAGTCTGCCACCATTCTCGTAGGGCGATCTGACCGCCAAACACCGTGACGATATCGCGCACCGATTTGACGCTGCCCTTGCGCCGCTGAATATCAATGGCCGTGCGGATACGCTGGCGCTTAACCGCCTCCGGCCAGTCTGCCGACCAGCCATCGATAGACAGCCCAAAGGCCAGCCACGGCAAAAGCACAGCCGGGCAGGTATCTGCATCCCACAGATCGCGGAGCGGCACCGGCAAACCGGGCGACATCACCTGTTCAAAGGCGCGTTCTAAGGCCGAAGCATTGGGGGGCAGCACCGATGTCATCAGACCACCCCGTCATGATTGAGGGTAATCATTGTGCATCGGCTGGCCTCGGTTGGGCCGATGACGATATCAGCCGCCGGAGACGTCAGAACCACATTCTGAACCCCTTCTACGTGAAGGGCGGCGATAATGGCCGACCGCGTCGGGCGCATCCCCAGACGGTATTGCCGCGCGATTAGCGCCTCGGCATTTGTACGCCCTTGGGCGATCACGACCGCCGCATCCGGCCCGGCATAGGTGGTGATGTCCGCCACGATCTGCCACGTCGTCAGGGTCGCCGCCTGTATGGTGACAAAATCTGTCAACGGGCGCACGGTTTCATCAGACAGGGCCGCGCTTACGGTGGCGATCAGTTCGGGCGATGCCGCGCCATTGGCTGAGCGCGATAGGATCGTGACCAGCACTTCGCCGGGGTCTGGGCTGATGACGGAGGCGTCCGCGACATCGGCATCGGCGGACTTGGCATGAAAGATATAGGCCCCGACCGGCCCGGCCACGCTATAGCCTTCGGGGGCCAGCAGGATGCGTTCGCGGAATTCATCGTCGCTTTCCATGACGGCGGCGGTGCCCGCCTCAACATCAGCCGGGGTGATTTCCAGACGGCGCACGCCAAAGATGACGCCAAGCTGATCGAGATCAGCGCCCAAGGCATAGGCCACCATGACCGCCTTGGCCGCGTCATTGATACGTTGCCGGTCGATCATCCGAAAATAGGCGCACACCTGAAGGATGCGCACCGCCGGATCGGATTCGAGCAGGTCATCAAAATCGGGAATATAGACTTTGAGCGCGGCCAGCATCTCAGCATAGATCGCCTCGAAGCTTAAGGCTTCGATCACGTCCGGCGCGGGCAAGCGCGAAAGGTCAATGGCGTTAAAGGTGGCGTCGCTCATGAGGCCATTTGCGCCCATGCCGAAACCACACGCGACCGACGGCGATTGTCAGGTGTGACCTGACAAGGGGCCACCCTTCCCTTCCCCCATGCGCGCGATGAACGTGCGGCCTATGACGCATCCCGAAATGGCCATCCTCTGGTTAATCAGCTTCTTTGCGGGCCTGACCTCGATCACCGGCAGGCTGGGCTACATGCTGTTTGGCATTGGCAAACAACCGCCCACCGATCCGATTGAACTCAGCCATTGGCGGCGCAAACGCCGCTGGCTGGCCATCTCCGATCTGTCAGCCCTGCCCGCTTTTGCGACCGTCAGCGTCGCCGTCACGGTCTATTCCAATTTTCCGCCGGTCGTATCGGTTCTGCTCACCATGATCATGGGGGCGCTGGGCTTCGGCTTCCTGCTGAACGGGCTGCAATTCTTCATCCGCCGCAAGCTGGAAATGGAGACGACGCCGTGACCCTGCCCCTGATCCTCACAGCCCTTGGCCTGATCGCCCTCATTTTTACCCTTCGCAAAGCCCTTCATCATGCGCGCCGCGAAGTCCATTGCCGTCACAATCGCGAGACCTGAACATGACGCCCGCCGAAGTTAAAACCGCTCAAACCAACCTGATCAAGCGTGGCTATAATCCCGGCCCGACTGATGGTGTGTTCGGCCCTAAAAAGCTTTGCGCCATGATGGCGATGGCAGCGGGCCGCAGGCAAGATACGCAGTTGCAAACCTATGCCGACGCGCTGGCCCCACAACTCATCAAGGGCGGCATCATCGGTCGTTACCGCCTCGCCCATTTTCTGGCCAATACCGCCATTGAATCGCAGTGGTTTTCCCGGCTCGTGGAAAGCCTGCACTATAAAGACGCCGCCCATCTCGACGCCACGTTCAGCGCCGTTAAAGGGATTGCGGATGCCACCGGGCTGATCCGTCGCGGCGATGAAGCTATCGGCAATCGGATCTATGCCAACCGTAACGGTAACGGCAATGAGGCCAGTGGCGACGGCTTTAAATATCGCGGTCGGGGTTTTTTGATGCACACCGGCAAAAAGAACTATGCCGATCTGGAAAAGGCAGTCGGACGCCCGCTGATCGAATCCCCTCAATTCCTTGAGCAGCCCCTGTACGCGGCCATTGCCGCCGTCGAATTCTGGAACGTCAATGGCCTGTCGATCCCCGCTGATCGCAACGACGCCAAATGGGTACGACGTGGGATCAATGGCGCTGCCGTCCTTGAACTGGCCACAGCCAAGAAGATCGCGGGCAACCTGATCGGGTTGTTTCAATGATCGATATTCTAAAATCACTCGGCCTGTGCCTGGCGATGGTCACGCTCACATTCGGGGCCGGTTACCTCGAAGGCAGCAAGGATGCTTACGAGAAAGCGGAACTGGCATCGGCCCGCCAAGCCGAGGCCGCCATGACCTCCATCCGCAGGCTGCAGTCTCACATCAACCTGTTGAGCCACGACGCCGCCATTGCTGAAACCCAGCGCCAAACTGCCGTGAAGGAAATCCGCCGTGAAACTGAACGCATTATTGTACGCCCTGTCTATCGCACTATTTGCGTCGATGCTGACGGCCTGCGCATCCTCGACCAAGCCGCCGATCTCGCCAACGCCAAACCGGCCGGAAATCTCGCCGCACCTGCTGACACCGCCGCCGGAACTACCGAAAGTCCGCCGCCGGGAAATAGCCAGATCGGAATGACGCTCTCAAGCAGCGGAGCGGTAGAGCAAATGACTGCCGCGGACTGTGTTCAGTCCATGCTCGATCTCTATGACACCTCCGGGCAAATCCGCGCCCAGCTTGTCGCCCTGCAATCCCAAGTGACGCTTACGCAAGAGGCCCGTCCTGAATGAGCCAGACCTTTATAATCACCACTGCCGGTCGCGCCGCCTTGGTCAATGCGGCTAATACCGGCACCAATAAGGTCACGATTACCCACATCGGGGTAACGGCCTCGGTCTTTGTCGCCAATGCCGCCATGATCGCCCTGCCCGGTGAAATCAAACGGCTGGCCACCTTCGGCGGTCTGGTCGTGGCCGATGACATCATCCACGTCACGCTTAACGACGAAAGTGCGACCAACTACACCCTGCGCGGGTTTGCGCTCTATCTCTCGGATGGCACCCTGTTCGGCCTGTTCGGATCGCCCACGCCGATTGCTGAAAAAACCGCCAATTCTAACGTCCTGATGTCGGCTGATATCGGCTTTGTCGATGTCGCCGCCGCCACCATTGAATTTGAAGGCACCGGTTTTCTAAACCCGCCCGCCACCGAAACCGTGGTCGGTGTGTTGCGGCTGGCCACCAATGCCGAAGCACAGGCGGGTGTGGTCGCCAATGCCGCCATTACCCCTAAAACCCTGTGGTTTGCGTTCTCCGCATGGGTCGCCGCACAGCTCAGCGATGTCTGGCGGGCCTCGAATGATGGTTCCGGCTCCGGCATGGACGCCGACCTGCTCGATGGGCAGCACGGGGCATACTTTTCCAATATCCCGGCGCGGCTGGGATACTCTCCGGCTAATAAGGCAGGAGATACCTTTAGCGGCCCCATCCGCCGCGATGCCAATTTCTATGCGGACATTCAGGGGGATAACCCGGTCATTAGTTTTGACCTTAATGACTACCTGTATTTCAACCGGGTCAACAATACCTACTATTTCATGATCGGCGGCGCATCCCGTGCCGCCCTTGATGCCAGCGGGTTATTTCAAAGCGGCGGCCAAATGACTGCCGCCGGTCAAACGGTCTGGAATGCGGGCAATGATGGTTCCGGCTCCGGCTCCGATGCGGACTTGCTCGATGGCGTTCAGGGATCGCAGTTTGCCCGCTCCGATGTCGATGCCCAGCACGCATACCGCGCCAAGGGCGTGCCATTAACTGATCCAAGTATTGGCACGGGTGGCCTGTGGTGCGTCAGCGCTACCGGCCTCAATGTCGCGCGCAACTCAACCTTTTACCGGGTTTGGGATGCAGGCAATGATGGTGCGGGCTCCGGCCTCGATGCCGATCTGCTCGATGGCCTGCAGGGGGATGGCTATGTCCGCAACAACGGTGTGGCATCAGCGGCAAAATCAGCAGGTGCTATCCTTGCCGGTCATCAGGCGCTTCAGGGTTTCGGATCGGCCCCGATCCAGCTTCGTGAGGTCAACTATGTCGGCAACGTCACCAATGACGCGGCCTATGCGCCGTCTATCGCGTTTCACTGGTCTGGAGTCGCCGCTGCCCACCTGAAAATGTACGCGGATGGCTCGTTGCGTGCGCGCACCAACAATGATGACCCCGGCTCATACGCGCCCTTTTATGCCGCGACCATGGTCTCGAATGGCGGGATCGTCTGGCACGCGGCCAATGATGGCGCAGGGTCTGGCCTCGATGCTGATCTGCTTGATGGTCAGGACGGCAGCTTCTATACCAATGTTCCCGCCCGTCTGGGCTATACGCCCGCCAATGTCGCCGATACATGGAAGCCGTCAAACGATGGCTCTGGATCAGGCCTAGATGCCGACCTGCTTGACGGCTATCAGGGACAATATTTTATCGACCTGATCAACAGCATGTTCAGCGCGGCATCTAATGCCAATGGCCACGTCATGCGCATCGGCCCGTGGAAAATCCAGATAGGGATCGCCATGAACGTGCCCGCCGATCAGAAACGCACGATCAACTTCCCGGAAGCTTTTGCCGCGCCGCCCCATTGGTATAACGCCAGTGGTATCGGGAGGGCGGTTTTTAACTCTGCAACCGAAGGTCAGGGCGAAGTCGAAGGCACCCCGACCGCCAATCAGATGGTCGTCTGCAACAACAACTCAAACGGAAACCCGGCGATCAACATCTCGTGGATCGCCATCGCCTACGCTTAAGGAGCCCCCCATGAAAACCAATATCGGCGCTTTCGATCCGGAAGCCAAAGCCGTCGAAGTCGAGTTCTCGCACAACGGCGTGACCCACATTCGCCCGGTCAATGCCTGCCTTACCGACAAGGGCAAGTATGACGCCAAGGCCACGACTGCCCGCGTGGCTGAGGTTGCCAACGGCGTGCAAGCCAAGATCGAAGCCGGGGTGATTACCAACCCCCTGCCCAATCCCGTAAGCGATACGCCCTCTGAGCCTGCATAAACCTTGATCTTGTCAGGTGCGACCTGACAATCGCCCCCACTGGCGTGATCCGGTGGGGGCGATGATCGTGCGAGTTATGCGCTACAATGACGATATCCCCGGCCTGATCGGTGATGTGATCCGCAAAGGGATCATTGACACTGTCGATCTGAATACCGGCACCGCCACGGTTAAGGTCGGAGACATCACCTCTCCGGCCTTGCCGTGGTGTGAATGCGCCGGTTCCGTTTCGACCTGGTGCCCGCCGTCGGAGGGCGAGTCCGTCATCCTACTTTGTATGGAAGGCGATATCGAAAGCGCGGTCATCCTGCGCGGCCTGTTCACCACGGCCAATCCGCCACCGGTCACCGGTGCGCGCGTCCACATCAAAATGCCAAATGGCACCACCTTCGACTACAACTACGAAGCCAATGTCCTTACCCTCGACTTGACCGGCAAGGCCGTGATCATCGCCCCGGAAGGTGTTGAGATCGAAGGCCCTGTTAAGGTCACCGGCCCCATTGATGCCACCGGCAAGATCACCTCGGAAGATGATGTCCTTGCCGGAGCCATTAGCCTCAAGTCTCACAAGCACGGCAGCGTGTCTGCCGGTGTGGCTAAGACCGGTAATCCAGAATGAGTGGCATGGATCGCAAAACCGGCAAGCGCATCGAGGGGCTGGCCCACATTGCCCAAAGCATCGGCATCATCTTAACGACGCCGCTGGGGTCATGCCCGATGCGCCGCACCTTCGGATCGCTGCTCTATCGCCTGCTCGATGCGCCGGGCAATCCGAAGACCCGCCTTCTGATCTGTGCGGCCAGTGCCGGAGCCATCGCCAAATGGGAGCCGCGAGTGCGCATCACCCGCATCGTCCTTTCAGACGCGACCGCCGCCGGTCGCCTGACCCTGACCATCGACGCCAAGCGCATTGATGTCCCGACCCCGACTGACGTTTCTCTGCAAATCCCCTTAACCGGAGCTTAACCCGATGGCCAATCCCCACGGCATTAAAACCCTTGAAATCACGACCGGCACCCGCCCTAGTGCAGAAGCCTCGACCGCCGTCATCGGTCTGGTGGCCACCTCTTCCGATGCCGATATCGCCGCCTTCCCGGCGGACACACCGGTACTGTTCACCGATATCTATGCCGCCATCGCCAAGGCGGGCGTGAATGGCACACTTAGTAAATCCCTGCTGGCTATCGCGCAACAGTGCAACCCCACCCTTGTGATCGTGCGCGTGGCCGAAGGCGCTAACCCTGCCGCGACCGAAACGGCCATTGTCGGCACCGTGACCAATGCCGGTAAGAAAACCGGACTGAAAGCCCTGCTGGCCGCAAAGGCTCAATTGGGTGTTCAGCCTAAGATCATCGGTGTGCCGGGTCTGGATACGCAGGTTGTCGCCACCGAGCTGGCCTCAATTGCTGCCAAGCTTGACGCCATGGCCTATGTCCGCGCTATCGGTGCCACCATTGCGGAAGCCACCGCCTACAGGGCGGGTTTCATTTCGCGTGAAATGATGCTGATCTGGCCGGACTTCACCGACTGGACGGGCTCGGCGGTCGCCCGCGCCTTGGGCCTGCGCGCCCTGATCGATCAGCGCGAAGGCTGGCACCGGTCGCTATCCAATGTCGCCGTCCAAGGCGTCACCGGCCTGTCGAAAGATGTGTTCTTCGACATCTCCGGTGAAAATACCGACACGCAGATTTTGAACGATGCCGAAGTCACGGCATTGATCCGCAACGAAGGTTTCCGCTTTTGGGGTAACCGCACCTGTTCGGATGAGCCGTTGTTTGCCTTTGAGCCTGCCGTGCGATCCGGTGCCGCCGTGCGCCAGATCATTCGCGATAGCCTGACATGGGCCATCGATAAGCCCCTGACCGCGTCGTTGGTCAAGGATATCATTGAAACCGGCAACAACGCCCTGCGTAAGCTGGTCGCCCAAGGTTATCTGATCGGGGCCTCGATGTGGTACGACCCGGCCAAAAACGCTCAGGCGCAATTGGCGGGCGGCAAGTTGGTCATCGACTACGACTACACCCCCTGCGCCCCGCTGGAATCGCTGACCCTAAACCAGCGCATCACCGACACCTATTATGCCAATCTGGCCGACCAGATAGCGGCTTAAACAATAAAGGCCTTCGCGGTGCGTTGGCCTCCTTCCCCTCCCGCTTAGCCATCCCTTCACATCGGAGCCATCCCCATGCTGCCCGCCGTACTCAAAAACTTTAACCTGTTCATTGATGGCCAAAGCTTCCTTGGCCGCATTGCCGAGGTCACCCTACCCAGCCTGACGGCCATCACCGAAGATTATCGCGGTGCAGGCATGCAAAGCCCGGTCTCTATCGATCAGGGCATGGAACAACAGCAACTGGAATGGAAGCCCGGCGGGCATCTGACAGCCATGTATGCGCAGTGGGGCGTCCCCTCCCTTGATGGCGTTCAGCTACGCTTTGCAGGCGGCTATCAGTCCGATGATACGGGCGAGGTGCGCAAGGTCGAGATCATCGTGCGTGGCAAGCATAGTGAGATCGCACCCGGCACGGCCAAGGCTGGTGAAAAGGGCGAGCCGACTGTCACCACCAAGCTTGTTTATTACCGCATCGAAGAGGATGGCCGCGTCCTGATCGAGAATGATGTGCTGGGCATGAAGATGATCGTGGGTGGCGTTGACCGCTACGCCGAACTGCGCGCCGCCATCGAAGCTTAACCCTCTTAAGGACACCCGACTATGACGAAGCTTATCAAAGTCTCGCTGGATACGCCCATTGGCACCGGCGATAACGCCATCAAGGAATTGACCCTTCGCGCCCCATCCTCTGGGGAGATGCGCGGCATTAGCCTGGTCGAACTTGGCCAGCTCAAAACCGACGCCCTGATCACGGTCATTCCCCGTATTGCGATCCCGCATGTGACTGAGGCGGAAGTGTCTGCCCTTAGCCTTGCCGACCTGATGACGATCGGTGTGGAGGTGGGCAATTTTTTGCTGCCGAAGGCCATGCAAACGGCCTCCCCCGATATATCGAAGACAGCTACGCCGACATAGCCCTTGTCTTCAATTGGCCCCCCTCGGTGATGGATGACATGTCCATCACCGATCTGATGAGCTGGCGCAAACGTGCCGCCGTTCGCCACGCCCCGGAAAGTAAGTCGAATGTCTGATCGATCCCTGCGCATAAGCGTCATTTTCGGCGCGCTCGATAAGCTGACCGGGCCGCTGAAATCCATTGGCGAGCGCGCTCAGATCGCCAAGGAAAGCCTCAAAGGGGCAAAGGACGAACTCAAGGCCATCACCAAAACCCAAAAAGACCTTGAGAAGTTTAAGACTACCAAGAACGTCGAGGAACTGACCCGCCTGTCGGCCAAGCTGCAGGCGGCGGGCATCAACATGGATGACCTGGCTGAATCCGAACGCAGGCTGACGCTGAACGCAGACCGCGCCAATCTGGCTATCCGCGAACAGGAACAGAAACTTGAGAAGCTGGCGGCGGCGTCACAGCGCGCGGCACGCTTTAAGGATACCGGCGGCAAGCTGATGGGCGGCGGGGCCAGCATGATGGGGGCTGGGGCGGTTATTACAGCACCTATGGTGCTGGCAACCCAGCAAGCCATGACGATGGAAGCGGCGATGGCCGATGTTAAAAAGGTCATGGATTTTACGCCGGAAGGTATTCGCCGGCTCAATAATGATCTGCTCGATATGAGCACCCGAATTCCCTTGAGCGCCGAGGGTTTGACCCAGATCGCCGCCGCCGCCGGTCGGGCCGGTGTGGCGCAGGAAGCCTTGCGCGCGGGCCGCTATGATGAGGCCCGCAAAGAACTGCTGGCCTTTACCGAAGAGGCCGCAAAGATGGGTGTGGCCTTTGACGTATCCGCCGAAGAGGCTGGATCGACCATGGCCAAATGGCGCACGGCGTTCGGCCTTAATCAAACTGGCATCATCCAGTTGGGCGATCAGATCAATGCCCTGACCAATAGCTATGGCGGCAATGCGGCTGCTGTAACCGATATGGTCACCCGTATCGGCCCCTTGGGTAAGGTCGCCGGTGTCAGCGCCGACAACATGGCGGCGATGGCCCAGCTTCTGAACTCAATCGGCATCGAATCCGAAATCGGCGCCACCGGCATCAAAAACATGATGCTGGCCCTCACCAAGGGCCAAGCCGCCACAAAGACGCAGGTGAAAACCTTCGCGGCTTTAGGGCTTAATGCCGAGGCAGTATCGAAGGGTATGCAGCTCGATTCACGCGGCACCATCCTTGATGTGCTGCAGCGCATCGCCAAGCTGCCCAAGGCGGCGCAGGCGGGAACCTTGACCGAACTGTTCGGCTCAGAGTCGATTGCCGCCATCGCGCCCCTGCTGACCAGCCTTGACCAGCTTCAAACCAATTTCAACATGGTCGGGGATCGGTCGCGTTATGCCGGTTCGATGACTCAGGAATATCTCAATCGGATTGCTACGACCGAGGGTGCGACCGGTCTGGCCATGAACTCGCTCAAGGCCCTGAATATTGAACTGGGCACAGGCCTGTTACCTACGGTCGTGGCCGTCTCGAACAAAGTCCGCGGCATGGCCAATCTGTGGCGCGGCTGGGCCAAGGATCACCCGGCCTTATCCAGTGCGCTGATGACCTTCGTCGCCATCGGCGGTGGCTTGATCACCCTGTTAGGAGCCTTGGGCGTTGCCGCTGGTGCGGCCTCATTTGCCTTCGGGGCCTTGGGGATCACGACATGGGCGGCGTTGTGGCCAATTCTGGCGGTGATCGCGGCCATAGCCCTGATCGGGGCCGGTGTGTTTTTGGCCATCAAACATTTTGATGCTCTGAAAGAGGCGTTCTTCAGGTGGACGCCGCTTGGGATCATCATTTCCAAATGGCAACCGATCATGGATTTTTTCCGAAACCTCGATTGGAAAACCATTGGCCTCAATATCGTGCAGGGCATCATCAATGGCATTTTAGGCGGCATCCCCAATCTGGTCTTGACCTTTGGCAAGCTCGCCATGTCGGGCCTAAATGCTTTCAAGGAAAAGCTGAACATCAAATCCCCGTCGCGGGTCATGATGCAAATGGGCGGCTATGTCACCGAAGGTCTGGCTAAGGGGATCGATACGACCGGCATGAACCCGCTGAAGCGCATGACGACCCTTGCCGCCAGTATCGCCGGTGCGGTGGCCGTGGGAACGTCTGCCGGGGCATCGCCTGCCTTGACCTCCAATAGTGCGCCGATGGCCATGAGCGCCACCCCCAGCGTCGGCACGGTAGAAATCCATATCCATGCCGCCCCCGGTCAATCGGTAGAGGATATCGGAGCCGAGGTTGAGCGCCGGTTTAACAACCTCATGGACAAGCAAAAGGCCCGCGACCGGTCGGCCTTTCGCGACAGTGACGATTAGGAGTAACGCGACATGATGATGACGCTTGGCATGTTCATTTTTGAACTGGCCTCAATGCCCTATCAGGAACTGCAGCGTCGCACCTCATGGCGTCATGCCCAGACTGAACGCTTTGGGGCGCGCCCTGCCCTGCAATATGTCGGCCCCGGCGAAGAGACCATCACCGTTTCGGGCGTGCTTTATGGCGGCGTCATCGGGAGCTACGGCGCGATTGAACAGATCCGCGAAATGGCCGACGCAGGCGATGCCTATACGATGGTCAGCGGCACCGGCGAAGTCCTGGGCGAATGGGCCATCCTCAGCCTTGATGAGAAACGCTCGAACTTTTTTGTCGATGGCATGCACCGCAAGTCCGATTTCACCATCGAGCTTAAGCGCGCCGAAGATGCGGCCACCCAAACGGCGACTGAGACCACGACAGCAGGGGTGGCGTAATGGCCGGTGAAAAGCGCCATCCTATCGCCTCATGGCGTGTGACGCTCGACGGTCGCGACCTGACCGACCTCATGCGCCCGCGACTCTTGAGCCTGTCCTTAACCGAAAAGCGGGGCGAAGAGGCCGACGACCTTGAAATCGTGCTCGATGATAAGGACGGGCAGATCGAACTTCCGCCCGCCGGTCGTACTCTGACTGTTGAAATGGGCTGGAAACAAGGGGCTAACCTACCCATAGGCCTGATAAAAAAGGGCACGTTCAAAGTCGATGAGGCAAGCTGGCGCGGCAATCCCGACACAATTACCATACGCGCCCGGTCGGCCGATTTTACCGATGCCTTTGCCATCCGGCGGGAGCGGTCTTTCGTCAATGCCACCGTGGGCGACATCATCGGGGCCATAGCTGCCGACAATGGCCTGACGCCCCATATCGATTCAGACCTGACAGGCAAGCCGATCCCGGCGCTGGGCACCGGCGCGCGCTCCGATGCCGCCCGCCTCAGTGAATTGGGACGCAGGTTCGACGCGGTCGCCACGATCAAGATGGGAAAGCTGATCTTTGCGCCCATCGGCAAGGGCCAGACCGCAGGCGGCAAGGCCATCCCGACCGAGACCATCGCCCGCAATCAAACCGAAGGCTCTCCGGAATATTCGCGGGCCGAACGCGAGACTTACAATGGCGTGGAAGCCAGCTATCACGACATAGCCACCGGCACGAAAAAGACCGTGGTGGCCGGAGGCGGCAACGGCGATGGCAAGCCCAAGCGCCTCAAAAAAACCTATGCCAGCGAGACCAGCGCCCGCCAAGCCGCCGAGGCCGAACATAAGCGCGTGTCCCGATCCAAGGCCACGACCTCTATCCCGTTAGCATTAGGCCGCCCCGACATCACGCCGGAGCGGCCCATAACCTTGACCGGATTTAAATCAGAAATCGACGCGCATAAGTGGCTGGTCAAAGAGGCCGAACACAAGATGGATGGCAGCGGCGGTCTGTCGTCACGGCTTAAACTTGAGACGATATAATTCCTATACACGTCTCCTCACAACCTTTATGATTTAAGCATATTATAAGCTTGTGAGGAAAAATGTCGGCGGCTGCAAAATTTTTAGAACAATATCCTTTATATCGAAAATTTAAGGATGATACACCAAACGTGATGACCGACTACGCTACTGCTAAGCTTTCCTTATTCTGCAAGAAAGACTCATGCAACAACACGAGGACATTTTCTTTTACATCTACTGTACATGGAAACATTGATCTGTCGAACAGTTACAGAGCAATTGATTATAGATGCACACATTGCCAGAATACGACTTACCGGTTCTATATTTACACATCCCCAAAAAGCGAATTCGTCATGAAAGTTGGACAACATCCTCCTTGGCGAATGTCATCTGATGCTAACATTGAAAATATGCTCGGAGAGCATAGAGATTATTTATCTAAGGGGTTGTTGTGCGAGTCCCAAGGATACGGCATTGCAGCGTTCTCGTATTATCGACGTATAGTTGAAGAGTTAATCGATCAGCTGATAGACGATATACACGATTTAATTGAACCTGATCACTTAAAGAAATTTGATGAGGCATTAATCGAGGTCAAGAAAACTCAACAAACCTCCGAGAAAATCGAACTCGTTATGGATTTACTGCCGCCTGTTCTGAAAACCGAAGGTATCAATCCACTTGGGATACTTCATTCAATTTTCAGTGAGGGACTGCATGCTCAGACCGATGAAGAATGTCTTGAGGATGCGGCAAGCCTTCGATCTGTTCTAACATTCCTCGCCTCGCAGATACAGTCATCCAAAGGGAGCCAACGCATTTTCAGTGAATCCATGAAGAGCATTTTAGATAAAAAGAACGCACGAAAGCAGGCCAAGCTCGCTGCCGATTTAGCTTCCAAAAAGGAAAGCAATTAAGCCTTGCAATCCTTACTTAGTAGGGATAATGTCTTCTGGTCAGGCGCTGTTGCCTGATACTTACGGAGACCAAAGATGAAACTTAGTTTCACCCTCTCCGCTAAGTTTAGCCTCACAAAGCTGATTGTAGTCGCCAAACTGATGATCAGCAATGTGAGACTAAAACTCTAAGCGGGGGGATTGGGGGGCGGAAACGCTCCTCGATCCTTCCCTTAGAGGTATCACAAAGGGCCTACCATGTCATTAAATTTCACCAACCCGCCACCCCTCGACCTGCACGAGGTCAAAGCCTTTCGCAAATACATGGGCTGGACACAGGCCGATCTGGCGAAGGCGACAGGCCTATCGCGCCAAGGCATCGAAAAGTGGGAACAACCCGGCACGACGGTACCAGGTCATTGGCGCTATGTATTTCAGGCGCTTCGCATCGGCCTCCATCCTTGGACATTTGAACGTCTTAAGAAGCTGGACATGATCCGGCGCGGGGTAAAAGGCGAATACGCATTTTGCCGTGGCGAGGAAGTTGTGCCTGACGAAGACTTCGACGAAATTGTTGCAGAACTCGAATCCATCAACCCGCCGCATTTGTCGAAGGGCTTCACCAGCAACATATGCACCGACATCACTGTGCGAATTTAAGACTATGTGCGGACGCTTTGCCCCAAAGAACCCTATTAGCTGGCAGGAACTGCAGGACATATTGGCCATTGCGGACGGCCCGAATCCTGCCCTGCTGGATAAGGTCGAAATTCGCCCGACAAACCATTACCCGTTTATCGCGGTCGGCAAGGATGGCATGACCAAGATTGTCGATGGCCGGTGGAGCCTTGTGCCCAACTGGTGGGATAAACCTCTGGCCGATTTCAAGCTATCCACCTTTAACGCCAAGGTCGAAACGGCCTCGACCGCCGCGTCATTCAGAGGGGCGTTTGCGAAACGTCACTGCCTCATCCCCGTTGATTATTTCTGGGAATGGTGGGGGCCGCATCCGACTGATCCGAAAAAGAAACAGCGTCAGGAAATCCACCGCGCCGACAACCACATGATGGCCTTTGCCGGTATCTGGGATATCGCCAAACCGACCGATCAGGCCGAACCGATCATCAGCTTTACCATGCTCACCCGCGCCGCTGGTGACGACTTATCCCCATATCACACGCGCGAACCGATCACTTTATTGCCAGATGAATGGCGCGATTGGCTGGATTTGAAGCCGGTCGAAAGTGTAAATTTGTCCGCGCCATCAGGGACTTTTAGGTTTAACCCCTCCCCGCTTTGAGGTAACCGGCGCACGGCTTGACTCTTTTTAAAACTGAGAACAAAGATAGAACAACGGGCAATTGGTCATCTGCCCTTTGGTGTTTCTCATGCGCAAACCTATCCGGCCAGAACGGCTTTATCTCGATTTCGACGGTTTCTTTGCGTCGTGTGAGCAGTTCCGCCACCCACATCTAAGAGGCAAGCCGGTCGGCGTCATCCCTATGAAAACGGGATCGTCGTGCGTCATAGCCTGTTCGCGGGAAGCCAAGGCGATGGGCGTTAAAAACGTCATGCCAATTAATGAGGTCTATAAGAAATGCCCCGACATAGTCTTATGGCCCCAAGACCCAGACCTTTACCGGCGCGCCCACAATGAAATGATATCTGAGATCAACATGGTTGTGCCGGTCGATGCGGTAAAATCGATTGATGAAATGACCTGCAGGCTCGATCCCTCCCAGCAATTTAACCCCTTGGCCGTGGGCAAGGAAATCAAACGCAGGCTCTATAAGGTGGTCGGGCCGTGGATTGAATGCTCAATCGGCTATGGTGCAAACCGTTTGCTGGCCAAGATGGCCTGCAAGGACTCAAAGCCGACCGGCAATCTGGTGTGGGCGCCTGAAGATACGTTCAACATCCTGATCAATAAGCGGCTGGATGATGTGCCGGGCATCGCCGCCGGTATCAAAAAGCGGCTATTTGCTGCCCGCATCTGGGATATGGAAGCCCTGATGAACCTGACGCCCAATCAGCTACGGGGCATATGGGGCGGGGTCAGTGGCATTAGAATGTGGCATGCCCTGCACGGCTACGACATTCAGGCCGAACCGACCAAGCGCGGCATGTACGGCCATAGCCGGATATTGCCACCCAGCCATCGCACCCTTGAACAGGCCAGACCGATTTCGCGCATGTTGCTGATCAAGGCCATTCGGCGGATGCGCCGGGATAACTGGCGCGCCAACCGCCTGACCTTGGGCATGTACTGCATATCCTCATATGGCGACTGCGGCTGGTCGAAGTCGATCAACATGGCGGGTTATGCGGATTATGTCGGCATTCTTGAACGCGTCGAAGACCTGTGGCGCGTTGCGCGACAAGAGGTCGATCCGCGACTTTCGGTCTTCCGCGTCGATGTGAACCTGAGCGAATTGAAACCGATCGATGTCCGGCAACTGGATATGATCGAAGACGATGACGCCAAGCGCCGTGAGTTAGAGGGCCTGTCGGATGCGCTCGATCACCTGACCCGTAAATATGGCGCGACCGTAGTCACACCCGGCCTATGGGTGCCGCCGCCCGGCGATCATGCCGGGGCTAAAATTTCCTACACGCGTATTCCCAGAAGGGAGGATTTTAACTGATGTCTTGGCGCACAGAAACCATGCTCCGCGACCTCGATCCGGACACAGAATTTGAAGTCTCATGCCGCATGTGCGGCAAGCACCGTTACGAATGGGCGGGCGATCTGGTCAAGCTTGGCCGATTAGGCGGGTTCTATATCGACCAGGTGCAGCGTGATCTCCGGTGCTTCGACCGTAAGTGTGACGGCCCGGTCAGGATATGCGTCATGCACGACAAACTCGAAGAGGGTTTCGTGGCCGGTATGCCCTAAGCCTGATTGCCAATTACCAATTTCATGAGAGGATGAAACCATGAGCCTATCACCAAGACAAACAACGATGATTAAACGCTTTGTTGAAAGCGCCCAGAACGGTGGCCCCGCCGGTCTCGACCTTGCCCGCGTCATGATTCTATTGGGGAATGGCGATCCTGACGCCTTCCGGATCATGCAAGCCGACCTCGATCTTGAAGACACCCCCAATGAAAGGTTCGCCTTTGATGATGAGGATATCCCCTTTTGAGCGATGAGCCGGCTAAAATTTCTCTGATCTGGGATAGCGATGAAACCTTCGTCGGCAACCTCGAAGGCCTAACGCTGTCCCATGTGCCGAAGACCGGCGATGAGATATTTATCGTCGCCACCGGCAATAGCGAACCGCAGGGTTTAATCGTGACGCGGATCAGGCACACCCTCGTTTTCGAGTTTATGGGGTCGCAATCCGCGCCATTTCACCAGATCGATGTTTTCGTAAAGCCAATCAAAACTTAGGTGCGCCCTCAAAAGAAACGGTCATCGTCATCATCGTCTTTTGGTTTAACTGGCGGTAATCTGTAAATCCAAATCCCGAACGCTACCCACGCCAATAAAATCAAACATTTAATTATCAAGTCGATCATAAAACCCGCCTGCAGTTACACAGGCGGGAGTTGCATTTTTCATGCCAGGGCGCAAGGCCTTTGCGTTAATATGTTACTATGTCAAAGGCGCGAGGGCGTCTGCCACCGTAATTTCCGTGATCATCTGGGCCTTTGCTGATATGGCCTAATCCCCTACCGTCTGCCCGATAAAAACGGCCTTATCGCTCAGGACTTCACACGCTGCCGCCAGCGTGACCAAATGGGAACTGATCGGTTCCGGCGCGCCATTGGCCAGATCATCGAGGCTGACGCCCATGTGACGCAAAACCCTTTGCATGGAAATAGCCGCTTCCCTGATTTCGTTTTTGTTGACTTCGTTCATATTGGCACCTGTCTCCATCACGCCGCTTTTCACCGAGTTCCCCAATCACGGGATTACCCTTTGCCTAATTCCCTAATAGGTTGATCGTGGTTAAATTAATGCAAACCCCTAAAATAGCACCGTTACGCGGTAAGGGGATAACCCGTGCAGATTTGCACGGGCGGGCGGTCAAAGCAGACGGTTTTCGTCGTCGTCATCATTGTCGTCTGCCGGGAAGTATTTATGCACCAACCAGCCAGTGATGCAGATAATGACGAGCGCCGCGCTTATAAATACCCAATAGGCCGCATCCTCCTTGCTCATGCCGCCACCTCGACCGCTTGCGCAGTCTCTGGATATTTCTCCCCGCAGAACGGACAAAAATTACAGACGAAATATGACCGCTTACCCCGGCGGGATTCTGTCACCCAACGATCACGCCGGATCAGGTTGATGATCGGGCGTTCGTCCTTGGTCTTAAAAGACATGCTGGTGTTAAGGCAGTGATCCGGTGCCAATTCGGTATTAATATGCTCGATGCAACCGCACATTAGACCGCGACCTGCAGCGGCGTCACGAAATTGCGGGCGGTCGCCAGCAGAATTTCCACCTGCCCCGGCTTAAGTCTGCATAGGGCCTCAAACAGATGGGGGTGATTGGCCGACAGCGTATTCGCCTCTTCGACCCATGTGCCACCTTCTGTAAGGCGTACCTGCCAATCACGCGGCGGGAACAGGTCTTCAAGTGAACATTCCAGAGCGAGGGCGATATCAAACAGCTTTGACGCGCTGATGCGATTAGAGCCCCGCTCATATTTTTGAACCTGCTGAAAGGTCAGCTCGATGGCATCCGCCAGCTTTTCCTGCGACCAGCCGCGCGCCTTTCGCAGACGGCGGACGTTCGCCCCGACAGCCAGATCAACCCGTGCCGGAGCCTTTGTTTTAGGTGTGGTCATTCTTCAATCTCCTATAGCGTGATTTGCTATAGGTTGATTAGATCAACCATATTGTTGATATTGTCAACCACAAATGGGTGATTTATCAATGCCCACGAAACGCGATGCGATGAATACCGGCAACATCAGAGTGCAGGACTTGCTCGGACATGTCGGTATCGAGCCGCTTGAAGAAATAAAAACCATCCTTGCCGCGCTCATAGAGCCTGATTTTTGTCGTGCCATCTTTGAATTCGATGAGGCACCCCTCCATACGGCGGGGGTGCCGATCACGATGCACCCAGACTGACTCGCCCGGCTCTACCCATGGCGACATCACCTCATCACCGACGACATGTTTCTCCAGATCGTCCGGAAACTCATGCCACCACTTCCCTTCCCTAGCAGGGGCAAGGATCGATGACGGGTCAGTGAGGTGCGCGATTTCCTTTTCAACATCGGCCTCAGTTGCACCGATAGCTTTAAGAAATGGAATGACGCGCTCACTCGGAAACGAGGCCGTGGCGTTTTCCCAACGCGACATAGCCTGCGCCGAGACGCCGACATCGGGGGCGATTTCGGAAAGGGTTTTTCCTGACCGCATCCTTAAGGACTTCATAGCGGCGGCGAATGTCGAATCTTTGGGCGCAGGTTTAAGCATCCCGCCATCATCGTGGAGGAAATAAACATTGCTACGTTTAGAAATTAACCCACCATTAAACATATTGGGTTGACTGTATCAACAAATCACCCAATCAACAACCACTATGAAACAGAATCGCATCCGTTCCAAATTAGAGATCTTCATATTCGAGCAGGGCATCACCTACCAACAGGCTGGTGAACGCCTTGGCGTCTCTGGTCAGTATGTCCAAATGGTCGCTACAGGCAAGCGCACGGCGTCGAAAGACCTGGCCGAAAAGATAGGTGATTGGCTCAACGGCGGCAACACTCAGCAAGGGGGTCACGCCTGATGTCATCGCGGGATTATTACCTCGACATTCCTATCCCCGGTCGTAGCGCAATCCGGGTGCAAGGGACAAAGACCGATCTAGTTGCCTTGCGTAGTTATCTCAGCGGACTGGATCATGAGATCGAAACGGAGCGCAGAGAACACGCCAAGACGCGCGCACTTCACGGCACCGCCTGCGATCAGGTCGAATCCATTGAGCGCCAGTTGGTTGAGGCCAAGGAAACCATTGCAAGGCTCAACGCCCTGCAACGCGCCGAAGCCGACCGCCACCGCACCACGCCGGACACCCTCGATACTATCGAGGCCGACCTGCGCCGCACATATAATAAACCGGACTCTAAGCTTGTGCTCAATTTCGAGACTATAGCCCACGCAGATACGGTCGCCTTGAACGCCTATCAGCACCCTGCGCCGCCGACCGTCTGGATCGGCGTCGATGTGGGTCAGGAACAGGATATCCCCCAACGAGAGGGGCAATAATATGATGGTGGTGGGACACCCTCAATTAGTAACCATTGGGCTGGGTCATAATCGTATGAACAATGAACATGCGGCGGCGGGATTGGTTTGTGAGCCCGTCCGCAAGCCGAAACGAAAGTGCAATCAAGCGCCTGTCTTTTCATGCGCAGTTTGTGGAGAGCGTGGTCTTTGCCGGAGTTCCGAAGAGATCAGCGTCACCTTGCGACGGCTCTATTACCGGTGTGAAAATCTGGAATGTGGCCATAGCTGGAAAGCACACCTTGAATTTATTGAAACCATCTCGCCCTCAGCTTTGGGCACCGTAAAGGAACCCGCGCCGATGCTCCGGCTTAAGACGCGCACCCGCCCAGACTCGACCGGCTAAACCAGCACCTTCCCCACAATTACGACGTGACGCGCCGGAGCCTCTGGCCGCGAACGCTATTTCTTTGCCTGAAAGTACCCCTGCCCTATGTCGATGAGACAGGACATCTATGATGAGTTACTGCCCCGCCTTATTGCCGATTACGGGTTTAAGGATAAGGGCCAGTGGTTGCAAGAAGGCCGGTGCCCGGCCTGCGAAAAGCGTGAGTTTTACACCCACAAGGAAAATCCGTGGAAGGTCAAATGTGGACGCTCGAACAAGTGCGGTCGCGAATATTCCGTCAAGGAACTTTACCCTGAAATTTTCGACCACTGGTCGAACCGGTATAAACCGACACCCGAAAGCCCTAACGCCGCTGCCGATGCCTACCTTGTCCATTCCCGCCGCCTCAATCTCATGGGGCTACGGGGCTGCTACACGCAGGAACTCTATAAGGACTACAATAAGGATATCACCTCGGCCACGATCCGCTTCCCGTTGCCCAATGGGGCCTATTGGGAACGGCTGCTCGACCAACCGTCCCGCTTTGACCGGAAGGCATACTTCAAAAAGGGCACCAGCTATTCCGGCCACGTCTGGCTATGCCCGGATCAAGGCTATGAACAGTTAGCAAGGTCAAATCGGATATGGATCACAGAGGGCATATTTGACGCTCTAAGCTGGCGGCAGGTTGGTGAGTTTGCCGTTTCGGCCATGAGCACCAACAATTACCCGGCATTATTTTTAGACCAGCTTCGCAAGACCTGCGCCGACCTCGATGTCAGGCCGCCGGAATTGATCTTCGCCTTTGACACCGGCAAGGCAGGCACTGAATTCACAATCAAATATGTGGAGATGGCCCGTAAAAAAGGCTGGGAAGCGACAGCCGCCCAGCCCGTGGCCGAAGGTGAAAAATGCGATCATGACTGGAATGATTTGCTGGGCCGCGACCTTCTGGGCGAACGCCACATCAAGGATTACCTATGGAACGGTAAGATACTTCTGGCAAAAAGCGCATCGGAAAAAGCCCTCCTGTTATGGAAGAAACAAGAGGACGAAAAAAAACGGCCGGCATCCTTCTTTTTCACCTACGACAGCCGCACCTGGTGGGGCGGTATTGACCCCGCCAAGGTCGAAGAGATCAGCAAAAAAGACGATGTCTCAAAGTCCTATGCTGCCGAGGCCTGCCTAGAACTGCACTGTATATCGAACTGTGCCTTCCGCGTTCTCTATAAGCAAACCGACACGGCGACACTTGAAAGCCATTACTTTTTATCGATCGATCTGCCGGGCCGTGACAAAACCTATAAGGGCGCGTTCCTCCCTGCCGCTATCGTGTCAGGTTCTGAATTTAAAAAAACCCTCATGGGGGCCGCACCGGGCGCACTGTGGGAAGGCTCGACCCGCCAGCTTGACCGGATAATCTCGCACCACACCAAGGATATCAAAGAGGTCGAAACTATCGACTTTACCGGCTACTCAAAAGAGCATGGTGCCTACATCCTTGGTGATATCGCCGTCCATAAAGGCAAGGTGCTTCGGGTCAATTCCGAAGACTATTTCGACCTTGGCTCTACGCAGGTCAAACTCAGGTCACGCACCCGCATCCTAAAACATGTCTATGACGCCGAAAACTTCGACACGTCGTGGTTAGAACCCATGTTTGCCGCATGGGCCGGTAATGGACTGGCGGCTCTATCGTTCTGGGTCATGTCATTTTTTGCCGAGCAAATCCGCTCTGAGCAACAGGCGATGGGCTATTTTGAAATGTGGGGCCCCGCTAACACCGGCAAGTCCACAATCGTGAAATTCCTCTGGCGGATGGCCGGACGGGTGCAGGAAAACTACGAAGGTATCGACCCATCTAAATCAACGATGGTTGGATATCTGCGCACCCTCTCGCAGGTAGCAAACCTGCCCGTAATTTTCGTGGAATCCGACCGCGAAGAGGAAGGCCCCCACATAAAAAAATATGACTGGTCTGAAATCAAAAGCTTGTTCGACGGCACCATCGGGCGCGCGACAGGCCGGAAATCTCAGAGCAACGACACCAATGAGCCGATCTTTCGCGGCGCTTTGCTGATCGAGCAAAACGCCGAAGTTCAATCGGGTGAACCGATCCTAAGCCGCATCATGTCCACCAAGTGGACAAAGGATAACTGGTCATCACGCACCAAAGCTGCCGCCGAACAAATCGCCAAATGGCCCCGCGACAAGTTGTCCGGCACAATGATTCATATCATCAGGCGCGAAGCCGCCTACATGAAGGCCTTTAACGAAGCCATTCCCAAATATGAAAGCCTGTTGATCAAGGCAGGTGTGGGCCACGACCGGGTGCGCAAATGTCATGCCCAGCTTCATGCAGGCCTCGACGCTCTGTGCGCACTGATCGATATCCCAGACAATATGATGCTGGTCGGCCATGAGCACATCACCGACATGGCCCGCGCCCGCGCCGACCGCATCGGTGATGATCACCCCTATGTCAAAAAGTTCTGGGAATGGTTCGATTTCCTGCAGGAGACGGCCAAAAAGCTCAACGCTGACGGCTCACTCGCAGGCTTAAACCATCATCGCCAGCCTGACCGCATCGCCCTCAAACCGCTTGAGGTTGAGCAAGCCGTGAAGCGCGCCAACCTGCAAATGACCTTCACCATCGACGATGTGAAAAAGCACCTCAAGGCCTGCAAGTCCCGCCCGTTTGTCGAAGTCGGCACCGTGAATTCTGCACTCACAGACAAGTCAGAACATTGCTGGGTTTTTCGCACCACCCCCCTTCTTAAGAAAGGAAGCTGATCATGGGCATTGATCCAGATCACTATAAAAAAGCCGTCTATCATGTGACCTTCGACCGCAAGGCATCAACCTCCTACATTCAGCGCAGGCTGCAGATCGGCTACAACTCCGCCGCCGCCATAATGGAAGAGATGGAGAAAAACGGCATCGTGGGCCCATGCGATCATGTCGGCAAACGCGACATCTTGGTCGGCCCGCCGGATGCAAACATCGAGCCCTCGCCAGCCACCGCCACACCGGCACCAGACGCCGAACCGGTACCGGCACCAAAGCCAAAGCCCGTCTATACTGGCCCGGTTAAACGCTTCACCTGCTCCGGCTGTGATGCGCACGGTGATGGCCCGCCTGACGCCCTGCCCGATGGCTGGCATTGGCAAACCACGGCCCGCCTGGGCGAAGTGCCGCGGTGCCATGACTGCGCGATGAAAAACGCCAGCCGCATCGCCACAGGCCGCATGTCCACCGAGGAAATCCTTAACGCGGGCAATGACGGCACCCCGAATGATGTGATCAACGCCGCCGCTCAGGGCCGTCTGCGTACCATGATCGAGCGTCTCGAACGGCTTTTCGAGGACATCGCCATGCTGCAGGGCGATGCCAAAGAGGTGCGAAACGAAGCCAAAGGCGAAGGTTTCGACGTCAAAATCATCATGATGGTCATCCGCGCGCGCCGCAAAGACAAGGTCAAGCGCGAAGAGGAAGAGGCCCTGTTCGACCTCTACATGTCCACCATCGGGGAGGTCTGATCATGCCCCCAAGCGACTACGCCATTAGCCTCGAAAACTACGCCTTCGATTCCGCCCGCCTCGCTGAATTGGGCCTTCACAACTTCACTATTCCGCAAAGGCACCCCGTGAAAATCTCATTGTCGCCCAAAAACTGGCACCTCCTAAGATCGACAATTCCCGGCAAACTCTCCGAGTTGGGAAACGCACCTGAAGGGTACCTGTCTGAGCGGGACATTGCGCTCAACTTAGACCGCCTGATGGATGCCGCCCACGCTGACGGCTACATGAAAGCCCGATATGACGCGGGCCTCAATCCGTTAACCGATGAAAAAGCCACGGTCGCCGCCAACCACCCCACCCCCGCCCATCCCGGCTGGCTGGTCTGGAACCCCAATGGTCGCCAGCCGAACTATCAGCACGGCAGCATAAACAGCGCCAAAACCGAGGCCCAGCGTCTGGCCGATACCAACCCGGATCAGCCTTTCTATGTCTACGGCCCGCTGACCTGCTACCGCGCTCGCCGCATCATCGAAAAATCAAAGCCCGTCCCCGTCCCTCTGAAAACGGAGGTCGATCTCGATGACGAAATCCCTTTCTGACGGCGCAGGGGTGTCCGTCCACTTCACGGACGCGGCCCCCGGCGGCGAAGCCTACGACTGGCGGGCCGACCGGACACCGGCGGACGTTATGGAACTGATCACCAACCGGCTGAACCGCCCCCGCCATGCGCTCGAATTTCGCACCGTCCAAATTGGCGACGGCGAAGGCATCGAAGTCCGCGCACGGCCCGAAGGCAAAACCGTCCCCGTCTACATGGCCCTGATCTGGGGCGACATCACCTTCCGCGACCTGATCGCGGTCGGCCACCACCACGAAAGGAAGGCATCATGAACGCCCACACCTCACAGCCCGACATGAAAACAGGCCGCTTTGTCTGCACCAAATGCCACCGCCAATCGCTCAAACCCTTCACCTCCCTGACCTGCAAAGGCCAGCCCATCCGCGCCGCCCGCAAAGGTGCCGCATGAACTGGTCATCTATGTTTGGATTTCTAGCCGTGGCCCTGCTTTGCATCTCTCAGGCGTTGATACCTCTTATCGATAGCGCGGCCTCGGAAGGCCGACACGTTGAGGCCGACTGGGGCCAGATCGCGCATTTCACCGCTCTCGGCCTGTCTATCGTCTTCGGTGCCCTCTGCGCCCTGACATGGGGGGTATCATGACCGCCCCCTATTGCCCTGCCAAAGAATGCACCCTGTGCGGCGACGAAGCCGCCTTCTTCGGTCAGGACGACTGGAACATGTGCCGCGCCTGCCATGCCCGGTTCACCGCCCAGCAATCCGGCATCGTTCAACCCGCCGTCCCGCCGGAAAAGCCGACATGGCCCCCGACCCGTTTGGTTTGCGACGATCACCCCATCGTGCCGTTCGCAGCCGCCGCCGTGGCCATCGCCTTCCTGATCACCGTCATTCTCTCTGTCGTGGAAATTTTAACATGAACGACCTCCCCCATTTCGCCCTGTCGATACGTCAGCCACATGCCTACGCGATCATGCATCTGGGCAAGGATATTGAAAACCGCAACTGGAAAGCCCGCACAGAATTGCCGCTCGACATCTGCATCCATGCCTCTCTGGGCATGAAGCGCGAAGACATGTCCGACGCGTTTGAGTTCATCGACAAAGCCGCCCCGCTCGGCTCTCCGCGTGAGCATCTCCGCCGTCAAAACAAAATCCTGACCGATGCCAGGTTCGGCGGAATTGTCGCGGTCGCCACCATCACCGAAATCGTCACCGAAGACGATAGCCCGTGGTTCCAAGGCCGTTATGGCTACCGGCTGGCCAATGTCAGCCCAGTGAAATTCATCCCGCTTGTGGGCGCACTCGGCTTTTTCAACTGGCGTGCAAACCTTGGCCGCACCTCCGGCAGTTCCCCCCTTCTCACACCAATCCAGCAGGCTGATTGATGCGCCCGACCTCCAAAGGCAAGGCGGTGTCTGAACAGCACCGCCCCGCGCCCATCGGCGGATATCAGTCCGACATGTTCAAAAGCGTGGAATTCTTCGACCGCGCCAACCATTTGCAGCTTTTCCCGTCGCACCCGTGGACAGTGCGCGCGGTCTGGGAAGTCTTAGGCCCGATCTTGTTCCCCTTTTCATGGCCTCATATTCCGGCAGATGTGGACATCTATGAACCGTGCGCAGGCCTTGGTCACATGGTCGCCCCCTTGCGAGAACTGTTCCCCCGCGTCCATGCCTTCGATATCGAAGATTGGGGCAAGGGCTTTGACCTGGGAGATGCCCTGACATGGGGGCCAAAGCACCCGGAAATGTATAACGTCTGTTTCACCAACCCGCCCTTTGATAAGCCCCTCCGAGGCATGGCTGAAAGGATCGTCAGGCACGCTCAAACATCGTGCGACTGTGTGATCATTCTAGCCCGTAGCGGCTTCCTGTTCGGTCAGGAGCGCCAGAAACTGCACCACCATAACCCGGCGGGGAACTTGCGTTTCCTCCTGCCCTTGGCCGAACGCGCCCCCATGCAGCTTGGTGAGTACAACGCCAAATGCTCGAAACCACAGGAATACGCCTTCTTTGTCTATGAGCGCGGATACACCGGCAGCTATACCGGCCTACCCATCCCCGTAGGTGCCAAGGCCCGCCACTTCCGGCCGGAAGACATCGACATCTGATGAACAACCCGGTCAACGACAACATGGGAAAACCCCACCACGGCCCTGCCGTGCTGTCGTTGGCCGACGCCCGCGCACATGATGATTTGCGCGCATCGCTCAAAAAAATGATAAGAGAGCTTGCTAGAGCACACGCATGGGCTGATCATGTCGCGTCCACGACTGATTCAGAGACCTAATGCGCGCCGTCATTTACTCACGCTATTCAACAGACCTACAAAATGAACGGTCAATTGCCGATCAAGAGGCTATGGCGCGCGCCTATGCCGACCGCAATGGCCTAACAATCCTTAGAACCTATGCAGATGCGGCCCAATCCGGCGCATCCATGATCAACCGAGACGGCCTTCAAGACCTGATGGCCGACGCCAAACACCAATTATTCAGCGTCGTTTTGGTGGAATCGCTCGACCGGCTATCCCGCGACATGGAAGATTTGGCGGGTATTCATAAAAGACTGACCTTTGCAGGGATCAAAATAATCGCGCTTCACGAAGGCGAGGCTAATTCCCTGACAGTCGGCCTGCGCGGAATCATCGGTCAGATGTTCCGTGAAGACAACGTCCATAAGACCAAGCGTGGCATGAAGGGTAAGGTTGATCAGGGCCTGATCGCCGCCGGTGCCGCCTATGGCTACCGACTGACGGGTGAAAAGAAGGGCCATGCAGAGATTGACGAGGATCAGGCCGATATCATCCGCCGCATTTTCTCCGAATACATCGCTGGAAAATCGCCGCGTGACATCTGCACGCGCCTGAATAATGAGAAGATCAACGGCCCGCGTGGTAAGGTTTGGCTCCCATCTGCCATATATGGCTGGGAAAAGCGCGGCACCGGCATACTGCGAAACCCGCTATATATCGGTAAAATCGTTTGGAACCGGACCCATTTCATCAAAGACCCTGACACCGGCAGTCGGATCAGCCGCGTCAACCCGCGCTCCGAATGGCACTATGGTGAAGCGCCGCACCTGCGCATTCTCGATCAAAAGACATGGGATGACGCACAGGCCCTGTGCGCAGGCCGCACCAAGACGCCCGCTGAAGCCGGAACCTCAAAGCGGCCTAAGCGCCTGCTGTCCGGTTTGCTGAAATGTGGAGCCTGTGGCGGCGGCATGAGCGCGTTCGGCGCAGATCGAAAATCTCGCACCCGGATCATGTGCAGCCGTCACCGTGACGGGGTGACCTGTCCAAACCCTAAAACCTATTATCTCGATGAGATAGAGCCTTTAGTGATCGACGCGCTGAAGGAAGGCCTGCGCGATCCTGAAATGCTGGCTGAGTATGTCCGCGAATATAACGCCGCCCGCGTCGAGTTTGCCCGCGCGGCCCATAAGCGACGTGATCAGCTCGAAAAACGGGTGACGACCTTAAACGCTCAAGCTGAACGCATACTACAATTGCTGATTAAAAATGTCGGCAACGAGGAGCGTCTGGGCGAACAGATGAATGCCACAGAGGCCGAACTACAAGCAGCGCGTGAGGAACTGGCCCGCGAACCCGCGCCGGTAGATGTCGTCGCGATTCACCCTGGCACAATAGCCCGCTATGAGGCTGGCCTTAATAACCTGCGTGATGAACTGACGAAGGGCTTGGAGCATTCACCGGCACAAGCACAGATACTGCGCGAAATGGTGCACTCGATAACGCTCACGCCAAATCCCGACCCGAAGGGCCGTGTGATCCTTGATATACAAGGAAATCTGCGTTTGCTTTTGGA